>NZ_JBEVDL010000068.1:0-72205 GCF_040514055.1 Pseudomonas sp.
GCCAGCGCTTCGTCCTTGTAGGCCTGGGAATGGCGGGTTCGGGGTTGTTTCATCGGGCTTGGAGTTCTTGCCATGGTTCACCTCGTTGCAGTTTATCGCTTAACGGGGTGTCCACTGAAACTGGGTAAGATCATCCCTCTCCACCCGGTGATGGATTTCATCTGGCCTTTGCTGCACCCTCAAGGGCGGCAGTGCATGCTTTTCACGCAGCAGCACTTTGTATCGGCGGGCAGGACAACGGTCGACCAGGTTTACGGCCAGAATACGGGCTAAACTACTACGCGGCCTTTTTGGTGGATCCTGATGGCCACAGAATTGAGGCAATCATTAACTCGTCAATAATTGAATGATATTTGTTAAAATAGAATCCGCTTCGTGAATTGACTTGGCTCAGGCGTAAGGTGTAGAGGATACATCGCGGCGATCGACAGAATTTAAATAGTCTAGCCAGATATCTTGGTGAGAATGCCAATGGGGCTGCTACTGAGGCAATAATAGCGCAATTTGCAAGCTGCTCAAGTCGTTCGATTAGCTCGCTGGGATTGGCTAAATCGACTCTTTAATTTAATGGTTTGGAGTTATGACCATGCGCGCAATAATTGGCTGGAAATCGGCTTTTTTTGGCCTGCTATTATTGTTTATTTCTGTCACGGTGGTTCTTGGTTATGGCTTCATTGAACGGATCATGACGCTCTCATATTTAAGTGATGGCTATGCGGGTGCAGTAAGAGACCTGGAGAGACTCGCTAAGATCTATCCAAAAGGAACGTACGCTAAAAAAGACATTCTCAATTTGCTGCGCGTACACTACAAGTCTGGGTTTATTGTACAAACAGATTGTGCAGTACAGCTCGATGGTTTGCGTTTCGAGTTCAATAAAGCAGATCAGCTGATCAACATAAATACTAGGGCGGAGTCTGAATCAGAAACTCCGTGCGCGCGCCTGTAACCGATGGTTCTAGATTCGCTTCGCTTATTTCCGGTTGTGTTCTGCAGTTCCTTATCTAAGGGTCAGGTTGTGGGGAGTTGCCATGGGCGTTAGAACCAATGGTGAGAGTTGAATCGTCACGGTGGGTGCGTAACCGCTGCAGCCCTACCGCACGTCCGCTGAGGGCGGACCGACGATCAGTCGCCCCTTACTCGGGGCTGGCTGCAATGGAGGGGAACGAGTAAAGTAGCGAAGTTGGTTTATTCTCCGGTTGTTTTATATCGGTCGCTTGAGCCAGGCGCTCACCTGGAGGTGTTTGAGGGGGCGCGTATAGTTAGCAACCGACGTTTCATTGGCCGACGTGCGGGCCTATGCCACGCTTCGTGGCGTTGGCTCAGTTTAGACGTAAACAGCTAGTATTAGTTAGGATTGAATTTACGATGAAAATGTTTTCTGTTTTCCTTGCGGTGTTGGTCAGCGTATTGGCGACTGTAATGTCGCTATATGCTGCTTCAGTGTTGGTTGTTACAGGTTTTATAATGTGCTTGTCAGTATATGTTCGTTCGAGGAGGCTGCCGGAATCGGAAGCCAGAATCTTGAAATCCAGCACGGTTAATCGTGTTGGTCAAATACTCATCCTGTTTCCTTTAATAACTATTGGCGTAGTCATGGCTGCCATGTCTGGTTTGTTAACGTGAATGGCTACGGGGGTTGATTTATTATTTAATTGCCGCAGCTATGCTGTCATAAAAATCGCAATTTTTTTGGCATGATTTAACTTATTGTTTGTGATGAGGTCGCTTCGCGGCTCAACATGATTTTAACGTCAAGAGCGAAATACTATGAGCTGGGAACCAATAACCGAAGTAGAGCTCTGGGGCAGAATAAATGCTGCTTGTGAACGTATGAGCCCTGAGCAATCGAAAATTTGGGAAATCATCAAGGTCCATCCACAGAAGTGGGCCGAGGACACCTATGGTGAGCTGGGTGGGGGCTTTTGGGTTGTCGCTCTTATTGGCTCATCGGTTGTTTGGTTCAATGATATCGAAGACGGATTTAACCAGTCGTCATATACGGAATTCGGAAAAATAGCTGAGTATTGGTGCAATCAAAGTGAGCTGGAGTGGGCGGTTCAAGACGTGATTAATTTAATTAGTGATGGTTATTGTTCGGCAGGTAAATGTGGTCCGCCGCAACCTTATATTTAAGTGAGAAAAATCAGATGAGTCACCCAGATCAGCCAGAAACTGTCTCTATAGCGCTTCGCGTACGGAGAGTCACCTACGAGGATGCCTATGTCGCGGTCCATGTGACGCAGGCGCTGACTAAAATAGACGAAAATGGCGAGCGAAAGTTGAATTTCGAGGCGTTTTTCGCCGAGGGGTTAAGGATTAGCGAAGATCCCAGGGGCGAGTGGAAAACGGAATCCTGTATCACCGAGCCACATCCGCTGCAGGGGCCAAAGCCTGATGATCGCCAGACCCTTGACTCCTACTACATAGGCGAGGCCTGAGCACGCCATCGAGCGGAACCGCCTTTCACGAGCCGACGATGCCAGGCGTCAGGCCACTGGGAGCCACCATGCCCCTCCACACCGAGGTTGAAGCATTCGGCGCCGCTGCCCAATGCTGCTCCCTGGCCGAGCTAGAGGACATCATCCGGAACAACCCTGGCGTGCCGAAGATCCGTCTGCAAGCCGCCGCCTACGGGCTTGCGCTGGTGGCGGCTCAGGCTGTCGGCGAAGCCGTCGGCTTTAACGACACGCTTCTAGTACTGGACGAAATGGCCCGGGCGAAAGCCCGTCTCGACATCGCCGCGTGGCACGACCTGGCACTGGTGCGTGCGACCGCTGCGATCCTGCTGGCCGCGCAAGCGTTTGTCGACGAGCAGACCATCCCCTGCATCGATTGGCCAATGCCACGGGAAGTCGCAGACATCGCTCTCAAGGCAGCAAGAACGCATGCAGCGACTTAGTCTTTCCATTGAGTGGACCTCTACCAGCGGACTTCACCCAGATGCAGTTGCCGCTTATATCGAACGCTGGACGGCTAAGGTCGTCCCTGATGACTTCGATACACAATGACACCAAGCTCGAGCTTGTTGCGAACACGGCGCAGCGCGGCGAGCTGAAGTGTGCTGGCTCGCGGGTTTTGCGGGCACCGCAGTCGTTCCGCGCTTCGTTAAACCAGGTTGCTTACACGCGATAACTCATCTGTACCTGCAACATCTCCAGCAGTTCAGCCACTTCGGACGGGCTGGCGATCACCACTACTTTCATGCTCCTGGCGAGCGGGTCGAATGCCGTTTGCAGATGCAGCGGTGACGTGCCGGCTGGACGGGCTGTAGCAGCGGCCTGGAGGAAGGTTGCCAGCCGTTGTGCTGCTTCCACGCAGACATCGGGAATGTCCACGATGCACGTCGCTCGCACGCCGGGCGCCGCTTCCGATTGTTCGCTCGCGACACCGGCAAAGGCATCCAGTCTGGCACGTGCGATGCGATAGGATTTTCCGACGCGCGTTGCTGCCAGTCGCCCGTCACGGATATAGCGCAGCACGGTCTTGGGATGCAGATGCAGAAGCTCAGCCGCCTGCTCGACGGTAACAAGGTCCCTAGACATTCCCATTACATCCCTACTATTCTAAATAAATGGAATTTTCAGTAACAATAGGGAGCAATTGGTCGGTGGGCAACCCCGGGCAGCAGGGTTCCTGGTTTGAAGCACTGAATAGAAATGATCCATCAACACCGCGTGTACGACATGGACATAAACCTTATCGCGGCTTTGGCCGCCGACAATGGCTCGACGCGGCTCAAGGCAGCTCTCGCGCTGGGCTCCAACCCCGAGCCGGGTCTGGTCGACACCCTTGTAGCGCGGTGTGCGATCGAGCCGGACTTCTACGTGCGCGACATGCTCACATGGGCGTTGACCCGTTTCCCAAACGAAATCACTGTACCGAGACTGGTCACGGAACTGCATTCGGAAAACCCTCAGGCCCGGAGTCAGGCGTTGCACACGCTGTCGAAGATCAAGGATGCTGGCGCCTGGCCAGCAATCCCCCGATCCCTGCTGCACGATCCGGATGATGCGGTCGCCTGCAGCGCATGGCGTGCCGCGGTGGCCCTGGTGCCCGATGGGCAGAAGGGGGTTTTGGCCGCAGAACTCGCCGCGCAGTTTGGTCGCGGTAACCGGGACGTGCAGCTCTGCTTGAGTCGCAGCCTCATCGCCTTGGGAGAAGAAGTGATCGAGCCGGTTCTCCAGACGGCGATGGAGCGTAACGATCCGGGCGTCCACGCCCATGCGAGCGCCACGAAGCGGCTCCTGCGCGACCCAAGTGCGGGTTTCGAGCTCGCCGTCCAGGAGGCGAAACGCATATTCGTCCTCGGCCAGGACCGGTAGGCAGGGATTAACGTGCTGTTGGGGGAGGTCGCACGCTGCCTGGGCACGCGCAGCGGGAGGCGCTGACACAACCACACTCTCGGGTGCGGCTGGTCGGCCGGTACCTCAGGGCCTCTACAAGAAGAACGGACGAAGGAAAAGGAAATGGCCCGAGTCTGAGCGGCGTCATCGGAAAACTCGGCGGGTGGAGTCCGGCTATTTTGCCAAATCGGGCAGTCGTTTTCAGAGTTTTCCTAACCCAGGAGTTAGCCGTCTTATGCTTATCGCTCAAGCCCTTGAACTCCATTGCAGCGCAATCGAGCCCTTGCGTGGCCCTGCCGTCGGTGCAGCGGAACACGACGTCGCTGCGCTCGAAGTTCGCCTTGGCTGCCGCTTTCCTCTCGCCTACCGGGAATTTCTTCTGTGGATGGGGGAGGATCGCAAGGGGCTGCTGCACGGTACCGAGTGCTTCCTTGGCGACGTCGAGTCCAACGAGCAGGGCCTTGTTGACCTCTTGTGTGAAAACGATCTTCCTCCTCCGCTTGATCGCCCCGTCGTCTTCTTTCTTCATCAGGGTTACCTGGCCTGTTGGTTCTGTACCAGTGACACCGCTGAGGATCCAGAGGTCTTCTCGTTCAACGAAGGCTTATCTGAAGCCGGCATTCGATCACTGGGCCGCTTTTCGCGCTGGCTCTATGTCGAATTGTCAGGTTTGGTCGGGGAGCGTCCTGAGGGCGATGACATATCCCGGTAGTGGTCTAACGAGACTACGCGAATCGGCTCGCCATTGAGCGGTGAGCGGGCTCGGACCCGCCCCTTAACCGAGGTCAGGTCCCTTAAATGCCAGAACGCATCTTCGCCACCGAAGCTGAATGCCTTCCCGCCTTCCCGCCTTGCCCGGTGGGCCTGCCTGGGTTCACCGGCTCGCCGGGCTGCCTCCAGGGTACGTCCTCGAGCTGCTGTAATAAGCGGCTGGCGATCTGACCCCTCGGTCAAGGGCCAACCCTCGCGGGGGTATCGCCGCCCTCCGAGGTCGTCACCGGCCACGCGGTCGGGGCGCCAGGCGCCTGCTGCTGGGCGGGGGTACAGGGACCCCGCTGGCCATTGGGGCAGACGGAGATGCTGTCCGTCGCGGCCTGCACGCCCAGGGTCGCGGTCGAGGAGAGTGGCACGGTGAGCGGCTGGACGGGCCAGCCCACCTGGATGGTTGCCTTCACCGTGACGGGCGCGGCCGCCACCGCGGCGCCTGTCAGGTCGGCACCGTCCAGCGACGCGTCGGTAAAATCCGTGCCCTGCAGGCAGGCGGAGGCGAAGCTGGCCGGCTGCCCCTGGTAGGGTCCGCAGTCCGTGCCGTTAAAGGAGGCATTGACCAGGCACGCTCGGCCGAGCATCACCCCCTGGCAGGCCTTCTGGGCTACATCCATAAACTTCACGCCCGCCAGGTAGGCCCCGGTGAAGTTGGTGCGGACCACGACAGCCTCGGCCAGCGTCACCTGTTCCCCCCACAGGAAGGCGCCGCTGAACTGCGTCCCGGTCAGGTTGGCACCGCTCAGGTTGGCGTTCTCCAACTGTGCGTTGGAGAGCACCGCCGCCCGTAGCGTCTCGTCGCCTTGCAGCTGCGCCCCGGCGAAGATGGCGCCGGAGAGGTTGCAGCTCGCCAGGTCGCACTGGCGCAGGTCCGCACCGGTGAAGTCCGCGCTGCGCAGGTCCATCCCCGAGAGTTGCTGGTCCTTGAGCACGGCGTACCACGCCACCAGGTTCGGGATGGCGCTGGGCAGCCCCTCGATGACCGTGTCCGAGAGGTTGAGGTAGCTCCAGGTCGCGCCGATCAACGCGTAGTTCAGGGTGGAGCCGGAGAGGTTGGTGAGCTGTGTGCTGTCCGTCGAAAAGCCAGGCGGCGAGGAGAAAAGTGCCGTGCGCAGGTCGGTGCGGGTGAGCAGCGTGCCGGTGAGGTTGGCGCCGGTGAAGTCCACCTGCGCCAGTGGTACCTGATCGAAATTGGTCCCGCTCAGAATGGTCTTCTGAAAGTTGCAGCCGACCATCGACTTGACCCCGACGAAGCTGGCGCCGGAGAGGTCGGAGGTGGCGCTGCTCGGGGCGAAGCTGGCGCTGTCCAGGGTGCTGCCCGGGAACGACAGTGTGCTGGTGGCCAGCGGCAGGTCGCTGAAAATCGCCCCGGTCAGGTCGCAGCCGGTGAAGGTGCAGCCGCCCAGCTGCGCGGCGTGGAGGAGCGTGCCATGCATCGTGCATCCGGAGAATTGCGCCCCGGTCAGGTCAGCGCCAGTGAAGTCCACCCCGGTGAAGTCCAGCCCTTGAAAGGTGGCGCCACGCAGCGCGGCGTTGCGAAAGATCGCCTGCGCAATGGCCCCATAGCCGCCGAACTGGGAGTCGTTCAGCACGGCGGCGCTGAAGTCCGTGCCCGTGCACAGGCTGCTGGTGAAGTTGCAGCCGGTGAGGGTCAGCGAGGAATAATCTTCGCCGGAGATATCGATGTAGGTGAAGTCGGTATTGGCGGGCGCGACGCTGTTGAAGAAACTGCGCAGGTAACTGGCGCCCGGCCAGACCAGTTGCAGGGCAGTGGATACCTGCACCGGGACAAAACCCGACTGACCGCTGAATTGCGCCCAGCCGAACTGGTAATACTGGCCGTTGCCGTACAGGTCGTAGACGCTGATGGGCCCAGGCGCGTACTGGTTGGGCGAGGGGTTGGCGCTCGCCGGCAGTTGGGGTGGGTTGGCGAGCACGGCGTTGAGGTAGGCCGGCGTCGGGCTGTCTTCCTTGTCGTTGAAGAAGAGGATGATGCCGAAGGTGTCCAGTCCGCTCTCGAAGGTCAGCCAGGGCGTCATCCAGCTGTTCCAGTCCGAGGGATCCTTGAAATCCGGGAGTATGAAGTACACCGGCGTCGTCGTGCCGTTGCCAGCGGCGCCCTGGTAGACGGCGAAGGCCGCGATATTGGGGTGCCCTTGCCAGCCGCTTTGCCAGCTGAAAACCTGCTGCGCGCCACCCCCCGTGGGGGTGTAGAGGATCTGCCACTTGCCCAGGTAGGGGGTTGCCGCGCTCATGGCCGGGTCTCCGCGGGTGGGGTTTGCGTGCCGGCCGCGGGCGGTGGCGGCAACCACAGGCTTACGGACGGTTGCACCCGTCCGGTCGCGTCGAGGAACAGCTCGTAGTTCAGCGTGTACAGGTCGCGCAGGATATTCACGACGATGCGCGCGGCCGCCACGTCCGGCGTCGTCACCAGGAATGCGCCGGCGGGGGTGTACAGGTCGATCTGGTACATGGACGGCTCGGAGCCGTCCCCGGTATAGGAGAGCACATAGATATGGCCCTGCGACTCGACCGCGATGTCCAGGTAACTGGAGCTGCCACGGTTTTTCAGGGCGAGCGTGGGCAGGGTGGTCGGGCTGTTCGGGTCCGAGGGGTCGTACGCGGGGTTCGCGAAGTAGGGCACCGGGTTGCCATAGATGTCGAAGGCCTGGACCCGCTGGTTGCCGCTTTCCAGCACCAGGATGCGTCCGTCCAGCGCCACGGCCAGTCCCACCGGGTCATAGATCAACCCGTCGCGTGCGCCTTGCCCGGAGCTCAGCAGGGCAAAGGGGGCCTGGTTATCGGCCACCGGGGCACTGGCCAGGGGCAGGCGGTAGAGCTTGTCCGTGGCAAAGCTGATGCCGATCACGTAGCCCTGCGGGTGGTACACATAACGGTCCAGTGCCGCCGGGAAGCGGCCGTAGCTGGCATTGTCGCCGACACCGAAGCTGGGCGGCGGCCCCGCGTGGGTAAGCGGCAGCGCGCGCACGTGCCAGCCCCCGGACGGGTTGGCATCGACGTCGAACGTCGGGTTGGAGGAGTCGATAAAGAAGTTGCTGTTGTCGCCGTCGCCGCTGGTCATGTTGTAGGCGATGCCCGGCACCTGGGTAAAGCCCACCGCAGGCGCGGCGTAGCCGTCCGCGGGGTTTTGCAGCAGCGAGATGTTCTGCATCGTCCACAGCGCGTCGTTCGTCGGTGCCGCGCCGTTGTGGTCCGGCGGCAGGTCCAACCCGGTCGCTTGCCAGGCATAGCCGAGCATCTCCGGCTCCTGGGCCGTGGTGATGGTCGAGAACCGCAGCACCTCCTTGCCCTGGGCCGCGAAGGGTGACGGGGTTTTCACCGTCTCGGTGGGCGGCGTGCCGACGGCGCCGATCCAGCCCAGCACCCCGTCCAGCATGCCGATCTTCTCCTGGTGCACGTACACCGAGGCGCTGCTGAGCGGGATCTCGTTGGTCGTGACCACCACCTTGTCCAGCGTCAGTACCCCGTTGGTGGGCAGCGCGGGAATCCAGTCGGTGATGCCCTGGCCGGACTGCCAACCGTTGGCCGCGTAAAAGCAGGCGTAGACACGCAGCGAACCGCCGGCGGGCACCGCGGTAAAGGACACCGGAATCGGCTCGCTGAGGGTGGTCGGTGCCAGGCTCTGGGTAAAGACGGGCGTGGTGGTGCCGGCGTCGTAGACGACGGTCACCTGCATGGAATTGTGGTAGTCCGGAAACTTGTTGAAGCGCGGGTCCGGGTAGAGCGTCATCTGCAAGTCCATGGAGCGGCTCAGGTCGGCCTCATAGACAAAGGGCGAATCCAGCACTTCGATGATCGTCTCGCTGAGCTGGGCCGCGGTGACGGCGCCGTTGATGACCGCCAGCGCGATATCGACGAAGGGCGTCGCGCGCTCCGCAGCCCCTTCCACGATCTGTTCGGCCACCCACAACCCCAGCGACGTGGCGGGGGACAGCAGCATCGGCCCGAACTGCTCCGCTAGCCCCTTGGTGGCCGCAGCCGGGTCCTGGGCCAAGGCGATGTAGGCTGCCGTGGGCCCCGCCACCAGGAAGGCACCTGCCGCGCAGACCGCGAAGAGCACCTCGGTATCGGCCATCAGCGCCTTGAACGGGGCGGAGTTGGTGATGGCGGTGCCCACGGCCAGCATAAAGACTGGCATGACCAGCTCTGCCAGGGCCGTCACCGTGATGCCGATCGGGCAGACGGCGCTGTCGTAGGTGCCTCGGCCGAGCCCCCCCAGCAGCAGTCGCACCGTGTGGACCTCGTCCCACACCGGGACGGTGATGGTGGTGGGGTCCGCGGGAATGGGGACACCGAAGACCGTGGTGACGGGCCCCACCAACGCCGCGAAAGGTTTGTTGGGGTCCGTCTCGAAGGCACCGCGCAGGAAGGCCGGGATCTTGTCGCTCCAATTCTGCGGAGCCAGCACGTTGCCGCCCACGTCCAGGTACTGCACCCCGACGGACAGGTGGCGCAGCCAGTAGTTGGTCACCTGCAGGCTCAGCGAACCCGTGCTGGTGGTGTTGCTGAGTGGCAGCTCATAGAGCAAGCCGTCCGCCGAGTGCAGGGCGGCGCTCACCTGGGTCGAGTCGCTTTGCACCGTGACCGTGAAGCTAAGCCCACTGTGCCCGCCATTCAGGCTGAGCGTGGCGGTCGCCGTAGCGGTGGTGCTCACCCCGGGCGGTGGTATCAGGGTGACGGTGAACGGGGTGAGTTGCGTATCCGGGTCGGGACTGCCCGGCACCAGCAGGCCGGTCAGGGCGCCCTGTGGATTCGTTGGGTCCGCGATCACCAGCGAGACGGTGCCCGCGGCGATCTGGGTGGCGATCGTGGCGGTGAGCGAAGGCGTGTCGTTCAACGACCACAGCCCGGTCGCGCTCCACGTGGGGGTGGTCGGCGGCGGCGAGTAGACCACGCTGTCTGGGTCCACCGTCAGCCCATTCATCTGCGTGACGTTCTTCGCCACCCACCCGCCGCTGTCGCCAGCGAGCGTGGCCTCCATTAGCACCGGGCCGGAGGTGCCGCCGTACGCCGCGGAGGTCACTCCGTAGCTGGGGTTCCACTGCTGCCCTTGCAGGCTCGGCAGGTTCTGCGACGTCAGCAGGGCTTTTTGCAGCGGCCCCGTCACCGACGCCAGGGTGGTGGCGGTAGGTTGCAGGCTGGTGGTGCCGTCCACCGGTGTGGCGGTGAGCCAGGCGTCGCCCTGGCCGAGGATGGCCAGCGGCAGCTCGTAGGTGGCCGTCACCGCGGGCTGGATGCACTGCTCGACGATAATGGCCGGGATCTCGCCGCCATTCGCCGTGTTCAGGTTGACCAGGTTGCCATGGTGGAAGAGCAGGGCGATGGCCGCCTCGGTCGCGTCCTGCAGCGTCTGGATATGCGGCGGGAACTCGGGGTCGACGCCATCGTCCAGCAATTGGCGCACCAATGCGGGCGAAGGGCGATAGCGGGCGAGCTTGGGGTGCAGCCCGACGGCACGCGTGCCACGCGCCTGGATCGAGGCCTGGCGCACGCGCTCGCGGCCCTCGTCCGGGATATGGATGGCCAGGTGCACCGGGTGATCGAACGCACGATCGCCGACCCTCTTCGGAGTGGTGACGTACAGCAGCACCACCTGCGCATCCGGCAGCTCGGCATTGACGAAGTGCGTCAGCTGCTGCTCCGGGATCAGGCGCAGCAGCGGATTGCTTTGCATCGCATTGCGGCGAGTCTCGGCCGTATGCCGCTGCAGCGGCGCAGCGTACAGGCTGTGGCGGAAGGTGTAGGCCAGGACGGGGTCCAGGTGCGAGAAGTCGAAGTGCAGCTGGCGAGTGGCCATGGCTAAATCCTTCTGTCCAGGGAGGGCGCTGCCGCGGGAGAGACCTCGGCGCGATCGATGAGTGTAGTCCCTGGTGAACAAGGCATTCCTCCAGGGCGGCAATCTGCCTCACCCGGCCAGAGCAGCGTCGGGCGGGCTACCGGGCCGCTCCTCAACCGGCAGACCTTGCTAGGCCGGTTGAACACAATGGCTCGACCATTGCGGGCAAGACAGGCATGTTATGTCGCGTTGGACCGCGGGTTGGGAGGGCGGTAACAGCATGGATAAACCGCCAGCGCATCAGCGTTACCGACAGACTGCAAATACCTCGTGCTCCCTGGATATATGAAGCAGCCTGCTACAGTGAGCAACTCCATAAATGAACGCTGGCCATAGGGTGCCCTATGAAGAAAATTGTCGCGGCCGCGCTAGTGGTGTTCAGCGCCTTGCTGGCGGCCTGTGGCCAACCCGTGCCGCCTGAAAAGGCGGATTACGTCGGCGTGTGGCAAGTTGTCCATCACCCAAGAGGGCAGGATCACGTCCAAGAAAGTCGCGGGCCGCGTGACCACCTCGGTCGAGGGGCCGCTCAAGGGTTTCGAGGCTGGCGTGGGGCCTCTTAGCACCACCTTTGTGGCGAGCACTGCGCCGTACCTGGACGGTGACGAGTGGAAAATGGCGGTCGACGATGTGGAACTGACAAAAACCTCCCAGTGATGATCCGGGAGGACAAGAGGGTTGGCGCAAGCCTTGAGGCGCTTCCCACTCCGTTTGCCAAGGTGAAATTATCGATCCTTATACGCCTGCGTAAACCCTTGGCGGGTAAGCGCCAGTAGCGACTATCAAGCCAGGACCTCCCTCACCCGGACGTCCCATGCCACCCGATGAGTGCCCCATGTTTGCACCGGTCATTGAACGGCAGTTGTTCAGCGAGTTATTTGGCTTCGTTATCTGCGATCCCCTGAAGTTGGAAGCCGTTCACGGTGAGCCGATCCTGGGCCAGGACCTGCTTGCGCAGTACAGCTCCACGGACCTGGGTGAGCGCGTGGCCATGGAGGGCGCGGCGATACCCGTACAGGGAGTCGAGGCGGGTTACTATTCGATCGTTCTGCGTGACGCCGTCTCGCCCAGCCTGCTGGCGGAGGCCCCCTCGCATATCTCCACTGGCTGGATACTGGAAGTGGTATCAGGACAGATCGCCGTCTGTGGCCTGGGCGCGCTGAGTCATTGGGCCCCGGCCAGTCCTGCCGTGCGGCATATGGCACTGCCCATCGGCTGGTATGGGGTAGAGCTCTGGGTGGGCGCCATGGCGAGCGGTGACGATGATTATGCCCTGGAAATAATCCTGTCCCGCTCGAGCAGCCGACCCCGGTGCATGGCGGATGTGAGCCAACAATTGCCCCGGGCGCGGCGGCCGAGTGATACCGTTTAAAGCGACTTATCGGAAAGGGCTTATACGTGCACAGGGAAGGTAAGGGTACCCCGTCTTCATACCTCATTTACCGCCCCGACATCGATGGCTTGAGAGCGGTCGCCGTGTTATCGGTGGTCGGTTTTCACGCATTTCCCCACTGGGTGACCGGTGGATTTATCGGTGTCGACGTTTTTTTCGTTATCTCGGGTTTCCTGATTTCTTCGATTATCTTGAAGGGACTCGCCGAAGGCGAATTTCGCTTTTCTGATTTTTTTGCGCGGCGTATCAGGCGCATTTTTCCCGCTTTGCTGCTGGTGTTGGCCACCAGCTATAGCGTGGGCTGGCTCACGTTATTGACCGACGAATATCAGCAATTGGGCAAGCATATGGCCGCCGGCGCCGGGTTTGTATCCAACCTGGTGCTGTGGGGGGAGGCGGGCTATTTCGACACGGCGGCCGATACCAAGCCGTTGCTGCATTTGTGGAGCTTGGGGGTAGAAGAGCAGTTTTACCTGGTCTGGCCGCTGGCGTTATGGCTGGCCTGGCGTAGCAAGCTTGGTGTCCTGTGGCTGACGGTATTGCTGATGCTAGGGTCCTTTTACCTGGCGGTGCTGACCGTTCAGCGAGACGCCATCGCGGCGTTTTATTCGCCACAGACCCGGTTGTGGGAGTTTCTGGTCGGCGCGCTATTGGCGTGGTCCAGCGCGTATGGCTCCGTGGGTGCGAAGTACGCCACGCCAGGTAGCGCCCATCGCCAGAGCTTCAGGGCGGCACTACCCGATTTATGCGCCTGGTTGGGCATGCTGATGCTCGGCTACGGATTCCTCTGGCTGACGAAGGACCAGCATTTCCCCGGCGCGTTGGCGCTGATTCCGGTGCTGGGAGGAGCATTGCTTATTGCCGCCGGTCCCGGGGCCTGGGTCAACCGGGTGTTGTTCTCTAGTCGTGTCGCGGTGTGGTTCGGCTTGATCAGCTTTCCCTTGTATCTATGGCATTGGCCCCTGCTGTCCCTTGCGCGCATTGTCGAAGGCGAAGTGCCGAGTCGTGGTATCCGCATGGTGGCGGTCCTTATTGCGATTGGCCTGGCCTGGATCACCTATGTGCTGGTCGAACGCCCCCTGCGCTGGCGCGGCAGCCCGGCGGGTCAGAGCAGGGTGCTGGTCTTGGCCATGCTACTGATGGGCGCGGTGGGCTACGCCACCTATCACGGCAAGGGGTTGGCGTTTCGTTCCACGCCCCAGCAGATGGCCTCACAGGCCGAGGCGCTGTTAAAGCCGTCCCTGAACAGGGGCAGCGGCTGGTGGTGTGACGACGAGGCGTTCCGCGAGATCCGGTGTTTCTATGAAGGTGGAGAGCCGACCGCGGTGGTCATTGGCGACAGCCATGCCACCGCGATCTACCGTGGATTGAAATCCTTGTACCGGGCGCAAGGAAAGACGCTTGCCCGCTTCGGCGGCGTCGGTGGCTGCCCGCCCTTGCTGGATGTGGTGAGCACGGATGGGCCAGGCGACGACCGCAGGCACTGTATTGAACGAATGACCCTGTCGCTGAAGAAAATCATCGCTGAAGACTCGATCAAGGAAGTGATCCTGACCAGCCGCGGGTCCTTGTACACCACGTCCCGGGGGTTTGGTGACTTCGCGGGTGATGGCCATACGCAGTGGGTGCTTCACTTGAAAGGTGAGGCCCAGGGCGTGCGTCCCAACCTGCAGGTCTTCGAGGTGGCACTGGCCAATACCTTCGACGCACTGTTGAAAGCTGGCAAGACGGTGACGTTTTTACATGATGTGCCTGAACTCGGCTTCGATATCAAAAGCTGCCTGGTGGATCGCCCGTTCGCGCTGACCAGCCGCGGCAAAAATCCCTGTGCGGTCAGTCGCGAAGCCTTCGTCAAACGAAATCTTGCCTTCCGCTCGATGGCCGATGCCGTGCTTGCGCAATTTCCAGCCGTGCACGCCATCGATCTGGCGGTGCCCCTGTGCGATGCCACCTGGTGTTATGGGGCCAAGGATGGCGTACTGCTTTATATGGATGATGATCACCTTAATCAAACCGGCTCGCTCTTTGTCGTAAAACAACTGGAGGCCGAATTTTTGCGTAACCAATGATGGCTCCGAGCGGGTGACAAGGGATTTTAGGCATTCTCTGTTTTCGACTGGCGTTGAAGACCTTAAAATTTTGGGTCGTTTAGTCTCCACTATTCAAATAGCGTCTGGACTCTGAGTAAAGATATGAACTTCGATAGAATTGATATTCACTCTGCGTTTGTGCCCATTGGCTATGTCGCTCTGGCCTCAACAAATAGTTTGGATAATGAGGAAAACTTTTTAGCTGCTTGCCTGCGGTTGGATGAGGATTTTCTACCATGCGCAAGGCGGTCGAATATCGAAGCTGGCGAAATATCCGAAACCATAAGGCTCATCGTTCGGGATCTCCAAGGTGCGAGTAAATTCATCGATGTGATACTGGAAATAGAGGATGTAGTAAGTGCTACTGTTCTAGGCGATGATCCGAATTCCGCAGGAAAAGCTTTTTTGATTCGATGCAAGAAAAAAATGTTTTATATTAATTGGTTTCGAGCGTCGTGATCGTTGCTAGGCACTGGAGGAGTAACCAATATGTGGCTTCGAGCTGAAATCGATGAAAGCAAAGAGTACTGTGTCGCGCTCTGTCAGCAATCGAACGGCAGGAGGCATTACAAATTGCTGGTTGTTGGTGAGGCAGCCCCAAGCGAGTCCGTTTTTATCACGGAAGTTGTGCCTGTCAGTCTGCTGCTTCGCCGACACTTTATTGGAATCGCGGAGACTGTGAAACTCACTAATGGACACTCTTTTGGTGTAGAGGCGCACGGGGTCTGGTTAACCAAACAGGAGTGTGACGCGCTGAATGCAGGTACCGAATGGGATAACACTCCCTGGCTCAACGGTTTGCCACCCAACCTGCCACCCCGATAGCAGGTATCAAAAATATGAAAATGAATCCCGTCATGGCCAAATTATTATTCATGTCAGCGACACTCAAGTGTTTGGCGTCACTGTCGTCCGACAAGACGGTCATTATTCTGCGCTCGCCTGATGGGGGGCAGGACGTTTTTTGAAAACCTGTAGCGATGCACCCCAATTGCTCGCTTAGCGCGTTGAAAGCGACTGGGTCCCCTTATACACGCGTGAGAGTGCTTACCCGCATGCCAACGACATCCGCATCTATCGAACTCACTACAGCTGTTCCTGAAGACTTTGAAGAACTTTTGGCATTGCGAGTCGAGGCCATGCGTGAAAGTTTGCAGCGCATCGGTCGATTCGATCCGGTACGAGCGCGGGAGCGTTTTCGAGCAGGTTTTTCGGCCGCGTACACGCGCCATATCGAATGTGCAGGCCAGCGAGTTGGGTTCGTCGTAGTCAAACCGCATGCAGACTGCCTGCTGCTGGATCACCTCTACATTCATCCAGACGTTCAGGGCCAAGGCATTGGCGCAGCCGTGCTCGCTCGTGTTATCGAAGAAGCTGATCTCAACGCACGTCCTGTTCGGGTAGGGGCCTTGCGGGAGAGCGGTTCAAATCGCTTTTACCTGCGCAATGGTTTTGTCTTGGTCGAGCAAGGCGAGTTCGATAACTACTACCTTCGCACTGGACAGTAAGCGCGCTAAACCTCCCCCACGGGTACCGCCAGGCCAACCGGGGTCGCCGCTTCGTGCGTGCAGCGTCTCGGGCCACCGGGCCACCGGGCCGCCTGGCAGCACGGCTCCGGTGGCTCAGTGACAGCCCCTGTGGCGCTTTAGAACTGCGGCGTGTAACGGGCGGTAAGCATGAAGTTGCGGGGATCGCCGTATTCGTTATTGCCGTTGGTCTCGTTGAAGGCCGGGATGTAATAGCGCTTGTCCAGCAGGTTGTTGAGGTTCAGGCCCAGGGCCAGCTCCGGAGTCAGTTGGTAGCCCAAGCGGGCGTTCCAGACCGAAAAACCCGCCACCTCGTACTCGCGGTTGTAGCCCAGGGTGTGGCTCTGCGCGTTGAAGCCCAGGCCGACACTGAGCCGGTCCCATTCGCCTGGCAGCTGGTATTGGCTCCAAACCCGCAGCATATGCTTGGGCGTCCACTGGCTGAAGACCTTGCCCTGGTTGTCCGGGTCGTCGAGAAATTTCGTGGTGTTGAAGGTATAGCCGGCGGCGAGTTGCAGGCCCGGCAGCACCTCGCCGCTGGCTTCGGCTTCGAAACCCTGGCTGCGCACCCGGCCCGAGGCGCGTGAGCAGTACCAGTCATCGCAGGCGAAGCCGCCGTCGTAATCGGTGACGGCGCGGTTTTCCTGGTCGTAGCGAAACAGCGCAAAGGAGGTGTTGAGTTGGCCGTCGAGCAGTTCGCCCTTGAGCCCGACCTCGTAGTTGCTGCCGATGATCGGCTCGAGCACCGAGCCGCCCGTGGTGCGCTGGGATTGCGGCTCGAACACATCGGTGTAGCTGGCGTAGGCCGACCATTCTTTCGTCAGGGCATAGACCAGGCCGAGGTAGGGTGTCACTTCGCCGGTGGCGGTATTGGGAGAGTCGACGCCGCCCGAGCTGTACAGGTAGTCGTACCAGCTGACCCGGCTGCCGAGGATCAGGGTCAGGGGCTGCGTCAGCTGGGTACGCAGGCTGGCGTAGAGGCCCTTCTGGCGGATGTCGTAGTCGCTGTAGCTGACCCGCCCACCGGGGCTGGCAAGGATGCTGTCGAGGTCCGGCTGGGGGCGGTGGTGGTCGATGGCGAAGATATTGCCACCCGTGCTGAACCGGCGCGCGTAGAGGTCGTCCGTGCGGTACTGGGAGTAGTTGCCGCCCAGGGTCAGCTCATGCTCCAGGGACAGCGCCTGGAAACGACCATTGAGGAAACTGTCCAGGCCGATACGTTCGGCGTCGAAGTCGGTGATCCAGTCGGCGAAGGTCAGGCCACTGCCGTCGGCCGCCACGTCGCCATGCATGCGCTGGTGGGTAGAGCGGTTGCGTTCGCTCATGTGCAGGGCCGAGGTCTTCAACGACCAGTCCGGGTTGAAGCGGTGTTCCAGGTCGGCGTACAGGCTGGTCTGCTCGATCTCGGCCTGGTTCCAGTCGGCGCCGACATAGGTGGAGCGCGGCAGGCCTATGTCGCTGCCGTCAGGGTAACGGGGCAGGCCCCGCACCATGGGCCGCGACTCGCTGTCGGAGTGGCTGACGCCCAGGCCCAGGGTGGTGTCGGGCGCCAGGTCGATATCCAGCGCGGCGTACAGCGAGGTGGTGTCGCCCCGGACATAGTCGGTGAAGGACTGGCTCTGGTCTTCATCCACCAGCACCCTGCCGCGCACGCTGCCCTCGGCGTTGAGCGGGCCGCCGGCGTCCAGCTGCAGGCCGTAGTGATCCCAGGAGCCGGCCTTGCCGGTCAGCGCCAGGGTCGGGGTGTCCTGGCCGCGCTTGCGCACCAAGTTCACCGCGCCGCCCGGGCTGCCGGTGCCCTGCAGCAGGCCCGCGGCGCCGCGCAGCACCTCCAGGCGGTCATAGAACACCAGGCCTTCGGTGCCCCAGTTACCCAGGGAGTAGACGTTGCGCGGCACGGGCACCCCGTCGTACTGCCAGTCGTCGATCTGGAAACCGCGGGCCGACAGCACCATGCCCTGGCCCACGCCCTTGACGCCGACCAAACCTGTGATCTGGTTGGCCGCATCGTGCAGGTCGGTGATGCCCTGGTCGTCCAGCTGCTGGCGGGTCATTACCGTGATCGATTGAGGGATGTCCTTGAGCGCGCGGTCGCCCTTGCCGATGCTGATCGCGCGCGGCGCGTAGGAGCCGCTGCCTTCGCTGGTGGCGTTTACGCCGCTGGCATAGGCCCGGGCCGGGCCCAGCTGCAGCGCCCCGGAGGTGTCGGCGGCCGGCTGCACGCTAAAGCTGCCGCTGGCGGTGACCCGCAGCTCCAGGCCGCTGCCGTCGAGGGCCCGTTGCAAGGCCTGGGTGGCGGTCAGGTTGCCGCGGATTGCCGCGGCCTGCTTGCCTTCCACCAGCGCCGGTTGCAACGCCACCAGTTGGCCGCTCTGGCGGGCGATGGCATTGAGGGTTTCCCCCAGGCTGGCGGCGGGCAGGTCGAAGGGCAGCACCTGCTGTTCGGCCGGAGTGTCGCCGTGGGCGACGCCCAGCGGCAAGGTCGAGGCGAGCGCGATGGCAAGGGCAAGGGCGCGGGGCCAGGGTTTACGCACGTACAGTCTCCTGAAAAAGGATGGGATCAGGAGTTAGGTGGGGCGAGCGATGAAATCCGGACACGAATACGAATGTTTTTCATCCGGCGAGGTCATTCGGCCGGCGTGATCAGCGTCAGCCAGGGGCCGTAATGGCGCACCTGGATCGGCAGGGTTTCCGCCAGGGCGGTCAACGCCAGTCGCGGGTCGTCCAGCGGAAACACACCCTGTACCCGCAGTTGGCGCACCGCCGGGCTTAAGCGAATCAGGCCGGATTGATAGGGGCGCAACGCGTCGATCACACTCGCCAGCGATTCATCCAGCACACTGAGGCGGCCCTGCAGCCAATCGGCGCGGTAGTGCTGGGGGTCGCTCAATGCCTCGATGCGCCCCGGGTGCAGCAGCGCGGCCTGGCCTTGGCGCAGCTCCAGGGTCGCACCTTCCGGCAGGCTGGCGCGGACCGCATGTTCGAGCACCACCACCCGGCTGCTGTCGGGCAACTGCTCAACCAGAAAGCGCGTGCCCAGGGCGCGCACCTGGCCTTGCTCGGTGACGACGATAAAGGGCCGCGTGGGGTCGGCGGCGACCTGGACCAGCAGTGCGCCCCGGCGCAGCCGCAGCAGGCGCTGATCGCCGGAGAAATCCAGGTCGACGGCGCTGTCGGCATTCAGGCTCAGGCGACTGCCGTCGGCCAGGCGCCAGCTGCGCCGCTCGCCGCCGCCGGTGCGCAGGTCCGCCAGCCAGGTGCGGGGCGCCGTTGTCCCGCCGGCCAGCCAGAGCCCGCCGCCCACCAGGCCGACGGCGGCCAGCCCGCGCACCAGGGCACGGCGCGACAGGTCGGGTTGCAGCAGGGTTTCGCGTGCCAGGCCCGGGGCCTGGCGCAGGATTTCATGGGCGCCGAGGCTCTGTTGCAGGCGGGCCCAGGCCGCCTCGTGGGCGGGATCGCTGCTGCGCCAGTGCTCGAAACGCTGCTGCTGGTGGGCGCTCAGGCCGCCGCTGCGCAGGCGTACCAGCCAGGCGATGGCCTGCTCAGCGGCGTCATCCAGGCGTGCCGGGCTCATGAGAGTTCGGTGCTCAGGTAGCACTGGCGCAGGGCCTGGGTCATGTAGCGGCCCACCGTGCGTTCGGAGACGTCCAGACGGCGAGCGATCTCGGCGTAGCTCAAACCGTCGAGCTGGCTGAGCAGAAAGGCCTTTTTCACCGGCAGGGGCAGGCCCGACAGCGCACGGTCCAGCTGATGCAACGCCTCAAGCAGCAGGTAGCGGTCTTCCGGCGAAGGGTGCAACGCCTCCGGCAACAGCGCCAGGCGTTCCAGGTAGGCCAGCTCCAGGCGCCGGCGGCGATGGCGGTCGAAGATCAGGCGGCGGGCGATGGTCGACAGGTAAGCCCGCGGCTGCTCGAGGCTGGCCGGATCGATACGCGCCGCTAACAGCTGGCAAAAGGTCTCGGCCGCGGTGTCTTCGGCGTCGGCCCGGCTGTTCAGGCGGCGCTGCACATGCTGCAACAGCCAGTGATGGTGATCACTGAAAAAAAGGCCGAGGCGCTGGCTCGAAACATTGTGCACGCGGACCCTTCCAGTTTATATGTTAATGATTCTCATTATATAATCAGGGTTTTCATGATGGCAAATCCCATGCTTTTGCTGGGATGGATCTGTGCAGAGTCGCCCGTCCGGTGAGCCACCGCCGGCGCCTGCCTGGACATATCGCGAAACATTTGTCCGGACGGCGAGGTGCGGTATTCGCCTGCCTCGTTCGTCCTTGTCCTTAACAGGCCCCGCATCATGCCGATGCCGGGCGACTCCGTAGACCCTTCAGTGATGACTCCCGCGCGATGAAACCAACCCCCCTTTCCCGCAGGCCCGGATGGGCACTGTTGTCGCTCACTGCCGCGGCCGTTTTTGGCGGCTACGCCCTGACCTCCGGGCTGGTGATCTTTCTTGGCGCCGTGTTGCCGCTGCCCCGTAGCCAGGCGGTGCTCGCCGCCTCGTTGGCCAGTTTCACCGTTTACACCCTGGCCATCGTCTGGGTTTTCGCCGTGCGTGACAGCCGCCGCGCCTGGTGGGGGCTGTTGCTGCCGGCGGCGCTATTCGCACTGCTCGGTACCTGGCTGGGGAGCGCCACATGAGCGTGCCCGTGGAGAAACAGGGGCTGCGCCAGTCCATGGCCTGGTTGCATACCTGGGGCGGCTTGTGGGCCTGCTGGGTGTTGTTCGTGGTGTTCCTTACCGGCTCGCTGGGGGTGTTCGACGAGCCGATCACCCGCTGGATGAAACCGCAGTTGCCGCCCGCCGGCGCGGCGCGCGACGCCGACGACCGGGCGGCCCGTGCACAGGCGGTTCGGGTCGCCCAGGCCTACCTGAGTCAGCAGGTGCCGCGCAGCCATTTCTGGGGCATCGCCCTGCCTTCGGACGCCGACCAGGCGGTGCGCTTGTTCTGGGAGGATGCCCAGGAGCAGTTCCACACTATCCGCCTCGACGCGGCCAGCGGCGAGCCGCTGCAGGCCACTGACGAACGCGAAAGCGAAGGCGGCCATCACTTCGTACACATGCATTTCGAATTCCATGGCGGCACCGCCGGTATCTGGCTGGTGGGTTTTTTCACCCTGGCCATGCTGGTCGGCCTGGTCAGCGGGGTGATCACCCACAAGCGCATCTTCAAGGACTTTTTCACCTTCCGCCCGGGCAAGGGCCAGCGCAGCTGGCTGGACGCGCACAACGCGGTGTCGGTGCTGAGCCTGCCGTTTCAGCTGATGATCGCCTACACCGGCCTGGCGACCTTTTACGCCCTGTATATGCCGGTCGGCATCGCCGTGCATTACCCCAGCGAGGATGCTTACTTCGCCGAATTGCTGACCCAGCCCGAACCGCGCGAGGAAACCGGCGTCGACGCCGCCGTCACCGCGCTCGACGCGTTATTGCTGGGCAGCGAGCGGCAGCTGAAGCGCCCGGTCGGATTCGTCCGCGTCGAGCACCCCGGTGACAGCAGCGCGGCGGTGGTCACCTTCGGCCGCAGCATCGAGAAAAGCGGCGAGTACCGTCTGCTGGGCGAGGGCGGCGGCCAGGTCTTCTTCGACGGGGTGAGCGGCGAGCAGCGCGACCTGCAGGCGCCCGGAGAGTTGCGGGGCGGCGTCGCCCAGGATGTGCAGTCGGTGATGCGCAACCTGCATTTCGCCGCGTTCGGCGGGTACGCGGCGCGCTGGCTGTATTTTATCTGCGGCCTGGCGGGGGCGGCGATGATGGCCACGGGCGCGATCCTCTTTATGGTCAAGCGACGCCAGCGTTCGCTGCACGAGTTCGGCGCGCGCACGCCGCAGGTCTATCGCATCATCGAGGTGCTCAATATCGGCTCCATCAGCGGCCTGGGCCTGGCCTGCATCGCTTTCTTCTGGGGCAACCGGCTGATCCCCCTGGGCGTCGACGGGCGTGCCGAGTGGGAAATCCTGGCGTTCTTCGTCGTCTGGCTGCTGACCTTTGTCCACGCCGCGCGGCGCCCGGTCGTGGCCGCCTGGGTCGAGCAGTTGCTGGCCACGGCGCTGCTGTGCCTGGCCCTGCCGCTGCTCAACTGGCTGGTGGTCGGCGACCAGTTCGTCCGCTACCTGCAACGGGGCGACGGCGAGCGCGCCGGGGTCGAACTGATGGCCCTGGTCCTCGGCCTGCTCCATCTGTGGGCGGCGCGCCGGGTCTGGCAGCGGAGCCAGCAGGCGGTCGGCGCCAGGCCACTGCGCCCGGGGCAGCCCATGCCAGCGGAGGGGCTGTGATGACGATCGGGGTCGCCCTGCTGCTCGCCGCGGCGCTGTGTTATGCCGGTATGGCGGCGTTGTGCCTGGGCATGGACCGTCATCACCCGCAGGTCTGGGCTCGTAAGGCGCCGCGGCGGCAACGGGGGTTGCGGCTGCTCGGCTGGTTGCTGCTGGCCCTGGCGCTGTGGCCTTGTCTGCGCGCCTGGGGCGCATCGGTGGGGCCGGTGATCTGGTTCGGCCTGTTGTCGGCCGCGGCGCTGCTGCTGGTGCTGTTATTGCCCTACTGGCCCCGGGGCGCCGCGCTGTTGATGGGCCTGGCCATGCTCGGCAGCCTGCCCGTGCTGGCCTGGACGGTCTAGGGCCTCTGGACGCCATGCGCATGGGTTGCACGCCAAACAGCCAGCCGGACTTGGCAAGGGATGATCATGCCCGCCACACGCATGCCGTCACGGTGGCAGGGGCCTATGTTCCCGCGCCTTGCCTGGGACCCTTCTACGCGACAACGCGCCTCGCGATGGTAATGTCCACAGGCCCTAGCGCGCCCGGCCGCCAAAACTTGCGACCAGCAGAAACACCAGCATGACCCCCAGAAAGACCGCGCCGACCTTGAAAAACCCCCAGGGCGTGCGGCTCTTGCGCGCGATCATGGCGGTGCAGAAGGCCGTGATCAGGGTCAAGACGAGCACGCGGCCACAGCCTTCCGCGGAGAAATTGCCGTAGGCGATGGAAAGCCCGGCAGTGATCCCGACCAGCCAGAGCGCGCCCCAGGTGAAGGCCTGGCGGAACGGGTGGCGGGTGGTGGCGATTGTTTCTTCCATGGGCTGATCCTGTGGTTGTCTTGGATACCGTCTCGCGGCGCGGCGAACGCATCCTACGTTCTGCAGGCGCGCCGTGTCTGCAGCCTTCGCCTAATCGCCTGGCGTAGGGCGGATGACGACTTATCCATCCACCGTGGGGGGAACGCGGCGGCTACGAACATCCTCCTCCTGCCCGCCGCAGGTCACTCCCATCGGCCCGAAACCTCGCCCGCCGATCTCTACGAATTCTTTACGCGGCTGCGGCTTTCGCCCATCGATCCTTTACGCCAGGTGCTCGGAGAATGACCGCGTCGCGGCGCTTGCCGCATTCGCACGCAGGTGATTCATGAGTGTTCTCGACGGGCTGTCCCTGGCCATGGCCGCCGGCCTTTTCATCTACTTGCTGGTCGCGCTGGTCCGCGCCGACCGTCGCTAGGGGGCGCCATGCAGTTTCATGACTACGGCTTGATCCTGGCTTTTTTTGCGCTGGTCCTGCTGCCGGCGCCAGTGCTGGGACGTTATTTCTATAAGGCCATGGAGGGGCAGAGGACCTGGTTGAGTCCGCTGCTCGAGCCCGTGGAGCGGCTGTGCTACCGCGCGGCGGGCGTCCAGGCGGAGGCTGAGCAGGACTGGAAACACTATGCCCTGGCCCTGTTGACGTTCACCGCGGTCAGCTTGGCAGCGGTGTTTGCCCTTCTGCTCGGTCAGGGCGCGTTGCCGCTCAACCCCCAGGGCATGCCAGGCCTGGAGTGGACGCTGGCGCTGAACACGGCGATCAGCTTCGTCACCAATACCAACTGGCAGGCCTACAGCGGTGAAGCCTCGCTCAGTTACTTCAGCCAGATGCTTGGCCTCGGCGTGCAGAACTTCGTCAGCCCCGCGGTCGGCCTGGCCGTGCTGGTGGTGTTTTGCCGCGGCATCGCTCGGCGCTCCAGCGGGACGGTTGGCAACTTCTGGGTCGACCTGACCCGTGCCACCCTTTATGGGCTACTGCCGTTCTGCCTGGTGCTGGCCTTGCTGCTGGTGTGGCAGGGTGTGCCGCAAACCTTCTCGGCCTATGTCCATGCGATGACCTGGCAAGGCACGGAGCAGCTCATTCCCCTGGGGCCGGCGGCCAGCCAGATCGCGATCAAGCAGCTGGGCACCAACGGCGGTGGATTCTTCGGGGTCAACTCGACGCATCCCTTCGAAAACCCGACCGCCTGGAGCAACCTGTTCGAGCTCGCCTCGATCATCCTGATCCCGGTGGCCTTGCTGTTCACCTTCGGCCACTACGTCAAGGACCTGCGCCAGAGCCGGGCGCTGCTGGCGAGCATGGCCATCCTGTTCCTGATCGGCCTGGGCGTGACCCTGTATGCCGAACATCAGCCGAACCCGGCCCTGGCCGCCGTGGCGGTGGAGCAGGTCGGTTCGCTGGAAGGCAAGGAGAGCCGCTTCGGCATCACCGCCTCGAGCCTCTGGGCGGTGACCACCACCGCGGCATCCAACGGCTCGGTCAATGCCATGCACGACAGTTTCAGTCCATTGGGCGCGATGGTGCCGATGGTCAATATGCTGCTCGGCGAGGTCATTTTCGGCGGTGTTGGCGCCGGGCTCTACGGCATGCTGCTGTTCGTGCTGATCGCGGTGTTCCTCGCCGGCCTGATGATCGGGCGCAGCCCCGAATACCTCGGCAAGAAACTCGAAGCCCGGGAAGTACGCCTGTTGGTGGTGAGCCTGCTGGTGATGCCCATCGGCGTGCTGGTGCTGGGCGCATTGGCCGCCAGCCTGCCGGGGCCCTTGGCCTCGGTCAGCAACCCGGGCCCCCATGGCTTCAGCCAGCTGCTCTACAACTACGCCAGTGCCAGCGCCAACAACGGCTCGGCGTTCGCCGGATACGGCGCCAATACCGCCTACCACAACCTGATGCTGGGTCTGGGCATGTTGCTCGGACGCTTCGGCTACATCCTGCCGGTCTTGGCCATTGCCGGCAGCCTGGCGGCGAAGAATCGCGCACCGCAGGGCAGCAACAGCTTCCCCACCCACGGCCCGTTGTTCGTCACCCTGCTGACCCTGAGCATCCTGCTGGTGGGTGGCCTGACCTTCTTGCCGGCGCTGGCCCTGGGGCCGATCGCCGAACACCTAATCCTGTTCCAGGGCTTCTAAGGGAGACCCATGATGAATGCCCAAACCCCGGTGCTGAATGGCACCCCGTTGCAGCCCAAGACCGCCCTGGCGGACCTGTGGAAACCGGCCTTGCGCCAGGCCTTTGTCAAGCTCGACCCGCGCCAGCTGCTGCGCTCGCCGGTGATGCTGGTGGTCGAGCTGACCGCCGTGGTGACCAGCCTGCTGTGTCTGGTGCCCAATCCGGCGGTGTCGGTAGGCCTGGCACTGCAGATCGCCCTGTGGTTGTGGTTCACCGTGCTGTTCGCCAACTTTGCCGAGGCGCTGGCCGAAGGCCGTGGCCGGGCCCGTGCCGACAGCCTCAAGGCCGGTAGCCAGGGCCTCGCCGCGCGCCTTCAGGAGGGCCCGGGCCAGTACCGGCAGGTGGCGGCCAGTAGCCTGCGCCGGGGCGATATCGTGCGGGTCGAGTGCGGCGAACTGATCCCCGCCGACGGCGAGATCCTCGAGGGCATCGCCGCGGTCAACGAGGCGGCCATCACCGGTGAATCGGCACCGGTCATCCGCGAGTCGGGGGGCGACCGCTCGGCCGTCACCGGCAACACCCGGGTGGTTTCCGACTGGCTGCTAGTGCGCGTCGGCGTCGATCCCGGCGAGTCGACCCTGGACCGGATGATCGCCCTGGTCGAAGGCGCCCAGCGGCAGAAGACCCCCAACGAGGTCGCCCTGGATATCCTGCTGATCGGTTTGACGCTGATCTTCCTGCTGGTGGTGGTGACCCTGCAGCCGTTCGCCCGCTTCGCCGGTGGTGACTTGCCGCTGGTGTACCTGGTGGCGCTGCTGGTGACCCTGATCCCGACCACCATCGGTGGCCTGTTGTCGGCCATCGGCATCGCCGGGATGGACCGGCTGGTGCGCCTCAATGTGATCGCCAAGTCGGGCCGCGCGGTGGAGGCGGCGGGCGACGTGCATGTGCTGATGCTCGACAAGACCGGCACCATCACCTTCGGCAACCGCCTTTGCACTGCGCTGTTCGCCGCGCCGGGGGTGTCCGCTCGGGACTTGGCCGAAGGCGCCTTGCTGGCGTCGCTGGCCGACGAGACTCCGGAAGGCAAGTCCATCGTCGACTACCTGCGGGCGCTGCACCCGATCGACGAGCCCGCACGGCAGGCGTTGACGCCCGTCGCCTTCAGTGCCCAGACCCGGTTGTCCGGGGTGGACTGCCAGGGGCGGGTGTACCGTAAGGGCGCGGTCGATGCGGTATTGAGCTTTATCGGCCTGCCCCGCGACCAGATGCCGGCGATCCTTGCCCGCGAGGTGGAAAAAATCGCCCGCAGCGGCGGCACGCCCCTGCTGGTCTGCGTCGACGGCCAGCTGCTGGGTGCCATCCATCTGAAGGACGTGGTCAAGCCGGGTATCCGCGAGCGTTTCGCCGAGCTGCGCCAGATGGGCATTCGCACGGTGATGGTGACCGGCGACAATCCGCTGACCGCGGCGGCCATCGCTGCCGAGGCGGGGGTCGACGACGTGATCGCCGAGGCCACTCCGGAGAAGAAGCTGCAGCGCATTCGCGCCGAGCAAGCCGAGGGCAAGATGGTCGCCATGTGCGGCGATGGGGCCAACGATGCCCCCGCGCTGGCCCAGGCCGATGTCGGCCTGGCGATGAACGATGGCACCCAGGCGGCGCGTGAGGCGGCGAACCTGGTGGACCTGGATTCCGACCCGACCAAGCTGCTGGACGTGGTGCTGGTGGGCAAGGAGCTGCTGGTGACCCGGGGCGCGCTGACCACCTTTTCGTTGGCCAACGATATCGCCAAGTACTTCGCGATTCTGCCGGCGCTGTTCGCCGGTATCTACCCGCAGCTCGGCGCCCTCGACCTGATGCGCCTGCACAGCCCACAAAGCGCGATTCTCTCGGCCATCGTGTTCAACGCGCTGATCATCGTCGCGCTGATTCCCCTGGCGCTACGCGGGGTGCGGGTGCAGGCCACGGACGCCAGCAGCCTGTTGCGGCGCAACCTGCTGATCTTTGGCCTGGGCGGCATCCTGGCGCCTTTTGTCGGCATCAAGCTGATCGACCTGGCCCTTACCGCCATCGGCCTGGTTTGACCTGCACGGCCAGGGCCCCGGGCCCTGGCGACAGGGGCCGATCACGGCCCGACCATTTGAGGAATACCCCATGTTCACCCAGTTACGTCCCGCCTTGAGCCTGTTGGCCATCATGACCCTGATCACCGGGGTGGCCTATCCCTTGACGGTGACCGGTATCGGCCAGCTGGCCTTCCCGGCCCAGGCCAACGGCAGCCTGGTACAGGACGCGACCGGCCAGGTGCGCGGCAGCCGCCTGCTGGCACAAGCCTTCGAGGGCGCCCAATGGTTCCAGCCACGGCCCTCCGCCGCGGCCTATGCCACGGTCGCCAGTGGCGCCAGCAACCTGGCACCGAGCAACCCGCTGCTGGCCGAACGCATCGCCGCCCAGGTGCGGGTGTTGGGACGCGAGGGCCAGGGGCCGGTGCCGATGGCGCTGGTCACCACCTCCGGCAGTGGCCTCGACCCGCACCTGTCGCCCGCCGCGGCCCGTTATCAGCTCAGCCGTGTGGCGCAGTCGCGCGGCATCGCGCGGGAACGCCTGGAGTCGTTGATCGAGGCCCATACGCAACGGCCGCTGGTGGGCCCCGCGGTGGTCAATGTGCTAGCGCTTAACCAGGCGTTGGCGGAAAATCCCTCCCTTGTTCCCACCGAGTAACCTTCATGAGTGATGCCGTTCGCGCATCGGCGCTGCTGGCGGACCTGCCGAGCGGCGGACGGGGCCGGCTGAAGGTGTTTCTCGGCGCTGCGCCGGGGGTCGGCAAGACCTTTGCCATGCTGCAGGCAGCGCAGGCGCAACGACGCCAGGGCGTCGACCTGCGGGTAGGAGTGGTCGAAACCCACGGCCGCGCCGAAACCGAGAGCCTGCTCGCCGGGCTGATCCGGCAGGCGCCGGTGCACCTGGATTACCGTGGCCTGCGCCTGCAGGCGCTGGACCTCGACGGGCTGCTGGCGCTGCGTCCGGCCCTGGTGCTGGTGGACGAACTGGCTCACAGCAACGCCCCGGGCAGTCGCCATGCCAAACGCTGGCAGGATGTGCAGGAGCTGCTGGCCGCCGGTGTGGATGTCTACACCACGGTCAATGTGCAGCACCTGGAAAGCCTTAACGACCAGGTACGCGACATCACGGGCGTGCAGGTGCGCGAAACCGTGCCGGACTGGGTGCTGCAGGAGGCCGATGAAATCTTGTTGATCGACCTGCCGCCGCGGGAGTTGCTCGAACGCTTGCGCGAGGGCAAGGTGTATGTGCCGGAGCAGGCGCGGGCGGCGATCGATGCCTTTTTCTCCCAGACCAACCTGACCGCCCTGCGCGAACTGGCGATGCAGACCGCCGCGGCGCGGGTCGATGCCGACCTAAACCAGCGTTACCGCGTGCAGGGGCAGTTGGCGCCCACGGTGCGTGGCCGGCTGTTGCTCGGCATCGATGGCGACGCCCATGCCGAACGCTTGGTGCGGCATGCCTGCCGCGTGGCGGCGCGCCGGCACCTGCCCTGGTCGGTGGTGCATGTGGACACCGGCCGGCCCCATGACGAACAACGCCTGGCCCGATTGCAGAGCGCCCAGCAACTGGCCGAGCGCCTGGGCGGCGAGGTGGTCAGCCTGCGCGCCGCGCACGTCGCCCGTGGGTTGATCGAGCATGCCCGCGAACGGCGCGCCAGCCTGATCCTGGTCGGACGCAGCCAGGCGCGTCTGCGCCGGCGCTGGTTCGGTCGGGGCGTGGCCGAGCGCTTGCTGGTGCAGGGCCAGGGCCTGGAAATCAATGTGGTGCAGGGCGAGGAGGGCACCCCTGTCGCGCCGCGGCGGCTGGGAGCGCCCTGGGTCTGGCGGGATTACCTGCTGGCGGTGCTCGCCGCACTGGGTGCCGCCGGCCTGGCCACGGCGGTGTCGCGGGTATTGGCGCTGCCGAATATCTCCCTGGTATTCCTCGCCGCCGTGCTGCTGGTG
This sequence comes from Pseudomonas sp., assembly GCF_040514055.1. Lineage (GTDB taxonomy): Bacteria > Pseudomonadota > Gammaproteobacteria > Pseudomonadales > Pseudomonadaceae > Aquipseudomonas. The sequence continues at coordinate 29,157 of NZ_JBEVDL010000068.1, forward strand.
GCGGTACGCAGCAGCCTGGGCCCGGCGCTGCTGTGCGCCGGGCTGTCCTTTGTCGCCTACGATGTGCTGTTTATTCCGCCGACCTGGTCGTTGACCATCGCCCGTCAGGAGGATGTGCTGACCCTGCTGTTCTTCCTGCTGATGGCGGCCCTGACCGGTAACCTGGCGTCGCGTCAGCGTCGCCAGTTGCAGGGGGTGCGCCAGGCCCAGCGCGAGACCACGGCGCTGCTGGAGTTGTCGCGCAAACTGACCGCCGCCACCGATCGCCAGGCGGTGCTGGCCGCCGCCATGCAGCAGTTCGGTCTGTGGAGCGAACTGGAGATCAGCCTGCGGGTGCCGGCCGCCGAGGGCGGTTGGACGGTCGAGGCCGGGGCGCGGGATGAGCTGGCCGAAGGCGAGCGCGCGGCCGCCGACTGGGCCTGGCAACACACTCAGCCGGCGGGTCTGGGTACCGGCACGCTGCCCAATGGCGGTTGGTGGTGGTGCCCGCTGGCGGGAGAGCACAGGTCCCTGGCCTTGCTTGGCGTACGGCCCCGGGGCGGTGGTCCACTGCCGCCGCCGCAGCGCCGGTTGATCGCCGCCCTCGGCCAGCCGCTGGCCCAGGCCCTGGAGCGTGCCCAATTGGCCGAGGACCTGGAAGCGGCGCGCCTGCAGGGGGAAACCGAGCAATTGCGCAGCGCCTTGCTGGCCTCGGTGTCCCATGACTTGCGCACCCCCCTGACCAGCATGCGTGGCTCGATCGACAGCCTGTTGGCGTTGGGGGAGCAGATGTCCCAGGACGACCGGCGCGAGTTGCTGGAGGGCACTCGCGACGAGGCCGAGCGTCTCGACCGTTATATCCAGAACCTGCTGGACATGACCCGCCTGGGCCATGGCAGCCTGAAGTTGGCACGCGACTGGGTGGCGCCGGCGGACATAGTCGCCAGTGCCCTGCAGCGCCTGCGCCCGCTGCTGGCGCCGCTGCGGGTGGAGCACCGGCTGCAGGAAGGCTTACCCTTGTTGTATGTGCACGGTGCCTTGATCGAGCAGGCCCTGGTCAATGTGCTGGAAAACGCCGCGCGCTTTTCACCGCCGTCCGGCCTGCTGCGGATCGTGGTGGAGGCGGACGACCAGGCGCTGCGTTTTTTGGTGAGTGACCAGGGGCCCGGGATACCCTTGGCCGAGCGTGAAAAGATATTCGACATGTTTTACACCGCCGCCCGTGGCGATCGCGGTGGCCAAGGCACCGGCCTGGGATTGGCGATTTGCCAGGGCATGCTCGGCGCCCATGGCGGACGGGTGACGGTCGCCGATGGACTCGATGGTGACGGCACCTGCATGACCCTGCACCTGCCCCTACCGCCGCAACCCGACCTGGAGGACGCGACCTGACGGCCCTGCCGCCGCCGGTCCGCACTGGATGAAAAACAGCCAACCTATCATCCTGGTGATCGACGACGAGCCGCAGATCCGCAAGTTTCTGCGCATCAGCCTGTCGACCCAGGGTTATGCCGTGCTCGAGGCCGCGACCGGCGCCGAGGGCCTGTCGCAGGCGGCGCTGAACGCGCCGGACCTGGTGATCCTGGACCTCGGCCTACCCGACCTCGATGGCCTGGTCGTACTGCGTGAGCTGCGGGAATGGTCGCAGGTGCCCGTGCTGGTGCTGTCGGTGCGCGCCAGCGAGGCGCAAAAGGTGCAGGCGCTGGACGCAGGCGCGCACGACTACATGACCAAGCCCTTCGGCATCCAGGAATTCCTCGCGCGCCTGCGGGTGCTGCTGCGCCATTCGACCGGCGACAGCCCCCGCCAGACCAGCGTTCGCAGCGGCCCCCTGACGGTGGATTTCGTCCGCCGGCGGGTGACCCTGGAGCAGCTCGACGTCAGCCTGACGCCCAAGGAGTACGCGGTGCTGGCAATGCTCGCGCGGCACCAGGGCCAGGTGGTGACCCAGCAGCAGTTGCTGAACGATATCTGGGGGCCGAGTCACCGCGACGACAGCCACTATCTGCGGGTGGTGGTCGGACACCTGCGACAAAAACTCAAGGACGATCCCGCCAATCCGGTGTTTATCATCACGGCCTCGGGGGTCGGTTATCGCCTGAGCGAGGACTAGAGCGTTTTCGCCTTATCTTGGTCCGCAGTTTCAGATCTCGGCCGCGAGGAGTGCTACAAGGTTGAGCACCTCACCCGACGCGTACGCAGGCGCGCTTGTCGTAGGGTGGCGTTAGCCGCGCAGAAAACTGCGCCAACAAACCACGGCGCGGCCGAGCGCGGCATAACCCACGCGGACGGGCGCCCAGGTGCAGACGGACTTTTAGTGAAACCGCTCTAGTGTCCACAGGCCCCAGGATCGTCGCTGTTCTCTCTCCGGCTCGCCACGCATCCAATGGCGCGGGCCCCGTCCGCGAGCCACTCCGGCAAACGTGGAGGCAGTAAAGTCAGTGGGGGCATAAGGCCGCACCCGGCTGACGGGTCGGGGTCATTCCGGTATCCTGCGCGCCATTGCGGCGGGCCGAAAACGCCGACGGCGCCGTTCGTGCGCAGCACTTGGCCGACGACCCCGCCCCTTCTTCAGCGCGCCGCTCAGGCCGTCAGCCGTATCGCACAGGAGCTTGACCCATGGTGTTTTCCCGCAGGCAGGTGCTCGGCGGTCTGCTTGGCCTGGGCGTGGTCGGGCTGGGCGCCGGGGGTGTGCGCTACTGGTTGGGGCGCACCGATGGCGCCGCCGGCCACGATTACGAACTGATCGCCGCGCCGCTGCAACTGGAGCTGGTCCCCGGTCATCCCAGCCCCGCCTGGGCCTATGGCGGCCAGGCGCCGGGCCTGGAGTTGCGCAGCCGTCAGGGCGACTGGCTGCGGGTGCGCTTTATCAACAAGCTGGACGTGCCGACCACCATTCACTGGCACGGTATCCGCCTGCCGTTGGAGATGGATGGCGTGCCCTATGTGTCGCAACTGCCGGTGCTGCCTGGTGAATATTTCGACTACCGTTTCAAGACCCCCGATGCCGGCAGTTTCTGGTACCACCCCCATGTGGCCAGTGGCGAGCAACTCGGTCGCGGCCTGGTTGGCCCGCTGATCGTCGAAGAGCGTGAGCCCACGGGGTTCCGGCACGAACGCACGCTGACCCTGAAAACCTGGCATATCGACGAGCAGGGCGCCTTCACGGCTTTCAGCCTGCCCCGGGAAGCGGCCCGCGGCGGCACGGCGGGGCGCCTGTCCACGGTCAGCGGTGCGCACCTGCCGACCCTCGAGCTGCCCGCCGGCCAGGTGGTCCGTCTGCGGCTGATGAACCTGGACAGCACCCTGACCTACCGGCTCAACCTGCCCGGTGCCGAGGCGCGTATCTACGCCCTGGACGGTAACCCGGTGCAGCCGCGGCCGCTGGGCAAGGAGTACTGGCTGGGCCCGGGCATGCGCATCGACCTGGCGCTGCGGGTACCCGCGGTGGGGCAGGAACTCGCCTTGCGCAACGGGCCGCTGCGCCTGGCAACCTTGCGCGCGCTGGACAGTGCGGGCCAGCCGGCCGGCGATTGGCCGTCCGCGCTGCCGGCCAACCCGGTGGCCGAGCCGGACCTGGCCACGGCCGAAACCCTCAGGTTCAACTTCGAGTGGTCGGCCGAGCTGGCCGGCAGCGGCGCCAACGCCGGTCGCGCCAAGTATTGGCAGATCAATGGCGAGGCCTGGGACATCGACGACAAGAGCTGCGCCGAGCGGCCGATCGCCCGCCTCAAGCTCGGTCGGAGTTATATCTTCGAGCTGCGCAACATGGCTCAGTACCAACACCCGATCCACCTGCACGGCATGACCTTCAAGGTGCTGTCCTCCGACCGCAAAAGCATCCTGCCGTACTTCACCGACACCTACCTGCTGGGCAAGAACGAGCGGGCGCGCATTGCCCTGGTCGCGGATAATCCCGGGGTCTGGATGTTCCACTGCCATGTGATCGATCATATGGAAACCGGCCTGATGGCCTCGATCGAAGTCGCCTGAGGCCAGGTCCGGGAATCCCGCCATGAGAAAACCGCAGATCATCGACCGTAGCCGCGACCTGGCCTTTATGCAGCAGGCGCTGGCGCTCGCCGCCGAGGGCGCGGCCCTGGGCGAGGTGCCGGTCGGCGCCGTGCTGGTGCAGGACGGTCACGTGCTCGGGCGGGGGTTCAATCGGCCGATCAGCGGCCGCGATCCCAGTGCCCATGCCGAGATGGTGGCGATTCGCGCGGCTGCCACTGCGTTGGACAATTACCGCCTGCCTGGCAGCACGCTGTACGTCACCCTGGAACCGTGCAGCATGTGCGCGGGGCTGATCGTGCATGCGCGGATCGCCCGGGTGGTGTATGGCGCCAGCGAGCCCAAGGCCGGGGTGGTCCACAGCCGTGGCCAGTTCTTTACCCAGGACTTCCTCAACCATCGGGTGCTGGTCGAAGGCGGTGTGCTGGCTGAGGAGTGCAGCGCGCTGTTGAGTGCGTTCTTCAAGTCACGCCGGGCCTGAGGGGGCGTCCGCGGCCGGCGGCCGCTGCTCCGGCACCCGCGGCAAGGTCGCCAGCAACTGCTCGCGCAGCCAGGCATGGGCCGCGCTGCGGGCGTGCTTGGCATGGCTGTAGACCTTGAGGCTGTAGCGCGCGATGGCAAAGGGTGCCGGGTAGAGGCGGATCGGCGCCGCGCTGCAGAGGGTCTCGGCCGCGTGCCGCGGCAGCGTCATGATCAGCTCGCTGCGCCCGATGATAAAGGGGGCGGCCAGCACGCTCGGCAATTGCACCGCCACCTGGCGACTCAGCGACAGACCGTCGAGCACATAGTCGATCACCCCCCGCGTTTCGTTCCAGGGCGTCACCACCACATGCCGCGCCGCCAGGTAGTCGGCCAGCGTCAGCCGGTCCTGGATCCGCGGATGCTGCTGGCTGGCGATCACCACATAGTCATCCTCGAACCAGTCGAACTCCTCGATGCCGGAGGGCAGGGGGCCGAGGTCTTCGCTGTAGGCTAGGGCCTGTGGACACTAGCCACACGCGCCAGGGCGTGGCTGAAGGCCGAGGCGCTGAGGGCCATTTCCTGCGCCGCGGCGCTGACCGAGCAGAGGCGAAACAGGCTGTCGAAGACCAGTAGCAGGTTGAGGTCGAGGCGACGCAGGTCGGGATGCATGGGCTTCACTACTGTCTGAAATAAATGCACTACATGCAGTTTAGGGAGTTGGTTAGCATGAGACCAGCCGCGCCGCCCTGGCGCGTCACTTGCCCAGGAGCCTTTCCTTGAGTCTGCATATCCGTCAAGCGACCCCGGCCGACGCCGCGCTGATCCTGTCCTTTATCACCGAGCTGGCGATCTATGAAAAGGCCGAGCACGAGGTCAAGGCCAGCGTGGCTGATATCGAGCAAAGCCTGTTCGGCGAGCAGTCCGTTGCCCGCGCCCTGATCTGCAGCCTGGACGACCAGCCGGTGGGTTTCGCGGTGTATTTCTTCAGTTATTCGACCTGGCTGGGGCGTCAGGGCCTGTACCTGGAAGACCTCTATGTATCGCCCGCCGCCCGTGGCAGCGGTGCGGGCAAGGGGTTGTTGCGCCACCTGGCGCGACTGGCGTGCGAAAGCGGCTGCGGTCGTTTCGAATGGAGCGTACTGGACTGGAACGAGCCAGCCATCCAGTTCTACCAGGCCCTGGGCGCCAGCCCCCAGGAGGAATGGGTGCGTTATCGGTTGGCGGACGACGCCCTGCGGGCATTCGCCTATGGCGACCAGTAAGCCGTCGCCTGGGTCACTGCACAGCTTCAGAGCTGCGGCAGGGGCTTCTCGTTGCCGGCCTTGTCGATGCCTGGTACGTGCAAGCTGCTTTCGGCCAGTTGGCTGCCTTCCAGCTGGGGCAGATTGACCCAGGTGAGGATGTCGTAATAGCGCCGAATGTTGGCGACGAAATGCACCGGCTCGCCGCCCCTGGCGTAGCCGTGGCGGGTCTTGCTGTACCACTGTTTCTGCGACAGGCGCGGCAGGATCTGTTTCACATCCAGCCATTTGTTCGGGTTCAAGCCCTCGGCTTCGGTCAGCCGGCGGGCGTCCTCCAGGTGACCATTGCCGATGTTGTAAGCGGCCAGGGCGAACCAGGTGCGGTCCGGCTCGACGATTTCGGCGGGCAACTGCTCCTGGATCTGCGCCAGGTACTTGGCCCCGCCGGTGATGCTTTGCTTGGCGTCCAGGCGATTGGAAACCGCCATCGCCTGGGCGGTGCGTTGGGTCAGCATCATCAGGCCGCGCACACCGGTCTTGGAAATCGCGTCGGGTTGCCAGAGCGATTCCTGGTAGCCCATGGCGGCGAGCAGGCGCCAGTCGATGCCATGGGCCTGGGCCGCCTGGCGGAAAAACCCTTCATAGCGCGGCAGCCGCTGTTGCAGGTGTTTGGCGAAAGTGTAGGCGCCGACGTAGCCGAGTACGTCGACATGGCCGTAGTAGCGGTCCTTCAAACGTTGCAGGGTGCCATTTTGCTCGACCTTGTCGAGAAAGGCATTGGTCTTCTCGAGCAGGCTGTTGTCATCGCCGGAGGCCAGTGCCCAACCCAGGCTGCTCGGGTCGCTGAGGTCGAAGCCTACCCGCACCTTGGAAAAGTACACCTGGTTCATCGCCAGTTCGTTGGAATCCACCAGCGTCAGGTCGATCTGCCCTTCGTCGACCATGCGCAACAGGTCGACCACCTCCACCGCGTCCGACACCTCGAATTGCAGGCCGGGCAGGCGCGCTTTTAGGCTTTCCAGCTGTTCGGCATGGCTGCTGCCCTTGAGCACCAGGATGCGTTTGCCCAGCAGGTCTTCGGGACGCGACGGACGGGTTTGACCGTCACGGTAAATGATTTGCGGGGTGACCTGCAGGTAACTGTGGGAAAAGCGCGCCTGGCGTTTGCGGCCTTCGCTGCCGACCAGACCGGCGGCGGCCAGTACCGGACCGTCGGGTTGGCTCAGGCGGGAGAACAGCTCGTCCAGGTTGTCGGCGGTCTCGATTTTCAGCTCGACGCCCAGGTCTTCGGCGAACCGCTTGACCAGTTCGTATTCGAAACCGGTTTCGCCGTTACGGTCCTGGAAGTAGGTGGCCGGGCTGTTCCGAGTGACCACGCGCAGCACGCCCTCCTTCTGGATGCGCTCGAGCGTAGAGGGCTTGGGAGGCTCACTACAACCGGACATCAGCAGAAGGATTCCGGTCGCCAGCACCCAGGGGGTGCAGCGCCTGCGGAACGCCGTTTGTGAAAACATCGGCGCAGTATACGCAAAGGGCCAGCACTGCCATATATCGACAGCGGAGCACTTCTCTGCTAGCGCCCGACTGGCGCAAGGTGACCGGCACGGGTGCCGCCGCGAGGCGGTTTAGGCTAGAATGCACGGCCTCAAAGCATACCCCCTTCCCGAGGCTGTCCCGAAGATGTTGATCCTGCGCGGTGCTCCTGCCCTTTCTGCTTTTCGTCACGGCAAACTACTCGAGCAACTGACCCAGAAGGTCCCCGCCGTCGGCGGGCTCTATGCCGAGTTTGCCCACTTCGCCGAGGTCGCTGGCAGCCTCTCCGACGATGAGGCAGGGGTGCTGGCGCGCCTGCTCAAGTACGGGCCCAGCGTGGCAGTGCAGGAGCCGGCCGGTCGGCTGTTCCTGGTGCTACCCCGGTTCGGCACCATTTCGCCCTGGTCGAGCAAGGCCAGCGACATCGCCCGCAATTGCGGCCTGAGCAAGATTCAGCGGCTGGAGCGGGGCATTGCCTATTACGTCAGCGGCTCGTTCAGCGAGGCCGAGGCCGAACTGATCGGCGTGGCGCTGCATGACCGCATGACCCAGCAGGTGCTGCAATCATTGGAACAGGCCGGCGCGCTGTTCAGCCACGCCGAGCCCAAGCCGCTGAGCGTGATCGATGTACTGGGGGGTGGCCGCGCCGCATTGGAACGCGCCAACCTGGAGCTGGGGCTGGCCCTGGCCGAAGACGAGATCGATTACCTAGTAAAAAGCTTCGGTGACCTGGGGCGCAACCCCCACGACATCGAGCTGATGATGTTCGCCCAGGCCAACTCCGAGCACTGTCGGCACAAGATCTTCAACGCCAGCTGGGACATCGACGGCGAGAACCAGGACAAGAGCCTGTTCGGCATGATCAAGAACACCTTCGAGCTGCATGGTGAAGGGGTGCTGTCGGCCTACAAGGACAACGCCGCGGTGATCGAAGGCTCGATCGCCGGCCGCTTCTACCCGAATCCGGACAGCCGCCAGTACGCCGCCGTGCAGGAACCGGTGCATATCCTGATGAAGGTGGAGACGCACAACCACCCGACCGCCATCGCCCCCTTCCCCGGCGCATCCACCGGTTCCGGTGGCGAGATCCGCGACGAGGGCGCTACCGGCCGCGGGGCCAAGCCCAAGGCGGGCCTGACCGGTTTCAGCGTGTCGAACCTGCGCATCCCGGGCTTCGAACAACCCTGGGAACAGCCCTACGGCAAACCCGAGCGCATCGTCACCGCGCTGGATATCATGCTCGAAGGCCCGCTGGGTGGCGCGGCCTTCAACAACGAATTCGGCCGCCCGGCCCTGACCGGTTATTTCCGCACCTTCGAACAAGCCATCCAGACGCCCCGTGGCGAGGAAGTGCGCGGTTATCACAAGCCGATCATGTTGGCCGGCGGCATGGGCAATATCCGCGCCGAGCACGTGCAGAAGGCCGAAATCACCGTCGGCTCCAAGCTGATCGTGCTGGGCGGCCCCGCCATGCTGATCGGCCTGGGCGGCGGCGCCGCCTCCTCGATGGCGACCGGCAGCAGCTCGGCGGACCTCGACTTTGCCTCGGTGCAGCGCGAGAACCCGGAAATGGAGCGCCGCTGCCAGGAAGTGATCGACCGCTGCTGGCAGCTGGGTGCGCACAACCCCATCAGCTTTATCCATGATGTGGGCGCCGGTGGCCTGTCCAACGCTTTCCCCGAGCTGGTCAATGACGGTGGCCGCGGTGGCCGTTTCGAACTGCGCGCGGTGCCCAACGACGAGCCGGGCATGGCCCCTCACGAGATCTGGAGCAACGAGTCCCAGGAGCGCTACGTACTGGCGGTGGACGCGGCCGACTTCGAGCGGTTCCAGGCCATCTGCGAGCGCGAGCGTTGCCCGTTCGCGGTGGTCGGCGAGGCCACGGCCGAGCCGCAGCTGACCGTGACCGACAGTCATTTCGGTAACAACGCGGTGGACATGCCACTGGAAGTATTGCTCGGCAAGGCGCCGCGCATGCACCGCTCGGCGACCCGCGAAGCGGAGCTGGGCGACGACTTCGATCCGGCTACCCTCGACCTGCAGGACGCCGTGACCCGGGTGCTGCGTCATCCGGCGGTGGCCAGCAAGAGCTTTCTGATCACCATCGGTGACCGCAGCATCACCGGGCTGGTGGCCCGCGACCAGATGGTCGGCCCCTGGCAGGTGCCTGTGGCGGACTGCGCGGTGACCGCCAGCAGCTTCGACGTGTATTACGGCGAAGCCATGGCCATGGGCGAGCGCACGCCGCTGGCCCTGCTCGATGCGCCGGCATCGGGGCGCATGGCGATCGGCGAGACGCTGACCAATATCGCCGCGGCGCGCATCAGCAAACTCTCGGATATCAAACTCTCGGCCAACTGGATGGCCGCCGCCGGGCACCCGGGCGAGGATGCCCGCCTGTACGACACGGTCAAGGCCGTGGGCATGCAGCTGTGTCCGGAGCTGGGCATCACCGTGCCGGTGGGCAAGGACTCGATGTCCATGAAGACCGGTTGGCGGGAAGACGGCGTCGACAAGAGCGTGACCTCGCCGCTGTCGCTGATCGTCTCCGGCTTCGCGCCGGTGCTGGACATTCGCCAGACCCTGACGCCGCAACTGCGCCTGGACAAGGGCGAGACCGACCTGATCCTGATCGACCTGGGGCGCGGGCAGAACCGCATGGGCGCCTCGATCCTCGCCCAGGTGCATGCCCAACTGGGCCGCCAGGCGCCGGACCTGGACGACGCCGAAGACCTCAAGGCCTTTTTCGCGGTGATCCAGGGGCTTAACGCCGACGGCCGCCTGCTGGCCTACCACGACCGTTCCGACGGTGGCCTGCTGGTGACTGCCCTGGAAATGGCCTTTGCCGGTCACTGCGGTTTGAGCCTGCAGCTCGATGCCCTGGCGGACACCTCCAGCGAGTTGGCGGCGGTGCTGTTCAACGAAGAACTGGGCGCCCTGATCCAGGTCCAGCGCGACCTCACCGCCGAGGTGCTGGCGCAGTTCAGCGCCGCCGGGCTAGGCGACTGCGTCGCGGTGATCGGCCGTCCGGTGAACAACGGCGAGGTGTTGATCGGCTTCAATGGCGCCACGGTGTTCAGTGGCGAGCGGCGTCTGTTGCAGCGCCAGTGGGCCGAGACCAGCTACCGGATCCAGCGTTTGCGCGACAACCAGACGTGCGCCGAGCAGGAGTACGACGGCCTGCTGGAAGAGGACAACCCTGGTCTGTCGGTCAAGCTGGGGTACGAGCCGAGTCAGGATATCGCCGCGCCTTATATCAAGTCGGGCGTGCGCCCGCGGATCGCGGTCCTGCGCGAGCAGGGCGTCAACGGTCAGGTGGAAATGGCGGCGGCCTTCGACCGCGCCGGTTTTGCCGCGCTGGACGTGCATATGAGCGATATCCTCGCCGGTCGCGTCGACCTGAACGACTTCAAGGGGCTGGTCGCCTGTGGCGGTTTCTCCTACGGCGACGTGTTGGGCGCCGGGGAAGGCTGGGCCAAGTCGGTGCTGTTCAATGACCGTGCGCGGGATGCCTTCAGCGCCTTCTTCGAGCGCAAGGACAGTTTCACCCTGGGCGTGTGCAATGGCTGCCAGATGCTCTCCAACCTGCACGAGTTGATCCCGGGCAGCGAGTTCTGGCCGCACTTCGTGCGTAACCGCTCGGAGCAGTTCGAGGCCCGGGTGGCCATGGTCCAGATCCAGGAATCGGCCTCGATCTTCCTGCGTGGCATGGCCGGCTCGCGGATGCCGATCGCCATCGCCCACGGTGAAGGACACGCCGAGTTCGAAAGCGAAGAGGCCCTGCTCGAGGCAGACCTGTCCGGTTGCGTCGCGATGCGCTTCGTCGACAACCACGGCAAGGTCACCGAAACCTACCCGGCCAACCCCAACGGCTCGCCGCGTGGGATCACCGGCCTGACCAGCCGGGATGGCCGTGTGACCATCATGATGCCGCACCCGGAGCGGGTGTTCCGCGCGGTGCAGAACTCCTGGAAGCCGGACGACTGGCAGGAAGATGCCGGCTGGCTGCGGATGTTCCGCAATGCGCGGGTCTGGGTCGACTGACCCGCTGGACCTGACTCCACAATAAAAAAGGCCCGGCAGCGAAAGCTGTCGGGCTTTTTTATGGGCATGTCCCGCCTGCCTTAGATCGTTCCCACGCCGATACGTTGGATATGTAGGATGGGTTGAGCGTAGCGATACCCATGCTGCACAGCGATCCCCGTGCTGCCCCGCGTCACCCATAGCGCCCTGCCGCTCCTTCGCCTCCGCCGCGTGGGTTACGGCGCCGCCACCACGCCGCTCGAACGTCACCCCTGCGATCCGCCTAACCCACCCTACGTGGGCACCGCGGTTTGTAGGATACGCACGTAGGATGGGTTGAGCGCAGCGATACCCATGCTGCACAGCGATACCCATACAGCGAGACCCATGCCGGTCATCCAGCCCCTTCGCCTCCGCCGCGTGGGTTACGGCGTCGCGGCCACGCCGCTCGAGCGCCAGACCCGCGACCCGCCTAACCCACCCGACGTGGGACCCGCATTTTGTAGGATACGCACGTAGGATGGGTTGAGCGCAGCGATACCCATGCTGAGCAGCGATACCCATGCTGCGCAGCGATATCCATGCAGCGAGACCCATGCCGGTCATCCCGCCCCTTCGGCACCGCCGCGTGGGTTACGGCGTCGCGGCCACGCCGCTCGAGCGCCAGCCGCCGCGATCCGCCTAACCCACCCGACGTGGGCACCGAGTCGCACAAAAAAGCCCGGCAGCGAAAGCTGCCGGGCTATTTATTGGGCGCTCAGGTCATTTCAAGGGTATTCGGCCTCGCAGATCAAGGTCGCATCGGCGTCGCTGCGCGAATAGGCCTGCACTTCCATGGCGATGCAGACCGCCTGGGGCTGGTTGCTCCAGTCGCTGGTGCAGCTGCTCATCACGCTGTTGGGGTTCTGTTGCGGGGCATTGCCCATGCTCTGCTGCCAGCACGCCGAGATCAGGTCCTGCTCCATGACATCGAAGGTATGGGCGCGGCTGGTCTGGGTGGCGTACCAGATGTAGCTGGGGTGGTTGGCGCCGATGACCGCCGAGGTCACGCCCGGGCTGATCTCGATCTGCGCCACGCTGTTGACCCCAAAGCCCTGCAGGTTGTAATGGCCGGCCAGCCAGGTGCGCACCGGACCACCGTAGGCGACGATGGGAATCGCGTTGGCGCCCCCCTGGTTGGCTTTGGTCAGCACCTTCAGCATGCTCAGTACATAGGGTTCGAAATAGCTGTAGGTCGCATCCAGGGTGCTACCGGCGCTGGCGGGTGCGGCGATCGGTGCGATATCAAGAATGGTTTCGTGCAGGCTCAGTTGTTCCTCCGGCACCGCGTTGAGCTTGAGCAGCTCCTCCCAGCGTTTGCTGGTGCTGGAGTTCAGGTAGTCCTGTTCGGTCAGCGAGTAGTCGGGCGGAAAGTGCAGCAGTTGCAGGCTGCGCTGGTTCTTCAGCGCCAGGCCATGGGGTAGGAACAAACGCCACTCGTCAACGTCCCAGGCGTTGGCGCTGCGCAGGGCCTGTTCGGCGCTGACCGCCAGCGTGCCACTGTTATAGAACGCCGTCAGGGCGGTCTGGTAGCTGCTGACCAGGCTGGAGTCGCCGCGCAGCACCACCTCGTAGGTGTTGCCGGTACGGATGGCTACCACGGCGCTGCCTTTGGCGATCTGGTCGCGTTGCAGGTTCTGGTTGAGGTAGTGCTCCAGGGTTTCCTTGAGCGACATGCCGTTGCTCGAGTTGGGGTAACTGTACAGGGCGGTGAGGTTGGCCGTGGTGCCGAGGTCGAAGCGTACTTCGTACTGGGCCGGTGTAGCCGGCAGCAGCATGTAGTTACGCAGTTTGGCCAATGCCGAAGGACCCACGTAGGCCGCAGCGCCCAGAGCCGCCATGGTGGTGGGGCGATCGGTGTAAATGGCCAGCGCCGCGCGCGAATCCAGGGCGACATCGTCATCGAGCTGGGCCAGGCTGGCCGTGGCGACGAAGGCCATGACCGCGGTCGCTTCCTGAGCAGTGAAACCGACAGTTTCGACAATGCTGCTGGCGTGGGTCAGCGCGCCGTCGCAATTGAGCGCGCCCTTGCCCTCGCAGAAGCGCCGGCTGAACTCGCCCTCGAATTGCTCGGCGGTGGCTTGGTCATAAATGACGACCAGGTTTTCGTCGTTGTCGAACGCTGCCGAGCTGGACGCGTTGAACGAGCCAGTCACCACGTTGTTATCGACAATCCAGTATTTATGGTGAAACTTGTCGTGGCTGCTGGTTTCCGCGACATAGGCCTCGGCCGGCAGGGCCCAAGGGTAGTTGGCGGCGCCGGTGCTGCCGTCGACTTCGTAGTTGCCGTTGGGGTCGGCGACTTGCGTGCCGATCATGTCCAGAAACTCACTGTAGTAGCGGTTGAAGAACAGTCGATCGCCAACACCCTGGACATTCACGCCGAGCGCATGTCGGCCCTGCAGGGTATCGGCCAGTACTTGTGCGCTGAAAACGAACTGGGCGGTATGGATGCGCGATTGAGCGCTGGCCAAGGTGTTGTTCAGGGTGTCCAGTGCTGAGCCATTGAATGCCGACGAGGATTGTGGGGCAAACTGCACATCGATACGCGTGGCATCGTTGTCGGTATAGACGGTCTGTACCGAGTGGTCGATTTTGCTCAGGCCGAATTTCGAGTTTTGCAAGCCGCCCGGGCCGTCGCCCCACATTTGATTGAACTGGCTGGTATACACGCTGGCGAGGCTGCCGGACTGTATGGTGACGACGTTATTGGCATTGCCCAAACCCAGGTAGCCGCCCTGGCCATCCGGGTCGCCATGCAAGTCGCTGTGGGTGAAGTTGGCCGATCCGGTGAGGACCTTGAGGCCATCGACCACGATGAACTTGTTATGCTGCAGGCCACTGCCGGCGCTGCCATCTTCCCGGTCATCGATCCAGGGCACAGCATTGGCGGTGAGGATGCCGAGCGCCGACTGGTTGTCGGCACCGGTATTTTCATTGTCGGTAACCAGCCTGACGGTGACTCCGCGCAGCTTGGCCGCGACCAAGGCATTGGCGATGGCGTCGATATCGAGGTCATACACGGCGACGTCCACTGTGGTCGTCGCGGTGTTGATATAGTCGATAATAACGCTCTGTAAATCGGCGCTGATCGCTGGCGTATTGGACGGGTGGTTGAAGTAGGTTTTTATATCGGCGGCAAAGGCGCCGCAGGAAAAAAATAGTAGAAAAGCAACTGCATAACGTTTCATGATTTGTCCTTTTCGGGCTACGGCGGAGAGATCGGATCAACCCTTGGGAGCCGCATGTATAACCTTGGCAAGTGGGTTGGTCAATCCGCGAGCGGGCTGGAATTTACCGTCTTCCAGATCCATTGATAAACATATTGAGTGCTGGCGATGGTGCTGTTTAGTTGTCGATGCCGATCTCCTTTAGGTGATATTGGTTGAATATCACACGAGGCCTGTGATTCTTCTGGGAAGTTATTATCAGGCAAATCCGAGTGATGCTTTCAATGAATTAAAATGGTGGATTTTGGTGTCGAATAGTTGACGGGCTGTTTGCATCTGGGTTCCTGATAAGTGCGTCAGCTTTGCTCGGCTTGGAAGCAGCTTAATTAGTTTTCGCACACGGATTATTAGTTGCGTTTTATTCTAAGCAGCGGGTCCTTCGGGTAGGTTTGCCTGTCACCTAGCGCCCGCGCCCAGCTGCGCGGTCAGGCGAAAGGCGACCCAGAGCGCCAGCGAGCCGAAAATGACCGACCCGATGGCCGGGCCTATCAGTACGCCGGCGGGTCCGTACTGCGCTCCGAAATAGGCGAAAGGAATGGTGCCCAGTGTGGCGCGGGCCCAGTTGAAACCCATCGAATACAGCGGCCGGCCGAGGTTGTTGAAGGCGGTATTGGCCACGAACAGAGCGCCGATAAAGAAGAAACTGGCCGCCAGGCCGCTGCAGAACAACGCGATCAGCTCGGCGGCTGGTCCTTGTGCCGAGAATGCGCGAATGATCAACGACTGTCCCAGCGCCAGCAGGATCCATGCCGCGCCGACCACCATGCCCATAAACAGCAGGCTGCCGCGCAGCGTCGCGTGCACCCGATCGAAACGGCCGGCACCGAGGTTCTGACCGAAAATGGGGCCGACCGCACCGCTCAACGCATACACCAGGCCAAAGGCAACTGGGGTCAAGCGATCGATGGTGGCCTGGCCGGCGATGGCGGCCGGGCCGAACTGGGCCATAAAGTGGGTCACGAAAGCGGCGCCGAAGGGCGTCGCCAGATTGGCCAGGATGGCCGGTCCAGCGACGCGCCCCACGTGCAGGCTGTCCGGGAACCAGCGCGCTGGCTGGAACCGTCCCAGCAGCTGGTGGGCGTGCAGGACTCCCCAAAGGCCCATGGCGAGCATGCTGAGGCGGGCAATCACCGCGGCGATGGCGGCGCCTTCCAGGCTCAGGTGCAGCCCGAAGATCAGCAGTGGATCGAGCAGTGCGGTGACCAGCGCGCCGATCAGCGTCACATTCATGGCCCGTTTGGCGTCGCCCACCGCGCGCAGCAGCGATGAGCAGCCCATGGCGACGCCCAGGGCGGGGACCGATAGCAGGGTAATGCGTAAATAGAGCGCGGCCTGTGCCCGTGTTTCGCCCTCGGCGCCCAGTACATTGAGCAGGGGATCCAGCGCCAGGTAGGTGGCCAGTGCGACCAGCGCGCAGGTCAGGCCCATCAACACCAGGCTGCTGCTGGCGATGTGTCTGGCCTGCTCGGCCTGGCCGGCCCCTATGCTCCGTGAGACTTGCGCGGCGATGCCGATCATCAGGCCGATGCAGACCGATAGTTGAAAAAATCCCACCACCCCGGCGAAACCGACTGCCGCGGCCACCGATTCCTCGCCCAGGCGCGAGATATAGAACAGGTTGATCAGGTCGACCAAAAATACCGCGATCAAGCCGATAGCGCCGGTACCGGACATCACGGCCACATGGCGTAGCGGTGAGCCACTGACAAACTGCGCCGTGGCACGGGGCGGGGCGAGGGCAGTCAGGGGGGAGCTGTCAGGTTCGGTCATGGCGGCATCGCGACAGGTGGTCTGCCAGCATAACCGAGGCGGTGTCTGATCGGCACTGTGCGGGATGGGTATTGGGCGGCCCCACGGCCATCTACAGAGAGGGCGGCAGACGGCGTGTGCCCATGGAGCTACTGGCGGCTGAGGGCGCCCACGCGCATCCAATGGATGGTGCATGCCGCGGCCAAACGCCGCGGGTTGTCGCTGGACGGCGCGCCTAGGTCGCCCTACCGTGATGGCAATGGCCAACAGGCCCTAACTGCCGGGGAGGGCGAACAGTTCACCGCGTGCCCAGTCCAATGGTGGGCAGGTGATCGGGGTCGCATTGCTTAAAGGCATAACGCCATTACGCTGTGGCATCATAACCCCTGTTCCTTTCGCTGCGCTTTGGCTTGCTGGAGGCCGTTGATGTACAAGTTGTGTTTTTATGTCCCCGATACCCACCTGGAATCCGTCAAAGGCGCGGTGTTCGGCGCTGGCGCCGGGCGAGTGGGCACTTACGATCACTGTTGCTGGCAAAGCCTGGGGCGAGGGCAGTTCCGGCCGCTGGAAGGCAGTCAGGCCTTTCTCGGGCAGGTGGGACGGCTGGAGGAAGTCGCCGAGTGGAAGGTTGAACTGGTGGTGGCCGACGAATTGATCCATGACGTGGTCAAGGCGTTGCGTGCCAGCCACCCTTATCAGACGCCGGCGTTCGATGTCTGGCGCTTGTCCGATCTGCTGCTCTAGAGAGCTGTCGAGCCGACCTGCGGCTCGACTGAGTGGCGGGTTTTCAAGCGGCTCGCTTTGCCCTCAGGGACGGATTTCGATCAGCGTGCCATCCTTGACCAGGCTCCAGACTTCGCGCATGTCGGCGTTTTTCAGGGCGATGCAGCCCTCGGTCCAGTCCAGGGTATGGAAGAACCATTCCGGATACTCGTCGTTCAGTGGGGTGCCGTGCAGCATGATCATGCTGCCGGGACGCACGCCTTCTCTTTTCGCTCGCGCCACGTCTCGGGCGTTGGGATAGGAAATGTGCATGGCCAGGTTGTATTTGTCGCTGTTCTTGCGCCAGTCCAGCCAATAGATGCCTTCCGGGGTGCGTTTGTCGCCCTCGAGCCTCTTCGCTCCCTCGGGCTTTTTACCCAGGGAGATACGGTAGGACTTCAGCGGCTTGCCGTAGCTGATCAGGTACAGCTTGCGCTCGGATTTGACCACCAGCACTTTGTGGATGGTGGTGCCTTCCAGCGAGGGGGTGGCAGTGGCATGGGACAGGCTGATAAACGACCAACAGAGAACAGCAAACAACCAACGCATCGGAGCAATATCCCAGGTGTGTATAAAGCCGCCGTGGCGGTCAGGTGCGTAACGCCGTTATCGCCTCGTTGCGCAGTGGGTAAGTGCGCTCCAGGCGGTCGGAGAAATAGCATTCTAAGGTACGGCCGATGGTCGGGAAAGCCAGCTCTGACCAGGGAATGTCGCGTTCATCGAATAACTGCACCTCCAGGCTCTCCTCGCCCGCGGCGAAATTCAGGTCCACCAGCTCGGCGCGAAACAGCATGTACACCTGGTTGATGTGCGGCAGGTCGAACAGGGTGTAGAGGCTGAGGTTGCGTACCCGTGCACAGGCTTCCTCGAGGGTTTCGCGGGCCGCGGCCTGCTCCAGGGTTTCGCCGTTTTCCATAAACCCGGCCGGCAGCGTCCAATAGCCACGGCGCGGTTCGATGGCGCGCCGACACAGCAGTACCTGCTCGCCCCAGATCGGCAGGCAGCCGGCGACGATGCGTGGATTCTGGTAATGGACGACCTGGCATTGGCCGCAGACATGGCGCAGGCGGTTATCGCCTTCGGGGATGCGTAGGGTGACCGCGTGACCGCATTGGCTGCAGAATTTCATGGTGAAGTCTCCGGCTGAGGCGTCATCTTGGCGCGCGCCGGCGTGGACGGCAAACTAATGCTGCATGCCAGCGGTGCAGGGCTTGGGCGGGCTGGTTCTTTCATGCCATGATGCCTCGGACAATAAAAACGCCGAGAGTGCCGATGCTGGACGAGCTCCTGCAGCGTGTGCGCAGCCACACGCCGCGTCTTCTGCAGACCGACCGCCGTTTCCCCGAAGCGGCGGTACTGGTGCCCATCACCCGTAGCGACGAACCTGAACTGGTGCTGACGTTGCGTGCCAGTGGGTTGTCGACCCATGGCGGCGAGGTGGCCTTTCCCGGCGGGCGACGTGATCCGGAAGACCCAGATCTGATTTTTACCGCCTTGCGAGAGGCCCAGGAGGAGATCGGCTTGCCGCCGGGGCTGGTGGAAGTGATAGGGCCACTGAGCCCCCTGGTTTCGCGGCATGGCATCCAGGTCACGCCCTATGTGGGCCTGGTACCGGACTATGTGGAGTACAAGGCCAATGACGGCGAAATCGCCGCGGTCTTCACGGTGCCCTTGGCGTTTTTCTGCGACGATCCACGCCAGACTACCCACCGCATCGATTACCTGGGGCGCAGCTGGTATGTGCCCAGTTACCGCTACGGCGAGTACAGCATCTGGGGGTTGACGGCGATCATGGTGGTTGAGTTGGTCAACCTGCTGTATGACACCGGGATCGACCTGCAACAGCCTCCCGACCACTTTATCGCCTTGAGTTGACCCATGAGGACGCGAGCATGAATTACCGACTGGGCGCCGCCCGAGTAGAGGCCGATCCCAGCAGTTGGATCGCGCCGAGCGCCACGCTGGTGGGCAAGGTCAAACTGGAGGCGGGGGCCAGCGTCTGGTTCAACGCGGTGCTGCGTGGCGATAACGAATTGATCCTGATCGGCGAGAACAGCAACGTCCAGGACGGCAGCGTGATGCACACCGACATGGGCTTTCCCTTGACCCTGGGCAAGGGCGTGACAGTGGGCCATAACGCCATGCTCCACGGTTGCACGGTGGGCGACTACAGCCTGATCGGCATCAATGCGGTTGTGCTTAACGGCGCGCGCATCGGCAAGTATTGCATCATCGGCGCCAATGCCTTGATTGCCGAGGGCAAGGACATTCCCGATGGCAGCCTGGTGATGGGTTCGCCGGGCAAGGTGGTGCGCGAGCTCAGCGAGCAGCAGAAAAAAATGCTCGAGGCCGGTGCCGCGCACTATGTGCACAACGCCCAGCGTTATGCCCGCGACCTGGTCGCCGAGGAATGACCGACGAACGCCCGCTGGCCTCGCCCTGTGTGCAGATCTGCGCCCTGGACGACGCTGACCTGTGCATCGGCTGCCAGCGCTCCATCGACGAAATCAGCCGCTGGGGGCGGATGGACAATGCCGAGCGCCGTGCGGTCCTGGCCCGCTGCGTCGAGCGCGTCAGCGCCAGCGGCCAGTGGTTGCGCGAGCCCGATGGCCGCCCGGCCTGAGTGTTACCCGTACCTCTCTGTTTAAAGGAAACCATCGGATGCCCCGTATCGGAACCCCGTTGTCGCCCAGTGCGACCCGTGTATTGCTCTGTGGCTCGGGCGAGCTGGGCAAGGAAGTGGTGATCGAGCTGCAGCGCCTGGGCGTCGAGGTGATCGCGGTCGATCGCTACGCCAATGCCCCGGCCATGCAGGTGGCGCACCGCAGCCATGTATTGGACATGCTCGACGGCGCCGCCCTGCGCGCCGTAATCGAACTGGAAAACCCCCATTACATCGTGCCGGAGATCGAGGCCATCGCCACCGCGACCCTGGCCGAACTGGAGGCCGAGGGCTTTACCGTTATCCCCAGCGCGCGCGCCGCCCAGTTGACCATGAACCGCGAGGGTATTCGTCGCCTGGCCGCCGAGGAACTGGGGCTGCCGACGTCGCCCTACCGTTTCGCCGACTCGCTCGAACAATGCCAGGATGCGGTGCAGGCCCTGGGGTATCCCTGTCTGATCAAGCCCATCATGAGCTCTTCCGGCAAGGGTCAGTCGCTGCTCAAGGGGCCGGACGACCTGCAGGCCGCCTGGGACTATGCCCAGGCGGGTGGGCGGGCGGGCAAGGGCCGCGTGATAGTCGAGGGGTTTATCGATTTCGATTACGAGATCGCTTTGTTGACCGTGCGTCACGCCGGCGGCACGACCTTCTGCGAGCCGGTCGGGCACCGCCAGGTCAGGGGCGACTACCAGGAGTCCTGGCAGCCCCAGGTGATGAGCCCGCTGGCGCGTGCCGAGGCCGAGCGGATCGCGCTGGCGGTAACCGGGTCGCTGGGTGGGCGCGGCCTGTTCGGGGTGGAGCTGTTCGTCAAGGGTGACCAGGTGTGGTTTTGCGAGGTGTCGCCACGGCCCCATGATACCGGCCTGGTCACGCTGATTTCCCAGGACCTGTCGGAGTTCGCCCTGCATGCACGGGCGATCCTGGGCCTGCCCATTCCGCGGATTCGTCAGCTGGGTCCGGCGGCCTCGGCGGTGATCCTGGTGACGGGCCAGTCGCGCCAGGTCAGTTTCGCCGGCCTGGGCGAGGCACTGGCCGAGCCGGACACCGCCTTGCGCCTGTTCGGCAAGCCCGAGGTCGAGGGTCAGCGGCGCATGGGTGTGGCTCTGGCGCGGGATGCCTCGGTGCAGGCGGCCCGTGCCAAGGCGATCCGTGCGGCCCAGGCGGTTCAGGTCGAGCTGTGAGCCGTTGGCGCAGCCTGGCCTGGTGGGGCATGGCGCTGCCCTTGTTGCCGCTGCTGGTGCCCCTGGCCGTGCATACGCGGCGCACCGCCCTGCGCTTGCCTCCCGCCAGCGGGCCGACCAGGGGGGTGGCGGGTGCGCACTGCGCCGGCACGCCCCTGCGGCTGCTGCTGGTGGGCGAGTCGACCGTGGTCGGGGTTGGCGTGGCGACGCTGGAGCAGGCCTTGCCGGGCCAGTTGGCCGTGGCCTTGTCCCGCGCGTTGGCCCGCCCGGTATGCTGGCGTATCTGTGGGGAAAACGGCATCACGGTTGACCAGGCGCGGCAGCGCCTGCTGCCCTCGGCGCTGGCCGAGCCGGCGGACCTGGCGGTGCTGGTGTTCGGCGTCAATGACAGCACCCGGCTCACCGCGCCTTTGGCATGGGAGCGGGCGCTGGGTGAGATGGCCCAGGCTTTGGGCGCCCAGGGTGCGCAAGTGGCCTTTACCGCGGTGCCGCCCTTGCAGCACTTCAGTGCGCTGCCCTGGCTGCTGCGGCATTTGCTGGGCGCGCGGGCCAGATTACTGAATAGGCATCTGGGGCAGTTGGCGGCCCGCCTGAACTTGGCGCGTTGCACCGTGGATCTGGAGTTTTCACCCGCTTACCTGGCGCTGGACGGCTATCACCCGTCGGCCCTTGGCTACCGCGTCTGGGCCGAAGGCCTGGTGACTAAGCTTAGGGCGTCGGCGGTCGGGGCATAACGCCGGCCTGCCAGACCCGAACGCTTTTCACCCGGTTATCCATCGACTGCAGGATTTCCAGGCGGTAAGGGCCGATCTTCAGGCACACCGCGCTGTCGGGAATGCTTTCCAGGGCTTCGGTGACCAGGCCGTTGAGAGTCTTGGGGCCGTCGCAGGGCAGGTGCCAGCCAAGCGCCTTATTGATCTCGCGGATATAGGCGGCGCCGTCGATAACTTGGGTGCCGTCCGCCTGGGGATGAATATCCGGACTGCGCAGCAGATCTTGGTTGCTGAAGTCGCCGACAATTTCTTCGAGAATATCTTCCAGGGTAACTATGCCCAGTACGTCGCCGTATTCATCGACGACGATGCCGATGCGACGTTTCTGTTTCTGGAAGTTGATCAGCTGGGTCGACAGCGGCGTGCTTTCCGGGACGAAATAGGGTTCGTGGTAAGCCTCGGCCAGGGCTTCCTTGGTCAACTGGTTATGGGTCAGCAGGCGGGCGATCTGGCGCATATGCACTACGCCCTCGATCTGGTTGATGTCGTTGCGAAAGACCGGCAGGCGCGTGTGGCCCGTGGTGCGCAATTGCGTGGTGATGTCTTCCAGGCTGTCGTCGAGGTCGATGCCGGTGACCTCGTTGCGCGGGATCATGATGTCGTTGACCGTGACATTTTCCAGGTCGAGGATGCTCAGCAGCATGTTCTGGCGATTCTGCGGCAGGTCGTCAGCGGACTCGCGCACCACGTTGCGCAGCTCCTCGGTGGTCAGGCCGTCGTTGCTCGGACGGGTCGGGTCAACGCCCAGCAGTCGAAGCAGGCCGTTGCTGATTCCGCCGAGCACCAGCACCAATGGGTGAAGGAGTTTGAGCAGCAGGATCAGCGGGAAACTGAAGGGGTAGGCCACCAGCTCGGGCCGCAGGGCTGCGAAGGTCTTCGGGGTGATCTCGCCGAAGATCAGCACCATCAGCGTCAGGCCCAGGGTGGCGATGGTAATGGCGATGCCGGCCTCGTCCCAGAATTGCAGGGCCAGCACCGTGGCGATCGACGAGGCGAGGATATTGACGAAGTTGTTGCCGATCAGGATGGCGCCGAGCAAGCGGTTCGGGCGAACCAGCAGGGCGCTGATCCGTCTGGCGCCGCGGTGTCCTTCCTTGGCCAGGCGCCGCAATCGGTAGCGGTTGAGGCTGAGGATGCTGGTTTCCGAGCTGGAGAAAAACGCCGAGCAGAGGATCAGGAAAACCAGCAGGCCGATCAGAAAACCAGGGTGCGCAATGTCCACGGGGGTGCCTAGAAGGTGCCTAAATATGCAGGATGAATTCGCGGACCAGCTTACTGCCGAAATACGCCAGCATCAGCAGGCAGAAGCCTGCCAGGGTCCAGCGGATCGCTTTGTGCCCACGCCAGCCCAGCTGGTGGCGGCCCCACAGCAGCACGGCGAAGACCACCCAGGCCAGGCAAGCCAGCAGGGTTTTGTGCACCAGGTGCTGGGCGAACAGGTCCTCGAAGAACAGCCAGCCGGAGATCAGCGAGGCGGACAGCAGCGCCCAGCCTGCCCAGAGGAAACCGAACAGCAGGCTTTCCATGGTTTGCAGGGGCGGAAAGTTCTTGATCAGCCCGGACGGGTGTTTGTTTTTCAGTTGATGGTCCTGCAGCAGCAGCAGCAGGGACTGGAACACGGCGATGGTGAGCATGCCGTAGGCCAGAATCGACAGCAGGATATGCGCCAGGATGCCGGGCTCCTCGTCGATCGGCTGCACCGTGCCGGACGGCAGGAACTGTGCGAACAGCACCGTGATGCAGCCCAGGGGCAGAAACAGCAGCAGCAAATTCTCCACCGGGATGCGCGCGCAGGCCAACAGCGTCAGCAGGATGGCCGAATAGGCGATCAGGCTGGCCGCGTTGAAGAAGTCCAGGGCCAGGCCGGCGACGGCGTGCAGTTGCAAAAACAGACTGGCGCCATGGAAAAACAGTGCGATCGCCACCAGTAGCGCCAGCAGGCCCTTGCGCGGAATTTCCCGGCGGGCCAGGCGCAAGCCCTGGTAGGCGGTGGCGCCGGCGTAGAGGCCGGCGGCAACGAGGCTGGGCAGCAGAGGGTGCATAAGTCCTTGTTAGGCGAGCCCGAAAGGTCGCGAGTGTGGCATACAACCTGTGTCTCACGAAAGGCCGGCACCGGTGTCGGCCCGGTGGAGTCTTGGTTATAATCGATGACCTGCCAGCTCAACCTCGGTTCATCTAGAGCCTGTAAAGGAACGTCATGTTCGAAAACCTAACCGACCGTCTCTCCCAGACCCTGCGCCATGTCACCGGCAAGGCCAAGCTGACCGAGGACAATATCAAGGACACCTTGCGCGAGGTGCGCATGGCCCTGCTCGAGGCCGACGTCGCCTTGCCAGTGGTCAAGGACTTTGTGGCCAAGGTCAAGGATCGCGCGGTGGGCACCGAGGTGTCGCGCAGCCTGACGCCGGGCCAGGCCTTCGTGAAGATTGTGCAGGCCGAGCTCGAAGCGCTGATGGGCGCCGCCAACGAGGACCTTAACCTGGCGACCACGCCGCCGGCGGTGGTGCTGATGGCGGGGTTGCAAGGGGCGGGCAAGACCACCACGGCCGGCAAGCTGGCGCGCTTTCTCAAGGAGCGCAAGAAAAAGACCGTGATGCTGGTGTCGGCCGACGTCTACCGCCCGGCGGCGATCAAGCAGCTGGAAACCCTGGCGGCGGAAGTCGGCGTGACCTTCTTCCCGTCGGACATCAGCCAGAAGCCGGTGGCCATCGCCGAGGCGGCGATTCGCGAAGCCAAGCTGAAATTTATCGATGTGGTGATCGTCGACACCGCCGGCCGGTTGGCCATCGATGCCGAGATGATGGCCGAGATCCAGGCCGTGCACGCGGCCATCAAACCGGTCGAAACCCTGTTCGTGGTCGATGCCATGACCGGCCAGGATGCGGCCAACACGGCCAAGGCCTTTGGCGATGCCTTGCCGCTGACCGGGGTCATCCTCACCAAGGTCGACGGCGATGCCCGAGGCGGTGCGGCCCTGTCGGTGCGTGCCATTACGGGCAAGCCGATCAAGTTCCTCGGCATGGGCGAGAAAAGTGACGCCCTCGACCCTTTCCACCCGGACCGCATTGCCTCGCGCATCCTCGGCATGGGTGACGTACTCAGCCTGATCGAGCAGGCCGAACAGAGCATGGATCGGGAAAAGGCCGAGAAGCTCACCAAGAAGCTGAAGAAGGGCAAGGGTTTCGATCTCGAAGATTTCCGCGACCAGTTGCAACAAATGAAAAACATGGGCGGCTTGGGCGGTCTGATGGACAAGTTGCCGAACATCGGAGGCATGAATCTGGGGCAGATGGGCAGCGCCCAGGGCGTCGCCGAGAAGCAGTTCAAGCAGATGGAATCGATCATCAACTCCATGACTCCGGCGGAGCGACGTGACCCGGAGATCATCAGCGGCTCGCGCAAGCGCCGTATCGCCATGGGGTCCGGCACCCAGGTGCAGGACATCGGGCGGCTGATCAAGCAGCACAAGCAGATGCAGAAGATGATGAAGAAATTCACCGCCAAAGGCGGCATGGCCAAGATGATGCGCGGCATGGGGGGGATGGGTGGTCTGCTGGGTGGCGGAGGCGGCGGAATGCCGGGGATGCCCAAGTAAGCCACAAGCCACAAGCCACAAGCCACAAGCCACAAGCCACAAGCCACAAGCTCAGGCCCGGGGCGTTAAGCGTGAAGCTTATCGCTCGGGGCTTGCAGCCGCTTCAGCCTGCTTTATTTCGCTTTTTCCGAAAAAGGCTTGGCAAAAAAACCGATAATCCTTAGAATATGCGGCCTTTCGGGCCTAGTGCCCTATGCATGCATATCAGTTTTGCAGCACCGACTACAGGAACGATGTTCACATGGTAACCATCCGTCTTGCCCGTGGCGGCTCCAAGAAGCGCCCGTTTTACCACCTCACCGTGACCGACAGCCGCAATGCGCGCGACGGTCGTTTCGTTGAGCGTATTGGTTTCTTCAACCCGGTTGCCGCCGGTGGCGAGATCCGTCTGTCCGTTGATCAAGAGCGTGCTACCTACTGGCTCGGCCAGGGTGCACAGCCGTCTGAGCGTGTTGCTCAGCTGCTCAAGGATGCCGCCAAGGCAGCAGCCTAAGCGCCATGAACGCGACGCCCGCTCCCGCCGATGACCTGATCGTCATTGGCAAGATTGTTTCGGTGCACGGTGTTCGCGGCGAGGTGAAGGTCTTTTCCTTTACCGATCCGATTGACAACCTGCTGGACTACCGTAGCTGGACGCTCAGGCGTGACGGCGAGGTTCGCCAGGTTGAGCTGGTCAGCGGACGCTCGCAGAACAAGGTTCTGGTGGCAAAGCTCAAGGGGCTCGATGATCGCGAAGAGGCACGCCTTCTCGCTGGATTCGAAATCTGCGTGCAGCGCAGCCTGTTACCGGATCTGACCGACGGCGAGTACTACTGGTACCAGTTGCTCGGATTGAAGGTGATCGACCAGCTTGGGCAATTGCTCGGGCGTATCGACCATCTGCTCGAGACCGGCGCCAACGATGTAATGGTGGTCAAGCCTTGCCCCGACAGCCTGGATGATCGCGAACGCCTGTTGCCCTATACCGGGCAGTGCGTGTTGGCTGTCGATCTGCTGGCTGGCGAGATGCGGGTCGAATGGGATGCAGATTTCTAACGGCGGGTGTGTGAGCGATATGGCCAGCCTGCGTGTGGAAGTCATCAGTTTGTTTCCCGAGATGTTTGCCGCCATCAGCGAGTACGGCATCACCAGTCGTGCGGTCAAACAGGGGCTGTTGCAGCTGACTTGTTGGAATCCGCGCAGCTACACCGAGGATCGCCACCACACGGTGGATGATCGCCCCTTCGGTGGGGGACCCGGGATGGTGATGAAGATTCAGCCTCTGGAAAGCGCCTTGGCCGATGCCAGGCAGGCTGCCGGAGGGGGGGCGAAGGTGATTTACCTGTCGCCCCAAGGCCGTCGACTGACGCAGTCGGCGGTCCGCGAATTGGCGGGTCGACAAGCGTTGATCCTCATCGCGGGACGTTATGAAGGCATCGACGAGCGCTTTATTGAGGCGCATGTCGATGAAGAGTGGTCGATTGGTGACTATGTCCTGTCCGGTGGCGAGCTGCCGGCGATGGTCCTGATCGACGCGGTGACGCGTCTGCTGCCCGGGGCCTTGGGGCATGCAGATTCGGCCGAGGAGGACTCCTTTACGGATGGCCTGCTCGACTGCCCGCACTACACCCGTCCGGAGGTGTATGCGGATAAGCGCGTTCCCGACGTGTTGCTTAGCGGCAATCACGCACATATCCGGCGTTGGCGTTTGCAGCAGTCCCTTGGAAGGACCTACGAACGTCGCGCTGATCTTCTGGAAAGCCGCTCGCTTTCTGGAGAAGAGCAGACGCTGCTGGACGAGTTTATTCGCCAGCGCAACGATAGTTAACGTATCGATGGCAAGCCCGAGGGTTTGTCTTAGGAGCACAGCATGACCAACAAAATCATTCTGCAACTCGAAGCAGAGCAGATGACCAAAGAAATCCCACCCTTTGCCCCGGGTGACACCGTCATCGTGCAAGTGCGTGTGAAAGAAGGCGACCGTCAGCGTCTGCAGGCCTTCGAAGGCGTAGTCATCGCCAAGCGTAACCGTGGCGTCAACAGCGCGTTCACCGTGCGCAAGATCTCCAACGGCGTCGGCGTGGAGCGTACCTTCCAGACCTACAGCCCGCTGGTTGACAGTCTGGCTGTCAAGCGTCGCGGCGACGTGCGCAAAGCCAAGCTGTACTACCTGCGCGACCTGTCCGGCCGTGCAGCGCGCATCAAAGAAAAGCTGTCCTGATCGACTGCTTGTTGCGCCAAAAGGCAGCCTACGGGCTGCCTTTTTTGTACCTGCGATTTACCTTTTGCTGCGCGCCCGTAAGGGCGCTTGGCCCAATCCGTCATGCGCGGGCCGGGAACTGATTCGGCGCGCCGGGATGCTGGATATCCGTCTTCGCGGGTATGACGGTGCCCAAGGTGCCCAAGGTGCGCACGTTGCCTGTTGTACTTGGGGCTGGGGCACACGACGCAGGAGCCTGATGGTGGTTTTGTTGGTCGACCTACCGCGCTCACGCTGCTTCGACACCAGGGGCAACAGGACGACCGTTGTCCCTGGGGGTAAGGGCATCCGGCCTCACCTCGTCATTCCCGCGTAGGCGGAAATCCGGGCGCCAATCAGGCCCTGGATGCGCGAATGCGTATTGCTGGGCTATGGCCGCTGCCGGTGGCGCCAATTTCAGGGTCTCAGGCTGATCCTCAGTGAGGCCTGGGACAGGTCGATGTCCTGCAAGCTAACGCTGCCGAAGCGTTGGTCGGGGCTGGCCCCCGCTACCCGAATATTGTCGAAGCGCAACTCGCCGATGGAGCTGGGCAGGCGCAGGTTGAGCGAACCGTCGGGATTGATCCGCGAGCTGAGCCTGTCGGTGTCGTAGCGCACGTCGTGCAGCGAGGTCTCGGCGTCCAGCTGGTTCAATACAGGCAGTATCAGCTGCGCCAGTTGCTCGAGGGTGGCGAGGTCGCCGGTGGCTTCCTGGGGCTGAAACAGGCCTTGCAGGACTTGGTCCAGGCCCTGGGCGCTGACCTCACTCAGCTGCTGGTCGTTCAGCGGTTGCAGGCCTCGCGGTGTTTCCTGGCGACTGAGGCTGCTGGGCAGGCGCTGGACATCGGCACTGGCCAGCTGGAAAGGGCCGAGCAGGGCGGCGACCAGGGTGGCGGTCAGGCGCAAGGAGCCCTGTTTCTTCAGGGCTTTGTGCAGCTGGCGTTCGGTCAGCAGGCCCTGTTCCAGCAGGATCTCACCCAGGCGTTTGCCACTGGTCAATTGCAGGGCAATAGCCTGGTCAAGGTGCGCGATGGTGATCAGGCCCTTGTCGACCAGGATCTGGCCGAGGCGCGAATGCGATTGGCTGGGCATGGAGTGGCTCCGTTGCGGATACTGGCTTTATAGCATCATGGTCGGCGCGGCGATGCCTGTCACCTGTCCAAAAGATAGGTAGGGCCGGGCGCTGGTGCCAGCGGGCATGGCTGTGAAAGACTGCGCGGATTCGAATGGCCCGAGTTTCCCATGTCCGTTGTCGAGCATCCCCTGATCGAGTCCTTCCTCGAATCCCTGTGGCTGGAAAAAGGCCTGTCACCCCATACTCGCGCGGCTTACCGCAGCGACCTGATGCACTTCCTTGGTTGGTTGCAGGCCCGCGACCTGGACCTGCCGCGGGTCGATCACCAGGTCTTGGTCGAGCACCTGGCCTGGCGCGTGGAGGCGGCGTACGTGGCGCGTTCGACTGCGCGCTTCCTTTCGGGGGTGCGCGGCTTCTACCGCTACCTGCTGCGCGAGCAGTTGATCGAGGTCGACCCGACCCTGCAGGTCGACATGCCGCAACTCGGCCGGCCACTGCCCAAGTCCCTGTCGGAGGCCGACGTCGAGGCGCTGCTGGCGGCGCCGGAGTTGCAGGACCCTATTGGCTTGCGTGATCGGGCAATGCTCGAGGTGCTCTATGCGTGCGGCTTGCGGGTGACCGAACTGATCAGCTTGACCCTGGAGCAGGTCAACCTGCGTCAGGGCGTATTGCGGGTGTTTGGCAAGGGCAGCAAGGAGCGCCTGGTGCCAATGGGGGAGGAAGCGATCGCCTGGGTCGAGCGGTACCTGCGCGAAGCGCGCCCACTGCTGCTCGATGGCAAGCCCAGCATCGTGCTGTTTCCCAGTCAGCGCGGCGAGCAGATGACCCGCCAGACCTTCTGGTACCGCATCAAGCACCAGGCGCAGGTGGCGGGCATCGGCAAGAGCCTGTCGCCGCATACCCTGCGCCATGCCTTCGCTACCCACCTGCTCAATCACGGCGCCGACCTGCGGGTGGTACAGATGCTGCTGGGGCACAGTGACCTCTCCACCACCCAGATCTACACCCATGTGGCCCGTGCCCGGTTGCAGGAGTTGCACGCCCGCCACCATCCTCGTGGGTAAAGGGGGGAGCCAGGGAGTCTGCGTCGCGGCGGTAAGCGGCCGTCCGTCTGTCGAGATTCTCCGACCCGCAGCGGTCGGACTCCAGGGGGGAGTGTGATAGGCTTTCTCCTTCCAGCAAGACCGTCCGCCGCTCGACAGGAGTATCCATGCGCGTGACCCGAATGTTCGCTGCCGCCACCCTCGGCCTGGCCTGCAGCCTGGCCCTGGCCGCCGATCCCGACCAGGCCATCCGGCAAGCCTTTCAGGCGCTGCAGCCCGACCTGCCGATCGAAGGCATCGCCGAAAGCCCGCTGGCCGGTATTTACCAGGTCTCGCTCAAGGGCGGCCGTATGCTCTACGCCAGTGGGGATGGCCAGTTTATCCTGCAGGGTTCGCTCTACCAGGTGCAGGGCGGCAAGGCGATCGATCTGACCACCCTGGCCGAGAGCAAGGGCGTCGCGGCGGAAATCGCCAAGGTACCCTTGAGCGACATGGTGGTGTTTGCGCCGAAGGCGCCGAAAACTCATATCACCGTCTTTACCGACACCGATTGCGGCTATTGCCAGAAGCTGCACAGCGAAGTGCCCGAGCTCAATCGGTTGGGGGTCGAGGTGCGCTATGTGGCCTTTCCACGCCAGGGCGTGGGCTCCCACGGTTACAACGGGCTGGTCAGTGTCTGGTGCTCAAGCGACCGTAAGGCAGCGATGAACAAGGCCAAGTCCCGCGAAGAACTGCCCGCCGTCAGCTGCGAGAATCCGGTGGCCAAGCAATTCGACCTGGGCCAGTTGATCGGTGTCGACGGCACGCCAGCCATAGTGCTGGCCAACGGTCAGATGGTGCCCGGCTATCGTCCGGCCCCGGAGTTGGCCGAGCTGGCCTTGAGGGCCAAGTAAGGTGGCGGGCGTCACGGATTGACTATTGGGGAGTCGCTTCGTAATGTGCGGCTCTTTTTCACGGCCGGGCCTAGCCCGGCCGTTTTGCGCAGCACAGCAGGGGGTTACAGGGTGAAACCGGTCAAAGTGGGCATCTGTGGATTGGGTACCGTCGGTGGCGGTACGTTCAATGTGCTTCAGCGCAATGCCGAGGAGATTGCCCGCCGCGCCGGGCGCGGTATTGTAGTGGCGCAAATTGCCCAGCGCCGACCTAACCCCCAGTGCCAGATTACCGGTACGCCCATCACCGCGGATGTTTTCGAGGTGGCGCGCAATCCCGAGATTGATATCGTCATCGAGCTGATTGGTGGTTACACCGTTGCCCGCGAACTGGTGCTCGAGGCAATCGCCCAGGGTAAACACGTGGTCACTGCCAACAAGGCGCTGATCGCCGTGCATGGCAACGAGATTTTCGCCAAAGCTCGGGAAAAAGGCGTGATCGTCGCATTCGAGGCTGCCGTCGCCGGTGGCATTCCGGTGATCAAGGCGATCCGCGAGGGCTTGTCCGCCAACCGCATCAACTGGGTGGCTGGCATCATCAACGGCACCGGCAACTTTATCCTGACCGAGATGCGCGACAAGGGGCGCACGTTCGAGGACGTGCTGAAGGAGGCCCAGGCCCTCGGTTATGCCGAGGCCGATCCGACTTTCGATGTCGAAGGCATCGATGCGGCGCACAAGCTGACCATCCTGGCGTCCATTGCCTTTGGCATTCCGCTGCAGTTCGACAAGGCGTACACCGAAGGCATCAGCCAGCTGACCGCTGCCGACGTGAACTATGCCGAGGCGCTGGGTTATCGCATCAAGCACCTGGGCGTCGCGCGCAGCACGGCCGCGGGCATCGAGCTGCGGGTGCACCCGACGCTGATCCCGGCCAGCCGGCTGATCGCCAATGTCAACGGCGTGATGAACGCTGTGATGGTCAATGGCGATGCCGCCGGTTCGACCCTGTTCTATGGTGCGGGCGCCGGCAAGGAGCCGACGGCCTCGTCGGTAATCGCCGACCTGGTGGACGTGGTTCGCGCCATGACCAGCGACCCGGAAAATCGTGTGCCGCACCTGGCCTTCCAGCCCGATTCGCTGTCGGCTCACCCGATTTTGCCCATCGAGGCCTGCGAAAGTGCCTATTACCTGCGGATTCAGGCTAAGGATCATCCGGGCGTCCTGGCGCAGGTGGCCAGCATCCTCTCGGCGCGGGGCATCAATATCGAGTCGATCATGCAGAAGGAAGTCGAGGAACACGACGGCCTGGTGCCCATGATCCTGCTGACGCACCGGGTGGTGGAGCAGCGCATGAATGACGCCATCACCGCCCTCGAGGCGCTCGATGACGTGGCCGGTCCTGTGGTGCGCATTCGCGTCGAACAGCTGCTCTAACGCCCCCGGTGGCGGCCGGCTGCGGCCGCCACCGGGTGAGCGTCTTCACTCGAACAAAGGGTTTACAGCATGCGTTATATCAGCACCCGCGGTCAGGCTCCGGTCCTGAATTTCGAAGATGTGCTGCTGGCCGGTCTGGCCAGCGACGGCGGTCTCTATGTGCCGGAAAACCTGCCGCGCTTCACCCAGGAGGAAATCGCTTCCTGGGCCGGCTTGCCCTACCACGAGCTGGCGTTCCGGGTGATGCGCCCTTTCGTCACGGGCAGTATCGCCGATGCCGATTTCAAGAAAATCCTCGAAGAAACCTACGGCGTCTTTGCCCATGAAGCTGTGGCACCGTTGCGCCAGTTGAACGGCAACGAATGGGTGCTTGAGCTGTTCCATGGCCCGACCCTGGCGTTCAAGGATTTTGCCCTGCAGTTGTTGGGTCGCCTGCTCGACCACGTGCTGGCCAAGCGTGGCGAGCGGGTGGTGATTCTCGGTGCGACCTCCGGTGATACCGGTTCGGCCGCCATCGAAGGTTGCCGTCGCTGCGACAACGTCGATATTTTTATCCTCCACCCGCATAACCGGGTGTCCGAGGTGCAGCGCCGGCAGATGACCACCATCCTCGGCGAGAACATCCACAATATCGCTGTCGAAGGCAACTTCGACGACTGCCAGGAGATGGTCAAGGACAGCTTCGCCGACCAGGCCTTTCTCAAGGGTACGCGTCTGGTG
The DNA here is from genome assembly GCF_040514055.1 of Pseudomonas sp. Taxonomy (GTDB): domain Bacteria; phylum Pseudomonadota; class Gammaproteobacteria; order Pseudomonadales; family Pseudomonadaceae; genus Aquipseudomonas. The sequence continues at coordinate 61,762 of NZ_JBEVDL010000068.1, forward strand.
GCGGTCAACTCGATCAACTGGGCGCGGATCATGGCCCAGATCGTCTACTACTTTCATGCGGCCCTGCAGTTGGGTGGCCCGGCGCGTTCGGTGTCGTTCTCGGTGCCGACCGGCAACTTCGGCGACATCTTCGCCGGTTACCTGGCCCGCAACATGGGGCTGCCGATCAATCAGCTGATCGTCGCCACCAATCGCAACGACATCCTGCACCGCTTCATGAGCGGCAATCAGTACGTCAAGGAAACCCTGCACGCCACGTTGTCGCCTTCGATGGACATCATGGTCTCGTCGAACTTCGAGCGGCTGCTGTTCGACATGCACGGTCGCAACGGCGCGGCCATTGCCGGTCTGATGGATACGTTCAAGCAAGGTGGCGGTTTCAGCGTTGAAGACGAGCGCTGGACCGAAACCCGCAAGCTGTTCGACTCCCTGGCGGTCAGTGACGAACAGACCTGCGAAACCATCGCCGAGGTGTTTGCGCAAACCGGTGAGCTGCTGGATCCGCACACCGCCATCGGCGTCAAGGCGGCTCGCGCCTGCCGTCGCAGCCTGGATACGCCGATGGTAATCCTCGGCACCGCCCATCCGGTCAAATTCCCTGAGGCAGTGGAGAAGGCGGGCGTAGGAAAAGCGCTTGAACTACCTGCACATTTGTCTGATTTATTCGAGCGTGACGAACGCTGCACTGTCTTGCCAAACGACCTCAAAGCCATACAGGCCTTCGTCAGCCAGCATGGCAATCGTGGCAAACCGTTGTAACGGTATCGTTGTGTAACAACTTTAGGCCCGCCACCCGGCGGGCCTTCTCATTTCCGCATGCCAAACTTTGGGGGTTGAGGACCTGCGGATGAGTCAGTTTTAGTGAAAGAAACAAACATTGTGCGTGCTTTGAAGGCGCCCGGCCATGCAGCGAATAATCGCGTATTTCACGCGGTTTTCTTGTCGATATTGCTGCTGCTCAGTCAACGGGCCTTCGCCGCCCAGAGCCTGCCGTTCAATCTTGTGGCGCCTTTTGTGGTGCTCGAACCCCTGGCGCTCGACATCCCGGATCGCCAATGGCTGCAGCAGCGCAAAAAACTGCGCGTCGGCATTTCCATTGCAGACTATGAACCCATCGACATCACCAGCGACCACAACCGTTACCAGGGAATCAGCGCCGATTACCTGAGCCTGATTGGCAGTAAGCTGGGTACAACGATTGAGGTCGTGGGTTTCGCCAAACGGCATGAGGCGGTTGTTGCGTTACGCAACGGGACGATCGATATCCTGACCAGCGCCAACGGCTATGAGCGCGGAGTGTCCGGGTTAGCCTATTCAAGCGATTATATGCCGGATCGCTCGTTCGTCATCGGTCGCGGCTCCGACACAGAACTGCCGCCCCATCTGGCCGGAAAAAAGATCGTATTGCTCGATGGCTATGCCGATGATCATGTCGTGCATACGACGTATCCGGACAGCGAGATCATTCTTGCGCCGAACCTGTTCAGTGCCCTGGAAGCCTTGAGTCACGGTGAAGCCGACGCCTTCATTGGCAATGAAGTGATCGCGCGCTCCTACATCGCCTTGCATCCGTATCTGGATTTCCAGATCAAGTTCGAGAGCGCGCTGCCGCCGATGGGCTTTGCGTTTGCAGTTCGCGACGACCAGAAGCGGCTGCTGGCGATGATCAATCAAGCGTTGAACAGCCTCGGTACGGCCCTTAACCGCGAAATTCTCGGCCGCTGGACGCTGGGTCTGGGCTCCGATGTGAATGGCCAGCGCATAACGCTGAGCAATGCCGAAAGAAAATGGATCGTCAAACACCCCAATGTCACGGTGGCCACCAGTCAGCATCCACCCTATATCTACAAAGACGCGAACGGCCAGTGGGTGGGTTTGAACGTGGATATTCTGGCGAGAATCTCCCGTCTGACCGGTCTGCAGTTCGTGCATGCGGAAGTCGCTTCGACCCGCGCGACCCTGAATCTTCTGCGCGCCGCTCAAGCCGACATGAACACAACCCTGGCGGAAAACAACGAGCGGCGGAAAATTCTCGATTTCACCTATGCCTTTGGGGGCAACAGTTGGGTCTTCGTGGTGCGGGCAGGCAGCGAGTCGCCTGCATCGCTGAAGGATTTGACGGGGCGGACGCTGGCATTGCCCGCCCGGCACGCGCTGGAAGAAGTGATCCGGCGCGAGTTTCCGGCAGTCAAGCTGCGTCAGGTGTCGACTTACGAAGAGGCGCGTCAGCAGGTCGCCAACGGTCAGGCCGACGCGACTGTGCAGAATGAAGCGGGCGCTCACCTGAATCTGCCCGACACACTCAAGGTGGGTCGCAGCGTGGATGGCCGCTGGTCCCCGGACCGGTTTTCGGTGATCAAGGCCCAGCCGGAGTTGCTGAGTATTCTGAACAAGGCCCTTGAAGAGTTTCCGGTGCCTGAAATGCGCGCCATTCGCATGAAATGGCTGGGTGCGGTGGTCCCGCAGCCTTCAATCTGGAACCGGATTCCGGCCTGGATTTACTGGGTGCTGGTTGTGGCGTTGCTCATTGGCATGGTTTCCCTGATCTGGAGCAGCCGCTTGCAGGGTCAGATTCGCCAGCGCCAGAAAGCCGAAGAAGCGCTTAACGATCAACTCGCATTCAAGCATGCGCTGCTCAATGGCATACCCAACCCGATTTACGTTCGTGATCTCATGGGGCGCCTGGTTTCCTGCAACAGCAGCTACGAAGAAAGTTTCGGCGTCAGTTTTGAACAGATGAACGGCCGACGTCTGATTGACGTCGACGTGATTCCTCACGAAAGCGCGCAGCAATTGCATGCTGATTACCTGACGTTGCTGAAAACCCGTAAGCCTATGTTTGTGGACCGCAGCATGCAGCTGGTCGACAGACGGATTGATGCCCGGCAATGGACCGTACCGTTTTTCCGTGCCGACGGTCAGCTGCAAGGTCTGTTGGGGGGCTGGATTGATATTACCGACCGCAAACTGTTGGAATCCCAGTTAAGGGACGCCCGCCAGCAGGCGGACCGGGCCAGCGAGGCCAAAAGTGCGTTTCTGGCCAGTATGAGTCACGAAATCCGCACGCCGATGGGGGCGATCATCGGCTTGCTGGAGCTGGAGCGGGAAAAAGCGCTGCGCCTTGGCCAAGCCCCATCCCAAGGCCTGGAAACGGCCTTTCGGTCGGCAACGGAGCTGGTCGAACTGATCGGCGAAAGCCTCGATCTGGCAAAAATCGAAGCGGGAAGTCTGCGGTTGAACCTGGCACTGGTGCCTTTGCAGCCATTCATGGAAGGCATCGTTCAGCTGTTCGAGGCTCAGGCTGCGGAAAAAGACGTTGACCTGTCCCTGAATTTCGCCGAGAGAGCACAGGGCGTTTATCAGCTGGACGCGCTGCGTCTACGTCAGGTTCTGCACAATCTGCTGGCTAACGCATTGAAATTTACCGAGCAGGGCGCGGTGGTTCTGGGTATCGACGCCACGTCCCGTGACGCCGAGTCGGTGCTATTGCACATCAGCGTTCGTGACTCAGGTGTTGGAATCAGCCCCGAGCAGCAAAGGGAGTTGTTCCAGCCATTCGTCCAGGGCAGCGAAGAGATTGCTGGCACTTATGGCGGAACAGGGTTGGGGCTGAGTATTTGCAAACAGCTGGTCGAATTGATGGGGGGCAAGATCAGTCTGTCCAGCGAGGAGGGACAAACCGGCACTGAAATTATCGTAGATATCCCCATCAAGCGTGGTGCCGAGGTGCCCGCCACTTCGATCTCAACGCCGATTCAGACAGCGGCGCTACGCTGCTTGCGGGTGCTGGTCGTCGACGATCTTTCCGCGAACCGTCTGGTCATGACTCAACAGCTTGAGTTCCTTGGTCATCAGGTCGTGGCGGTTGAAGAGGGGCAATTGGCGCTGAAGTTGTGGCGTGAGCAGGCGTTTGATCTATTGCTCACCGACTGCAACATGCCCGGCATGACCGGTTATCAGCTGGCCGAGGCGATTCGGTTGTTGGAAGACCAGCAGCAACTTCGGAGTTGCCCGATCATCGGCTGTACCGCCAACGCGTTGGTGGGAGAGGAACAGCGCTGCATTGCCGCAGGTATGGATGCGGTCATCGTGAAACCTGTTTCCCTTGAGCGTCTGGCTCAGCTCCTTGCGGCCCACGCGCCGCCACTGAGCTTCGATATGGACGCGTTAAGGCGTCTGACCCAGGCCAATCATGAACAAATGCAGCGCATGCTTGCCGAACTCTGCAGAAACCTGGATCAGGAGCAGGGTTTGATTCAACAGGCTGTAGAGCGGCACGACTGGAAGGCCCTGAGCGCAATTACGCACCGTTTGAAAGGCGCTGCCTGTCTGGTTGATGCTGTCGAACTCGCCAGGGCCTGCGCGGCTGTTGACGAACACGCACGTGATAAATCGCAAGCCGCTCTGGATGAGCACTGGCCAATCCTGCAACGATCCATGGTTCGCCTACGCGCCGACATCATTTTGCAGATGGATCGGTCCCTCATTTAGGACATGTCCTATAGGGCACGGGGGAGTGGCTGGTTAAAGTACAAGGCATTCGGCCAGGCGGCCTGGAGTCAGGAAACCGATCGTGCGTTCACTTACCGTATTGATACTCGAAGACAACCCTTTCCAGCTGATGGCGTTGCATCAAATGCTCAACGCCAATCAGATTTTCGATGTGCTGACTGCCCCCAGCGTGGCTCAGGCGCGGCAGTCATTGGACAAACGCGGCGGGGTGGACATCGCCATTTGCGATCTGATGATGGAAGGGCCTGATGGTCTGGAGCTGATCCGTCATCTGGCGTTGAGCGGTCAGGCGCGCGCCGTGATCATCCTCAGCAGCACCGAGTCCAGCGTTCAGGAAAGCGTTGCGCAGCTGGCTCGGCAACAGGGCATCACGGTGCTGGGCTGCCTGCAAAAACCGGCGTCTACAGTCGCTATCGGCGAATTGCTGGAAGCGTACGATGTGTTGCCGGATGCTTGCGACGAACCCTTGCCGAGCCCACGTTCCGCCTTGAGCTTCGAGGAACTGTACCCGGCGGCACAGGATGGGCCAATCGATGTGTCGGTGTTGTCCGAGCAATGGGTCGCCTGTTATCAACCCAAGGTCAGCCTGTCTGGTGAAGTACTCGGTGTGGAAGCTTTGGTGCGCTGGCAGCATCCGGAATATGGACTGCTAACCCCCGACTGCTTCATCCCGGCCCTGGATGGCGCGGGATTGATGGTGCCGTTGACCTGGCGCGTGCTCGGTCTGGCGCTGAAACTGTCTGCCGATATGCTGTGCGAGCAGGGCGAGGCGCTGCCGGTGGCGGTCAATATCACCCCGCAAATACTGGAACAGCCCGATTTTGCCGAGCAGGTGCTCGCCCGGCTGGTGCATTTCGGATTACCCGCGCAGATACTGACCCTGGAAATCGTCGAGCAGGCGGCTCCCGAACCTGCGACCTGGCAAGTAGAAGGTCTGCTGCGCTTGCGCATGCAGGGCTGCAAGCTGTCCATCGATGATTTCGGGACCGGCGCGTCGAACCTTGAACGGTTGCTGCAGCTGCCTTTCACCGAGCTCAAGCTGCCCGCTGAATTCGTGCGTGATATGGCAGAGGACTCGCGCAAAGGTGCCGTGGTTGCCGGAGCAATGCTGATCGCCCGGCAAATGTCGCTGGACGTGGTATTTGAAGGGGTTGAGTCTGTTGACGATTTCTACTCGGTGATGGCGCTGGACGGTGCATCGCTGCAAGGGTATTTCATATCCCGACCCTTGTTGGTACACGATGTAATGCCGTGGATTGCCGAGCGCAGGAGCCAGCAGGCCCGTCAGACCTGGCTAACCGCTATCAGCCAAGACCATTCTCCTGCAGGTAGATGAACAACGCGGCCTCGCTTGCCAGCCCCAGTTTGCGCATTGCATTGATTTTTTGCGCACTCACGGTTTGCTTGCTGCGATTGAGCTGAACGGCAATCTCTCCGATTGTCATGCCGGTCGCAAGCAGCCTGATGACTTCGATTTCCCGGGATGACAGCGGTTTTACAGTCCCGTTCAGGTCATGATCAGCAGCGTCCAGCATGATCTGACGCACCGAGTCAGCAATATAGAGATGTTTGCGTCGCACACTGGCGATGGCGGCTGGCAGTTCGCCGGCAACGCTGGCCTTGCTTAACAGTCCCTGGATTTTCAACTCCAGAATCGCTCGAAACAATGCGGCATTGTTGAGCATGGTGACCACGATAATGGGCAGTTCCGGAAAGTCTCGGCGAATCCTGTGCAACAGCCGCAAGCCATCGTTGTGATGTTCGTCGGGCATCATGAAGTCCGTCACCAGCACATCAGCTTCAACCCGCCGCAGGATTTCCAGCAGCTCGTCCGGGTTGCTGGCCTGGGCGATGACTTTCGCGCCATTGTTCTGTTCCAGCACCACCCGCAAACCGATGAGAAATATCGGATGGTCGTCGGCCAGGATGATGCGCAGGGATTTCTCGGCGTAAGCGCTCACAATGTTCATTCCATTTGAATTACGTATCGGGGCGCATCCCCATGAGCAGCGGCTTGCGCGGTCCCTGGCGGCATTAGATACCAGGATTCGACAGGCTGCGGCGCCATGGCAGGAGGAATCTGCGTAGGAATAGGTCGTGATTCTCCGTGAAATTTCCTACAGTTTGTTTGCGGCGGCCAGGCTGCTCACTAAATCCGTAGCAGGTTCTATGGCCGGAATGCCTGGCGGTGCGAGAGAGGGCTTTTGTGGGAGAGGACTTGTCCTCAATAGCCAGCCCAGACGCCTCTGATCCGCCTGACTCACCTGCAGTGCTGAAATGACAGCCATCGAGGACAAGTCCTCTCCCACAGGGGCAGAGCGTCGGATTGTGCCGTCACATGGAATACCGGACTGGTTTTTTCTCTGTCACATTGCGCTGGCATGCTCGAGTGCTCGGTGAGTTGCACCCTCTGGTCAAGCAATAAGAACTTTCTGATGACGCCGATGGTCATTGATAAGCACCTTTGCATTCAAACTGTTGAGTGGTGATCTAGATGGAAAATATCAGCTTACTGCTAAGTCAGGCTCTGGCCCCTTACCAAGCCCACCTTGGGCCGGCCGGACCTCAGGGTGAGCGTTTGGTCTCGCTCAAGGATGCGGCTGGAGCGGTGGTGATCAAGCGTGTTTTCAGCGCAGCGCAACTGGGCGACAAGCGCCAGTTGACGGATGTGGTCGACGGTTTGCGCCGTGATCTGATGGTTGCCGAAGGGCGAATAGAACCTTCTGTGATCGCCGCAATGCGTCATGCGGCGTTGAGTCGCCCGTTTATCTCGTCTCCCGTTTTTGTTTGAGCAGTCCGGGAACCTTATGGTGGCAGTACGCTCTGATTAATTACGGCAGGTTCAACATTGTGCTCCGGTGATTGATGCCTGCCGTACTGGTCCCGATGGACCACGGTTTACCCCGAGTAGTCTCCCCGCTGCTCGGGGTTTCTTTTTTTCCGGGTCGGCATATTCCTGCCGCCGGCCGCCAGTTATCGCAATTCATCCTCAAAGAATGCCTTGGCATCCTGCAGATACTCTTCCCGCTGGCCGTTAGGCAGCCATTGCGCGTACAGCCCGATCAGGCTGGTTTTGCGCAGCACCCGCATCTCGCGATTGATGATCTCCATAGCCTGCTGGCCTTGGGGGGAGTCCGAGCAACCGACATGGGTGAATTGATATTTGGGCGTGCCCTTGACCGGCAGGAATATCAGCTCCTCCTCGACAATGCCTTGTTGGCGGGCCTGATAAAGCGCTTCAGGCCAATAGCTGATCAAGGCTTGCAAGCGGCCCAGGCGCTCCATTTGCAGCAGGCTGCCGATGGCATCGTTGCCATAATGCAGATTGAGTTCATTTGCTGGCGTGTCCCGCAGGATCCGGTCGATGACCGACCCGTAGCTGCGTTCGGCAACCACGCCGAGCTTGATCGTGCGGCTCTTGAGCAACGCCGCCAGATCGATCTGGTTATCGGATATAAACGGCGTGAAGCTGGCCATGTCGTCGTGACGCACCACCAGGCCATTGCTGCGTACGGCATAGGTCGGGATCGAAAACAGCAGGTTTTTCGCACGCTCGGCAGTCCAGAGCAGCATCGGATCGCAGGTAAACGACGACCTGTCGAGAAGCATCTGCATCCCTCTGGCGCGATTCACGTGCATCAGCAAGTGATCGTACTCAGGCATTCGGGCGATCAGCAGCGGCATCAGCCTGTCGATAGCGCCTTGACCCTGTTGCGGTCCGGAGAAAATGGTCACCGGCGGCATGTCGCGCAACAGCCAGATCAACGTTTCTTTCCCCTGGCTGCTGGAGGGCAAGGCACACAGCGTCAGCAAGGCCAATAAAGAAGCCATGCAGGACCTGGCGGGCAGTGCGCTGCAATAAGGCATTCGCGAATGTCGTCCCCGAGAGATGGCTGAGTATAGGATGCAAAGAAAGAAGCGGGTGTGATCAGCGTCTGAAACAGACATATTCAGCAACAATGCCCGCAATGCCGTCGAGGATATCGTTTTTTTTGATTGAATATCAAAGCCTTGAAACCAATGTGCGCCAATTGAACCAATGTGCATGACAGTGGCGTGGATTTCCGGTGATTCGCCGCATTACAGGTTCGCCACAGGCGTTCATCGATACTCGCGGTCAGGTGATCGGCCGGCTTTGGTCGTTCAACGGGGCTGCATCGGGTAGACTTGCCGCCTTTCCCCGCATCTAGAAGCCCGTTCATGGCCCAGCCGTCCACGACCTACAAATTCGAACTGAACCTCACCGACCTGGATCGTGGGGTTTACGAGAGTGTCAAACAGACCATCGCCCGTCACCCTTCGGAAACCGAAGAACGCATGACTGTGCGCCTGCTTGCCTATGCCTTCTGGTACAACGAGCACCTGTCGTTTGGTCGTGGGTTGTCGGAAGTCGACGAGCCCGCACTTTGGGAAAAAAGCCTGGACGACCGCGTCCTGCACTGGATTGAAGTCGGCCAGCCTGACGCTGATCGCCTGACCTGGTGTTCGCGTCGTACGGAACGCACCAGCCTGCTGGCTTACGGCAGTCTGCGCGTCTGGGAAGGCAAGGTCATCCCGGCAGTCAAGAACCTGAAGAACGTCAATATCGCTTCAGTGCCGCAAGAGATTCTGGAAGTCCTGGCCAAGGACATGCCCCGCGTTATCAAGTGGGACGTGATGATCAGCGAAGGGACTATCTTCGTAACCGACGACCGTGGCCAGCATGAAGTCCAGTTGCAGTGGTTGCAGGGCGAACGCGGCTGATCAGTCGCTGTTTCACCAGTTTTATCCTACGTATTGAAGAGAAGCATCTGTCACCCCATGCGCATCGAACCTCGCCTGCTGCCCGACACCCTGCCATTCCTTGGTGATCTGCCACCGCTGTTGACCCGTTTGTACGCAGCGCGGGGGGTGCAGACCGAGGCTGAACTGGATAAGAGCTTAAAGCGCCTGATTCCATACGAGCAGCTCAAAGGCATCGATGCCGCCGTGGACCTGTTGGTGACGGCCCTCGAGCAGCGGCAGCGGATTCTGATCGTTGGCGACTTCGACGCCGATGGCGCGACCGCCAGTACCGTGGGCGTGCTGGGCTTGCGTCTGTTGGGCGCGGCTCACGTCGACTATCTGGTGCCGAACCGCTTCGAGTACGGCTACGGCCTGACGCCGGAAATCGTCGAAGTGGCGCTGACCCGTACGCCGCAGTTGCTGATTACCGTGGACAACGGCATCTCCAGTGTCGAAGGCGTGGCGGCGGCGAAGAAGGCCGGGCTGAAGGTGCTGGTCACCGATCACCACTTGCCCGGTGACGAGTTGCCGCTGGCCGATGCCATCGTTAACCCGAACCAGCCAGGTTGCGGGTTCCCGAGCAAGGCGCTGGCCGGTGTCGGGGTTATTTTCTATGTGTTGATGGCGCTGCGCGCGCGATTGCGCAGCCTGGGCTGGTACGAGAGCAAGCCGCAGCCGAACATCGGCGAGTTGCTGGATCTGGTGGCCCTGGGCAGCGTCGCCGACGTGGTGCCGCTGGATGCCAACAACCGGATTCTGGTGCACCAGGGGCTGGAACGGATCCGCGCCGGGCGCGCTCGCCCAGGGATCAAGGCGATTCTCGAAGTCGCCAAACGCGATCATGCGCGTATCACCTCCACCGACCTGGGTTTCATTGTCGGCCCACGCCTGAACGCGGCTGGGCGTCTGGATGACATGAGCCTGGGCATCGAATGCCTGCTCACCGAAGACGCGGGCATGGCGCGTGAAATGGCGTCCCAGCTCGACGGCATGAACCAGGATCGCAAGTCCATCGAGCAGGGCATGCAGCGTGAGGCGCTGGCTCAGCTCAAGGACTTGCCGGTGGAGTCGATGCCGTTCGGGCTGTGCCTGTTCGATCCCGAGTGGCACCAGGGCGTCATCGGGATCCTCGCATCGCGTATGAAAGAGCGCTATTTTCGCCCGACAA
>NZ_JBEVDL010000051.1:0-4034 GCF_040514055.1 Pseudomonas sp.
GGATAGCCAACTTTCTGCCAGCGCTGGTGGATGTCGAGGAACGCTTCGATTTCCAGGATGGTGCGGATACGGTTGTCACGGGCGCCCTTGTGACGGCTCTTGAACAACCAGCTGTAGACTTCCTGGCGCTCGAACTGGCTGGCCTTGACGATGTCCTTGAACGTGGCGTCCGGGTGGGTCAGCAGGTAGCCCATCATCCACAGGTCCAACGGGTGGACCTTGGCGATGAAGCCCTGGTCGGGCAAGTCGTAGGTGCCGGGACCATAGGCGAGGTACAGGCGTTCGAGGCGCTCGTCGGTGAGTTTCTCCTTGTCGGTGGACTTTTCGCCTGTGAGGTGCGAACGCACAAAGGTGTTGAAACTTTGCTGGCTGGCGTGGGGTAACAGGTAACGGTGTACGGCGGCCAGGCGGATGGGGGTCGGGCGCATGCTGTCGAGGAAGGTCTCGAGCCGCGCCTGGGTGTCCTTGTTCTTGTATTTCTTCCAGAACTTGAGCAGGAACGACGTGCCTTCGCGGTCGGCGAACGAGGCCAGGTATTCCTGGCGCCGAGGGTCGCGATCATCCTTGAGCAGTTCGGCCCGGTTGTTGGGGCCCGAATAGGTGGTGTAGCGCACCAGGTCGCGCATCAGGCGAATGAACGGCAGGTTGATCGACTCACGCAGGGAATCGCGCAAGGTCGGGTTGCGCCCGTTGTCTTCCTTGCGGAAGTTATGAAACACATGCAAGCCGCCACCGGTGAAAAACGCTTCGCCGGGGCTGGCGGAGTACTTGCGATCCAGCGCGGCGCCGAGCATGGGTTGCAGGCCGTGGTCCTTGTTCTGGATCAGGTAGTCGACCACCCAGCGGCTCAGGCGATCCTGCTCCGGCACCTCGACTTTCTTCAGGTCCGGGACACTCATCTCGGCATATTTGTCGTGCAACTCGGCAATGATCTGCAGGTAAGTGGTCAGCACGCGCATTTTTGCCGTGGAGCCCAGTTCCAGTTTGCTGCCTTCATTGATGTCGAACGGCTGGTCGGTGCTGTCGGTCTGCACCCGCACCCGCGAGCCATCCGGGGTCAGTTCGAACAGGGTGAAGCTGTAGCGCACCTGGGTGGTGCTGGTGGGGGTCAGCAAGCGTTCGCCCATCAGGCCGATTTCAGCGGCATAGGCCGGGTCGGCCAGGCGCTTGAGGTAGGCGGTGGCCTGGGTTTGCAGGTCGCCTTGCAGGGTGCTGGTGGCCGAGAGGTCGAGCCGGTCGAGATCGTACAGCGGACGATTGAGCAGCCCGGCCAGGCGGCTGCGTGCCACGCTGATGCCCTTGTTGGTTTCGATCGGTTGAATGGTCGGTTGGGTGGCCCAGTCGCGATAGGTCACTTTGCTCGCCAATGCCGCGGCGGCAAAGGGCGCATCGATCACGCCGTTCTGTGCAAGCAGGCGAATGTGGCTGTCGGTGAGGTCGGCCAGTTCATCGCGACCCTTGGTCAGGTAATGGGAAGGACGACGTTGGGCAATCATCAAGGACAGCATTTCGCGCAGGGCCAGGCCTTTGTCCGCCAGGCTCTTTGCATCCGTGGCATCGCTCGCCAGGGTTTTATTGGCCGTGTTGAAGTCGGCGCCGTACCACACGCGCAAACCCTCGGCCATGCCATGGACCTCACCGTGGCCCGGCACCGCCGACAGCGGCACGCTGTTGAGGTAATCGCGCACCACGTTCTGCCGGGCCTTGAGCGTTTGCGGCCCATCCTGATAGGCGCGCACGGTGGCGGAAACCATCTGGCGAATCTTTTCCCCGCCCGACACGGTCAACCCGTCGGGTGAGTGCCGATATTTCTCCAGTTGCGTGGCCAGGGTGCTGCCGCCTGCCGATTGACCGGGCAGGTGCAGCATCTTGGCGACCTGGGTATAGGCCGCCATGCCGAATCGCGGCCAGTCCACAGCCGGGTTGGCCAGGGGCTGGCGTGGGTCGAGCAGAAAGCGGTTTTCGATGAACAGCAGGCTGTTGACCACCACCGGCGGGATCGCCTCGAAGCTGGAATAGAGCTGTTGCGGATACTTGTACTGGTACAAGGGGTTGGCGCGGCAATCGGTGATCGACAATCCCGCCTGGATTTTCTCCGCATAAGGCACGAACAGGCCCTTGCCCGTGTAGTCCATCAGGGCAGGAGAAAACCGGGTCTGGGCGGAAATCACGTAATCACGCTTGAGCAGGCGCGGCAGGAACTCGCCCAGCGAGCTGTAACCCAGGCGCAAATCGAAGGGGCCAGCGCCAGGGTAGCGGATCGAGTCGGTGGGACCGGGTTTGAGTTCATAGCTCAGGGTCTTGGCGAACTTGCTGGCTTCCCGAGCTTGAAACCGTGACGTGCGCATCTCCTTGGACGCCGCGAGGCCCAGGACAATTGCAATGATCACCACTAACAGCCAAAACGCTTTCCAGCCGTGCTTGACGCGACTGCGAGGAGGTTTTTCAGGTATTGGCGCTTCATCCACAGGTTCAGTCTGGACCACGTTTTTACTCGAATCGGTTTGTTCTAAAGCGCCCATAGTCGATTGATCCATTCACGCGCAGATTGATCGGACTTGTCTGAAGCTTAGTAGGAGCTGTCGCAGGCTGCGATCTTTTGATCCTGCTTTCACACAACAAAGTCAAAGGATCGCAGCCTCGTTGCACTCGGCAGCTCCTACAGGGCCGATCCAGAGGCGTCCAGAGCATTACCGAAACATGACGACGCACCAATACCGTGCAATACTCGCCGCCGTTTCAAAAGCGAAAAATCCTACAAAGCCTAGGCAATCCATCTCCGTAGATAGCGCTTTTACCGAGATTTACACCTGATTTTTGTGATTTATAGAGTGAAAATCTCTGTCGCGAGCTTTTTATACTGCACCCCCCGCTGATCGCGCAGGTTTTGCCCTGCAAGACGGTTCTGCCCATGAAGCAGGGTCGGTTACGGGAGGCGCTGGCTTATCGGTCAACGCTTCGCCGCTCGGTGGATATATCCAATAACAAGACGAGGTTGTACCCCATGCCCGTAGGCAATCAGTTGCCCCACGGCGAGACCGCTCAAGGCGGCCCGCTCAAACGCGAACTCGGCGAACGGCATATTCGCTTGATGGCGCTCGGTGCCTGTATCGGCGTCGGTCTGTTCCTGGGTTCGGCCAAGGCCATCGAAATGGCTGGCCCGGCCATCATGCTGTCCTACATCATTGGCGGCCTGGCCATCCTGGTGATCATGCGCGCGCTCGGCGAAATGGCCGTGCACAACCCGGTCGCCGGCTCGTTCAGCCGTTACGCCCAGGACTACCTCGGCCCGCTGGCGGGCTTCCTGACCGGCTGGAACTACTGGTTCCTGTGGCTGGTGACCTGTGTCGCGGAAATCACCGCCGTGGCGGTGTACATGGGCGTGTGGTTCCCCGATGTGCCGCGCTGGATCTGGGCGCTCGCCGCGCTGGTCAGCATGGGCTCGATCAACCTGATCGCGGTGAAAGCCTTCGGTGAATTCGAATTCTGGTTCGCCCTGATCAAGATCGTCACCATCATTGCGATGGTATTGGGTGGTATCGGCATCATCGCCTTCGGTTTCGGCAACGACGGTGTGGCCCTGGGGATTTCCAATCTCTGGACCCACGGTGGTTTCATGCCAAACGGCGTGCAGGGCGTGTTGATGTCCCTGCAAATGGTCATGTTCGCCTACCTCGGCGTGGAGATGATCGGCCTGACCGCCGGTGAAGCGAAAAACCCGCAGAAGACCATTCCCAGCGCCATCGGCTCGGTGTTCTGGCGGATCCTGCTGTTCTACGTCGGCGCGTTGTTCGTGATCCTGTCGATCTACCCGTGGAACGAAATTGGCACCCAGGGCAGTCCGTTTGTGATGACCTTCGAGCGCCTGGGCATCAAGACCGCCGCTGGCATCATCAACTTTGTGGTGATCACGGCCGCGCTGTCGTCCTGCAATGGCGGCATCTTCAGCACCGGGCGCATGCTCTACAGCCTGGCGCAGAACGGCCAGGCCCCAGCCGGTTTCGCCAAGACCTCCAGCAACGGCGTGCCGCGTC
>NZ_JBEVDL010000057.1:0-6302 GCF_040514055.1 Pseudomonas sp.
CCCAGCACCTGCCCGGAGCTGACCTGGCGCTGCTGATAGCCGTGGCTGCCCATGGCGTAGCGCACCTGCAACAGCGGTGCGTCGTAGCCGGTGTGGCTGACGTAATCGATGGCCCCGCCCAAGGCCAGGGCGCCCCGGTCGAAACCGTTGGCGCCGCGCAGCACTTCCACGTGGTCGAGCCACAACGGCTCCAGCAATTCATAAGGCGTGCCGCCAGGGCCGGTCAGTGGCAGGCCGTCGAGCATGGCGTACACACCTGAAGCATGGGCGCCCGGCGCCCGGTTGATCCCCGACCCGCGGATCGAGATCTTGACCCCTTCGTTGCCCGCAGACTGGGCATAGACCCCCGGTTGATAGGCCAGCACATCCTGGTTGCTGGCCACGCGGCCTTGCAGGGCGCGGCGCAGGTCGACCACATTGGTACCGCCGGGCACTTCGGCCAGCCGGGCCCTGGCGTCCTCGATCGAGGCGTCTTCACCGCTGCGGTCCTCGGCCCCGATCAGCACTTGTCCAAGCTCCAGGCCTCGGGTCTCGGCCAGGGCCGGACAGGCAAGGGCCAGCCCCAGCAGCGCAGCGGGCAAGGATTTGGGCGAGGGCATTGAGAACTCCAGACGGACAGGAACGGGCAGTGAAGAACTGCGACGTAGAGAAGAACGAAGGAAACACATGTTTAATTTAAGTGAGCGAATATTTCTGCACGCTATTTTCTGCGCTGCTATTTTTTGCACGCCTGTTTGCTACACGCCTATTTTCTGCATTCGGCCAACACCACTTGGCAGGTATCCGGCGTGCCACCGGATCGGCCGGCGTAGCGAATGCAGTTATTCAGGGATTTCTTGCGCGCCACGCTCAAGGTGTCGCCCCAGGCGAGGCCGCCCTCGCCGGACGTGGGCAGCGCCTTGGCATAGCAGTTGGAGCCCAGGCTCGACGCCGGATAGCGAGCCGTGGCCGCCCTGCCTGAACATCCCGCCAGCAACGCCAGGTGGATGGCGAGCAGCGAGGGCAGGACCCAAGACGAGCAGTGGTGTGCCGTTTTTGCGATCATGGCCTTTTTCTGCATGAGGCGGCTGGCAGCGTGTGTGCAGTCGGATACTCTCAGATTAGACGGTACGTGTGAAAAGGAACTGCAGTTGAACGAACAGACATTGTCGATGCGCCTGGAGCGCGTGGCGGCGCAGGTGCCCGCCGGGGCGCGCCTGGCCGATATCGGCTCGGATCACGGCTACCTGCCGGTGGCGTTGATGCGCCGTGGCGCGATCGCGACGGCGGTGGCCGGCGAGGTGGCATTGACGCCGTTCCGCTCGGCCGAACGCACCGTGCGCGAGAACGGCCTGGAGCAGCGGATCAGCGTGCGCCTGGCCCATGGCCTGGCGGCGATCGAGCCGGGAGACGGGATCACGGCGATCAGCGTCTGCGGCATGGGCGGCGAAACGATCCGCGACATCCTGGACAGTGGCAAGGCGCGCCTGAGCGGCCGGGAGCGGCTGATCCTGCAGCCCAACGGCGGCGAGCAGCCGCTGCGCCAATGGCTGATGGACAATGGCTACCGCATCCTCTGCGAAGAGTTGCTGCGGGAAAACCGTTTCTACTACGAAATCATCGTCGCCGAGCGCGCCGGGCCGGTGGTGTACAGCCCCGAGGAACTGTACTTCGGCCCGCTGCAGATGCAGGCACGCAACCCGGTGTTCCTGGCCAAGTGGCAACGCCTGCTGCGCCAGAAGCAGAAGACCCTGGGCAACTTCGACCGGGCGCGGCAGGCCGTGCCCGAGGAGAAGGTGCAAGAGGTCGCCCGGCAGGCCCGGTGGATCACCGAGCTGCTGGCTTGAGCCCGTCAGGGGGTGTACGAACAGCCATGAGCGCTGAACGGAAGGTCCTGCAGCGCTCCTGAACAATGGGCGCTGGAAGCCTTGTCTGGGCGGTCGCGGCCGTGACGATCAAGTGCCGGCGATATCGAGCCACACCTGTCCGTGGGGATACTGGTAACGCTCCAGGGTTTCAGCGGTCATTTCGATGCTGTAGCCCGCACGCAGCGGTGGCATGTAGCGGCCGCGGCGGATCACCACCGGGTCGAGGAAGTGCTCGTGCAGGTGGTCGACGTATTCGAGGACCCGGTTGTGCAGCGAGGCCGAGACGGCGATGTAGTCGAACAGGGCGATGTTCTGCACGTACTCGCACAGACCGACGCCACCGCCATGGGGGCAGACCGGCACGTTGAATTTGGCGGCCATCAGCAGCACGATCAACACCTCGTTCAGGCCGCCCAGGCGCGCCGCGTCCAACTGGCAGAAGTCCAGTGCACCGGCCTGGAACATCTGCTTGAACATCACCCGGTTGTGGCAATGCTCGCCGCTGGCGACGCCGATCGGTGCGATGCGCCGGCGGATGCTGGCATGGCCGAGGATGTCGTCGGGGCTGGTCGGCTCTTCGATCCACAACGGTTCGAACGCGGCCAGGCGGCGCATGTTCGCGACCGACTCATCGACGTCCCAGACCTGGTTGGCGTCCATCATCAGGGTCCGTTCCCAGCCGATTTCTTCGCGCAAAATCGTCGCGCGGCGGATGTCGTCTTCCAGGTTGGCGCCGATTTTCTGCTTGATGTGGGTCCAGCCGTCCGCGACCGCGGCCCGGGCCAGTTGGCGCATTTTGTCTTCGCTGTAGCCGAGCCAGCCCGGCGCGGTGGTGTAGCCGGGGTAGCCTTCGCGCAGCATCTGTGCTTCACGCTGGGCCTTGCCCGGCACCTGGCGGCGCAGCAGGGCGATGGCTTCTTCCGGGGTCAGCACGTCGGTGACGTAGCTGAAGTCCAGGCAGCGCACCAATTGTTCCGGGCTCATGTCGGCCAACAATTTCCATACGGGCTTGCCTTCGTGCTTGGCCCACAGGTCCCAGAGGGCGTTGACGATGGCCGCGGTGGCGAGGTGGATCACGCCTTTTTCCGGGCCCAGCCAGCGCAGTTGGCTATCGCCCACGGTGATGGTGTGCCAGAAGGCGCCCATGTCGGCAACGATCTCTTCCAGGGTCAGGCCGACCACCATCGGGGCCAGGGATTGCACGGCCGCCACGCAGATCTCGTTGCCACGGCCGATGGTGAACGTCAGGCCGTGGCCTTCCAGGCCGCCAGGGGCGTCGGTGTGCAGCACGACGTAGGACGCGGAATAGTCCGGCGCGCTATTCATCGCATCGGAGCCGTCCAGCGACAGGGAAGTGGGAAAACGGATGTCGCGAACGCTCAGCTGGGTGATTCGAATGCTCATGGTGGGCTCTTGTGCTCGATGACCAGTTGGAGGCTCGACTGTAGGTCGCCGAGCGATACAGGCATAATCACGGTTTCCTAAGTAGCGATACCGGATTTGATATGTCTCAAGGTCCAGCAGCCACCACGCTCCCACCCCGTAGTTTTGGCGCGCTGAAAATTTCCAGCCGGCAAATCACCTTGCTCAATGCCCTGGGTGAGTTCGGCAACCTGCGTCGGGCGGCCACGGCGATGCACACCACGCAACCGGCCGCCAGCCTGCTGTTGCAGCAACTGGAGGAGCGCCTCGGCGTGCGCCTGTTCGAACGCTTGCCCCGCGGCATGCAGCCCACGCTTTACGGCGAGGTGATGATCCGTTATGCCCAGGGCGCGCTGCATGAGTTCGAGCAGGCCCAGGCGCAGATCGCGGAACTGGAGCGCGGGGCCATGGGACGGGTGCGCGTCGGCAGCGTGATGGGGCCGGTGCCCCGGCTGCTGACCAAAGCGGTGCTGGCGTACAAGCGCGATCACCCCAAGGTGCGGATTTCCATTGAGGTGGGTACCAGCGATACCTTGCTGCCGGCCTTGCTGCGCGGCGATTTCGATGTGGTGCTGGGGCGCTTGCCGGACCAGAGCGACAGTCAGGACCTGGACATCGAGCTGTTCGACAACGGCGAGCAGATGCGCGTGATCGCCCGGGCGGGTCACCCGTTGGCGGGTTCCTCGCCACTGCAGTTGGCCGACTTGATTGCATTGACCTGGATCCTGCACCCCATCGGCAGCCCCATGCGCCGCCGGGTGGAAACGGCGCTGCAGGCCGCCGGCATGGTGCAATCGCTGGACATTGTCGAAACCGCGTCGATCCTCGCAACCACCGCGATGCTCGAGGCGTCGGACATGATCGCGGTGGTGCCCAATGACGTGGCCGAGCATTATGCGCGCTATGGCATGGTCGCTGTGTTGCCGGTCGAGCTGCCGATTTCCATGGTCAATATTGGCCTGCTGACCTTGCGTTCCCGGCCAAGGTCGGTGGCGTTGAATACGCTGCTGCAGTATTTGCGCGGGCAATAGCGCCAACTCGATAACGCCCGGTTATCGATTGATCGGATCATCTCATTGGGAATGTTGAAGCGGGCTCCCTACAGTTATCGCAGAGTCTCCCGTCACGGAACGGGCGAGCCATAACAAGAAGTCTGCCGTACTGCCCGAGAGGTCCCATGTCCCTGATTGCCACAACCCGTTACGACGCACAAACACTCACCACCTTCGTCGAGCATTTGTTCGCAACAGCCGGGGCCGATGCCGAGGTCGCTCGAGTGGTGACCCGGGTGCTGCTCGAAGGTGAACTGCTGGGCCATCGCACCCACGGCCTCAACCTGGTGAGCCGCTATATCGGCGGCATGCTGACGGGGCAGGTCAAGGCCAGTGCCGGGTTGCTCGAGCAGGTTTCGGACAGCGGTATCTCTGCGCTGTTCGACGGCCACTATGTGCTTGGCCCGTATTGTGTCAGCCGCGCCCTGGACTGTGCGGCCAAGGGCGCCACGGCGCAGGGCATAGGGATCGCCGTGGTGCGCCGTGCCTCGCACATCGGTTGCCTGGCCGCTTACTTGAAGCCTTTCACTGACCGCGGCCTGGTGGCCATGGTCTATTCCTCGGACCCGTCGGTGGGACTGGTGTGCGCCCATGGCGGGATCGACCCGATCTACACGCCCAACCCGATTGCCGCCGGCATCCCGACCCGGGGCGAACCGATCCTGCTGGATGTGAGCATGTCCACCGTGACCCTGGGCCTGGTCGGCCAGTGCCGCGAGGCCGGCAGCCCACTGCCGCACCCGGTGCTGATGAGCAACGAGGGACAGCTGAGCGATGATCCGGCCGACTTCTTCACCACGCCGCCGGGCAGCATTCTGCCCCTGGGCGGCCAGGCCTTCGGCCACAAGGGCTTTGCCCTGGCGATTCTGGTCGAGGCCCTGACCTCGGGGTTGGCCGGCCATGGGCGCAAGGACGCGCCGGACCAGTGGGGCGCCTCGGCCACGGCGGTGGTGATTGACCCGCGTTTCTTCGGCGGGCTAGACGCCTTCACCGACGAAAGTTCGTTCCTGAGCAAGCTGATCCTGGCCAGCCGTCCGGTGGACCCCGAGCGCCCGGTGCGCTTGCCGGGCCAGGCCGGCCTGAAGCTGCGCGAGCAAGCGTTGCTCGAAGGCGTGAGCCTGTCGCAGAAGGTGATCGATGACCTCAACCAGTGCGCCGCGCAGTTGCAGCAGCCGACATTGGCTCACCCCATTCAACTGTAGGAGGCCCTGTAGGAGCGAGCTTGCTCGCGAAGGTGGTGAACGATAACGCGTAAAACCAGATGCCCCGCGGCGCCCTCCGGTTTTTCGCGAGCAAGCTCGCTCCTACAGGGGTTGCGTGTCAGCCCGGATAGTTTTGTAGAGCCCAAGGATGAGTGTGGCACCGGATGATGGATCGGCCCGGTATTGAAACCGCTGCAATAACAATAATAAAGGCCATCAGATGAAACCACTGAAGAAGTATCAAAACATCACCGTTGTATTCCTGTTGTTGATCGGCATCGTCAACTACCTGGACCGCAGTGCGCTGTCGATCGCCAATACCTCGATCCAGAAGGACATGATGATCAGCCCTTCGCAGATGGGCATTCTGTTGTCGGCCTTCTCCATTGCCTACGCCTTTGCGCAATTACCGATGGGCATGATCATCGACCGCCTGGGCAGCAAGATCGCCCTGGGCGCTTCATTGCTGGTCTGGTCGGTGGCTCAGTCGACGTTCGGCATGGTCAACAGCTTCGCCGGCTTCATGGGCCTGCGCGTGGTGCTGGGAATTGGCGAGGCGCCGATGTTCCCTTCGGCGGCCAAGGCCCTGTCCGAATGGTTCGATGCCAACGAGCGCGGCACGCCGACCGGGATCGTCTGGTCGTCAACCTGCCTGGGCCCATGCCTGGCGCCGCCCTTGCTGACGCTGTTCATGGTCAACTTCGGCTGGCGCGGGATGTTCATCATCACCGGCGCGATCGGTATCGTCCTGGCCGTGTGCTGGCTGGCCTTCTACAAGA
>NZ_JBEVDL010000027.1:0-4322 GCF_040514055.1 Pseudomonas sp.
TCCACCACAAGGCACAACCGATCAACGACGCCAGGAGGATGCCGCCGACAAAGCCTTCCACCGTCTTGGACGGCGACAGGTTGGGGGCGATCTTGCGTTTGCCGAACAGTTTTCCGCAGACGTACTGCAGGACATCCGACATCTGCACCACGATCACCAGGTAGGCGATCAACAGCAGGTTTCGCCCTTCATAGCCGGCGATATCCAGGGTCAGCAGGGCGGGTACGTGGGACACACAGAACACCGCGATCATCAGGCCCCATTGGACTTTCGAGGCGCGCTCGAGAAAGTGCGTGCTGTCGCCGCCCAGGGACGCGAGGATCGGCAGGAGCAGGAACACGTACACCGGAATGAAGATCGAAAACAGCCCGTACCAGTCGTAGTAGATGAGCAGGTACTGCAGCGGCAGTGCCAGGTAGAACGCGGCCACCAGTGCCGGGTAGTCGCTGCGGCGGGTCGGCGTGAGGGTCATGAATTCGCGCAGGGCATAGAAAGACACGGTGTAGAACAACAGGATC
Organism: Pseudomonas sp.; assembly: GCF_040514055.1. Lineage (GTDB taxonomy): Bacteria > Pseudomonadota > Gammaproteobacteria > Pseudomonadales > Pseudomonadaceae > Aquipseudomonas. Next base: position 519 of record NZ_JBEVDL010000027.1, read on the forward strand.
ACCGCCGTGGTGCCGAGCCAGAATGCGATTCCGATCACCAGCACCATGACCCACCAGGCATTGATCCGGGCGTTGAGGTTGTCGATCACCGGGTTCGCCGTGCCGCCCGCGCGCCGCTTGAGAATGAAACCGATCACCGAGGCCAGCAGCAGAAACGCGCCAATCCCGCCAAACAACATCAGGGTTTGTCTGTCCATGTCAGGCTTGCTCCTCGGCCAGGCTCAACAGCGCGTCGCGGCTGCGTTCGAGAAATTGCGCCTTGGTTTCTTCTTCGCCAAGGGCCAGGGCGGCGCCAAAGCTGATGGTGCATAACAGCGGCAGCGGCAGGACGCGGCCTTTGGGCATGACGCGGTTGAGGTTGGCGATCCACACCGGAATCAATTGCGCCTGTGGATACGCTTTTGCCAGGTGGTACAGCCCGCTTTTGAACGGCAGCAGGCCCTCCTCGGGGTTGCGTGTGCCTTCAGGGAAAATAATCAGCGAATCGCCGTTTTCCAGGGCATCGAGCATCGGTTGCAAGGGGTTGTAGTCGGTCTCCTTGCGTTCACGGTCGACCATTACGCCATTGAACACCCGGTTGATGATGTAGCGGCGCAGCGGGCTTTTGAGCCAGTAATCCGCGCCGGCCACCGGCCGGGTGATACTGCGCAAGGCGGGCGGCAAGGACGCCCACAACAACACGAAGTCGCCATGGCTGCTGTGGTTGGCGAAATAGATGCGCTGCACCGCCTGCGGCGCACAGCCGAGCCACAGGCTGCGGGCGCCGGTGAGCAGGCGGGCGCCCGAGATGATGAGGGTGGCAACCGCGGTTGCGAGCATGAAAACTCCTTATCCAGCAAAGGTCAGCCAGGGGCCGGCCATAATGAAAACCAGGGTCAGCAGCACTTGTGCCGCCACCAGCAATGCCTGGCGGCGTAACAACGTCAGAGCGCCAGAGATCCGTTCGTGCCAGGGACGACCGCCACGGTCGGCGGGCTGCAGGCCCAGTGCCGTCAGCGCATGGTCCAGGGCCTGGGTGCGTTCGGGAAGGTCTTGTGCACAGGCGGCCAGGTGCTGGAACAGATCGGCATCGAACGCGACCCGCAGTGCCCAGTATTTTTGCCACAGGCCCAGCACCAGCAGCGCGCCGCTGCAGGTCAACCCCCAGGTTCCCGGGCTGGCCACGACATATTGGCCCAGGCCGAGCAAGGCCCCCAGCAGCGTCAGCCCGGTAGACAGCCGGTCCAGCGAACCACCACGGCGCAACAGGCTGGCGGTCGCTTGCAGCTGCATTTCAGTGGACACAGGCGTGCTCCGTGATCATGGGTAACTGCTGCAGCACCTGCCGGTGCGCACTGCTCAGCACGATCCCCGGACGTGCACGCTGAATCAGCAGGATCGCGTCATCGACACTGGCGGCCCTGCCGCTGCGCAGCAGCCACGCGGCGACAGCCATGGCACTGCGTGAATAGCCCAGGGCGCAGCAGACCAGCAGCCGACCTTGCTGGCGCAGGCTTTCGATCGCCTCGGCCGCTGCCTGGCATTGCGCGGCGGTGGGTACCGTCAGGTCCAGTACCGGCAGCGAGCGGTAAGTGACCGAATCCGCATTCAGCGATAGCTCTGCACACAGATCGAGCACCGCCCGAAAGGGCGAGTGCTGCAGTTCCTGTCGACCTGGCAGGCGTCCGAGCCAGACGTCATCGATCACCCGGTCGGGCTGCGGGTGGCGGCGGGTCCACAGGCGCGAGTTGAGCCACGCCGCCGCGAGGTAGGGGGCCAGCAGCCAGCGTGCCGCGGGGGACAGACGTCCGTCGGCACGTTTCTGGAAACCGCGGGCATCCAGCACGGCGTAATTGAGCGCTACCAGCAACAAGGCCACCGCGGGCCAGATCAACCACAGCCACGCGCCCCTCAAGGAAAAGGCCGGGATCATGAAGGCTGCAGCACCCAAGCTGTAATACAGCGCCAGTTGCCAGCGTTTTTTATCCACAGCCAGGCGAGCACCGTGCAGAGGGCCGGGACCCTCCAGTGGCCACAACCAGACGCACAGCCAGCCGAGCAGCGCACCGGTGGGCAGGTCGACGAAATGGTGCTGGTAAGTGGTCAGCACCGACACCCCGATCAGGATGAACCAGCCATGCATCAGTCCGCGCCACAGCCCCTGCAAGTGCCGCTGGTAGCAACTCCATAACACCACCAGCAGCGCGATGTGCAGGGAGGGCGCCTGATTGAACGGCTTGTCGAAACCTGCCAGGACATCGAACAGCCAGCCGAACACGCCGTCCAGTTCGGGCCGGGCAAAGGTGAAGCGCAACGGCCAGATCAGAAAACAACTGACCGCGATCAACTGGGCGGTGATCAGGCGCAGGGCATGGCGCCTGAGTTCCAGGCGACTGGCGGGCAGCAACAGCGACAGGCCGTAGAGCAGGTCAATGGACCAGTACGGGACGATGCTCCAGGCCCAGAACGGCATCCGGGTTTCCCAGTCGAACACCAGGCTGGCGACCTCGTCCCGTTGAGTGGTGACCCAGGTGGCGAAGCCGTAGGTGGCGAAGAACAGCGGGGCCAACAGCAACAGCCAGAGCAGTGCCGGTTTCAACAGGCCGGGTTCGCGTCCGAATGGGGCATTCAGGGGCATCATTGCACCCTTTGCGCCAGGGATACGCTGAAAATGCCCCATTCATCGACCCGCATGCCGATCTTGCGAAAGCCGGCGGCGGCTACCAGTTGGTCCATTTCCGCCTGGGTACGCCGGCGCATGACCCAGGCCTGGCCTTCACGGTGACTGGTCAAGGCGCGGGCGATCAGTTCCAGCTGCGGGTGCCAGGGTTGGCCCGTGTAGACCAGATAACCACCGGGTTCCACAGCGTCGGCCAGTCCGGCGAGAGAGCCACCGACCCTCTGGTTGTCGGCGAACAGCTCGTACAGGCCGGACACCACCGCCAGGGTCGGCTTGGGATCGAGTGCGGCGAGGTCGGCGCGGTCGAAGGCATCGCCCTTGACGAATCGGGCGATGGCCTCCAGGCCTTTGTCGCGGATCAGCGCACCGCCGTCGCGCACGTTGATGTCGCTGTAGTCGCGCAACAGGATCGACTCGGGCAGCGGGTCGACACCCTGCAAGGCTTCCAGAATATAGCGCCCGTGCCCGGCGGCAATGTCGACGATGCGCACTTCGCGACTCTGATCACGCAAGTGCGCCATGGCCAGGCGCAGCAGTTCTTCGACATGCAGCTTGCGTTGGCGAATGCCGCGCCAACCGATGGAGTCCAGGTAGTTACGATCGATCAGGCGGCCAACGGCAGACGTGCCGGTGGGCGTGTTGCGGTAGACGTAGTCCAGGGTACTGCCGGAGTCGAAACCGCTGTCGAAACCCAGCTTGAGCCCGGACGACAGCCGGCTGCCGAGGCCCATGCCGGCGCGGGTCATGCGCCAGTACAGGTCACGCGGGGAATTGCGGGGCAATGGCGCGGCCAATGACTCTGATTCGGCGCAGGTCAGGCCCAGGCGGTCGGCGGCCAGCAGGGAAGGGCGGGCAGCCGGTTGTTCGAAGTTGTACAGGATAAAACGACGGACGCTGGCGACGGCAGTCTCGCGGCGTTGCTCACCCAAGGTGTCGTGGAAGAATCCCGGCAGCACATGTTTTTCCTTGTGCAGGCTGCCGAGACGCTCGAAGAACTGTTCCTGAGGTCGGCGATGCACCACGAAATCGGCGCCGGAAATCAACAGCTGCGTCGGCACCTGGATGGCCTGGGCATCGGCCACCACCCGCTCGGCAGCGTCGTAGAGGCCGAGCAGGACATTGACCGAAATCGCCTTGGTGATCAG
>NZ_JBEVDL010000040.1:0-47304 GCF_040514055.1 Pseudomonas sp.
CGGCCGTGGAGGTGCTGTGGTGGAACACCACGCTGGATCGACTGGAACGCAGCAGCGTACCGGCGCGCACGTTCGAGGTGGCGGACAACCCCAGCCTGCTGGAGCCGACGACACTGGCCTCGCCCAGCGAACCGCTGGCACTCGAGCAGGCCGAGCTATGGCCCTGGCAGCTCAGCACTGCGCTGTTCGCCTGCACCAGCCTGCTCGGCTTTGTCCTCTGGTGGCGGGCTCGGCAACAACCGGCGGTGCTGCGCACCGCGCAGCAGGGGCCGAGCCCGCGCACCTTGCTCGACGACCTCCGGCGCGCCTGCCTGGCCAATGACTCCCAGGCCACCCGCCAGGCGCTGGATGCCTGGGCCCGCCCGCAGCCGGAAACCCTGGCCGACATGGCCGCGCGCTTCCCCGCCCTGTCGGCGGCCCTGGACGGCCTGAATGGCGCGCTGTACAGCGAAGCCGGACAGTACTGGCAGGGCGAAGACCTGTGGGGGGCGATTCGCGCCTTGCCGCCCCTGGAAACCGGTCAGGAGCTCGCCCAGGAACCCAGCCCCTTGCCGCCGCTCTATCCGCGTTGAATACTGGAGCGACCGCCGCCACCTCGGGATCGGCGACGGGATCCGAGGTTCGAGCCGTGAGGTCAGTCGTGCAGGAGAAAAGCAAGCGCATCGCACAGTTCTGGCGCGCCCCCGAGTTGTCCTTCCTCGAGGCGCGCGCAGTGGCCGACGGCCGCGCGTTTTCCCATGCCAAGCACGCCCACGAGACCTTCTCCATCGGCGCCATCACCGCGGGTCGCAGCACCTACCTCAATGGCCGGACCCGGCAGACGGTCGGTGCCGGTACCCTGGTGCTGATGAACCCGGGCGACACCCACGCCTGCAACCCGATCGCCGACCAAGACTGGTCCTACCTGATGTTCTATGTCGACAGCCACTGGTTGCGAGGACTGCAGGAAGAGCAGGGGCTGCAGGTCGGTCGCGACATGCGCGCCTTTGCCAGCACCCTGAGTACCGACGCCCGGCTCTACACCGGGCTGTTGCGGCTGTTCCAGGTACTCATCGCCGCGGACAGCGATACACTGCAACGACACAGCGCCGCGGTGGAATTTTTCAGCCTGCTGCAGCAAGGCCTGGATCCGGCGCCACTGGATCCGGACAGGGCCAGTCACAAGCTGCTGCGCGCAGCGGACTTTATCCACGAACACTGCCTGGCCTCACCCCGCCTCGAGGATATTTGCCAGGCGGCCGAGCTGTCCCCGTCCTACCTGATCCGCGCCTTCAAACAGCACTACGGCATGACGCCCCACGCCTTTCTGCTCAATCGCCGTATCCAGGTCGCCCGCACCCTGCTGCGCCAGGGCGCGCCGCTGGCGGACGTGGCCCTGGAGACCGGTTTTGCCGATCAGGCGCATTTCCAGCGGGCCTTCAAGCAGTTGCTGGCCGCGACACCCGGGCAATACCGCAGCGCCTGAACGGTCGCCGTGCCGTCCGCGTCGGCTGGTCACGGCCACAGCGAGCTCAGCTCCACAGCAGATAGGCCGCGCAGCCCACCAACAATACCGCCATGAGCCGGTTGAACAGCCGCACCCCTTGTGGATTGTTCAAGTAGGCCCGCAGAAAGGTGCCGACATAGGCCCAGCAGGCGATGGAGAGGTAACAGATCACGAAGTAGATCAGGGTGAACTGCCAGACCAGCAGCGCTTCGCCGTCAGAGGCAAAGGCGCCCATCCCCGCCACCGAGGCCAGCCACGCCTTGGGGTTGAGCCACTGCATGGCGGCACCGCCGAGCAGCGACGGGCCCTTGGCATTGTCATCCTCACCCAGGCGACCGTCGTCCGTGGCCAAGCGATAGGCCATATAGAGCAGAAACGCCACGCCGCCCCACTGGATATAGGTCGTCAACAGCGGCCAACGCGCCAGCACCTGGTTCAGGCCCAGCCCGGTCAACAGCAGCAGCAGGGTGAAGCCGAAAGTGGCACCACTGACATGGGCCATGCTGGCGCGCAAGCCGAAGCGGGCACCGCTGCTCAGGGCGACGATATTGACCGGCCCCGGGGAAATGGAGGCGGCCAGCGCGAACGCCGCCATGGAAAGCCATACAGTCAGGGTCATTGGAAGTCCTCTCTTGGTAATGACGAGGTTCCAGGGTAAAGGCCACGCACCGAGCGGTATTGAAGAAAATGCCCCTGGCGGTTGCGCGCGCAGGTGACCAGGGCTGGCTACAGTCAATGCGGTCGCGCAGTCCCATCAAGGAGCAGTCCATGAGCCAGCCCGATCTAACCGTTCGTTTTGAAGGCCTGGAAGAAGCCAAGCCGGGAGACAATTGCTACGACCCCAAGCAACCCTGGTATGTCCATGTCACGGTGCTCAACGCCAAGTACAAGGATTCTATCCAGGGTGGGCTCGACCCCAACGATCCCACAGGGCCGGCGGCGGCCTGCAACCTGATGTTGCAGGTGATGAAGGGCAAGACCCTGGCCTCGGGCGTCGCCTACAGCACTTACGTTTCGGTCATGGCCCTGGATGGCTATCCGGCCCAAGGGGTCTTTGAGCTGGGCCTGTCGATCCAGTTGCCGCTGGCGGTCAAAAAGGCTGAGCTGGGCACCCTCTTCGCCTTCCGCATCGAAATCGACAGCGGTAAAACCGTGCCGGAAAGCGAGGAAGGCAACAATGTCTTCGTCTGGGAAAAGGGTACGCCACCGCCACTGTTCAAACTCGGCAGCGGTGAAGTCAACCCGGCCCCCCAGCCGGACGAGCACCTGGCCTTTATCGACACCGCGGCCGTCAGCAGCTCGGAGAAGCAGCTCAAGGTGCAGGTTCAGAACCTCGGTTCCCTGCCCTCGCAGCCCATGCCGGTCTACCTGCGGCTGTTCGACAAACCCACACCGGGCACTCCCGTGGGGCGCTCCTATCTCGGCGCAATCGGCCAGGTGCCGTCCCTGGCGCCGGGCAACAGTCTGTGGATTCTGCTGGAGTCGGACACGCCCTTTGTCCATCCCCACGCGCCAGCAGTGCCCCGCCGCTCGCGACGTCCGGCCCAGCATATACGGCTACGCCGCGGCGCCGGTAACGTAGGCGGGCTGGTGGAGGTGCAGGACTACCGCCTGGTCGACCGAGGCGATGATTTCGACGTGCTGATTCCCTTCACCCTGGCCTTCTACCATGGCTTCGGCACGCTGGGGTTTGGCGGTCCCGCCATTGGCAGCCGGAAGGGCCCGATCCGGATTCCGGGCAAGGGATAAACCTGGCCTGCCTGCTCACGCATAAAAAACCGCGGCCAGGCCGCGGTTTTTTATGGAGCCAGGCTGAGGTCAGTGGGCGAACAGCGAGTTGCCCACCTTGCCGGCCAGTTTCTCCGGCTTGATCAGGAACCGCGCCAGGGCCGGTAGCAGCCACAGCGCACCGAACATGTTGACGATAAACATAAAGGTCAGCATCAGCCCCATGTCGGCCTGGAACTTGATCGCCGAGAACATCCAGGTCGCCACCCCGATGGCCAGGCACAGGCCGGTGAACAACACCGCCTTGCCGGTGGATTTCAGGGTCTGGTAATAGGCTTCCTGCAGGGTCATGCCAGCGCGCAGGAAACTCTCCAGGCGGCTGTAGATATAGATGCCGTAGTCGACACCGATACCCACCCCAAGCGCGATCACCGGCAGGGTCGCGACCTTGACGCCGATGCCCAGCGCGGCCATCAGCGCGTTGCCCAGCACCGAGGTAAGGATCAACGGCAGCACGATGCACAGGGTCGCCGGGAAGGAGCGGAAGGTGATCATGCACATCACGCCGACGCACAGGTAGACCAGCGCCAGGATCAACAACTCGGACTTGCTGATCACTTCGTTGGTGGCCGCTTCGATACCGGCGTTACCGGCCGCCAGCAGGAACTCCAGGCCGTCCTTGTTGTGCTCGGTGGCGAAGGTCTGGGCGGCCGCGACTGCACGCTTGAGGGTGGCGGCCCTGTGATCCTCGAGGAAGACCAGCACCGGCGCCAGGGAACAATCGGTGTTGTACAGGCCATCGGCACGGGCGATGGAGTTGTTCAGTACGTCCTGGTTGCGCGACAGGGTTTCCCATTTCAGGTTGCCCTCGTTCATGCCCTTGATCACCTGCTTGGAGACGGTGACCATGGAAATGGCCGACTGCACCCCCGGGGTGTTCTGCATCTTCCACATCAACTCGTCCATGGCCGACAGGGTGCGGAAGGTCGAGCAGCCCTCAGGCGCGGTTTTCACCATCACCACCAGCACATCGGAGCTGGTCGAGTAGTTCTTGATGACGAAATCGTTGTCCTTGTTGTAGACCGAGTCAGGACGCAACTCCGGTGCCCCCTGGTCAAGGTCGCCGATCTGCAGGTTCTGCTGCTGGTACCAGAAACCGCCGATGCCCGCGGCCAGGGCGATCACCACCGAGATCGGTGCCACCACCGGGTGGGCGAAGTTCGACAGCAGACGCCAGAACGGGTGGTCGCGCACCGCATCGCGCTTGCTGCGCTCGATCGCCTTGCTGCTGATGCCGACATAGGAAATCGCCACCGGCAGCAGGATCAGGTTGGTGAAGACGATCACCGCCACACCGATGGAGGCGCCGATGGCCAGCTCGCGGATCACCCCGATATCGATCAGCAGCAGGGTGATAAAGCCCACCGCATCGGCCAGGATCGCGATCATGCCGGGCAGAAACAACTGACGGAAGGTACGCCGTGCCGCGGTCAGGGCGTTGTCCGCCTCACTCGACTGCAAGGCGATGCCGTTGATCTTCTGCACCCCGTGGGAGATGCCGATGGCGAAAATCAGGAACGGCACCAGCATCGAATAGGGGTCAAGCCCGAAGCCGACGGTGTGCATCAGGCCCAGTTGCCAGCCCACCGCGATCAGCGTGGTGAACAACACCGCCACGGTGCTGCGAATGCACCAGGTGAACCAGTAGAGCAGCACGAAGGTGATCGCCAAGGCCGCGCCGAAGAACATCACCACCATGATCAGGCCGTCGATCAGGTCGCCGACCTTCTTGGCGAAGCCGATGATGTGCACCTGGACGTTGGGATTCTGCGCCTGGTACTTGCTGCGGATCTTCTCTTCCAGCTGGTGGGAGAACTCCTGGTAGTTCAATTTGATCAGCTTGCCCTGGTCCTTGGGATCCGGGTAGGCCTCCAGCAGCGGCACGTCGACGATGCTGGACTTGAAGTTGTTCGCCACCAGCCGGCCGATCTGCCCGGACTTGAGCACGTTGTTGCGCAGCTCCTCGAGGCTGGCGGCGCTGCCGTCATAGGTCTGCGGGATGACTTCGCCGCCGGCGAACCCCTCTTCGGTCACCTCGGTCCAGCGAATGCTCGGGCTCCACAGCGACTTCAGGCCGGAACGGTCGACACCGGGAATGTAGAACACCTCGTCGTTGATCTGACGCAGGGTCTCCATGTACTCCTTGGCGAAGATATCACCGTCCTTGGACTCCACCGAAATCCGCACGGTGTTACCCAGGTTGGCCAGGTCGTTGCGGTGTTCCATCATCTTCTGGATAAAGGGATGGGTCAGCGGAATCATTTTTTCGAAACTGGTCGACGGGCGCACCTGGGTGGCCTGGTAGAACAGAAACACACTGACCAGCAGGCAGATCAGGATCACCGCCGGCCGGTTGTTGAAGATCAGGCGCTCGAGAAAAGTCGCCTTGTCCTGGTGATGGTTACTCATCAAACACTACCCCGGCTTATTATTGTTCGCCCAGTTTGGCGCCAGTCGGTGCGGCGGCGTGCACGCCACCCTGCCCCACCAGGATCAGGTTGCCCTTGCTGTCGCTGCTCACACCGGCCAGGGACAGACGATCGGGGCGGTTCAGCACGCTAAAGCTGCGACCGTTGTCGCTGCTCTTGAGCACGCTGCCGCCGTGTCCGACCACGACCAGGCTGCCGTCGCCCAGCAAGGTACCGTTGGCCAGGCCGAACTCCAGCGCGCCACTGGTCGTCTTCAGCGCGATCGCCTTCCAGCTCTGGCCAAAGTCTTCCGAGCGAAACAGGTTACCGCGCAAGCCATAGACCACCAGGGTCTTGGCTTCGGCGGTACCCAGCACCCCGAACAGGGAACCCTGGTAGGGCCCCTTGAGGGTTTCCCAAGTCTGGCCCCAGTCGGCCGAGCGGAACATGCTGCCCATCTCGCCGACGGCGAACAGGCCGGCGTCCTTGACCGCGCCGATGGCATTGATGTGGTAGCCGTCTTCGTTATCCAGACGATCGCTGGCATCGTCCCAGGTCTTGCCACCGTCGGTGGTGGTGAACAGGCCGCCGTAGGCGCCGACCACAAAACCGTTGGACGCGTCCTTGAACCAAACATCCAGGAAGGGGGCACCCTCCTCACGTTCGAGGTCGCTGAACTGCTGGGTCCAGGTGGCACCGCCATCCTCGCTGGCGAGGATTTGTGCATCGTGGCCGACCGCCCAGCCTTTTTTATCGTCGACGAAAAACACCGCGGTGAGCAGTTGGGTAGTTGGCACCTTGGCCTGCGACCAGGTCGTGCCGTCGTCGTCGGAGTAGAGGATATGGCCGCGATCACCCACCGCCACCAGGCGTTTGCCGGCGTGAGTGATGTCCAGCAACAGGCCTTGGGCCGCCTTGGGCGACTCGATGGAATAGGTGCTCGTCGCCGGCTTGCTGTCTGCCGCCTGCACGGTCGACACCAGGCTCAACGCCGACAGCAGCGCACAACAGGACAGCGCCTTGACCAGTGGAGAACGCCTGAACGACAGCGGAGCGCCTGAGACCTTCCCCGCATGGCCGGACTGGGTGCGCCACAGAACGGGCTCACTCATACACCTTTCCCCCTTTATTGTTATATGGTCGGTCTGTCATGGAGCAGACCGCCTATGCTATCCAGCTTTGGAAAGACCTGACAATCGACCTGACGTTATGTTTTGTTACGCCAAACCCGCGTGATTGACAGGTTATACAGGATTCACATGGACAAAGGCCGCTACCAGGGTAGCGGCCTTTGTTTAATACCACATCGGGCTCATCGTGTACCGCGTCGGCGCAGGGCGGCAGGCTTGAAATAACCATCGTCGGGAATCGCCTGGCTGAAGTCGACCGTGCTCGACTCCTCGCTGTCGAGGTTCTGCACGTGGTAACGACGCGCCTGCAGGTCGTGGAACACGTCCAGCGCCGACCAGGTGGTGGGCAGCTCATAGAAGTTCTTCAGGTAGGCCAGCGACACCCGCCACAGCTCACCACGTCCGTCGTACTGGTCGACCACCGCGGCCTGCCAGCTGTCCTCGTCGAGGAACAGGGTGCGCTTGGAATAGATATGCCGGGCGGTGCTTTTCAGCGTGCCCTCCACCACCCAGACCCGGTGCAGCTCGTTGCGGGTCAGCGCCGGATTGAGGTGCCCGACCTTGAGCAGGTCGTCGTACTTGACCCCCGGCGCGGATACCTTGTAGTTGTTGTAGGGAATGTAGATTTCCTTCTTGCCCAGCAGCTTCCAGTCATAGCGGTCCGGCGAGCCGTTGATCATGTCGGTGTCGTCGGCGGTGCGCAGGCCGTCGGCTGCGGAAATCGGCGTGTCATACGCCAGGTTCGGCGCACGGCGCACCCGGCGCTGACCGGCGCTGTAGGCCCAGGCCTGGCGCGGCTCCTTGACCTGATCCAGCGTCTCGTGTACCAGCACCGCGCCACCGGCCAGGCGCGCCGGGCTTTTGGCGAAGGACAGGTAGTAGAACATGACGTTGTTCAGGTCGGCGTACGAACCCTTGGGATCATAGAACTTGAACAGCGCCTCCTGTTGCGAAGTCACCAGGCTGAAGGCACCGTTGCGCTGCACGGCCACCTCGGAGGCACGGCGGACAATGTAACTGCCGCGGTAGCGGGCGATATGGTTCCACAGCGCTTCCACGCCGCTTTGCGGAATCGGAAAGGGGATGCCGCCGTAGGCGTCGGCAAAACCGTTGCCACCGTCGAGCAGTTGCGCGCTGCTGGCGTTTTTAAGGGTGTTGTCGTACACCCACTGCGGCGCCGACCCGGAGCGCCGACTGGGGTAGATCGGCATCTGATAGGTGTCGGGATAAGATTTGAACAGGGCGATCTGCCCCGGGGTCAGGTTGGCCTGGTATTGCGCCAGGTTGGCCTTGGTGATGGTGAACAGCGGCTTGTCGTCGGCGAACGGATCCGGGTGCTGCTGTCCCGCGGTCTTGTACGCAGCCGGGGGCTGGGTGATGCCGCCCGTCCAGGCCGGAATGGTACCGGCGGCATTGCCGGCTTTTTCCGCGCCAAAGGGCGTCAGGCTGCTGCCCAGCTTGGCCGCGTCCTGGGGCGACACGGCGGCCAGCGTCGTGGTGGACAGGGCCAGCGCCGCGGCGGCGCCGATCAGCCGGTAGGTGTTGAACATGGTGATTCTCCGTGATCCAGCAGCCGCCGCCGGAAACCCTGGCGACGGCTATCGGGTGAGTCGTATTAGAAGGAGTACTTGACGTTGATGCCGACGTTGTCGCGGTCGCGGCCACCGTCGTTCTGCCCGGCGCCGTAGAATTCGGTGTATTGCACCTCGGCTTCCAGGCTGTTCAGGTAGGCGGCGCGCAAGCCCAGGGTATAAGCCTGGCGACCCTCGATAAAGTTGCCGGTCTGGTGCGAGTTGCCCTTGAAGTCCTCCTTGTACACGGCAAAGGGCGACAGGTTGACACCGGCATAGACATCGTTCCAGGTGCCCGAAAGTAACAGGGTGTAGCCGTAGGCGTCGCGGTTGATCTGGTCGCCGCGGTCATAACCCGACACATAGGAGCCGTTGGGCCGACCGGCATAAGCCCGCTCGTTGCCCTGGTAGTCGGTGTAACTCAGGCGGCTGCCGCGCACATGCTCCGAGGCGAGTTCGGCCAGACCGAACAGCGAGTCGAAGGTCAGGCTCGGACCGAAGTTGTAAATGGTGCCCAGGGACGCGTTGAAGGCTTCCACCCGCTCGACGTTATGGATCTGGTCGCGCAGGCTGACCTGGCTACCACCGATATTGATCGGCCGGCCAGCCGCCAGTGGAGCGGCCTGGCCCAGCAATTGACCAAGCAGGTCGTTGGTCGCCGCCACGCCGATCGGCAGATTGGGTCGGTAGGCCAGGTCGCCGAACACCGACGCCTCGCCCAGGGTGGTGTTGAAGCTCAGGCCGAACATGCGGATGTCTTCGGCGTATTCCCGCCGTCCGGTGACCTGGTTGGCCACGTCGACCGCCGCCGCGCCGTTGACCAGTCCCAGCACGGTTTCCGCCAGCGGGTTACCCGCCGCATCGGCGGCGACCAGCGCATCGTAATCAGGGAACAACCCGCCGAGGCTGGCCAACTGGTCGATGTCCAACCCGGCGTAGCGGCTGTTCAGGTCGGCATAGATGGTCGGCTCCTTGGCGTGATAATTCACGAAGTAGAAGCCGAATTCGGTGGAGTTCAGTTCCTCGGCGATATAACGCAAGGCGAGCCCGTATTGCCCATCATTTTTTGCGTTCAGGTCCGTACCGATATCGGCCACCTTGAACACCCCACGGCTGTCGAGGTATTGGGTGCCCTGGATACCGGCGAACTGGCTGCCCACCGGAAACAGCCCCAGCACATTACCGCCATTGACCAGGGTGCCATAGGCGCTCTGGAAGCTCTCCGCACCCAACGCACCGACCGTGGTATAGGCCGTGTTGCCGCCCTCGGCGAACAGGTCGGTTTCGGAAAAGAAGGTCCCGGCCGGATCGATCGCGGTCTCCTTCCAGTTGAACTGGTAGAAGGTCTCCAACGACAGGTTGTCGCTCAGGCCGATGTTGAAACTCAGCGCCTCGACCGGCACCAGGACTTCCTTGAGTTCCGCCCCGGGCAGGCGGAACTTGGCGGCGTCCAGCGGGTTGGTGGTGTTCACCCCGCCGCGGTAGAACACGCCCTCGCCCCAGTTGAACACCTGCTTGCCGACGCGCACGGTGAGCGGCATGTCGGCCACGTCCCAGTTGCCATAGACATAGGCATCGAGGATTTGCGCGTTGCGCCCGGCGGCATGCCGGGTATCGCGGGTGAAGCGATCGTTGTCCGGAAAGCTCTGGCTGGGCTGCTGCGGGCTGTTGTTGTCGTTGTAGTCGTTGCGCTTGTCCATCAACTGGGTGTCGTAGAACGCCGTGCCGCGCACGAACAGCCCGTAGTTCTGGTAGGTCGCCTCGAGGTCCGAGGTGAACTTGTAGACTTCCGACACCAGGCCCGTATCGAAATTGCGGTTGCCGTCGTTGGTATTGATGTCGTCGTTGCTCTTGTCTCGCCCCTGCACCCGCCAGAGCTGGCCGTACGACACCGTGGTGTCGAGCGAACCGCTGACCTCGCCATCCAGGTAGCTGAACTCCACCGCTTGCGCCGGCGCGGCCAGCAGCAGCGGCAGCCAACCGACCAGGAGGAAACCGGCGCGGGCCGGGGCGGTAAACAAGGCGTGATGACGGGGCATGCTGAGCATCAAAAGGCTACTCCAGGGATACAACGGGTCGACGGGCCAGCGCGACACGCGCCCGGTTCATCCGTAGGGATGACGACTTATTATTGGAATGATCGGGATCGGCCCACGACGAGACCCGGAACTGGCCGGAAACCCCGTCGCGACACGACGCACTGGCTTATTGCAACCATGGTGCCAACAGCGGCGCTATCGCCGCCTGGGCAGGGACGATTTATGCCGCCCGGCGCGGCACTTTATGACTGGTCATTCACTGAACAACCGGAGCGGGATTCAGCGGGAAAACTTCCGAATCCGTCCTACGATCTGGCGCACTTGGTCAGTGCATTGTCCGGTCGCTTGGGCGGGGGCTGGCGCAGCGGCGATGCCCCCACGAGCAGCCAGCACGACACCACACTTGTCGCCCCGCCAAAAAGACCGGTTTTCAGCGCCATAGGTAACGAACAGCTGTTACCCGAGGGGGCCGGGTAACAGTTCGCGCCATTCGCCGGGGTTAGGCCAGACTCTTGCTGACCACCTCATAGACGTCGCTGGACAACTCGCCGGACGCGAGGATCCGCTCCAACTCGGCCTTCATCAAGGCCTGCCGAACGCCGTCATACTTGCGCCAGCGGGTCAGCGGCGCCAATTGCCGGGAGGCGATCTGCGGGTTCAGCGCGTTCAACTGGATCACCAGGTCGGCCAGAAAACGGTAACCGGCGCCGTCGATCCGGTGGAAGTTCACCAGGTTCTGCCCGGCAAAGGCGCCAATCAGGGCACGCACCTTGTTGGGGTTTTTCAGGTTGAACGCCGGGTGCGCCATCAACGCCTGCACCCGCTCCAATCCACCCGGCAAGGCACTGGCGGCCTGCACGCTGAACCACTGATCCATGACCAGGGGATTGTCCTTGAAGAACTCGGCAAAGGCCTCCAACGCCTTGGACCGCTCCGCCTCGAACGGCGAATTGACCAGCACCGCCAGGGCGGCCAGGCGCTCGGTCATGTTGTCGCACGCCTCGTACTGCTCGAGTGTCGCCGTCAGCACCTCGGGGCGAGCGCTGAGCATCAGGTAGGACAGCAGGATGTTCTGCAGGCTGCGCCGGGCAAAATGCTCGGCCTCGGCGACATAGGGCTGCTGGCGGGACAGGTCGCGATACGCCTGGTAACGCTGCCACAAAGGATCGAACAGGGCAGCGGCCAGTTCACGGCGGGCAAAGTCACGGGCGGCGTGGATGGCATCGACATCCGCCACCTCGCTGATCTCGGTTAGGTAGGCCTCACCGGGCAGCGACAGCATCTCGGCGACCATGGCCGGGTCCAGGCGGCTGTCGCCCAACACCGTGCCCAGCGCCTGCACCAGGCGCTGGTCCAGTACCAGCGACTCGCCCCGCTGATGCTGGCCGATCAGTTCCTGCAACACCTGCACCGCCAGTTGCTGGCCGGCCTCCCAGCGGTTGAAGCCATCGCTGTCGTGCTGCATCAGGAACATCAACTGGTCGCGGCCGTAGGGGAAACACAGCTTGACCGGTGCGCTGAACCCCCGCAGCAGGGACGGCAGGGGTTTTTCCGCCAGGCCGACGAAGGTGAAACTCTGTTCGGCCTGGTCCAGGGTCAGCACGCGCTGGGTGCCCAGGGCGCTGGCCTCGCCTTCCAGGCGCAGCGGCAGGTCGCGGCCCTGGCTGTCCAGCAAGCCGAGTTCGACGGGAATGACAAAAGGCAGTTTTTCCAGCTGCCCCGGGGTCGCCGGGCAACTCTGCACGAAGTCCAGGCGGTAGCTGCCGGCGGCCGCGTCATAGTGCTCGGTCACCGCCAGACGGGGCGTACCGGCCTGGCTGTACCAGCGCTTGAATTGACCCAACTCGACCGTGTTGCTGTCTTCCATGGCGCGAATAAAATCGTCGCAGGTCACCGCCTGGCCGTCGTGGCGCTGGAAATACAGGTCCGAACCGCGACGAAAGCCCTCGGCCCCCAGCAGCGTGCGCAGCATGCGCACCACTTCGGAGCCCTTTTCATAGACGGTCAGGGTGTAGAAGTTGGAAATTTCCATAAAGGCGTCAGGCCGCACCGGATGGGCCATGGGGCCGGCGTCCTCGGCGAACTGGTGGGTCCGCAGGTAGGCCACGTCCTCGATACGCTTGACCGTGCGCGAGTTCATGTCGGCCGAGAACTCCGCGTCTCGGAACACGGTGAAGCCCTCCTTGAGCGACAACTGGAACCAGTCGCGGCAGGTCACCCGGTTACCCGACCAGTTGTGGAAGTACTCGTGGGCCACCACGGCTTCGACGCGCTGGTGGGCGGCGTCGGTGGCGGTCTCGGCACGGGCCAGCACACAGCTGGAATTGAAGATGTTCAGGCCCTTGTTTTCCATGGCGCCCATATTGAAATCGTTGACCGCGACGATCATAAAGATGTCCAGGTCGTACTCACGGCCATAGACCTCCTCGTCCCAGCGCATGGATTTCTTCAGGCTGTCCATGGCGTGCTGGCACTTGTCGACGTTCTCCGGCTCGACATAAATGCGCAACGCCACCTCACGCTGGCTCTGGGTGGTAAAGCTGTCCTCGATCGCCCACAGGTCACCCGCCACCAGGGCGAACAGGTAAGCCGGTTTCATAAAGGGATCTTCCCAGGTCGCCCAATGCCGGCCATTGTCTTCCGGGCCGCTGGCGATCGGGTTGCCGTTGGACAACAGTACCGGGTAGTCCTTCTGCGCCGCACTCAAGGTGGTGGTGAAGCGACTCATCACGTCCGGGCGATCGAGGTAGTAGGTGATCTTGCGAAAGCCTTCGGCCTCGCACTGGGTGCAGAACAGCCCGCCGGACTTGTACAGCCCCTCGAGGGCCGTGTTGCTCTCCGGGTGGATGCGCACCGTGCTGTCCAGGGTGAAGGTGTCGGCCGGTGGCGTCAGGCTCAGATGGTTATCATCCACCCGGTAGTCGCCGGCCTGCAGGGCACGGCCATCCAGGCTCAGGGACAACAACTCGAGCTGCTGGCCGTCCAGCACCAGCACTGGCAGGCCAGCGCCACGCACCGGGTTGCGGCGCATGACCAGTTGCGCATGGACCAAGCTGTGGTCCTCGAACAGCTCGAAGGTCAAGTGGGTCTCGTCGATCAGGTAGTCCGGCGCCTGATAGTCCTTCAGGTAGATCATCTTCGGTTGTTCGGTGCGCATGGCTTGTGGCCCTTATGTTGGGTGAGACACGGCGGTGGGTGGGGCCGTGAACAGATAAAAGCCGCGCTGGCACAGCGGCTCTCTTCAGGCGTTACTCATGCACGGCAAGCTGGTACGCCGTGTACTTGCGAATGTTGATCACACCGGTATCGAACAACAGGTACTGCCCCTTGATGCCCAGCAACGTGCCCTCGGCAAGGGGGTTCTTGTCCAGGTTGAAGCTGTTGATTTTGGCCGGATAGCCCTGGATCGGGTAACGAATTTCGATGGGCTGCGCGTCGTTCAAAGGCTGAATCGCCTGTAAGCCAAAACGCTGCTGCAAACCCAGCAGGCCGTCGGCGCAATGCTCGAACAACTGCGCGCGCACCGCCGTCAGGTCGACCGGCGGCGCATCGCCCTTGAGCAACACCCGCCAGTTGGTCTTGTCGGCCACCTGGCTGCGCAGCAGGTCCTCGACGAAGCCGGACTGCTGGCGCGTGGCCACGCGCAGGATCGGCAACGCCTGGGTCGCGCCCTGGTCGATCCAGCGCGTCGGCACCTGGCTGGCGCGGGTGATGCCGACCTTGACCCCGGAGGAATTGGCCAGGTAGACCACATGCTCGGTCATGCAAAACTGCTCGCCCCAGGCCGGCTCGCGGCAAGTCCCGGCGTCGTAGTGACACCGCTCAGGGCTCATGATGCAGAGGTCACACTGGGCCAGCTTGCTCATGCAGGGGTAACAGTAACCCTGGCTGAAGCTGGTCTTGGTCTTGCGTCCGCAATGGCTGCAATGGATCGCACCCAGGTATTCCAGGCGCAGCGTCTTGCCGATCAAGGGATTGACCGGCACCTCCTGCTCGCCCAGGCGAAACGCGTACTGCACCGGCTCGCCCAGGCGCGCCGCCATCTTGCTCAGGGCACCGCGGCCCAGCTCGCTCATCGAAAGACGACCATCAGTGCAGCGTATCCGAGGTGGCGAAGAGCAGGTTGGGGATCGGCTCGGCCTTGGAGGCGCAGGCCTGCTCGCCCATATAACCGGTGCGCTGGTCCTCGGGCAGGTTCTGTAGCTCCCAGGCGATGACGGCCTGCAAGCTCAGCTCCTTCTGCTCCAAGGTCAGCTTGCGGCCATCGGGCCATTTGCCGATTTCCACCGCCAACTTGAGGTTGTGGTAGATCTCGGGGGTGATGTTCTCGATCATTTCGGCAAAGGACGACATGGATGTCTCCAGAATCAAAACGCCAGTTTACCGAGCTTGCCTTTGATCCGCACCGGCTAGCGACCCGTTGACCACGCAAAAAGCGTTCAACCCAAACTTGATCCCCGCCCATGCGCCGGCTGAAAACGCGCCATGCACTGCAGCACAACCCCTCCATTCAGATCACTAGAAGTCCTTGGACAGGCGCACTTGGGACAGCTCCCTCTCCAGCGACTTCCTGAATAATTGCGGACCGGCAAAGCTGTAGAGTACGAAACCCAACCACGCCCACTCAATAGCGTTCGCCAGCAGCGGCTGATCCTGCTGAGTGACCGCGATCACAGTTATGCGGTAGACGACGTACATCGCCAGTAACACCACAATGGCGCGAACAGCTCCGAGCTCCTGCATCCAGGAATTCCAGCGCCACCACCAGCCTAGGAAAATATTGCTGCGCGCCTTGATCGCTGCAATGAGATAGAGCGCGGCTACATCATTGGCGTTCTCTTGCAGCGCCCAGACACCGTGCTCTTGCGCTGACTGCAGCGCTCCTTGCCGGAGTAGCAGGTGCCCCATGGTGACTAAAGCCCCCGGGTGGTTCGGCTGTATCGTCAGCGCCTGCTTGGCGAAGAACTCGGCCTTGCCCACCTCACCCCGCGCGCGGTGGTGCTCGGCCAAAGCAGTCAGCGTTTCAGGACTCTCAGGCTCGAGCTGTAAAGCCCTGGACAGCAGCGGCAAAGACTTTCCGGACCGCCGCGAGAGCCCGTAAAGCTCGGCGAGAGCCCGATAATAAGACGCCTGCAGCGGGTCCAGATCAAGCAATAACAGCAGGTGGTGCTCTGCCTCCTTGAACCTGCGGGCGGCCATCGCGGCGCGAGCCGTTGCAAAATGTCCTAACGCAAGACCGGGTTCCAACCTGAGTGCCTGTTGCGCCTCCCATCGGGCGGCGTGCAGGCGTCGCTGGCTAAGCAGACACAGTGAGAGCAAGGCATGAGCTTGAGCGCACTCGGGATCGTCACTGAGCAGCTGCTTCAGGCTACTGATAGCACCTTCAGTATGACCCGCGTCCAAACGTTGGTACGCAAGGGTTAATAGATAGGATGGATTCATCAACTCACAACCAGATACCAAAGGGGAGAAGACAGCAGTCCCAGTACCACCGGACGCAATACAAAAGCGCCGACCAGCATCACCGGCAAGCCAAACCGACTGAGCACTCCCCCATAATACCGGTAGAGCTCAATCGTTTCGCTTTGCAAGCTGAAAAGGGCATACCCCAGGCTAAGTTTCCACACGACCAACACCAGCAAGGCATATGGCAGCACGTTCTCAGACGGGATATAACCAGCCTTCAGGCCGTGCAACAAACCGAGGCCAAGTGCCAGACTGCCTAATACCGCCGTAGTGACGAGCAGAAATTCACGTTTTTTAGTCGGGCTACCTACCGCCACCGCGTTAAGGGCGAGCCATGGAAAACCCAACCAGGCACCGGCCAGCATCAACGCCAACAGCGGCCATAGCGGCTCCACCGCAAGCTTGGCCAATACCCCCGGTTGCGGCTCATCGCGAAGCCGGTAGACAGATCGTCCACCACTCATCGATTTTTCTCATGTCGCTCGAGAAAGGCCAGCACGTCATCGTACTGCCCTCCCTCATTGGCATAACGCGCGTAGTTGCGCGCAGTGGTTAACCACTCGAGCGTCGTGGGACGAACCTCCTTCAACGCGCCCTTGAGGTGGCGATCCGCCAACGGCTGCTCAATACCGGCGGCGATGGTCTCTTCGATAGCTTCGTCAACGCCGGTTTCAACCAGCTCTTTAAGGTCGGCACCGGAAAAACCCGAGGTGTTTTTCGCCAGAAAAGCAAAGTCAATATTTGCTTCACAGGGCCGACCGACCACCAGCAGCTTGAGTAGGCTCTCGCGGGCGGCGCTATCGGGCGGCGGTACAAACAGGACGCGGTCGAAGCGACCAGGGCGCCGAAATGCCGCATCAACGGACCAAGGCACATTGGTTGCCGCGAGAATCAGAACCCCGTGGTTGGCCTGGGAAAACCCATCCATTTCAGCAAGAAACTGGCTCACCAGTTTGGATGACGTAGCTTCCCGCGTATTGGAACGTTTTCCGCCCAGAGCCTCGACCTCGTCAAAAAATAGAACTGCAGGTGCATTGGCCCGTGCTTGTTCAAACAACGCGTGAAGCTTGCGCTCCGCTTCACCAATGTACATATCCAGCACATCAGAAATCGCCACGTTGAAAAAACGGGCGTTGCACTCCCCCGCAGTAGCCCTGGCCAGCATCGTCTTGCCGCAACCTGGAGGGCCGTACAGCAGAATACCGCCGCCCACCCGCTTGCGAAAACGCTGGAACAAGCCAGGCTTTTGATAGGGCAAGATAATTTTCTTGTGAATGGTTTTCTTCAGTTCATGCAAACCTCCGACATCGGCAAAGGTCAGCCGCGTTTGTGGGGGTTCAAGCAGCCGCCGTGCTTCCAGCTTATCGGTATCGTCGTTGGAAATGACCCGCAGCCGCGGGCGCCCCGAGGCGCTGGAATAATCCTCGGCGCAAGCGCTCAAGCGCCTGTGCAAGGCTACATCTTCCAGTCCGGGGCTACGCTCAAGTACCGCCAGGTACTCGGCCAGCCCCTCCTCCATCCGCTCCAGATCAGCCAATGCCTTGGCCCTGAGCATGCCCAAAGCCGGGCTGTCGCCGGTCGCCCAGCGCATGGCCCGAGTGGGCTCCCCCGCGCCAAGGCACAACGCCGCAGCCAGCTCCCGAGCTGGCTCCCCGCCGGCGAACAACGGCGGATCTTCCGGCAGCCATTGCAGCGCTCGCGCGTACTCGCCGCGTTGCAAGTAACCGCCCAGCAAGACCGTCAGCAGGGCGATATTTTCAGGCGTGGCGTGCAGCGCTGCCTCCAATTGTTCGAGCGTCGAATCGTCCATTGCGTACGCAATCACCTGTAGTTGAATTGAGGTTCGAGTGGGTCAAACCGAACTCGGTGTCACCTGTCGACCCGAGGGGCGCCTCGCTATCGCGGCGCCTCTGGTCGTTCCACCTCGACCCAGACGAACTTGGCCGGATCGAGGCGAGTTTCCTGGTCCAGCCGATAGGCCACCAACTTGCCGTACATCACCGCGCTGTAGTCCAGGCAGGCCAGGTTCGGCCGGATCGGCGCCGGCTTGCCGCGCCGCCAATAGTGGCCAACGAACAGCAAGGGTTCGTTGGCCCCGTAGACCAGCAACTGCTCCTTCTCCAGTTCCGACAGCGGGGTCTGCGCGGCCAGCGCCGGCAGCGCATCGGGTTGAAAGACCACATCGCCATAGGTCTGCGGGTCTTCTTCCCAGAACTTGGTGCGAAAGAAACGCCGGGTAAAGCCCTCGTCAGTGGTCAGGGACAAGCCATGGGGCAGGCGCATGTCGGTGCCGCGCAACAGGCGGTCGAACACCGTGCTGGCGAAGCTGCCTGGCACGGCGGCCGCCTGGATAAAGGCCTCGTCGACCCGACCGTCGGCGAACAGCCCACGTAGCGGCGCGATCAGTTCGGCGTCCCAACAGGCGTGCACCAGGCGAAAGCGCCCGGCATCGATAAACAGCGGCAGCTGGTAGAACCAGTCGAGAAACTCGCGCCATTCGACCGGATAAGCCTCGAACTGGCTCAGCGTCTCGTGCAGCAGCCGGGCATGCCGGGGCGTGTGCTCGCGCACGAAACGCTGGCCGCTGCCCGGCAGTGCCGGGGTGCTCCAGCCCAGGGCGTTGAATTCATGGTTACCCATTATGCACAGGGCCTGGCCGTTCTCGACCATGTCCCGTACCAGATGCAACGCCTCGCGAATGCGCGGGCCGCGGTCGATGATATCGCCGAGAAACAGCGCCATGCGCCGGGGGTGGCGCCAGCTGCCTTCCTGCTGGCTATAGCCGAGCCGCTCGAGCAGGCGCTCGAGGGTGCGGGCACAACCGTGTACATCCCCGATCAGATCGTAACTGCGTGTCGGGTCCAGCAACATGATCACTCGCCTCCGCGGCCGAGCCGACTGCCCCAACCCAGCTTGGTCCGGCAGACTTCGTAATAGTTGTGATCCAGCGGGTGAATCAGGCAGAGCTTCTGTGGGCGCTTGTTGATGGTCAGGGTATCGCCTGGGGCACAGGTAAAATGGTTCTGCCCATCACATGAGACCAGTGGATAGATTTGCAGGTCCTTGGACACGACGATTTTCAGCTCGCTGTTGCCATCGACCACGATTGGCCGGCTGGACAGGGTATGCGGGTACATCGGCACGATGACGATCGCATCCAGCTTGGGATGCATGATCGGCCCGCCCGCCGACAGCGCGTAGGCGGTCGATCCGGTCGGCGTGGCAACGATCAGGCCGTCGGCCTTCTGGCTGCAGACGAACTGGCCGTCGATAAACAGCTCGAACTCGATCATTCGGGTCGACTTGCCCGGGTGCAGCACCACGTCATTGAGGGCATCGCCCTGGCCGATGGCCTCGTCGTGCCGGCGCACCTCGGCCTCCAGCAGGAAACGGTTCTCCACCAGGTAACGCCCTTCCAGCACCTCGGCGACCTGGGTTTCCAGCTCATCGGGCAGGATATCGGTGAGAAAGCCCAGGCTGCCGCGGTTGACCCCCAGCACCGGCACCTTGTGCCGGGCCAGGGCCCGTGCCGCACCGAGCATGCTGCCATCGCCACCGACCACTATGACCAGGTCGCAGACCTCGCCGAGGATCTTGCGCGAACAGGTTTGCAGGCCATGGCCGGGCAACACTTCGGCGATGGTGTCTTCGAGGATCACATGCAGGTGACGCTCGAGCAGGAACTTCTTCAGGCGGCGAATGGTGTCCAGGACATGGGGACTGCCCAGGCGACCAATGATGCCGATATTGCGAAATTGCTCCATGGAGGCTCTCTGCGGCGGGCGTGAATGGCCGATTATGGGTGAAAGCCGGGAGCGTCGGCAAACTCGCTACCGGCGGGGCAAGACGGCTATCCTCGCAGCATGATGCCTTTCAGCGACTTGCTCGACCTGCCCCAGCACCTGCAGCAGCCCGCGGTGCGCGATCTCGCCTGGGTGGTGCTGTCACCGCCGCTGTTGCAGGCCGCGCCCTGGCCGCAACGCCACCCACTGCAAGGCAGTGATTGGGTGAACCAGCCGCAGCTGCTGCGGGCCTGGCTGCAGCAGCTGGATCGCGACAGCGGCCCGCTGCTGCAGTGGCTGAGCCAGGGCTCGATCCGGCGCCTGGGGCTGTATTACGAACGCCTCTGGCAATTTGCCCTTAGGGCCGCGCCCGGTATCGACTTGCTTGTCGCCAACCTGCCGATCCGCGTGGGCGGCCAGACCCTCGGCGAACTGGACTTGCTGCTGCGCGACGGCGAAGGCCTGCATCACCTGGAGCTGGCGATCAAACTCTACCTCGGGCCCCAACAGGGTGGCGGCGCGGATCCCGCGCACTGGCTCGGCCCCGGCAGCCACGACCGCCTGGACCTCAAGCTCGATCACCTGGCTCGCCACCAACTGCCCCTGTCGGCCCGCCCGGAAGCGCAAGCGTTGCTGGCAGGCTGGACGAGCGAGCCGCCCAGCGCCGAGCTGTGGCTCGGCGGTTACCTGTTCTACCCCTGGCCGGGTCACTGCGAAGCCCCCTTCGGCAGCCATCCGCAGCACCTCTCGGGACGCTGGCTGCGGCGGCGGGACTGGCCGGCCTTTCTGGCCCAGAGCCGCGCCGGGCGCTGGCAACCGATCCCGCGCCAGACCTGGCTGGCACCGGCGCGCGTCCAGGCCGAGCACACCTGGCCTGTCACGCAGTTGGAGGCCTGGCTGCTGGCGCTGGACCCACTGGCCCAGGCCCAACTGCTGGTGCGGCTGGAAGCAGACGACAGGGGCGATTGGCGCGAAGCCGAGCGGTTGTTTCTGGTGTCGGACGCCTGGCCGCACCCGGGGCTGCCGGCGGAGCGCGAGGCCGGCAGCCGGTAAGCGGCCTCAGCGGCTGCGTTCTGTGCGCCCACCTGAACGGGCCAGGTAACCCGAGCCACTCTCGCACAGCAGGCCGTCACGCAGCACCGGCGGCAGCGCATCCAACCCGTCGCGCAAGGCGTACACCCGGAATCCCAGCTGTGACAGCAGGAACACCGCGCTGGCACTGCGTTTGCCGCTGTCGCAGTAACACAGGTAGGTGCGGCTCTTGTCCAGCAAGCGGGTTTTCAGCCGCAGCAACTGCAGCGGCATGTTCAGCGATTGCAACGCATGAGCGCGCTCGTACTCGTCCTGCAAGCGCACGTCCAACCACTGGGCGCCGCCGGCCAGCAAGCGGGCCGCCTCGCCCAGGGACACCTCGTCGACCACCGGCGCCTTGAGCAGGGAGAAGAAATCCTGGCGGTTCAGGCGCAACACCGTGCCGGCCTCGAGCAGGGTGACGGTGGCATTGCGCGGTCGATCGGCCAGCAGGGCCTCTTCGCCGAAACAGGCACCGACCTGCAACTCCGCCAACACCTGCTGGGCGCTGTCGACACCGCGAATAACCTCGGCCCGACCGCTTTTCAGGAAAAAACAGCAATCGCCCGCCTCACCTTCACGCAACACCGTACTGCCGGCGGGCAGGTCGATGGTTTGCAGTCGCGCGAGCATGGCCCGCACATTGGACGGCGGCACCTTGGCGAACAGCGGGTTTTCCAGCAGCTGCTCGATCCACTCGACATCTTCACCGCTCTGACCCAGTTCCAACAACAGGTCGTGGTAGACCAGCCGCCAGGTCAGCAACCGCGCCAGGGTCGCGCTGTCCAGTGCCAACAGGCTGACATCGGTCAGCGCGCGCGCCTCGTGCAACCGCGGCAAGGTCGGGGACAGGGGATGGCAACTGGCCTCGCTGCCTGCGACCAGACGCTCCTGGCCGCCGTCGACGGTGCGCAGCTGAAGTTCGCCGGCCAGCAGGTAGTAGGTCAGGCGCGCGCGGTCGCCCTGGCGGAACAACAGCTGACCGGCCAGCAAGGGCTGCGGCACCAGCTGGCTGCGCAATTCACGCCACTGCTGCTCGGACAACACGTTGAGTGGCGTCAGGCTGCGCAGTTGCTCGGGATTCAGAGGCTCACTCATGGACTATCCAGGCTCCGCTGGTCTGGACTCAGTGTAGCTGGCTGCACGTCCGGCCAGAAGCATTACCCGCGCGATCGATGCACGTCGTCCCTGCAGCCCGCCGGTGTGCACAAAAACCAGGCGGCTGCCAGCTGCAAAGTAGCCTGCCCGCACATGATCGCGCAATGCCATCAACGCTTTGGCGGTATACAGGGGCTCCAGGGGCAGGCCCGTCTGTGCCTCGGTATCGAGCATGAACTGCGCCAACTCGGTATCCAGCTTGGCAAACCCCCCGCGACAGGCATCGAGCAGGTGATAACCCGCGCCGTCCGTTGCAGCGCCGGCCTCGCCCAGCACCGCCTGCACCTGGCGCGCCGCGCCGTGGCCGGCGGGCAACGCCAGGGCGCCATAGACCGGGTGCCTGCCCCCTTCGGCCAGGACCAGACCGGCCAGGGTCGTCCCGGTGCCCACCGCCAGCCACCAGGCGTGGTAATCCGGCCAGCCCACCGCCGGCAGCTGTACGCGCAGCGAGTCGAGTAATACCCCACAGCCCTGGGCACCGAGCAGCCCGCCGCCGCCCTCCGGCACTATTGCCAGACCGGGGTAACGCGCCTGCCAAGGCAGCCAGAAGTCCGCCTGATGCCGCGCGCGGTAGCCCCCGTACCCCAGCCAGTGCAGCTGCATGCCAAAGGCCTGCAGGTCGCGCACGGTCGGGGTGTCCTGGGGTTCGCCGCGCAGCAGCCCGACGCAGGGGAAGGCGCCGCCGTGACCCGCCGCGGCGAGGGCATGCAGATGGTTGGAATGAGGACCGCCGAGGCTGATCACCCCCTCGGCGCCGCGCCGGGTCGCCGCCTCGAGATGCGGCGCCAGCTTGAACCATTTGTTACCGGTGATCAGCGGATCGACCCGATCCAGCCGCAGCACGGCGACCTCGACCTCGGCCTGCGTCAGCCAATCGAGCCTTAGCGGCTCGAGGAGGACCGCGGCGGGCGGGCGCGGCAGCCGCACCGGAAGGCGATCAGCTTACGGTGCGCAGGCGGCTAGCCGAGGCCTTGTGCCGGGCGCAGCAGTTGGAATCGCCGACCACGAAACGGCTGGGGTTGTCGATCCGGTCGATGGGCATCGCGCAGCGCTCGCCACTGGGTAAAGGCGCTTCGCAGCTGGGTTGCTGGTAATGCATCAGCCACTGGCGGTACTGGGTTTCCGAAACAAAACACTTGGCCGCTGCATAGACCATGGGATTGTCCTGGTAACGGGCGATATCCTGCAGGGGAATGGTCAGGTGGCCGGCACCCGGGTGATAGACGACGAAGACCATGCCCAGCTTGGCCAGTCGCTCGAGGATCTGGTCACCGCTCTGGCGCGCCGATTCTTCCCGTTCGCGCCGCAGGCGCTCCAGTTCCTGCTGGACCTGGGCGTCCTGCTCGTTGCGGTAGGCCAGCTCCATATCGCGAATGGCGATCTGCTCCTTGTACTCCACCACCGCGGCCGCCACCTTGGCCTGGCTCTCGGCCTCGAACTGGGTGCGCAGGATATCGGTCTCGGTACGCCCGTGGGTTTCGATCGCGCGCAGTTGGCGGGTCATTTCCTCGCGGCTTTTCTGAAAGCCGTCCGCCTGAGCCACCAGTTGCGCCTTGAGGCTGGCGTTCAGTTCCTCTTGCTGGCGCAGTGCCTGGTGCAAGCCATGGATCTGTCCCTGCAGGTTCTTGCTCTGCTCCTCGCTGGCCAATTTGAACTTGGCCAGTTCGTCCTCGGCCTGCTGACTGAGGCTGGTGATGCGCAGGCGTTGCTGCTTGATCAGTTGCGCGGTTTTCAGGCGGTGTTCCTGATCCAGTTTCTCGCTGAGCTCCTCCGCCACCTCCCGCGCCGGGTCTGGCGCGTGCCAGGTGTCCTCGGACGCCATCTGCAAGCGCTCAGGTGCGACCGATTGGGCCGAATCGTCCTCGACCAACAAGCCCAAGGCATTGCGTTTGGCCGCGTCGCGCAGCAGCACCAGGTCGTTATTGCCGGGGGCCAGGCTGGGATCCCACAGGTGCATCTGGTGCCACGACACCGGGCACTGGCTGCGACAGGCCAGTCGAATCGGCCCCGCCCCAAGGTCCGGGCCGCGTCCGGCGCGCTCGGCGAGGTGGCGCAGCGGCAGGTTCCAGCCACTGTCAGGCGAACCTTTCTCGTCAAAGTCGAGGTAGAAAAACACCGCGGCCCTGATCAGCAGGCGCGGATTGATCATCACGAACACGACGCGCATCTGCTCGTCAGCGAATTCCGGCATGTTCACCACACCGTCGAGCAAGGCCTCAAATTCAGGAAAGAGCATCTCCTTGCAGATGCCGCGTTCGCTGAAAAACATCACGGCCTCCACCATTTGAGGCTTGATCTGCATGCTCATCGGTTTACCTCTAGGCCAACACGGTGATAGTCCGCCGGGGCGGGCAACGTTCTAACGTTCTAGGCTGACAGCACAATGCGTGCGGAATCAAGCGCGAACCCTGGTCGGGCCAAGTCTAGGGGAAAACGGGCGGCGGGCAATGTGACTGGGTTGGCAGTGGCTCTGCCAGTGCCGAAAACCGACGCCAATGGCAGACCAGAAATGTGACGTGCTTGGTGGAACCGGCCTAAAGTTTGGCCGCCAGAAGCGCAGCCAAACGGCGATGCACCGCCTCACCGAAGCCGGGCAGGCCGCTCACCGGCCGAACCCGAGGATCGTGAAGCTCGCTCGCGTCGTCGACGCGGAGCCGATGGGCGCCCTCCAGTGCCCGTTCGCCCGGGCGTTGAACGCCAGGGCAGGCGAAGGCCACCAGCAGACGCCAGCGGCCGAGCCGGGTCCTGCCTTCAGAGGATGGCGGCCAGACGCGACCCCTGGTCGATCGCGCGCTTGGCGTCCAGTTCGGCGGCGACGTCCGCTCCGCCGATCAGATGCACCTGTTGCCCGGCAGCCAGCAGCGCCTCGTGCAGCTCCCGCAGCGGATCCTGGCCGGCGCAGATGATCACCGTGTCCACCGGCAACAGCTGCGGCTCGCCCTCGCCGATGCGGATATGCAGGCCGGCATCGTCGATCTTCAGGTACTCGACGGCGTTGAGCATCTGCACCTGTTTGTTTTTCAAGCCGGCGCGGTGAATCCAGCCGGTGGTCTTGCCCAGGCCGTCACCGACCTTGGTTTTCTTGCGCTGCAACAAAAACACCTGACGCGCGGGCGCATGGGGTTCGGCCTGGATACCGGCGACCCCGCCACGGGCGTCCAGCGCGGTGTCGATACCCCACTCCTTCCAGAACGCCTCGCGGTCCAGGCTGGTCGCCACGCCCTGGTGGACGATGAACTCGGACACGTCGAAGCCAATGCCGCCGGCGCCGATTACCGCCACGGTCTGCCCGACAGGCTTGCGCTGCAGGATAGCGTCCAGGTAGCTGATCACTTTCTTATGCTCGACCCCCGGAATGGCCGGGGTGCGCGGGGCGATACCGGTCGCCAGGATGATCTGGTCATACCCGCCCTGCGCCAGTTGCGCGGCGCTCACCCGGGTATTCAGGCGCAGGTCGACCTCGGTGGTTTCCAGCTTGCGCTTGAAATAGCGCAGGGTTTCGAAGAACTCCTCCTTGCCCGGCACCCGTTTGGCGACGTTGAACTGGCCGCCAATTTCGGCGGCCGAATCGAACAGGGTCACCTGATGCCCGCGCTCGGCGGCCACCGTGGCCGCCGCCAGACCGGCCGGGCCGGCACCGACCACGGCGATCTTCTTCACCTGGGTGGTGGGGATATAGTTCAGCTCGGTCTCGTGGCAGGCCCGCGGGTTGACCAGGCAACTGGTCAGCTTGCCGCCAAAGGTATGATCCAGGCACGCCTGGTTGCAGCCGATGCAGGTGTTGATCTCGTCGGCCCGACCGGCCGCGGCCTTGTTGACGAACTCCGGGTCGGCGAGGAACGGCCGCGCCATGGAGACCATGTCGGCATCCCCTTCGGCCAGCACCTGTTCGGCGATTTCCGGGGTATTGATGCGGTTGGTGGTGATCAACGGAATGCTGATCGAGCCGCGCAGCTTGGCGGTGACCTTGGTGAAGGCGGCGCGCGGCACCTTGGTGGCGATGGTCGGAATCCGCGCCTCGTGCCAACCGATGCCGGTGTTGATCAGGGTCGCACCCGCCTGCTCGATGGCCTTGGCCAACAGCACGATTTCGTCCCAGGTGCTGCCGCCCTCGACCAGATCGAGCATCGACAGGCGATAGATGATGATGAAGTTCGGGCCAACCGCCTCGCGGACCCGGCGGACGATTTCCACCGGCAGGCGCATGCGGTTGGCGTAGCTGCCGCCCCAACGGTCGGTGCGCTGGTTGGTATGGGCGGCCAGGAACTGGTTGATGAAATAGCCTTCCGAACCCATGACTTCCACGCCATCGTAGCCGGCCACCTGGGCCAGGCTGGAGCAGGTGACGAAGTCCTGGATCTGTTTTTCGATACCCTCTTCGTCAAGCTCGCGCGGCTTGAACGGGTTGATCGGCGCCTGGATCGCGCTGGGGGCCACGGATTTCGGGCTGTAGGCATAACGCCCGGCATGCAGGATCTGCAGGCAGATCTTGCCATCGGCCTCATGCACCGCGCGGGTGACGATCTTGTGTTTCTCCGCTTCCTCCAGCGTGGTCAGCTTGGCCGCCCCGGAATACACCCCGCCTTCCTCGTTCGGCCCGATGCCGCCCGTGACCATCAGCCCGACCCCGCCGCGCGCACGCTCGGCGAAGTAAGCGGCCATGCGCTCGAAGCCACCCGGTTTTTCTTCCAACCCGGTGTGCATCGACCCCATCAGGGTCCGGTTCTTCAGCGTGGTAAAGCCCAGGTCCAGGGGGGCCAGCAGGTGCGGGTAGTGAGCGGCGGTCATGGTGTCTCCAGATCGAGCGGTGTATTCACGGAATGCCGCAGCCTCCTGGGTTGCTCCGGGGCCGCGGTCGGTTATGCCTGCACAATAGAGGGCGGCCGCAGCCCGCTCAATGATCGTAACTAACAAGTTATTGATCGAAATGCGCAGGGAGGCTTGGCAAGTCAGGCCGGGATGCCTACCCTGTGCGCACCTCTCCATAACCTGTCTGCCATGCGCCTATTCAAGCTCTGCCTGGTGCTCCTGCTGCTGATCGGCGGTCTGGGCGCCTTCCTCTATTGGTCCGCCCAACGTCCTTCGGCCCACTACCTGTCGGACCTGCGCAGCGCCGTGGTCGCGCCGGCGACGTCGGCGGCGACCGAACCCCAGCTGTTGCTGATCCGCCCGCAGCTGTTCCCGCTGGATTACCAGAGCCCGGCCCACCTGCGCCTCAAGCTCGCCGCGGCGTTGGAACAGGCTCGCCAGGCGGGGCTGTTGCCGCCCGGTAGCCTGGTGGCATTGCCTGACCATATCGGCACCTGGCTGATCGCCCGCGGCGAAAAAGTCGAGTTCTACCAGGCACGCACCCGCAAGCAGGTGCGCGATTGGCTGCTGCTGGGCAATCCCTGGCTGGCGGTGAAGGTCCTGCTGCTCAACCTGGACGCCCATCGCCTGGACGAAGCCCTGCTGCGCATGAAGTCGGCGC
Source organism: Pseudomonas sp. (assembly GCF_040514055.1). Taxonomy (GTDB): domain Bacteria; phylum Pseudomonadota; class Gammaproteobacteria; order Pseudomonadales; family Pseudomonadaceae; genus Aquipseudomonas. Next base: position 27,370 of record NZ_JBEVDL010000040.1, read on the forward strand.
AAATGGCCGAGGACTACCAGACCCTGTTCGCCGGCCTGGCCCGCGACTACCGAATCACCCTGCTGGCCGGCTCCATCCTGCTGCCGGCACCGCGGGTGGAGAACGGCCAATTGCGCAGCGGCACGGGACCGCTGCGCAACCTCAGCCTGGTATTCGGCGCCGACGGCCGCATCCTCGGCGAGGCCTACAGCGAAGCTTGGCCGCAGCCTGCCCTGGACACCGAGCCGCAACGGATCGAGCTGGCGGGACAGCTCTGGCGGGTCGAACGCGACGGCGCGGCAGGTCACCCGCAAAGCCGCTTGTTGAGCCCCGACGGCCAACGCAGCGAGGCCCTGTTCCTGCGCGGCAAGTTGAGCTGGCCCATCGGCGGCGCACCCCGCGGCATGGACTTGATTCCTGAAGATGCCCAGGGCTCCGCGCCCCCCGGCAGTCACCTGCTGCACAGCGGATCCCCCCCACGGTGAACACCCGACGGGTACGCCTGGGCGACCTGTCCGTTGGGGTGGTCGACGGTTTGGCGGATGCCGTGCGCGCCCTGGGCAGCGCTCCCGCGCCGCTGCTCGAGCAGTACGGCCTCGACGCCGCACGCCTGGGCGAATCCCGGGCGCGCCTGTCCATTCCGCGTTATATGCGCCTGGGTCACGCCGCCATCCAGTTGACCGGTGAGCCCGCCCTCGGCCTGTGGATGGGCCGCCTCAGCCGCCTGAGCCAGGTCGGGCTGGCCGGCGTGACCGCCGCGCAGGCACCCACGGTGCGCGAAGCGGCCCGTGCCCTGATTCGATTCGAGCCGCTGTACGCCTCGAACTACCGGGGGCAATCGAGCTTCCACGAAGACGCCCAAGGGGCTTGGCTGCGTTTTTATTCGATCAGCCCCTATAACGCCTATAACCGTTTTGTCATCGATTCGGTATTGGCCGGCTGGTTGTGTCAGCTGAGGGCGTTGGCGGGGCAAGCGCTGCAGCCGGTCAAGGTCGAGATCGAGTTCCCCGCCCCCGCCTATGCCGCCGACTACGCCGAGCTGTTTGGCGCGCCGCCGGAGTTCGGCGCCGAACGCAACCAGCTGCGCCTCGACCAGGCAAGCCTGGGTCTGCGCAATCCCCTGCACTGCCCCAGCACCTGGGCGCACCTGCTGGAGATTTGCGAACGGGAGCTGGAGCAACTGACGCGCACGCGCAGCCTGCGCGAGCGGGTCACCCAATTGCTCGGGCCGCTGTTGAACGGACGGGAACCGGACCTGGAGGAAGTCGCCGCGCGCCTGCAATTGCCGACCTGGACCCTGCGCCGCAAGCTGGCCGAGGAAGGGGCGCAGTTTCGCGGCATCCTCAACGACACCCGCCGCGACCTGGCGATGGCCTATATCCGCGACACCGAACTGGCCTTCGGCGAAATCGCCTACCTGCTCGGTTTTGCCTCGGCGGAGGCGTTCCAGCGGGCCTTCAAACGCTGGAGCGGCCAGACACCCGGGGAATTTCGCCGCGCCCAGCGCCTGCTCGGCTGAGACGCCACGCGGCGCTCAGGCCCTGCCTCGCCTACAGCTCGGTGGCATCTTCCGCAGGCTCGGGCGGATCCTGTTCCACCGCCCGCCGTTCCAGCAACTCTTCCTGATACTCGTCCATGCAAACCTTCCTCGTATGATCCTGGACTGCGTCACTGGGGCCAAGCCTATCGGGTGTTTATGACGGCCCCATGACGCCCATTCCGACTGGCCGCGCGGCGAAAAGTTCGCCTGCCCTGGGACCCGTTGACACCCTGGCGCGCTGCCCCTACAGACTCACCACCAGCTCATGCTGGCCTGCGTCCAAGCGTACCCGCACCCGCCCTTCGTCGCAGGCCAGCGGCACACCATCCAGCGACGCCTGGCGCAGGCCCTGGCAGCGTTGTTCGGGGTTGTCCACGCGGATCCGGTACTCGCCGCCGTTGAGGCAGACCGTGGCGCTGAACCCCGGCCAGCTGGCACTGATGCACGGATCGAGCAACAACCAGTCGCCTTCGCGGCGGATGCCGAGAATACCGCCAACACCGGCCTGGTACATCCAGCCGGCCGCCCCGGTGTACCAGGTCCAGCCGCCCCGCCCGGTGTGCGGCGCCACGCCATAGACGTCGGCGGCGACCACATAGGGCTCGACCTTGTACACCTGGGTCTGCTCGGGGGTGCGGGCGTGGTTGATCGGGTTGAGCAGGTTGAACAGCGCCTGGGCCTGGTCGCCGGCGCCCAGCTTGCTGAACGCCAGGATCACCCACACGGCGGCATGGCTGTACTGCCCGCCGTTCTCCCGCAGGCCCGGCGGATAACCCTTGATATAACCGGGATCGTGTTCGGTCTGGTCGAACGGTGGGGTGAACAGCAGCGCCAACCCCTCCGCCGGTCGCACCAGGTGCTGCTGCACCGAGTCCATGGCCATGGCCGCGCGCTGCGGGTCGGCGCCACCGGAAAGGACCGCCCAGGACTGGGCGATGGAGTCGATGCGGCACTCCGGGCTGTCCTTGGCGCCCAGCCAGGTGCCGTCGTCGAACGTCGCCCGCCGGTACCACTCGCCGTCCCAGGCTTCGCCTTCCAGCGCCTGCTGCAAGGTCCCGGCGTGCCGGCGCCAGCGCTCGGCGCGGGCCAGGTCGGCCGGCGTCCCGCGCTGCTCGGCCAGCGGCGCGAAGAGCCCGAGGGTGCGCAGCAGCAGCCAGCCGAGCCAGACACTTTCGCCCTGCCCAGCCTCGCCGACCCGGTTCATGCCGTCGTTCCAATCGCCGCTGCCGATCAACGGCAGGCCCAGTACCCCGGTCAGTTGCAGGCACTGGTCGAGGCCGCGCGCGCAGTGCTCGAACAGGCTGGCGGTCTCCACGGAGACCATCGGCTGGAAGAAGGCGTCATGTTCGCCGGCGCCCAGCAAGGGCCCTTCGAGGAACGGCACCGGCTCGTCGAGCACCGCCACGTCGTCCGCGCCGAGGATATAGGTAGCGGTGGCAAAGGCCAGCCAGACCCGGTCGTCGGAGATGCGTGTGCGCACCCCCTGCCCCGAGTGCGGCAGCCACCAGTGTTGCACGTCGCCCTCGGCGAACTGGCGGCCGGCCGCGCGCAACAGGTGGCTACGGGTGGCCTGGGGCTGGGAAAAGGTCAGCGCCATGCCATCCTGCAACTGGTCGCGAAAGCCATAGGCGCCGCTGGCCTGGTAGAAGGCCGAACGCGCCCAGACGCGACAGGCCAGGGTCTGGTAGAGCAACCAGCCATTGAGCATGATGTCCATGGCCCGGTCGGGGGTTTGCACCTGGACCGAACCGAGGGCGTGCTGCCAGTGTGCCGTGACCTCGGCCAACACCGCATCCAGGTCGGCGTCGCGGTAACGGGCGACCAGGTCGCTGGCGTCCTGCGCCGAGGCGCACTGGCCGATAAACCCGACCAGTTCCACGCTTTCGCCCGGCGCCAGTTCGACCTGGCACTGCAGCGCCGCGCACGGGTCGAGGCCGGCGCCGCAGTTGCCGGACAGCGGCACGCGGCCGAGCAAGGCCTGGGGCGCGGCCAGGTCGCCTTGGCGACCGATAAACTCGCCGCGATCGGCGCTCCAGTGGCTCTGCCGACCGCCCAGGTCGGCAAACGCGACGCGCCCGGGAAACGCCAGGCTCCAGGGGTTATGCGCCAGCAGCGCGCCACTGGCGGGGTCGCGCTGGGTAACGATAAAGGGGCCCGAGGCACCCCGGGAGGTGCCGAGCACCCACTCGTTGAAAAGGGTCACCGACAGCCGGCGCGGCACATCGGCAGTATTGCGCAGGGTCAGCCGGGAAATCTTGATCGGATCCTGCAGCGCCACGTACTGCAGCAGTTCCAGCTGCAGGCCGTCGACCTGATGCTCGAAACGGCTGTAGCCCCGGCCATGCCGGGCGATATACAAGCCCCCATCGCGGATCGGCTGCGCCGTCGGGCTGTACAGCGCCAGGCTGTCGTCGTCACGGATGTAAAAAGCCTCGCCACAGGGGTCGGTGACCGGATCGTTGGACCAGGGCGTCAGCTGGTTCTCCCGACTGTTCTCGGCCCAGGTATAGCCACTGCCCTGGGCTGAAACCTGGAAGCCGAACCGCGGGTTGGCGATCACGTTGATCCAGGGCGTCGGCGTGGTGCGGCCTGCGTCCAGCAGGATCACGTACTCCCGCCCGTCACAGGCGAAGCCGCCCAGGCCGTTGAACAGCTCCAACCCCGCCGCGTGGCTGGCCAGATTACTCGGGACGACTGCCGGCGACGGGCCGGCCAGGGATTGCACCGCCGCCGGTGTAACGGCGCCGCTCAGGTGGCGCGCCAACTGGCCACTGATCGGCCCGCGCCGGGCGATCAGGGCGACACGGGCAACCGCCCGCAGCAGGGCCCGCGTCTCGACGCTGAGCAGATCGGCACGCAATACATAGACCGAGCCCTGGGCCAGTTCGGCGCCAAAACGCGGGCGCGACTGGCTGCTGCGCACCGCGGTCTCGATGGCGATCTGCAGGTCCTGCAGGTAGGACGAGGCGTGTTCGTTGAGGATGACCAGGTCGACGCCCAGGCGCTTCATCCGCCAGTACTCGTGGGCCCTCAGCAGCTGGCGCACCTGGGCCATGTCCTGGACATCGTCGATACGCAGCAGCACGATCGGCAGGTCGCCGGAGATGCCCTGGGACCACAGCCCCGACTGGGCGCCTGCGCCGGCGATGATCGCCGCCGAGGGCGCGCGGAAGCGCGGATCGGCATAGAGGATAGGTGCCGCCAGGCGCTGGAAGTCGGCCGCCTCGGCGGACAGCACGTCCAGGTGGCGCAGTTGCACCTGGGCTTGGGTCCAGGCCAGGGTCTTGGCCCGTTCGTAGGCGCTGCGGTCGTGGTGTTTGTCCACCAGGTCCAGCAACTGGCTGCGCGAGGCGGCGACCAGGGTCCAGAAAGCGACGCGCGCCACCTTGCCTGGCGCGACCTTGACCCGGTAGCGCAGGGAAAAGATCGGGTCGAGCACGGTGCCCACGGTGTTGGACAAGGCCTTGCCGTCGACGATCACCGCAGCAGCCGCGACAGTGGGCCGCTGGCCGATAAACCGCGCGCGGTCGGATTCGTACTGCGGATCGGCCACCACCTCGCCTTCCACCACCGCGAAGTGCGCGGCCCAGACCTGCGCCTCGCCCTGGGAGCGCGGCCGGCGGGTGGCCAGCAGCGCGCCGAACTCGGCCAGGTATTCGGTGACCACAAACAGCTTGGCAAAGGCCGGGTGGGCGTTGTCGGCCGAGGCGGCGGCCAGCACCACCTCGGCATAGGAGGTCAGCTCGATGTCGCGAGTACGCCGACCGCTGTTGGCCAGCGAGACCCGCCGCACCTCGCCGTCGTCCTCACCGGAAACCAGCACGTCGAGGCTGGTGACCAGGCTACCATCGTGACGGATAAATTCGGCCTGGTCCTCGCCGAACAGCACCTCGTGACGGTCGGCCCGGCTGCCCAGGGGCTGCCCGGCCGCCGGCCAGACGATACCGGTCTGGGTATCGCGCAGGAAAATAAACGAGCCCCAGTCGTCGCGGGTCGAATCCTCGCGCCAGCGGGTCACGGCGATATCGCGCCAGCGGCTGTAGCCTCCGCCCGCCGCGGTCAGCATCACCGCGTAACGGCCATTGCTCAGCAGCTGGGTCACCGGCGGCGCCGACGCCGAAACGCTCAGGCGGCGCACGCTCTGCAGTTGGCTGCCCTCCTCGGGAGCCCGCACCTTCACTTCCTCGGCCCGCGGATGGGCGATGGCCACATCCCGCGGCATGCGCTCCTGCAACAGCAATTCACAGGCCTGGATCATCGGCTCGCGGTGGAACCGCGCGCGCATGCGCCCGCCCTGCAGAGTGTTGGCGATGGCGACCAGGCTCATGCCCTGGTGGTGGGCCATAAAGTTGCGCACCAGGGCGAAGGGCTGCTCATCCGGCAAGCGGCTGCGGGTGAAATCCAGCGCCTCGTAAAACCCGTAGCGGCCCAGCGCGCCCATGGCGGCCAGGCGTCGGTAATTGAGCAAGGCGCCATGGGGATCGACCATGGTCGCCAGCCCGGTGGCATAGGGGGCGATCACATGGTTCTCGGCCAGGCCGCGCTTGAGGCCCAGCCCCGGCACGCCGAAGTTGGAATACTGGTAGGTGAACTCCATGTCGCGGGCGCTGTAAGCCGACTCGGAAATGCCCCAGGGCGTGCCATTGGCGACCCCGTAGGCCTGCTGGCGTCGCACCACCAGGCGGTTGGTCTGCTCCAGCAGGCTGCCGGCCGGGGCACGCAGCACCAGTGAGGGCATCAGGTATTCGAACATCGAGCCCGACCAGGAGATCAGCGCCGAGCCCTTGCCCAGCGGCGTGGCCGTGCGGCCCAGGCGAAACCAGTGGCGGGTGGTGACATCGCCCTTGGCGATGGCGAACAGGCTGGCCAGGCGCGCCTCGGACGCGAGCAGGTCGTAACAGCTGGAATCCAGGCTGTTGTCGGCCAGGGAGTAACCGATCGACAGCAGCTTACGTTCCGGGTCCAGCAGGAACGCGAAGTCCATGGCCAGGGCCATTTCCCGGGCGGTCTGCGCCACCGCCCGCAGGCGTGCCTGCAGCGCCGGGAGGGCCTCGCTCGCGGCCTGGCGGTCGCGGTTGTGCTCGCCAAGCGTCAGTGCCAGCGCCTCGATCCAGAAGCTCAGGTCGGTCGTATCCTGCTCGCCGCTGGCGAGGTCCTGGGCCAGGCGGGCCGCCTTGTCGACCAGGCGTTTCAGGGTGGCCGCGAGGGTCTCCACCGCTTCGGCGGCCTGCACCTGGGCCTCGAATTCATCGAGCAGCTCCAGCAGTAGCCGACCGCGCTCGCTACCGACGCTGGACGCGGCATCGAGGGCCTGGCGCGCCAGGCCCAGGGTATCCAGCAGTCCCTGCAGCGCCTGGGGGGCGCGCGGCGCGGCGCACCACTCCTCGCAGGTATTGGCCACGACGAGCAGGTGCCCGGCCAGATTGCCGCTGTCCACCGAAGACACATAGGCCGGTTCCAGGGCACGCAGGTCCTCGGTGGCGTACCAGTTGAAAAAATGCCCCTTGCAGCGCGGCAGATTAAGCATGGTCTCCAGTGTGGCCTCCAGCCGCTCGACGGTCTGCAGGGTACCGGCCCAGCCGAAATCGCGGGCGGCGATGGCCGACAGCAGGTAAAGGCCCATATTGGTCGGCGAGGTACGCCGGGCCACCACTGGCTTGGGATCTTCCTGGAAATTGTCCGGCGGCAGCATATGGTCGGCGGCGGTGACAAAGGTCTCGAAGAAGCGCCAGGTGTGCCGGGCGATCAACCGCAACTCGCGCGCCTCGGTCGGTGCCAGCGCCTGGCCGCCAACGACCTTGGGCGCCCGGCTGACCCACTGCGCCGCCAGCGGCGCCGCCAGCCAGAGCAGCGCGAACGGCAGCACCAGGGGCCAGGACGCCGGTGCCAGCAGCAGCACAGCGACCGGTACCAGCGCACCGAGCACCACCCCGCCGAGCATGCCGCGGTAGAAACCCAGTACCCCCAGGCGCGGACTGATTACCGATTGCGCGGCCGTGGTCCACTCCAGCAGGTTGCGCCGGGTCAGTGCCAGGCGCGTCAGGCTGCGGCCGATGGCGTCGAGCATGCGCCAGGCCTGGTCGGGCAGGAACACCAGGGACAGCAAGGTTTGCCACAGGGCCAGGCGCAGGTCGTCGAACAACCGGCTCAAATGACTTTGCGGCCGGATGCCGGGACGCTGCGGCCAGAGGGAAAACAGGATCGGCAACCAGGCCGGCAGCGCCGTGGCCGCCAGCAGCAACAGGGTGCCGGTCAGCGCCAGCGGCAACGGCAGCAGCCAGCACAGCGCCAACGCCAGCAAGGTCAGCGGCGCCAGCAGCGAGCGGCGCAGGTTATCGAGCATCTTGCAGCGGCCCACGGCGGACACCGCCTGGACTCCGCGCCAGTGTCCGCAGACCCAGGGCAGCAGCTGCCAGTCGCCACGGGTCCAGCGGTGCTGGCGCTTGCCCGCCACGTCGTAGCGCGCGGGAAACTCCTCGACCACCTCGACATCCGAAGCCAGGCCGGCACGGGCAAAAATGCCCTCGAACAGGTCATGGCTGAGCAAGGCGTTTTCCGGCACCCGGCCGTCCAGGGAAGCCTCGAAGGCGTCCAGGTCATAGATCCCCTTGCCGGTGTAGGAGCCTTCACCGAACAGGTCCTGGTAGACATCCGAAACGGCCGCCGCATAGGGGTCCATGCCGCCCGGACTGGAAAACACCCGCTGGTAGAGCGAGCCTTCGCGACCCACCGGCAGCGAGGGCGTGACCCGCGGCTGGAGGATGGCGTAGCCGCGGGTGACGCGCCGGGACAGGGGATCGAAGCAGGCGCGGTTCAGCGGGTGGGCCAGCTTGCCGATCAGGCGCAGCGCCGCGTCCCGCGGCAGCCGGGTATCGGCGTCCAGGGTGATGACATAACGCACGTCGGTCGGCAGCTGCTGGTCGCAGCCGTCCAGGGGCATAAATGAGGTGTCCGTGGCGCCGCGCAACAAGCGATTGAGCTCCTGCAATTTGCCGCGCTTGCGCTCCCAGCCCATCCAGCAGCCCTGCTGCGGGTTGAACAACCGGCGTCGGTGCAGCAGCAGAAAACGCGAACCGCCGGGTGCCGGTCCGTAGCGTCGGTTGAGCTCGGCGATGGCCTGCACCGCCACATCCAGCAAGTGGGCATCGCCCTCGAGCACCTGTTGCTGGGCATCCAGGCCATCGGTCAGCAAGGCGAAGGAAATATCGCCGCTGGCGCCGGTCAGGTAATGCACCTCCAGCCCCTCGATCTGCTCGCGCAGGTCGGCTTCGCTGGTCAGCAAGGTCGGCACCGCCACCAGGGTCCGCAACGCGGGCGGTACGCCGTGGCTGAGCTCGAGGCCCGGCAGGGTCATGGCGCCGAAACTCCAGGTGACCAGGCGGTTGACCAGCGCGGTGGCCGCCTCGGTGGCCGGCAAGGCGCCCACCAGCAGCAACAGCGCCAGGGCGACGCCGCCCAGGGCCGGCAGCGCCAACGCCCAGGCGGCGCCCAGCAGCAACAGCGCGGTCAGGGCAAGGATGCTGCCGACATAACCCGCCATGCCCAGGCGCAGGTGCAGGCGGTTGATCAGCACGCGCAACGGCGGCTCGAAGCCGATACGCTGTTCCAGCGCCAGGCGCCCTTCGGCGATCAGGTGAAAGCCCGGGTCGCTGGCCCGCTCGCTGTGCGGCCCGGGTACGGCCTGCGCCGCCTGCTCGGCGGCAAGCAAGGCCTGATCGGCGATTTCCAGCTCGGAAATCGGCGCGCCGCGGGCCAACTGCTCGATGGCGCTGCGGTACAGGTTGCGCGTCGGAAAATCCATCTCACCGAAGGCGCTGGCCGCGCGCAGGCGCTCGTCCACCAGGCTGACGCTCTCGAACCATTCGCTCCAGTCGATATCGGAGATCAGCCGCATGCTGGTCATGACATTGCGCACGCTGAGGTTGGAAGCACCCTGACGTTGCTGGATATGCTGCACCACCTCGTCGATGGAGGTGCCCTGGGTGCCGAGCTGCTCTTCCAGCCAGCCCAGTGCCGGGGTCGTCAACGGGTCGTGGTTTCTCAGGCGCTTGGCCAGCTCGGCGGCAAAGGGATCGGACAGCGGCTCGGCCGGACGCCGGGCGATCTCCATTTGCAGGGTGCCGCGCGCCGCGCCTTCGTCGAGCAGGCGGTTGGCCAGGGCATCGGCCTCGGCCCGGGCGGCACGCCCGGCGCTGATCTGGTCGGCCAGGCGGCGCAGGTTCTCGATCAGCACGATACGCAGGGTGATCGCCACGGCCCACAGCTCGCCGATGGTCAGCGGCTGGACCTGTTGATAAGCGGCGATATAACGCCGCAGGGTATCGGGGTCGAAATGGCTGTCGGTGTGGGCGACAAAGGCCCAGGCCAAGCCAAAGACCCTGGGATAACCGGCAAAGGGGCCCGAGGACAGCTTGGGCAGTTGGCGGTAGTAGCCTGGCGGCAGGTCATCGCGGATCTCGCGGATCTGCGCCTCGACCAGGTGGTAGTTATCCAGCAACCACTCGGCGGCCGGGACCACGCTGCGCCCGCACTCCAGCTCCAGGGCACTGGCCCGGTAGGCCGCCAGCAGCACCGCGGCATTGGCGTCCAGCCGACGTTGCAGGGACAACACCCGCGGCGGCCACTCGGTCACCGGTTGGGCGGCGGCCAGGCTCTGGGCATGCTGTTCCAGGCGTTCGACACCAAACAGCTCTTCACGCACCGGCGCCGTATCGGCCCAGGGTGCGGCAGACGCCGGGGTTCCGAACAAGGAACGAAAATCGAGGTTCATGAAAGCCCTGCTGGCGACATTGCGTACGCGATAGGCGTCGATGGGCTGAACCTACCAAAAAAGCCCTGGGCCAAGGATCAATCGACCGACGACGCGCCCTTGCGGGCCGATCGCCTGGCCGGTGAACCGGCGCCCAGGGCATGGGAAACCCTGTGTGGCAACGCTGGCCGGAGCAGTCCATGGACCCGGTTCGGGCTCACCCAGCAAGCGTTCATAAGACTATGGACCCTGGCGGGGGCCAGAGGTGCGAGTTAATACCGGCGGAGTCGCCCAGCACAGCCCCGCCGCACACCGGCTGCGGATAAAACCGTGTGGGTCGCGAGCCACCGGGTCGACAGCCAGCAGAGTCCGCGGTGCGGCATCGCCAGGGCCTACGCCCAGGCATGGGTGACGCCCCTACAGCTCGATCAAGGGCAGCCTGACCACAAATTGGCAGCCACAGCCGCTGCCTTCGCTGCTGGCCACCACGCTGCCGTCATGGGCCTCCACCAGCTCACGCACCACGGTCAGCCCGATGCCCAGTCCCACGCCGTTAAACCCTATGGCCTGGGAGTCCTGGACAAAAGGCTGGAAGATATCGGGCAAGGCGGCGGCGCTGATACCAATGCCGCTGTCCACGACGCTCAAGACGATTTCCTGCTCCTGGATGCTGACCGACAGCGTGATGGTTCCGCCATTGGGCGTGTATTTCGAGGCATTATCCAACAGGTTGCTCAGCACCTGGGTCAGCCGCAGCGGATCGCCGAAAACGCCCAGCGCAGCATTCGGCAGATGTACGCTGAACAGCTGCAAGCGGGTATCCATGGCCGGCCGGCAGGCGTCGAGGGCCTGGTCAATGCACACTGCCAGGTCCAAATCCTGGCGCTCGATACGCAATTTACCGGTCTGGATCCGTGACACATCCAGCAGGTCCTCCACCAGCCGGACCATTTGTTGCACCTGGCGCTCGATCAGCGCCTGCATGCGCGGCAACTCCTCCTTGCGCACCCGATCGAGCCGCCCCGCCGCGATGCTCAGCGGCGTCAGCGGGTTACGCAACTCATGGGCGACCATGGCCAACAGGTCTTTCTGCTGACGCAGCGCCTGCTCCGAGGCGGCGAGCAATTGTTGGGCGCCCAGCGCCGCCAACAGCAGGTTTTCATTGGCTTCGCGCAATTGCAGGTGCTGACGCTCATGCTCGGCCTGGGCCAGTTCATAGTGGGTGACCAGGCGTTTCAACGACGCAAAGGTCTGCGGCTCCAGCTGCGGTTCGTTGCTGGGTTCGTCGCCGTAGAAGACATAACTGCCCAGGCCCAGGCGCTTGGCCCGGTACATGGCCGCATCGGCGTGATCGATCAGGGTAGTACTCTGCTCGCCGTCCTCGGGAAAGAGGCTGATGCCAATGCTGGCGGTCAGCCTCAGCACATGCTCGCCCACCCGCCGCGGGGCGCCCAGGGCCGCGATGATCTTTTCCGCGATCAGGGCGGCGTCCGCGGCTTGCGACACCTCCGACAGCAGGATCAGAAACTCGTCGCCGCCATGGCGGCTGACGGTGTCGGCGTCGCGCACCGCGCCGACAAAACACTCGGCGGCGCGTTTGAGCACCTGGTCGCCCACGGCATGGCCCAGGGTATCGTTGATCTGCTTGAAATTGTTCAGGTCGAGAAACAGCAAGGCCAAATGGCGATTATGACGGCGCGCCACGGAAATCGCCTGCTTGACCCGATCCAGCAGCAGGCTGCGATTGGGCAAGCCGGTCAGGGCGTCGAATTCGGCCAGGTGCAAGGCTTCCTTGAGCTGCCGTTCGGTCTTGTCGACTCGTACTTGGCTGCGCAGCATGGAGACCACCAATTGCGCGTTGGCCTCCACCAGTTGGCTGGAGCTGGTGATCACCAACCGATTTTCGGTGGCGGCCACATGCTGCTGCAGCAGCGCCAATACGCCCCGCGCCTCGTCGGTTTGCTCCAGCAGGTGCGCCAGCTCCCGCGCGGCCTTTTGCGCGGCGCGCTCGCTTCTGCCCGGCAGCTCGTTCACTGCCCCGGCCTGTTGAGATCAGGCATTTTCGTCACCCTGGGCCTCGGCCCTATGGACTGCTCGCTTGCGGGTTGGCCGACCGCCCAACAGGCCTTCCTGGTCGGAAAGCCGCTCTCCGATGCGGATGCCGCTGTCGTCGATGGTGAATTCACGCAGCTGGTCGGAGTGGGCGCTGCCGCGCACCTTGACCACCGCCATCAGCCGCCGCAGCCGACTCTCGACTTCGATATAACGCTGCACGATGATCGCATCGGTGAGAAACGCCGTGCCGTAGGGGCTGAACCGCAGATCGGTGTAGCGGTCTTCCAGCTCGGAGGTCATCAGCACACTGACCCCGGTTTGCGCCAAGGCGGTGACCAGACGCGCCAGCGACTCGCGAAAGTCCTGGCGAAAGGATGGCGCCAGGGCCAGTTCGAACCCCGAGAGCGAGTCGATCACCACCCGGCTGGCCTTGAGCCGCTGGATTTCGGTGATCAACAGCAGCACCACCTCGTCGATGGACAGGTCGGGGGCGCGGCTGTCCACCACGCCCACCTGGCCGCTGGCGATCAACTCGGCCACCTGAGGGCTGCGCAGTCGGTTGGGGCGCTGCTCGAACACCGCGATCACCCCGGTCTCGCCAGCGCGCGCGCCCTCGGCCAAAAAGGCCGCCGCCAGCATGCTCTTGCCCGACCCCGAGGGACCGGCCACCAGCAATGAGTAACCGCGTGGCAGGCCGCCGCCGAGCATCTCGTCAAGCAGCGGCACGCCCATCCGCAGGCGCCCCACTGGCGCTGTCAGCGGTTCCTGGTGACTGCCCTCCAGGCTGGCGACGGGGGCGAACACCTGGATACCGGCCGGCCCGATGCGAAAGGTATGCAGCCCGGGCAGGGTCGGCTGCCCACGCATTTTCATGATCTCCATCTTGCGCACCATGGAATTGCGCAGGACGCTCTGGCGCAGCCAGATCAGGCCATCCGCCACGGTAAAGACCGGGCTGGAGTCGGTCTCGGTGAAGTACTCGCCAATCAGAAAGGTGGTGGCTTGCCAGCTGGTCATCAGCATGCCCAACTGCTGGACGAACTGCGGCAGGTTGTTGTTGGGATTGGCCTGGGTTTCGCTGGCCAGCACCACCGAACGAAAGGAGTCGACGAATACCAGGGCCGGCGCATGGCGCTCCACCTCGGCGACGATCCGCCGCAGCACCTGGTTAAGGTCGCCCGCCTGGGTATCGTCGCCCAGGTTGATATAGTGGATCGCGCCGTTGACCGCCTGGCTGTCGAAAAACGCGAACTGCTGCTGGTAGCGCAGCATTTTCAGCGGTGGTTCGCCGAGCACGGTGAAATACAGGGCGGGGCGTTCCGGCGTGGCCAGTTTGAACATTATCTGGTGGGCCAGGGTGGTCTTGCCGCAACCCGGCGGGCCGGCGATCAGGTTGAAGGAAAACTCCGGCAACCCGCCCCCCAGCACCTCGTCCAGGCCGGGCACGCCGGTGGCCAGGCGATTGATTGTCACTTTACTGCTCATGGCGAGGTGTCCTGGGCGAACGGGCCGTTCGAAGAGTTTTCCCACACGCCGCGCAGCAAACGCTCGGTGAGCGAGGGGCCGATCAGGCTGACCAGCAATTGGTGAAATGTTTGTAGCAGGGCCGCGCCAGCCACCGCGGCACTGGCCGCGCTCTGTGCGGCGAAGGCCGTTTCGAGCGAGGCCAGGTCCAGGCCAACAGCAGATTGTTTCAGGCTGTCGACCAACCAGGGATGACTGGCCCCCGCGAGGTGCAGGCTGCGCTTGTAAAGGGCGACCACACCGCCCGGCCCGATGATCGGGCTCAGCGCGGCTTCGATTTCTTGCAGTATGCCGGCCATGGTCGCCGCCAGCTGCTGGGCGTCTGCCTGGTCGCCGGCCCGGCAGGTCAAGCATACGGCGAACCCGGGCCCCTCTTGACTATCCATTTGCGAAAGGCGACCGTGTGGGTACTTGAACCCCTGACTATATACCTTTTTTTGCACATAATAATATAAATCTGCCAACCCCAAGATATTCGCGCCGCGCCTTATATTTAATGACAGCAGCGCCATTAAAGTGCCGACCCTTGCATTTCGCTGTCATTAGTTATTAGCAACAACCTGAAAAATAGATCATTAATTAATATAAGATGGCACTTTACTGGCTCGTTATTGCCTAATCGCGAATTAATGACCCAAGGTGAAATATATTTACCACACCGCTGCTCCGTCCATTTACGCCCAGCCCGGTGGCTGCGGCCCCTTGTGCGAGGCATGGCCGGGCAAGTGATAACGCAGGTTTTGCCGCCGCGCATAACAGGCAATATTTACCTGCAGTTTCCAATAACGGATATCCAGCAGATCCAGGACCTGCGTTGCCTCGGCCATTTCCAGCAAGCCCCTGGCCCGGGCGGTATCGGGTTCCGCCGAATAGGAAATCAAGGCAATTTCTTCTTCGATCAATAGAATCGCGGCCGACTTTTTCGTCTTATCGTTATTCATCTGGGCCTCCATAGCCTGTGTCGAACGTCCCTGAACATCCTGTATCAGAGGGCGGTAAAAACCGAACGACCCGCAGTATGCGCTTCCCCCGGCAGAAGCAAGTCAAAAAACTCCTCTTTATTTTTAAAGTCGGCGGGTGGACGATTAATGGCGCCGGTATTTAGCGCCTGGCAGAAAAATAACGCCAATAAACACCCAGGTACTTAAACCTTCCGGCGGAGTCCGCCAATAAGTCAGCGCGAAGTGAACAGAGGGCACCGCACCCCTGACTTGTCCAATGCTGACTTATGCAAACCACATCAGCCCTAGCCCAGCCGCTGGATCTTGCCAATCAGCCACTGCAGGGCCGGATCCCGCTCGCGCAAGGCCGGACTGGTGATCTCCAGGTGAAAGGGCCCCAGGTGGAACGGCAGCTCGTACAGCTGCAGCGGCATCAGTCCGGCGAAATAACGCGCCAGTTGGGTCGGCAATACCGCCACCAGGTCGGTGCTGGCGACGATATGGGCGGCTTGCAGGTAGTTGGGAGTGGTGTAGGCGATCCGTCGCTGCAAGCCCTGCCCGGCCAGCCATTGATCGACCATGCCACGGGTCTGGCCGCCATGCACCCACAGGTGCCGCAGCTTGAGGAACGCCTCCAGCCCAGGCGGGCCCTGCAGCTGGGGGTGGTCGCGACGCACCACCAGCTGCAGGGTTTCGCTCATCCAGGGGCGCCGCACAAAACGCTCGGGCACCTCCTCGAAGCGACCCAGGGCCAGGTCCAGCTCGGCCTGGTCCAGCGCCTCGACGGGCAGCCGCGGGGACAGGTGCTGGATCTCGATCTGCAGCCCCGGCGCCTCCAGCGCCAACTGCTGCAACAGCCGAGGCATGCAGATCAGCTCGACGTAATCGGTGACGGCGATACGAAAGCACCGCTGGCTGCTGGCCGGATCGAAGCGCAGGCCTTCGCCCAGGCTTTCCTGGATCTGCTGCAAGGCGGCGCGAATCGGCGTCTCCAGCTCCAGGGCGCGGGGCGTTGGTTGCATGCCGCGGCCGACGCGCACCAGCAGCGGGTCGTCGAGCAACGCGCGCAAGCGGCCGAGGGCGTTGCTCACCGCGGGCTGGCTAAGGGCCAGGCGTTCGGCGGCGCGGGACACGTTGCGCTCCTGCAGCAAGGCATCGAGCACGCGCAGCAGGTTGAGGTCGAACGTCGATATATTCACTTTATGAATACTAACCATCACAAGACTAAATTTCAAAAATAGTATCGCCTTGCCTATGGTGGCGGACGACGTTGTTTATGCCGCCGGAGGCAGGGGATGACCAGCACTGTAATGCCCATTCAGAAGACTGCCGTGATCGGGGCGGGCACCATGGGCCGCGGAATCGTCATCAGCCTGGCGAACGCCGGTCTCGCCGTGCAGTGGCTGGACAACAACCCGCAGATGCTCGAGCAAGGCCTGGCCTCGATTGCCGAGACCTGGGCCCACGGCGTGCGCCAGGGTCGCCTCGACGATGCCCAGGCCGCCGAGCGCCGGGCCTGTGTCAGCCCCGCCGCCGACTACGCCGCGCTGGCCGATGCCGATCTGGTGATCGAGGCGGTGTACGAGAACCTCGCGCTCAAGCAGCAGATTTTTCGCGACCTGGATGCCCTGACCAAGCCAGCCGCGATACTCGCCAGCAACACCTCGGCGCTGGACATCGACGCCATCGCCGCCGTGACCAGCCGCCCGCAACAGGTGCTGGGCCTGCACTTCTTCAGCCCGGCGCACATCATGAAACTGCTGGAGATCGTGCGCGGCGCCCAGACCGCGCCCGCGGTGCTGCAGGCGGCATTGGCGCTGGGCCAGCGCATCGGCAAGGTCAGTGTGGTGGCCGGCAACTGCCCCGGGTTTATCGGCAACCGCATGCTGCGCACCTACGTGCGCGAGGCGCGGCTGTTGCTGCTCGAGGGCGCCCTACCACGGCAGGTGGACACGGCGCTGCAGGCCTTCGGTTTTGCCATGGGCCCGTTCCGCATGTACGACGTGGTCGGTATCGACCTGGAATGGCGAGCCCGCGAACTGGCGGGCAGCGGCCAGGACGAGCCGACGGTGCAGGTCGACAATCGCCTCTGCGCGCTGGGCCGCTTCGGCCAGAAAACCGCCCGTGGTTATTACCAGTACGCCGAGGGCAGCCGCCAGGCCGAACGGGACCCCGAGGTGGATGCCCTGGTGGTGCAGGTGGCCGAACAGCTGGGCTTTAGCCGGCGCGCCATCGACGACTCGGAGATCCTCGAGCGCTGCCTGCTGGCGCTGGTCAACGAGGGCGCGAAAATCCTCGAGGAAGGCATCGCCGGCAGCAGCCAGGACATCGACCTGGTCTACCTCAACGGCTACGGTTTTCCGGCGGCCACCGGCGGCCCGATGAGCTGGGCCGACCGCCAGGGCACGGCCGACCTGCTGGCACGCCTGGCAGTGCTGCGGCAGCGCTTCGGTGAGCAGTGGCAAGCGGCCCCGCTGATCGAACGCCTGGCCGCCAGTGGCCAGACCTTTGCCTCGCTTCAGCAGGCTCGCGCATGAGCTACCAGGCCCCGCTGCGCGACATGGCGTTTGTCCTGCACGAACTCTTCGACCTCAGCGCCCATTGCGCCCTGCTCGGCCATGATCTGGACCGCGCGCTGATCGACGCTGTACTGGAACAGGCCGCGGCCTTTACGGGCGAAGTGATCGCCCCGCTCAATCGCCCGGGTGATGAACAGGGTTGCCAGCTGCACCAGGGGCAGGTGAGCACACCGGACGGCTTTCGCGCCGCCTACCAGCAGTTCGTCGCCAACGGTTGGGCGAGCATGACCGGGCCGGTCGCCTTCGGCGGCCAGGGCCTGCCCCAGCTGCTGGCCTGTAATGTCCATGAAATGCTGATGGGCGCCAACCTGGCGTTTCGCGTCTATTCGGGGCTGACCGAAGGCGCGGTACTGGCCCTGCACACCCATGGCAGTGCCGAACTGCAGCAGCGCTACCTGGGCAAGCTGGTCAGCGGCGAATGGGCCGGCACCATGTGCCTGACCGAGCCCCAGGCCGGCACCGACCTGGCCTTGCTGCGCACCCGCGCCGAACCCCAGGCGGACGGCAGCTACCGGGTCAGTGGCAGCAAGATTTTTATCAGCGGCGGCGACCAGGACCTGACCGACAATATCGTCCACCTGGTGCTGGCACGCCTGCCGGACGCACCGCCCGGGGTCAAGGGCATCAGTCTGTTGCTGGTACCGAAGTTCCTGGTGAATGCCGATGGCACGCTGGGGCCGCGCAACGCCCTGAGCTGTGGCGCGCTGGAACACAAGATGGGCATCAAGGGCACCTCCACCTGCGTGATGAATTTTGACGGCGCCAGCGGCTGGCTGATCGGCGAGGCCCACCAGGGCCTGGCCGGCATGTTCACCATGATGAACGACGCGCGCTTCCAGGTCGGGCTGCAGGGTCTGGGCATCGGCGAGGCGGCGTTCCAGGGTGCGCTGGGCTACGCCCGCGAACGCCTGCAGTCGCGCGCCCTGGGCGGTGCCACGGCGCCGCAGCAGGCCGCCGACCCGATCATCGTCCACCCGGATGTACGGCGCATGCTGCTGACGCAAAAGACCCTGGTGGAAGGCGGCCGCATGCTCGCCGCCTACACCGCGCGCCAACTGGACCTGCAGCATGGCCACCCGCAGGTGGAGGCGCGCCGGGCGGCCGGCAGCCGCGCCGCGTTGCTGATCCCGATCGTCAAGGCCTTTCTCACCGACATGGGCCAGGAAGTGGCCAGCCATGGCGTCCAGGTGTTCGGCGGCCACGGCTATATCCGCGAATGGGGCATGGAGCAGCTGATGCGCGACAGCCGCATCACCCAGTTGTACGAGGGCACCAACGGCATCCAGGCGCTGGACTTTATCCGTCGTAAGGTCCTCGTCGACAGCGGCGCCGAACTGGCGGCGCTGCAAACCGAATTCCGCCAGCTGGCCCAGGCGCAGCAGGCCCGCCCTGCCCTGGCCGCCATGGCCACCCCGGTACTGGAACGCCTGGGCGAGTGGCAGGAGCTGGGGCGCGAAGTGATTGCCATGAGCCGCGGCGATGTGGAGGAAATCGGTGCCACGGCGGTGGATTTCCTCCAGTATTCGGCCTATGTACTGCTCGCCGGTTTGTGGCTGCAGGCCGCCGCCCGGGCCCAGGACGCCCTGGACGCAGGCCGCGGCGAGCCGGCCTTTTACCAGGCCAAGTTGGCCAGTGCGGCGTTTTACCTGCGGCGGGTGTTACCGCGCGCCAGCAGTCATCGCGAGGCCCTGCTGGGCGGCGCGGCCTGCCTGCTGGCGCTGCCGGCGGAGCACTTCGCCTTCTGAAGCCGAGCCGCTGTCCTAGCCCGTTCCTCCCGCCCCGTCCCACCGCGTCAAGAAGGAGCCAGCATGCAGGCGTTCAGCTTTGCCACCACCGCCCAGATACTCTGCGAAGCCGGCGCCGCCCGGCGCCTGGGCAGCCTGTGCCGCGAGCGCGGCGCGCAGTCGGTGTTGATCGTCACCGACCCGGGCATCACCCGCCTCGGTTTGCTGGCGGCGATACTTCCGGGTTTCGCCGCCGAAGGCGTGGCGGTGCAGGTCTTCGACCAGGTACTGGCCGATCCGCCGGAAGCCGTGGTGCAGGCGGCGGTCGAACAGGCCCGTGCGCAGCAGGTGCAACTGGTGGTCGGCTTTGGTGGCGGCAGCTCCCTGGACGTAGCCAAGCTGGTGGCGTTGCAGGCCCACCCGCTGTGCTTGCAAAGCCTGGCGGACATCTATGGGGTCGGCAACGCCAAGGGCCAACGCCTGCCGCTGATCCAGGTGCCGACCACCGCCGGCACCGGCTCGGAGGTGACACCGATCGCCATTATCACCACCGGCGCCACCACCAAGATGGGCGTGGTCTCGCCCCTGCTGCTGCCGGACCTGGCGCTGCTGGATGCCGAGCTGACCCTGGGCCTGCCACCGGCGGTGACCGCCGCCACCGGCATCGACGCCATGGTGCATGCCATCGAGGCCTATACCAGCAAGCTGAAGAAAAATCCGCTGTCCGACCTGCTGGCCCGCGAGGCGCTGCGCCTGCTGGCCACGAACTTGATGACGGTGGTGCACGACGGGCAGCAGCGCGAGGCGCGCCAGGCCATGCTGCTGGGCGCCTGCCTGGCCGGCC
>NZ_JBEVDL010000094.1:0-118285 GCF_040514055.1 Pseudomonas sp.
GGTTTCCAGATTCTGGTGCGTCGCGGCGATGATGCGCACATCGACCTTGACCGGCACATGGCCGCCAACGCGATAGAACTCGCCGTCGGCCAGAACCCGCAGCAAACGGGTTTGCGTATCCGCCGGCATGTCGCCGATTTCATCGAGGAACAGCGTGCCGCCGTCCGCCTGTTCGAAGCGGCCGCGACGCAGGTTGGCTGCGCCGGTGAATGCGCCTTTCTCATGGCCGAACAGCTCGGACTCCATCAGATCCTTGGGGATCGCCGCCATGTTCAGCGCGATAAACGGCGAGGCCGCGCGCGGGCTGTGGCGGTGCAGGGCGTGGGCGACCAGTTCTTTACCGGTGCCGGATTCACCGTTGATCAGCACGGTGATGTTGGAGTGGCTCAAGCGGCCGATGGCGCGAAACACTTCCTGCATCGCCGGCGCTTCGCCGATGATTTCCGGGGTGCGCGTCAGCGCCGGAACGACTTCCAGGCCTTGCTGTTCCTGCGCGTGCTGATTGGCGCGCTTGACCAGCGACACCGCCTCATCAACGTCGAACGGCTTCGGCAAATACTCGAACGCGCCGCCCTGATACGAGGCGACAGCGCTGTCCAGATCGGAGTGAGCGGTCATGATGATGACCGGCAAACGTGGGTGCTGCTCACGAATCCGCGCCAACAGGTCCAGACCACTGGCACCGGGCATGCGAATGTCGGAAATGATCACGTCAGGCTGTTGACGGGCAAGACGACTCATCACGCCATCAGCGCTGTCGAAGCTCTGGGTGGTCATGCCTTCCTGCTGCAAGGCCTTTTCCAGAACCCAACGGATAGAACGGTCGTCATCGACGATCCATACGGTTTCACTACGGCTCATGTCGATGTGGCTCCTTGTTCCAGTGGCAGAAAGATCGAGAACGTGGTGTGGCCTGGATGGCTGTCACACTCGATCAGGCCCTGGTGCTGGCTGATGATGTTCTGGGTGATGGCCAGGCCCAGCCCGGTGCCGTCCGGACGGCCACTTACCATGGGGTAGAAGATGGTTTCCTGCAGCTCGGAGGGGATGCCCGGGCCGTTGTCGATGATCTCCAGCTTGGTCACCAAGCGATGGCGGGTGTGGCCGATGGTGAACTGGCGCAGGGTGCGGGTGCGCAGGGTAATGCGCCCCAGGCGCAGTTCGTTCTGCCCGCCGATGGCCTGCATGGCGTTGCGCACGATATTGAGTACCGCCTGGATCATCTGCTCACGGTCGATCAGCACGTCGGGGATGCTGGGGTCGTAGTCGCGCACCAAGGTGATGCTGCCCTGGCTCTCGGCCTCGATCAGGCTGCCGACCCGCTCCAGTACCTCGTGCACATTGGTCATGGCGAGGGACGGCAGCTTGTTCGAGCCGAGCATGCGGTCGACCAGGTTACGCAGGCGATCGGCTTCCTCAATGATGACGTTGGTGTAATCCTTGAGGTTTTCATCCGGCAACTCGCGGGCCAGCAGTTGCGCGGCGCCGCGGATCCCTCCCAGCGGATTCTTGATTTCATGGGCCAGGCCACGCACCAGCATCTTGGTGGTTTCCTGCTTGGACAGTTGCGCCTCTTCCTTGGTGATGCGCAGTAAGCGGTCGCGTGGATGGACTTCCAACAGCAGCAGGGTTTCGCCGCGGTTGAGGATCGGCGTCACCGCGTAATCGACCGTCAGTGTCTGGCCCGTCAGGGCGGTGACCACGGCTTCGCGCTTATTGAACGGATGGGCCTGTTCCACCGCCTGGCGCAGCGAGGCCAGGGCCTCCGGCGACTCGGTAAACAGTTCGCTGATAAATTGGCCGTGGCTGCGTTGACCGCTGACGGCCAGCAGCATTTCGGCCGCTGGGTTCATGTACTCAAGACGCAGTTCGGCATTGAGCAACAGGGTCGCGGTGGTCAGGTTATCCAGCAGCAGGCGGTGCAGTGCGTCGTTTATGGTCATGGGCAGCTTTCCGGAAGTAGAGCGGAAAATGCAAAAAACAAACCAAAGCCCCGAAACGACGCGTGAATCGCTGGCAGGGTGCACCGCAGGGGGCCAAGTGGCGCGGAGGGCGGGCGTCGATGAACCAAAATGGGGAGAGTATAGAAAGTCGTGCGCGTCAGCGCTCCTAAATGGTGCGCTGCGACCGGCTCGCATTCTCCCCGCGCGGTCGCGCCGGACGCTGTATCGGCCCTGGCTCAGGTGTGACGCGCAGTGCCGGCCCAACGCAGTGCGATTCGCGATGGAGCTGGTACACGCGCCTGGCCAGGGTGGGTTAACCCTGGCGCAGCGGGGTGATTACTTGGGCGGGGGCATCAGGCTAGGTATCAGGCTGGGTATCAGGCGGCGAAGCAGTCCAGGCTCTTCCGGTGGTTTGTCCTTGAGTGGGCACTCCAGCCGGTGGCCGTAGTCGTCTTTCTGGCAAGGCTGGACGGTGCGTTTCTCTTCCAGACTGATGCGCTTCATATGAAACGGCTGGCTCGGTGTGCGCTCAAGGATGCGCCCTTGTCCATCGATGATCTCCACGGCCAGCTGATGGGTGCCGCGGTCCAGGTTCTTCAGTGGAAAGACCGGGCTGCGACCTGGCTCGCCGGCTGGTTTGCCGTCCAGTGTCAGGCGGTACTGATGCCCGTCGAGCAGCGTGGGCTCGCTGGTGGCCGTGACGATCAGGTCGCCTGCGGCACCATCACGGATGGTTGCGTCCGGTTCGGGGACAAGAATGCGCAGCAATTGGTAGGCCGGTGCAACTGTGGGGGCGTTAAAGGCCGGCGGAGGGCGAATGTCGGCCCCCGGTTTCATTTCGGTGGCGTTGGTGGGCGCCATTTCGATGCGTTCGGCCTTGTTCGAGCGGGGATTGTCGGTATAGACGCGATTGCCCTCGGCATCGATATAGGTGTAGACCTCGGCGGTCGCTGAAAGGCTGGCCAGGAGCAGACTAAGCAGGATAAAACGCATGGTTCAGGGGGCCGACTTGGGGGTGGGTTTGGCGGGAGGGGGAGTGGTGCTGACCCTTTGCACGGTAAAGGGAGTGGGTGCGCCTTGCTGAATGACTTGATCGCCGCTGAGTACCTGAACCACCAAGTTGTGGTCGCCACGATCAATTTGGTTCAGTTGCAGGTTGGTCCCGGAAGTCGGCGGGCCATAAGGTTTGCCGTCCAACAGCACACGAAATGTGTGTCCAGGCAGCAGGGGCGGTTGTGCGCTTATTGTCACGCTAAAGGTGCCGTTATTGGCGCGCAGCGCTTCCTCGCTGGGCAGGTTGCCGATCTTCAATGACTCATAAGGTCCATTGCCGCCGTCTGGCGCCGCTTTGCTGGCAGCGCCGTCGCTGGCGTCGGCGGCAGGGGCTTTCATTTCGACCGTGTTGATCGTGGGCAGGTTGACGGTTTCACTTGCCGTACCTGCCGGTGCCTGGTTGGTGTAGACGATGTTGCCCTTGGCGTCGGTGTATTTGTAGATCGCTGCGCTGGCCGGTAATGTCAGGCTCAGCAGCAGGCAGGTGAGGGTCAAGCGCATAACCGAGCTCCCACTCAAAATGGAGTATCCAGGTACTGTCCGGTGCCGGCCGCCTGGCGACAGCGGCTTCCGGGGCTCTAGCCTTGCACCGCCGGGGCGCGCTGGCAAGCCCGGGCGAGCCTGGTTGTGCGGCCGGGCAAGGATTGATCGCATCATAATGGCGGGTGAATGCATGGGCCCGGCATCCCGGCCGGGTGCGCGCCAGACTGCCAGGGGCGCCACTGCGCAGTGTAGGCGTAGCACGCCCTGGCTGCCCGGGGGCTGCCTGAGCGCACTCGGGGTTTCAGCAGCGTGCATCGGCCGTGGGGGGCGCGGGTCGAGACTGCGGCGACATGCAGGAGGTCGAATGAGTGCACGAGTAATGTGTGAAGGTGAATGGAGTGGCGGCGAGCTGCGTTGCGTCGAATCTGGCGATTGGACGCCTGGGCGGGCGAAAGCGGCTCTGGAGCGGCTTGACGGCAGGCGGCGGACACAAGTGCAGTTCAGCGTCGGCGCGGGTCGCTGCATGATGGTTGGCGGCGGCGCCAACCGTTTCTCGGTGATCATGAGTGTCGACGTGGATCGGGCACTCCATACGCGGGTCGATCCGGCGAAGTCGGATGCGCGGGGCGAAGATCTGCGGATCGGCGGTCAGCTCGATTGTTTCCCGCAGAGTCAAAACGTCTCCAAGGACATGGCCCTTGCCGCGATCGAGCATTTTTACGCCGAAGGGGAGGCTGCGCCGGGGTTGACCTGGTTGCGCAGCTGAGCGCGCCGGAATCCGGCTCAGGCTTAAACAAAAAAGGCCTCGCCCGGAGCGGGAGAGGCCTTTTGTTCAAGCCGCTGGCGCGGCCCGCAGAAACTTAGACGCTGTAGTACAGGTCGTATTCCAGCGGGTGCACGAAGGTGCGCACTTTGATTTCTTCTTCGCTTTTCAGCTCGATGTAGGCATCGATAAAGTCATCGCTGAACACGCCGCCCTTGGTCAGGAACGCACGGCCCTTGTCCAGCTCTTCCAGGGCTTCCTTCAGGCTGCCGCACACTTGCGGAATCAGCTTGCCTTCTTCTGGCGGCAGGTCGTAGAGGTTCTTGTCGGCAGCATCGCCGGGGTGGATCTTGTTCTGGATACCGTCCAGGCCTGCCATCAGCAAGGCCGCGAAGGCCAGGTAGGGGTTGGCGGCCGGGTCCGGGAAGCGCGCTTCGATACGGCGGGCTTTCGGGCTGGATACGTAGGGGATACGGATCGAGGCGGAGCGGTTACGCGCCGAGTAGGCCAGCATCACCGGTGCTTCGAAGCCCGGGACCAGACGCTTGTAGGAGTTGGTCGAGGGGTTGGTGAAGCCGTTCAGGGCCTTGCCGTGTTTGATGATGCCGCCGATAAAGAACAGCGCGGTGTCCGACAGCCCGGCATAACCTTCGCCGGCGAAGGTGTTCTTGCCATCTTTGGAGATGGACATGTGCACGTGCAGACCCGAGCCGTTGTCGCCGTACAGGGGCTTGGGCATAAAGGTGGCGGTCTTGCCGTAGGCGTCGGCGACGTTGTGCACACAGTATTTCAGCGTCTGCACTTCGTCGGCCTTGGCCACCAGGGTGTTGAACTTCACCCCGATTTCGTTCTGGCCGGCAGTGGCCACTTCGTGGTGGTGCACTTCGATGACCAGGCCCATCTCTTCCATGGCGTTGCACATGGCGGTACGGATTTCATGGTCGTGGTCGAATGGCGGGACTGGGAAATAGCCGCCTTTGACGCCCGGGCGGTGACCCTTGTTGCCGCCTTCGACGTCCTGGTCGGACATCCAGGAACCTTGTTCGGAGTAGATCTTGAACATGGAGCCGGAGATGTCGGATTTGAACTTCACTTCGTCGAAAATGAAGAATTCCGGCTCCGGACCGACGAACACGGTGTCGCCGATACCGGTGGACTTCAGGTATTCCTCGGCGCGGTGGGCAATGGCGCGCGGGTCGCGGTCATAACCTTGCATGGTCGAGGGTTCGATGATGTCGCAGACCAGGATCAGGGTCGGCTCTTCGGTGAAGGGGTCGAGCACGGCGGTGCTGTCGTCCGGCAGCAAGATCATGTCGGAGGCTTCGATGCCTTTCCAGCCATGGATGGAGGAGCCATCGAACATCTTGCCGACTTCGAAGAAGTCTTCATCGGCCGCATCACGTGCCGGCATGGTCACGTGGTGCTGTTTGCCTGTGGTGTCCGTGAAGCGCAGATCAATCCACTTCACGTCGTGTTCTTTGATGAGTTGAAGCGACTTCGACATGGTGTCCTCCAGGTGGCAAGGGCTGTAAGGCCAGCCCTTAAAAAAACCGTGAAACCGGCGGCATAGTCCGCCAGGCTTATCTGCCTCACAAGGGAGCAAATTGCATGCCAGTGCCCCGGAATGGGCTAAGGCCCTGATCGTCAGGGCTGGCGCGGGCTGCGCCGGACAGTTCGCGGGTTTGCTGCACTCTTGTGGGTCATCATGAAATGTCTGTGCGCTTATTTGGTGCGCTGCGGATGAGGTGTGCGAAAATTGGTTAAACCGTGAACAATTTCCGCTATAATCCGCGCCCCTCTTTTCAGGCTGGCACCGCGCGCGCTGTTTCATGAAACTTATCGTTAAAGTTTTTCCAGAAATCACCATCAAAAGCCGTCCGGTGCGCAAGCGCTTCATCCGGCAATTGGCGAAGAACATTCGCGCGGTGCTGCGTGACCTGGATCCGGCCCTGCGGGTGACCGGCGTGTGGGACAACCTCGAGCTAGAGACCCTGGTGGACGATGCGCGCACGCTGCGCACCATGGTCGAGCGCCTGAGTTGCACCCCGGGTATCGCGCATTTTCTCGAGGTCAACGAGTACCCGCTGGGTGATCTCGAGGACATCCTCGAGCAGTGCAAGCGTCACTACGCTGACCTGCTGCCCGGCAAGATTTTCGCCGTGCGCTGCAAGCGCGCCGGCAAGCATGATTTCACCTCCATGGACGTCGAGCGTTATGTCGGCAGTCAGCTGCGTCAGCAGTGTGGCGCCGCCGGCATCTCGCTGAAGGAACCCCAGGTGGTGGTGCGCATGGAGATCCGCGACCAGCGCCTGTTTGTCATCCACCACCAGCACGACAGCATCGGTGGTTTCCCGCTTGGGGCACTGGAGCAGACCCTGGTGCTGATGTCCGGTGGCTTCGACTCCACCGTGGCGGCGTACCAGATGATGCGCCGCGGGCTGATCAGCCACTTCTGCTTCTTCAACCTCGGCGGCCGTGCCCACGAGTTGGGCGTGATGGAAGTGGCGCACTACCTGTGGAACAAGTTTGGCAGTTCCCAGCGCGTGCTGTTCGTCAGCGTGCCCTTCGAGGAAGTGCTGGGCGAGATCCTCGGCAAGGTCGACGATGCCCATATGGGCGTGGTGCTCAAGCGCATGATGCTGCGCGCCGCCAGCCGCATCGCCGACCGCCTGGACATCGAGGTGCTGGTCACCGGCGAGGCGATTTCCCAGGTGTCGAGCCAGACCCTGCCGAACCTGTCGGTGATCGATGCGGTCACCGATAAACTGGTGCTGCGTCCGCTGATCACCACCCACAAGCAAGACATCATCGACACCGCGACACGGATCGGCACCGCCGAGTTCGCCAAGCACATGCCCGAATACTGCGGTGTCATCTCGGTCGGGCCGACTACCCGGGCCAAGCCGGCGCGGGTGGTCTACGAGGAAGAGCAATTCGACTTGGCCGTGCTCGAGCGTGCCCTGGAGCGCACCCGGCTGGTGTCGATCGACCGGGTAATCGAGGAGCTGGGCCAGGACCTGCAGGTCGAGGAAGTCGCCGAGGCGCTGCCGGGCCAGATCGTGCTGGACATCCGCCATCCCGATGCCCAGGAGGAGCAGCCGTTGCGCCTGGCGGATATCGAGGTGCAGGCCCTGCCGTTCTTCGCCCTCAACAGCCAGTTCAAGACCCTGGATGCGACCCGCCAGTACCTGCTTTATTGCGACAAGGGCGTGATGAGTCGCCTGCATGCCCACCACCTGCTCAGCGAGGGACATGCCAATGTGCGCGTTTATCGTCCGGCATAGGATCCCGGGGCTCAATGGCGGCAGCATCCGCCATCGCCCCCCCGACCGACCAGTTGTCATCGCTGCATGAGACTCTCTGCCAATCGCCGCCTAAACTAGGCAGCACACCGAATCCCCTGATCGAGATACACAAGTGATCGAAAATCTCCGCAACATCGCCATCATCGCCCACGTTGACCACGGCAAAACCACCCTGGTCGACAAGCTCCTGCGCCAGTCCGGCACCCTTGAGCGCAACGAGCTCAACGACGAGCGCGTGATGGACAGCAACGACCAGGAGAAAGAGCGCGGCATCACCATTCTGGCGAAAAACACCGCGATCAACTGGAACGGTTTCCACATCAACATCGTCGACACCCCCGGTCACGCCGACTTCGGCGGTGAAGTGGAGCGCGTGATGTCGATGGTCGACTCCGTGCTGCTGCTGGTTGACGCCCAGGACGGCCCGATGCCGCAAACCCGCTTCGTGACCAAGAAGGCATTCGAAGCCGGCCTGCGTCCGATCGTCGTGGTGAACAAGGTCGACCGTCCGGGCGCGCGTCCGGATTGGGTGGTTGAGCAGATCTTCGACCTGTTCGACAACCTCGGCGCCACCGAAGAGCAGCTGGACTTCCCGATCGTCTACGCCTCGGCCCTGAACGGCATCGCCGGTCTGGAACACACCGACATGGCCGAAGACCTGACCCCGCTGTACCAGGCCATCATCGACCACGTCCCGGCGCCGAAAGTCGACCGTGACGGTCCGTTCCAGATGCAGATCTCGGCCCTGGACTACAACAGCTTCCTCGGCGTGATCGGCGTTGGCCGCATCGCTCGCGGTCGCGTCAAGCCCAACACCCAGGTGGTGGCGATCGACGTCAACGGCAAGAAGCGCAACGGCCGTATCCTCAAGTTGATGGGCCACCACGGCCTGCACCGTATCGACGTCGATGAAGCCGCCGCCGGCGACATCGTCTGCGTCAGCGGTTTCGACCAGCTGTTTATCTCCGACACCCTGTGCGACCCGCTGAACGTGGAAGCGATGAAGCCGCTGACCGTCGACGAGCCCACAGTGAGCATGACCTTCCAGGTCAACGACTCGCCGTTCTGCGGTAAGGAAGGCAAGTTCGTCACCAGCCGCAACATCAAGGAGCGTCTGGACAAGGAGCTGCTGTACAACGTGGCCCTGCGTGTGGAAGAAGGCGACACCGCCGACAAGTTCAAGGTCTCCGGCCGTGGCGAACTGCACCTCTCGGTATTGATCGAAACCATGCGGCGCGAAGGCTTCGAGATGGGTGTCGGCCGTCCGGAAGTGATCATCAAGTTGGTCGATGGCGTTCGCCACGAACCCTATGAAAACGTCACCATCGACGTGCCGGAAGTGTCCCAAGGCGCGCTGATGGAGCAGATGGGTAACCGTAAGGGCGACCTGACCAACATGGTGCCGGATGGCAAAGGGCGCGTGCGCCTGGAGTACAACATCCCGGCCCGTGGCCTGATCGGCTTCCGCAACGAGTTCCTGACCCTGACCTCCGGTGCCGGCATCCTGACCAGCATCTTCGATCGTTACGCTCCAATGAAGTCCGGCGACATGTCCGGCCGTCAGAACGGCGTACTGGTCTCGGTGGCCACCGGCAAGGCACTGACCTACTCGCTGGAAACCCTGCAGGCCCGTGGCAAGCTGTTCCTCGGCCACGGTGAGGACGTCTATGAAGGCCAGATCGTCGGCATCAACAGCCGCGACAACGACCTGGGCGTAAACCCCACCAAGGGCAAGAAGCTCGACAACATGCGCGCTTCGGGCAAGGACGAAACCATCGCCCTGGTTCCGCCGATCCGCTTCACCCTGGAGCAGGCGCTGGAATTCGTCCAGGAAGACGAGCTGTGCGAAGTGACGCCCAAGTCGATTCGCCTGCGTAAGAAAATTCTTGGCGAAAGCGAGCGTACCCGCGCCGCCAAGAAAAACAGCTGATAGCGATATCCGCTGAACCAGACCCCCGCCATCGCCGATGGCGGGGGTTTTTTTATGCGGGCGCCGCTGCGTCGGGCGAGACCACGTCGGCCGACAACGAAGCTTTCACGCCTGCTCCCGTAGCCTGCTGCTGACAGATCGCCCACCCCGGGCGTAGCCCGTCACGCAGGAGGTCGGCATGTACAGCAGCGCCCCATTCGAGTCACGCTCGGGCAATGACTGGGCGGCGCTCGGCTGGCTGTTTCTGTTCTTCTGGTATTTTTCCGGCCTGACCCAACTGCTGATCCTGCTGAGCGGGCATGCCGGCTTCGAGGCCTTCCGCCAGGCGTTCCTGATGAGTGCCCTCTGGCTGATCCCCGTGCTGCTGTTTCCCGCGCGGGCGCGGGCGATCGCCGCGGGCCTGGGGCTATTGCTGTGGCTCAGCTCGCTGGTCGGTTTGGGGTACTTCTGCATCTACGGCCAGCAGTTTTCCCAAAGCGTGATTTTTATCCTGTTCGAATCCAACCTGGCCGAAAGTCGCGAATACCTGGTGCAGTATTTCGCCTGGTGGATGCCTCTGGTGTACTTGGCCTACAGCCTGGGCGCCTGGTATTTGTGGCGGCGCCTGCGGCCACTGGCGCTGCGGCGCCCGCAGGCGCTGGCGTTGAGCCTGGCGCTGGTCGCCGGCCTGCTGTTGTACCCGCTGGCCAAGCAGGTGCACCGGCAAGCGAGCCTGGCCAGCGCGCTGGAGAAATTCGAGGCGCGCTTCGAACCGGCGGTGCCCTGGCAGCTGCTGATCGGCTACCGCCGCTACCGCGAGCAGCTGGCGGACATGCAGGCCTTGCTCGCCGGTAACGCCCGCATTCCCCCGCTGCACGGGCTGGTGGATACCCATGCCGGGCAACCCGCCACGCTGGTGCTGGTGATCGGCGAGTCAACCAATCGTCAGCGCATGGGCCTTTATGGCTACGGCCGCAACACCACGCCCGAGCTGGATAAGCTGCGTGACCAGCTGGCGGTGTTCGACAATGTGGTGACGCCACGCCCTTACACCATCGAGGCCCTGCAGCAGGTGCTGACCTTCGCCGATGAGCAGCATCCCGACGCCTACCTGACCACGCCGTCACTGATCAACCTGATGAAGCAGGCCGGCTACAAGACCTACTGGATCACCAACCAGCAGACCATGACCAAGCGCAACACCATGCTCACGACCTTCTCCCAGCAGGCGGACGAGCAGGTCTACCTGAACAACAACCTCAGCCAGGACGCTCGCCAATACGACGGTGAAGTGCTGGCACCGTTCGCCAAGGTGCTCGCCGATGGCGCGCCGCGCAAGTTGATCGTGGTGCACCTGCTGGGCACGCACATGAGTTACCAGTACCGTTTTCCGCCCGAGTTCCAGCGCTTTAACGATCGCCAGGGCGTACCCGCCTGGGTCCGTGATGACCAGGTGCCGACCTACAACGCCTACGACAACGCGGTGGCGTACAACGACCATGTGGTGGCGGGGTTGATCGAGCGGTTCGCCGCGAGCACGCCCGAGGGCTTTCTGCTCTACCTGTCAGACCACGGCGAAGCGGTGTTCGACTCGCCAGAGGGCGCGGTGCTGGGGCGCAACGAGGCGCGGCCAACGGCGCCGATGTACACCATCCCCTTTCTGCTCTGGACGTCGCCGGGCTGGGGCGCGCCGCCGCCTGGTGTCACGGCAAGGCCTTACAGCAGCGCTGACCTGATCCACACCTGGGCCGACCTGGCAGGCCTGCGCTTCAAGGAGTGGGAGCCAAGCAAGAGCCTGGTGAACGCAGAGTTCCAGGCGCGGCCGCGGCTGATCGGCGACCCGCACCAGCCGGCTGCGCTGATCGACTTCAGTACCCTGCGCCGGCCGGGGCCGAGCGTCGCGCAGCAGGGCGCCGCGCGGCCGCCTCAGGCCTTGGGCTTGTAGGCGCAGAAGCCCGGGCGTGGGCCGATCTTGGGGTGGTTGCGGCACGTGTCCGGGCGCAGGTCGTATACGGTGCACAGGCGACTCTTGCGGTCCAGGTACAGGCAGTCGTTATTGCCCATGCGCACCAGGGTGAAGATTTCGCTCTTCTGGTGGAAACGTTCGACCACCCCTTCCTTCATCAGGCGCTTGGCGATCTGCTTGCGCGGCTCGCCGCGCTCGAACTCCTGGACCAGGCCGAGGCGCAGCAGGTCGTTGAAGCGCACTTCCACCGGCAGGGTGCAGCAACTGGAGTTGCAGCTGCTGCACATGGTCTTTTCGTACTTGATCCAGGTATCCGTCCGATCGAGTTCGGCACCGACGATCAACAACTTGTTCATTTTCCACACCTGTAGCGGGGCGTTCTGGGCGCGGCATGATAGCGGTGTTGGTGAATTTGTGAACAAAGATCTGCTGGCTGGTCGTGATCAGGCCGGTGAATGGTGGCGAAATGTGCCTGCTTCTCAGAGTACGGGCGTCTCAGTGGTACCAGTGCAGGGGTTGTTATAGGCTCGTCGGCGGTTACCGAGGCGCTACGCCCCCACTACTTCTCCCTTAGAGGCGCACTGCATGCAATGGCTGTTCATGCTGGTCGGTTTGCTGTGCGGTGGGCTGGTCAGCCAGTCCACCTCGGGGGCGATACTGGGCTTTCTGCTCGGCTTGGGGCTGGCGCAGGCGCTGCGCCTGGAAACGCTGGCGCGGGAAAACGCGCGCCTGACCCTGCAGCTGAAAACCTTTGCCGCGCGTTTCGATGACGGCACCGAGGCGCTGCACGAACGACTGCGGCGGCTCGAGCAGGCGCCCGTCGAGCCGCCGGTCCAGGCCACAGAGCCCTCCGTGGTCGCGCCGGCCGAGGTCGAAGTGCCTGCGCCCCCGGTGCGGGTAGCGGTTCCTCATGCGCCGCTGCCAGCGTCGCCGGAGCTGATCTGGGAACTGCCGGCCGACCTGCCCTTCGAGGCGCCGCGCCAGTCTGCCAGCGCGGATGCAACTCGGCAGGAGCCCTCGCCTTGGGTCGCCGAAGCGGTTGAATCGCCTGCGCCGCCGCCACGCCCGCCCGCCCAGGCGCCTGAACCGCGCCAGCCCTCCATCGTCGAGCATGGCTTCGAGCTGGCCAAGGCCTGGCTGTTCGGCGGCAATACGGTGCTGCGCATTGGCGTGGTGCTGTTGTTTCTCGGCCTGGCGTTTTTGCTGCGTTATGCCACCGAAGGCATGGTGGTGCCCCTGGAAGCGCGTTACGCCGGGGTGGCCGCCAGCGCCATGGCCTTGCTGGGGCTGGGCTGGTGGCTACGGCTGCGCAACCCCAACTACGGCCTGATGCTGCAGGGCGCCGGGATCGCGGTGATGTACCTGACAGTGTTCGCCGCCATGCGCCTGCACCCACTGCTCGATCCGAAGGCAGCGCTCGGCCTGCTGGTGTTGGTGACCCTATGTTCGGCGATCCTGGCGGTGACCCAGAATGCCCTCGGGTTGGCGGTCGCGGCGGCGCTCGGCGGTTTTGCCGCGCCGATCCTGACGTCCACCGGCAGCGGCAACCATGTGGCGCTGTTTTCCTACTTTATCCTGCTCAATGGCGGCATTTTCGCCATCGCCTGGTTCAAAGCCTGGCGACTGCTCAACCTGGTCGGTTTTGTCGGCACCTTTGGCATCGGTTTCGCCTGGGGGCTGAAGAACTATGCGCCAGAGTTGTTAGGGAGCACCGAGCCATTCCTGCTGCTGTTTTTCCTGATGTACGTGGCCATCGGCCTGTTGTTCGCCCGGCGCAAGCTGCGCGAGGCGGCAGCGGCGGGAGAGGCGCCGCTCGAGCGCGACGCCTTGCTGCGCTGGTCGGCGCGCCAGGGCGACTATGTCGATGGCACCGTGCTGTTCGGCCCGCCGCTGGTGGGGTTTGGTCTGCAGGTCGCGCTGGTGCGCCACCTGGAGTTCGGCGCCGCGTTCAGCGCCCTGGGCCTGGGCCTGTTCTACCTGACCCTGGCGACCCTGTTGGCTCGGCGCACGGCCGGGCGCGCCTCGCTGCTGGTGGAAACCTGCCTGGCCCTGGGTGTGGTATTCGCCAGCCTGGCGATTCCCCTGGGCCTGGACGCCAGCTGGACCTCCGCCGCCTGGGCGGTGGAAGGGGCGGGTATCTACTGGCTGGGCTTGCGCCAGGGTCGCCGGCTGGCGCGCGCCTTTGCCCTGTTGCTGCAGGCCGGTGCCGCCCTGGCCTTTCTCCCGGGGCTGCGGGTCGGCATGGACAGCCTGCTGCAGGGCTCGCCCTTGGGCGCCTTGATGCTCGGCCTGGCGCTGTCGTTCAGCTATTGGCAACTGCGCCAGCGGGCTACTGCCCCCGCAGTGCTCAGTGACCGGCAGGGTCGGCTATTACCGTGGCTGGCGGTGGCCGGCCTGGGGTTCCTGTACCTGATCGCGCCGCTGCTGTTCGGCGCCGAGGCCACTGCCATCAGTTGGGCGCTGGCGGGCCTGGCAACGCTCTGGCTGGGCCTGCGCCTGCAGGCGCGGGTCTTTCTGTTCTGCGCCTTTGCCGTGCAGTTGCTCGGTGGCCTGGTGTTCCTGCTGCAGCTCGACGCGGGTCAGGGGGCGGCGGGCGGCGTACTGGACGACGGCTGGCGCGGCTTGCTGACGGCATCGCTGATCGGCCTGACGCTGATCGGCGGCATGCTGTTGGCGGTGCGCGACCCACTGGTGCAGTGCGACCGCCGGTTACTGCGCGGCATGTCGGTGCTGCTGTTGCTTGGCCTGGTCTTTCT
Organism: Pseudomonas sp.; assembly: GCF_040514055.1. GTDB lineage: Bacteria > Pseudomonadota > Gammaproteobacteria > Pseudomonadales > Pseudomonadaceae > Aquipseudomonas. The sequence goes on from NZ_JBEVDL010000094.1 coordinate 14,179, forward strand.
TAACCTGGCAGTGTTGTTCGTATTGCCCTGGCAGAGCGCCAGCGCGGTCTGGGGTGGCAGCGGCTTGTTGATCGTCTGGCTCAGTTTGCAGCTGCAACAGCGCGCCAGTTTCGTTTTCGGCCTGGCGTTGCAAGTCCTGGGCGGGCTGGCGTTCCTGGCCGCCAGCCCGCTGCTGCTGGGCCGTCTCAGTGGCGAAGGCTTGAGCCCGCTGGCCCATGCCGGTTTCTGGACTCCGGCGGTGCTGGCCCTGGCCGCCCTGGTCGGTGCCTGGCGCCTGCAGCAGGCTCGCCCCGCCGATCAGGCGCTCAGCGCGATCAGCCTGGCCCAGCTGTCCCAGTTGCTGCTGGTCTGGGGCGGCGCCTGGTGGGTACTGGCCGGGGTCAGCGAGGTGCTGCGTTTCTGCATCCCTGAGCGGCACGCGGCGGCGCTGCTGCTGGTGGCGGCCGTCACCGCCGCGCTCTGGGCCCTGGTCGCCGTGCGCAGTCAATGGCGTGGCCTGGCCGCCCTGTGTGCCTTGCTGGTTCCCGCCGGGGCACTGGTGCTGCTGTACGCCTGGCACAGCCGGTATCACCCGGCGGCGGAGTTCGGTTGGCTCGGCTGGGGGCTGGTGTTCGCCGTGCACCTGCTGAGTCTGCGGCGCCTGGCCCCCTTGCTGCCCGCGGGGCCGCTGAGTGCCAGCCATGTACTGGGCTGCTGGTTGATCCTCGGCGTGTTGTCGCTGGAGCTGCGCTACCTGCTGTACGCCTTGTCCGAGCAATACAACGCCTGGCGCTGGCTGGGCTGGGCGCTGTTGCCCAGCGCCTACCTGTGGTGGACCGTGCAACCGGCCGGGTCCAGTTGGACCGCGCCGGCGCGTGGCCCATGGCCGTTGTCCGCCTTCCCCCGGGAATACCGGCTGTGGGCGGCGGCGCCCCTGGCCGGCCTGATGCTGGCGTGGTTCTGGCTGGCCACCTTGTTCAGCGACGGCAACGCCGACCCCTTGCCCTACCTGCCGTTGCTCAATCCCCTGGAACTGGGATTGGCGATCAGCCTGCTCTGCCTGTATCGCTGGTTGGCTTTCGGCCTGGTGCCCTTGGGTATCGCCGAGCCCCAGGCCACCCGGCTGCCGCTGCTGCTGGCCGGCGCGTCGCTGTTCGCCCTGCTCAGCACCGCGGTGCTGCGCGCGGTACATCAGTGGGGCGGGGTACCTTACCGTATTGGGCCGCTGCTCGAGTCGATGCAGGTGCAAGCCGGCTGGTCGCTGGTCTGGACCCTGATCGCGTTGCCGCTGATGATCCTCGGCCATCGCCGCGGACGTCGCGAACTGTGGCTGTTGGGCGCCGCCTTGATCGGAGTCGTGGTGGCCAAGCTGTTTTTCGTCGAGCTGGGCAATCGTGGCGGCCTGGAACGCATCGTGTCCTTTATCGGAGTGGGCGTGCTGTTGCTGGTGGTGGGTTACTTCGCCCCCCTGCCGCCCCGTCAAACCCAACCGGAGACCGAGCGTTGAAGACCTCTCGCCCCACGCTGTTTCACCTCTTGGGCGCTGCCGCGCTGCTGGCCTGCGCCGACCTGAACATGGCGCTTGAGGCGCCGGCGGGCCCGGCCGCGGTCACGGACTTCGCCAGCCACGGCGACTTGACCCTGAGCGGGGAAGGGCCCTGGTACCGGCTGGAGTTGCCCATGGCGTTGCGCTTCGCCGCCGGGCACGCCGACCTTCGCGACCTGCGGGTGTTCGATGCTCAGGGCCAGGCCCAGGCCTACGCTCTGACCCGGGAGCGTTCCGAGACCGCAACCACGGCTCAGGAGATCCAGGCGCGGCGTTTCCCCCTCTACGGCGCGGCGGATGCCACCCCCGATCTGTCGAGCATCCGCGTGCAGCGCGGTACCGACGGGACCCTGATCGAGGTGCTGCCCGAGGCGCCGCCGCTGGCCCAGGGTCAGGTGCTGCGCGGTTGGCTGCTGGACGGCGGTGCCCTCGACCTGCCGCTGCAACGGCTGATTCTCGACTGGAGTGCCGAGTCCGAAGGCTTTCAGCGGTTCTCCATCGAGGCCAGCGACGACCTGCAACAGTGGCAGCCCTGGGGTGAGGGACAGATTGCCCGGCTGACGTTCGCCGCCGAGCGTATCGAGCAGCCCGAGGTCGAGCTGCCGGGGCAGTCCGCGCGCTACCTGCGCCTGCTCTGGCAGGCCCCCACCCAGGCGCCGCAGTTGCAGGGCGCCCGCTTGATCGGCGCCAGCCGCGCCGAGCAGGCCCCGCCGTTGAGCTGGTCGGAGCCCTTGCCCGGTCGGCGCCTGGAGAGCGGTGAATATCAATGGGAGTTGCCCCTGGCGCTGCCGCTGCAGCGCCTGCGGCTCGACCTGCAACAGCCCAATACCCTGGCCCCGGTGATCGTCAGTGGGCGCACGCCGCCGGCGTCCGCCTGGCAACCGCTGGCCCGTGGCCTGCTCTACCGCCTGCCCGAAGGCGGACGTCAAGCCCGCCAGGACGAGCTGGAGCTGCCGGGTTGGCCCGTGCAGCAACTGAACCTGCGAGTCGATGCCCGGGGCGGGGGGCTGGGTGCCGAGGTACCGCAGGCCCGGGTGGCGGTGCACGCCACCGAGCTGGTCTTCCTCGCTCGTGGCAATGGGCCCTATACCCTGGCACTGGGCAACGTCTCGGCACGGGCGGCGGACCTGCCACTGGAGACGCTGATCCCCGGTTACAGCGCCGCTCGTTTGAGCGGGCTGGGCGTCGCGTCGGTGGCCAATGTGCGCCGACACGAAGCGCCAGTGGTCGTGGTGTCCTCGCCGGGGATCGACTGGAAGCGCATCGGCCTGTGGGCAGTGTTGCTGGCGGGCGTGGCGTTGCTGGCGGGCATGGCGTTCAGCCTGCTGCGCGCGCAACGCAGTCCTTAGTCGCGAGAGGTCCGGGCGGTGTTTCGCTTCGGTGGCGGGGCGTTGCTCCTGGTCATGCCGGGTGCGGCCGCCGCCGAGGCCTGCCTGCGGGTGGAAAGCCTGTGCCGGGCGCTGCCCGCTGCGACATTGCCGGCTCGCAGCGGCGCTCAGCCGATCACCCTCTAGGGCCTGCTCAGGCTCGCCACCCGCGCCGCGTTGCCGCGGAAAATGGCCCCAGGCCAGGCCAGGCCAAGCCGGGCGCGGGACGCTGGGGCAAGGGTCATTCCCTTGCCCAGTTTCGCAACGCCGTATGCGCTCTTATTCGCGCCACCCGCAGGGCCGGGCCTGTTTTGATGGGATAAACGATTACGCATTGTTCGTTCGTCGGCCCTCGACGGCGCGTTGCATGCCGGGCCTGGTTTCAAAACCAGGTTCGCGCGGCCGTGCGGATAGTGTCCACAGGCCCTAGTGCATTTGCTCTAGAAACTGGCTAGATTCACTGTCCTGTAAGTCCCATAACAATAATGTCGAGGAGTACCCCATGAAACGAGTGTTGACGCCCCTGGCCGCCGCTTGCCTGCTGGCCCTGGCTCCCGCGGTACAGGCTTCGCCCTACAGCGGATTCGTGGTGTTCGGCGACAGCCTCAGCGATGCCGGGCAGTTTCCCGACACCGCGGGCCCGGACGGGGCGACCCGGCGTTTCACCAACCGGGTGGGCCCGACGTTCCAGGGCGGCTCCGGCGAAATCTACGCGCCCAATGCCACCATGCTGATCAGCGAGCAACTGGGCCTGGGGCCCTCGATTGGCTCGACCTCGCCGGTCAACGAAGCCCTGGGCCAGGCTGACGGGCGTAACTATGCCGTGGGCGGCAATATCACGGCGCAGGTCTACGACTCGATCACCGGCAGCGGCGAAGGCTCGGTGGTCGAGACCACCGACGGCACCAACCTGCGGGTCCGCGAGGCCTATCTGGTGGAACTGGCCAACCGTGGCCTGGCCGTGGACCCGAACACCCTGTTTTATGTCAGCGCCGGCGGCAACGACTTTCTCGACGGGCTGATTCTCAGCCAGCCCCAGGCGGTGGCCTCGGCCGGTCGTGTGGCGGACAGCGTGCGCGCCCTGCAGGCGGCGGGCGCGCGCTATATCGTGGTGCCATTGCTCGGCGATGTCAGCCAGACGCCTTTCGCCCTGAACGCCGGGGTCTCGGATTTTATCGCGCCGCTGGCGGCGGGTTTCAACCAGGAGCTGGCCCACCAGCTGGCTGGCATCGACGCCGAAATCATCCCCTTGAATGTGCCGCTGTTGGTCAAGGAGGCCGTGGCCAATCCCGGCCAGTTCGGCCTGGCCACGGACCAGAACCTGACCCTGACCTGCTTCGACGGCTGTGCCAACGTCAACCCGGTCTACGGGATCAACGGCACCACCCCGGATCCGACCCGCCTGCTGTTCAATGACGGCGTGCACCCGACCATCACCGGCCAGCGCATCGTCGCCGACTACACCGTCTCGCTGCTTAGCGCACCCTACGAATTGACCCTGCTGCCGGAGATGGCCCACGGTACGTTGCGGGCCCACCAGGACCAGCTGCGCAGCCAATGGCAGGCCGATTGGCAGGCCTGGCAACCGGCCGGCCAACTGCGCACCTTTGTCAGTGGCTCGGGGCAGCAGCAGGATTTCGACCGTCAAGCGGCCTCGGTGGATGCCGACAGCGACGGATACGCCTTGAACCTGGGCGCCAGCTACCGGCTGGACGACGCCTGGCGGGTTGGGTTGGCGCTGGGCCTGGACGAGCAGGAGCTGGATGCCGAGGCCTCGGATTACCAACTGCGCAGCTACCTGCTGACGGCCTTCGCCCAGTACCAGCACAACCGCTGGTGGGCCGACCTGAGCGCCACCGGGGGCAAGCTGGACTATGACGACCTGCAGCGTGGTTTCGACCTGGGCGTCGGCCAGCGCACGGAAAAAGGCGACACCGAGGGGGATCTGTGGGCCTTCGGCGGACGCCTGGGTTACGACATCGCGGAGGAGGGCAGCGTCTGGCACCTGAGCCCCTTTGTCAGCGGCGACTACGCCCGGGTCGAGGTCGACGGCTATTCCGAGAGCGGCGCACGCTCCACGGCGCTGGCCTTCGGCGACCAGGAACGCACGTCCAAGCGCCTCGGCGTGGGCCTGCAAGGGCGTTACGCCTTGAGCGCCGACACCCAGCTGTTCGGCGAAGTGGCCCATGAGCGTGAGTACGAGGACGACGCCAGCGAGCTCGACCTGTCCCTCAACAGCCTGCCAAGCCTGGGCTTCAGCCTGCAGGGCTACACCCCGGAGGACAAGATGAACCGCGTCAGCCTGGGCTTCAACCAGCAACTGGGCAGCGGCCTGGCCTTGCGCGGCGGCTACAGCCTGCGCCAGGGCGAAGACGACACCCAACAGGGCGTCAACCTGTCGCTGGTGCTCGACCTCTAACGGCCTGCGGGCCACGCCGGAGGCGTCCGGCGTGGCCCCGGATGGTCACTGCCCCCCCTTTCCACCGGTCCGGACTGTGCGGCAAGTCCGGCTTGTCGGGCTGTGCTCACTGAACTCTGCATAACGCCGCTCTGTCTGAGGCAAGGCACTCGCGCTAAACTGCGCGGGTTTTCCTTCCCCCGGAGCCTTCCATGTCCCGCGTTACCCTCAGCCGCTACTTGATCGAGCAGACCCGCAGCAACAACACCCCGGCCGACCTGCGGTTCCTAATCGAGGTGGTGGCCCGCGCGTGCAAGGAGATCAGCCATGCGGTGTCCAAGGGCGCCCTGGGTGGTGTGCTCGGCAGCATGGAAACCGAAAACGTCCAGGGCGAGGTGCAGAAAAAGCTCGACGTGCTGTCCAACGAAATCCTCCTGGAGGCCAACGAGTGGGGCGGTCACCTGGCCGGCATGGCGTCCGAAGAAATGGACAATGCCTACCAGATCCCTGGCCAGTACCCCAAGGGTGCCTATCTGTTGGTGTTCGACCCGCTGGACGGCTCGTCCAATATCGATGTGAACGTCTCGGTCGGCACGATTTTCTCGGTGCTGCGCTGTCCCGAGCGCAATGGCGAGAGCGGTGACCTGGGCGAGGACGCGTTCCTGCAGCCGGGCACCGAGCAGGTTGCGGCCGGTTATGCCATCTATGGTCCCCAGACGATGCTGATGCTGACCCTTGGCGACGGCGTCAAGGGCTTTACCCTGGACCGCGAGCTGGGCAGTTTCGTCATGACCCACGACAACATCCGCATCCCGGCCACCACCCAGGAATTCGCCATCAACATGTCCAACCAGCGCCACTGGGAAGCGCCGGTGACGCGTTATGTCGAAGAGCTGCTGGCCGGCAAGAGCGGTCCCCTGGGCAAGGACTACAACATGCGTTGGGTCGCGGCCATGGTGGCCGACGTGCACCGCATCCTGACCCGCGGCGGCCTGTTCATGTACCCGCGCGACAGCCGCGAACCGCAAAAGCCCGGCAAGCTGCGTCTGATGTACGAAGCCAACCCGATGTCCTTTATCGTCGAACAGGCCGGCGGCGCCGCGACCAATGGCCTGCAACGCATCCTCGATATCCAGCCGACCTCCCTGCACCAGCGGGTAGCGGTCTTCCTCGGCTCCAAGGAAGAAGTCGAGCGCGTCAGCGCCTATCACCAGGCCTGAAGTGTGACCGCGCCCTGGCAGCCGCTGCTGGACTGGTGGTTCGGGCCGCCGGCCACGGCGCTGGAGGTGGCGAGCGTGCGTCAGGGCCTGTGGTTCGGCAAACGAGCGGAGCAGGACCGCGAGGCGCGCGAGCGCTTTGGCGCGTTGCTCGAGCAGGCGCTGAAGGGTGGGCTGGAGGACTGGGCGCACAGCCCACCGGGCTGGCTGGCGTTGATCCTGCTGCTGGACCAGCTGCCGCGCATGGTGTTGCGCGACAGCGGCCGCGCCTATGCCGGCGACCTGCGGGCCCAGGCGCTGGTCGAGCGCGGCCTGGCCCAGGGCTGGGATCGGCAGGTGCCGGCCATCGCGCGGGTCTTTGTCTACCTGGTCTTCGAGCATGCCGAGGACTTGGCGCTGCAGGTGCGGGCCGTGCAGCTGTTTCGTGACCTGCGGGCCGAAGCCCCTGCCGCGGAGCAGTCATTGTTCGACGGTTACCTCGACTATGCCGAGCGGCACCGCCAGGTGATTGCCCGTTTCGGGCGTTTTCCCCATCGCAATGCCCTGCTCGACCGCCGGTCAACGGCCGAAGAACTGGGCTTCCTGCAGGAACCGGGCTCAGGCTTCTGACGTCCAATACGTCACGCCGAGCCGTTTCGTTGCGTTTTCTATCGTCACCCCTAGGAATCACTGTCATGCCTTTGCGTTCGATCGCCTTGCTGAGCCTGTGCCTGCTGTTGGCCGCCTGTAACAAACTGACCCAGGAGAACTATGCCCAACTGACGGCGGGAATGGATCGAACCGAGGTGCAGGCGTTGCTCGGTGACCCCACCGAGTGTTCCGGTGCCCTGGGCCTTTCCAGCTGCACCTGGGGTGACGAGCAGCGGTTTATCAGCGTGCAGTACGCCGGCGACAAGGTACTGCTGTTCTCCGGCCAGGGCCTCAAATAGCGGGCTGGCCCGGCGCTTTATCCCTTTGTCGAGGACCGAGCTTATGCGCTCACTCTTGATTGTCGCGATGCTGGTAGTGACGGGCTGCGCCAGCGATCTGGCGCCGCCGCAAACGGTGGGAGCGGTCGACCTGCGGCGTTACCAGGGAACCTGGTACGAGCAGGCGCGGCTGCCGATGTTTTTTCAGCGTAACTGCCTGCAGTCCGAAGCCCTGTACCGGCTGCGTGACGATGGCAGCGTGGCGGTGACCAACCGTTGCACCACCGAGGGCGGTGGCTCGCAGCAGGTGGAAGGCACGGCGGTGCCCCAGGTAGCGGGTCAAACGGACAAGCTCTGGGTGCAGTTCGACACCTGGTTCAGCCGCCTGTTTCCCGGGCTGACCCGGGGCGAGTACTGGATCCTGGCCCTGGATGATGACTACCGCAGCGCCTTGGTCGGGCATCCCAACCGCAAGTACCTGTGGCTGCTGACCCGCGAGCCCAGGGCCAGCGACGCGCTGCGCGAGCGCTTGCTCGAGGTCGCCCGGCAGCAGGGTTACGACACCGAGCGCTTGATCTGGCGTCCCGCCGACCCGGCGCTGGCTGGGCAGTGACAGGCGGTGCGCTAGGGCCTGTGGGCACTACCCGCACGGCCGCGCCGACCCTGGTTTTGAAACCCTACCCAGCATGAAACGAGCCGTCGGGGGCGTCAGAACGAACCACGCGTCATCCCCTGTCGCATCAAAACAGGGCCTGCCCTGCGGGTTGCGCGAACAAGTGCCCCATGCCGCGTTGCGAAACTGGGCAAGGGAATGACCATTGCCGGCGTTTCGCGCCTTGCCTGGACCCCTTCTTCGCGGCAACGCGCCTCGCGATGCTTAATGTCCACAGGCCCTAGTGCGCCGGTTGTGCCGCGGGCACTGGCGGCGGGGCGGCCGCTGGCCGGCGCGGCTGGCGCAGCACGATGTTGAGCTGGCTGGGGGCGCTGCCGTGCTCGAACACGGCGCTGGCCAGGGCGGGTTTGCCCCGTAGCTGAGCGGGGTTGCCGGAAAAACCGGTGGGTTCCTGGGGGATGCCGCGCGGGCTGAGGTCGAGCTGGCCGTTGCCGTTGCTGTCCTGGTACAGCTGCACCGCGTACCGCCCCGGCGGCACCTCATCGAAGCGCAGAGCTGCCGTCTGGCTTTCCACCAGGCGCAGGGGGCGCTCCGGCCAGTCCGCCTGGTCGGCGGCCACCAGCGCGGCCCGCAGGGTTCCAAGTGGGGCCCAGCCGGCGACCTGCACCTCGATGTCGGCGGCCACGACGGCGCCCCCGAACAGCCCGATCGTCAGGGCCAACAGCCCAGTCTGGGCGCGGATCGTTACAAGTTTACGCAGGCTATATGGCATAATTCGGGCCGTTTTGGCGGCGTGAATGATTGGAATGCGGCGGATTCTGGTGGTGCACTACTCGCAAACGGGCCAGCTGGATCGCCTGGTCCAATCGGTCTGCGCGCCCCTGTTGCGCCAGGAAGGCATTCGGCTGGACTTCCTGGCCCTGCAGCCGGCACGACCTTACCCCTTTCCCTGGCCGTTTTTCAGCTTTTTCGGCATTTTTCCGGAAACCGTGCTGATGCGCCCGCCGCCCTTGCTGCCACTGGCGGTGGACGCAGAGACCCGCTACGACCTGGTGATCCTGGCCTATCAGGTGTGGTTTCTGTCGCCCTCGCTGCCGCTCACCGGTTTCCTTGCAACCCCCGAAGCGGCGCGGCTGCTGCGGGGCACACCCGTGCTGACCCTGATTGGTTGCCGCAATATGTGGCTGATGGCCCAGGAAAAGGTCAAGGCCCGGCTCGCCACCCTGGGCGCGCGCCTGGTGGACAATGTCGCGGTGATCGACGAGTGTGGCAGTGCCTGGAGTTTCCTCACCACCCCCTTATGGATGTTCACCGGCGATCGCCAGCGCTGGTCCTGGTTGCCCAAGGCCGGCATCAGCGATGGGCAGATCGCCGCCGCCAGTCGTTTCGGCGAAGCCATAGGCGCGCGCCTGGTGCGTGATCCGCTGCCGATCGAGGCGCCGATGCTGCGCGGTCTGGGGGCGGTGCGGGTGAATGAGAAACTGATCGCCAGCGAGCGAGTTGGTGCCCGCAGTTTTCGCCTGTGGAGCCTGCTGCTGGCGGCATTGGGACCCCAGGGTAGCCGGGCGCGCAAGGCCGGGATCCTGCTGTATTTCGTCTTCCTGTTCTGTTTGATCCTCACCGTGGTCCCTGTCACCGCGTTGCTGAAAAAATTGCTGGGCCCGCTGGTGCGTAAGAAAACCCAGCGTGAAAAGGCCTATTTCGCCGCGCCATCCGGCGAGTAGTCGATGTCTTTTGAGGATTGCACCGTGCCCCACCCCGTGTTTATCAACCGCGTCAGCGCGTACCTGCCCCACGCGCCGGTCGACAACGACCAGATGGAAACACGCCTGGGCCAGGTCGGCGGCCGTCCCTCGCGGGCCCGCAACCTGGTGCTGCGCAGCAACGGCATCACCCAGCGGCATTATGCAATCGACCCGCAGTCGGGCTTGCCGAGCCTGACCAACGCGCAAATGAGTGCCGAGGCCATCCGCGGCCTGGAAGGTCCCGGCTTCGACCTGCGGCGCCTCGAATGCCTGGTGGCCAGCAGCGCCTCGCCGGATCAGGTGATGCCCAACCATGCGGTGATGGTGCATGGCGAACTGGGCAACCCGGTCTGCGAGGTGGTGTCCACCGCCGGCATCTGCCTGTGCGGCGTCACCGCGCTGAAATACGCCTACCTCAGCGTGGCCAGCGGCGAGACCGCCAATGCGGTCGCCTGCGGTTCGGAGCTGGCCTCCAGCCTGATGCATGCGCGCAATTTCGAAGCCGAACTGGACAGCCGGGTCGATGCGCTGGAACAGAATCCCGAGATCGCCTTCGAGAAGGACTTTCTGCGCTGGATGCTCTCCGACGGGGCCGGCGCCGTCTGGCTGGAAGCGGCGCCCAATGCCCAGGGACTGAGCCTGCGCATCGACTGGATCGATATTCTCTCCTTCGCCGACAGCATGCCGCCCTGCATGTACGCGGGCGCCGAGCGCGAGGGCGAGCGCCTGATCGGCTGGAGCCGCTTCGATGGCGAGGCGCGCAATCGCCACTCGGTGATGGCGATCAAGCAGGACGTCAAATTGCTCAACGACAATATCGTGCGGGTCACGGTCGAGCAGGCCCTGGAGCGTATCCTGGCGCGACGTCCGTTGAGCGCCGAGGCCATCGATTATTTCCTGCCGCACTACTCCTCGGAGTTCTTTCGCCAGCGCCTGGCGGTCGGCCTGGCCAACGCCGGCCTGCCGATTCCCCAGGAGCGCTGGTTCACCAATCTGACGCGCAAGGGCAATACCGGCGCGGCCTCGTTTTTTATCATGCTTGAAGAGCTGTTCAATGGCGGCACGCTGCGCCCCGGGCAGACGCTGCTGGGCTACGTGCCGGAAAGCGGACGCTTCTCCAGCGCCTTCCTGCACCTGACCGTGGTAGGGAACCAGCCATGAAACTCGACGAGGTGCCCCAGGACCACAGCAGTACCTATGGTGGGCACAGCAAGCTGGTCTACGCCCTGGACGCCGGTGGCCGTTATCAGTCGGCGCAGAGCGATGGCTGGGAGCCGGAAGCCTATGCCACCCAGCTGGCGGTCGCCGAGCTCCAGGCCCAGGAACAGGCCGCGCTGAGCGATTGGCAGGCCGGCCGTGCTTCGCCCTTGAAGTACCTGATGTGCCAGTGCCGCATGGATGAACCGGCGCTGGCGCAGATTTCCGGCCTGTGGCGCTGGCGCATCCGCCGCCACTTCCAGCCCCACCATTACGCCCGTCTGCCACGACGGGTCCTGGCGCGTTATGCCGAGGCCTTGGGCCTGGATGTCGCGCAGTTGATCCGCTATCAGCGAGAGTCCGCATGACGGTTTTCCAGCACCAGCAGAGTGCCCACTGCGAAAGCGGGGTCATGGCCAGCCTGCTGACCCACAGCGGCCTGCCCATGAGCGAGCCGATGGCCTTTGGCCTGGCCTCGGGGCTGGCCTTCGCCTACCTGCCGATCGTCAAGCTGGGTGGCATGCCGCTGATCGCCTACCGCATGCCGCCCCGGCACCTGATCAAGACCCTGAGCAAGCGCCTTGGCGCCCACCTGCACACCGCTACCTTCGCCGGCCCGGCCCAGGGCCAGGCGGCGCTGGATGGCGCGCTGGCCGCGGGACGCCTGGTGGGGCTGCAGAGTTCGGTGTACTGGTTGCCGTATTTCCCCGAAGAGATGCGCTTTCATTTCAATGCCCACAACCTGTTGGCCTACGGCAAGGACGGCGATCAGTACCTGCTCAGCGATCCGGTCTTCGAAGACGTGGTGCGCTGCAGCGAGGCGGACCTCAACAAGGCGCGCTTCGCCAAGGGCGCGCTGGCCGCCAAGGGGTTGCTGTACTGGCTTGACCAGGTCCCGGTCGAGCAGGATTGGGCCACGCTGATCCGCCAGAGCATCCTGTCCACCAGCCGTATTCTCGATGGCCTGCCGTTGCCCTGGATCGGCATTCGCGGTATCCGCCATCTGGCCGGGCGGGTGCGCAAGCTCGACCCCGCGGCGCTGAAATACAACCGCCTGTACCTGACCCATATCGTGCGCATGCAGGAAGAGATCGGTACCGGCGGCGCGGGGTTTCGCTTTATGTACGCCTCCTTTCTGCAGGAGGCGGGGCTCAAACTTGGCGATGCGCGCCTGGCCGAGGCGGCGCTGGAAATGACCCGTATCGGCGACGACTGGCGGCAATTCGCCGCGGCCTGCGTGCGCTACAGCCGCAACAAGCAGGGCCACAGCGACTTCGAACCCATTGCCCTGGCGCTGGAAGGCATCGCCGAGCAGGAGCGGGCCCTGATGCGCCAGCTGGCGGCCTGGGCCAAGGCCAAGTCTTAAGGGGGCAGGCCTGTTTTCAGCCGGTGCGTAGGTCCAGCCGTGTCACGCGGACGCCGGCCGTCAGGCTGGCGAAGTCCGTGCCCGCCAGCGGGCCGCCGTCGCCCGGTTCGAGCAGCAGCGCCTGGACCTGGAAACCGTCGCGTTCGTCGCAGAGCACCAGCAGCGCCTGGCCGATCACGCCCTCGGCCAGGTCCAGGCCGGCCAGACGAGTCAGGTCGGACCAGACGTCCGGCCCCGCACCGATAAACAGGTTGGGGCCGTTCAACCGCAACTGCTGGGCGACGTGAAAGCCGGCGGCATTACTCACGCTGTTGACGAACTCGAAGGGTTTGGGCAGTTTTCCGTGCACGCAAACCGCTTCCAGCAGGGCCTGCATGGTCGGCCTGGCGGGATAGCTCGAGGCCAGGTACAGGCCGCTTTCCGCGCGCGGGCGTGACTGCAGCACGGCGGCGCCGAGCAGGGCCTGCAGGATCAGGCGGTCGACCCGCCGCGGGGGGTGGTCGAGGTAGCAGCTCAAGTGCGCCTTGAGGGCCTTGTCGTCGACCGCGGCGTTGCCGTCGATCTGGCTGGCGGCGATCACCTTCATAAGCCCATTCCCTGCAGTACCAGGCTGGCGTTGTTGCCGCCAAAGCCGAAAAAATTCGCCAGCAGCAGCCCATCCACCGGTGCTCGCCAGGCCGCGCCCGGCAGCGCCAGCAGCGCCTGGTCGGCATAGTCCACGCCGGGCAGGCTGCCCTGGCGCAGGGCCTCCAGCAACAGCAGGCTTTCGCTGAGTCCGCAGGCGCCCAGGGTATGGCCCAGGTAGGGTTTGAGCAGCACGGCCGGCGGCAGGTGTCGGCCGAACAAGCGTTGCATGCCATTGCCTTCGGCGTGGTCGTTGGCCGCGGTTGCCGTGCCATGCAGCTTGACCAGGTCGATCTGGCCGGCAGTGATGCCCGCGCTGTCCAGGGCCCGGCGCATCACCCAGTCGACGTGGCTGCCGTCCTCCAGGGTGGTGGTCAGGCTGCTGGTATCACAGGCACTGAAGCCGCCAAGCAGGCGGGCCAACGGTGCCGGGCCGGGCTCCGCGCTCAGCAGCACGCTGGCATAACACTCGCCGAGGATCAGGCCGTCGCGCTCAGGGTGAAAGGGCCGATAACGGGCGCTGGGGCTGACCAGTTCAAGGGCGGCAAAACCCTGCATGGCGACGCGACTGGGGGTCTCGAAACTCAGCACCAGGGCACGGCGCAATGGCCCCTGGCCCAACAGGCGCGCGCCGTAGAGCAGGGCGTTGGCGGCGCTGCTGCAGGCGGTGTTGAGGGTAAAGGCGGCGGCGAAGCCCCAGGCCCCGCGCAGTCGCTGGGCGAGTCGATCGAGCGGGGTGACCAGGCTGTCGTCGAACGGCTGGCCCGCGACCATCTGCGGCTCGATGTCGGCGATATCCAGGGTGGTGGTGGCAATGATCAGCAGGCAGTCGGTCAGGGGGGCCGGGTGCTCGCCGAGGCTGCTGCGCAACAGTGCATCGAGGCGTTCGAGCAAGGGCAGGGGGCTGCCCGTGGCGTGAAAATACGGGCACTGCTGGGGCAGCTCCAACCGCTGGTAGTGACTTGCCAGCGGGCGTCGATCGGCGCGGTAGGCGCTGGCGGCGCTGCCCAGGTCAGGCCCCAGGGCGCTGTGCAGCTGGGCGCGTTGCAGGTAGACCGGCGTCACTGCCCGTGCCTGATAAAGGCGGCGATGCTGTCGATGCTGGCCAGGATCCGGCGGCCTTCCTTGGCCCCCTCGATGCGTACGCCGTAGTGCTGCTGCACCGCCAGCGACAACTGCAGGGCGTCCAGGCTGTCCATCTGGATCCGGCTCTGGCGGCCGAAGAGCGGCTCGTCATCGGCGATGCCCTGCCAGTCGAGTTCGTCTTCCTTGTCGCATTCGCGCACCAGGAGTTGCTTGAGTTGTTGCTTCAGTAGTGCGTCGTCCATTGGGTTTCACTTAGTCGGCGTTGAAACAGCGCCAGCCCCAGGCTACCGGTCAGGGCGGCGAACAGCAGCAGGCGGATACAGTAGGGCAGCAGGTCAGCGAGGTCGCCCTGGCCCACCAGCAAGGTCAGAAAACCATCCAGCGCCCAGCTCATGGGTGACAGCTCCGCCACCTGGCGCATGGCTTCGGGCATCACGCTCTTGGGCACCATGATGCCGCCGATGGCGGCCAACACCAGGTTGAGTCCGCCGCTGAGCAGCAAGGCCTGTTCGGTGCTGCGCGCCAGGGCGGCGATGGCCAGGCCCAGGCAACAGGCGGCGCAGGCCAGGCTGCTGGCCAGCAGCAGATAGGCCCAGGGGCTGCCCGGCAGGTTCAGGGCGCTCAAGCCTAACAGCGGTAAGCCCCAGACACCCAGGGCCAGCAGCACGCAGAACTGCAGCAGGTTGACCCCCAGGTAGGGCAGCAGTTTGCTCAAGGCCAGTTGCGCCAGGCTCAGGCGCAGGCAGCGAAAGCGCAGCAGGGTGCCGCTCTGTTGTTCGCGCTGGAAACTGTTGGCCATGGGCAACATGACGAAAAACATGCCGAAGATCAGCCAGGCGGGCACGCTGTGCTGGCTGGCATTGGCCTGCAGGGCGAGATCTCCACTGGCCAGCACTTCCTGTTCGACAATGGCGTTATGGGTGCGTTGGCGGATCAGCGCCAGACGTTCCTGCAGGGGGAGCTCGGCGGCCAGCTCGCCACTGTCGACCAGCAGCGCCATCAGTCGGGTCTGGGCCAGGCTGACCTCGACGGCAGCCCGCAGGCGTTGGCGCGAGAGGGCGTCGGTACGGGCGGGAAAAACCAGTCGGGTGGCGGCGGCGCCTTGGTCCTGCAGCAGGGTGTCGGCGAAATCGGCCGGCAGATAGATGCGCGAGCGGCTCGCCGCAGGCTCGGACTGCAGCGGACTGTCGGGCAACTGGGCCGCCAGGGCGGCGGCGAAAAAGGCGCTTTCGTCGCTGCTGACCGGTATTTCCAGCCCCAGGTGCAGCGGTGGCAGGCGGTTCTGATTGACCTCGGCCAGGGCAAAGGCCATCAGCAGCAAGAACAGCGCCGGCATGATAAAGAGCACTGCCAGGGCATGCAGGTCGCGGCGCAGCAACAGGCCTTCCTTGCGCACCAGGGCCCAGAGCCTCATAGCTGCCCACCGCTGAAATGCAGGTACAGCTGTTCCAGGGACGGACGGCCGAAACGCAGCAGGCTGGGCAGCGGCGCCTGGGTGCCGACGAACTCGGCGATGCGCGCCAGCGCGGCGGCGTCCAGTTGCTCGATCCAGCAGCCGTTGGGCAGCCATTCGACGTCCAGTCGCAGCGCCTCGAGCAAGGCCCGCACGCCGGCCGGCGGCGGCCCCGGCCATTCCAGCAGCAGGCCATGACGGTCGCCCAGCAACTGCTGCTTGTCCAGGTCGAGGCGTACCTGCCCCTGTTGCAGTAACAAGATGCGTTGCGCCACCCGCTCGACCTCGTCGAGGTAGTGGCTGGTGTAGATCACCGCCTTGCCGGCGGCGGTCAAGGCCTGGATCGCGTCCAGCAGCAGCAGCCGCGACTGCGCGTCCACACCCACGGTGGCTTCGTCGAACAGGTAGAGCGGGGCGGGTTGCAGCAGGCCCAGGGCGAAGTTGAGCCGGCGTTGCTCGCCGCCGGAAAGGCGGTCGGCGCGCCGCGACAGTTTGTCTTCCAGGGCGGTGCTGTGGATCACCCACTCCAGGCGGGTACGCCGCTCGGCGTCACGCAACCGATAGAGGTCGGCGAACAGCCCGAGGTTCTCGCGCACGCTCAGGGCCGCGTAAAAGCCCAGTTGCTGCGGGACTATGCCCAGTAGTGGCCGCTCGGCCTGTTCGCCGCACCAGCGCAGCTCGCCCTGGTCCGGCCGCAGCAGACCACTGATCAGCGACAGCAGGGTGGTCTTGCCCGCCCCGTTGGGGCCCAGCAGGCCCAGGCATTCGCCCGCGCCCAGGCGCAGGTCGATCTGTTGCAAGGCCGGCGCGCTGGCGCCGGGGTAGCTGAATCCGACGGCACGCAGCTCAAGCACTGACCAGCACCAGCAGCAACTTGCCGTCCAGTAACAGG
The DNA here is from genome assembly GCF_040514055.1 of Pseudomonas sp. Taxonomy (GTDB): domain Bacteria; phylum Pseudomonadota; class Gammaproteobacteria; order Pseudomonadales; family Pseudomonadaceae; genus Aquipseudomonas. The sequence continues at coordinate 30,570 of NZ_JBEVDL010000094.1, forward strand.
CGTTCGTGGGTGCTGATGCTAAAGCGGTAGCTGGCGCCGGCTGGGCTCAGGCTTTCCTGGGCGGCCTGGACCAGCAAAGCGCCGCTGCGGCACTCGGGCTCCTGGTGCAGGCGCAGCTGGCTGACCTTGCCGACCAAGGCCATGTCGACCGCGCCGCGGTCGCCGTAGAGCGCCCCGTGGGCCGCGCAGAGCTGCGCGGCGGCTTCGAACAACAGACAGGGCGAGGCATCCTCGGCCAGATTCGCCAGATGGCTCCAGTCGCTCAGGCCGCTGATTCCTTGCGCATCATGGGCCAGCAGCCGGTCCAGCCAGAGGGCGGCGCCCTGGTGCGGCAGCAGGCGGTGCAAGTGCGTTCGGTCCATGGTATCCGGTCGCCGGGGTTGAACGCGCAGTGTACCAGTTAGGCGCTGCCGCGCGACCCGGCTGCCGGGGGCCATGCATCATTGCCAGTTCAGGCGCGCCAGTTTCCATTCGCCGTCCTCCAGCCACCACTCCAGGTCGACCTGGTACTGGCGCGCGCTGTCGGGAATCAGCCCCTCGGCGCCGGTGAGCGCCACGCGCGCCTGGGTGTGGGCCTTCTGCGAATAGGTGGGGTCCAGCTGACTGTCTTCAGACAGCACCAGCACCCGGATATTCTTGTATCGCAGAAAAACCAGGGCCATGCTTCGTTTGGCCCAGTCACGGTCCAAGCTCTGTTGTTGGGCGCTAAATTGCGGATGCAACTGATCGAGCACCGCCGTCGTCTGCTTGGCCTCTAGGGTGTTTTGCAAGCGCGCCACGGCCGCCTCGAGTGCGGCCTGGGGGGCGTCGTGGCCGCAGCCGGCGAGCAGGGTCAACAGCGCCAGCAGCGCAACAAAAAACCTGGGTGACATGCTCGATTCCTGTTTCGTGGTTATGATGCCCGGCACGGCCGCCGCACCCTACTGTAGAACAGGGGTAGGTCGGGGTGAACCCGGCGCATTTACACGCGCCCACTGGCGCGCGCGCAGGTCGCCGGCCAAGGCACGCAAGACCAGGATCCGCCATGACTTGACGGTTCGTGGATTTCAGGATGAATTGAGCGGTGCTCTTATCGAGGGGCACCCCTGTAACGACTCGGGAGCGCACTATGCAGACTTTGTATCCGGAGATTAAACCCTACGCCCGCCACGAGCTGGCGGTGGACGCGCCACATGTCCTGTATGTGGACGAAAGCGGCACGCCAGCGGGTTTGCCGGTGGTATTTATTCATGGCGGCCCGGGTGCCGGGTGCGACGCCTTGAGCCGGCGCTTCTTCGATCCCAATCTGTACCGTATCGTGACGTTCGACCAGCGTGGCTGCGGACGCTCCACGCCCCATGCGAGCCTGGAAAACAACAGCACCTGGGACCTGGTCGCCGACCTGGAACGTATCCGCGAGCACCTGGGTATCGATAAATGGGTGCTGTTCGGTGGCTCCTGGGGCTCGACCCTGTCGCTGGCCTACGCGCAAACCCACCCCGAGCGGGTCCATGCGCTGATTCTGCGCGGCATCTTCCTCTGCCGTCCGCAGGATGTCCGCTGGTTCTATCAGGAAGGCGCGAGCCGGCTGTTCCCCGACTATTGGCAGGATTACCTGGCACCCATTCCCGCGGAGGAGCGGGGTGACCTGATCCAGGCTTTTTACAAGCGCCTGACCGGCGCCGACCAGATCGCTCAGATGCATGCGGCCAAGGCCTGGTCGACCTGGGAAGGGCGGACCCTGACCCTGCGCCCTAACCCGCAGGTGGTGGAACGTTTCTCCGACGCCCATCGGGCGCTGTCGATCGCCCGCATCGAGTGCCACTACTTCGTCAACAACGCCTTTCTCGAGCCCGATCAGCTGATTCGCGACATGGGCAAGATCGCCCATCTGCCGGGCGTCATCGTCCATGGCCGCTACGACGTGGTCTGCCCGCTGGATAATGCCTGGGAACTGCATCAGGCCTGGCCCAACAGCGAGCTGCAGATCATCCGCGAAGCCGGTCATGCGGCCTCGGAAACCGGTATCACCGATGCCCTGGTGCGCGCGGCCGATCAGGTGGCCCAGCGTCTGCTCGACCTGCCCCCTGAGGAAGCATGAAGGGACTGATCCAGCGCGTCAGCCAGGCGCGGGTGGAGGTCGCCGGTGAAACCGTCGGCGCGATCGCTCAGGGCTTGCTGGTGCTGGTGGGGGTCGAGCCCCAGGACAGCCCGGCCAGAGTCGACAAGCTGCTGCACAAGCTGCTCAACTACCGGGTGTTCGCCGATGCCCAGGGCAAGATGAACCTGTCGCTGCGCGATGTCGGTGGCGGCCTGCTGCTGGTCTCGCAGTTCACCCTGGCCGCCGATACCAAGAGCGGCTTGCGCCCGAGTTTTTCCAGTGCCGCCACCCCGGCCCTGGGCGCCGAACTGTTCGAGTTGCTGGTCGAGCGGGCCCGCCGGGCCCATCCCCAGGTCGCGACCGGGCGCTTTGGCGCCGACATGCAGGTGCACCTGGTGAACGATGGGCCGGTGACCTTTCTGCTGGACAGCTAGGCGACCCTAACGCGCCAGGGCTTCGGCGACGAAGTCCAGGCGATCCTGGCCGAAATGCAGTTCGTCGCCGACGAAAAAACTCGGCGCGCCGAACACTCCCCTGCGCACCGCCTCCTCGGTATTGGCCTTGAGCCGCTCCTTGACCCCCTCGTCAGCGACCAGGCGTTCGAACTCGGCCGGGTCCAGGCCCGCCTCGAGCAACACCTGGGTCACCACTTCGGCTTTGCCCAGGTGCTGCCGGTGCACCCAAAGCGCTTCAAAGATCGCGCGTACGTAGATCCCGAACTGCGGGCTGTCCAGATAGCCTGCCGCGCCGCGCATCAGGGTCAGGGTGTTGATCGGGAAATGCGGGTTGAAGGCCATGGGAACGCCGTAGCGGCTGGCGAAGCGCGCCAGGTCCTGCAGCATGTAGCGGCCCTTGCTGGGGATGCTGACCGGCGACTGGTTGCCGGTGGCCTTGAACACCCCACCCAGCAACATCGGCCGCCAATGGATCTCGGCGCCCGCGGCGGCGGCAATCGTCGGCAGTTGGGTCCAGGCCAGGTAGGTGGTGGGGCTGCCGAAATCGAAAAAGAACTCCAGGGTCTTACTCATCTGATTGTGTCCTGTAAGGGTGGCCAGCAGGTGCCGCGAGCGACGGAATCTCTCAGAAGGTTTCGGACCAGGGCCGCAGGTCCAGTTCATGCACCCAGCAGTCGCGGGGCTGGTTGTGGATCTGCCAGTAGGTCTCGGCGATGTGGTTGGGGTCAAGGATGCCGTCCTGCTCCTTGAGGCGATAGAGGTCGGGGAAGGTCTCGCGGATAAAGGCGGTGTCGATGGCGCCATCGATGATCGGATGGGCCACGTGGATGCCCTTGGGCCCCAGCTCCCGGGCCATGCTCTGGGCCAGTGCGCGCAGGGCGAACTTGGCGCTGGCGAAGGCGGAGAAATTGGCCCGGCCGCGCAAGGAGGCGGTGGCGCCGGTAAAGATGATGCTGCCACGGGCGCGTGGCAACATCACCCGCGCGGCTTCCCGGCCGGTCAGGAAGCCGGCCAGGGCCGCCATCTCCCAGACCTTGCGGTAGACCCGTTCGGTGGTTTCGGTGATGGAAAACTGCACGTTGGCGCCGATATTGAACACCACCACTTCAAGGGGGCCGATTTCACGCTCAATGGTCGCGAACAACTGCTGTACCTGCTCTTCCACTCGCGCATCGCAGGCGAAGGCCCGGGCCGCGCCACCTTCGGCTTCGATGGCCTCCACCAGCGGCACCAGCTTGTCCGCCGTGCGGCGGGCCACGCAGGCGACATAGCCCTCGCGGGCAAAACGTTTGGCGATCGCGCCGCCAGTGGCGTCGCCTGCCCCTACCACCAGTATTGCCTTGCGCTCAGTCATGTCGAATCTCCTTGGTTCTGTTTTGGAACTAACTAAATACTCAGTTCCTTTTTGGAACCTGTCAAGTTAGGCTGTTGCACTGTCCTTGATTTTCGGGAGTCCTTATGCGCTGGGAAGAGCTCGATCAGCAGCCCTGTTCGCTGTCGCGCACGCTGTCGGTGGTCGGTGATCGCTGGACCCTGCTGGTGCTGCGTGAATGCTTTATGGGCGTGCGCCGTTTCGAGGAATTCGAAAGGCGTCTGGGCGTCACCCGTCATGTGCTGGCCGATCGTCTGAAAAAGCTGACCGCTGCCGCGGTGCTGACCAAGGTGGCCTATCAGGAACGACCGCGCCGCGAGGAGTACCGTCTGACGGAAAAGGGCCTCGAGCTGTACCCCGCCGTGTTGGCCCTGGTCAACTGGGGTGACCGTCATATGAGCGGTGTCGAGGGGCCGCCGATCCGCCACCGACACAGGACCTGTGGGCAGCCCATGCACGGCGTGCTGGTGTGTTCCGACTGCGGCGAGCCGTTGGCCGCCCGCGACGTGGTGCTGAGCGAGGCGCCGGGCCTGGAAGGGCAGCTGCTACCTCAACATTGGCGTGCCGACGCCCAGGCATGATCCGGGATGGCGCATAGGGTGAATGACGCTCTCGCGGGGGGGACAGGAAAACCGTTATCCAGACTACGGGCTACGCGGCTCGGCCCCCGAGAAGTCGCTCGCAATGAAAAAACCGCTTCGCCCGAGGTCGGGGCTCCGACACTCCAAGTGGGTGACTCGTGTTCAACGCCCGGGAGCGGCGTCCAGACCATTGACCTGCAGCCATTCCAGGGCCAGGTCATGCAGGTGCTCGACCTGGTAGGCCAGCCAGGCCTGCCGAACAGCGGGCCAGCGCTCCAGCGCGTAATCAAAGTTGCGCAGGGCCTTGCGCCCGTCGAGTGCCTGGCGCAGCGCCGCATGGGCCAGCGGGTCGGCCACCTCGTACAAAAAACCTTCGCGCACGGCCAGGGTTTGCGCTGGCGGCAGTCGGTCGATCGGCAGGTAGCGGTCGGCCTCTACCTGGTACTTCTCCAGGGCGCCGGGTGCCGGTTCCCCCGGGGCCGTGGCCAGCACGCTACCGGTCTGCAGATCCAGGTAGTACGCGTCAGCGTCGATGCTGGCCAGGGCGGCGGCCAGTGCCGCGAGATCGATTATCAGGGGACGCATAGGCTCGAGTGATTCAGTGGGGGTGAGGAGTTCGACTGGCGTGCAGCGCTACGGTTCGCCGGGCGACTAAAACAAGCGCGCCAGCAGCGCCGTGACCGCCGTTTCCACCCGCAGGATCCGCGCGCCCAACTGCACCGGTTGCAATCCGGCCTCTTGCAGTCTTTCCACCTCGTAGGGGATCCAGCCGCCCTCCGGTCCTATGGCCAGGGTCACCTGCTGCATCACCGCCCGTGGACACGCGGGGAAATCGCCGGGGTGGCCGACCAAGCCGAGGCTGCCGGCGGCCAGGTGCGGCAGGCGATCCTCGACGAACGGTTTGAAGCGTTTTTCGATCAAGACCTCCGGCAGCCGGGTGTCGCGGGCCTGCTCCAGGCCCAGCAGCAGCTGCTCGCGAATCGCCGCCGGATCGAGGAACGGTGTCTGCCAGAAGCTTTTTTCCACCCGGTAGCTGTTGAGCAGCACCAGCCGCGGTACGCCCATGCTGGCCACGGTCTGCAGTACCCGGCGCAGCATCTTCGGCCGCGGCAGGGCGAGCAGCAGGGTCAAGGGCAGCTTGTCGGGCGGCGGCTGGTCGAACTGCACCTGCAGCTCGGCTTCCCCGGCGTCCAGGCGCAGAACCTGGCCGTGCCCCATGGCGCCCTCCAGGCGGCCGACGCGCAGGCTGTCGCCCACTGCGGCGCGGTGCACCTCCTGCAGGTGCTTGAGACGCCGGTCACGTAGCAACACCCGGTCGGCCGCGACGAAGTCGGCCTCTTCCAGCAACAGCAGGTTCATGGCTGCGCGGCGGGCGGTTGGTCGGCCGACGGGGTGTCCGCTTCGTCGTGCTCGCTGCGCTTGCGGATCAGGCTGCCGGCGATGACGCCCAGTTCGAACAGCAGCCACATGGGCACGGCCAGCAGGGTCTGGGAAAAAATATCCGGTGGGGTCAGCACCATGCCGACGACAAAGCAGCCGATGATCACATAGGGCCGTATGCGCCGCAGGTAGGCCACGTCGACCACACCGATCCAGATCAGCAACACCACGGCCACCGGGATCTCGAAGGCCACGCCGAAGGCGAAAAACAGGGTCATCACGAAATCGAGGTAGCTGCTGATGTCGGTCATCATCGACACCCCTTCGGGGGTCACGCTGGCGAAAAAGTGGAAAATGATCGGAAACACCAGGAAATAGGCGAAGGCCATGCCGCCGTAGAACAGCAGGATGCTCGACACCAGCAGGGGCACGGCGATGCGCTTTTCATGCCTGTACAGCCCCGGCGCGATAAAACCCCAGATCTGATGCAGGATCACCGGCATGGCGAGAAACAGCGCCACCACCATGGTCAACTTGAAGGGCGTCAGGAAGGGCGAGGCGACGTCGGTGGCGATCATCGTCGCGCCTTCGGGCAGGTAGGCCCTGAGCGGTGCCGAGACCAGGGTGTAGATCTTCTGGGCGAAGTAGAAAAGCCCGGCGAAGATCAGGAAAATGGCCACCACACAGCGCAGCAGGCGGGTGCGCAATTCGGTCAGGTGCGAAACCAGGGGCATTTCCGGGTCGTGATTCGGGGTCTGGACGCTCATGGGACTCGCGGAGGTTGTTGCGCAGGGGAGACGGCCAGTGGCGCGCCGCCTTTGGCCAGGTTGACCGCGGTTGCGGGCGCTGTTTCGGCTGCTGGCGCGGGTACTTCGACAGGCGCCGGCACGTCTGGCTCGACTGCGGACGGCTGCAACGGCGACAGCAGGCTGCGCGCTTCTTGCTCCAGTGACAGGATATGTTCGTTGTGCAGTTGCCGGCGGATTTCGTCGGCGCCGATTTCGCGCTCCACTTCCTGCTTGATGGCATTGAAGCTGCGTTTCAATCGGCCGATCCACAGACCCGCCGTGCGCGCGGCGCCCGGCAGGCGTTCCGGGCCGAGCACCAGCAGGGCGATCAGGCCGATCAGCAGCAGTTCACCGAAGCTGATTCCGAACATCAGTCTTTCCTGGCCGGCTCTTCGACCTTCTGTGCCTGCACGTCGATGGTCTGCGGCTGGCTCAGCGGCTGTGCTGGCGCACCCTGGGGTTCGCCGGCCTTGCCGTCTTCCTCGGTGTTCATGGCCTTGCGAAAGCCCTTGATCGACTCACCGATATCGGTACCCAGCCCCTTGAGTTTCTTGGTGCCGAAGACCAGCACGACCACGATCAAGATAACGATCCAGTGTTTCCAGTCAAAAATACCCATGCAACGGTTCCTCCAAAAGAATGCGTTAGGCCGAGGGCGCGCGTGCGGCCTTTTCAGCGTGGCCGGAGAGGCCGAAACGGCGGTCCAGCTCATCCAATACCGCCTGCGGGTGCTGGCCGAGGGCCGCGAGCATCACCAGGCTGTGAAACCACAGGTCGGCCGTCTCGTAGACCAGATCGCTGCAGTCGCCGCTGAGCGCGGCGTCCTTGGCGGCAAGTATGGTTTCCACCGATTCTTCGCCGACCTTTTCCAGAATCTTGTTCAGCCCCTTGTGGTACAGGCTGGCCACGTAGGAGCTGTCCGCGGGCGCGCCCTTGCGCGACTCGAGCACTTCAGCGAGGCGGGTCAGGGTGTCACTCATGGGAATGTCCTGCGGCGTAGATGGCATGCGGATCCTTGAGTACGGCCTCGACGGTCTTCCAGGCGCCGTTTTCATGGACCCGATAAAAGCAACTTTCCCGTCCGGTGTGGCAGGCGATACCGCCCAATTGCTCGACCTTGAGGACAATCACGTCGGCGTCGCAGTCCAGGCGCACCTCGTGCAAACGCTGCACATGGCCCGACTCTTCGCCCTTACGCCACAGTTTGCCACGGGAACGTGACCAATAGATGGCACGGTTTTCCGCCACGGTCAGGCTCAACGCTTCGCGGTTCATCCAGGCCATCATCAGGATCCGACCGCTTTGGTGGTCCTGGGCGATGGCCGGGACCAGGCCATCGGCGTTCCAGTTGATCTCGTCCAGCCAGTCGTTCATGGAAGGTCCGTTGCAAGTGGGGCCAGACGGCACAGCGGTGTGCCGTCGGAAAAACGCTAGTGTGCCAGCCAGGAACCGGGCTGGCTATCGATGCAGGACCAGGTACAGCCCGCTGGCGGCCATCACCCAGGCGGGCCAGACGACCAGCAGCTCGAGACTGCCGGCGGCGGCGCCGAAGGCGCTGCCCGCGGCCAACAGGGACGCGCCGACCAGGCGCAGACCGACCCAGGAACGCTCCGCGCGCCAGGGCGGCGGTGGGTCCTGGGCGTGCGGCTGGGCCATGCGCTCGAGCAGATCGCGGGTCATCTGCGCCAGGTGCGGCACCTGCTCGACCTGGGTCTGCAGGTTGTGCAGCAGGCTTTTGGGGCTGATCCGCTCGCGCATCCAGCGCTCCAGAAATGGCTGGGCGGTGGCCCACAGGTCCAGGTCGGGATAGAGCTGGCGGCCAAGCCCCTCGATATTGAGCAGGGTCTTTTGCAGCAATACCAGTTGCGGCTGGATTTCCATATTGAAGCGCCGCGCGGTCTGGAACAGGCGCATCAGCAGCAGGCCGAAGGAGATGTCCTTGAGCGGTCGTTCGAAGATCGGTTCGCAGACGGTGCGGATCGCCGCTTCGAAGTCGTTGACCTTGGTTTGCGCCGGTACCCAGCCCGAATCGATGTGCAGCTGCGCCACCTTGCGGTAGTCACGTTTGAAAAAGGCCACCAGGTTGCGCGCCAGGTAGTCCTGGTCCTCGGGGGTCAGGCTGCCGATGATGCCGCAGTCGACCGCAATGTACTGCGGGCTCCAGGGCTGGCGGGTGCTGACAAAGATATTGCCCGGGTGCATGTCGGCATGGAAAAAACTGTGGCTGAAGACCTGGGTAAAGAAGATCTCCACGCCACGTTCCGCCAGCAGTTTCATATTGGTGCGCTGGTCGGCCAGGGTGGCCAGGTCGGTCACCTGGATGCCGTAGATGCGCTCCATCACCAACACTTTTGGCCGGCACCAGTCCCAATACACCTGGGGCACGTAGAGCAGCGGCGAGCCTTCGAAGTTGCGCCGCAGCTGGCTGGCATTGGCGGCTTCGCGGAGCAGGTCGAGTTCGTCGTAGATGGTCTTTTCGTAGTCGCTGACCACTTCGACCGGATGCAGGCGGCGGGCCTCGTTGGAGCTGTATTCGGCGAGACGGGCCAGCAGAAACAGCCAGGCCAGGTCCTGTCGGATAATGGGCTTGAGGCCCGGGCGGATCACCTTGACCACCACGTCTTCGCCGCTTTTCAGCTGGGCGGCATGCACCTGGGCCACCGAGGCCGATGCCAGTGGCTGGGTGTCAAAACGGGCGAACACCTCGCTCACCCGGGCGCCGAGCTGCTCCTCGATCAACGCCACCGCCTGCTGCGGATCGAACGGCGGTACACGGTCCTGCAGGTGCGCCAGCTCGTCGGCGACATCCGTCGGCAGCAGGTCGCGGCGGGTGGACAGCAATTGCCCGAACTTGATGAAGATTGGCCCCAGTTCCTCCAGGGCCAGGCGCAGCCGCTCGCCGCGGCTCAGCTCGAGCGTCTTGCGCGGCAGCCAGCGCCAGGGCAACAAGGGTTTGATCAGGCGCAGCCACCAAGGCAGCGGCAGGGCGAACAGCAGGTCGTCGAGGCGGTAGCGAACGACCACGCGCTGAATACGAAACAGGCGGCGAAGGGCAAGCACACTCATGGGGTTTCGCCGGAGGAGGGGATGGCTTCGAGGCGCTGAACGCGGGCATCGAGCCGGTCCAGGGCCAGTTTAAGGTGGTCCAGTTCGGCGAAGCGCGCTTGCGCCTCGCGTTGCCCGACCAGGGCGCGGGACTCTTCACTGAGGTAGTCGGCCAGGTCCAGGCGCAGGCTGTCGAGGCCTTCACGACCCCAGCGGGTGCGACTGCGCAGGTGCTCACCGAACCAGTGGCTGGCAACCGGCCCGAGCCAGAGGGACAGTTCATATTCCCAGTCCAGCTCCAGGTCCTGGAGAATCTCCGCCAGCTCCATCAGCACTGCGCTGTCGCCTTGCAGGTCGACGTCGGCGCGGTGCAACACGGCGCTTTTGTCGCGGCCGGTGGCCAGGCGCAACAGGCTGCTCAGGGGCGCACGCAGGCGACAATCGGCCGGTGCTTCCCAGTGCGACGCCAGGCGCAGGCCGTCCGGCCCCGGCAGCACCACGATCTGCAGCGCCGGTGCGGTGCAGTCGAAGGCAATGACCTTGCCACTCAGGCGGCCCAGGCGCGGCAGGGCGGTGCTGTCCAACGCCAGGACGCGATTGATGCCCCGTTCCACGCCCGCCAGCAGGGCCTGCGTCAGCATCAGGGTTTGATGCCGCGGTGCAGGGCGACTATGCCCCCGGTCATGTTGTGGTAGGTGGTGCGTTCGAAACCGGCCTCGACCATCATGGCCTTGAGGGTTTCCTGATCGGGGTGCATGCGGATCGACTCGGCGAGGTAGCGGTAACTCTCCGAATCGTTGGTGATCAGCTTGCCCATCATCGGCAGCAAGCTGAAGGAATAGGTGTCATAGGCCTTGGACAGCAGGCTGTTGGTGGGCTTGGAAAACTCCAGCACCAGCAGTCGACCGCCTGGCTTGAGCACACGCAGCATCGAGCGCAGCGCGTCTTCCTTGTGGGTGACGTTGCGCAGGCCAAAGGCGATGGTTACGCAGTCGAAGTGGTTGTCCGGAAAGGGCAGTTTTTCCGCGTCGGCCTGGACGAACTTGACGTTGCCGGCCACGCCCAGGTCGAGCAGGCGGTCGCGCCCGACCTTGAGCATCGAGGCATTGATGTCGGCCAGTACCACTTCGCCGCTGGGGCCGACCAAGCGCGCGAATTGCTTGGTCAGGTCACCGGTGCCGCCGGCGATATCCAGCACCCGGTTGCCACTGCGAACACCCGACAGTTCGATGGTGAAGCGCTTCCACAGGCGGTGCACGCCAGCGGACATCAGGTCGTTCATCAGGTCGTATTTGGCGGCGACGGAGTGAAATACCTCGGCCACTTTTTCGGCCTTCTGGCTTTCCGGCACGCTTTTGTAGCCGAAATGGGTAGTCGGTTCGGCATCGCTGCCTTTGCGTGGATCGTTCATGTCACTGTCACCCGGAGAAAGTGCCGGCCATTCTAATCCCCGCTGGGCGGCTTTGTCTTGGCCGCTGCCGCGGCGGTCCGGCGGGCTGGTATATAGTGGGGAAAATTCCTCTCTTGGAGCCAGCCATGGCGAAGATCGTTGTCGAACGTCCTCACACCCTGGGTCGGGAGGTGGCGCGCGCGCGCGCCGAGCAACTGGCCGAGCGCCTGGCCAGTCAGTACGACCTGCGTTATCAGTGGCAGGGAGATGTCCTGGAATTCAAACGCAAAGGCGCCGACGGCAGCATCCAGGTCGGTGACGATCAGGTGCGCGTGGAGTTGAGCCTGGGCCTGTTGTTGTCGGCGCTGGGGGGAACGATCAAGCGTGAAATTGAAAAAGGCCTCGACGAGTCGCTGCGAGGCTGAGGAGAATTTTTCCAACCTAGTATGTGGATTCTAATTTTCCTCGATACCTTGGTCCTATGCCTGCACCCGTGGGCGTTTCCTCCACCAGCGCCAATGTGAGGTCCACCATGTCCAAAGTAGCCGCAGTGAAAGCCAGCGCCGTCAAGGCGAAAAATAAAGTCCAGCGTGAAGCCAACGAAAACAAAACCAAACTGCTGAGTGAGGTCAAACACTACGGTCGGCAGATCTGGTTGGCCGGTTTGGGGGTGTACTTCAAGGCCGGTCATGAGGGCGTCGAGTACCTCAAGGAGCTGGTCAAGGCCGGTGAAGGCGTCGAGAAGCAGGGCAAGGCCCTGGTCGCCGAGCAGGTCGAAGCCGCCGGTGAAGAACTGGACGCCGTGCGCCAGAACCTGTCCAGCGTCAAGGGCAAGGTCGAGCTGCAGTTCGACAAGATCGAGCAGGCGTTCGACAGCCGGGTGGCCCGTGGTTTGAACCGTATCGGTATCCCTTCGCGCCAGGACCTGGACACACTGTCTGCTAAGCTGGACGTGCTGAATGCGATGCTCGAACGCGTCGCCAAGACTCAATAAGGAGAACGGAATGGCTGGTAAAAAGAAAGTCGAAAAAGAAAGCAGTTCCTGGATCGGCGAAGTAGAAAAATATTCCCGGCAAATCTGGCTGGCCGGTCTGGGCGCCTATTCGAAAATCAGCAAGGACGGCAACAAGCTGTTCGACAACCTGGTCCAGGACGGTGAAAAAGCCGAGACCCTGGTCAAGGGTGAAGTCGACAAGCAAGTCGATGCCGTGAAGTCCTCCGCGCAGTCGGCCAAGTCCCGTGTCGAAGAGGTCAAGGACAAGGCGCTGGGCAAGTGGAGCGAGTTGGAAGAAGCGTTCGACAAGCGTCTGAACAGTGCGATTTCCCGTCTGGGCGTACCGAGCCGCAATGAAGTGAAAGAGCTGCACGGCAAGGTTGAAACCCTGACCCGGCAGTTGGAAAAGCTCACCGGTGTCTCGGCCGCCTCGGTCAAGCCAGCGGTCAAAACTGCCGCCAAGCCCGCTGCCAAGGCAACCGTGAAACCGGCCGCCAAGGCTGCTGCCTCTGCGGCAAAAAGCGCCACTTCGTCGGTAAAGTCGGCGGTCAAATCCACAGCTAAAGCAGCGGTCAAACCGGCGGCCAAGGCAGTCGAGAAAGTGGCGGCCAAACCGGCGGTCAAGGCCGCTGCAGCCGCCAAGCCTGCGGCTAAACCCGCAGTGAAAGCGGCGGCAAAACCTGCTCCGAAAGCGGCGCCGGCCAAGCCTGCGGCGGTAAAACCCGCCGTGGCCAAGCCCAAGGCAGCGGATACCGCGGCGACCCCTGCGGCCCCGGCTACGGCCCCGGCGGCCGCTCCTGCGCCGACGCCCGCCAGCCAGTCCTGAGTTAGTCCGTACGACCCACGCCCGGCCCAGTGCCGGGCGTTTTCGTTTCTGCAGGGTTCACTTCGCCCTAGAACCCACAGGCCCTAGTCTTGATCCTCTTGCTCCAGGTAGCGTCGGGCCAGGTGCTCGGCGGTATGCCGCGGCTCTTGGGCCAGGTGCGGGGTGACCAGCATCATGACTTGGAATACGACCAGGCGGACTTCGCCGCGGCTGCCGAGGATGCGCTGGTAATCCAGGGAGAACAGCAGGGTCAGGGTGATCTGCTCCACCAGCAGGCCCAGCGCCTGGGTATCGCTGACCAGCTGGCCGTTGCTTTTGAGTTGGGCCAACAGCGTGGCCAGGGTGCGCTTGAGAGTATTGAGCCACTGACGAATGCCGCGCGCCAGCTTAGGCAAACGGCCGGACAGGTTGGACAGGTCCTGGAACAGGAAGCGGTAGTGGGCCAGGCGTTCGACGATCAGGTGCAGGAACAGCCAATAGTCCTCCACGTCCAGCCGGGCTTCCGCGGGCGGATCAAGCAGCGGCGCCAGCTCGTTCTGGAAACGCTCCAGCAATTCCATCACCAGCGGTTCCTTGCCATGGAAGTGGTAATACAGGTTGCCTGGGCTGATGCCCAGCTCGTTGGCGATCTCCAGGGTGGAGACGTTGGGTTCTCCCTGCTGATTGAACAGTATCAGGGCACACTCGAGGATGCGGTCGCGGGTTTTCATGGGCTCTTCTTGTTCTGTTCACCACGGGCGGCTGGGGACAGACCGGGCGTTGCCCGGCCAGTCGTATCAGCCGTTAACCTTCATGTACATACAGGCCGGGGGCGGGCTCCATGGGTGGATACTGCTCGCTGCCCAGCTGGGTCACGGCGTCGCGCAGCTCACCTGAGCGTTCCTGCAGCCAGCTGGTCCACAGCGTCCACCAGCTGCCCTTGACGTGTTGGGCCTGAGTGAACCAGCGCTTGGGGTCCGTGGGGAATTCATCATGAGTGAAATAGTTGGCTTTCGGGTTGCCGGGCGGGTTGAGGATGGCCTGGATATGGCCGCTGTTGGACAGCACGAACTGCCGTTTGCCGCCGAGCAGTAAGGTGGAACGATAGACCGCTTCCCAGGGGGTGATGTGATCATTGGTGCCGGCCACGGTGAAACTGTCCACTGTCACCTTGCGCAAATCGATGGGACTGTCGCACACCCGCAGTGCACCGGGTCGGCGCAGCGGGTTGTGCTTGAAAAAGTCCAACAGGTCGGCATGGAACGCCGCGGGCAGCCGAGTGCTGTCGTTGTTCCAATAGAGCACGTCGAATGCGGGCGGCTCCTTGCCCAGCAGGTAATTATTGACCCAGTAATTCCAGATCAGGTCGTTGGGTCTTAGCCAGGCAAATACCTTGGCCATGTCGCTGCCTTCGAGTACCCCGTGTTTACGGGTGCGGCGTTTGACGAAGTCCAGGGTCTTCTCGTCGGCGAACAGGGCGATGGGCGTGTCCAGTTGGCTGTCGAGCAAGCTGACGAAATAACTGGCGCTGTTGATCTTGCGCAATTGGCGTTTGCTCTGCAGGTAGCCTTGAAGCACACCGATGGTCAGGCCGGCGGAACAAACCCCGACCAGGTTGAGGTCCTTGCAGTTGTTGATGGCCAGGCAGACGTCGATGGTTTCATCGATCGCTTGGACATAGGTCGACAGGCTCCAGTCGCTGTGGCGGGCGTCGGGGTTGCGCCAGCTGATCATAAACACCGGCAGGTCATTTTTGAGCATGTGCTGGACAAAGCTCTTTTCCGGGCTGAGGTCGAACACATAGTATTTATTAATCTGCGGCGGCACGATCAGCAAGGGCCGGCTGTACTGCTTCTCGCCCTGGGGCTGGTAGTGGATCAACTCCAGCAGCTCGTTGCGATAGACGACCGATCCAGGGGTGGTGGCGATATTGCCGCCCACCTCGAAGGCCTGTTTGTCGACCTGAGCGGGCATGCCACCGTTGTGCCGCAGATCGCCGACAAAATGGCGCAAGCCGTTGAGCACGCTCGCTCCGCCACTGTTGAGCAGCTCCTTGAGTGCCAGTGGATTGAGCGGATGGTTGGACGGGGCCAGCGCGTCGCTGACCAGGGCGGCAATAAAACGTGCCCGCTCGCGGTCATCGGCATACAGGTCGCTGTCATCGATCCAGGCGTTGAGCTCTTTTTGCCAGGCCTTGTACGCCAGCAAACTGCGGCGATAGAAGGGGTTCAGTTTCCAGGTCGGATCCGCAAAGCGGGCGTCCGCAGTGGCCTCATCCTGGCTGGTGTCGCCGAGCAGGATTCGGCCCAGTTGCCCGCCAAGGGCCAGGGCATGTTTGGCGCTGTGCAACGGCCGCCGCACGCTGTGGCGGCCCAGCATGCGCAAGGTCGAGAGGAAATCCCGGCCGCGCAGGCTGACGGTTCCATTGGGGTGTACAAAAGTGGCGGGTGCGGGCGATGAGCCCGACGCGAGGGTGGTTGGCATGGGGTAAACACTCCGTTGTTAACCGTCATGGTTTGCAAACAAGCCGGCAAGGCTTGGTCCCTGGCGCGCCGGAGGTTCCTTCCAGACAGCCACGCACAGACTGGACTTGTTACACCAGGCACCTGAGTGGGTCAAGGTTTTCTCGGGGGTTCAATGACCGCGCAGGGGAGTGGGCAGCGGGTGCATGACCGCGCGTTGGCGCTCTTCCTGGAGGAACTTCATGATGATCGGTGCCACCGCCTCGGCGCGGGTGATCAGGAACAGGTGGCCGTCGTCGATCACGTGCAGCTCGGAATTGGGAATGCGCCAGGCCAACATGCGCATGTTCACCAGCGGAATCAGCGGGTCGTCGTCGCCGGCCAATACCAGGGTCGGCTGATGGATCTTGTGCAGCCAGTGGATGCTGGTCCAGCCGAGCCCGGCGAACAACTGCCAGTAGTACCCGACCTTGCCCGACGAGCGAACCTTGCTGGCGTGGGCCATGGCCAGGTTCGGGTCGCGGCGGAAGGCGCCGCCGTAGATGTCCGGGGCGATCTGTACGCCATAGGACGGCTGTACATAGCGCCGCGGACTGGCCATTAACCACAGCACCTTGGGTTTGCCCGGGAGCATGACTGCACCGGCGGAGGTGGCTGCCAGTACCAGTTTTTTACAGCGTTCGGGGTAGTCGTGGGCGAATTGCTGGGCCAGCGCCCCGCCCCAGGACACACCGATGGCATTGACCTGCCCGTAGTTCAGATAATCGAGCATGCGGGAGGCCAACTTGGCCAGCCCGGGGAACCGGTAGGGCCGGTTGGGGGTGGAGGAGCCGCCCACGCCCGGCACGTCGAAGGCGATCACCTCCAGGTCCGGGTCGAGCGCTTGCACAAAAGGAAACACCAACTCCAGGTTGGCCCCGATGCCATTGAAGATCAGCAGGGGCGTCAGGTGGTCTTTGCCTGGGCGAACGGCGGTACGGATCGTCTGTCCGTCCAGGTCGATGGTGCGAAAAACAAAAGGTAACGGCATGCGCAAAGCCCTATGGGTTTAATCGCTGGGAAAGCCGTCCAGCGCTTTTCCAGAATGGCGAAGCCGGCCTCCGGCAAGGACTTCATGGGTGCCCCTCCAGCCAGGCTGGAGGGGCGAGCGGCACTTCCCGGTGCCGCCAGCAGCGATTGCGCAGGCAGTGACCTTTTAGTTCCGTGGCGCTGGGCCGTATCGCAATCGGTTAACGTTCATGGACATAGGTCCCGGGTGCGGCTTCGGCAGCCGGGTAGGCCTTGTTGCCCAGCACGGTGGGTGCCTTTTTCAGTTTGCCAGAGCGCTCCGCTTGCCAGGCCTGCCAGTACAGCCACCAGGAATCGGCATGTTTGGTGGAGTCCTGCTGCCAGGTCTTGGGACTGGGTGGCAACTTGTCGCTGGTCATAAACCGCGCCTTGGGATTGCCCGGCGGGTTGAGGATGCTCTGAATATGCCCACTGTTGGACAGCACGAACTCAATTTTGCCGCCGAACAGCAGCGCCGACTTGTAGCAGGACTCCCACGGGGTGATGTGGTCATTGGTGCCCGCCAGGCTGAAAATGTCGCAGGTCACCTGCTTGAGGTCGATCGGCGTGCCGCAGACCTCCATGGCGTTGGCGCGGGTCAGCGGATTGGTCTTGAACAGTTCGATCAGGTCGCCATGGAAGGCCGCGGGCAAACGAGTGGTGTCGTTGTTCCAGTACAGAATGTCGAACACCGGCGGTTCGTTGCCCAGCAGGTAATTGTTGACCCAGTAGTTCCAGATCAGGTCGTTGGGACGCATCCAGGCGAACACCTTCGCCATATCCCGTCCTTCCAGTACCCCCGACTGGTAGGAGCGTCGTTTCGCCGCCTCCAGGGTCTGCTCGTCGACGAACAGCGCGACCTGGGTGTCGAGTTTGGTGTCCAGCACACTCACCAGCAGGCTCAGGGCCTTGACCTTCTGTTCGCCGATGGCGGCGTAGTGCCCCAGCAGCGCAGCGGTGGTAATGCCACCTGAGCAGGCGCCGAGCATGGTGACATCGGGGCTGCCGGTGATGGCGATAATGACGTCGATGGCTTCCTTGAGCGCCTCGATGTAGGTCGACAGGCCCCATTCGCGTTGGGCCTTGGTCGGGTTGCGCCAGCTGACGATAAAGGTTTGCAGGCCATTGCGCAGGCAGAAGCGGGCCAGGCTTTTTTCCTGGGACAGGTCGAATACGTAGAATTTATTGATCTGCGGCGGCACCACCAGCATGGGCCGCTCATGCACCTGCTCGGTCGTGGGCTTGTACTGGATCAGCTCCAGCAGGTTATTGCGAAACACCACGGCACCTTCGGTGGTGGCCAGGTTCTTGCCCACCTCGAAGGCATCCATATTGACCTGGCTGGGCATGCCACCGTTGTGCACCAAGTCTTTGGCCAGGTGGGACAGGCCGTCGAGCAGGCTTTTTCCGCCGGTTTCGAAGAAACGCTTAATCGCCGCCGGGTTGGCCATGGTGTTGGTCGGGGCCATGGCCTCGGTCAGCAGATTGATCACAAAATGTCCGCGGCTGGTGTCGACATCCGACAAACTGCTGTCCTCGACCCAGTCATGCATCTCCTTGCGCCAAGCCAGGTAGGCCTGCAGATAACGTTTATACAGCGGATTTTGGCTCCAGGCCGGGTCGACGAAACGGCGGTCGCCTTCCTCGGGCTGCAGGTCGGACTGACCGAACAGAACGCTTTTCAGTTCCAGGATAAAATGGGTGACGTGTTTGGCGCTGTGCACCGGTTGCTTGACCGCCTGGGTCAGCACCATGCGCGCCGAGGTCAGGATGTTCTTGCCGCGCAAACCAATGACAGGGTTCAGCGCCAGGGTATTTTCCGAGGCTTGGTGCTTCAGGTCTTCATTATTCTTGTTGCTCATCTACGACGCTCCATTGTCCTGAGACGAATACCGGCATGCTGCTGTGTTCGTCCACACAGGGCGAAGGGCCTAGTACTGCTCGGGGTAACCGGGTTAGCTGATTGCAGAAGTGTGCACCGGGTCATTCATTGCGCTTGGCACCGTCTATGCCAATGCAGGGAATCTGCCAGGTACTTGGTTACCCGAGTTTGTGACTTTGCGCAAGCGAGCCGAGCATTCAGCCATGCGCGCTGATGAGTATGCCCAGCAGAATTAGAATGTGCGCCCTAACCTGCAGCGGGCCTTGAGGCGCGTTATCCGTGGGTCCTAGAGCATCAACCGCACGACCGACTCGCTGGGGTCGCGGGTTTTGCCCGCCGCGTCAAGGGCTTGCAGGTAATCGGCCCAGAGTGCGTCCTGGCGTTGCGCCAGTTCGTAGAGGTAGTCCCAAGTGAACAGGCCGCTGTCGTGGCCATCGTCGAAGCACAGTTTCAGTGCATAGTTGCCGGCCGGCTCGATGCGTTCGAGAGCCACGCCGAGCTTGCCGGTCTGCAGGATCGGCTGGCCATGGCCCTGCACCTCGGCGGAGGGCGAGTGTACGCGCAGGAATTCGGCGGGCAGGCGAAACTCCTGGCCCTCGTAGGTCAATACCAGGGCCTTGGAGGCCTTGTGCAGCGTGATGGCGCTGGGGATGTGCATAAAACTAGCCTCAAGCTACAAGCTACAAGCTACAAGCTACAAGCTACAAGCTACAAGCCAAGCAGTGGGCTTTGGATCGTCTTACCGCTTGAAGCTTGCAGCTTGGCTGCTGCCATTAAAGAATATAGCGCGACAGGTCTTCGTCCTGCGCCAGCTCGCCCAGGTGGCCGTTGACATAGGCTTCATCGATCAGGATCGGCGCGCCGTCCTGCTTACCCGCCAGGTCGCCAGCGCTGAACGAGACCTCCTCCAGCAGGCGTTCGAGCAGGGTGTGCAGCCGTCGTGCGCCAATGTTTTCGGTCTTCTCATTGACCTGCCAGGCGATTTCGGCCAGGCGTTTGATGCCGTCGGCGGCGAATTCAATCCGCAGCCCCTCGGTCTTGAGCAGCTCACGGTATTGCTCGGTCAGGGATGCATGGGGCTCGGTAAGAATGCGCTCGAAGTCGTTGGGACTCAGGGCTTTGAGTTCCACCCGGATCGGCAGGCGGCCTTGCAACTCGGGCACCAGGTCGCTGGGCTTGCTCAAGTGGAACGCGCCCGAGGCGATAAACAGGATATGGTCGGTCTTGACCATGCCCAGCTTGGTGTTGACCGTGCAGCCTTCGATCAGGGGCAGCAAATCCCGTTGCACGCCCTCGCGCGAGACATCGGCCCCACCGACATTGCCGCGTTTGGCGACCTTGTCGATTTCGTCGATAAAAACGATGCCGTTCTGTTCGACCGCTTCCAGGGCGCGGGCCTTGAGCTCTTCCTCGTTGACCAGGCGCCCGGCTTCCTCGTCGCGCACCAGTTTCAGCGCGTCCTTGACCTTGAGCTTGCGGCTTTTTTTCTTGCCCTTGCCCATGTTGGAAAACAGGTTCTGCAGCTGGCTGGTCATTTCCTCCATGCCCGGGGGGGCCATGATCTCCACGCCGGCCGGGTTTTCGGCGACCTCGATCTCGATGTCCTTATCGTCCAGTTGGCCTTCGCGCAGGCGTTTACGAAACAGCTGGCGGGTGTTGCTGTCGGTGCTCGGCTGGGCTTCCTCCTGGAAGCCGCTGCGGGCGGGAGGCAGCAAGGCATCTAGGATTCGCTCCTCGGCGGCATCCTCGGCACGGTGGCGGACCTTGACGATTTCCTGCTCGCGCAGCAGCTTGATCGCCGCATCGGCCAGGTCGCGGATGATCGATTCGACATCGCGGCCGACATAACCAACCTCGGTGAACTTGGTCGCTTCCACCTTGATAAAGGGTGCGTTGGCCAGCTTGGCCAGGCGCCGGGCGATTTCAGTCTTGCCGACGCCGGTCGGGCCGATCATCAGGATATTCTTGGGCGTGACTTCGGCACGCAAATCCAGCGGCAGCTGCATGCGCCGCCAGCGGTTGCGCAAAGCGATGGCAACGGCACGTTTGGCATCGTCCTGGCCGATGATGTGACGGTTAAGTTCGTGGACGATTTCGCGGGGCGTCATGGACATAGGGATTCATCGACCTCAGACAGCGAGGTCCAGCTCCTCGATGGTCTGGTTGTGGTTGGTGAAGACGCAGATGTCGCCGGCAATATTCAGCGCGGTTTCCGCGACTTCACGGGCGGACAAGCTGGTGTGCAGCAGCAGGGCGCGCGCGGCGGCCTGGGCAAAGGGGCCGCCGGAGCCCATGGCGATCAACCCATCCTCGGGCTCGACCACGTCGCCATTGCCGGTGATGATCAGCGAGGCGTCCTTGTTGGCGACCGCCAGCATGGCTTCCAGGCGGCTCAGGGAGCGGTCGGTGCGCCAGTCCTTGGCCAGCTCGACGGCGGCGCGGACCAGATGCCCTTGGTGTTTTTCCAGCTTGCCCTCGAAACGTTCGAACAGCGTAAAGGCATCCGCCGTGGCGCCGGCGAAACCGGCCAGCACCTGGCCGTGGTAGAGGCGCCGGACTTTTTTCGCATTGCCTTTCATCACGGTATTGCCAAGGGACACCTGGCCGTCGCCGGCCATGACGACTTTGCCTTGGCGGCGCACTGAAACGATGGTGGTCAAGGGAAGGATCTCCACACGAGGGCGAAATGCCCAGATGGAGACAGATATGGGGGAGCCTGCGGCGCATTTCAACCGGTCGCGCCACCTGTTCGGATCGCGCTGTGAACCCGCCCGCGCGGTTTGCCCCCCAGGCCCGACGGCGTGGGCTTGGGGGTGCGGTCAGCGGCCCTGGCGCTGTTGTAACAGCAGGTTGCTGAAGCCGCTGCCGGCCAGCTGTTTCTGTGCCTGGCTGAGTTGCTCGCGACTGGCGAACGGGCCCACCAGCACCCGGTACCAGACTTCCTCGCGGACTTTGCCGGATTCCACTTGCACGTTTTGCCCCAGCAATATGATCTGCGCCCTGACCTTGTCCGCATCGCCCTGTTTGCGGAAGGAGCCGGCCTGGAGGAAAAACTGCGTGGTGACCGGCGCCTTGGCGATCACCACCGGGGCCGGTGGCGGTGTTTGGCCGTTGAGCGCCGCCTGGGCACGGGCGGCATCGATTTTCGCGGCCTCCTCGGGTGTCACCACCGGCGGGGTTTTTTCCGCGGCAGCGTCGGGCGGCACTATGACTTCGGACTCGGGCAGCAGGGTGTAGAAATCGTACTTGGGTTTGACCGGTTGGGTCGGCGACGGCGTCGTGGGCTTGTCTGGCACTTGGCTGGTCGTAGGGCGCGGGGTATCGAGCCGCGGGCGCTTGACGTCGTCGCGGCCGGGTTCGAGTTTCATCAGGAAGACCACGAAGGCGCCGATCGCCAGGCCGGCGACCAGCCACACCCAGCCGGGCACCGATTGCCGTTGTGCGGCCTGGTAGCGGCTGGCGCCGCGCTTGGCGGCGGGTTTCTTCGCGGCGGCCATCTTACATGCGCTCCAGGGTTTCCAGACCCAGCAGCTCCAGGCCTTGCTTGAGGGTGCGTCCGGTCAGCGCGGCCAGACGCAACCTGCTTTGTTGCTGTTCGGCTCGCTCCGCCGTCAGGATCGGGCAGTGTTCGTAGAAGCTGGAGAACAGTCCCGCCACTTCGTAGAGGTAGGTGCACAGGCTGTGGGGTGTGCCTTTTTCCGCGACGTTGTTCAGCACCTCGGCGAACTGCGCCAGTTTGGTCGCCAGTTCCTGTTCCTGCGGTGCCTGCAGCTCGATCTGGCCGGCCAGCTCGGTGTAGGTCTTGCCCAGTTTGCGGAACACGCTGGCCACCCGGGTGTAGGCGTACAGCAGGTAGGGCGCGGTGTTGCCCTCGAAGCTCAACATCTGCTCGAAGTTAAAGCTGTAATCGCTGGTGCGGTGTTTGGACAGGTCGGCGTATTTCACCGAGCCGATGCCCACCACCCTGGCGATATTGCGCAGTTCGGCGTCGTCGAGCTGCGGATTCTTTGCCTTGACCAGGTCATAGGCACGCTGCTCGGCCTCGTCGAGCAGGTCGATCAGCTTGACCGTGCCGCCATCGCGGGTCTTGAACGGTCGCCCGTCGGCTCCGTTCATGGTGCCAAAGCCCATGTGCTCGAGCTGCAGACCGTCGTGCACGAAGCCGGCGCGACGGGCCACCTCGAACACCTGCTGGAAATGCAGGGCCTGGCGCTGGTCGACAAAGTACAGCACGCGGTCGGCGTGCAGGGTCTGACTGCGGTAGCGCATGGCGGCCAGGTCGGTGGTGGCGTACAGGTAGCCGCCACCGGCTTTTTGCACGATGACCGGCAACGGTTCGCCGTCGGCGTTTTTGTAGGCCTCGAGAAATACGCACTGAGCGCCGTTGCTTTCGACCAGCAGACCGGCTGTTTGCAGGTCGCTTACCACCTGCGCCAGGTCGTCGTTGTAGGCGCTTTCGCCCTTGACGTCGGCCGGACTCAGTCGGACATTCAGGCGCTCATAGGCGGCCTGGCAATGGGACAGCGAGATGGCGTTGAAACGGTTCCACAGGCGCAGGCATTCTGGCGCTCCCGCCTGCAGTTGCACCACCAGGGCGCGGGCGCGGTCGGCGAAATCGCTGGACTCGTCGAAGCGCCGTTTGGCCGCGCGGTAGAACACTTCCAGGTCGGCGAGTTCGGTTTCGCTGGTCTCCGGGTTTTCCTGCAGGTAAGCCAGCAGCATGCCGAACTGGGTACCCCAGTCACCCACATGGTTTTGCCGGATCACCGTGTCGCCGAGAAACTCCAGTACCCGCGCCACGCTGTCGCCGATGATGGTCGAGCGCAGGTGGCCGACGTGCATTTCCTTGGCCAGGTTCGGCGAAGACAGGTCGACCACCACCCGCTGCGGCGGGCCGGCCTTGCGTACGCCCAGGTCCGCCTCGCCCAGGGCGGCATCGAGGCGACCGGCCAGGGCGGCGCTGTTCTGGTAGAAATTGAGGAAGCCGGGGCCGGCGATCTCGACCTTGCTGACCTGCGGATCGCTCGGCAGGGCGGCGATCAGTTTTTCGGCCAGCTCGCGTGGCTTCAGCGCCGCCGGCTTGGCCAGCATCAGGGCGATGTTGCTGGCGAAGTCCCCATGGCTCTTGTCCTTGGTGTTCTCGACTTGAATGGCCGGGGTCAGGCCGTCGGGCAACAGGCCGTCCTCGACGAGGCGGGTCAGGGCGTGCTGGATCAACTGGCGGATGCGGTCTTTCATGGTCTGCTCGTTCGGCCCTTCGGGCGGCGCCGCCTGGGCGCGGGTTGAAAACTGCGTATTATCAGCGCCCTTCGGGCGCCGCTTCAAGCGGCAAGGGTAAAGGGCTGTTAATAAGTGGCGGCAAGCGCCAAGGAACCGCCGGTGGCTGATGGGCTATCGCACAGCGCCCGAGCCTTGCCGCTTGCCTGTGGCTTAACGCTTGCGGCTGCTCCCCTAATACAGATCGATCGGGTCCACATCCAGCGACCAGCGCACCTGTCGTGCGCCCGGAAGGCGCTCGAGGATCGGCAGCCAGGCGCCGAGCAGGCGGTGCAGCGGGGCGCGCGCATTGGCTTGCAACAGCAATTGCGCGCGATAACGCCCGGCGCGGCGCTCCATGGGGGCCGGGACTGGCCCCAGCAGTTCGATGCCGCTTAGGGCGAAAGTGCCCAGCAGGTGCTCGGCCTCGCCACAGGCGTCGTCGAGGAATGCCTCGGCCTGGCCCGGCCGATGGGCTTCGGCGCGCAACAACGCCAGGTGGCAGAAGGGCGGCAGTCCCGCCGCGCGACGCTCGCTCAAGGCCTGCTCGGCAAAGGCGAAGTACCCCTGTTCGGTCAACTGGATCAGCAGCGGGTGATCGGCCAGGTGCGTCTGGATAATGACCCGTCCTGGTTCCTCTTCGCGGCCGGCGCGGCCGGCCACCTGGACGATCAACTGGGCCATGCGTTCGCTGGCGCGAAAGTCCGCGGAAAACAGGCCGCCATCGGCATCGAGGATGGCGACCAGGGTCACTCGCGGGAAGTGATGGCCCTTGGCGAGCATTTGCGTGCCGACCAGGATGCAGGGTTCGCCGCGCTGGATGGTGTTGAACAGGGTGGTCATGGCCTCCTTGCGTGAGGTGCTGTCGCGATCGACCCGCAGCACCGGGTACTCGGGGAACAGGATTTCCAGGCGTTCTTCGGCGCGCTCGGTGCCCGCCCCCACGGGGCGCAGGTCGACCTTGCCGCACTGCGGGCACTGGTGGGGTCGACGTTCGGCGTGGCCGCAATGGTGGCAGCGCAGCTCCGCGGAGCGTTGATGCACCGTCATGCGCGCATCGCAGCGCGGGCACTCGGACAACCAGCCGCAGTCGTGGCAGAGCAGGGTGGGCGCGAACCCCCGGCGATTGAGAAACACCAGCACCTGCTGCCCGGCCGCCAGCGTCTGGCCGATGGCCTGTTGCATGGGGCCGGAAATGCCGCTGTCCAGTGGCCGACTCTTGATGTCCAGGCGCAGGAAGCGCGGCTGCTGGGCGCCCCCGGCACGCTGGGTCAGGCGTAGCATGGCGAAGCGGCCGGCATGGGCGTTTTGCAGGCTTTCCAGGGACGGTGTGGCCGAGCCCAGCACGATCGGGATGTTCTCTTGGCGCGCGCGCACCAAGGCCAGGTCGCGGGCGTGATAGCGCAGGCCTTCCTGCTGTTTGTAGGAGGCGTCATGTTCCTCGTCGATAATGATCAGGCCCGGGCATTTCATCGGGGTGAACAGCGCCGAGCGGGTGCCGATAATGATGTCGGCCTCGCCGTCGCGGGCCGCCAGCCAGGCATCCAGGCGCTCACGGTCATTGACCGCCGAGTGCAGCAGGGCGATGCGGGCGTTGAAGCGGCGCTCGAAACGCGCCAGGGTTTGCGGCCCCAGGTTGATCTCGGGAATCAGCACCAGTGCCTGTTTGCCCGCTTCCAGGGTCTGGCGAATCAGTTGCAGGTAGACCTCGGTCTTGCCGCTGCCCGTGACGCCGGCCAGCAAAAAGGCCTTGAACTCACCGAAGCCGGAGCAGATCGCCTCGGTGGCGGCGCGTTGCTCGGGGTTGAGCGGCAGCTCCGGCTGGGCGAGCCACTTGGCGTGCCGCTCGGCCACGGCATGGCGACGCACCTCGATTTGCAGCAGGCCCTTTTCCCGCAGCAATTCCAGGCTGTCCCTGTTGAGTTGCAACTGGCCGAGCAGCTTGTGGGCCACGCCGTGGGGGTGTTGCGCGATGGTCCGCAGGGCCTCGCGCTGGCGCGGTGCCCTGGCCAGGCGTGGGTCGTCCAGGCGCGCGCCCTCGCTCAGGTGCCAGAAGCGCTCCTGGCGGGCTTCGGCCGGCTCGCCTTGACGCAGCAGCACCGGCAGTGCCCAGCTCAGGGTGTCGCCCAGGCTGTGCTGGTAATATTGGGCGGTCCATAGGCACAGCTTGAACAGGGGGGCTGGCAGCGGCGATTGTGGGTCGAGCAATTCCAGCGCCGGCTTGAGTTTATCGAGGGGTACCTCGCTCTCGCTGCACACCTCGATCAGGATGCCAATCACTTCGCGGGATCCGAACGGTACGCGCAGGCGCATCCCGGGTTGCCAGGCGACATTTGCCGTGCCGGCCGGGGCGCGGTAGTCGAACAGCCGGCGCAGCGGCGAGGGCAGGGCGAGGCGCAGGATGGGCACGCGAGAACTCCGCAGATGGGAGGCCGAGCTTAACACGGCCCCCTGCGACGATCGGCATGCCGCGCGCCTTGCATCACGGTAGGGCTCTGGTATTATCCGCGGCCTAATTCCGTGCGGTACTCGATAATAATGTCGGGTGGCGGCACGGCAGCCCCGAGGAATACGCCATGAAAGCTGATATCCATCCGACGTACGAAGCCATCACCGCGACCTGCAGCTGTGGCAACGTGATCCAGACCCGTTCCACCCTGGGCAAGCCAATGAGCCTGGACGTGTGCAACGAATGCCACCCCTTCTACACCGGCAAGCAAAAAGTGCTGGACGTGGGCGGTCGTGTCGACAAGTTCAAGCAGCGTTTCGGCGTGTTCGGTTCCAAGGCGTAAGCGACTCCGTCGCTTCGCCAGGCCCGATGGGCTGCAGCGTGCTGTTGAAAAAGGCGTCCCTGGTGGGCGCCTTTTTTGTGTCTGTGGTGGTGACGCCGGCCGTGGCGTTCTGTCCGCTCGCCGTCGAGTTGCCGCAGGTTGACGTGCGGCGGGTGGTGGACGGCGACACCCTGGTGCTGGTCGATGGTCGCAAGGTGCGGCTGATTGGGCTCAATACCCCCGAGCTGGCCCATGACGGGCGTTCGGCCGAGGTGGGTGCCGACGCCGCCCAGCGGCGCCTGCAGGCGCTGGTCGAGGCCGGCGGTGGGCGTGTAGGGGTTCGGCTCGGCGATCAGGCCAGGGACCGTCATGGGCGCACCCTGGCCCATGCCTATGGTGTCGATGGGCGGAATCTGGAGGCCCAGCTGCTGGCCGAGGGTCTTGGTTGGCTGGTGGCGGTGGCGCCCAACGGAGCGCTGGTCGAGTGCCAGCAGGCCGCGGAGCGCCAGGCACGCGCGGCGCGGCTGGGGGTGTGGCGACAGGCGTCGGTGCAAACGCCCGAGCGACTCGAGAAAAGTGGTTTTGCCCTGCTGAGGGCGCGCGTCGCGCGGGTCGAGCGCAATCGTGGTGGTCTGTGGATCGAGTTGCAGGGTGGTCTGACGGCGCGCATCGAGCCGGCCTTGCTGGGGCTTTTCGAGCCCGAGCAGATTAGCACCTGGGTCGGGAGGCGTGTCGAGGTGCGCGGTTGGGTGGTCGATCGTGGGCGACGTGGTGGCCTTAAGTCGGGCCAGGCCCGCTGGCTACTGCCCCTGACGCATCCGGCCATGCTCGAACTCCTGCCCTGAGGGTGCGTGCTGTGCGGCGTGCGGGTCGATCAGAAAAAAACCGCCGTCGCGCCAGCGCCCGCAGCTGCTTAGCGCTACGCTGGATTGGCTTAAAGTCGTATGCCAGGCGGCTTGACAGGGCTGACTGCCCAGTCTTGTGAGCCTTCGGCATCTTGCGTATCCTCGGCCGCCAGTCTGTTCCACAGTCCAAAAAAGCGGAAATGCCACCATGTCTGATCTGAAAACCGCCGCTCTCGAGTACCACGCCCATCCTCGTCCGGGGAAACTCAGTGTGGAACTCACCAAGCCCACCGCGACCGCTCGCGACCTGTCCCTGGCCTACAGTCCGGGTGTCGCCGAGCCGGTGCGTGAAATCGCGCGTGATCCTGAGCTGGCGTACAAGTACACCGGTAAGGGCAATCTGGTGGCGGTCATTTCCGATGGCACGGCAATTCTCGGTCTGGGAAACCTGGGTCCCCTGGCGTCCAAGCCGGTGATGGAAGGCAAGGGCGTGTTGTTCAAGCGTTTTGCCGGGATCGATGTGTTCGATATCGAGGTTGACTCGGAAAGCCCTCAGGCCTTTATCGACACGGTCAAGCGCATTTCCATCACCTTTGGCGGCATCAACCTGGAAGACATCAAGGCGCCTGAGTGCTTCGAGATCGAACGGGCGCTGATCGAGCAATGCGATATTCCGGTGTTCCACGACGACCAGCACGGAACCGCGATCGTGACTGCAGCCGGCATGCTCAATGCCCTGGAAATCGCCGGCAAGACCCTGCCGCAAGCCAGGATCGTCTGCCTTGGCGCTGGCGCGGCCGCCATCTCCTGCATGAAATTGCTGGTCAGCATGGGGGCCAAGGTCGAAAACATCTTTATGCTCGACCGCAAGGGCGTGATCCATGCCGGTCGCGACGACCTGAACCAGTACAAGGCCGTGTTCGCCCACGAAACGGACAAGCGGACCATGGCTGACGCCCTGGAAGGCGCCGACGTGTTTGTCGGCCTCTCCGGCGCCAATCTGCTGGACCCGGTGGATCTCCAGCGCATGGCGCCGTCGCCCATCGTGTTCGCGTGTTCCAACCCTGATCCGGAAATTGCCCCGGCCTTGGCTCATGCCACCCGCGACGATGTGATCATGGCGACCGGCCGGTCGGATTACCCGAATCAAGTGAACAATGTATTGGGTTTCCCGTTTATCTTCCGTGGCGCGCTGGATGTGCGGGCGACCCGGATCAACGAGGAGATGAAAATCGCTGCGGCCTTGGCGCTGCGTGATCTGGCCAAGTTGCCGGTGCCGCAGGAGGTGTGTGACGCCTACGGCGGTATCGAATTGTCCTTCGGTCGTGAGTACATCATTCCCAAGCCGTTGGATGCGCGCCTGATCACGGTGATCTCGGATGCCGTGGCCAAGGCCGCGATCGAGACGGGTGTGGCCACCTTGCCCTATCCCAAGCACTATCCGCTGAAGTCGGTGGACGAGGTCTTCAACGGCTGAATCCTGCCGCTGCTTGCATAAAAAACCCCGCGTCTGCGGGGTTTTTTATGCGATTTACCCGGCCTTGCGACCGGGGGGAGTTGGCTTAGAACAGGTCGATCGGCGCGCTTTCGTCCGCGGGTAGCGGGCTGCCCGGAATGCCGAAGCCGGGCTCCAGCTCGCTCATGGGCGGAGGCGTGTCTTCGCTCTTGAACAGCTCGAAATAGGCGTCCGGCGTTCCAGGCGAGGCGGCCCGTCCGCTCAGGGGGTCGATGCGCAAGGTCAGCAGCCCGGCCGGCTCGGCTGGTGCGTGGCTCGGTTTGTCCTTGAGTGCGATGCCCATGAAGGTCATCCAGATGGGCAGCGCCACGGTGCCGCCATACTCCGTACGGCCCAGGCTCTCGGGTTGATCGAAGCCCGCCCAGACGGTGGTGACATAGTCGGCGTTATAGCCGGAAAACCAGCTGTCCTTGGATTCGTTGGTGGTGCCAGTCTTGCCAGCCAGGTCGTCGCGGCCCAGGGCCATGGCGCGGCGGCCGGTGCCGCGCTTGATCACGTCTTGCAGCATGCTGGTCATGATATAGGCAGTGCGTTCGTCGATGATGCGCTCAGCTACGGCAGGGGGGGCGGTGGTTACGCCGTTGTCGCTGGTGACGACGACAGGCTCAGGACTTTCGGCGGGTTTCGCCGCTTCCTTGCCGGGCACGCTGGGCGGGTTGGCAGTAAACAGTGGTTTGCCTTCGCGACTGTCGATGCGCGAGATCAGGTACGGCTGCACCTTATGCCCGCCATTGGCGAAGACTACCCAGCCGCCCGCCACTTCCAGCGGGGTCAGGTTGGCGGTGCCCAGTGCCAGTGACAGGTTGGGCGGCAGGTCCTGTTTGTTAAAGCCAAAGCGGCTGACGTAGTCCAGGGTGTACTCGATGCCGATGGCCTGCAGCAGGCGGATCGAGACCAGATTGCGAGACTTGTACAGGGCTTCGCGCAGGCGGATAGGACCGAGGAATGTGTTGTTGTCGTTCTTCGGGCGCCAGACCTTGTCCAGGTACTCGTCGACGAACACGATGGGCGCGTCGTTAACCAGGGTGGCGGCGGTATAGCCCTTGTCCAGCGCGGCGCTGTAGACGAAGGGCTTGAAGCTGGAGCCAGGTTGACGTTTGGCTTGGAGGGCGCGGTTGTAATTGCTTTGCTCGAACGAGAAGCCGCCCACCAACGCCCGAATCGCGCCGTTCTGAGGGTCCAGCGACACCAGTGCGCTCTGCGCAGCGGGAATCTGCGAGAGTTGCAGGCTGCCTTCGGTCGTATGCTGGACCCGTACCACGTCGCCTATCGCCAGCACGTCGCTGGGTTGCTTCGGGCGCGGACCGAGGCTGTTGGTGTTTAGGAAGGGGCGTGCCCATTTCATGCTGTCCCAGGGTAGCGGTGCTTCCTGTCCGTCACGGGTCAGTACCATGGCGCCACTTTTCTCGACCTGGATGACCACGGCTGGATCGAGGCCGTTCATGCCCTTGAACTTGGCCAGCTCGAGGAGCCAGGCTTCCCTGGTCATGCCTGGGAGGCGGGATTCCGGGCCGCGATAGCCGTGGCGTTGATCGTAGGCCAGCAAGCCCTCCTTTAACGCCTGGTTAGCCGCTTGTTGAAGATCGCTGGGGACCGTGGTGGTGACGTGGAAGCCTTCGGTGTACGCCTCGCTGCCATAGCGGCCGACCATCTCGGCGCGCGCCATTTCGGCGATGTAGGGCGCATCTAGCTCGGGCGTCGGCACGTGATAACTGACGTTCACTGGCTCATCCACGGCCGCCTGGTAGCGTGCCTGATCGATACGCCCAAGCTTGTGCATGCGTCCGAGGATCCAGTCGCGGCGTTCCTGGGCGCGGGTCGGATTAATCAGGGGATTGAAGCGGGAAGGCGCCTTGGGCAGGCCGGCGATCATCGCCAGCTGGGCCAGGCTCAGCTCGCGAATGGATTTGCCGTAATAAACCTGGGAGGCCGCCTCGATACCGTACGCTCGGTTGCCGAGGTAGATTTTGTTCACGTACAGTTCGAGGATCTCATCCTTGCTGAGCTCGCGTTCGATCTGCAACGCCAGTAGGATCTCGCTGATCTTGCGCGAGAAGCTGCGCTCACTGCTGAGGAAGAAGTTCTTCGCCACCTGCATGGTGATGGTGCTGCCGCCGGACTGAATCTGCCCGCTTTTCAATAATTGCGTGGCAGCGCGCATCAGGCTGCTGAGGTCGACGCCATAATGGTTGGCGAAATTGTCATCCTCGGCTGCGAGGAGGGCGAGGATGAAATCCTTGGGAATATCGGCGAATTTGATCGGCGAGCGGCGCATCTCGCCAAACTCGGCGATCAGCTTGGCATCGCTGCTGTAGACTCGCAGGGGGATCTGCAGCTGGATGCGGCGCAGCGACTCGACGGACGGAAGGCCGGGGCTAAGATAGAGGAAGGTGCCGCTGAAACTGAGCATCAGCCCACAAAAAACGGCAACGCAGGACCACCAGAAAAACTTCAGCAGGCGCATCAAGATTCGTGGATTTCCAGGTAAAAGAATGGGTTAAGCGCAAGGTTATGCGAAAAGGGGAAAACTGTTCACATTATAAGCGCTTTTTTTCCTGGGTAGCCATTTGCGCTTATGTCAAGACTGTTATTTAATGTGAAAAAACATAAATAGTCCGTAAGTCGCGGATGCCAATAGGAAATCGGTCGTGCTAGGGCTCTTCAATAAGAAAGCGAATACGCTGCTGGGGATCGATATCAGTTCGACCTCAGTCAAGCTTCTGGAATTGAGTCGCTCGGGAAGCCGCTACAAGGTAGAGGCCTACGCTGTCGAGCCGCTCCCCTCAAACGCAGTCGTCGAAAAAAACATCGCCGAGCTGGAAGGTGTGGGGCAAGCGTTGTCACGCCTGCTCGGCAAGGCCAAGACGGGCGTGAAGACGGTGGCCGTCGCGGTCGCCGGTTCGGCGGTCATTACCAAGATCATCGAGATGGAAGCCGGCCTGTCCGACGATGAGCTGGAGAACCAGCTGAAAATCGAGGCTGACCAGTACATTCCCTATCCCCTTGAAGAAGTGGCGATCGATTTCGAGGTGCAAGGCGTCTCCGCGCGCAACTCCGATCGGGTGGATGTATTGCTGGCGGCCTGTCGCAAGGAAAACGTCGAGGTGCGCGAGGCTGCCTTGGCGCTGGCCGGCTTGACTGTCAAGGTGGTGGACGTCGAGGCCTATGCGCTCGAGCGCGCTTACGGGCTGCTGGCATCCCAGTTGGGCGATGGACATAACGACATCACTGTGGCCTTGGTGGATATCGGGGCGACAATGACCACGCTGAGTGTGTTGCACAACGGTAAAACCATTTATACCCGCGAACAGCTTTTCGGTGGCAAGCAGTTGACCGAAGAAATTCAGCGACGCTATGGGTTGTCGGTCGAAGAGGCAGGCCTCGCCAAAAAACAGGGCGGTCTGCCGGATGATTACGAAAGCGAGGTGCTGCAGCCGTTCAAGGATGCCGTGGTGCAGCAGGTATCGCGCTCACTGCAGTTTTTTTTCGCTGCTGGCCAATTCAACGATGTCGACTACATCCTCCTGGCAGGCGGCACGGCCTCTATCCCTGATCTGGATCGCCTGATCCAGCAAAAGATTGGCACGCCGACCATGGTGGCTAACCCCTTCGCAGATATGGCTCTGAGTGGCAAGGTCAATGCGGGCGCTCTGGCAAGTGATGCTCCGGCGCTAATGATTGCCTGCGGCCTGGCGATGAGGAGTTTTGACTGATGGCACGGATTAACCTTCTCCCGTGGCGCGAGCAGCTTCGCGAAGAGCGCAAGCAGCGTTTCCTGGTCACCCTGGCGGGTGTGCTGATAGTGGCCTGTGGCGTGATCTTCCTGGGTGATCAATACCTTGGTCGAGCGATTGAGCAGCAAACGGCACGCAACGATTTCGTCCGCAAGGAGATCGCCGTGCTGGACGCACGGATCAAAGAGATCAGCGAGCTTAAGGCCAAGCGCCAGCAACTGCTTGAGCGAATGAAGATCATTCAAGACCTCCAAGGCAATCGCCCTATTATTGGGCGGATTTTCGATCAGTTCGCGCGTACCCTGCCCGACGGTGTTTATTTCAACAGCCTCAAGATGACCGGCAAGACCATTCAGGTTGACGGGGCTGCGGAGTCGAACAACCGAGTATCCAATCTGATGCGTAATTTGGATGCGTCGGAATGGATGAATGGTTCAACGCTTAATCAAGTGAAAGCCACCACTGCTGGGGCTGTCGATCAAGCCAACGTCTTTAAGCTGACCGTGCAGCAAACACAGCCGAGCATCGAAGCAGAAGGAGTCAAAAAATGAGTTTGTCTGCCTCGATGGATAGCTTTCGGAAAGTTGATTTCAGTGAGCTGGATCTCAATAACATTGGCTCCTGGCCGGGCGTCATAAAAGGCCTTGCTTGTATTGTCTTAATGGCCGCTGTGCTGGGGGTTGGTTATAATTTCCATCTGAAAGAAATTCAGGTGCGGCTTGAGCAATTGAAAGCTGAAGAGCAAGCGCTGAAGCAGCAGTTCACGACCAAGGCGTTTCAGGCGGCCAATCTGGAAGCTTATAAAGACCAGATGAAGGAAATGGAAATATCTTTTGGTGCGCTGTTGCGTCAGTTGCCCAGTGACACCGAGGTTCCGGGCCTGCTCGAGGATATTACCCGTACTGGTTTGGGCAGCGGACTTGAGTTCGAAGAGATCAAGTTATTGCCTGAAGTGACCCAGCAATTTTACATCGAGCTACCCATACAGATTGCCGTGGTTGGGGCTTATCATGATTTGGGTACCTTTGTCAGTGGTGTGGCCAGCTTGCCGCGAATCGTCACCTTGCATGATTTTGAGATTAAAGCGCTTGATCCGGAAGTCAGTACGTCGAAGCTGCGCATGACGATCTTGGCCAAGACTTATCGTTATAACGACAAGGGGGCACAGTAATGACCTGTTCCCGTCTGCTTTTATGTGGGTTGGCCAGTTTGATGCTTGCGGGTTGTGAGCGAGGCGGCGGTTTTAGCGACCTGCAGGCGTACATGGATGGAGTTCGTGCGCAGCCTAAGGGGTCGATTGAGCCGCTTCCTAAATTTCAAGCTTATGAAGCCTTTACGTACAGTGCTGCTTCATTGCGAAGCCCTTTTCAGCCGCCAGTTAAAATCGATCTATTGGCCAAGCAGAAAGGCTCGCAGGACGTCAAGCCCGACGATACTCGGGTTAAACAGTTCCTCGAAGGCTTCAATATCGAGGTCTTTGAGATGGTCGGTACACTTACTAAGGAAGGTACTGTCTTTGCACTGGTCAGTGGTGCCGGTGGCGTCCACCGAATCAAAGTGGGGGATTACCTGGGGCGCAATCACGGGCGCATCTTGTCAATCAATGAAGCGGCTGTCGATGTGGTCGAAATTGTCCCCGATGGCGAGGATGGTTGGCTCGAGCGGCCTCGTAGTCTCTCTCTGAAGGAGCGCTCTGAATAGGGCGGGGTGGATATGAAGAATAATTACCGGTCTATACAACGGAACCTGAGAATGAACAGCTCCTTTTCGCGCCTCGGCATTTCCATTTTGATGGCGGTCGTATCGCCAACGCTTTTTGCGGCAGATCTGAAAGCGTTGAATGTTGCCGCGCTTCCAGGCGATCGTGTTGAGCTCAAACTCTCCTTCGATGAGCCTGTTGTGGCCCCTCGCGGATACACCATTGAGCAGCCTGCCCGCATCGCTCTCGATTTGCCGGGTGTCGCTAACAAATTAGGCGAAAAGAATCGCGAGTTGGGTGTGGGTAATGCCCGTAGCGTGACCTTGGTTGAAGCCAAGGATCGCACCCGCTTGATCATCAATCTGAACAACCTTGCGCAGTACAGCACCCGAGTCGAGGGTAATGATCTGTATGTGATCGTCGGCGAAGGCGCTGCGGTAGCGGGCGCTTCTTCGCGGCCAGCGGCTGCGCCGGTTGCCGTTCAACCGGTCAAGGCCTACGCCCCTCTCGGCAAGGCAATTAGCAATATCGATTTTCGGCGTGGCGAGCAGGGCGAGGGCAATATTGTTATTCAGTTGTCCGATCCTGCGGTAACGCCTGATATCCAGGAGCAGGGTGGCAAAATTCGTTTGGATTTTGCTAAGACCCAGTTGCCGGAAGCACTTCGCGTGCGGCTTGATGTGAAGGATTTTGCCACGCCAGTGCAATTCGTGAATGCCAGCAGCACATCGGATAAGGCGACCATCACGATCGAGCCCACCGGGCTTTACGATTACCTGGCGTTTCAGACAGATGACAAGCTGACCATCAGCGTCAAGCCATTGACGAAAGAAGATGCTGACAAGCGCAAGGCGCAGGCCTTTGCCTACACTGGCGAAAAGCTGTCCTTGAACTTTCAGGATATCGACGTGCGTTCGGTGTTGCAGTTGATCGCTGACTTTACCGATTTGAACCTGGTTGCCAGTGATACGGTTGAAGGCAACATCACCCTGCGTCTGCAGAACGTCCCGTGGGACCAGGCGTTGGACTTGGTATTGAAAACCAAAGGCCTGGACAAGCGTAAAATTGGCAACGTGTTGCTCGTGGCGCCGGCAGAAGAAATTGCTGCGCGGGAGCGTCAGGAGCTGGAATCGCAAAAGCAGGTTGCAGAGTTGGCACCGCTGCGTAAAGAAATTATCCAGTTGAACTACGCCAAGGCGTCTGATATCGCCAAGTTGTATGAGGACAACTCCAAGGAAGGTGAGCTGAAAGACGATATGCGTGGTTCGGTTATTTACGATGACCGCACCAACAGCCTAATCGTGACCCTAACCCAAGAGCGGATAGATGAGCTACGGCGTATCGTCACTCAGCTGGATATTCCGGTTCGTCAGGTCATGATCGAGGCGCGCATCGTCGAAGCCAACGTGGACTACGACAAGAGCTTGGGTGTGCGTTGGGGCGGTAACCTGTTTGGCAGCGTGAACAACAACAGTCTGGCCGCTTGGGGCAAGAATGGCAACGTCGGTGTGGCCGATGACCCGTTCGCGCAGGGCAAGCCCGGTGATGATGATTATATTCCCTCCAGAAGCGTCGCAGGCTTTCCTGGTATCCCAGAATACCCGCTGAATACACCGTTTGTTGATATGGGTGTAGAGGCTGCAACCTCGGGTATCGGCATTGGCTTTATCACGGACAATATCCTGCTTGACCTGCAATTGTCGGCCATGGAAAAAACCGGTGACGGCGAAGTGGTGTCCCAGCCCAAGGTGGTGACCTCGGACAAGGAAACCGCGAAAATCCTGAAAGGCGCTGAGATTCCTTATCAGGAGGCCAGCTCCAGCGGTGCCACCACCACTTCCTTTAAAGAGGCGGCGCTGTCTCTCGAAGTGACGCCACAAATCACGCCAGATAACCGCATTATCATGGAAGTGAAAGTCACTAAGGATGCTCCGGACTTTGGTAACGCGGTCAATGGCGTGCCGCCGATCAACAAGAACGAAGTGAATGCCAAGGTCTTGGTCAGTGATGGTGAAACCATCGTAATTGGCGGGGTGTTCTCCAACACCCAGAGCAGCTCGGTTGAGAAGGTGCCTTTCCTCGGCGATGTTCCCTACCTGGGTCGCCTGTTCAGAAAAGACATCGTGCAGGACAAGAAGTCGGAACTGCTGGTGTTTCTCACGCCGCGTATCATGAATAACCAGGCCATTGCAGTGAGTCGTTGATTCGGTGCGTAACCTGATTCTGGTAGGCCCGATGGGTGCGGGTAAAAGCACCATCGGGCGGTTGCTGGCCAAGGAGTTGCGGTTTCCGTTCAAGGATTCGGACAAGGAAATCGAGCAGCGCACCGGTGCTAACATTCCCTGGATCTTCGATGTCGAAGGTGAGCAGGGTTTCCGTGAGCGCGAACAGGCAGTGATTGGTGAGCTCTGCGAGCTGCAAGGGGTGGTCTTGGCCACTGGTGGGGGGGCGGTAATGCGTCCAGAGAACCGTCAGGCGCTACGCAACGGTGGTCGGGTGGTCTACTTGCACACCTCGGTGGAGCAGCAACTGGACCGTACGTCCCGTGACCGCAATCGCCCGCTGCTGCGCACCCTGAACCCCGGCAAGGTGCTCGCCGACCTGATGGCCGTGCGTGATCCGCTGTACCGTGAAATCGCCGATGTGGTGGTCGAAACGGATGAGCGGCCGCCGCGTATGGTCGTACAGGAAATACTCGAACGCCTTGACGCGTTACCTCCCCGTTAAAGCGCGGGTCGATCTGCGCTATCCTATCGCCCTTTCTTATGGGGGCCCTATGCAGACTCTTCAGGTCGAACTCGGTGAACGCAGCTATCCCATCCATATCGGCGGGGATCTGCTGACGCGCCGAGAACTCTTCGCTCCGCATATCCGTGGTCAGCAGGTGGCGATAGTCACCAACGAGACCGTAGCGCCTTTGTATCTGCAGCGCTTGTGCGAGGCCCTGGCAGCCTATCAGGTGGTCCCGATCATTTTGCCGGACGGTGAGATTTTCAAGACCTGGGAGACCCTGCAAACCATTTTCGATGGCCTGCTGACGGCTCGCCATGACCGAACGACCACTGTAATTGCCCTGGGCGGCGGTGTGGTGGGCGACATGGCCGGTTTCGCCGCCTCCTGCTACCAGCGTGGCGTCGATTTTATCCAGGTGCCGACTACGCTGTTGTCCCAGGTCGACTCCTCGGTCGGCGGCAAGACCGGCATCAACCATCCGCTGGGCAAGAACATGGTCGGGGCTTTTTATCAGCCCCAGGCCGTGATCATCGATACTTCGACGTTAAGCAGCTTGCCGGCGCGTGAGTTGTCCGCCGGCCTGGCCGAGGTGATCAAGTACGGGTTGATTTGCGATGAGCCATTCCTGGGTTGGCTGGAAGCGCACATGCCGGCATTGCGAAGCCTCGAGCCCGAGGCCGTGACGGAGGCCGTCGCGCGCTCCTGTTTGGCCAAGGCGCGGGTAGTGGGTGCCGATGAGCGCGAGTCAGGTGTGCGCGCCACCCTCAATCTGGGCCATACCTTTGGCCACGCGATCGAGACTCACATGGGCTACGGTGTTTGGCTGCACGGTGAGGCGGTGTCCGCCGGCACCGTGATGGCGCTGGAAATGTCACAGCGTCTGGGCTGGTTGAGTGCGGCCCAGCGAGACCGTGGAATACGCTTGTTACAGGCGGCCGGTTTGCCGGTGGTGCCGCCACAGGCCATGGCCCCGGACGATTTCCTCGAGCACATGGCAGTCGATAAAAAAGTCATCGCGGGTCGTTTGCGTCTGGTGCTGTTGAAGCAACTGGGCGCGGCGGTAGTGACCGGCGACTTCCCTCGCGAAATCTTGGATGCCACCCTGCGCGCGGACTACCGCGGCCTGGTGGATCAGCTAACAGAGCAATGAGAACCCCATGACCAGTCTGCATGCCGACGAGGCCTTCCTCGGCCACTACCAGTTCACTCACGACCCTTTCGCAGCGCGGGTCCCGGGTTTCAAGTTTTTTCCGGCTCAGCGCAAGCCGGTGCTCGGCCAGTTACATCACCTGGCCCGCTACAGCCAGTTGCTGCTGGTGGTCAGTGGTCCCGAGGGCAGCGGCAAGACACTGCTGCGCCAAGCCTTGGTGGCCAGCACCAACAAACAGGCGGTGCATAATCTGGTGGTGTCCGCGCGCGGTGCGGCGGATCCGGCCAGCCTGCTGGCGCAGATTGCCCAGGCCCTGAGTTCCGCCCCGGCCGATGTCAGCAGTATCCTGGGCCAGGTCGCGCAGTTGGCGTTGACTGGTCAGGAGGTGTACCTGCTGGTGGATGATGCCGAGCTGCTCAGCGAGGCGGCGCTCGAGGTGCTGTTGCTGCTGACAGCAGGCAACGCCCAGGGGCGGCCCCATGTGTTCTTGTTCGGGGAGTCCTCGTTATTGCCGCGTCTGGAACTGCTGGCCGACGGTGAAGAGCGTTTTCATGCCATCGAACTGCTGCCCTATACCGAAGAGGAAACCCGCGAGTACCTGGCCCAGCGCTTGGAAGGGGCGGGACAGGGGCTGGGTATATTGTCCAGCGAGCAGGTGGCGGACATCCACCTGCAGTCGGCCGGATGGCCGGGGGCCATCAACCTGATCGCCCGCGAGACCTTGGTCGAAGCCATGCTGGCTCAGCGCGGCAGCGCCAAGCGTGGTGGCTTCAGCCTGCCGAAAAAGCACCTGCTGGCGCTGCTGGTGGTGGCGATGGGCGTGGGTGCCGCCTGGTTTATGCAGGGCGGTGACAAAACCCAGCCGGGCGTCCCCGTGGTCGCCGAGTTGCCGTTGCAGCCTGCGGCTCCGGTAGCGGTAGAGGCTGGAGCGCCGCCGGCAATCGAATTCGACGGATCGAGTCAGCCGGCGCAGGCGCCGTTGGTGGGCGAGGCGCAGCCAGTGATTCGCGAGCCCCTGGCCCAGGCCTCCGGATTGGAAGAGGGCGAGGAGGGCGCAGCGATGCCCGGTGGGCCATCTGACCCCGTAGCCCCAGCGAACGCCAGTGAGCCCGTTGCTGTAGCGCCGGTGGAGCCGGTGACGCAGCCTGTGCCCGCGCCGCCTGCGGTAGCCGCGCCGACGACACCGCTTCCCGTGGTTGTGGCGCCTGAGCCTGTGGCAAAGCCACCCGTCGTGGTAGCGCCCAAGCCGGCGGAAAAAACCCCTGTCGTGGTCGCGCCTAAGCCGGTGGAAAAGCCGCCGGTGATCAAGGCGCCTGAGAAAACGACCGCCCCCGCCGTGGCCAGTGCAGGTGCCGCTGGCGAGTGGTACCGCGGTCAGACCAGCGGGCATTTCGCGCTGCAGATCCTCGGCACCAGCTCGGAAAGCGGCGCCAAGGCCTATGTCGCTCAGCAAGGGGGGGAGTACCACTACTTCAAGAAAATGCACCAGGGCAAACCGCTCTACGTGGTGACCTATGGTAGCTTTGCCACTCGCCCGGCGGCGCAGGCGGCGATCAAGGCTCTGCCCGCCAAGGTCCAGGCCAGCAAGCCCTGGCCCCGTACCTTCGCCAGCATTCAGCAGGACGTCGCCCGGGCGCGCTAGTCGCCATGGGCACTGTCTGACCGGGTAGTCGCTAGCACGACCTCCCGGTCAAATCCTTCTATCAAAGCGACATAAATTTTCGCGCAGTCGTCACGAGAATTTGTGAGCCTTCCGGCGGCTGTGTACAATGACCTCCCTTTTGCCTGCGCAAAGCTGGCGTATCGTCCTGCGTGCATGGTAAGTGCTTGAAATGTAAAGTAAAACGCCTTGTTTTTAGGCGCCTGGTGAGAGTCTCCCTATGAAAGCAGGTCTGTACCATCCTGATGAGTTCAAGGATAACTGCGGCTTCGGCCTGATCGCTCATATGCAGGGCGAGGCTAGCCATCACCTGCTGCAGACCGCCATCGAGGCGTTGACCTGCATGACCCACCGTGGCGGCATCAACGCCGACGGCAAGACCGGGGACGGGTGCGGGTTGCTGCTGCAGAAGCCGGACATCTTCCTGCGTGCCATGGCCCGGGAACACTTTGCCGTTGACCTGCCCAAGCAGTACGCCGTGGGTATGGTGTTCTTCAACCAGGACGCGGCCAAGGCCGAGCTCGCGCGCGAGTGCATGAACCGCGAGATCCTGGCGGCGGGCCTGAGCCTGGTCGGTTGGCGCCTGGTGCCTATCGACACCAGCGTCCTGGGCCGCCTGGCCCTGGAGCGGCTGCCGCGCATCGAGCAGGTGTTCGTTTCCGGTGAAGGCCTGAGCGATCAGGACTTCGCCATCAAGCTGTTCAGCGCCCGGCGCCGTTCCTCGGTAGCCAATGCCGCCGACAGCGAGCACTACATCTGCAGCCTGTCGCACAAGACCATCATCTACAAAGGCCTGATGATGCCGGCCGACCTGCAGCAGTTCTACCCGGACCTGGGTGACGAGCGCCTGCAGACCGCCATCTGTGTGTTCCACCAGCGTTTTTCCACCAATACCCTGCCGAAATGGCCGCTGGCCCAACCGTTCCGCTTTCTTGCCCACAACGGCGAGATCAACACCATCACCGGCAACCGCAACTGGGCCCAGGCGCGGCGTACCAAGTTTGCCAATGAACTGATCCCCGACCTGGACGAGCTGGGCCCGCTGGTCAATCGCGTGGGTTCGGACTCCTCGAGCATGGACAACATGCTTGAGCTGATGGTCACCGGAGGCATCGACCTGTTCCGCGGCGTGCGCATGCTGATTCCGCCAGCCTGGCAAAACGTCGAGACCATGGACGCCGACTTGCGTGCCTTCTACGAATTCAACTCCATGCACATGGAGCCCTGGGACGGCCCAGCGGGCGTGGTCTTGACCGACGGTCGCCACGCGGTGTGCCTGCTCGACCGCAACGGCCTGCGCCCGGCGCGCTGGGTGACCACCACCAACGGTTACATCACCCTGGCCTCGGAGATCGGCGTCTGGGGCTACCGCCCGGACGAAGTGATCGCCAAAGGCCGCGTCGGCCCGGGGCAGATTTTCGCGGTCGACACCGAAACCGGTCAGGTGCTGAGCACCGACGATATCGACAATCGCCTGAAGTCGCGTCACCCCTACAAGCAGTGGCTGCGCAAGAATGCCCTGCGCATTCGCGCGACCCTGGACGATAACGATCATGGCTCGGCGTTCTACGAAGTCGACCGGCTCAAGCACTACATGAAGATGTTCCAGGTCACCTTCGAGGAGCGTGATCAGGTGCTGCGCCCGTTGGCCGAGCAGGGCCAGGAAGCGGTGGGCTCCATGGGCGACGATACGCCGATGGCGGTGCTGTCGCGGCGGGTACGCTCGACCTACGACTATTTCCGCCAGCAATTCGCCCAGGTGACCAATCCGCCGATCGATCCGCTGCGTGAAGCCATCGTCATGTCCCTGGAGATCTGCCTGGGTGCCGAGCGCAATATTTTCGAGGAGTCGCCCGAGCACGCCAGCCGCGTGATCCTCAGCTCGCCAGTGATTTCGCCGGCCAAGTGGCGCGCCTTGATGGAACTGGACCGCCCGGGTTTCGAGCGCCAGCTGATCGACCTCAACTACGATGAGTCGGTCGGGCTGGAAGCCGCCGTGCGCAACATGGCCGACCAGGCCGAAGAGGCCGTGCGCGGTGGCAAGACCCTGCTGGTGCTGAGCGACCGGGCTATCGCCGAGGGCAAGTTGCCCGCCCACGCCTCCCTGGTGACCGGCGCGGTGCACCATCGCCTGGTGGAAAAGGGCCTGCGTTGCGACTGCAATATCCTGGTGGAAACCGCCACCGCGCGCGACCCGCACCACTACGCGGTGCTGCTGGGCTTTGGGGCGTCGGCGGTCTACCCCTTCCTCGCCTATGAAGTGCTGGGCGACCTGATCCGTACCGGCGAAGTGCTGGGCGATCTCTACGAAGTCTTCAAGCATTACCGCAAGGGCATCTCCAAGGGGCTGCTGAAGATCCTCTCGAAGATGGGCATTTCCACCGTGGCGTCCTACCGTGGCGCGCAGCTGTTCGAGGCGGTCGGCCTGTCCGACGAGGTGGTCGAACTGTGTTTCCGTGGCGTGGCCAGCCGGATCAAGGGCGCGCGTTTCGTCGACATCGAGGCCGAGCAGAAGCTGCTGGCCCAGGAAGCCTGGAACAACCGCAAGCAGATCCAGCAGGGCGGTTTGCTCAAGTTCGTCTACGGCGGCGAGTACCACGCCTACAACCCGGACGTGGTCAACACCCTGCAGGCGGCCGTGCAGCAGGGCAGCTACGCCAAATTCAAGGAATACACCACGCTGGTCGACACCCGCCCGGTGTCGATGATCCGCGACCTGCTGCAGGTGAAACTGGCCGAACAGCCGCTGGCGCTGGAGCAGGTCGAGCCGCTGGAGGCCATCCTCAAGCGTTTCGATTCCGCCGGGATCTCCCTCGGCGCCTTGTCGCCGGAAGCCCACGAGGCCATCGCCGAGGCGATGAACCGCCTGGGCGCGCGCTCCAACTCCGGTGAGGGCGGCGAAGACCCTGCCCGTTACGGCACGGTCAAGAGCTCGAAGATCAAGCAGGTGGCGACCGGCCGGTTCGGCGTCACTCCGGAATACCTGGTCAACGCCGAGGTGCTGCAGATCAAGGTCGCCCAGGGCGCCAAGCCCGGCGAGGGCGGCCAGCTGCCCGGTGGCAAGGTCAACGGCCTGATCGCCCGGCTGCGCTATGCGGTGCCCGGCGTGACCCTGATCTCGCCGCCGCCGCACCACGATATCTACTCCATCGAGGACCTGGCGCAGCTGATCTACGACCTCAAGCAGGTCAACCCCAAGGCGCTGGTCTCGGTCAAGCTGGTGGCCGAAGCCGGGGTCGGCACCATCGCCGCCGGGGTGGCCAAGGCCTACGCGGACCTGATCACCATCTCCGGGTATGACGGTGGCACCGGTGCCTCGCCCATCACCTCGATCAAGTATGCCGGTGCACCCTGGGAACTGGGGCTGGCCGAGACCCACCAGACCCTGCGCGGCAACGACCTGCGCGGCAAGGTCCGGGTGCAGACCGACGGCGGCTTGAAGACCGGCCTGGACGTGATCAAGGCCGCCATCCTCGGCGCCGAGAGTTTTGGCTTCGGCACCGCGCCGATGATCGCCCTGGGTTGCAAGTACCTGCGCATCTGTCACCTGAACAACTGCGCCACCGGCGTGGCCACGCAGAACGACAAGCTGCGCAAGGACCACTTCATCGGCACCGTCGAGATGGTGATGAATTTCTTCACCTTCGTCGCTGAGGAAACCCGCGAATGGCTGGCCAAGCTGGGTGTTGCCAGCCTGGAACAACTGATCGGACGTACCGACCTGCTGGACATCCTGCCGGGCGAAACCGCCAAGCAGAACCATCTGGACCTGACCCCGTTGCTCGGTAGCGACCATATCCCGGCCGACAAGCCACAGTTCTGTGGCGTCGAGCGCAACCCGCCCTTCGACCAGGGGCTGCTGGCCGAGCGCATGGTGGAGTTGGCCGGTGCGGCGATCGCCAGCAAGAGCGGCGCTCAGTTCGAACTGGATATCTGCAACTGCGATCGCTCCATTGGTGCCCGGGTCTCCGGCGAAATTGCCCGGGCCCACGGTAACCAGGGCATGGCCAAGGCGCCGATCACGTTCCGCTTCAAGGGCACGGCCGGGCAGAGCTTTGGCGTCTGGAACGCCGGTGGCCTGCACCTGAACCTGGAAGGCGA
The DNA here is from genome assembly GCF_040514055.1 of Pseudomonas sp. Taxonomy (GTDB): domain Bacteria; phylum Pseudomonadota; class Gammaproteobacteria; order Pseudomonadales; family Pseudomonadaceae; genus Aquipseudomonas. The sequence goes on from NZ_JBEVDL010000094.1 coordinate 74,316, forward strand.
CGCCAACGATTACGTCGGCAAGGGCATGACCGGCGGCAAGCTGGTGATAGTTCCGCCGCTCGGCAGCCCGTTCAAGACCCAGGACAGCGCCATCATCGGCAATACCTGCCTGTACGGTGCCACCGGCGGCAAACTGTTCGCTGCCGGTACCGCCGGCGAGCGCTTCGCGGTGCGTAACTCCGGCGCCCATACGGTCGTCGAGGGCACGGGCGACCATTGCTGCGAATACATGACCGGTGGCTTCGTCTGCGTGTTGGGCCGTACCGGCTACAACTTCGGTTCGGGTATGACCGGTGGCTTCGCCTACGTGCTGGACCTGGACAACAGCTTCGTCGACCGGGTCAACCACGAACTGGTGGAGATCCAGCGGATCAATAACGAGTCCATGGAGTCGTACCGCAGCCACCTGGAGCGCGTGCTGATCGAATACGTGGCGGAAACCGCCAGCGAGTGGGGCCGCAACCTGCTGGAAAACCTGGACGATTACCTGCGCAAGTTCTGGCTGGTCAAGCCCAAGGCCGCGAGCCTGGGTTCGTTGCTCTCCAGCACCCGGGCCAACCCGCAATAACGTGGCGGCTGGCCCTGAGCTGCTCGCAGCGCAGGGCCAGCCGGTCCAGCATGATTGTCCTGCGGCTCGTAGCTTATGGCTCGCCGCTGCTGTTAAGAGGTTTTGCACATGACTGAGCGTCTGAATAACGACTTCCAGTTTATCGAGGTCGGGCGCAAGGATCCGAAGAAGAAACTTCTGCGCCAGCGCAAGAAGGAGTTCGTCGAGATCTACGAACCGTTCAAGCCGGCCCAGGCCGCCGACCAGGCGCACCGCTGCCTGGGCTGCGGCAACCCCTATTGCGAGTGGAAGTGCCCGGTGCACAACTACATCCCGAACTGGCTCAAGCTGGTCTCGGAAGGCAATATCCTGGCCGCCGCCGAACTGGCTCACCAGACCAATACCCTGCCGGAAGTCTGTGGCCGGGTGTGCCCCCAGGACCGCCTGTGCGAAGGTGCCTGTACCCTGAACGACGGCTTCGGCGCGGTGACCATCGGCTCGGTGGAGAAGTACATCACCGACACCGCCTTTGCCATGGGCTGGCGTCCGGACATGTCCAAGGTGGTGCCGACCGGCAAGAAGGTCGCGATCATCGGTGCCGGCCCGGCCGGTCTGGGCTGCGCCGATGTGCTGGTGCGCAACGGCGTCAGCCCGGTGGTGTTCGACAAGAACCCGGAAATCGGCGGTCTGCTGACGTTTGGCATCCCCGAGTTCAAGCTGGAAAAAAGTGTGCTGAGCCGGCGCCGAGAGATTTTCACCGGCATGGGCATCGAGTTCCGCCTGAACACCGAAGTCGGCAAGGACGTGACCGTCGAGCAACTGCTTGCCGACTACGACGCGGTTTTCATGGGCATGGGTACTTACACCTACATGAAAGGCGGTTTTGCCGGCGAGGACCTGCCGGGCGTTTATGACGCCCTGGATTTCCTGATCGCCAACGTCAACCGCAACCTCGGGTTCGAAAAGTCGCCGGAAGATTTTATCGACATGAAGGGCAAGAAGGTGGTGGTCCTGGGCGGTGGCGATACCGCGATGGACTGCAACCGCACCTCCATTCGCCAGGGCGCCAAGGCGGTGACCTGTGCCTACCGGCGCGACGAAGAGAACATGCCGGGCTCGCGCAAGGAAGTGAAGAACGCCAAGGAAGAAGGCGTCAAGTTCCTCTACAACCGCCAGCCGATCGCGATTGTTGGCGAGGACAAGGTCGAAGGCGTCAAGGTGGTCGAAACCCGTCTCGGTGAACCGGATGCCCGTGGTCGTCGCAGCCCTGAGCCAATCCCCGGTTCCGAAGAGATCATCCCGGCCGATGCCGTGGTCATCGCCTTCGGCTTCCGCCCCAGCCCGGCGCCCTGGTTCGAGCAGTACGGTATCCAGATCGACAGCCAGGGCCGGGTGGTCGCTCCCGAACAGTCGCAGTTCAAGCACCAGACCAGCAACCCGAAGATCTTCGCCGGTGGCGACATGGTGCGCGGTTCCGATCTGGTGGTGACGGCGATTTTCGAGGGGCGGCAGGCTGCCGAAGGGATTCTGGATTACCTCCAGGTCTGACCCAGCTCGCGTAGGATGGGTTGAGCGTAGCGATACCCATGGGCCGTGGTGATGGGTTACGCCTTCGGCTAACCCATCCTGCCGGCTGATTTGGGTCAACCTGATGGACAAAAGGCACGGCACTCGCCGTGCCTTTTGTTTTGTGCTTTGCGACAATGCGCGCACTTTTTGCCGCTGCCCTTTTCTCAGGTACTGCCATGACCCCCCTGAAAAACGACCGTTTCCTGCGTGCCCTGCTCAAACAGCCGGTGGACATGACCCCGGTGTGGATGATGCGCCAGGCCGGCCGCTACTTGCCGGAGTACCGCGCCAGCCGCGCGAAGGCCGGCGACTTTATGGCGCTGATGCAGAACCCGCAGTTCGCCTGCGAGGTCACGCTGCAGCCGCTGGACCGTTACCCGCAGCTGGACGCGGCCATCCTGTTCTCCGATATCCTGACCATCCCCGACGCCATGGGCCAGGGGCTGTATTTCGAGACCGGCGAGGGGCCGCGCTTCAAGAAGGTGATCAGCAGCCTGGCGGATATCGAAGCCTTGCCGATCCCGGACCCGGAAGCTGACCTGGGCTATGTGATGGACGCGGTGCGTACCATTCGCTCGGCGCTCGATGGCCGGGTGCCGCTGATCGGTTTTTCCGGCAGTCCCTGGACCCTGGCCACCTATATGGTCGAAGGGGGTTCATCCAAGGATTTCCGCAAGTCCAAGGCGCTGCTCTATGACAACCCGGCCGCCATGCACCTGCTGCTGGACAAGTTGGCGCAATCGGTCACCGCCTACCTCAACGGCCAGATCCGCGCCGGTGCCCAGGCGGTGCAGATCTTCGATACCTGGGGCGGCAACCTGTCGGCGGCGGCCTACCAGGAATTCTCCCTGGCCTATATGCAAAAGATCGTCGCCGGCCTGATTCGCGAGCACGACGGCCGTCAGGTGCCGGTGATCCTGTTCACCAAGAACGGCGGCCTGTGGCTGGAGTCGATCGCCGCCAGCGGTGCCGATGCACTGGGGCTGGATTGGACCTGCGACCTGGGCGAGGCCCGTCGTCGCGTCGGCCAGCAGGTGGCGTTGCAGGGCAATATGGACCCCACCGTGCTCTATGCGCAGCCGGCGGCCATCCGCGCCGAAGTGGGCCGTATCCTGGCCAGCTACGGCCAGGGCTCGGGGCATGTGTTCAACCTCGGCCATGGCATTACCCCGGAGGTCGATCCGGCCCACGCCGGTGCCTTCCTCGAAGCGGTGCACGAGCTTTCGGCGCCCTACCACACCAGCTGATCGCGCCCCTCGCGGCCGCGTAGGATGGCGTTGAGCGCAGCGATACCCATGCTGGCCGATCGATCACCGCCCCCGGGGGGGCGGTGCCGCCCGGCAAGCCGTACCGAGGCCATCAGGGCCGCGTAGGATGCCGTTGAGCGCAGCGATACCCATCAATGGCGAGTGATCAGCGGCTCCGTGGATGGGGTTGGGTGTGGCACGGATATCGCTGCGCTGCACCTACGCGCCCCGGCCCACCCTACAGGCTTTAAAGCCTTCGTTCCCCGGCCAGCTAATAACCCCAGCCAGGGAATTCAGACCCGCGCGACTTACTTGACCGCAGCCAGCTGTGCCTTGAGCGCTACCCCGGCCATGATCGCGCCGGCATGGCATTCGTACTTCGTCGGGTCGCGGTATTCTTTGTTCTGGTAGTTGCTGACGATCTCGGTCACGGCATTGGCGCCTGCGGCCTTGGCGGCGTTCTGCAGCTTGATCAGCGCCGACTGCAGGGCCCAGCTGCAAGCGCCCTCATCGCTCTTGTTGAAGGCATTGGTCTTCTGACTGGTGGTGATGCTCGGGTTGATCACGCTGACCTTGCCCGCGGGTTTGTTGCCGGCCAGGTAGAATTTTACCGTGCCGTCCAGGCGCCCGGCCTGGGTGGCCTCGGCGACCACTGCCTCGAACAGCAGGTAGTGGGTGGTGTCGCGGGCCTGGCTGACGCCGGGCAAGCTGCAGAGCAATAGCGCGCCGATGGTCCAGTTCTTCACTTGCATGGTCACTCTCCTTTGCGGACGTTGTTGTTGCATGGATGCAGATGCGGCGCCGACGTTTTCCCGCTCAACGCCAACGCCGGAAAATCAGCGAGGTGTTGACCCCGCCAAAGGCGAAATTGTTGTTCATTACATACTCATGGCTCATCTGCCGCGGTTCGCCACAGAGGTAGTCCAGCTCACCGCAGCGGGGGTCGATGCTGTCCAGGTTGAGCGTGTGGATATAACGGTCGCTGTTGAGCATCTCGATGCAGAACCAGGACTCCAATGCACCGCAGGCACCCAGGGTATGTCCGAGGAAACTCTTCTGCGAGCTGATCGGCATGCGCGCGCCGAACAGGCTATGGGTGGCCAGGGTCTCGGCGATATCGCCCTGGTCGGTGGCGGTACCGTGGCCATTCACGTAGCCGATGGCCGCGGCTTCCAGCCCGGCATCCTCGAGGGCTAGTTCCATGGCCCGGCGCATGGTCAATAGCTCGGGTTTGGTGGCGTGCTGGCCATCGGCATTGCTGCCGAATCCCACCAGCTCGGCCAGGATGGTGGCGCCGCGGGCGAGGGCATGCTCGAGCTCCTCGAGCACCAGGATGCCGGCGCCCTCGCCGATCACCAGGCCGTCGCGCTCGCTGTCGTAGGGGCGTGGCGAGCTGTGCGGCGCATCGTTCTTCAGGCTGGTGGCATAGAGGGCGTCAAAGACCATCGCCTCGGTCGGACAGAGCTCCTCGGCACCGCCGGCCAGCATCAGCGGCAGGCGGCCGAACTTGATCGCCTCGTAGGCGTAGCCGATGCCCTGGCTGCCACTGGTGCAGGCGCTGGAAGTCGGTATCAGGCGGCCCTTGAGGCCAAAGAAGATGCTCAGGTTGGCCGCGGTGGTGTGCGGCATCATGCGGATATAGGAGTTGGCATTGAGCCCGTCGGCCACCGAGTTGAGCAGCATATTGCCAAAGGCCTTGACCTCCTCGGTGCTGCCGGTGGAGGAGCCGCAGGCCACACCCATGCGCCCATCGCGGATGCTCGGGTCGTGCAGCAGGCCGGCATGCTCCAGCGCCTGCTCGGCGGCCTTGACCACCAGGCGCGAGACCCGGCCCATGCTGCGCAGCTGCTTGCGGCTCCAATGCTTGGGCACGGCGAAGTCATCGATCGGCCCGCCCAGTCGGGTGTTCAACTCGGTGAAACGGTCCCACTCGTGCATGCGGCGGATGCCACTGCGGTTGGCCAGGAAGTTGGCTTCGATGCTGGTCCAGTCGCTGCCCAGGGACGTCACGCCGGACATGCCGGTCACCACTACGCGTTTCATCAGCACAGGCCGCCGTTCACCGCGAGCACCTGGCGGGTGATATAGGCCGCCTCGCTCGACATCAGGAAATTCACCGCACCGGCGACCTCTTCGGGGGTGCCCATGCGCTGTGCCGGGATCATCTTCAGCAACTCCTCGACAGGCACGTTTTCGTCCAGCATGGCGGTATCGATCAGCCCCGGAGCCACGCAGTTGACGGTGATCTTGCGCTTGCCCAGCTCGATCGCCAGGGCCTTGGCGGCACCGATAACGCCGGCCTTGGAGGCGCTGTAGTTGACCTGCCCGCGGTTGCCGATCAGCCCCGACACCGAGGTGATGCAAACGATGCGGCCCGGCTGGCGACGGCGGATCATCGGCATGCACAGCGGTTGCAGGACATTGTAGAAGCCGTCCAGGTTAGTGCGCATGACCAAGTCCCAATCCTCCTCGCTGAGCGCGGGAAAGGCGCCGTCGCGGGTCAGCCCGGCGTTGCAGACCACGCCGTAGTAAGCGCCATGGGCCTCGACGTCGGCTTCCAGCTGGGTCCGGCAGGCGCCGCGGTCCGCCACGTCGAATTGCAGGATCCGCGCCTGGCGACCCAGGGCGGCGATTTCCTCGGCCACGGCTTCGGCTTCGGTACGGCCGCTGCGGCAGTGCAGCACCAGGTCATAGCCGGCCCGCGCCAGGCGCAGGGCGATGGCGCGGCCGATACCGCGGCTGGAACCGGTGACCAGGATGGTTTCGCTCATGGGTGTGCTCGTTGTACTGATAAGTGAAGGCCCGGCCGCAGCCGGTCGCCGGAGGCCTCGAAAACGGGGCAGGTCTCAGTCATGGCCAGGTTCCTGCAGATAGCTGGCCACCTGGGGCGGGCGGAAGACGCTCAGGCGTGCCTCGGCGAGAACGCCAGGCCCGCTGATCCGGCACTCGAAGACGCCCATGCCGTTGTCGTCCTGCAGCGAACGCAGCGCGTGGATATCCAGGTCGATGCCGGCCGCAAACGCCTCGACGTTGCACTGAAAACTGCGGGTGCCGAGCAGGAAACCCAGTTGTACCGGTTCGCTGAGCAGGCGCGATTGGCAACCGGCATAAGCGGCCACGCTTTGGGCCATCAACTCGACGCCGACCCAGGCTGGCAGGCTGCCGTCGGGCAGGCTGAACAGGCCGTCCGGACGCACGCGCAGCTGGGTGTGTACATGCTCCGGGCCGAAGTCGACCACGCGGTCGATCAAGATCATGTCACCGGCATGGGGCAGCAGTTCGGCGATCGGCCATTCAACCATGGGCCACCTCCGGATCGGCAGGGACACCGAGAATCAGGCTGACGTTGCTGCCACCGAAGGCGAAGGAGTTGCTCATCAGGTGCCGTGCGGCCGGCAGCCGGCGACCCGTCTCGACCAGGTCCAGGGGCGCGCACAGCGGGTCGCTCTGGCCGTCCCAGAGGTGTGGCGGCACGCGACCCAGGGAATCGTTCAGGCTCAGCCAGCAGAAGGCCGCCTCCAGCGCCCCGGCGGCGCCGAGGGTATGGCCGGTCATGGGCTTGCTCGAGGAGCAGGGCAGCGGGTGCGGGAACACGGCCTGCACGGCAAGGCTCTCCATGCTGTCGTTGTGCAGGGTGGCGGTGCCATGCAGGTTCAGGTAGTCGATTTGCTCGGGGCCGAGGCCGGCATCGGCCAGGGCTGCGCGCATCGCCGCCTGGGCGCCCAATCCCTGGGGGTCGGGTGCGGAAATATGGTGCGCATCGGAGCTGGCCCCGGCGCCCAGCAGGGCGATCGGACGTCGGCCGGGCGTTGGCTCGCGCGTCAGCAAAAACAGCGCGGCGGCTTCGCCGATATTGATGCCCTGGCGGTTGCGTGAAAAGGGGTTGCAGCGCTCGCTGGCCACCGCCTCGAGGGCGGCGAAGCCGTTCAGGGTCAGGTTGCAGAGGCTGTCCACGCCGCCGCACAGCACAGCATCGCAGAGGCCTTGCTCGAGCAGGCGCCGGGCGCTGAGCAAGGCCCGGGCACTGGACGTACAGGCGGTGGAGATGGCGTAACTGGGGCCCGCGAGGTCGAACCATTCGCTGAGAAAGCGCGCCGGCGCCACCAGTTCCTGCTGCCGGTAGCTGTAGTCGGCGGGCAACTGGCCCTGGTGCAGGAACTGCGCGATGCCCTGGCTGGCTTCGGCGATGCCCGAGGTGCTGGTGCCCAAGACCACGCCGATGCGCGCCGCGCCAAAACGCAGGATGGCCTGTTGCACGGGCTCGGCAATGTCCAGCGCCGCGGCCAGCAGCAGCCGGTTGTTGCGCGTGACGTTGTGGCCCCAGGACGTCGGCAGCTCGGGCAAGGGATCCTGCACCGCGCCGACCAGCAGGCTGCGCCCCGGAATGCTGTCGTGCACTGCGCGCAGGCTGCTGCCGGTGCCGGCGAACAAGGCCTCGGCGACGGCCGCCTGGCCACGACCCAGGGCGCAGACCAGGCCCAGGGCGTTGAGGTAGACGGTCATGGGCGGCTCTCCTGGACCAGCGGCGCGACGCTGTAGCGCAGCTCGCCTTGGGTCAGCAGTTCGAAGCGCAATGCCTGCCGGTAGTGTACCTGCCAGTGCCGGTCGCCCTGGCGCAGGCTGCGCTGCTGGTCGTCGGTCTGCCAGTCGAGGCCGGGGTAGGCCCGGGCCAGTTCGGCGCCCGGGCTGAGGGCGAACAGTAAGGCGGCGAACAGCTCACGGGCTTCGGGGTTGGGTGGCAGCAGGCCGTCGTTCTGCCACTGGCCATCGACCAGGCGTTGACGGGCCAGTGGCACGCCCAGGGGGTCGAGCAAGGACCAGCGCAGGCCATCCGGTTCGGCCTGGATCACCAGCAGCCAATCCAGGTTGTCGGCCGCCTGCTGGCGCTGCACATGCAGCTGCAGGGGCAGCGCCAGCGCCGGTGACTGCGCCGGCAGCGGCGCCGGGCTGGCGCAGCCGCCGAGCAGCAGGGCGATCAGCAGCAACCGTGCCCAGGCGCCTATCCGCGCCGGATTCAACTGAGCGGCTCCAGGGGTTTGCGCACCGCGGCATTGACCAGGGTTTCCTCGCGCTGGCCGCGGGGCTTGGGTTTTTGCAGGCCACAGCGCTCCAGTAGGCCGAAATCCGTGGAGCGGCTCCACCACAGGTAGGGAAAGGAGAGGTTCGCTTCGCCAAACTGGAAACCCTGCTCGCGCAGCATGTCCAGGTACTGCGCCGCGCTTTTCTGCACGTGCATGGGGTGGCGGAACAGCCAGCGAATCACCCAGGTGTCGATATAGGCCTTGGTCGACTCGGCGAACAGCAGCCAGCCCCCGGGTTTGAGCACGCGCCAGAATTCAGCCAGGGCCTGCTCCTGCTCCACCAGGTGATGAAAGGTCTGGTGGCAGAACAGGATATCCACGCTGGCGTCCGGCAGGCCGATGGCCGCGCAGTCGCTGGCCAGCAGTTCGACCTTCAGACCCTGGCGGTCGGCCTCGGCCTGGCTCATGGCCAGGCTATGGGGGTCGGCGTCCAGGCCGATCAGGCGCGCCGGCGCAAAGGCCTGCTGCAACAGCCGGAACGAGCGGCCCTGGCCACAGCCGGCATCCAGCAGCACGGCAGCGGCCGGCAGCGGCTGGTCGATCAGCTCGCGCAGGTCGGCGATCGCCACCCGCAGCACATGGTGTTGCCAGACGTGGCTCTGCAGGAACCAGAAGCCGAAGCGGGTCTCTTCGACATAGTGACGGGCAACGGGAGACGAATGGGCGGTCATGGGGGTCCTGTTCACGCCGTAGCGCAGAGTTCGGCCAGCACCCGCAGGCGCCGTTGGGGTTCGGCCACGTACGGGTTGCGCGTGTCCCAGGCATAACCGGCGAGGATCGAGCTGATCATGCGGCGGATGTCCGGGGAGCTGCCCTGGTGGTAGATCACGTCCTGGAAGCTGCCATCGTACCAACCCTCGACGTAGGCGCGGAATGTATCGACCCCGCGTTTGAGCGGCACGGCGAACTCGGCCTGCCAGTCCACCGCCTCGCCCTGCAGCTCGCGGTGCAGCAGGCCGGCGGCCATGCTCGCCGAGCGCATGGCAATGGTCACGCCGGAGGAGAACACCGGGTCGAGAAATTCCGCGGCGTTGCCCAACAGGGCGAATCCCGGTCCGTGCAGGCTTTTGACGTTGGCCGAATAGCCGCCCAGGCTGCGCACCGGCGTGTCCCACTGCGCGTGCTGGAACAGGCGCGTAAGGTTGGGCGTCTCCTCGATAAACTGGCGCAGGCAGGCGTCCAGGTCGGCGGGGCGGCCCTGGTAGCGGGTGGCATCGGCCACCACGCCCAGGGAGCAGCGGCCCTGGCTGAACGGGATAGTCCAGAACCAGACGTCGCGCAGATCGGGGTGGGTGGTGATAAGGATCTTGTCGCGGTCGAATGCCGGGTCCTGGATGCGGTCCTCGACATGGGTGAACAGCGCCTGGCGCACCGGGAAATTCGACGGTGCTTCCAGGTCGAGCAGGCGCGGCAACACCCGGCCGTAGCCGCTGGCATCGAGCACGAAGCGGCACTGCACCTGATACTGGCTGCCGTCGCTGCGGCGCACGCTCAAGGCGGGCTGCGCGGAGCTGAAGTCGGCGGCGACTATCTCCTCCTCGTAGCGGATCTCCACACCCTGCAGCGCGGCCTGGTCAGCCAGCAGCTTGTCGAAGTCGGCCCGCTGCACCTGGAACGTCCAACCATGGCCCTCGGTGAATTTGTCGCGGAAGTCGAAATCGGTGTAGCGCTCGCCCCAGGCGAACGCCGCGCCGTTCTTCGGCTGAAAACCGGCGGCCTGCACGGCTTCGAGCATGCCGGCTTCCTCGACGAAGTCCAGGCAATGCGAGAGCAGGCTTTCACCGATGGAAAAGCGCGGAAAGCGCTGACGCTCGAGTACCAGCACATCGTGGCCGCGGCGTTTGAGCAGGGTGGCGGCGATGGCGCCGGCCGGACCGGCGCCGATCACCACGACGGTACGCTGTTCGGGGGTGGGCAGGTTAGCGGACAGCATGGACGCTCCTTGGGGGTTCAGGGGGGACAGGGGCCTGGCGAATGCCGAGCAGGGCCGGTAGCAGGGTGGAAAACAGGCTCATCAGCAGCAGACTGAAATACACCAGGGGGTCGATCAACTGCTGTTGCAGCAGCAGGTTGAGAAAGACGATTTCAGTCAGGCCGCGGATATTCAGCAACAGGCTTTCCCGCCACTTCTGCGCCGGCCTGGCCTGGGGATCGGCCCAGCTCAGCCCGAGCCAGTTGCCGGCCAGCTTGCTCAGCACGGGTAGCACCAGCAAGGTGCCGAGGTAGAGCCAGGAATAATCGCGCCAGGCCGTGTGAAAGTTCACCTGCAACACGCCGCAGGTCAGGATCAGCGGAATCGCCAGGCCGTTGAGCAGGCGTTGCCAGAGCGCCTCAGGCAGCGGCAGCCGGAAGGGTAGCTTGAGCCAGGCCAGGCACAGCATATAGCCGATGCCGAAGATCAGCGCGTTGAGCTTGAAGTGTTGCAGCAGCACCATCAGCGCGAAGAACGGCAGGCTGTAGGCCAGCCCGTGGCGCAGGCCCAGGGCCCGCAACAGCAGCGGCAACACGGCCCCGAGCAGCGGCCAGAGCAGGCGGTCCAGTTGGGTGCTGCCCTGGGCCAGGGCGAACAGGCTCCAGCACAGCAGGTCCATCAGGATCGCCGCGTGCAGCAGGCGGCGGGTGGCCGCCGCCGGGTAGCCGATGTTCTGCAGGTAGAGGTAGAGCACCGGGATCGCCGTGATGGAAAACAGCAGGCCGATGGCCACCGAGCTGAGCCAGGGTTGCGGCGGCAGCAGCCAGAGCGCGCAGGCCAGGCCGCAGCCGAAGGGTACGAGGAAGCTCGGCAGGGCGATCTTCACGCTCTGCAGGTCCAGTTCCAGGTCGATCACATCGCTGAGGATCCAGCCCAGCAGCAGGGCGAAGCTCAGGCCATACAACCAGCCGATCGCGGCAGGGGCCAACAAGGCCTGGGCGTTCAAGCCCGCCACGGGCTCGATGCCGTACAACAGCAGCAGCGGCAAGCCAAAGCTGGCAAATAACAGTTGGCTGACGATGGGCACCAGGCGCAGTCGGCGGCCGAAATGGCTGGCCAGGTTGAACAACAGCCAGGTCAGCGCCCAGAACAGCGCGATGCTCATCGTTCGATCTCCACAAGAGGTGCCGGCGCCGTTTCGCTGGCCGCCCAGGGCGCCAGCAGAAAGCTGAACACCAGGCCCAGGCCCACGGCCAGGCCGAAGTTGCTCACCGCCGGCGTGCTCGACAAGGCCAGCAGGCCGAACGCCAGCCAGGTGGTCAGCGCGGCCAGCAGGGTACCTAGCAGGCTGGTGGCCGCGCCACCAACCCGTTCGCGCATGATGATCGAATAATCGACGCCGATGGCGGTGACCAGCAACAGGCCGAACAGGCTGAACAGGGTCAGCGGTTGGCCCAGCCAGCCCAGGCTCGCCAACGCCGCCAGCGCCGGTAACAGGGATACGCCGAGAGTACGCAGCGCGCCGCCGAGGCCGAACGGCAGGCACAGCAGGCCGAGGATCAGCAGGCACGACAGCAGCTTCAATTCGGCGGCGCTCAGCTGGGTGGCGACAAATAGCCGGTTCAATTCACCGAGGCGGTCGACCAGCCGCACGCCGTCCAGGCCCTGGGCCTGGGCGGCCAGCACGCTGGGGTCGCGCAAGCCCTGCAGGCTGACCAGGCCGGTCACGCCGTCGGCATCGGCGCCCAGCCAGAGCGGCCGCCACGGCTCGCCCAGGGGGCCGGCCAGGGCCTGCTGCAGGTCGAGGTCGGGCAGGGCTTGCAGGGCCTGGATTTCCGCCGCCAGCGCCGCCGGGGTCACCCCCAGCGCATGGAGCGGTTGGGCGTGGGCTGGCAGGTGGCTTAGCGCCTGGCGCAACCGCTGTTGTTCGGCCACGGGGGCCAGCAGCTGGCTCAGCGCCAGGTAGCCGCCCAGTGCGCCTTGCTGGACCAGGCCGTCCAGGCGCCGTGCCAGCGCCGCCTGGCGTTGCAGCAACTGCGTCTGGTCGCTGGCGCGCACCAGGTAAAACTGGCTGGTGGGCTGGAAGCCGCTGATGCGGCTGATGGCCTGGGCCTCTTCGAGCAACTGGGGCGGGCTGCTGATCCACTGGCGCAGGTCATCGTGGCGTTCCAGCTGGCTGACCCCGCCGGCGCAGAACAGCAGCAGCACCACGAGTAATAGCGGGCTGCCCACCCGCCGCAGCAGTGCCTCGCGCCAGGCCAGCAGGCGCCGCGCCAGGCCCAGGGGCGCTGCCCAGGGGCGTAGCGGCGCCCGCCCGAGCAGGACCGGCAGCAGGCACACCGTACCCAGGTAGCAGCCGAGCAGGCCGGCGGCGGAAAACACCGCCACCTGGGCCAGCGCCGGGAACGGCGTAAAGGCCAGCGCCAGGTAGCCCAGGCAGTTGGTCGCCAGGCCCAGGCTCAGGCCCGGCAGCGTGGCGCGCAGCGCCTGCCAGCTGTGCCAGGGCTGCAGGCTCCAGCTCTTGGACAACAGGTGCAGCGGGTAGTCGATGGCCACGCCGATCAGGCTGGCGCCCAGCACCAGGGTCAGCACATGGATCTGGCCAAAGACCGCGACGCAGGCCACCACGCCGGTGACCACCCCGAACGCGGCGGGCAGAAAGGCGCTGAGTACCCGCACGCGGCGAAACATCAACAGCATCAGCAACAGGGTCGCGACCGTCGAGATTCCGCCTATCCAACTGATTTCCTGGCGGGCCTGGCGCTGGCCGTGGGCGGCATAGAGCAAACCGCTGGTGGCCAGCAACTGGCCGTGCGCGGCCTGCGCGCGTGCCCGGGCGGCGTCCACCTGGTCGGCCACCTGCAGCGGCAGCTGGCTGTCGAAGGCGTCATCGCGGGTGCGCGCGCGCAGCACCTGCCAGCTTTGCCCCTGGTCCTGGGCCAGCAGGCTGCCGTCCAGGCCGGCCTGCACATTGCCGCTGCGCGGCAGGTTGCGCTGGATCGCCTGGCCGAGGCCCAGCCAGTCCTGGTCGGGGGGCAGCAGGCCGATGCCGTCGAAGGGCGCATAGAGGGCCTGAACCCGTTGCTCGACAAAGGCCGCGGGCTGATCGATCAAGCGCTGCCGGTCGAGGGCGCCGAGCATGCCCAGGCGGCCCTGCAGCACCTGCTGGCGCAGGGCTGGCAGGTCGGCCTGCAGGCTCCATTGCACCCGTTCGAACAGCCCACTGGCTTGCAGCTCGGCGCCAATCGCATTGACCAGCGCCCCGGCCTGCTCCTGATCGGGGTGCTGGATCAGCAGCACCAGGTCGCGGTTCAGTGGCTCCTGCATGCGCCGCTCGGCGGCCAGGGTAAGCGCATCGGCGGCGCTGTCGGGCACCAGTGCCAGCAGGTTGGCGGTCACCGGCGGCCCCAGGCGCCATTGCCAGGCGCCGAGCGCCAGCACCGCCAGCAACAGCAGCACAAAGGCGCGTGGCGCCCAGCGCTGAAATGCCGCCCAGTGCCCCGGGCTGCCGGCGTCCTTATTCAAAGGCCTGGCGCTCCGTCGGGTCCAGCACATCCGCCGCGCTGTTGTTCAGCAGGGTCAGGACACTGCGGTCGCCCTGGGTTTCCAGCAGCTCGATGCGTTGCACCAGGGCGCCGCCCTGGATCTGGATGGCGTTGAAAATCTGCTTGAGCAGGCTCGAGCGCGGCACCAGGCGCAGCTGCCAGGCCTGCGCCGAGCCGCTGAGGCTCAGCTCGAAATCCCGTTGCAGGCCGCTGCTGTCGCCCTGCAGCACGGCCAGGAACAGCCGGTTCTGCTGGGCGCTGGCGCCTTGCTGCGCCACCGCTTGCCAGCCACCGTCGGTGCGCCGAGCAATACCGCGGGCATCGATGCGGTAGTCCTGCTGCAGCGGGCGCTGCAGCAGCCAGAGCAGCCCCTGCTGCTGGGCCATCACAAAACGGCCGTGGCTGGTCAAGGGCTGGGGCAGGGCCCGGAGGAATTTCTCCTGGGTGAATTCGCCGCGCACCACCTTGGCCTGGCCCAGCTGGGCGCTCAGCGCTGGCAAGTCGAATGCCCAGGCGCCGCCGCTGCCCAGCAGGCTGAGCAGCAGCAGCCGGACGCCCAGTCGCCGCGCCGTGCGGATCACGCCAGCGCCTGCTGCACGGCGTCGACAAACACCCGCGGCGAGGCCAGTTGCATTTCGCGGGTGGCGATCTCGACCGCGACCTGCACGCTGCTGCCACGGGTCATGCGCTCGCCGGTGACGGCGTCGCTGATCAGGTAGTTGATCTTCAGGCGGTTTTCCCATTCCACCAGGTCGGCGCGGACGATGATCCGCTGGCCGAACGTGGCGCCACGGATATAGCGCAGCTGCAGGTCGATCACCGGCCAGGCGTAGCCACTGGCGCGCATCTGCAGGTAGTTGTGCTGGAGCTTGTCCAGCAGGGCGCAGCGGGCCACCTCCAGGTACTTGACGTAGTGCCCGTGCCAGACGATCTCCAGCATGTCGACGTCGAAAAACGGCACGACGATTTCGCTGTCGACGTGCAACACCCCGGTGCTACGCATGGCCGTGGACTCCGTGCAGGGCAGAGGCCGTCGGACCCCCGTGCGGATTGAAATTACGCATACAGCGACCAGTGCTGGCTGCGGATGCGTTCCAGGCACAGGCGCAGTTCGCGGTCCAGGGCGCGGTCCTCGATCACCGGCGCGAAGTCTTCGGCCAGTTGCCGGTGCATGGCCGCCAGGGCTGGCGGCAGTGGGCGTGCCTCGGCTTCCCGGCCACGCAACCAGACGCCTTGCTGGGCGGCGATGAGGCTGGCCGCGAGCACCTGTTCGGTCAGCTCCAGCACCCGCAGGGCGTCGCGCGCGGCGATGGTGCCCATGCTCACCTTGTCCTGGTTGTGGCATTCGGTGGACCGCGAGAAGACGCTGGCCGGCATGGTGTTTTTCAACGCTTCGGCGGTCCAGGCGCTGGTGCCGATCTGCACCGCCTTGAAGCCATGGTTGATCATCGCGGTGGCGGCCGGCGCACCCGACAGGTTGCTCGGCAGGCCATGGTTGTAGCGCACGTCCACCAGCAGGGCGAGCTGGCGGTCGAGCAGGTCGGCGACGTTGGCCACCAGGGTCTTCAGGCTGTCCATGGCGCAGGCGATATGGCCGCCATAGAAATGCCCGCCGTGCAGCACCCGCTCGGCTTCGGCGTCGATGATCGGATTGTCGTTGGCGCTGTTCAGCTCGATTTCGATGAACTGCCGCAACCAGCCCAGGCTGTCGGCCAGCACGCCCAGCACATGGGGCGCGCAGCGCAGCGAGTAGCGGTCCTGCAGGCGGTGCAACGGCGCGGTCGGCGCGTCGATGGCCAGGTCCTGGCGCAGCCAGGCGGCGACCTGCACCTGCCCCGGGTGGGGCTTGGCGGCGAACAGGCGCTCGTCGAAGTGCTCCGGATTGCCCTGCAGCGCCACCACGTTCAGCGCGGTGACGCGGGTCGCCAGTTGCAGCAGGTAATCGGCCCGCGAGTAGGCCAGGCAGGCCAGGCCGGTCATCACCGCGGTGCCGTTCATCAGCGCCAGGGCTTCCTTGGGCCGCAGGGTCAGCGGCGTCCAGCCCAGGGCCTGGTGCACCGCGGCGGCACTGCAAGGCTCACCGCGCCAGAGCACGTCACGCTCGCCAGCCAGGGTGGCCGCCACATAGGACAGCGGGGTCAGGTCGCCGCTGGCGCCCACCGAGCCTTCCTCCGGGATCAGCGGCAGGATGTCCAGGTCGAGAAAGGCCTGCAGGCGTTCCAGCAACTCGATGCGCACCCCGGATACGCCTTGGCACAGCGACTGCAGGCGCGCCGCCAGCACCGCGCGGGTGGCGGCCGGATCGAGCATCTTGCCCAGTCCGCAGCCGTGGAAAGTGAACAGATGCCGCGGCAGCGCCTCGACCTGCTCCAGGGGCACGGCGACCACGCAGGAGTCACCGTAACCGGTGGTCACGCCGTAGATCACGCCTTCCTTGTCGAGCAGCGAGTCGAGGAACTGCGCGCCCTTGGCGATGCGGCTGCGAAAGACCGTATCGCCCTGCAGCTGGCTGGCGGCCGACCGGTGGGCGAGGCTCACCACCTGTTCGATGGACAAGGGGCGTTCGCCGAACACGACGGGCTCAGACTGCGGGTGTGTCGTCATGGCTGTTCCAGAAAGGATAGAAATTGAACCACTGCAGGGGGGCCTGCAGGCAGTAATGACCCAGGCGCTCGGCATAACGCTGGGCGCAGGCACGGATCACCTGCTCGCGCTGTGGCCGGCGCCAGGCAATGGAGGGGGCGAAGGGTTCCAGGTCGATGCGGTAGTTGCCGTTCGCCTGCTTCAGGCAGAACAGCAGGCTGACCGGGCATTGCAGCAACCCGGCGAGCAGCCAGGGGCCTTGTGGCAGGTGCGCGGGTTGGCCGAGGAAGTCGACTTCGACGGTGCGACCACCGTGCAAGGGAATGCGGTCGCCGGCGATGGCCAGCCACTCGCCCTGTTCCAGGCGCTGGCTGAGCTGCAGCATGATCGCCGGATCCAGCTCGCTGACCTGGACCAGACGCAGGTTGTGCGCGCCGGCTTCACCCAGCAGGCGATTGAAGTGTTCGGCGTGTTTGGTGTGCACCAGCACGTTCATCTTGACCCGCTGCCCCAGCTCGCCGAGGGCGCGGCAGACCTCGAGGTTGCCCAGGTGTGCGCCGACCAGCAACTGACCGCGACCGCTGCGCATCTCACCGTGCAGGTTGGCCGGGTCGACCACGTCGATGCGTGCCAGGTCGAGGTGCCCGCGCCAGACGTCGAGCTTGTCCAGCAGGGCGTCGGCGAACGCCATAAACTGGCGGAACACCGAGCGGCGGCTGGGCCGCAGGTCCTCGCGCCCGCTCCAGGTGGCCAGGTGCCGCTGGTAGTCCCAGGCGCTGCGCCGGGCGCGTCGACCGAAGAGAAAGAAATACAGTACGATGCCGTACAGCAGAGGGGCCAGGGGGCGTCGCCCCAGCAGGCGCACGGCCGCCGCGGTCAGGCGCATCAGCTGGAAGCTGCCACGCTCCTGGTAGCCGGCCCAGTGCCCGCTGTTCATCGGCGCCACCGGTGCCAGAGGATCGCTGGCGCGCGCACCAGCATGCCGAAGAACAAGCGGGTGTGCATTTGGCTGATCAGCCAGTTGTCGTGCCACAGGCGAAAATGCGACAGGCCGTCGAGCGGGTAGCGCACCTGGATGGGCAGCCAGTGCATGGGCTGCTGGCGCCATGACAGGCGAACCAGGATCTCGGTATCGAAGTCCATGCGCCGGCCGATGCGAGCCGAGTCGAGCAAGGCCAGTGTGGCCGGCAAGGGGTAGACCCGGAAGCCGCACATGGAGTCGCGGATCTGCAGCGACAGGCTGTTGATCCAGACCCAGACATGGGTCAGGTAACGGGCGTAGAGCCGGCCCTTGGGCACCGACGCATCATACAGCGGGTAACCGCAGATCAAGGCCCCGGGGTGGCGGCGTGCGGTGTCGAGGAACTGGGCGACCACGCTCAGGTCATGTTGGCCATCGGCGTCCACTTGCAGGGCGTGGCTGAAACCCAGGCGGCCCGCTTCGCGCAAACCGGCCATTACCGCGCCGCCCTTGCCCTGGTTGACCGGCAGGCGCAGCAGATGCACCTGCTCGGCCTGCGCCTGGATCTCGAGCACTGCGGCGCAGGTGGGGCTGGAAGCGTCGTCGACCAGCACGCAGGGCAGGTCGGCCGCGCGCAAGGCCGCCACCACGCCGGGCAGGGGGCCCTCGTGGTTGAACACCGGGATCACCGCGCAGGGCCGAAACGCCAGCTGGCCGCCGTGCGGCTCCCGGTCACTCATGGGTGGCTCCGGGTTCGGCCAGCAGCAGACGTCCCGAGGAGCAGGGCGCCTCGCCGTTGCGGAAGGCGAAATGCAGCTTGCTGCGTTCGGCGTCGAAGCGCAGGGTCAGTTGCAGGCGATCACCCGGGCGGGCCAGCTGCTGGAACTTCAGCACTTCCAGGCCGACGAAGCGCGTTGGCAGGGGCATCAGCCGCTGGGCCAGCTGCAGGGCCCACTCGACCTGCACCACGCCCGGTAATACCGGGGTCTTGGGGAAGTGGCCGGTGAAGTGAGCCAGGTCCAGGGGGACCTCCAGTTCCAGCGACCATTGGCCGTCCTGTTGCTGTTGGCCGAGCACGTCCGGTTGTTTTGGTCGCGGCCCGTGCAGCAACGCCTCCAGCGCGGCCTGGGTCAATTTGCCCTGGCTATCGAGCGGCAGCTGCCGTACCAGGCGCCAGCGGCGGGGCAGCGCCAGGGCCTCGCAATGGGCCTTGAGGTGCTCGCGCAGTTGTTCGGTGACTGCGCGGCGACCCTGGTTGCGCAACGCATGCACGCCGGCCGGTTTCAGCGCGACCAGGGCGCCGAGGTAGGCGCGCTGCTCCTGGACCACCCCCAGGCGGCTGTCCTGGACCCAGGGATGTTCGGCCAGGGCCTGTTCGAGCATGGGCAGGGAAATGCGTTTTTCCTCCAGTTTGACGATGCGGTCCAGCCGCGCGCCCAGGGCGAAGCGGCCATCGGCCTGCAGCCGTACGGCATCGGCGGTCTGCTCCCAGTGCCCGGCGGGCAGGCAAGGCGAGGCGACCCGCAGGGCACCCTGGTCATCCTGCTGCAGCTGCACGCCGGCAAACGGCTGCCACAGCGGATCGGCCTGGCGCCAGGCGATGCCGCCGGTCTCCGAGCTGCCATAAATTTGCGTGGGCCACTGACCCAGCCGCGCCTGCAGCTGCTGCGCGGCATCCTCGGGTAGCGCGCCGCCGGAGGAAAAGACCCGGCGCACCCGGCGCAGGGCCGGCCAGTCGAGGTTGTCGCCCATGCGTTTGAGCAGCGCCGGGCTGGCGACCCAGGCAAAAGGGCGGGCGGGCGGCCCGTTATCGGTCGTGTTGGCGTCGGGCAGCCCCAGGCTCTCGCGTTGCAGGTCTTCGGGGAACGGCAGGGCACGGCGGAGGAACGGGCGTCCGCCACACAGCGGCCAGAGCACGCGGAACAGCAGGCCGTAGATATGCTGGGTGGCGACGCTGCCGACCATGCAGGCCGGGCCCAGGTCATCGCCCCAGAGGGTTTCTAGGGTCAGCACTTCGTTGGCCAGCTGGCGCAGCTGTTTGTCGATACGCTTCGGTGCACCGCTCGAGCCCGAGGTGCACAGGCTCAGCAGCGGCAGGTCGAGCGCCAGCTCGGCGGGGCTCAGGGGCGGGCCGAAGCAGTCGGCCAGGCGGGTGTCGCTGGCCTGGTCGGTCAGCCACAGGTCGACCTGCTCACCCAGGCGGGCCCGGCTCTGGGCTTGCAGATCGCCGGGTAACAGCACGCAGATCCCGGCCCGCCAGGCGCCGAGCAAGGCGACGGCCAGTTCACCGGCGTCCTCCAGGTGCAGCGCCAGGCGCTGGATGCCGCGGGCCTGCAAACCGCCCGCCAGGCGCAGGGCCTGCTCGCGCAGTTCGACCAGGTCCAGCGCGGGGGCGAAGGTCACGCAACGGTTGGCCGGTGTCTCCAGCAGCAAGTGTTCCAGGGCGATCCAGGTGTGCGTCATTCGTGGGCCCTCACCCGCTGGCGAATCAGCCATTCGCCGGCGAACAGCAGGGCCATCAGCCCGTAGGCGATCAGCCCGGTGTACAGCGTCCACCAGGCCAGCGGCGCCCAGAGGGTCAGGGCGGTGGCGATCAGGGCGTTGATCAGGAAGAAGCCGGTCCAGACCTGGGTCACCCGGCGGGTGTAACGCACGGCGACGTCCGGCAACTGCGGTTCGCGCAGGCGCGCCAGGCGCTCGACCAGGGGCATGCCGACCTTCAGGCTGAGGCCGAACAGGCCGAGCAGCATCAGGTTCATCAGCACCGGGTACCAGCGCAGCAGTGCCGGGTTGTCGGCCACCCCGAGCAGCAGGCAGAACAGCAGGGCTGCACCCGCCATCCATTGGCTGCCGGGCCGGCGTGGAGCGCTCAGGGCCCTGGCCAGCCAGAGGCCGCCGAGCAGCAGGGCAAAAAAGCGCGCGGACAGGTGCTGCATGCCGTAGTAGACGGCAAAGGGATAGAGCAGTCCGGCCAGCAACAGGCCCAGGCCTATCAGTCGACTCATGCCGGGTCCGCGTTGACCAGGCGGAAGACCGCCTCGACCACATCACCCACGGTGCGCACGGCCTTGAATTCCTCGGCGGCGATCTTCTTGCCGGTCTGGCGCTTGATATGGTCGATCAGGTCGACCGCATCGATGCTGTCGATCTCCAGGTCCTGGTACAGGTTGGCCTGCAAGGTAATGGTCGCGGCGTCCAGTTCGAACAGCTCCACCAGCGCATCGCGCAGGGTGCTGAATATCTCTTCACGGTTCTGCATGCTCACCTCAGGCCACCTGGTGGGCGCGGACGAACGCGGCCAGGCTGCTGACATTGGCGAAGTGCTTGCGAGTGTCCTTGGCATCGGCGTCGATCTTGATGCCGAAGCGTTTTTGGATCGCCAGCCCGAGCTCCAGGGCATCCACCGAATCCAGGCCCAGGCCCTCGCCGAACAAGGTTTGCTCGGCATCGATGTCGTCGGGACCCAGGTCTTCCAGGCCCAGGGCATCGATGATCAGGGTTTTGATCTCAAGCTGTAGATCGCTCATCTTTGGCGAGCTCCTTTATGAAGTGCTGGTGCAAAAAGTCGTTCAGTTTACGCGAGGCAATAGGGGGGGCGCCCAGGGCAGCAAAGGTTTGCGGGTCGATATCCTCGCCGACGCGCAGGCGGATGTGAAAACGACGCGACGGAATGCGATACCAGGGCTCGGCCTTGGTCAGGGTGGTGGGGCTGACGCTGATCACCACCGGGGTGATCAGGCGCGCGCCGCGCAAGGCGATGGCTGCGGCACCCCGGTGAAACTCCGGTGGCTGCCCCGGCGTGGTGCGAGTGCCTTCGGGAAACACCACCAGGGTCTGGCCGGCCTGCAGGGCGGCGGCGGCCTCGTCGAGCATGTCCATGCTGCCGCTGTTGCTGATGTACTGCGCGGCCCGCACCGGTCCGTGCATAAAAGGATTGTCCCAGAGGCTCTGCTTGACCACGCAGTTGGCGTCGCGAATTTGCGCGATCAGTACCACCACGTCGATCAGGCAAGGGTGGTTGGCGATCACCATCTGCCCTGGGCGGCCGAGGCGCTCGGCACCCTCGACCTGGTAAGTGAGTACGCCGCTGCGGTACATGAACTGCACGAACAACCAGAACAGCCGGTGAATCACCCGGCGCGCGCGCGTGCGGCGAACCTGATCGTCGCCGGGCAGCAGGCCCAGCAGCGGAAAGACCAGCACGCGCAGGCACAGGCCGCCCAGGCCGAACAGGGCAAAACTCAACCCCGTGGCGATCAGCCGCCAGAGGTAGGGCGCATTGGCACGCCGGTCTAGCGGTTGTGTTGCCAGGTCCATGAACGGTTTTTCCACTGGTGGTGCAGGCGATCCTGCTCGAGCGTAAGGGTGCGCAGCAGACCCAGGGCATGGGGCCACTCGGCGGCGGCTGCCACGCCTGAGGCTTGGCCCAGGGTCAGCTGCCAGTCCCGTCCTGCTGTTAGCCGCAGTGCCAGCGCATAGGGAAAGGGCACATCATCGATCCAGGGGGCATAGAGCGCCGGCGGCAAGTCCTCGGCGATCACCAGCAACACCGCCGGTGCGCCGGCCTCCAGCAGCAGCGAAGCCTCCAGCAGCCCGTGCTCGAGGCCATCGCCTTCGCCCGCCAAGGCGGTCATTTCACTGGTGTCGCCGCGCAGGATGGACCACAGGCCGATGATCGCGTTATGTACCGACAGGCTGAACTGGGTCGGCGACAGCGCCTCGTGATGGGCCAGGTCGCCAAGCAGGGCAAGCGTGCGCGGGGTCTCGCCGTGGCGCGAGACGAACACCAGTGGCATCGCTGCCTGCTCCTCGGCCAGCGGCCAGGCAACACTGAAGACCATCCGTGCCAGTCGACTCAGGCGTCGACGCTGCAATGCCGGCAGAAAGGACACGTCCGGCTGGCTGTCGTCCACCGGCGGCGCCCAGGGCGAGCGGCACCAGCGTTGCCAGTCGGGCGGGCTGTCGATGCCTGGTGCCCAGGCCCGCCATTGATCGATACTGAAGTGAATCACGTTAAGAGCTCATCCGGCCCCTGACGGGCAGCTACTGCGGTGGTCTGTCGCGAGCGGGCGAACCCCCGCAGGCCACCATGGCAAAGGGCTGGCATTATCCCGGCCCGCACCCTTCCAGGCAAACATTGCGTGCAACGACAAGACCAGAGGCTGTCCGAGTTGTGCAGCGTTTGACATAGTGGTTGCGCCTCTGCGGCGGCAGGCGGGTGGCGTTGATAGCTGCCCCGGGGTCATAACTTGACTGCCGGCCTCGCCCTTGTCACGCGCTTTGCATAGAATCCGGGACTATCGATGGCTCAGGGAGGTGCGACATGCGACGTGTGGTATTTAATCAGAAGGGGGGTGTGGGCAAGTCCAGTATCGCCTGCAACCTGGCAGCCGTGAGCGCGTCTCAGGGCCTGCGGACCCTGTTGATCGACCTGGATGCGCAGGCCAACTCGACCCAGTACCTCACGGGCCTGACCGGTACGGACATTCCCAAGGGCATCGCCGAATTCTTCAAGCAGACCCTGAGCGCCGGTCCCTTCGGCAAAAAAGGCCAGGTGGACATTTACGAGACGCCGTTCGACAACCTGCATGTGGTGACTGCCACCGCAGAGCTGGCCGACCTGCAGCCCAAGCTGGAGGCCAAGCACAAGATCAACAAACTGCGCAAACTGCTGGACGAACTGGCCGAAGATTACGACCGGATTTACCTGGACACGCCGCCTGCCCTTAATTTTTATGCGGTATCGGCGTTGATCGCCGCCGATCGTTGCTTGATCCCCTTCGATTGCGACAGTTTTTCGCGCCAGGCCTTGTACGGCTTGCTGGCCGAGATCGAGGAACTCAAGGAAGATCACAACGAGGACCTGCTGGTCGAGGGCATAGTCGTCAATCAGTTCCAGCCCCGGGCCAGTCTGCCGCAGCAGCTGCTCGACGAGCTGATCGCCGAACAAATGCCGGTGTTGCCGGTGTACCTGATGAGTTCGGTGAAGATGCGCGAGTCGCACCAGGCTTGCACCCCGCTGATCTTCCTGGATCCGCGGCACAAGTTGACGCAGCAGTTCGTCGAGCTGCACCAGTTGCTGGAAAGCAACGGCTAGTCCTTGGCCGGCTGCGACTAAAGCACTACCAGCACGTCGCAGGGCGCCTTGTGTAGAAAGTGTTGCACCAGGTCGCCCTGCAGGGCGCTGGCCAGGGCACCGCGGCAGCGATTGCCCAGCACCAGCAAGGCCGGCGCACGCTGCTCGATCTGTTCCTGCAGGGTCTGCGGCATGCTGCCGGGCAACACGGCATGGGACAGCCGCGGGCCCTGCTTGGGCAGTTGCTGGGTTTCATCGTGCAGCAGCTTGCCGATCAGTTGGCGCTGAATATAAAGGGCCTTCTCCAGGTCGCCGTGGCCCTTGTCCGGCTGGAACACGTTCAGCGCGTGCAGTTCGGCACTCGGCGGCAGCAAGTGACAGGCACTGGACAGCGCGTTGCAGGCCCAGATGGAAAAATCCAGGGCCAGCAGCGCGCTGGGGTAAGGGCGGTCGTCCTCGTGGGTCACCAGCAGCAGCGGAATGCTGCAATGTCGGGCGATGCCGTCCAGGGTGGTGCCGGGAAACAGCGGGTGGCGCTGGCGCTGGGCGCCGAGCACCAACAGATCGACTTCCAGGTGCTGCAGTTGTTCGAGCACCACCTCGGCGGGACGGCCGAGCAGCAGCATCAAGGTGCTATCGGGCGGTGCGTATTGGCTGAGACTGGTCTCCAACGCTTGTTGCACGACCTCCAGTTCGCGGGTCGACAGCTGCGGGTTGGCGACATGCAGCAGGGTCAGTCGGGCGCCGTGTTGCAGGGCCAGCTGCGCGGCGCGGCGCAGGGCCAGATCGGCCGTGCTGCGCAGATCGTGGGCGATAAGAATATGTTTGATCATGGTGAGCGACCTTCCTGGCGCTATCGACGCCTGCGTGTCGATAAATGAATCTCATGCAATAGCCGGTGTAACCTTTGCGGGCAAGGTCAGGCGTCAGTGCATTCGCAATTGATAAAGACCCCGGCTTTCGGCAACCATTTCCCCTTGTTCGTCGGTCAGTCGCAATTCCAGGCAGTACTCGGCCTTGCCCTCGGTCGCGGCCTGGCGTTCCAAGCGCAGGATTTCCTCGGGTGTCAGTCGGGCTTCGACGCGGATATCGCCGCGGGCCGGGCGACGAAAGCGCAGGTTCACTTCCTTGACCACCGGGTAGAACCGCTTGGGGTCGAAGCTGCTGAGAAACAGCGCGCCGCCTGGCAGCTCGGCCAGGGTGAACAGCGCGCCAGCGTACATGCTGCCGATATGGTTGGCATTGCCGGCCGCTGGCATCATCAGGCGCACGAACCCCGGCTCCAGCACCTCGGCCTTGAGGCCGGTGCGTTTGACGAAAGCGATCTGTTCTTCGGTGAGCTGACGGGCGAGGGCGATGGGCAGTGGCATGCTGGACTCCTGTACGGCATCCCAGCAGCCTAGCGGGTCTGTGCGCCAGGGCAATGACCGGCGCGCTCAGCGCCTCTGACCGAATCGCTCAAATACCCTGACTGCGTAGCCAGGCCAGCAACTGTGGCAACGGTAGGGCGCCAGTCTGACGTGCCACTTCACGCCCGCCCTGGAACAGGATCAGGCTGGGGATGGAGCGGATATTCAGCTGGGCGGACAATTGCGGATGGGCCTCGCTGTCGAGCTTGGCCAGGCGGCAGCGACCCTGGAGTTGCGCGGCGGCCTGCTCGAAGACCGGCGCGAAGCTGCGGCAGGGCCCACACCAGGCGGCCCAGACGTCCACCAGCAGTGGCAGGTCGCCCTTGAGTTGGGCGGCATAATTGCCGCTGCCCAGGGCGAAGGATTGTCCGGTCAGCAACGCGCCCTTGCAGCGTCCGCAACGCGGGCTGTCCTCCAGGCGGGCGGCGGGAATACGGTTCAGGCCCTGGCAGTCGGGGCAGGGAATCAACAGCGGGTCGGTCATCGGTGCTCTCCTTTGCCTTGCAGGTGGGGACGCCGACGCGGCAAAACAAGGGGAGCGCGCGTTATCTCGCCCTGAGCGTCGAGGCCACGGCGCGCGCCGTGACCTGATCCGGCGTTATCAGCGCTGGGTGGCGTCCAGGGCCTGGGCCAGGTCGGCGAGGATGTCATCGCTGTGTTCGATGCCCACCGACAGGCGCACCATGTCGCGCGGGACCCCGGCTTTTTCCAGCTCCTCGTCGTTGAGCTGGCGGTGAGTGGTGGAGGCGGGGTGGCAGGCCAGGGACTTGGCGTCGCCAATAT
This sequence comes from Pseudomonas sp., assembly GCF_040514055.1. Taxonomy (GTDB): domain Bacteria; phylum Pseudomonadota; class Gammaproteobacteria; order Pseudomonadales; family Pseudomonadaceae; genus Aquipseudomonas. The sequence goes on from NZ_JBEVDL010000094.1 coordinate 100,029, forward strand.
TGACCAGGCGTACCACCAGTTGCAGCGCATCGATAAAACGCGCGCCGGCCTCCTGGCCGCCCTGGATGCCGAACGAGAGGATGGAGGCCGGCTTGCCGGCGCAGTACTTGCGCGCCAACTCGTGTTCCGGGTGATCGGCCAGGCCGGCGTATTTCACCCAGGCCACCTGCGGGTGGTTCTGCAGGAACAGCGCCACCTTCAGCGCATTCTCGCAGTGCCGCTCCATGCGCAGTGGCAGGGTTTCCAGGCCTTGCAGAATGAGGAAGGCGTTGAACGGCGACAGCGCGGCGCCCATGTTGCGCAACGGCACCACCCGGCACCGGCCGATAAAGGCGGCGGGGCCGAAGGCCTCGGTGTAGGTCACGCCGTGGTAGGACGGGTCGGGAGTGTTGAGCAAGGGGAAGCGTTCCTTGTGCTCGGCCCAGGGGAAGGTCCCCGAGTCGACCACTATGCCGCCGATGCTGGTGCCATGCCCGCCCATGTACTTGGTCAGCGAATGCACGACGATATCGGCGCCGTGCTCGAAGGGGCGACAGAGCATCGGGGTGGCCACCGTATTGTCGACGATCAGCGGCACGCCATGGCGATGGGCGGCCTCGGCCAGCGCCTGCAGGTCGACGATATTGCCAGCCGGGTTGCCGATGGATTCGCAGAACACCGCCTTGGTGCGGTCATCGATCAGGGCTTCCAGCGCGGCCACGTCGTCGTGGGCGGCGAAACGCACCTGGATGCCCGAGCGTGGCAGGGTGTGGGCGAACAAGTTGTAGCTGCCGCCGTAGAGCTTGGCCACCGAGACGATATTGTCGCCGACTTCCGCCAGGGTCTGGATTGCATAGGTGATCGCGGCCATGCCGCTGGCGACGGCCAGGGCGCCGACGCCGCCTTCCAGGGCCGCGACGCGCTGCTCGAGCACATCGTTGGTCGGGTTCATGATCCGCGAGTAGATGTTGCCCGGGACCTTCAGGTCGAACAGGTCGGCGCCGTGCTGGGTGCTGTCGAAGGCGAAGGAGCTGGTCTGGTAGATAGGTACAGCCACCGCCTTGGTGGTGGGGTCGGGGCTGTAGCCGGCGTGTATGGCCAGGGTTTCCAGTTTCATCGAGCGTTCCTTCGGGGGCGGGAAAAGCCCGGAGCATGTCGGCTGCCGGCCAGGCGGTCAATACGCCGGGTGGGTCCGCCCCGGCGGTTGGTTAAACCGTTTGCGCCTAAGGATATGCCCGCGCGTTCGGGCACGAAGGTCGCCGCTGGGTCAGCTCAGGGCGCTGTACAGGTTGTAGGCGCTGAGCAGGGTGATCAGGCAGCCGATGATGGTCAGCAACGTCTTGGCATGCAGTTTTTTGCAGAGCAAGGCGGCGAAGGGGGCGGCGAACATGCCGCCGAAGACCAGCCCCGCCACCAGCAGCCAGGTGCTCGGCTGGCCGGCAAGCAGGATAAAGGAGGTGGCGCTGGCGATGGTCAGGAAGAATTCGGCGAAATTCACCGAGCCGATGGTGGTGCGCGGGTCGCTGCCCGAGCCCAGCAAGGTGGTGGTGACCACCGGGCCCCAACCGCCCCCCCCGGCAGCGTCAACGAAACCGCCGAACAACGCCAGCTTGGCGATATGCTCGGGCTGACCGCGGCGCACCACGTGGCGGTACGCCTTGTTGAGGATATACAGCCCCATGATCAACAGGTAGGCGGAGATAAACGGCTTGAGCACCTTGCCGTCGAACTGGGTGATCACCACCGCGCCGAGCACCGCGCCGATGATGCCGGGGATCAGCAGGCGCAGGAACAGGTTCTTGTTGACGTTGCCCAGCTTGACATGAGAAATGCCGGACAGGCCTGTGGTGAAGACTTCGGCGATATGCACGCTGGCGCTGGCCGCCGCAGGCGAGGCACCGGCGCCCAGCAGGAAGGTGGTGGCGGTGATGCCGTAGGCCATGCCCAGCGCGCCGTCGATGGCCTGGGCGAAAAACCCGACAGCGACCGCGCTCCAGAACAGCGGGCTGTGCAAGGCGCCCTCGATGATCTCCAGGCCGCTGCTGGCGTGGTCACCGAAAAACAGCCGCCAACCGAGCACCGCCAGCAAGCCCAGCAGAATCGAGATGGCCAGCCACATGGCGACCCGCAGCACGGGGTGGTTGGCGGGGTGAGAAACATAATCCTCGACCGGCGGCAGGCCCATGGCCTGGTGCTCGTCGTTGATCGGACTGGGGCTGAAATCGAGATCGCGGATTTTCATGCACGGCGGGCCTGGGCGGATGGCGAGGGTACCGGCCTTGGAACAGGCCACGCGGAGCGCACGATAGTGGCCTTTGTATAGAGAGTCTAAGAATGTTTAAGCAGGTTTATATATCTTTTTGATTTGAACGCGCAGGTGTACTGCCGTCCTGCTGGCGCACTGTGCCTGTGCGCGGTAAGGCCGCCGGGCTAGGCTCGAACCTCTTTTCAATCGCCTCGCCCTGGATGCTTCATGACCATTGAAACCTCAACCCCGCCGAGCCTGTTCACCCCGATCGGCCCTTACAGCCACGTGGCCAAGAGCGGCCCCTTTATCTGGGTGTCCGCCACGCCGGGGGTGGACAGCGCCAGCGGCGTCATGGCCGGACCGGACGCCTATTCGCAGACGCGGCAGATCCTGGAGAACCTGCGGCTGATGCTGGAATCGGTCGGCGCGGCGTTTGAGCACGTGCTGCATGTGCAGGTGTTCCTCAAGCGTGTCGAGGATTTTGCCGAGATGAATCGCGCCTATGCCGAAGTGTTCACCCGGCATCTGCCCGCCCGCACGGTCATCTGCGTGGCGGACCTGCCGAAAAGGGACGCGTTGCTGACCATCAACCTGAACGCGATCTGTCACGCCGCCGAGCCAGGCATGGCCTAAGCGTGGCCTGCCGCTCGATTCCTGTGGGCATTCAATAACTGGATTTTACAAGGTGAAAGCTGTGACGCGTCCTTTAGGTATTTTGGGTGGCATGAGCTGGGAGTCGACGGCGAGTTATTACCGCTTGCTCAACGAAGGGGTGCGCGATGCCCGGGGTGGCCTGCATTCCGCGCCACTGCTGCTGCACTCGGTGGATTTCGCCGGCATTGCCGCGTTGCAGAAGGCCGGCGACTGGGCGACCGCCGGTGAGCAACTGGCCGCGGCGGCCGGTGGCCTGGAGCTGGCCGGGGCCGGCGCACTGCTGCTGGCGACCAACACCATGCACAAGGTGGCGGCGACCATCGAGGCGGCGGTGAACATTCCGCTGCTGCATATCGGCGACGCGGTCGGCCAGGCCCTGCACCAGGCCGGTATCCAGCGCGTGGCCCTGCTGGGGACCCGATTCACCATGCAGGAGGCCTTTTACCGGGAGCGGCTCAGCCAGCGTTTCGCTATTACCGTGCAGGTGCCGGACGCCACGGCCATGGCCGAGATCGACCGGGTGATCTTCGAGGAGCTTTGCCGTGGCCAGTTCCATGAGCGGGCCCGGACGTTTTACCTGGAGCAGCTGCAGCGCCTGCGTGAGCAGGGGGCCGAGGCCGCCATTCTCGGCTGCACCGAGATCGGCTTGCTGCTGGAGGGCTGCAGCTCGCCCTTGCCGCTGTACGACAGTACAGCGCTGCACGTGGACATGGGGCTGGGCTGGCTGCTGGAGCAGCGGCGTTAGGCGCCATGGCAGCGCCTGTACAGGTCCAGCACCCGTATGTGGCTTCGGTAAGGTGGAGAGCGCTTTACCCATCCACTAAACGGCCTGGTGGTGGATAAAGAGACCCCCAGCACCCTGCATCCGTTCGCCCCGGGGGCGGGGCTCCTACAATCGCGAGTCAGGGATTTGGGTAGCGTGCCAGGGTCCTGATCTGGCGCTGCTCTTGGGCCGTGAAGTCGCGCTCGATCAGTTGTTCGAGCGCAGTCCGTTGATCAACCGCACTGAGCCCCGAGCCGGCCAATTCGGCGCGCGCCTGGCGAAAGCCCTCGACCCGCATCTGCCACTGCGCCTGGCGCTGGTCCAGCTCGGCCAGCGCGCTGGCCGCCGCCGGGGTTAGCGCCTGCGCGCGCAGTCGATACAGCTGTTCGGCGCTGGCGCCCTGGCGCTTGAGTGCCTCGCTGTCCTCATACAGCTGGGTCTGGCGTGTCACTTCGCGGCGGGCCTGGCGCATCGGTTCGGGCAACTGCTGCTCCAGGTCCGCCAGTGCCTGCTCACGCTGGCCGGGCTCAAGCCCCTTCGCTTGATTGAGGGCCAGGGCTTGGCGCATATAGGTATCGTATTGCTGCTCCTGACTGAAAAACGCGCGGTTTTCCTCTTCGCTGAAATGGCTCAGGCGCAGGGCCTGCAGCTGTTGCTGGCGGGCGTCGATGGCGTTCAGGTCGTAGTCGTCGCTGCCGCCGGGATTCAGGGCGCGTTGTTCCAGGCCGGTCAGTGCGACCTTGTACTCCAGGTAACGGCGCAACAGGTCGCGCGCTTGTGCCAGGGCCGTGCCCTGCAGCTGGGCCCCCAGGGCCCGGCTGATACGGTTCAGGCAGGTCTCCAGCGGCTCCTCCAGCAGCGCCGACAGGTAGAACTCGAACAAATGCAGGCTGTCGGCGTGGGCGATCAGGTTGCCGTGGGCGTCGGTGCGCAGCCGCACGTCAGGGCTGGCTCCGCGCAGCGAGGCCGGCAGCGGGCCCGGATCGGGCAAACTAACGAGGGGCTGGGCGGTCAGGTTGCGGCTGGCGGTTTGCACCCGGGCCAGCTCGGCGACGCCGGCGGACACGGCGTCGCGGCTCGACAGCGGCGGTGCCGCACCAGGGGCGGCCACCCCGAGCCAGCCGACCAGCGCCGTGAGCAACACGGCACCGGCGCCCAGCAGCAACCGGTTAAAGGCCGGCTTGTTTAAGGCGTGTGGCATGGTTGCGGAATACCGTCTTGGGGTTGCTTTCGAACCAGGACACCACGCCGAAGACCTGGTTGTTGATGTCGATATGGTTCATCCGGTAGCGGTCCTGGATGACCTGGCCGAAGTGGTTGGCGCAGGCACCGGTCACCCCGTCGTTGGCTTCGCCGCCGAAGGCCAGGCCGGTCAGGCCGAATAGCGCGTCGGACGGGTCGAAGACATTGGTGACCCGCGAACCGCCGCCCCAGGAGTACAGACGAATGACCTGGCCGTCGATCGTCACGCGGTCCGGTCCGGCGCCGCAGCGCTGGGTGGGCAGGCCCGCCGGGAATTGCCCATTGAAGGCCGCCGAGCCTTTTTTATTGAACTCGCCAAGCATGGCGTTAATGTCCGACTTGCTGGCCTTGTTGTTGGAAAAAATATTCACCAGGTTGCCGACCGCGTTGGCGAACGCCTCGAAGGCCACCCCTTGCAGTGAATCCGGCGGGGCGACGCCGGTGACGATATCCGCCAATGGTGAGCCGGTGTGCGGGGTGGACATGGTGGTTACCGAGGCCACCAGGTCAGGGCGTACGTTCATCACGTAGCGTGAGGTGATGCCGCCCTGGCTGTGGGCGATCAGGTTGAATTTCTGAATACGGCCCAGGGAGGCCACCTTGATGCTGTCGAGCTGGCGGATCAACTGCTGGCCGCGCTCGAATGAGTTGTCGAAGGCATTGATTTTGGGCACGTAGACCTCGTTGCCCTGGGCCTGCAACGTGGCGGGGATCTGGTACCAGTAATCGATCATGGCGATCTTGTCGAAGGCGAAGATGCCGGGAACCAGAACGATCGGGTTGGTCGTGTAGGCCGCCTGCGTGGACAGGGAAAGGCCGATCAGCAGAAGGCCGAGGGCCGTGCGCAATACCTTGTGCATGGGGAGCTCCTTAGGATTGTTATTGTCGTGGCAGCGTATGCCGGTCGCGGTAGGGCGACCCGGGACGACATCCTAACGAGCGGGTGGCGGGCTGTATTTCACCTAAATGGGGGGGGAGGCGGGCGTTCCGCCGGGACTGTTCCGCGAAGGCCGGAGTCCCGTCGCGCCGGTGCGTGGCAAGCTTCAGCGCCTGTGGCGAGTGTTCGCAGGCCCTAGGACGAACAGCTGATTTCCAGGTGCTTGCCCCACTCCGGTGGCCGCTCGGTGTAACGCTGCATGCCCGGCTGTTCGTCGAACGGCTGGCTGAGCAGCGCGTGCAGCTGGCGCACCTCGCTGTAGTCGCCGGTCTCGGCGGCGTCGATGGCCTGTTGCGCCAGGTAGTTGCGCAGCACGTAGCAGGGGTTGACCGCGTGCATACGGGTGCGTCGCGCGTCCTGCTTGCCACCTTCGCGTGCGCAGCGGGCCAGATAGTCCTGGGCCCAGGCGTCGAACCCGGCCAGGTCGATAAAGTCCTCGCGCAACCGGGCCAGGGCCTGCGCCGGGGCGCTCTCGCCCAGCTCGCGGAAAAACCGCGAGTAGTCCACCGCGCCGCCTTGCAGGGTCTTGAGCAGGCGCTCGACCAAGGCCTGGTCTTGCTCCTCGGCTTGGGTCAGGCCCAGGCGGCGGCGCATCAGGTCCAGGTAGTGGGCCTGGTACAGCGGCAGAAACAGGCCCAGGGTTTCCCGCAGTACCTCTACTTCGACAAAGGGCGTCAAGGCCTGGGCCAGGGCAGACAGGTTCCAGTGGGCGATCGGCACCTGGTTGCTGAAGGAGTATCGCCCCTCGTGGTCCGAGTGGTTGCAGATGGTGTCGGCATCGAAGTCGTCGAGAAAAGCGTACGGGCCGAAATCGAACGTGATGCCCAGGATCGACATATTGTCGGTGTTCATCACCCCGTGGCAGAAGCCGTAGGCTTGCCAGCGGGCGATCAGCTCGGCGTTGCGCTCGACCACCTCGCGAAAAAACGCAGCATAAGGATCGGGCCGCTCCAGGCAGTGGGGGAAATGCGCGCTCAGTACATGCTCGGCCAGTTCCTTGAGCCGCTCATGTTGCTGGGTGTAATAGAAGTACTCGAAATGGCCGAAGCGGACATGGCTGGGCGCCAGGCGCAGCAGCATGGCTGCGCGCTCCTGTTTCTCGCGCCAGACCGGCGTGCTCGAGGCGGTGACGCACAGCGCCCGGCTGCTGGGAATGCCCAGGGCATGCAGGTGTTCGCTGGCGAGGAATTCGCGGATCGACGAGCGCAGCACGGCGCGGCCGTCGCCCTGGCGCGAATAGGGCGTCTGGCCGGCACCCTTGAGGTGCAGATCCCAGTGTTGACCGGCATCGTTCACCACCTCGCCCAGCAACAGGCCGCGGCCATCGCCCAGGCGTGGGTTGTAGCTGCCGAACTGATGACCGGAATAGACCATGGCCCGGGGGTCGGCCTCGGCCCAGAGTTTATGCCCGGCGAACACCTCGACGAAGGTCGGGTCGTCGACCACAGCCGGGTCGAGGTCCAGCAGCGCCAGTGCCGCGGTACTGACCACCACCAGTCGCGGATCGGCGATGGGCTCGGGCAGCACCGGCGTCGAAAAGGCCTCGCCCAGACGGGCGAAGCGGTTATCGAAGCGCAGATCGTTCAATGACTTCATGGAGCCTGCCTTTGCTGGGGCCATACAGGGCATTGGGACCGCCGGTCCTGATTCCGGGTTCAGGCGCCCTGGGGCTCGGGGATGGCGTCCTCGGGCGGCTCGGGCGGCAGGTGGTTGGGCTGCTCCTTGTCCAGCTTCGGTGGCGCCCGGTGATCGCCAGCCATCAGCTGGGCCTCCTCACCCTTGAGGTTCTTGATAAAGATGTCCATCTGGTTGTAGGCCATGTCCACCTTGTGTTCGCGGAAGCTCAGGGCGATCTGCGTCAGGATCTCGCTGGTCGAGGCATTGCGATCGCCCAGCTCGCGGACGTGGAAACGTAGCTCGAAATCGAAGGTGTTGGCGCTGATGGTAAGGAAGAACAGCTGCGGCTCTGGGTCGCGCAGCACCCGTGGATTTTCTTCCACCGCCTGCAGCATCAAGCGACGTGCCAGGTCCAGGTCAGTCTCGTAGGCCACTCCGACCTTGATGATCACCCGGGTGACGGTGTCGGTGAGCGACCAGTTGATCAACTGGCCGGTGATAAAGGTCTTGTTCGGGACGATGATGTCCTTGCGATCGAAGTCGGTGATGGTGGTGGCGCGAATGCGAATCTTGCTGACCGTGCCGGACAGGTTGCCGATGGTCACCACATCGCCGATGCGCACCGGGCGCTCGAACAGGATGATCAGGCCGGAAATGAAGTTGGCGAAGATTTCCTGCATGCCAAAACCCAGGCCCACCGAGAGCGCGGCGACCAGCCACTGCAGTTTGTCCCAGCTGACGCCGAGGGCCGACAGGGTCGAGACGAAGCCGATGGCGGCGATCACGTAGGACAGCAGGGTGGTGGTGGCGTACGCGCTGCCCTGGCCAAGGTTCAGGCGCGACAGCACCAGCACTTCCAGCAGGCCGGGCAGGTTGCTCGCCAGGGCGATGGTCAGGCCGATGATCAGCAGGGCACCGAGCATGTCGCCCAGGCTGATCGGCACCACATTGGCGGCCTCCCCGCTGCCGCTGGTGTAGTTGTACAGGGTGACGTTGTCCAGGTAGGAAAATACCGAGATCAGGTCGGCCCAGACCCAATACAGGCAGGCGACGAACAGGCCGAGCAGTGCCAGGCGGATCAGGCGCAAGGACTGCTGGTTGACCTGCTCGATATCCAGGGTCGGCTCGGTGATGGCCTCGCCGCCTTCGGGGCCTTCCTTGGCCTGGCTGTTGCGTTTGGCCATGGCCCGTTGGTAGGCCAGGCGCCGGGCCGCGACGCCCAGGCCGCGCACCAGTGCCGCCTCCAGCACCAGCCAGAGCATCAGCAGGTAGAGGGTATCGATCAGCCGGTCGCTGAGCTTGAGGGCGGTGTAGTAGTAGCCAAAACAGACGGCGACGAACAGGGCGATCGGCAGGGCGGTAAACAGCACTCCGATCAACATGCGAAACAGCGAGACGTGTTCGCGGGTCGGGCTGTTGAACAGCAACTGGCTGAGCAGCCAGGCCATCAGGCCATAGCAGGTCAGCACCACCAGGATACCAATGGCATCCTTGGCCAGGGCCGCCGGCTGATGCTCGGCCACCGTCACCACGGCCACCAGGGCCAGCACCACCAGTCCAAGCCGGCGCATCAGGGTGTGCAGAAAGCTGACTTGCGCCCGCGACCAGCGGAAATGCAGTTCGGCCACGCCGCCCGGGGCGAGGATGCGGTAGGCCGTATAGAACACCAACCAGGCCTGGGCCATCTCGAACAGCGCCGACCCCAGGTTGGCGTTCTGTCCGCGCGCGTCCATCTGCAGGGCGAAACCGCAGAGTGCCAGGAACAGTGCCACGGGCAGCGCCAGCAGCACGTTGAGCAACAGCGCCAAGGGGGTATGGGCCTGGCTGTCACGCTTGAAATGGCCGATGTCCTGGTGCAGGTCACGCAGCCTCTGGTACAGGTAGCTGCGTTTCCACAGCAGCGCTCCGATAACCAGCAACAGCGGCAGGAACAGCAAGGGCCGGTCGGTCAGGCCGGCGGCCAGTTCCTCGACGCCCGCGCCCCAGGGGAAGTTGCTGACTTGCCGCTCGAGCTTTTTCGGCAGTGATTTGAACCAGCTGAAGGTCAGGGGTTTGTTGCTGGGAATCCAGAACATCTGCTCGTCGAGGGTCAGGCGCAGGGCCTCGGCGGTGCTCTGCAGCTGCTTCTGGTTCAGCTGCAGGGTGATCGCCTCGTTGAGCAGGGCGTTAAGCTCGCGGTTGAGCTGCTCCAGCAATTGGCTGCGGCTGGTCGCCAACTCGAGCAGGGCTTTGCGCAGTTCCGGGGTGTTCTCCTCGGCCGGTTGCTTGGCCAGCAGCTCGTCGACATAGGCCACGGGGTTGCGGATACCGTCGCGTTGCTGGTTGAGGTCGAACTGATACAAACGGATATCGGCGATTTCATCGGCCAGGTTGTTATCCATCTCCACTTGCGGCAGTGCCTGCTTTTGCTGGTAGAGGATCTTGGCCAGCAGCAGGCTGCCTTGCAGCACGTTGATTTGTTCTTCCAGGGCCTGATCGCTCTGGTTGAGGCTGTCCAGCTGCTGTTTGGTCTGCAGGTTCTGCTGGGTCAGCAGGTTGAGGCGCTCGGTGGAGCGCAGCAGGTAATCGGACAGTTTGAGGTTGGCGGCACTCTCGGTGGCCAGCAGCTTGTCCGAACCGGCCTTCTCGGCTTCGAGGGTCTGTTCGGCGAAGGTTTTTTCGGACAGGGTGCGGCGCTTGTCGTTGATCAGCGACTGCAGTTCGAGGCTTTCCTGCTCCAGCACGCCCATGCGTGCTTCGAGCAAGTCGCGCTGGCTGTTGCCCAGGTCCTGTAACAGGCTGTTGCCGACCAGCTCCTGGCGCAGCAGCAGGGTCTGGCTGTTCAGCGCGGCCAGTTCGGCGAGGAGCAGGTCACGTCGCTCGGCACTCAGGGTCTTGTTCTTTTCCTTACCGCTCTTCAGGATGGCGCTGATTTCCTGGGTGCGGATCTGGTTGCTGCTGATCTCGGCCTGGGCCCGTTCCGGGCGCGTCTGAGAGGTGATGATCAGGCTATTGGCGTCGGCGATCGCCTGTTGCCAGGTGGTCAGTTGGGTGGCGCGCTCGCTGAGCAGCTGCTCCAGTTGCGGCACCGGAGTTTTCGCATAACGTTTGGCAATCGGCGGCAGGCCGTTGGCTTTGAGCCGGGCCAGTTCCCGCTGCGCTTCGCCGATCAGCCGCGGCGCGTCGGCAAGCTGTTCTTTCAGGGCTTGCAGGCGCTGTTCGCTGTCGCTCTGACTGGTCAGGTAACCCAGGGTCTGCTCGAGGGTCTGCTGCAAGGCCTTCTGGTCGGCCTCCGGCAGTTTACGCTCGGTAAGACCATCCAGGCTGGCCTGCACGGTAGCGCTGGTCGGCGCTTCGGCGGCGTGCAAGGTGGGAAGAAAAAGCCCAAGCAGGGCGGCAAGCAGGTAGGTACGCAAGGCTGGCATGGTCGCTTTCGTGCGGCTCGATCAGGGGAAAGAAAAATGCAGGCGCCGAGTTTAACAGGTCGCGCGCGCCGCTTCGCGGGTCGGCTGGTAGCCTGTCTGGGAAAACCGGCGGCCAGTGCTCAGAGAAACAATCCCGGGCCGGGGCGCGCGCCTTCGGGGAATTTGACCCCGACCTTGCGGATCTTGTTACCGTCCATGGTGGCGACCGTCCAGGTCAGGCCGTTCCATTCGACCTGATCGCCGACCACCGGTTCACCGCCAATTTCATGGGCGATAAAACGACCCAGCGCCTGATGGCCATCCACCGCCTCCAGTTTCAATCCATACAGGGCCGACACCGCGCTGAGTTCGGCATCCGCCTCCAGGACGAAATCGCCAAAGAAGCGCAGGTCCATGCCGCGCTTGGGCGCTTGGCTGAACAGTTTGCCCAGGGCCGGCAGGTCCTGTTCGTGGCCGATCACACAGAGCAGGTCACCGGCTTCCAGGGTGGTGCTGCCCGAGGGGTGCAGCAGCTCGGTGCCACGAAACAGCGCGGCGATCCGGGTGCCTTCCGGCATCTTCAGTTCGCGCAGGGCGGCGCCGATGCACCATTTTTGCGCCCCCAGGCGGTAGACGAACAACTCCCACTGACTGGTCGGATGCACTTCCAGGCCCGCCCGGGAAATCGGCACGGGCTCCGGGGGAACCGTGACCCGCAGCCATTTGGCCACCCAGGGCAGGCTGGTGCCCTGCAGGATCAGCGACACCAGCACGATGAAAAACGCCAGGTTGAAAAACAGCTGGGCGTTAGCCAGCCCGGCCATCAGCGGAAACACCGCGAGAATGATCGGCACCGCGCCGCGCAAGCCGACCCAGGCGATAAAGACTTTCTCCCGGTCATGGAAGGCCCGAAATGGCCACAGGCCCACCAGCACCGACAAGGGCCGGGCGATCAGGATCATCCACAGCGCCAGCCCCAGGGCGGGCAGGGCAATGGGCAGCAGCTCATGGGGCGTGACCAGCAGGCCGAGCACCAGGAACATGCCGATCTGCGCCAGCCAGGCCATGCCGTCGAGCATATGCAGAATGCCGTGGCGCGAGCGAATCGGCTGATTGCCCAGCACCAGGCCGCAGACATAGACAGCCAGAATGCCGCTGCCGTGCAGGGTGTTGGTCAGGGCGTAGGTCAGCAAGCCGCCACTGACCACCAACAACGGGTAGAGGCCGTGGGCCAGGTGGATGCGGTTGACCAGTTGCAGCAGCAACCAGCCGCCGACCAGGCCGAGGACAGCACCGATACCGAATTCGCTGAGCAGGTGCCCGGCGAAACTCAGGCTGACGTCGCTTTGCCCCTTGGCCAGCATATCGATCAGGGTGACGGTGAGGAACACCGCCATGGGGTCGTTGCTGCCCGACTCGATCTCCAGCGTGGCGCTGACCCGTTCATTCAGGCCCTTGCCGCCGAGCAGGGAAAACACCGCGGCGGCGTCGGTGGAACCGACGATGGCGCCGATCAGCAGGCCCTGCAGCAGGTTCAGGTCGAACAGCCAGGCGGCGGCCATGCCGGTCAGTCCGGTGGTGATCAGCACGCCGACCGTGGCCAGCGACAAGGCCGGCCAGAGGGCCACGCGAAAGCTCGAAACACGGGTGCGCAGGCCGCCGTCGAGCAGGATGATCGCCAGGGCCAGGTTGCCCACCAGGTAGGCGGTGGAATAGTCGTTGAAGAGGATGCCGCCGGGCCCATCGACGCCGGCGGCCATGCCGACCAGCAGGATGATCACCAGGATCGGGATGCCCAGGCGCGAGGACAGGGAGCTGACCAAAATGCTTGCGCCAACCAGAAATGCACCGATCAAGAACAGACTGTTGATGGTGCTGGCGTCCAAGGCGTACTCCGGGAAAAAACGGCTGTGCGGATCCTGCTATGCAGGGTACATGCCAGGGATTCTAACCTGTGAATTCTACAGTCTGTCAAAAAAACGCCCCGCACGGGGCGGGGCTCGGTTTTGCGGCGCTGGCGGGGGCCTAGAACCAGCTGTCCTGCATGCTCGAACAGCTGTCGTCGCGTGCCTCGAGCAGTGCCAACTCATGATGGCAGGCCGGCACTTCCCAGGTCAGGAAAAACCGCGCGGCCTGCAGTTTGCCACGGTAGAAGTCGCGGTCCGCCATATTGCCACGGGCCAGCCCTTGCTCGGCCCGGATCGCCTGCTCCAGCCAGCGCCAGCCGATCACCGTATGGCCAAAAGCCTTGAGGTACAGCGCCGAGTTGGCCAGGCCCTGGTTGACCTTGCCCTCGGCCAGGTCGCCGAGCAGCGCCAGGGTCACCACCGACAGCCGCGCCAGGACCTGCTCCAGGGGTTGGCGCAGGGCATCGAGGGAGGCAAAAGCGCTGGCCGCGCGGCAGCTCGCCTGGATCAGCCCGGTGAGCTGCTTGAGGCCGGCGCCGCCGTTCTGGCTCAGTTTGCGGCCCAGCAGGTCCAGCGACTGGATGCCATGGGTGCCCTCGTGGATGGGGTTGAGGCGGTTGTCGCGGTAGTACTGTTCCACCGGATACTCGCGGGTGTAACCGTGACCACCGAGGATCTGGATCGCCAGCTCGTTGGCCTTCAGGCAGAACTCCGAGGGCCAGGACTTGACGATCGGGGTCAGCAGGTCGAGCAGCTCCAGGGCGGATTTGCGCTGCGCCTCGGTTTCCAGGGTCAGGCTGTCGTCGAACAGCCGCGCGGCGTACAGCCCGAGGTCGAAGGCACCCTCGACATAGGCCTTTTGCGTCAGCAGCATGCGTTTGACGTCGGCGTGCTGGATGATCGGCGTCGGCGCGGTGGCCGGATCCTTGCTGTCCGGCAGGCGGCCCTGGGGGCGTTCGCGGGCATATTGCAGGGAGTACAGGTAGCCGGCGTAGCCGAGCATCACCGCGCCCATGCCGACGCCGATGCGCGCCTCGTTCATCATCTGGAACATATAGGACAGACCGGCGTGGGGCTTGCCCACCAGGTAACCGACACAGTGCCCGTTGTCGCCGAAGTTCAGCGCGGTGGAGGTGGTGCCGCGCCAGCCCATCTTGTGGAACAGCCCGGCCAGCAGCACATCGTTGCGCGGACCCAGGCTGCAGTCATCGTTGACCAGAAACTTCGGCACGATAAACAGCGAGATGCCTTTGACCCCGGGTGGGGCGTCCGGCAGCTTGGCCAGCACCATGTGCACGATGTTCTCGCCCAGGCCGTGATCGCCGCCGGAAATAAAGATCTTGTTGCCCTTGAGCCGGTAGCTGCCGTCGGCCGCCGGTTCGGCGCGGGTGCGGATGTCGGCCAGGGAAGAGCCGGCATGGGGTTCGGTGAGGGCCATGGTGCCGAAGAACCGCCCTTCGATCATCGGCTGCAGGAAGCGGGCTTTCTGCTCCGGACTGCCGAAGCTCTCGATCAGGTTGGCCGCGCCCATGGTCAGGAAGGGATAGGAGGTGCTGGCCGCGTTGGCTGCCTGGAAGTGCGCGAAACAGGCCTGGGACAACAGGGTTGGCAGCTGCATGCCGCCGTCCTCGAAACCGCGCGCGGCGTTGAGGAATCCCGCCTCGAGAAAGGCGTCGACCGCGGGTTTGACCTCGGGAATCAGCACGGCGGCGCCGTCCACGTACTGCGGCTCGTTCTCGTCGCCCTTGCGGTTGTGGGGGGCGAAGTATTTCTCGGCGAGGCTGCGCGCCGTGTCCAGCGCCGCGTCAAAGGTTTCCCGGCTGTGTTCGGCGAACCGCTCGCGCTGAATCAGGGCCTCGGCGTCCAGCACTTCGTAGAGCTCGAAGGCCAGGTTGCGGGAACTGAGCAGGGTCTCGGACATCGGGCGTGCCTCGGGCAGGGGGGGAATAGGACTGAGGAAGGCAGTCTAGGCCGCGCTGGAGGGCCTGCCTAGAACCATCCAGACGGGTGATGGGGCGTCAGAACCGAACGCATGTTTGAATCCGCTCGCGACCTGTCGTGGCTGTTAAACTGCGCGCCTTATGGTGCTGCGCCGCTTGGCGCAGCCCCGGGCTGCACAAGGATACCTTCCGATGAATTACCGCCACGCCTTCCATGCCGGCAACCATGCCGATGTGTTCAAGCATCTGTGCCTGTCACGGCTGTTCGCCCTGCTGGGGCGTAAGGAGGCGCCATATGCCTACCTGGACAGCCACGCCGGTATCGGCCTGTACGACCTCAAGGGCGATCAGGCCAGCCGTACGGGCGAGTGGTTGGAGGGCATCGACCGACTTTGGGCCGCCAAGGACGTGCCGCCGCTGGCGGCCGACTACCTGGCGGCGGTGCGTGCGCTCAACCCCGAGGGGGGACTGCGCTATTACCCCGGCTCGCCCGAGCTGGCACGTCAGCTCAGCCGTCCCCAGGACCGCCTGCACTTCAATGAAAAGCACCCGGAAGACGGCCGTCTGCTCAAAGACAATATGAAACGCGACCGTCGCGTGGCCGTGCACCTGGGCGAGGGCTGGCACCTGCCGCGGGCATTGCTGCCGACCACGGAAAAACGCGTGCTGCTGCTGATCGACCCGCCATTCGAGCAGGACGACGAGCTGCAACGCTGCGCCCAGGCCCTCAAGGAGGCCATCGGGCGCATGCGCCAGACGGTGGTGGTGATCTGGTACCCGATCAAGGAACAGCGCAGCCTGCGCCGTTTTTACCTGGACCTGGAGAAGTCCGGCGCACCGAAACTGCTGCGCGCCGAGCTCTATGTGCACCCGGCGGACGACGCCCAGCGCCTGAATGGCTCGGGCCTGATGATCGCCAATCCACCCTGGGGCCTGGAAGAAGAGCTACAGGCGCTGCTGCCCTGGCTGGCCAGCACCCTGGGTCAGACCCAGGGCGGCTGGCGCACCGACTGGCTGATCGAGGAGACGGCGGGTTGATGGCTGGGTAGCGCACCGTCGAGCGGTGCGCTTCCGTCGCCTGGCGAAGAATACTGCGCTATTGATGATGACCCTGCCCGCGCTGTCGAAGCGGTGGATGGCATGTCGACACTTGCAGCCCCAGACGGGAGAGGTGCGCTTGTAAGGTGTGGAATGGCTGCCAAAGGTGTTTGCGCCGAGTAGAAACACCGCAGCGAACGAAATTATTGGGGTGCGAAGTGATTAAAGCTTCACCACTGGCCTTCCTGGATTCCGGTAGGAGCGGTCCATGACCGCGAATAGCGAGCACGCCGGAGAAGCGTAGCCTGTATCCGCAATAACACTGCAGAGATAAGAGGTCACTCCGGCCTCTTTCCAGAGCCTCTAACATCCAGGGGCGTAAATAAATTTCTCCTATGTATCGGGAGAGTCTGATTCGTCAGGAAAGCCTGGCTCTGTTAAGGTATCATCAACAACTCGCCACGGCGGGGGGTGTGTTATAAGTTTAATCGGTTTTTTCTAGTTCGTTAGGCGAGCTTTATAGGTGCTGCTGATGGAATACAAAGATGAGCTTGTAATAAATATGGCAAAGCTATTTCTGGGGCTTGTGTCGTCAGCTGACTTGAATTGGGAGCAGGCATATTTCCGTTATGTGGAATACAGTCCTTCTAATTGCAGTACGCAATGGAGCTATAAGTTTGGGCGGGAGGTGACGATCCCTGATCTTGATGGTGAGTTAGAGTCTGTATATTT
The DNA here is from genome assembly GCF_040514055.1 of Pseudomonas sp. Taxonomy (GTDB): domain Bacteria; phylum Pseudomonadota; class Gammaproteobacteria; order Pseudomonadales; family Pseudomonadaceae; genus Aquipseudomonas. The sequence goes on from NZ_JBEVDL010000094.1 coordinate 116,469, forward strand.
GTTGCCTTTAAAACAGCTTGCGGGAAAGCTGTATAGTGAGCTGGGTTCAGTGCATGGGGTTCGTCCGGTAGTTGTTGTTTTAAGAATTGATCCTGAAAAAAATTACAATGTGAAATTTGATTATAATGACTCTAACGCTTTAGAGATTAATAAGATTTCACTTGGGCGTAAAAATTCATATTTTTCCGAAGATGAAGTCAATATTTCTCAAGGGTTAAGAGAGTTCCAGAAATCGTTAGGGTCAGATTAAACTCAATTACTGGGGCCGCAGTCCAATAGCTATTGGGGTTGGGATCTGAGTGATCCCCATATATTTAACGCTCCGCCATGCTCTGTTGCTGCGCTTCGTAGCGCAGTCGGCGGTCGACACGTTTGATGGCGTGTTTGGGGTACGCCGAGCCAGGCATGGCGCGGCCCAGCCCGGTCAAGGTCAGGCGGCGGCCCTGCAGCAGAGCCGCTACGGTGCACATCAAGGCCGTAAAGCGACGAGCGTGAACGGTAAGGAGTGCTTGCGCGAGGGCGGTGTGTAAAAATCGAACGGTCTGCATGGGGATCACGGGGGCAGGTTTGTTTGGCGACAACCAAGGTGCCCGCCCATGCAGACGTCTTCAAGCCCAAGCGTTTGAGCTGTCACGAGTTTTTGTGGGGATCACTCAGACTCCGACCCCTTTTGCACCGGCCCCTTTCCACAACAAAATTCTAAGCGGTTAAATCATGAGCTTTATTGATAAGTTAATTGCTGCGGGTCTGAATCAGGAACGTCCGATAGCAGGTATTTCTGAGAAGGAGATTTTGGACCTCGAGCGCAAGGAAAATGTGACCCTTCCAGGGTCGTATCGCCAATTTTTAGAGGAGTGCGGTCGGAGTGCGGGGTTATTTCAGCGTGATGCGGATTTCTTTTATCCTGCGATAAGGAAATTAAAAGAAGAACTTAAAGAAATGCTGAAAGAGGAAAGGTTGGAATTTGATCTGCCAAGAAATGCATTTGTGTTTGGTGCGTATCAAGGTTGTCAGTATTGTTTATTTTTTTGTGATGGTAATGATGATCCACCTGTTTATTTGATTACTGATGCGGGAGGGGCTGCAGTGAAAATTTCAGAAAATTTCTCAGGTTATGTTGAGAAGGCGATCTGTGAATACAGGGGGGCGTTTATGAGGGTTAACGCTATAGGGCTAGAAGGTTAAATAATATGAAAAAGAAAAACCCAGAAAAACTCATCGCCTGGCTTAAGTATCTCGACGTTGAATATCTTGATGACTCTGTCACTGATGTTCTGGTTAATTTGAAAATAAACGATGTCGCTGATCAGGAAGAGATCATCAATTTGGCGATGAAAGAGGAAGTAAATAGTTTGGGTGAGGATTATCGGCTATCACTATTGAGGATCCTCGACGAAGTAACGAGCTATCCAGAGAATGAAGCTCGGGAAATTATTGGGAGGATAGGTATGCCTTTCGATGAGCCGCTCCTTGATTATAAGGCGTTTTTTAGTCGAGTCCGGAAACAACTATTTGCCCCGGAAGAAAGCAATTCTTGGGGTGGGAGGATTAATTTCTGAGCGCAAGCTTTGCGGGGTCCTGGTAGGAGCGGTCCATTACCGCAGATAGCGAGCGCACCGAAGCAGCGTAGCCCGTGCCTGCAACAACGCTACACATTTAAATCACTCAAAACTAAAGGGGTCGTAGTCTGAGTGATCCCCACATATTTAGCCCACCACTCGGCTTTGTTGCTGCGTTTCGTAGCGCAGTCGGCGCTCCAGGTCTTCCAGGACGTTCCCACTGAGGGAGGTGGCGTGTTTTCGGCCGTATTCCAGGCC
>NZ_JBEVDL010000016.1:0-229541 GCF_040514055.1 Pseudomonas sp.
GTTCTCCCGTATCTGCAGACGGCGCCGGCAGGGGGTCTTCGCCCTGAGCGGCGCGGTCCGCCAGCAGGCGCTCCCAGGCACGGGCCTCGTAAGCGGCCTGTTTGGCCTCGTCGGCCTCGCGCGCTTCCAGGCGCGCCTGGTCCGACGGGCCCAGGCCAAAGATCAACCGCAGCCCATCGGGGCTGAGCACCTCGTATTGATTGCGGGTGGTGCGCTTGAGGGTGGTGTGCTCGTACTTGGAGAAAAACTGCTGGCCCACGGAGACAGATGGGAAGACGGTGCGCCGACCCTGCATATCGACGAAGACGATGGCGTCATCGGTGACGTCCAGACGGAAGGCCAGGGGCACGCTCCAACCGTGTCCCAACCAGCCCTCGTGGGCGTTGCTGGAGGCATAGGTGCGTTGCCAGACCAAGGGCAGGGGGGCCTCGATGACAAAGTCCAGGTCTTGGTCGCCCTCGAGCAACTTGGCGCCATAGATGGCGTTGACCGGGTGAGGGGAGCCCGGGACGCAGGTCAGGCATTTGGGTTTAGCCTGACCGTCCGCACCTCCTGGGCTGGAATCGTTGCTGGGGGTCGGCTTCTGCGGCTCGACCGTCGTCGGCTTGGACGGTGTGGACGTTTGCCCCGAGGGCTTGTCCAGCACCGGACCCTCCTTGCGCGGCCCCGGCGGCGTGGGTTTGCGCTTGGCTGCCTGGACCTTCTTCAGCTCGCGGTACAAGGCCGCGCCGGCATCGTCCAGCTTGCCGCCCACCTTGTAGAGCACCTTGCCGATCTTGGCCGAGGCCGAAGTCGCGCCCTTGGTCACCAGCACATCGACCGCCGCCGCCGCCGCGGTTTCTACCGCCATGGCCTCGGCCACCGCGACCGCCTCGCCCAGCTGTTCGGCCACCGGTTTTGGGTTGCCGGCCATCCCCGCCAGCAGGTCGACCATCGAGCAGGTCAGCTCGCCGAGCAGGCCTAGCAGCCAGGCCTTGCAGGCCGCCTTGAGGTCCTCGCGGTTCAGGTCCTTGAACTCGTTGTAGGTGCCCTTGACCCAATCGGCCGCCTGCTGGGCCGCGCGGGCCGCCCGTTGGTTGAACTGTGGGGTCCCGGGGACAAAACTGGCCAGGGTCTCGGAGGCTTTCAGCGCATCTTGGCCGATCTGCGCATAGCTGGAAGCGGAAAAATAGTCACTGACCTTGTTCCAGCCATTTTTAACACCGTCGAGCATCTTGCCGGCGTTTTCCGCCAGCACGGCGGCGACGGTGCTCTCGCCCTTGCGGTAGTTGCTGTAGAAATCCCGCGGGCTGGCCATCAGCTCGTTGACCATGCGCTCGACCAGCGCGTCCAGGGCGTTGGCCAGGTCGGCGCCGCACTCGGCGTTGCCGCCCCTGAGCACGCCGCAGTTGATCGCCCCCGGGCAGCTACCGCCCGAGGCGAAGGTGATGACGCCCATATGGCCGTGGCTGGTGGAATGGCTGCCTTCCACCGGGTTTTGCGGCAGGAACTCGGTGGGCTTGAAGGTCTTGCCCATGTCGACCGCGGTGGAGCGCAACAGAAACAGCGAGTTGTCATGCCCGAAGCTTTTCTGCGCCGCGGCCACGGCCACGGCAAAACTGACCGCTGGCACACTGGGCACCTGGCGCTGGCCGAAAGGTGTGGCGGCCAGGGCCGGGGAGACCGCCACGGCAAAATGCTTGACCGATTGCTCGGCCTTGATCGGATCGCCCATGGTCTAACGTCTTGGCAACGGCTGGAGGAGGGCCTTCAGGCGCAGGGGCGGATTGACTGGCGGCGATACAAGGATGACAGCGAGCGAAGGGGGCATACGTCGAATGTTCCTGTCCCTGGAAAACGTCACGCAGCGCGAGTGCTGGCGAGCGTAAGCGGCGGCAAGTCTGGGTGATAGGGCCGGTAGGGTCCGAGGCGGCTGTCGCAAAAAATGAATTGAAACGCCAGTACCCGTGCGTTGAGCCATCCCCGGAAAGCAGGCTGCCGGCCTCTGAGTTGCGGTGGTCAGTCGCAGCCTTTGGCCGGCAGGCTGTCGAAGGCCCTAGCGAGCAGTTCGGCAGTGCGCCGGCTAGCCAGGATGCTGGTGTGGTTTTCGTTCAGCAGGTAAAGGTGTGCGGCTTCATCCTGGGCGGCGCTGCGCAGCTCGCTGGCAAGCGGCACCACGCCGTCGTTCAATTCGCCCAGCAGCGGTTTGTGCCCGGCGTAGCTCACCAGCATCCATTGGCGGATAGGGGCCGGGAGTGGCGAGGCGAACAACGTCTGCAGGTAGGCGCTGCCAGGGGCCATATCGCGCCAGATGGGAATGTCCAGGGGGATATTATCCACGCCGGAGGCGGCGGACGGGTGCCCGTCCCAGGGTGTGGACAGGGAAATAAACAGGCACAGTTGCTGGCTATCGGCTTCGCTCAGCAGTTGCACTGCCCGCCGTGCCACCAGCCCACCCATGCTGTGGGACAGCACATGCATGCGCGTTGGCTTGAGCCGGCGCAGCACATCGCCCATGGCTTCGCCGAGCATGTAGGCACTGTTGTTAAGTGGCAGGCCGCCAGGAAAATGGTAGAGCAGCAGCTGAAAACGCCGAGTATCGATACTGGCCGCCAGGGCCTGCAGGGTGCGCGGCGAAGAGTTGATGCCGTGCACCAGAACGATAGGTTCCTTTTTGGCATCCCAGGGTTCCAGCAAGTACAGGCCGTAGCCGATGTCGTGCATAAAGGTCAGGGGTTGCCAGCTGCCGAGTTGTACTTGGGCGGGGTCGAATCGCGGATCGGCGAAGCCGACCACTTGCAGGTAGTTGCGCTGCAGGCGCGGCTGCTCGCGATAGAGCAGGTCCAGGCTCAGGTCCAGCGCGGGCGCGGGGGCCAGGTCATCGGTGGCGAGGCTGATAAGGTTGGCCTGGCTCAGGCGCTCCCGTTGCTCCTGACTGGGCTGAATCTGCAGCGCGCTGGTAGTTGCCTGCGGCTGCCAGTGGCGAGGCTCGTCCGCGTCCAGCCTGAAGTTGCCGTTGCGGTCATCGAACGCCAGCAGTTGGTAGCTGCCGGGGGGCAGGGTGAAATAGAACAGCTCTCCCGGCGCGGCAATACGATAGTTCTGCAGCTTGCCCTGCTCGTTCAACAACGCCACCAGCGCGCTACGGCCGGATGGCGAGTCGAGCAGTTTGCCGACGACCTGGACCAGGTCCACACGGGCTTGCTGTATTTCCGTGTCCACCTTGAGCAGGCTGCATCCGCCGCTGGTGATCAGCAGCAGGGCAGGCCAGAGCGCTCGTGTGTTCATCGGTCGGCCTCCGTCAGTATCTCGACGTAGAAAGCGTAGCGGGCGTTTCGGTTTAGCCGAGCCTCGAACGTTGAGAAACATGCTCCAGCGGCCTGAGGACGAGCGCGCTGCTACCACCCTGGCAAGGTCCTAAGACCTGTTGGGGCGCAATACGGCCCAGTAACCACCGCTCGCCACCCGTGCCGGGGCCGGCGTCCCAACAGGCCCCGACACGGTCCCGCGCAGGGGGCATCGGACCCTGACTTGAGACGGAGCGGATCACGCGGAAAATCCCTGAGACGCGCGAAGCGGCGGGCGGCGATATGTTCGAGTCCATTGAGATGGTTTATAACCCTAAGCGCCCGCACGTCGTCCTTGAGCCGCTACCAACGACTACCAACGCCTGGAGACGGTCTGGAAAGTCCCGGCGTTTCACCTCCCCGCCTGCTACTGAGAAGCCCGCCATGCCCGATCTGTCCGCTTTTCCCATCACCGAGAAATGGCCCGCCGCCCACCCGGAGCGCTTGCAGCTGTATTCGCTGCCCACGCCCAATGGGGTCAAGGTGTCGATCATGCTGGAGGAAATCGGCCTGGCCTACGAACCCCACCTGGTCAGCTTCGAGACCCAGGACCAGCTGTCGCCGGCCTTTCTCTCGCTTAACCCGAACAACAAGATCCCGGCGATTCTCGACCCGGACGGACCGGACGGTCGGCCCCTGGCGCTGTTCGAGTCCGGGGCCATCCTGATCTACCTGGCGGAGAAGAGTGGACAGCTGCTGCCCCAGGACGCCAGTGGACGCTACCAGGCCCTGCAATGGCTGATGTTCCAAATGGGCGGCATCGGCCCGATGTTCGGCCAGCTGGGGTTCTTCAACGTCTTCGCCGGCAAGGACTACGCGGACAAGCGCCCGCTGCAGCGCTACGTCGACGAGTCCAAGCGCCTGCTGGGGGTACTCGATCGGCAGCTGGCCGACCGCGCCTGGATCCTCGGCGAGGCCTACAGCATCGTCGATATCGCCACCTTTCCCTGGATCCGTAACCTGGTCGGCTTCTACCAGGCTGGCGAATTGGTCGAGATCGAGCGTTTCCCAAACGTCACCCGGGTGTTGCACGCCTTTGTCGCGCGTCCGGCGGTGATCCGTGGGCTGGAGATTCCCAAGCGCCCGGCCTAGAAATGCAAACTCCGGCCGAGAGGATTATCCCGCGCTGCCAGGGACAGGGAGTGCGGGATTTTTAAGGTCGAAACGCCCCCCTAGCGGAGCCGTGGGTGGTCGATGGGGGCTAGAGACCCATGTCTTGAGGTCTCGACGCACCGGAGTTGATGCCTCAACGGCAGTACCGCCGGACTGCAAACTCAGCCTTAACTCCAGCGCCGGAACAGCACACTGGCGTTGACCCCGCCGAAACCGAAGCCATTGGACAGTGCATAGTCCATGGGCAGCTGCTGGGCCCGGCCGCGAATCAGGTTAAGGCCTGCGGCGGCGGCATCCGGGGTTTCCAGGTTGAGTGTCGCCGGGACCACCTGATCGCGCAGGGCAAGGATGGTAAAGATCGCCTCGATCCCCCCCGCGGCACCCAACAGGTGGCCCGTGGCGGATTTGGTCGAACTGATGGCCAGGCCGCTGCCCGTGCCGAACAGGGCTTTGATGGCCGCCAGCTCGCCACTGTCGCCCACCGGGGTCGAGGTGGCATGGGCATTCAGGTGCTGAACCTGGGACGCGTCCACGCCGGCTTGGCGCAGGGCCTGCAACATGGCCCGGCGGGCGCCGTCGCCGTCTTCTGGCCCGGCGGTCATATGGTAGGCGTCGGCGCTGGTGCCATAGCCCACCAGCTCGGCGATGGGCCTGGCACCGCGCGCCAGGGCATGTTGCAGTTCTTCGATGACCAGCAGGCCCGCGCCTTCGCCCATGACGAAACCGTCGCGGGCCTGATCGAAGGGGCGCGAGGCGCGCTCCGGGGTGTCGTTGAAATCGCTCGACAGGGCGCGTGCGGCAGCGAAGCCAGCCAGGCTGACCCGATGGATGGCCGCTTCCGCCCCGCCACAGAGTGCCACGTCGATTTCCCCCGCGCGGATCATCCGTGCGGCGTCGCCGATGGCCTGGACACCCGCCGCACAGGCCGTCACCGGAGCCCCCAGCGGTCCCTTGAAACCGTGACTGATCGAGACATGGCCGGCGGCCATATTGCTGAGAAATGACGGAATGGTAAAAGGCGACAAGCGCCGCGGCCCCTTGCTGTCCGCCGTTCGCACGGCTTCGGCAATCGCCGGAAATCCGCCCACGCCCGACGCGATGATGGTGGCGGTGCGCTCCTGCGCCTGCGGGGTCTGCGGCGCCCAGCGGGCCTGGGTCAAGGCTTCATGGGCCGCTGCCAGGGCGAACTGAATAAAGCGATCCATCTTGCGCTGTTCTTTGGGCGCCAGCAGCAGATCCGGATCGAAGCCGGCCTCAGGGTCTTGGGTGCGGTCGGGAACTTGGCCACCAATGCTGATCGCCAGGTCGCCGATAAGCTCCGGCGGCAAACGGCGGATCCCTGACTGCCCGGCCAGAAGGCGTTGCCAGATCTGCTCGACCCCGCAGCCCAGTGGGGTCAGTGCGCCCATGCCTGTAACGACGATACGTGTGTTCATAAGGGACCGGCTCCTTCTGCTGATAGGGGATAGCGCTCTATGGACGTTACTATCATGATGAAAGTAACATGCCTCTTCGACAATTGTTTGAGCAAGGAACGGCCATGCAGCGCAAGACCCTTCTCCATGCCGAATGCCCAATTGCCCGCAGCCTGGAACGGGTTGGCGAGTGGTGGAGCATTTTGATCATGCGCGATGCCCTGCAGGGCCTGCGGCGCTTTGAGGAGTTTTCCCGCAGCCTGGACATTGCCCCAAACATGCTTACCAGGCGCTTGAACTCGCTGGTGGAGGCGGGCCTGCTCGAGCGGCAGTCCTACAACCAGCGCCCGTTGCGCTACCAGTACGTGCCGACGGCCAAGGGTGAAGATTTCCGCGTGGTGCTTATGGCCTTTGTGGCCTGGGGCAATCGCCATTACGCGCCGGAAGGGGAAAGTGTGCAGATTGTCGAGCGCAAGACGGGGCGGCCGGTGCGGCCAATGATGGCGGATATCGCCGATGGCCACCTGGTGCCTGTGGACCAGTGCGGCGTGCAGGCCGGACCCGCCGCCAGCGCGGGCATGCGTCAGCGGCTGGGATCCAAGGCGGGTGCCTAACGGGGTCGCACCTAAAGGGGTCGTAGTGAATCAGGTGATTCACTACGACCCTTTTTGATTGTGTAGGAGGCCCGCCCCCGGGCCGAAGCCGAGGTGGGGTGATCCCTGCTACACCTAGATACCGCGGCCCCCTTCGGCGTGGGCACACCACCCACCGGTTCCCCCTCACAAGGGGTGCCGCGCCTGGCCTGGGGGCATTTTTCGTGGCAACGCGGCCCGTGTGGCTAGTGCCCTTAGGCCCTAGGGCAGTGCATAGACCTTGAACAGTTTCCTGTCCGTGTCGTTGGCGCCCCCCAGGTATTTATCGTAGGCCCGATCAATGTCCCCCGTCCGGTACATTTCACTCAGCGCGGAGTCGACCAGTAAGCGGAAATCATCGTCGTCGCGATCCACCGCCATTGCAGCCGGTGCGTACTCGAAAATACGCTCCAGCAACACCAGATCGCCCGCGGAGGATTTGGTGTTGAGCAGGTGTTCCAGCAGCATGCGCTCGGCAAAGAACGCATCGGCTTTGCCATCGGCAACCAGCTTGAGGCCTGCGTCGGTGGTTTCGGCCGTAACCAGGGTGGCGACCACCCCGAGCGATCGCATTTGCTGGCGGATCCAGGTCTCGGTAACGGCTCCGGCGGTAGCGGCAAAAGTCTGGTTCGTCAGCCCCTGATTGATGGTCGCGCGCCAGGTCGGTCCGGTGCGGGCCACATGGCCGTTGAGCACATTAAGCAGTGTCTGGGGCGCACCCTGGCGTACCACGACCGAGAGGCCGGCCGTGTAGATGGGCACCGTGAAACTCACCGCCTTGCGCCGTTCCAGGGTGGGGGGGGTGGGTGAACAGAGGATGTCGACCTTGCCCGCGTCGACGGCACTTATTGCGTCGGTGGCCGGAACCGACTGGTAACGCACCTGCAACGCCGGCAAGCCCAGCTCCGTCTTCACCTGATCGGCGATTTTCAGGCAGAGGTCAATGGCATAGCCGTTGGCCTTGTCACCGTCCTGGGCACTGAAGGGGGCGAAGTCCGGCAGGTAGCCCAGGGTCAGCGTGTTGCTGGCACGCACGCGCTCAAGGGTATTGGCGCAGGCGAGTGCCGAGACCATCGAAAGCAGGCAGGCGAGCAGCAGACGGGTGGATGTGTTCATGGGTACGCTCATATTCTGTTCTCCAAATTCAGATGTCTTTTCATTCACCAAGACAACGATTAAGGATTGCCGGCCCTAAGCGGCACGGCGGGCGCCTCGTTGACAAAACGTTTGGCGAGGAAGCCATAGAGCAGGTAGCCGAAGGCCAGCACCAGCGTGCCGCCCATTACCGCATCCTTGCCGCAGGCGTATAGCGCATACAACGAGTAGGCCACCGCAATCAGCAACACCGCCGTGTTGCGTGTATAGATGGCCGTCGAGACGCCGGCCTTGTGCATGATGACCAAGAGGCCCGTCAGTGCCGTCACGTAGGGAATCAGGTTGGTCACCGCCGCCAGGCTCACCAGCTTGCTGAACTGCGCAGCGGCGTCGGGCGAGATGGTCGATATGGCCATGATCGTCTGCAGCGCGCCGCAGACGATCATGCCGATCACCGGCGCATTGCTGGCGTTGACCTTGCTGAACAGCTTGAGGAACAGGTTCTGGTCGGCGGTCATCTTGGCGGTCTGGGCCAGGGTGAACTGCCAGCCCAGCAGCGAGCCGACGCACGCCATAACCGCCAGGGCCATGACGATGTTGCCCACCAAGGGGTTGAATATCTTGGCGTAGACCAGCGCGAAAGGTGCCGAGGAATTGGCCAGCTCGGCGTTGGGAATGATGCCCTGGATCACCGTGGTCGACAGCACATAGACTGTGGCTGCACCGAGGGTACCGAACAGGCAGGCCAGGGGTACGTTGCGCTTGGGGTTTTCCACCGCATCGGTCGCCTGGGCGGCCGATTCCATGCCGAGGAAGGCCCACAGGGTCAGGGGGATGGCCTTGCTGATGGCATCGGAGATGGCCAGGTCGTTGGGGTTCCAGGCGGCTTCCAGCACCTTGGAATCGAACCAGAACCAGCCAATGATGCTCAGGCCCGCCACCGGAATGATCACGCCCCACACGGTGAACGCCCCGATCTTGCCGGTGATGCTGGGGCCGCCGAAGTTGGCGAGGATGGTTATCCAGATCAGCCCGACCGTACCCACGAACAGCGGCACCGCGCCGGTGCCGAACCAGGGGACAAACGAGGTCAAGTAGCCGACCGCCGAGATCGCGACGGCGACGTTGGCGATCGCCAGGGACAGGAAGTACAGGTACGAGCACAGGAAGAACCCCGACTTCCCATGGGCTTCTTCGGTGTAGGCGGACAAGCCGCCGGAACGTGAGCAGAACACCCCGCACTGGGCGAAGCAGTAGGCGATGGCCATCGAGCCGATCGCCGTGAAAATCCACGACAACAGCGAGACGGCACCCAACTGGGCCATATTGGTGGGTAGCATGATAATGCCGGAGCCCATCATATTGACCGTAACCAGAGTGGTGAGCCCCATCAGGCTCATTTTTTTGCTTGAGTCGGCCATCGGAAAACTCCTTGCCAGGTTCAACGCGTTGACCCTGAGTGCGGCCGTCTGCTGTCCGGCGCCATCGGGGTGGCTGGATATTTAGACGTTCAGGTTCAATTCCGTACTATTGGCAGTGGCGGGGAGCACCCATCGAACCTGGCACTGGCCGCTTCGCGAGAGTGCTTTAGCGAGTCGAAACAGAAGGCCAACAGGTCTTTTTCAGCAACAGTGACAGCTGTCCGCGATATGCACTGCCTAATGCGTGTTCGCTGTTGTGTCCTGCCAGCCGTGGTGGTCAAGTTATCAACTTCACTCATCCAACCGTCCTCCGTTGTCGTGTAACGGTCGGCCATGGCATTCAACACCGAACCCATAACTCAAGTCGGCGTGGAACAGGCTCCGTCCGGCATCCAGCCTTTCAATAGTAGCTGGCGTTTTTCATCCTGTAGGCAAGTTGCGCAAGGCGGATAAGCTACGCAACGCGTCGGTCTGCTGAATCGGATCGGCGATACCCACTGACAGTGAAGTAGAGCGGCCGGACCCGCTAATGAATTGAAGGCAACTACAGGCCGAACCGAAGAGCCGGGTCAGGTCACTACAGCACTCGGCAGCAGCGATAGCACGGGCTGTCCGAACTGTTGGCGCCGGGCGCCTGGGTCATTCCAGATGTTCAGGTTTGACCGGGTCGCCGGATTTAATACCCAGTTGCAGCCGTACATCCTCGAACATTTTGTCGTAGGGTTTGTGGATCGAACCGACACTGCTGTGTTCTTTGGGAATCCCGTACTTCTCGACGATTTTCGTCACGTTGCTGGCAAAGTTGCAGGCTTGATCCTTGGGCAGGTAGAAGGACTCCGTCATATCCTTGCCCTGGATGCTGCCGTGCAGGGTGAACTGCATCCCTTTACCTTCTTTAGGGTCCTGCGTAACGGCATAATCTATATACAGGTTGTAACTGACATCGTTCTTATTCAGCGCATGGCGCTCGATGTGCAGGTGACCGGGTTCGAAAGTTGCCATGGTCTTGTCCTCCGTCCAAAAGAGCGTGAAGCAGGGGCAGCCTTTGGCCGGCCCCTGGCGTTACGCTGTTCTACAGGAATGTGATGCCCGCTGTCGCCGTGCTGACACGGGTGCCGGCCTTGCCCTGAACGATCGCTTCGATATCCGAGAGCGAGCCGATCACCGCGACTTTTCCCGTATGGCGGGCGAATTCGCAGGCGGCCTGCACCTTGGGTCCCATGGAGCCCGCGGCGAAGCCGAGCCTTTCCATCTCGTCCGGGTGCGCCTGGGCGATGGCTTTCTGCGTCGGTTTGCCGAAATCGATAAAGGCCGCATTGACGTCGGTGGCGATCACCAGCAGATCGGCCTCGAGCTGCTCGGCCAGCAGCGCCGAGCAAAGGTCCTTGTCGATCACCGCTTCGACGCCTTCCAGTTTGCCGGGTGAGCTGTACTGGGTCGGAATGCCGCCGCCGCCGGCGCAGATCACGATGCTGCCCTTTTCCAGCAACCACTTGATCGGGCGGATTTCGAAGATGCGTTTCGGTCTGGGGCTGGCGACCACCCGGCGATACTTGTCGCCATCCGGGGCAATGGCCCAGCCTTTTTCGGCGGCGAGCTTTTCGGCTTCGGCCTGGCTGTACACCGGACCTATGGGTTTGCTGGGGTGCTTGAAGGCCGGGTCGTTGGGGTCGACTTCGACCTGGGTCAGCAGGGTGGCGAAGGGCACCTCGAAGTCCAGCAGGTTACCCAGTTCCTGCTCGATGATATAACCGATCATGCCTTCGGTTTCGGCACCGAGCACGTCCAGCGGATAGGCCGGCACCGAGGTATAGGCCGCCGCCTGCAGGGACAGCAGTCCGACCTGTGGGCCATTGCCGTGGGCGATGACCAACTGGTTGCCGGGGTGGATTTTGGCAATTTGTTCGGTAGCGATCCGGATATTGGCGCGCTGATTGTCCGAGGTCATGGGCTCACCCCGGCGGAGCAGGGCGTTACCGCCCAGAGCGACGACGATACGCATGGTGCTGTCCTTCCTAAACGGAGAAGTGGCGGTGGCTGCGCTTGGCGGGAGCGCACCTGGGCGCGCTCCCGCAGCGAACGTTTTGCCGTTCGCTACAAGTCAGCCAAGGTCGACACCAGAATCGCCTTGATGGTGTGCATGCGGTTTTCCGCTTGCTCGAAGGCGATACAAGCCGGCGACTCGAACACGTCATCGGTCACTTCGACGCCATTACTCAGGTGCGGATACTGCTCGGCAATCTGCTTACCGATCTTGGTGTCGCTGTTGTGGAAAGCCGGCAGGCAGTGCATGAACTTGGTGCGCGGGTTGCCGGTGGCTTTCATCAGCTCGGCGTTGACTTGATAGGGCAGCAGTTGCTGGATACGTTCGGCCCAGGCTTCGACCGGCTCTCCCATGGACACCCAAACGTCGGTGTGGATAAAGTCCACCCCCTTGACGGCCGCTTTCGGGTCTTCGGTCAGGGTGATACGGGCGCCGCTTTCCTCGGCGTATTCCTTGCAGCGGGCCACCAGGTCGTCCGTCGGCCACAGGGCTTTGGGTGCACAGATGCGCACGTCCATGCCGAGCTTGGCGCCGATCAGCAGCAGCGAGTTGCCCATGTTGTTGCGGGCGTCACCGAGGTAGGCGTAGCTGATGTCGTGGATGGGCTTGTCGGCATGCTCACGCATGGTCAGCACGTCGGCGATCATCTGGGTCGGGTGGTATTCGTCGGTCAACCCGTTGAATACCGGGACGCCGGCGAACTTGGCCAGTTCTTCGACGATTTCCTGTTTGAAGCCGCGGTATTCGATGGCGTCGTACATGCGCCCCAGCACGCGGGCGGTGTCCTTCATGCTCTCCTTGTGGCCGATTTGCGAGGAGTTGGGGTCGATATAAGTAACGTGGGCGCCCTGGTCATAGGCCGCCACTTCGAACGCGCAGCGGGTGCGGGTCGAGGTTTTTTCGAAGATCAGTGCGATGTTGTTGCCTTTGAGGTGTTGCTGCTCGGTACCGGTGTATTTGGCGCGCTTGAGATCGCGGGACAGGTCGAGCAGGTAGCGCAATTCGCGAGGGGTGTGGTGTTCCAGGCTCAGCAGATTGCGGTTATGGATATTGAACGCCATTTTTGATCTCCCTAGGTGACGGTTACCCAGGCCGCGTTGGGTCAGCGCGGGCCAAGGTTAATAGGTTAGTAGTCGATCGGGTCGCGGATGATCGGGCAGGTCATGCAGTGGCCGCCGCCCCGGCCGCGACCGAGTTCGCCGGCGCTGATGGTGATGACCTCCACCCCGGCCTTGCGCAGCAGGGTGTTGGTGTAGGTATTGCGGTCGTAGCCGATGACCACGCCCGGTTCCACGGCCACCACGTTGTTGCCGTCGTCCCACTGCTCGCGTTCGGCGGCGAAGCTGTTGCCGCCGGTTTCCACGACGCGCAACGTTTTGAGGTTAAGGGCCTGGGCCACGGTGTCGAGGAAGTTGCTCTCCTCGCGACGGATGTCCAATCCCGCCGGTTTGCTTTCGTCAGGACGAAGGGTGAAGGACACAATCTGGTTCACCACTTCCGGAAAGATGGTCACCACATCGCGGTCGCAGAAGCTGAACACCGTGTCCAGGTGCATCGCCGCACGGGATTTCGGCAGGCCGGCGACTATCACTTTCTCCACGGCCTGGTGCTTGAACAGGCTGGCGGCCAGTTGGCCGATCGCCTGGTGCGAGGTGCGTTCGCCCATCCCGATCAGGACCACGCCGTTACCGATCGGCATCACGTCACCGCCCTCGAGGGTGGCGCTGCCATGCTCCTGATCCGGGTCGCCGTACCAGACCTGGAAATCGGCCTCGGTGAATTGCGGATGGAATTTGTAGATCGCGGTGGCCAGCAAGGTTTCCTGACGGCGTGCCGGCCAGTACATGGGGCTCAGTGTCACCCCCCCATAGATCCAGCAGGTGGTATCGCGGGTGAACTGGGTGTTGGGCAGCGGTGGCAGGATAAAACTGGAGTGGCCGAGGAAGTCGCGGAACATCTCGATGGTCTTGCCACCGAAACTGCTCGGCAGGTCATCGGCGGACACACCGCCAATCAGGAATTCGGCGATCTTGCGCGGTTCGAGGCTGCGCAGCCAGGAGCTGGTTTCGTTGATCAGGCCGAGGCCGACCGAGTTGGCGGTTACCTTGCGCTCGAGGATCCAGTCCAGGGCATGGGGCAGGGCGACAATGTCGGTCAACAGGTTGTGCATTTCCAGCACATCGACGTTTCGCTCGCGCATTTTGGATACGAAGTCGAAATGGTCGCGCTTGGCTTGGGCGACCCACAGCACATCGTCGAACAGCAGTTCGTCGCAGTTGTTCGGGGTCAACCGCTGGTGAGCCAGGCCTGGGGCGCACACCATGACCTTGCGCAGTTTGCCGGCTTCGGAATGGACTCCGTACTTAACTTTTTCGGTGGTCATTACAGTAATCCTCCAGATGAACTGTTACAGGGTCAGGAAGCCGTCATACAGCCCGTAGGCCGCGACGAGGGCGCCCAAGACGACTGCCACGAAAATCAACTTCTCGACATTGGTGAAGACCGGCGTTTTCAGTTCCAGTTTAGCCTTGGCGAACAGAATGACACCGGGGGCATAGAGCAGGGCGGAGAGCAGCAGGTACTTGACGCCGCCGGCATAGATCAGCCAGATCGCATAGGTCACGGCCAGGGCGCTTACAAGCAGGTCCCTGCGGCGTTCGGCTGCGGCGTTCTCATAACTCTCGCCGCGCACCGCGAGCAGCAGGGCATAGGCCGCCGACCACAGATACGGCACCAGAATCATCGAGGTGGCGAGGTAGATCAGCGAAAGGTAGGTACTGGCCGAGAACAGGGTGATGATCAGGAACAGCTGAACCATGGCGTTGGTCAGCCACAAGGCGTTGACCGGCACATGCTTGGCATTTTCCTTGCGCAGGAAGGCGGGCATGGTGTGATCCTTGGCGGCGGCGAACATGATCTCCGCGCACAGCAGCACCCACGACAGCAGGGCACCCAGCAACGACACGATCAGGCCAAGGCTGATCAGCACCGCGCCCCAGTGACCCACGACGTGCTCCAGCACCGCCACCATCGACGGGTTCTGCAGCTTGGCCAATTCCGGCTGGGTCATGATGCCCAGCGACAGTACGTTCACCAGCACCAGGAACAGCAGGACCGTGACAAAGCCGATGACCGTGGCTTTACCCACGTCGCTGCGCTTTTCCGCGCGGGCGGAGAAAATGCTCGCGCCTTCGATACCGATAAACACCCAGACGGTGACCAGCATCATATTGCGCACCTGGTTCATCACGCTGCCAAGGTCCGGGTTTTTCAGGCCCCAGATGTCGGCGGTGAAGATCTCCAGTTTGAACGCGAATAGCGCGATCAGCACAAACAGCAGCAGCGGCACGACCTTGGCGACCGTGGTCACCAGGTTGATAAAGGCCGCTTCCTTGATGCCCCGCAGCACCAGGAAGTGCACGCCCCACAACAGCGCCGACGCGCCGATTATCGCCGCCAGGGTGTTGCCTTCACCGAAGATCGGGAAGTAGTAACCCAGGGTGCTGAACAGCAGGACAAAGTAGCCCACGTTGCCCAGCCAGGCGCTGATCCAGTAGCCCCAGGCCGATGAAAACCCCATGTAGTCGCCGAAACCGGCCTTGGCGTAGGCATATACACCGCCGTCCAGATCCGGTTTGCGGTTGGCCAGGGTCTGAAATACGAACGCCAGGGTCAGCATGCCGACGGCCGTGATTGCCCAGCCGATCAACACAGCGCCAACGTCCGCACTGGCGGCCATGTTTTGCGGCAACGAAAAGATGCCGCCACCGATCATCGAACCGACGACCAGAGCAACCAACGCGCCAAGTTTAAGTTTTTCGGGGGCTGCCGACATTGCAGGTATCCATCGAAGAGGATGAACAAAGCACTTCGATTAACGATGCGCCAGTGCAAGGCAAATTGACGGTTCGTGTCGCTTATTTCTTTATTATTGAAGAGCTTGTAATCACACAGGGCGGTTGCGGTGCGATATCTCTGTGTCGCAGGAAGCGACTTCCAAGGGGTTGGCAAACGAGTTTCTGGCTTGAACGCTAGTTGGTATTTAGGCGTTGGCAAATTTTCAACTGCGGTTTTGGATAGAGGATGAGTTCCTCTTGTTTCGCAGGCGCTTCCAAGCCTGGAACGACCAGTACGGTCCGCCAATACCTCCTGCCAGGAAGGCCCCTATCGGTGTGGGCGACCAACCCGGCCGGTGGGCACGGCGAGTGCATCAGCGCAGGCGAGGGCGCCGCCCAAGGGGCCGGCACGGGCCGGCCCCTGACCGCGTCAGCGGCAGTTGGATTGGGTGCAACAGAGTTTCTTGATGCCGGTGATGCAACCGTGTTCGTTGCTACCGTCGCTGGAGTGGGCGCTCGTGTCGCCGCTGCAGAAGTATTTGTAAGTGCTGTCGCATTCGCCCGAGCAGAAAGGCGCCGTGCCTTTCCAGGTGCAGGCGGAGGGCAGCAGGCCGCTACCGGCGAGCCCGGCCATGGGGCGGGTGCGCATCACGGGGCGGGTTTGTTGAGGTGCGAACATTGTCATGAGATCCTCTCTTACTTCCTGGGTAATGCCGCGTCGTGCGGCAGGCATTGGGCAACACTCAAAACGCATCCCAATGTTGTAGCGTGCCGATGGTCACCGGAATGCTCTGGCTGACATCGATGGTGAACCGGTAGATGTGGCGGGCCCGGGTCAGGCGGTTCGCCGGATCGAAGAAGGTCATTTCCACGTCCCAGCAGTCGGAGTCGACGCGGCCGATGCGGCTGGGCTTGGCATCCACCGTGTCCAGCGTCATGCCGCGACCCAGGGCGTCCTGGCACACACTCGCGGCCTGGAAGGCATTGGTCGCCGCATGGTTGAGCGCCCGCTCGCGTGCCGTGGCGCCGCGGTTCTGGAACTCGTAGTAGATGCGTTGCAGGAAGTTCTCCAGGTAGGCCGCGGCCTCGCTGCCCTGGGTCGCCAGCGACTGGCTCAGGTCCGCCGTGGTCCAGGCACACACCCCACGCAGGTTAGGCGTAAGGATCGGGACCTCCTGGCCCTGGCGCAGGGTCGCGCTGCCGCCGGCGTCACCCGGAAACGAGAGCATCTCGACCTTGCCCTCGAGTTGCAGTTGCAACAGCTGCCGGAAGCGCAGGTCCAGGTCGCGGGCATAAGGGCCGCCGGCATACATGGCGTAGAGCGGCACGCCTTCCTGGAGTACGGTCCAGGCCAGCGCCGCGGCGGCCCAGGGCTCCTTGTCCAGGTGCGCCAGCAACTGGACGGGGTCCTGGGGGTTTTTCACCCCGCGTTGGACAAAGGAGTCCCAGTTGTTTTCGGTTTCAAAGTCGTAGCCTAGCTGACCCAGCACGTAGGCCGTGTAGGGCTGCGCGCCAGCGTTGGCGCAGCCGCAGCCCGCGGGCAGGATGCCCGGCGTGGTCTCGCTATCGACAGGGGCAAAGCGTTCGGTGCGTTCGGCGAGCATGTGGCAATCCCTGTTCAGAAAACATCCCAATGGCGAACCGAGCCGATCCGGACCGGCAGCACAGCGCTGACATCCACCGTCAGGCGGTAGACATGGCGGGCGCGGGTCAGGCGCTGGCCGGGGTCGAAGAAGGCCAGTTCGACGTTCCAGTTGTCGGCATCCTTGCGACCGGCCGGGCCACGGGACACCTTGGTGGACTCCAGGGTCATGCCCTTGCCGATGGCGTCGGCGAACACCGCGGCATCGTGGATGCCCTCGGTCGCGACGTAGTTCAAGGCCCGTTCCTCGGGGCTGGAGCCGAGGTTGCGCAGTTCGTGGAACACCCGCTCGAGGAAGTTGCCCATTTCACTCGCGTGTTTATCGCCGTGCTGCGCGGCGACCTGCTGCATCAGTCCGTGGGTCTCCCAGCACAACAGCCCGCGCGGCTCCGGCACCAGGTAGGGGGCAGTCTGGCCGTTGGCCAGGGTGGCGAGCATGCCGACCCGACCCGGTACCGCGACCAGGTCGATGCTGCCGTCGAGTTGGCGGGCCAGGTAGCTGGCGATCCGGCCGTAGGTTTCCGCCGCGTACGCCCCCAAGGCATGCAGCACGTAGATCGGCGTGCCGTCCTGCTGCAGGGTCCAGGTGATGGCCTCGGCCGCCCAGGGGTTCTGCTCCAGGTGCGCGAGGATATGGGCCGGGTCATAGGGGTTTTGCACGCCGCGCTGCACGAAGGAGTCGCGCACCGCCTCGCTGGCGAAATCGATACCGATCTGGCCCAGGGCGTAGGCCAGTGACGGCGCGGAACGCACTGCGGGTTTGGCCGCGGTGTCGAGGGCTGTTTTCGGGGTGTCACAGGCGCAGGCCGAAGGCATCAGGCCCTCGTCGGCGACAGGCAGGGAGGACGGATCGAGGCTGTCTAGCATAACGGCTCCAGGGGTGGCGGTTAGGGTGTAACGGGGCGTGACGGTGTCCTGCGCGGTGGCATCGAGGGCCTGCAATGCCCGCAATGCGCCGCCCGGGTCCAATCGACCGCGTAGCAGTCGGCTGCATTCCTGGGCGGCGTGTTGCTCACAATCGATGGCGCTGTCCAGCAGCGCCGCCTTGACCTGGCTACCACTGGGTGGCCGGCCCGCGACCACCAGCTGGCTGAGTAGCAGCGCGGCGACACCGCTGACGATGGCCGCGGCGAAACTGGTGCCGGTGCTGTGGGTGATGCCGCCCTCGGGCAGCGCGGTGGGAATGTCCTGGCCCGGGGCGAGCAGGCCTCGGTCACGGTAGGGCGCGCCCCAGTTACTGAACGGCAGCGCCTCGCCGGCCATGTCCATCGCCCCGACCACCAGGGTCGTGGCCACCACGGCGGGCAGGTGAAAGCAGTCGCAGGCGTCGTTGCCGGCGGCGGCCACCACCAGCACGTCCCGTTCGACGCAGGATTGCAGGGCGCGCTGCAGGTGCGGGCCCGCTTCCGTGGCCTCCGTCAATTGGCCGCCGCTGATATTGATAAGGTGCGCACCGGCGTCCAGTGCGCGGTTGATCGCCCGGGCCAGGTCCAGCTGAGTGGCGGGTCGGGTTTGTCCGGAGGGCTGGGCGGAGAAGATCGGAATCGACACCAGGGAGACTCCGGGTGCGATGCCCGCTACCGTATCGTGCGATTGGCCAATAATGATGCTGGCTATCGCGGTGCCATGCCGTTGGCTGGCGTCGATCACGATGTTGTTGTTATACACAAGAAGCGACGGGTCCTGGGACAGCTGGGCACCGTTAAAACAAGGGTGGGTAATCTCCACCCTGCCGTCGAGTAATGCAACGATAATGCGCGGGTCGCCCGGGGAATTGAAATGATCGCCCATATAATTATTTTTAAGCCAAGCCATAGCGATAACCCTGTGAGCTGAATTTGCACGGGAAGATGTCGGGCTGTTGAGCGGTATCTGTTTTAATTGAGCGTATATTTATAAAATAAAAAAAATGCCCCGCGGCAGCGGCCGTGAAAGTTTTCTGATAATTGCTGTTCCGGCGTTGGCGCGTGCAGGCGGATGCCGGTTTTTGCCGAGTGGTTGTGCAAAGCGACGGGCTGCATGTATCCACCGGGCTAGCGGCGTCGCGGGCTCAAACTCGGACTTTCGGGGAGGCTTAGCCGGTTCGGCTGGGTCGATAGTGCAGGCAGGCGGGCGGGCTGATCAGCCGCCGCGCGACAGACACGACAGCCGAAGGAGGAGGCAATTGTACGAGGGGTGAGAACGCCGTGGACTTATAGTGACTCATGGACAGATTCCCTTATCCTGCTTCCGTTTACAAACCTTACAAGTTCTATTTGTCAGTGCGATTTATTCTTGCAGGCCAATCTGCACACCAATAATCACGTCCGATAAAGAGGGCTGTGACGACGGTCAATACTTGTGTGCAGGGCTATCGAGTTAAAGTGGTGTCGGGTATTGGCTTACAACATAAGCCAGTCTGCGCGAATGTCAAATGACGGAGCCTATAATAATTCAACCAATAACGGTCAGGGCGGTAACAAGGGTGTCATGCAGTCGTGTAGTGGGGTTGGCCTGGAGGCGATATCGGGATACAGGGCCCGGCCCAGCAAACCAGTGCACCTGTCGGCACAGCCGCGGCAGCTACACATGGGCTCCGGCTAAAGGTAGTACGTGAGTGCCCCGCTTAACGGCCCTTGAGCCACCGCGGGGCGTTAACGCCGTCGGCTGCCCGTGCCCGGCGGTGTTTTGCAATCGAGCCGTCACTCGCCCGTGCGCGCCCGGTAAATATTCAGGAAACCGAGCAAGGTCATTTCGACCAGGCGCTCGTCGCTCACCCCCTCCGGCACCTGCATCACGCCGTGGATCAGTAGCGAGGCCAGGCCATGGATATAGGACCAGCTGGCCAGCGCCGCGCCTCGGACCTGGCTGGAGTCCAGGGGCAGTTCGAGCGTCTCGGCGAGGGTTTGCTCGAGGCGGCCAAAGGCCTCGGCTCTTGCCTCCAGCAGCGCCGGTAGCGCTTCTGCGTCCAGGCATTCCGCACCAAACATCAGCTGGTACAGCGCCGGGTTGCCGCGGGCAAAACGGAAGTACGCCAGGCTGGCCTGTTGCAGCTTGTCCGGCTGGGCGGTCTCGTGCGAAAGCGCTTCGGTCAGCTCGCGAAACCCCTGAGCGGCCAGATGCCCCACCAGCACGGAGCGATTGGCGAAGTGGTGATAGGCGGCGGTGGAACTGACGCCTACCCGCTCGGATACGGCGCGCAGCGACAACTTGGCGGGGCCGACTGCCTCGAGCATCTCCCGGGCGGCGCTCAGCAATTGTGGCGCGAGGTTGCCCACATGGTAGGTGTCGCGCTTGGCGGAGGAGGGTGTGATCGTTGTACGGGTCATCGAGCTGCTGGAGCGCCGGTTTGGGAAGGTGCAATCCTATCACGGCAAAGAATCTTGACACCGCTAAGATTGCTTCGTAGTCTCGTCGCGTTCGCCTCTGCCAGATCCCAGGCACCGCTGCCGCGGCGCCAGCGGCCAGGGTTCGTCGAGCGTGCAGGTCCTTTGTTCCCTACCCATAAAGGTAACCACCATGAGCACCTTAGAGCTTCAAGCCCCGGCTGCCGCCTCGCTGCAGCGCTGGCACGTCATGCTAGCCGCAAACGACCTGAGCCAATTGCCCGCCCTGCTGGCGCCGAATGTGCTGTTCCGCTCGCCCATGGCCCACACCCCCTATCCGGGGGCGCCGGTGGTATCGATGATCCTCAACACGGTCAGCAAGGTTTTCGCCGACTTTACCTATCACCGCGAGTTGGCGAGCGCCGACGGACTTAATGTCGTGCTGGAGTTCAGTGCGCGCGTGGGCGACAAGGAGCTCAAGGGCATCGACATGATCCGCTTCGACGAGAGCGGCAAGATCGTCGAATTCGAGGTGATGATCCGCCCCATGAGTGGTTTGCAGGCCTTGGGCGCGGAGATGGCCAGCCGGCTTGCGCCTTACCTGGCGGCGAACAAGGGCTGACACACGCAGGGGGACGCCTCGGCGCGCGAGTGCCCGAGGCGTCCGTTCCACCGGTTTAGCCGTCAAGGGGAGAGGCATGCAAACATTGGAGTTCGTCGTCAGTCGCACCGCATTGGACGACTGCGGCGTGCAGCACGGGCGTATGGAGGCGGATAAGCAGCTGGACGGGCAGGTGTTGCTCCAGGTCCAGCGCTTTTCTTTCACCGCCAACAACATCACCTACGCGGTATTGGGCGAGGCGCTGCGCTACTGGGAATTTTTCCCAGCCCCAGCCGGCCAGGGCATCATCCCCGTATGGGGCTTTGCCGAGGTGGTCGCTTCGCACTGTGCCGGAATCGAGCCGGGCGAGCGTTTCTATGGCTACTACCCGATGGCGAGCCATTTGCTGGTAATGCCCAAACAGGTCAAGGCGGGTGGCTTTACCGATGGCTGCGCGCACCGCGCGCTGCTGCCGAGCATTTACAACCAGTACCTGCGCTGTAGCACGGATGCGCTATACCGCCGCGAGACCGAGGCCTTGCAGATGCTGCTGCGTCCGCTGTTCACGACGTCTTTCCTGCTGGAAGACTTTCTTCGCGACAACCAGCACTTTGGCGCCGAATGCCTGGTGGTGACCAGCGCCTCCAGCAAAACGGCGATCGGCTTGGCGTTTCTGTTGCAGCGCCAGCGTGCCCAGCTTGGACAATCCTGCACCGTCATCGGGCTCACTTCACCGGGTAATCTGGCCTTTACCCAAGGGCTCGGCTGTTATGACCAGGTCCTGGGCTACGACCAGTGGCGCGAACTTGAGCCGGGCCGCGCCAGCGTGCTCGTCGATTTTTCCGGAAATGCCGAGCTGATGGAGCGTTTACATGCGCACCTTGGGCAGCTGCGCTACAGCTGCCGGGTAGGCGCTTCCCACTGGACCCAGCGAGGCGGGCGACCGAAAGCCTTGCCAGGACCGACACCCAGCCCGTTTTTTGCCCCTTCCCAAGCGGAAAAGCGCCTGGCTGAATGGGGCGGCGCCGTATTCCAGCAGCGGTTGGCTGAAAGCTGGCACGCCTTTCTCGTCTTTGTGACGGGTTGGCTGGAGGTGGAGACGCGCCTGGGACCTGACGCGCTGCTGCACGGGTATCGGGAGGTGTTGGCGGGCCAGGCCTCGCCGAAGCAAGGGCTGGTGTTGTCGCTGTTTGCCGAGTAGCCCTGTCCTGGCTGTTTAGGTTCTTGCTCGAGCCTGGTTTGAGCCTTCCCAGGTGCCGCGTTAGCGGACCTTCCGGGTGCCGGATGCCACCAGATTCATCGAGGATCTGCGTGGGGGGCTCGATCCGCAAATGCGGCATGGCACGGTCCGACTATCAGGGTGCCGGCGCGGAGCGCTGGCGGGCGAAGAAGTCCCAGATGGCCTGGGGGCCATCGAATCCCAGGGTGGGCCCCAGCAGGCGCGGGGCGCGAAAGCCGCCCTGGGGCAACAGGTGGCCGCCCCCGATCACCGTAAACAGCGCCACCTCGGCACGCTCCGTGGCGTGCCATTGCGCGAGGTTTACGGAATTCCCGAGGTCAAGGGGATCGGTCCATGGCGTGCTGCGGTGCGCGGCATCCCTCGGATAACCCGCCTGGGTGGCGAAGTACTCTGCCGACGCCTGGGCCGAGCGTACCGCGCCGCGGTTGGCAAAGCCGAACAGCGTGACTTCGCCGCCGCCGTAGGGGTTGATCGGGTCGCGCGTGCCATTCATAAACAGCACAGGCACGGCCTGGCCGACGACGTGGCAAGCCAGGTTATCGTCGCTGGGCAAGTTGGCCGACACGGCAGCGATCCCCGCCAGCAGCGTCGGTTGTTCCAGGGCGATGCGCAGACCCAGCTGGCCACCGTTGGAATAGCCGGCGAGAAAGGCGCGGCGTGGGTCGGCACCCTGTTGCTCGGCGAAGCGCTGGATCAGGGCGGCGATCAAGCCCTTGTCGTCGATATTTTGCGCGCGCGCCGGGTAGTCCGCCAGGCGGCGGCAGTCGTTCCAGTTTTTCTGGTAACCCTGGGGATAGATAAGGATAAAGCCCTGGGTGTCGGCCAGGCGTTCGAAGGCATAGGCGCTGAAGGTGCGGACATCGTCGATGGTCTGCAGCGAGCCGTGCAGAACGAAGACCAGCGGCGCATGGGGCGGCAGCTTCGCCGGCAGGTAAAACGCGTACTCGCGCCGCAGGCCGCCCAGTTCAATGCTGGCGTGTTGCAGGCTGGCACTTAACTGCGGTTGCTGCGGGGCGGGCGCATGGAGGAAATAACCGTACAGGCCGGCCAGCAGGGCGGCGATCGGTAGCAGAACGATCAGCACTTTTTTCAGTGTTCTTATTGTATTCATCGGAGCTCACAAGGGCAGCAGGGGTTCGTCATCCCTTGGCGTCATGTTAGGCAGCAGTGGTCCATTGCGGCAAAAGTGCCGCCCCATCAGCCCTAGCGTGCAGGGTGGGCGCCAGAGGGCGGCACTGTTCAGACGCGTAGCAGGTACACCGCCAACCCCGCCAGCGCCGAGAGGGCCAACACCTGAATCACCCCGCGCTTGAAATACAGCAGCGCGACCGCGGCGGCCAGGGCGATCAGGGCCGAGGCCCAGTCGAAGCGGCCGGCGAAGCCGGCGGGCCAGAGCACGTGATAAGCGAAGAACAGCGCCAGGTTAAGGATCACGCCCACCACCGCGGCGGTGATCGCGGTCAGCGGTGCGGTGAATTTCAGTTCGTTGTGGGTCGATTCCACCAGCGGGCCGCCGGCCAGGATCAACAGAAATGACGGCAGGAAGGTGAACCAGGTGACCAGCGCCGCCGCCAGCGCACCGCTCAGCAACGCCTGGTTGGGGCCCAGCACCGGCTGCAGGTAGGCGCCGGTGAAGGCCACGAACGCCACCACCATGATCAGCGGCCCCGGGGTGGTTTCCCCCAGCGCCAGCCCGTCGATCATCTGGGTTGGCGTCAACCAGCCATGCTGCTCGACGGCGCCTTGATAGACATAGGGCAGGACGGCATACGCGCCGCCAAAGGTCAGCAGCGCCGCCTTGGTGAAAAACCAGGCCATCTGGGTCAGGGTGCCTTGCCAGCCAAAGGTACCGAGCAGGATGCCCATCGGCAGCAGCCAGAGGAGCGCGCCGACCCCCAGCAACAGCGCCAGGCGCGAGCCGCGAAAGCGTGCATGCTCGGGTGTGGGCGTATCGTCATCGATCAGCGCCGCACCATAGCTGTGGTTCGCCACGCCGTGCCCGCCAACGGCGAAGTGTTCGGGGGCGAGGTGTCCGCCGAGGAAACCGATCAGCGCGGCCGCCAGGACGATCAGCGGAAAGGGCAGGTTGAACGCGAAGATCGCCACGAAGGAGGCCGCCGCGATAGCCCACAGCCAGTTGTTTTGCAGGGCTCGCGAGCCGATGCGCTGAGCCGCCTGCACCACGATGGCGGTGACCGCGGGCTTGATGCCGTAGAACAGCCCGGCCACCAGGGGCACGTCGCCGAAGGCGATATAGAGCCAGGACAGTCCAATCAGGATAAACAGTGACGGCAGCACAAACAGTACCCCGGCGATCACGCCACCCCAGGTCCGGTGCATCAGCCAGCCGATATAGGTGGCCAGTTGCTGGGCTTCCGGACCCGGCAGCAGCATGCAGTAGTTCAAGGCGTGTAAAAAGCGCCGCTCGGAAATCCAGCGCCGGCGCTCGACCAACTCCTGGTGCATGATGGAAATCTGTCCGGCGGGGCCGCCGAAGCTGATAAAGCCCAGCTTCAACCAGAACCAGAAGGCCTCCAGCAGGGAGACCGCGGCGGGCGGCGGGAGATTGTCGTGCACGGCCTGCGGGGCGATATCACTCATGGTGCGCCGTTCCTGGGCATGGCCGCGTAGGCCAGGTCAGGCCAGGCGCCCGCGGCGGCGACGTGGTTTGTTCACAGCGGCCAAGCATGGGTGCGCGGGCATTGCAGGGCGCCAGGGTGAGGATCAGAAGGTGCCAACAACTCATCGGGTCCAGCCAGGCAAGGAGGTTTTTCTACCATATCGTCTTGGCGGTTCCGAGCAAACAGGTATCGGTGCTCACCCACGCGCGGGGCGCGAGTGGCGAGCTGGGCCCATGCCGAATGCCTGCAGGCCGGGGACCGGGTGCGTTGCGGCGTCGGCGAGGGCACCTGGATCGGGCCAGAGCGTCCAGACGGCGGCTTGCAAAAGCAAGCCAGTGGCACCGCACTGGCTCGTGGGGGTGGAGACTGTCGTTCAGGGCAGCTTGAACAGCACCTTGACCTGATCGGTCACCGCGGCGGCATCGACGTAGCCAATGGCGTCGGCTTGGCCCGCGACGTGGGCGATGACGGCGGCATCGTCCGCGACGCTGGCCAGCGGCTGGCCTTTGCCGGTGAACACCAGGCCGGACCAGTAGGACTTGAGCTGGGACTCGTTTTTATTGGCGACACTGCCGTAGAACTTCTCCTTGGTGGCATTCCAGTCCTTTTGGTCGACGCCCTTGAACGACTTGTTCTTACCCAGAAAGATATTCGCCACGTCGGCCTGGGTGGGCGCGGCGCTGGCCGTGGGGTTGACGATCACCGCCACCTCGGCCTGTGTCAGGCTGCAGCTCGCCAGCAAGGCTCCGGCGCCCAGAGCACGGATAAAAAGGTTCATCGGGGTACTCCTCAAAATACGAAATCGACGCCGACGCTGACGATATCGCCATCGTAGTTACGTGCTGGAGTGCCCGCTGCCCCGTTGAAAGCGGCATGAATGGCATTGTCGAAGGCTTCCTGGGCGCCGCGAACGAACACGCCGTCGTAGCCGCCTGAAGTGTCCACGCGTTTGTATTCACCTTTGACGATTACGGTGGGCAGCACGTTGTAGTTCAGGCCATAGGTCCAGGAGTTCTGCCGTCCGTCATCGTCGTCCAGTTGGGCGTAGGTGACGTGGGCGAGGAAATCACCGAAGCGCCGACCGCCCATCATGTAAAACGCATCGACACTGCCGGAGGCGTCTTGCTCGATGACGCGGCTGGTCCATTCGCTGCTGGTGAGCCAGGTTCCGTCGTCGAACTGATGACCCAGGGAAGTGAACTTGCCCTTGTTGTCGTCGAGCTTGTTGAAGGATTGGCGCAACGAGGTGCCGAACGGGGTGAGGACGGTGGCTTCGATATCGGTGGTGATATCGGCTTCCACATACCCCAGGCGGAAGGTGCCGAAATCGTTGGTGGAAAGGCTCAGGTTGCTGGCGAATATCTTTTTGTAATCGATGTCGTGCATGTCATCGAGGGCGAAATAGTCGCGGTTCTCGGCCTGGCCACCGGCCACTTGCAGGGTCAGCGAGCCGAAGGACAGCGGTAGGCTGTAGACGCCGTCGAAGCCTTCGTAGTTCGAGAGCTGGACCTGGCTGTAGACCTCGTCCGGCAGGCGCAGCCAGGGGTAGGTAAAGCCGACATCGATGGTTTCCGAATACATGTAGACCGGCGTGCGCAGACGGCCCATCCGCAGCATCAATTCATCGTTGGCCTGAAACGACAGGTAAAGCCACTCGAGATTGCCTTGCCAGGTGTCCTGAGCGGCCTTGGCGGTCACTTGTGCGGTCAGGCCCAGGCGCTCGGTCAGGCCGTACTGCAGCTGGCCGCCGAGTTTGGACAGCTGATCGCCGCGCCAGGCGTCGGTGGTCTGGCCGTTGACGCCGTAACTGCGTCCATCGTCCTCGCCTCCCAGGTAGGTGGCGCCGAGGCTGCCAAAGCCATTGAAGCGGTATTCGCCGGGCTCCAGCGCCAGCGCCGGGGCGGAGGCCAGGGTCATGGCCAGCGTGAGTAAACGGAGGGTCGTCATCGGGGGGACTCCTGTGGACTGCGTTAAACGCGAAATTGAGCGGTGGCCGCGCGCAGGTGATCACCGGTGCTGACCAGCTGCTCGCCCAGGCGGGCCGTGGCGTCGGCGCCCTGGGCGGTGCGCTGGGTGTCCTGCTGCAGGACCTGGGTATCCTGTTGGATGGAGTGGGACAGGCCGATCTGTTCCTGGGTGAATTGGGCGATACCGGCGTTCAGCTGGTTGATCTGCCCAACCGCCTGGGCGATGGCATCGAGCACCTGGGTCGCCTCGACCGAACGTTCGATACTGGCCTGGGCCTTGGCGCCATTGCTGGTCATCACATTGAGCACGCCATTGGCACTGCTTTGCAGGCGCTGGATGATTTGCTGGATTTCCGCGGTCGAGGCCGCGGTTTTTTGCGCCAGGTTGCGCACCTCGTCGGCCACCACGGCGAAGCCACGGCCCTGTTCGCCGGCGCGAGCGGCTTCGATGGCCGCGTTGAGGGCGAGCAGGTTGGTCTGTTCGGCAATGCTGCGGATCACCGTCAGCACCGAACCGACTTGCTGGGTTTCTTCCTCCAACTGTTGCATGGCCTGGACCGCGCCCATCACGCTGCTGCCCAGGTCGCTGATGCTGGATGACAGGTTGCCGATGTTCTGCCGGGCGGTATCGGCCTGCTGCGCCGCCGCGCCCGCCTCGTGGGCAGCCTGCTGCGAGCGGTGCGCCACTTCCTGGATACTGCTGGTCATGGTCTGGATATCGCGCCCGATCGAGTCGGTGCGGCCTTGCTGCGACTTGGCGTTCTCTTCGGCGCCTTGGGTCAGGCGGTACAGCTCGGTGGACATCTGCCCCAGGGGACTGGCGGCGTCGATGATCTGACGCAAGGTCCCTTGCAGCTTGTCCAGAAGGCCGTTGAACAGGCCGATCATGGCGCCAATTTCGTCATTGGCTTCCACCGTCACCCGCTGGGTCAGGTCGCCGTCGCCCCGGGCGATGCCCCGCAGCGAGTGGATCACGCCATTG
This sequence comes from Pseudomonas sp., assembly GCF_040514055.1. GTDB lineage: Bacteria > Pseudomonadota > Gammaproteobacteria > Pseudomonadales > Pseudomonadaceae > Aquipseudomonas. The sequence goes on from NZ_JBEVDL010000016.1 coordinate 27,241, forward strand.
ACGTTGCGCATGATGCCGCGGATGACCAGCCAGGACGCGATGCTGACCAGCAGCACCAGCAGCAGGCTGAACCCAATGCCCAGGCGCGTGGTGGTGGCATTGTCGGTGCGGGTCTGCATCAGGGTTTGCTGGAAGTCTTCATAGGCATGGGCACGGAAGGCCGCGCCGCTCTTTTGCGCCTCGGCCAGGTCCAGTGCCATGCGGTCCAGGCTCGGCCGCAGGTCCTCAAAGGACGCGCTGCCCTTGACCAGCTGCGAGGAGGCGCTCAACGCGTTGTCGGCATAGGCCTGGATCGACCGACGCCATTGCTCCAGTTCCTCGTTGCGTTGTGCTTGTCCCTGGGTCAGCCGCTGCAGCTCCTGCTGGCGCGTGCCGATCTCCCGCAGCACGCCGCGAGCCTCTTCCAGGGTGGTTTCCTCACCCGCGGCCACGGCGCTGTTGAGCAGTCCGGGAATCCGCGAGAACTGGAAGATCACCGCGTCGGCCTTTTCCAGACTCGGATAACTGCGGGTTTCCAGCACCAGCAGGCGCTTGTCGTTGTGCGACAGCTGCAGGGCGTTATAGCCCACATAGGCCAGCAGGCCCAGCAAGGCGACGGCGGGCAGTAGCGACAATTTCAGCGTCAGCGAGAGGTTCTTGAGCATGGGGTGCTCCAATGTGGGGCGCGTAGAGTACAGAAAAGAAGTGATGGCATATAGCCATAATTTTGGTCACTCCCTGACCCTTACAACCCCTCGTTATTGTTCTTATCGGCGCACACCCCCTTTGCTATAGCCTGAAATACCCACGAGCGCCCGAAAAGGGCGCCTGCATCCCCTCGCGATGCGACGAGTGCCCTGAAGTAAAGCCTGGGAATTCCGGCCTTGGCGGCGCGAGGATGCGCTGAGGGGACAGCGAGGAGGTGCCTCAGGTGCGCGGGTTACGGGCCAGGCGGGTGGCGCATCGGATGCCCCCCGGCACGCTGTGCGCGGTCGCCCAACGGCTGGCGTCAGCCGCCATGGGCTGGCCAGTTCCCTTGAAAAGGTCGCCGCCGTCCAGCCAGCGGAGGGCTGGGCGCGGCGCGGGCAGGACCTACCAGGTGTCCACGAACGGGCGTTTCTTGCCCTCGCGCCGGGCCGGCCGCGGTGCGGCGTTCAGGCCGCGCAGCAACCAGCCGCGGGTTTCCTGAGGATCGATTACCGCATCGATCTCCAGGTAGCTGGCCATGTTCATGCCCTGTCCTTGCGCATAGGCCTTGCTGACCAGCAGGTCGAACAGGGCTTTTTGCGCCTCGGCGGTGGGCTGGGCCGCCAGTTCCTTGGCGAATCCGAGGCGCACTGCACCTTCCCAGCCCATGGGGCCGAATTCGGCGCTGGGCCAGGCGATGGTGAACAACGGCGAATGGAAGCTGCCGGCGGCCATGGCTTGCGCACCCAAGCCATAACCCTTGCGCAGCACCACGGTGAAGAAGGGCACCGACAGGCTCGCCGCGGTGACGAACAGGCGCGAGACGTGACGCACGGTGCCGTGTTTCTCCGCCTCCGGTCCGACCATAAAACCTGGGGTGTCGCAGAGTGACACCAGTGGCAGGTCGAAAGCGTCGCACAGCTGCATAAAGCGCGCGGCCTTGTCGCCCGAGGCGGCTTCGATAGCACCGCCGAGGTGGGCCGGGTTATTGGCGATCAGGCCGAAGGGCTTGCCCTCGATGCGCACCAGGGCCGTGACCAGTCCCGGGGCGAAGGTCCGACGCAGCTCCAGCACGCTGCCGGTATCGGCCAGGGTGGCGATCAGCGTGCGGATGTCGTAGACCCGCAAGCGGTTCTCCGGAATCACCTGGCGCAGCAGGCGCTGGTCGGCGCACTGCCAGTCGCTCAGCGGGCCCTGGAAGTAGCCCAGGTACCGACGCGCCACCTGCACCGCCTCGGCTTCGTCTTCGACTATGACGTCGATCACGCCGTTGGGGCCCTGCACGCTGACCGGACCGACTTCTTCGGGGGCAAAACGGCCCAGACCGCCACCCTCGATCATGGCCGGACCCGCCATGCCGAGGCTGGTGTCCCGGGCGGCGATGATCACGTCGCAGCAGCCGAGCAGGGCGGCGTTGCCGGCGAAACAACGCCCCGACACCACGCCCACCAAGGGGACCAGGCCGGACAGCTTGGCCATGGCGACGAAGGTGTGACAGTCCAGGCCGGCCACGCCGACAAAATCGCTGTCGCCCGGCCGGCCACCGCCACCTTCGGCGAACAGCACCAGGGGCAGCCGCCATTGCTCGGCCAGGCCCAACATCCGGTCGGTCTTCTTGTGGTTGATGACCCCCTGGGTGCCGGCGAACACCGTGTAGTCGTAGGCCACGGCGATGCAGCGAGCGGCTTCGCTGCCGAACTGGCTGGCGCCGACCGTGCCGATGCCGGTCACCAGGCCGTCGGCCGGGCTCAGCTCCTGCAGGGCCTCGACCGTATGGCGCTGGCGCTGGGCCGCCAGGGCCAAGGCGCCATATTCGATAAAGCTGCCCTCATCCAGCAAGTCAGCAAGATTCTCGCGCACCGTGCGTTGACCGCTCTTGCGCCGCTTGGCGACGGCGGCGGGGCGGTGCTCATCCGTCAGGCGGGCATGGCGTTCCAGGACCGCGGCCAGGTCGGCGCGCAGATGGTCGAGGTCCAGCTGCGCTTCGGTCTGGACCCGGCCGCGCGCCACCTCGCCCGGTTCGAGAAACAACAGCACCTGGCCTTCGCCGAGGGCGTCGCCAGGCTGGACGGCGATGCGCCGCACGACACCGCTCAGGCCGGCTTTGACCTCGAATTGCATTTTCATGGCTTCCAGGATCGCCACCGTCTGGCCGCTGACGACCTCGTCACCTTCCGCCACCTCCAGGCACACCAGGACCCCGGTGCCCGGGGCGTGCAACGGTGCAGTGCCGGGTGGGGCCTCGGTCGGACTGTCCTGGGTCGAGCTTGCCACCGGCGTCTCGCTGAAGTAACGCGGCGCAGGAGGCTGCGGCTGCACGGCGAGCAGCACGCTGAGCTGGCGCTCGACGAAGCCGGTGTCGACCTGATGGGCCTGCACCATCGGATGACGCAGCAGGTTCTGCAGCAGCAGCAGGTTACTCGCCACGCCTTCGAGGCGAAACTCGCAGAGCGCGCGATAGGCGCGGCGCAAGGCGTCCGAGTAGCTGTCGGCATGGGCCACCACCTTGGCCAGCAGCGAGTCGTAGCAGGGGCTGACCGGGTAGCCGGCATAGCCGTAGCCGTCCACGCGCAAGCCCGGGCCGCTGGGGGGCTCATAGGCGCTCAGCGTGCCGATCGCCGGGCGGCTGCTGCCGTCCGCCTGCGGGGTCTCCAGGTTGATCCGCGCCTGCACGGCGAACCCGCGCGGGGCAGGGGCCTGCAGCAGCCCGAGCTCGGCCAGCGAATGGCCGGCGTGCAGGCGCAGTTGCGTGTGCAGCAGGTCGACCCCGGTCACCTGCTCGGTCACGGTGTGCTCGACCTGCACCCGCGGGTTGACTTCCATAAAGTAGAACTGGCCCGGGCGTTGCTCATCCAGCAGGAACTCGACGGTACCGATGCCCTGGTAGCGAACCTCGCGGGCCAGGCGCAAGGCCGCGGCGATCATCGCCTCGCGGGTGCCGGGATCCAGGCCGGGACTGGGGGCGATTTCCAGCAGCTTTTGGTGGCGCCGCTGCAGGCTGCAGTCGCGTTCCCACAGGTGGCTGACGGCGCCCGTGCCGTCGCCCAGTACCTGCACCTCGATATGCCGGGCAGTGCCGACCAGCTGTTCGATATACAGGGCGCCATTGCCAAAGGCGGCCTCGGCTTCCGCCTGGCAGCGGGCATAGGCCTCGGCCAGGGCATCGACCTGCCGCACCGCGCGCATGCCACGCCCGCCGCCCCCGGCGAGCGCCTTAAGCATCACGGCGCCGTGCTCGGCGCAGAACGCCTGGGCCTGCTCCAGGCTGACGGCCTGGTTCACGCCGGCGACCAGCGGCACCTGGCAGCGTTCGGCCAACAGGCGGGCGGCGGCCTTGTCGCCGAACACGTCCAGCACCTCCGGGGCCGGGCCGATAAAGCGCACCCCGGCCGTCGCACAGCGGCGGGCGAACTCGGCGTTCTCGGCGAGAAAACCGTAGCCCGGGTGCAGGGCGTCGCAGCCGTGGGCCAGGGCCAGGCCGATCAGCTGGTCCATGTCCAGGTAGGCCGGCACTCCGCGGCCCTTGAGCGGCACGGCCTGGTCGGCCTGGCGGGTGTGCAGGCTGGCGCCATCGTCCTCGGCGAACACGGCCACCGAACGGATGTCCAGATCGGCGCAGGCACGGGCGATGCGGATGGCGATCTCGCCGCGGTTGGCAATCAGCAGGGCGCTAAAGGGCAGGCGCCCGGACACTCCCGTGATCTGTTCGTCACCTTGCCGCCGCTTATTCATGGCCATCTCCCCTGTCTGTGTGGCCCTGATCATAGGGAAGGGCGGCCCTGGCAAGAACTGATGCTTATTCATGGCTATCCATGCAGCGTATGCATGGTGAGCGCCCGGGATGGGGCGTGTTAGGGTCGCACTCCTGGACTCGCGCGGACCCTTTCATGAAACCCCAGCATGAGCGCACGGCCCTGATGGGCCGGCTCGACCTGAACCTGTTTCGGGTGTTCGAGGTGATCTACCTGGAGCGCAATCTCACCCGCGCGGCCGTGACCCTGCACCTCAGCCAGTCGGCGGTCAGCCATGCCCTGGGTCGGTTGCGTGAGCAACTCGGCGATCCGCTGTTCGTTCGCGCAGGGCGTGGCGTGGCGCCGACCCAGGTGGCGCAGATGCTGGCGCCGGGTATCCAGGACGCGCTGAGCGGCCTGCGCCGCAGCGTCGACCTCGGGCGCGGCTTCGACCCCCGGGTTGATCGGCGGCGGTTCACGGTCAATATGCCGGAACAGATGGAACCGGCGGTCTTGCCCAGGCTGCTGGCGCAGCTGCAACGTCGCGCACCCCAGGTGGAGATCCGTAGCAGCAGCCTGCATTGGGCACACCTGAAGCGCGAACTGCTGGCGGGGCGGATCGACCTGGCGATCGAGATCGCCCGGCCCAGTGATGCCGAGTTGCACCAACGGCGTTGGATGGCCGACCCCCTGTGCGTGATGGCGGGGCCTGGCTGGGCCGGCGAGCTGACCCTGGAGCAGTACCTGGCGGCCGAGCATGTGGCCGTCACGTCGCGGCAACGGGGTATATGCGTGGAGGACCTGGCCCTGGGTCATCTGGGTTTGGTGCGGCAGGTTCGCCAGCGCTGCCAGCACTACCTGTCAGCTGCGCTGTGGGTGGCGCAAAGCGAGCTGTTGCTGACCTTGCCCCGGGGGTACGCCGCATTGATCAACCAGGGGCTGGGCAACCGGCTGTTGCCGATGCCGCTGGAGCTGCCGCCGGTGACGCTCAACCTCTACTGGTCGCGCCAGACCGATAGCGAGGCCGGCAGCCAGTGGCTGCGCGGTGAATTGATGGCGCTGTCCGACGGCCTGTAGCGGGCGCCGATCAGGTGACGATGACGCTCATGTTCCTGCCGCAGGTCTTGGCGATGTACAGGGCCTTGTCGGCGGCTTTTATCAGGTCCTGGGCCGTGGCGTCCTGGGTGGCGGTCAGTTGGCTGACGCCAATGCTGATGGTGACGATATGGTCGGGGTTCTCGCTGTGGGGGATCTGCGCCGCCACTACCGCCCTGCGAATATTTTCCGCCACGATAAACGCGCCAGTGGAATCGGTGTTCGGCAGAACGACCGCGAACTCTTCGCCGCCATAACGTGCGGCCAGATCGGCAGGGCGCTTGATGATGCCTTGCACGGTCAGGCTGACGGTGCGCAGGCAACTGTCGCCCATCAGGTGGCCGTAGCTGTCGTTATAGGATTTGAAGTGATCGACATCGATCATCAGCAAGGACAACGCGCTAAGGTTTCGCCGGGCCCGATTGGTTTCGTTTTCAATGAAGATATCGAACTGGCGGCGATTGGCGAGCCCGGTCAGGGCATCCTCCAACGCCAGCAATTCAAGGGATTTATTCGCCACCAGCAGTTCATTCTGCGCACGCTCCAACGCCTCCTGGACCCGGGTTTGCTGGGCCATCAAGCGAATGATGCGGTAGCCAAACACACCCAACAGACTCAGCAGCAGCAAGGTTATCACCAGGCTGCGCCAGGTTTCCTCTCGCCATTGCGCCAGGCTTTCATGCTTGTCGACGGCGATAAAGATGATCAGCGGTAGCGGATCGATGACACGAAAGCCGACGATCCGCTCCACCTGATCGACCGACGACACGCTGATCGCCGTCCCGGACGGTGCATTGGGCAGCAACTGGGAGAAGAGCGGGCCTTTCGAGAGGTCGGTGCCGATGTCTTCCTCTTTAAACGGGCGGCGCACGATGATCTTGGCGTCCATCGACATAAGGCTGATAACGCCGTTCTTGCCCACGTCGATACTGTTGTACAGCTTAAGAAAATGATTGAGGTAAATGGTGGCCAGCGCCACGCCGGCGAAACTGCCATCCGGATTGTCAAGGCGGCGGGTGACCGTCAGAATCCATTCGCCGGTGGATTTGCTGCGTATCGACTTCCCCAGGTGAACACCACGGTCGGTATGGGTCTTGTGGTAAATGAAGTATTCGCGATCGGCGTTATTGGCGTTGGCGGGGGTAGTGCCGTTGGAGTTGATGATCCAGTTGCCATCCCGGTCATACACGAACACCCCGTGCAACTGCGGCATTTCACTGCGTTGAAGTCTCAAACTGTGTTCCAGTTTTTCCACCTGCTTGGGACTTAAACCATCCGCTTCAATCTGGTTGACCAGCCCGAACAGCAAGATGTCGGCCTGAAATATACTGGCCTCGACCTGGGACGCCAGCGTCTGCGCGAGGTTGGCCATCGCCTTTTGCGTGTCGTTGAGTTGGGCGGTTCTGGCGTTCCAGGCGCCGCTGGCGGTGACCAAGGCCAGCGAGAGGCAGACAGCGACGATAAACAGGATGATATGTTGGACTTTGAGTGGGGTGTTTCTGAACGTGCGGGTCGCTGGGTCCATAAACATCATCGGCATTGGAGCACCCTGTTTCTCCGGCTAGCCGGGTCAGTGTAGACCTATTTGCCCAGGGCTTGGCGGGGGCGACGCGGGGCGGCGCAGCGTCAGGTCATGCAACGGGCAGGGAAAGGACAGGTGCTTGCCGTGGCCAGCAGCCTCCGCTGCGCGTTACCCTGCCGCGTCCCAGCGGCGCAAGCTTTTTCCGGTTTCAGTCAATTTAGGGCGGGTGAATACAACATGGCAGTCAAGCGTCCTCGCTACAGCGAGGAAGACCTTCCCACACCCGGCAGCCTGTATTTTCTGCCACTGGACGATGGCCGCGTTGGCATTGCCCGGGTGGTCAGCCGCATTACCGCCGTCGACCCCGTGCTGTCGACCTTGACGCGGCCGGTCTGGACGTCCCGGGTGTTGGTGGTGCCCTCTTCATGGGTGGGTGTCGAGGCGCAGCGGCCCGCCGACGAGGACATTCTTCGGCAACTGGTGCTGACTCATCACAGCTGGTGCGAGGAGCCGCAAGCCACCTGGATAGCCGAACCGCCCCCCGGCGATTTTATCGCTGCCGGACGGCTCGACATCACCGAACAGGACGCACTGATCGAGGGTGAGGATTACGGTGACTGGGCCAGCCTGTGCCTGCAGCCGCTGCTGCAATGGCGCTGGGAGCACGATCGCGACAACCTGCTGCGCGAGGAAAATGAGGAGGAACTGCGGATCGAAGAAAGTGCGCGCCTCCATAGCGAGCGACAAGCGGAAATCCTCCGGACCCTGACGCTGGACAGCCTGGCCACGCGCCCTTGGTTCGAACACTGGGACGACGCCTGGGAGGCGCCCTTCCGCCAGCAGGCCGAGGGCCTGATCCTGGCTTTTGTCCAGACGCTGCGGGCCCTGCCAAAACTGTCCAAGGTGGTGGTGCGCCGCGAGCTGCGGCACTGTGTGGAAGCGTTTAATACACTGGAGGCGGCCAAGGCCTTTATTCAAACCACCCATCGCGAGGATATCGACGAGGCGCTGGACCTGGTGGTCTCGGTGGTGCGTTACCCCGAGCTGATGGACTCAGTGGATGAGTGGCGTGAGTGGTAGATGGGACGCGGAACCGCAAGTCCCTGCGTCCGACTGAATCACTAGTGGCTGCCTCGCACTGTCTGGAACTCCACGCGAATGCGCTGTGGTGGGGCGGGCGACGCCCGCGAACTCCGGGTCAAGCACCGGCAAGCGCGGTCCGCGTGGTCCACCCTGCCTTAGGTACGTCAAGTCCCGCTCAAGCCGTGCCGTAAGCCTCGACTGCTCAGTAGCAACAGTCCGATCGCAGCCTGAAGCTCGGCCACCAGGCCAAACAGCCGCGTTGCCGAGTAGAGGCCAAGGCTTGATGAGCTGAGCAGGCCGAACGCTCCCGGGGCGAAGGCGTAGCAGCCTTGGGCAAGAGCCACGATCAGGGCATCCACGCGCTGGCGCTGTTGTTGAGGAAACTTGACCCGGACCATCAGCGGCGGCAGGGAGGAGGCGTTACCAATACCCGCGCCGAATAGGACGATACCCACCCAGATCGTGCGGGGCGGGTGTTAAAGGCCATCAGCAGCACACCACCCAGCAGCTGGCGGGCGTAGCTGATGTTCGCCACCTGGCGTCGATTCGCATCCAACCGCATCCGCCAGCCTACCCAGGATCTGCCGAGGCTGGCTAACGGCGGTTGGATTCCCGGGCCTTGAGCGTGATGAAGAAGGGGGCCAAGGGCTTTTGCTAAAATCTTTCGCGGCGACGGGCAGGCGGCGTTCAAACGACTGGAGCGCCGACGGGGCGTTTTTCACTCGTAATGGGTCAGGCTGACCCGGGCAGCGGAGTCGCCAGGTAGCGTGACCCGCTCCAGCACCACCAGGCCTTGATCCCGGCACAGGTACTGCGCCGCCAGGGGCGAAAGGCCTGAGACGCGGGCTTCGGTACGTGAGCATCCCTGCTGGTACAGGTAGCGCTCCCAGTCCTGCCAGGCAGCCTGCGCCTGCGCCGCCGGCCCCTGGATACTCACCTGGGACTGCGCCGGTTTATTGCCGTCGCCGATGCTGCCGTAGTAGGCGGGTAGCGTTCCAAGGTCGAAGGGCGCCTGGCGCACCAGGGCGGAGAGGCCCAGGTAGAACCTTAACGAGCCGGGCAGGGGCTGGTAATCCTCCTCGGAGAAGAGGTAGGCGGTCAGCGCCAGCAGACTGCCGCTGACGAGCAAGGTCAGGACACCGAACAGGGTGAGGGCGGGGTGCACTCGCATGGATGCGGACTCGCGAAGTCAACAGGAGGGCTCAGCATCTTGCCGCGCGGGTTTCCGGGTGCCAACCCTGGCCCCCGGCTTTTGTGCGCTGGCCCCTGCGACTGGCCAACTAAATCAATGCCGATCCGTAGGCGCGGTGGACTGCGCTCGCCAGACACGAAGGCGACTACAGCCGTTGGTTTTTCTCGCTCACCCGTTTGTAGGCCACGTAGTACTTGTAGATATTGCCCACGTAGTCGACGGTCTCCCGGCCGACCACCCGAGCGGCGGCGTGCTCGACGTGGCCAAACCAGATGTTGGGATCGAGGCCCGATTTCTCGGCGAGCCGGCGAAACTTGCGCAGGTTGCCAGGCCCGGCGTTATAGGCGGCGAAGACCATCAGCGTCTTGTTGAGTGGGGTCAGTCCGGGGTCGTCCAGGTACTTGTCCGCGAGCACGCGCATGTATTTGCTGCCGGCTTCGATGTTCCGGTCGGCGCTGCCAGCGATCCCGCTGATGCCAACGCTGGGGCCGACGGCCTGGCGGCGAAGCTAGGACGCTGCCGGCGCGATCGGGCCGGTCCGTCGCCGTTTTGCCGGGAGGGGGTAGCGATGCGACCAGGCGGCGTTTTATCCGCCTCACCGCCCCGATCCGTGCAGCGTTCCCGGAATGCGTCAGCGGTCGACGCACGGGGGCGGTTTCGGGTTTACTGGCACAGCTTCGGCTCGCGGCTGGAAAAGCTGCGGCATTCTGCTGGACTGCTGTCGTACAAGATGGACGTTGCCCACGCGGGTTGCGTGAGAACCACCGGCTTGTGGCCTCGAGTGGTCGAGCAGGACATACCGGCCCGTCTGGGCAGGCTGGATTCGCAACGGGGATTTCCATGAAACTTCTGCAACTGCTGCGCGACGCCGGGGCGACGCCGCGTTATCGACTGGTCGCCAGTGCGGCGCTGTCGGCGCTCAGCAGCACGCTGGTTCTGGCGCTGGTCAATACCGCGGCCGAGGAAATCGCGTCCGGCCAGCATCGCGGCGTCGACTGGACCTTGGCGGCGCTCTTCCTCGGCTGCATCGGCGCCTGTTTCTTCGGTGAAAGCTACCTGATCGGCAGGGTCAGCCGCGATATCGAACGGGCCCTGCATCGCCTGCGCGGCTCGCTGGTCGACCACCTGGGGCGTGCCGACCTGTTGCAGGTGGAACGGTTCGGCGAAGGCCGGCTGTACCAGAGCATCACCCAGACCAGTGCAACGATATCCCGCGATGCACCCTATCTGGCGATGAATTTTCGCTCGATCATTCTGGTGGCGGCGATCATGGGCTATATCGGCATGCTGTCCTGGATCGCCTTGTTGCTGGTGGTCCTGGTCATCGTCCTGGCCGGTCGCGTCTACCTGCGGATGACCCACCGGGTACAGGCGCGTTACCGCGATATGCTGCACCAGGAGACCCAGCTGTTCGAGGGCGTCACCGACCTGTTCGACGGCTTCAAGGAGGTCCGCCTGAGCAGCACCCGCAGCCATGACCTGGGCGAGGCGTTCGGGCGGGTTTCGGAGCAGGCCCGGCACGCGGCGGTCGATGTGCAGGGCAGTGCCTTTCAACAGTCGATCTTCGGCCAAGTGGCGTTTTTCTTCCTGCTTGGGGTCATCGTCTTCGTCGCGCCGGCCTACTCGACCGGGTTCAGTGCCGACGTGGTCAAGGTCACCACCGCCGCGCTGTTTATGATCGGGCCGCTGTCGTCGGTGTTGCAATCGGTCACGCTGCTGGCCTCGGCGGAGGCGGCGGCAGCGCAGATGTTTCAGCTCGACGAGCAATTGCAGGCGATGGCCGAACCCGCGGCGGACGACCCGGCGCGGCCTGACGATGACTTCGAACAGCTGTGCCTGCGTGATATCGCCTTCGCCTACCCGGCCGCCGACGGCGAACGGCCATTCGCCATCGGGCCGCTGGAGCTCAGCCTGCGTCCCGGAGAAATCCTCTTTATCACCGGCGGCAACGGTTCGGGCAAGACCACCCTGGTCAAGCTGCTGGCGGGGCTCTACGCGCCGCAGCAAGGCACGATCGAGATCGATGGCCGGGCGGTAGGCGCGGCGGGGTTGCAGCGCTACCGGGAGATGATCGCCACGGTGTTTTCCGACTACCACCTGTTCCGCCGTTTCCACGGGCTGGGGCCGTTGGACCTCGAGTACGCCACCAGCCTGCTGGCGCTGCTGGAGATGGATCAGGTGACGCAACTGCAGGCCGGAGGATTCACCCGGGTCGACCTGTCCGCCGGGCAGCGCAAGCGCCTGGCGCTGATCGCCGCCTTGCTGGAACGCCGTCCTGTCCTGCTGCTCGATGAGTGGGCGGCGGACCAGGATCCGCGTTTCCGGCGCAAGTTCTATCGGGAGTTGCTGCCACGCCTGCGGGCGGAGGGGCGGGCCGTGATCGCGGTGACCCATGACGACCACTATTTCGATGTCGCCGATCGACGCCTGCACCTGGAGTCGGGTCAGCTACGGGCGGTCCTGGACAGCGCGGAGCGCCCGTCATGAAGCATCTGCGTCGATTGGTCGAAGGCTTGCCGCGCAGGGTGCAGCAGCTGCTGGTGACCCACAGCCTCTTGGGCGCGGTGAGTACCACCGCGACCCTGATGATCCTCACCCTGTCCGCGCAGAACGCCCAGGCCGGTACGCCGAACCTGCTGTGGTTACTGGGCCTGATACTGACGGTATTGTTGTTCGCCGCCACCCAGGCCAGCCTGCTGGGTACCCTGGCCGAGGAGATGGGGGCCTTTGTCCATCGGCAACGGGTGGCGATTTTCCAGGACATTCGCCAGGCGACACCGACGGTGTTGGCCAGTGTCGGACGCCAGCCGCTGCACGCCATGCTGACGCGCGATACCCAACTGGTTGCGCAGCAATTGCCGATGATACTCATGGGGTTGCAGCAGGCGGTGCTGCTGGTATTCGTCTCGTTCTACCTGGCCTACCTGTCGCTGATGGCGTTTGTCGCCGCAGCATTCTTCGCGGCCCTGGCGTTGGGCTTTCACAGCCACCGTATGGGCGTGCTGGCGCAGGAAAAGCGCCAGGCGGTGGCCGACGAGGCGGAGCTGTTCGACGGGCTGCGGGACATGCTCGGTGGCTTCAAGGAACTCAAGCTCAGCCGCGCTCGCCGTGCCTCGCTGACCGAGGCCATGGCCCGCGCCTCCGAACGTACCTGTGACGCCAACAGTTCGATTCAGCGCCGCTGGGGTCGGCAGTATGCCCTGGTGCAGATCATCTTCCATGGCCTGATCGGGATCATGGTGTTCGTCGCACCGCTGCTGGTCGAGCACTACCAGTCGGTGGCGGTGTCGGCTACCACCGCCGTTCTGTTCATGCTGGGTCCGATCTCGACCTTGGCCATGGTGCTGCCTGCCGTGGGCGAGGTGGAAAACGCACTGCGGGGCATCGACGCGCTGCGCCGCCAGTTGCGCGAGGCCCTGGATGCCGAGCCGGAAGAAGATGGCCAGCCGCTTGCGGCGCGGGTCACCCACATCGAGTTGCGCGACCTGCGTTTCCGCCATGCGGAACGCGACGGCACACCAGGGTTTGCCGTGGGGCCTATTTCGGCGCGTTTCGACAGCGGTCAGGTCACCTTTATCACGGGCGGCAATGGGGCGGGTAAATCGACCCTGCTGCAGCTGCTCACCGGCCTGCTGCAGCCGCGCTCGGGGCAGCTGCTGGTCAACGGTCAGCCGCTGGCGGTGGGGCAGGCGCAGGCGTTCCGCGACCAGGTCTCAGCGGTGTTTTCCGACTTCCACCTGTTTCGCCAGCTCTACGGCATCACGCCGCCGACCCCGGAGCGGGCCGAGGCGCTACTGGACTGGGTGGAGATGCGGGGCAAGGTCAGTTTGGAGCAGGGGCGTTTCAGTACCACGGAGTTGTCCAGCGGTCAGCGTAAACGTTTGGCCCTGTTGCTGGTGGAGCTGGAGGATCACCCGATTATCGTGCTCGACGAATGGGCCGCCGACCAGGATCCGCATTTCCGTCAGGTCTTTTATGAGCAGATCCTGCCGGCGTTGCGCGCGCGCGGCAAATTGCTGATCTGCGTGACCCACGACGACCGCTATTTTGCCGTGGCGGACCAGGTGCTGCACCTGGACGAAGGCCGGTTGCGTCAATAGCCACGGCCCGCCATGGCGGCTGGCTTGCCTTGAGACAGGCGACCGCGTACCGTCGAAAATCAGCGGGCAGCGCCGGATCGCCTGGCTGTCAGCCACCGAGCAGAGGCTCCACCGGACGCTTATGAAGACTTGCTACCGCGCCAGTTGTTTTCTTCGTTTTCTTCTCTGCTACCTGCTGTTGCCTGTGGCGGGCCATGCAGTGGCGGCGCCCGAGCCGCGCCCGGCCGTTGCCGGGGCGGCCCTGCCGTATCGACCCGACGCGATTCCAGTCGCGCAGTATGACCCGACTTCGCTGCAGGACCGGACGCGCTTCGAGCGCTCCGTGGTTCAGGACCGTTTCCTGGCGATCTACAGCGGCTCGACCAGCGGAATCCATTACCAGGTCGCCAGCGCCCTGTGCCGGGCCATGGCCCTGGACTACGCGCAACATGGCATCCGCTGCGTCGCCTTGCCGTCGGCGGGGGACACCAGCAACCTGCAGCTGTTGGGCCAGGGACGGGCGCAGGTGATACTGGAACAGTCCGATACCAATTTTTTGCTGCAGTCCGGTGCGCTGTCGGCACCGGGAGCTCGCTCGCTGATGTCCCTGCACGAAGAAACCGGCATGCTGGTGGTGCGCCGGGGCAGCGGTATCCAGGGCCCACAGGACCTGGCCGGCAAGCGCATCGACCTGGGCCCGCGGCGGGGTGCCGGGCACAGCCTCTGGCACGACTACTTCAAGGCCCTGGGGGTCGCGCAGGAGGATCTCGTTCAGATCGATGGCCTGCCGCAGCCACTCGACCGCCAGGCCTTGTGCGATGAGCGTATCGATGGCTTGGCCGTCTGGAGCGGCCATCCGGAAGCAGGGCTCGAGCAGCTGCTGCGACACTGCGACGCCGAGCTGATCGGTTTATGGGACGAGCGCCTGACCCCCTTGCTCGAACAACGCAAATTTCTCTCGCGGCAACAGCTGGACGCCGGCACCTATGCCGACCAGGCCGCAGCGGTGCAGAGTTTTGGCATCAAGGCTTCGTTGATCGCCTATGCCCCAATGGAGGAGGACATCGCTTACTGGCTGGTACGGTCGACGGTCGAGCATGTCGACTACCTGCGGGCCCAACACCCGGCCCTGGCGGCGCTGCAACCGCGGCGGATGTTCAGCGAGGGTAATTTCCTGCCGTTCCATCCCGGCGCCGAGCGTTACTGGCGAGAACATCCGCCGGGCCAGAGCGTCCCCGTGGCGGCATCGTCGGCGGCCGCTCGGTAGCGCGTAGGGCCAGGGATTTTGGGGGCCAGGCCCGGCTGTTCGACTCCGCCATACGGCGATGCGGCGGTGCCAGGTCGACGTTAGGCGCCGCTGACCTGCCCTACAAAAACCCTGCAGCCATGGAGTGCGCGGGCGCTAACGGATGGGTTAGGCGCACGGGTGTTGCCGGCTGGCGGGGATGCGGCAATCCAGGCGGGCAGGGGCAATGATCGCGCCTGATCAGCGACGCAGGAAAAGAGTGATTTCTTATCCACCGCCGCTCCGCACGATGGATGCATTAAGGCGTCATGCAGCCTACACACGCAGGCAGTGGCGCACCGAGGGACCCGTCATGCCCGCGAATGCGGGTATCCGCAGCCCTGCGCACTTGCAGTGAAGACAGTCTCCACGCCAGGCACCTCGGGCGGTGGTTCAATCCTCGGCGCTGCGGCGTTCCACCTGGGTCGCGCGGTGGTCCTGCGGCACGGTTGGCGCGGCAGGGACCGGCAATTCCGGCGGCCCTGTTCGCCTGCCGGCGATGGGCGTCGCCAGGGGGTGGCCCGGATCGTCGGCCGTTGCAGTGGCCGGGCCGGGGCTTTGGCGCAAATCGCCGGCGGCCGGTGTGGCGTTCGGTGGCGTGATGGGCAGCGGCTCGTTGGCCTCGACCTTGTCCGGCTGCAGGGCGCCGGTATCGCCGGTGTTGAGGATCACCGGCAGGCCGTCGCGACCGCCGATGATGATCATCTTGCTGTTGTTGGAGGTAGCCAAGGCCAGGGTCGCCTCGACACCGCGCAGGCGCAGGTATTCCTCGGTGATGGTATGCGAGACGATGTCCTGGAATTCACGCACGCCTTCGGCCTCGATCTTCTTGCGCTCGCGTTCGCGCTTCTCCCGTTCGATGCGGAAATCGTATTCGAGCATGACATGGTACTGCTCGACCTTGCGCTCGATGGCGCCGGCGATGGACTCGGGCAGGGTGACGCTGCGGATCAGCACGTCCTCGACCTCGATCAGCCGTCCATGGGTGCTTTGCAGGGCCACCGGAGAAGCCAGTTCATGCACCATGCGCTGCAGGATCTGCGCCTGGATAAACGCCCGCGCGCTGGTGTAAAGCTGCTCGGGGGTGTAGGTGGAAATCAACGAGCGCGCATGGGAGCCGATCTCCGGATAGACCATGACTTCCGGGTAGTCCGGCCCCACCAGTCGGTGCAGGTCGCCAACGCTGTCGCGGTTGATCCGATAGCGGACCGCGATCTCCACCTGCATGCTCAGGCCGTCCGACGAGATGGTGTCGTAGATGCGCGCATTGTTCTGCAAACGGGCGTCGTAAAGGATCACGCTGTCCCAGGGCAGGATCAGGTTGACGCCCTCATCGAAGTGGTAGTCGGTCACGGTGCCGCCCTGGAAGCGTTTCCAGTGCACGCCGACATGCCCCGCCGGGACACTGATGAAGATGTAAGGCGCGAGGGCGATCAGCCCCAGCAGCAGCATCAGCACCAGGGCATACAGCTGTATCGCGTTGCGCACGCACCAGGTATGCACGGCCTGGCGGATACCGGCGTGGGCGTGGGGCGTGGGCATGGGCACGGACTCGCGGGTTGTCGAGCTCATCGGCGATCCCGCAGACGGGCTTCTTCCATTTGCTGGCGGACGGCCTGGGACGGTCGACAGGCCAGTTGGACAAGAAAATCAATGGGTGGGGTCAGGAAAAACGCCAGCACCAGGTGACCGACGAAGCCTATGGTGGTCTTGCGGCCCATGATCCCGCAGACACTGCAGGCCAACAGGTAGAGTAAACCGACGGCGGCGGACATCTGCACTACTCCAAGGGGTCCAGCAGGGGCATTCGCCGTGGCCAGCCCAAGGCGCCTGCGCCATGGACTATTGCCGATCGACGGCGTGAATTCAATTGAATTTGCCAACGCCGGGCAGCCGGGCGCCGACCTTCGGCGCCCTGGCCAACGGGCCGACGCGTCATTCGCCTAGACCGGCGCATCGACATCGCAGGACGTTTGGTCTTCGGCCAGGATCTGCGCCACCAACAGATCGTCGATCACCTGGGCCATGGCCTTGACCGTGGGCGCCGCATAGGCGCTGGCGGCGGGGATCTCCACGGCGAACTCGCTGCGCAGGCGGGCGATGATCTGCAGGGCGACCAGGGAATGCCCGCCCAGGGTGAAGAAATTGTCGTCCAGCCCCAGTTCGGTCACGCCCAAGTACTCACGCCAGACCGCGGCGACCCGCGCCTGCAGTTCCCCTCGCTCATCGAGGCTCGGCAGGTCCGTCACGGCGGGCACTGCAGCCATGGGGCTGGCGGCTTGCGGCGCTGGCGCCAGCGCGATCCCATCGAGCAGCGCCAGCAAGGTGCCGGCGTCCAGCGTCACCCGCGTGGTGGTGGGCAGCTGCGCCAATTGCGCCAGTTGCTCGGCAGCCGGTTTGGACGACCAGTGATGCTGGGCCGGGCCAAACCCCAAGCTCACCTCGTGCAGCCCGGTACCGCGCTCGACCCAGTGCCGCTGGCGTGCGAAGGGGTAGCTGGGCAGCGGTACGCGCCGGCGCGGTTGGCCGTCGTGCAACAGACGCCAGTCCGGCTCGAATCCGCCCGCCCAGAGACCACCCAAGGCCAGCAGCATCGCGCCCTGGGCCGACGCCGCGGCATCGCGGCTGGCTGCGGACGAGAGGATCAGCCGCGCGCCGAGCGGGGCCTGGGCGCGCAGCAGGCCGCCGAAGGCATCGCTCGGACCGATTTCCAGCAAGGCGTAATCGCCGTCCGCCAGCAGGCGCTCGATGCCCTGGTAGAAGCGCACCGGTTGGCGGATATGCCGGCCCCAGTACGCCGGGTCCGTCGCCTCGTGCGCCTCGATCCAGGTGCCGCTGATATTGGACAGAAAAGGGATACGTGGTGGGTTCAGGGTGACGCCGCGGCACAGTTCGGCGAAGGCTGAAGCGGCCTCCTGCATCATTGCTGTGTGGAAGGCATGGGAGGTGTCCAGGCGGCGCCAGGCTATGTGCTGTTCGCTCAGCCGATTTTCCAGCGCGGCCAGGCGGGCAAACGGACCGGCCACCACGCAGAGGTGGGGGCCGTTGAACACCGCCAATTCCAGCCCGTCACCCAGGTGCGCGCGCAGGCTGGTTTCATCCAGACTCACGGCGGTCATGGCGCCCTCGGGCTGGGCGTCCATCAGCCGGCCGCGGGCGGCGACCAGGCGCAGCGCATCGTCCAGGTCGAACACCCCGGCCAGGGTCGCGGCCAGCAGCTCGCCCAGGCTGTGGCCGATCAGCGCCGCCGGCTCGATCCCCCAGGCGCGCCACAGCTGGGCCTGGGCATAACCCAGGACGAACAATGCCGGTTGGGCCAGCGCCGTGCGTTGCAGGGCTGCGGCCCCGGCCGCGGGGTCCAGCAGCCAGGGGGTGAGGTCCTGCTGCAGGTGCAACGCCAGCTGTGCGCAGCAGTGATCGAGCGCCGCGCGGAACAGCGGCTCGCTGTCGTAGAGTGCCCGTGCCATGCCCGGGAACTGGGCGCCCTGGCCGCCGCAGACGAAGGCGACTGCGCGCGCCTCGCTGCCGGCTGGCGCGTCCAGGCGCAGGCACTGACCCATGGGGCCGAGCGCCAACACCCGGCGCAGGCTCTGCCGCGCACGGCCCTGCTGCAGGGTCCAGGCCGCGTCGGCCAGGGCGCCCGGTTCGGCCTCTTTCAGCGCGAGGAGCATACGGTGTTCCAGGGCGTCGAGCGCCGCTGGAGTACGCGCGCTGAGTGGCAGCAGCTGCCAGGCGCGCGTCGGCTTGGGAGAACCCGCCAGAACGGGCGCTTCCTGCAACACCACATGGGCGTTGGTTCCGCCAAAGCCAAAGGACGACACGGCGGCGCGGCGCACGCCGTCGACAGGGTTCCAGGCGCTGGCCTGGGTGTTGACGTAGAAGGGCGTCTGGCTGAAGTCGATGGCCGGGTTCGGGCTGTGGTAGTGCAGGCTCGGCGGCAACGTGCGATGGCGCAGGGCCTGCACCGTCTTGATCAGACCCGATACCCCGGCGGCGACGTCGATATGTCCGGCGGCGCTTTTCAACGAGCCGATGGCGCAGAACCCCTTGGCCTGGGTGCGCTGGCGGAACGCACGGGTCAACGCCTGGATTTCGATCGGGTCGCCCAGGCGAGTCGCGGTGCCATGGGTCTCGACATAACTGATGCTGGCCGGGTCGATGCCCGCCATGGCATGGGCGGCGCGTATGGCGTCGCTCTGGCCGGCGGGGCTGGGGGCCATGTAGCTGACCTTGCGCGCACCGTCGTTGTTGATCGCCGCGCCGAGGATCAGCGCGTGAATGCTGTCGTTATCGGCCAGTGCGTCTTCCAGGCGCTTGAGCAGCACCAGGCCAACGCCGTCGGACGGCACGGTGCCGGCGGCCTGGGCATCGAAGGCGCGGCAATGGCCGTCGGGCGACATTACCCCGCCCGGCACATGCAGGTAACCGGACTCGGCCGGTACGCGCAGGGCGGCGCCGCCGGCCAGGGCCATGTCGCATTGGAAGCCCAGCAGGCTCTGGCAGGCCATCTGCACCGCCACCAGGGAGGTGGAACAGGTGGTCTGCACCGCCACCGCCGGGCCGGTCAGGTTCAGGCGGTAGGCGATCTGCAGCGCGGCGTGGTCCTTGTCGTTGGCGATCGCCAACTGCTGCGGGTCGACCGTGCTGGCGATACCCGGCTGCGACAACAGATTGAACAGGTAGGAGCTGAGCTTGACCCCGGCATAGACACCGATCAGGCCTGGGTAGCGGCTGGGGTCGTAGCCGGCGTGTTCCAGCGCGGTCCAGGCGGTCTCCAGCAGCAGACGCTGCTGGGGGTCGGTCAGGGCCGCATCGCGCGGGGTGTAGCCGAACAGCTCGGCGTCGAAGCAGTCGTAGTCCGGGATCACGCCGCGCACGGGCACATAGTTGGGGTGATCGCGCAGGCCTTCGTCGACGCCCTTGGCCGCCAGCTCCTCGAGGCTGAAGCGGGTGGTCAGCTCCTCGCCGGCCACCAGCCGCCGCCAGAATTCGTCGACATCCGCGGCGCCGGGAAAACGTCCAGCCATGCCCACTACGGCAATGGCATCCACGGGAATTTCACTGCTCATGGGTGACGGCCTCTGGGGTGTGAAGGGCGGTGATCGGGCATCAGTTGTTCTCCCGGGGGCTGCGTCGGCGCGCGCGGGCCGCGGTTTGCCGGGCGGCGCGCGCCTGGGCATCGTCCTCGGGGGCGGCGGTCTGGCCGTCGAGGTAGGCGGCGAGGGCACGGATACTGGCGTGGCTGAACAGCTCGAGCAGCGGCAGGCGACGATCGAACACCTGCTCGAGCCGGGCATGCACCTGTACCAGTAGCAGCGAATGGCCGCCAATCTCGAAAAAGTTCTGCTCCGCGCCGATGCTGTCGAGCTGCAGGGCGCTGCGCCAGATCGCGCCGATCCGCTGAGCGGTGCTGTCGCCGAGGGGCAGCGGCGCCTGTTTCACCACGGCGCGGCTGGCCAGGCGCTCCAGGGCGGCCTGGTCGCGCTTGCCGCTGGCGGTCACCGGCAAGCGTTCGAGCACCGTGCAACTGCTTGGCACCAGGGTCGCCGGCAGCTGTTGGCGCAACTGCGCCAGCACCAGCTGGGCCAGCGCCAGGCGTTTCGCCTCGCGCAACGGCTGGTTGGTATAATGCTCGGCCGCTGGCCGCGGGGCCGCGCCGAGGCCCGCCGGCAGGGGCCCACGGACAAAGGCCAGGTCGCAGCGATCGGGTGCCGCCGCAGCGCCTGTCCAGAGTTCATACAGGCGCCAGCCTGGGGCCAGCGCGTGCCACTGCTGCAGGGTTCGAGCGGGGGACGTTGGCAGCAACAGCTCGCCCAGGGTCGCTTGCGGGTCGCCGTTCAGCAGGCCGTCATACAGCGCCAGGTCGCCGCTCAGGCAGGTCCGTGGCTGGTCGCGCAGCAGCAATACCCGGGCGTCTGAATGCTGCAACCGCTGCTGCACCCGCTCCGCTGTCGGGATCTCCTCGATCCGCTCCACTGGCGTCGGACCGCCGCGTTTGCGCAGCACCACGTCGTAGCGAAAGCGGGTCAGTTCGTTGTCCGGGTCGCCGTCCTTGCCCAGTACGAAGACGCTTTCCAGCATGCCGAGGCGCCCGAGCAGGCTGGCAAAATAGGCCGGCGCGACCAGCAGCTCTTCGTTGCCGGCGGCGCTCGCTGCGGCGTAGTGCCTGGCCTCCAGCAGCGAGGTGCGCGGCGCGGTGGTGGCCTTGGCGACGGTGGCCAGAACCGGTTCCAGGTCGAGGTTGAGCAGGTCGCCGATAAACAGGTGGCCGCCCGGTGCCAGTGCCCGCAGGGCACGCTCGATGACCCGCAGCAGGTAGTCGGCACCCGGGAAGTACTGCACCACCGAATTCAGCACCAGGGTGTCCCAGGCACCGTCAGCCAGTGGCACGCTGAGCGCGTCGCCGAGGGTCAGGCTGACACGGTCGGCCAGCGGTGCGGGCAGGTGCTGACGGATATGGTGCAGCGCCGCGGCGCTGAAATCGATGCCCTGATAACGCTCGCAGTGGGCCAGCAGGCGGAAGGCGATCAGCCCCGAGCCGCAGCCGATTTCCAGGATGCGCCGCCCACCCAGTTCCACGATCCGCTGGGCAGTGGCCTCGGCCCAGCGGCGCATGCTGTCCCGGGGCATCGGTCGGCCGTCGAGGCGGCTGGCCCAGCCGGTCAATAGCAGGGTCGGGTCGGGGTCCGTCGCCCCGGCGTAGGTCGCCTCGTACAGGGCGCGCCACTGCGCCACCCGTTCGTTCTCCAGGCCTGCAGCATGGCCCCCCTGGGGGCGGGCGCTGACAAAGGCCGCCAGATGGCCACCGGCCGCGTCGGCGACCAGCACCACCGCGGCGTCGGCGACCTCGGGGTGTTGCAGCATGCGGGCCTCGATTTCGGCCGGCTCGATGCGCACGCCGCGCACCTTGAGTTGGCGGTCGGCGCGGCCATGGAACGCCAGGCGCCCGTCGCTGCGCCAGCGCGCCAGGTCACCGCTGCGGTACAGGCGCTGCGGCGCTTCTCCGGTAAAGGCCGCGGCGGTCGCCAGGGGCAGATTGAGGTAGTGGCTGGCCAGGCCGACCCCGCCGATGCACAGCTCGCCCAGGGCGCCCAGGGGCACTCGCTGGCCTGCCGGATCGAGCAGCCGGATCTGGACATTGCGGATCGGTTTGCCGAGGGTAACGCTGGCCCCGTCGAGTCGTTCCCAACTGGTCCAGACACTCGCCTCGGTCGGCCCATAGCCGTTGTAAAGCCGCAGCCGCGTCGCCCAGCGCGTTGCCAGGGCCTCGGGGCAGGCTTCACCCGCCACCATCAGGCTGTCGAGCCGGCTGTTCGCCGGATCGAGCACGGCGAGCGCCGAAGGGGTGATGGTCAGGTGGCTGACACGGCCCTGGTCCAGCGCCGCCTCCAGGGCCGCCGGCCCCAGCAGGCTGGTCGATGCCACCACCAGCGTGGCGCCGCAGCCCCACATCATCACCAGGTCGAACACCGAGGCATCGAAGCCGGGCGAGGCCCAGGCCAGCACGCGGCTGCCAGGGCCAATGCCCAGCAGCTCGGCCTGGGCCGCGGCCAGGTTGCCAAGGCCGCGGTGGGGGATGGCCACGCCTTTGGGTTGGCCGGTGGAGCCGGAGGTGTAGATGATATAGGCCAGCGCTTCGGGCGCCGCTGTCGCCGCAGCGTGCCAGGGCGCGCCGGGGCGGGCGAGCAGGCTGGCCACGCTGATGCCGGGAGCGTCCCCATCGCATTCGCCCAGGGTCAGGACGGGCGCCGCATCGGCGAGCAGGGCCCGCAGGCGTTCCGCCGGCTGGTTCGGCTCCAATGAGACAAAGACCGCACCCGCCAGCCACACCCCGGTCGCGGCGATGACCCGCTCGAGGCCGTGGGGCAGGCACAGCGCTACCCGATCACCCGCTGCCACGCCATGGGCCTGCAGGCCCGCGGCCAGGTGCCGGGCGCGGCGGTCCAGCTCGGCAAAACTCAGCTGCTGGTGGCCATGGCTGACCGCCGGACTGTCGGGGCGGCTGCGCACCTGCTCGGCAAATAGCTGCAGCAGCGGCAGGCTGTCGGCCTCGGGGCCATTTTCCCAGGCGGCCAGGCGCGCGTTGTCCGTGGCGTCATTGAGATCGAACTGGCCCAGCGGTCGACTTGGCTCGGTCAGCACGCCGTCCAGCAACCGGACATAGGCCTGCCAGAGGCGCTCGGCGCTGCTGCGGTCGAACAGCTCCTCGGCATAAAACAGCAGCGCCTCGATGCCGTCGGTTTTTTCGAACAGGTGCAGCTCCAGGTCGGCCCGGGTGCTGACGTGCTCCAGCGGGCAGGGCGTCAGCGTCAGCCCTGCCACCTGGGCGCCGGTCATGGGGGCGTTCTGCAGGGCGAAGACCACCGAGGACAGCGGATTGCGCCCCGGCGTGCGTTCCGGGTTCAGGGTCTCCACCAGCCGTTCGAAGGGCAGGTCCTGATGGGCGAAGGCCTCGAGTGTGGTGTGGCGCACCTGCACCAGCAACTGCGCGAAGGTCAGCGCCGCATCGGTGTCGATCCGTATGATCAGGGTGTTGACGAAAAAGCCGATGATGTCCTCGAATTCCTGCCAGCGCCGGTTGGCGATGGGAATGGCGATGGCGGCATCCGGGCAACGCGACCAGCGCGCCAGCAGCGCCCCATAGACAGCGAATAGCAGCATGAAACGGGTCACCCGGTGCTGGCGTGCGCAGGCATCCAGGCGCGCCAGCAGCCCGCTGTCGAGCCAGCCGCCCACGGCGGCGCCGCGCGAGTGGGTGCCGCCGCCGCGCGGGCGATCGGTGGGCACATCGAGGGGTAGCAGCCCCTGCAGTTGACGGCACCAGTAAGCCAGCTGGGCGTCCTGCTCGCCACGCTGGGCCTGCTCGCGCTGCCAGTCGGCATAGTCGGCATAGGCCAGGCGTGGCGCCGCTGGCCCGGGGTGGCCGGCCAGGTGCGCGGCATAGTGTTGCGCCACCCGTTGCTGCAGCAGCCCCATGGACCAGCCGTCGCCGGCGATATGGTGCAGCACCGTCACCAGCACATGCTGCTCGGCGCCCAGGCGCAGCAGCGTAACCCGTAGCGGGGGCGTGCGGGTAAGGTCGAAGGGCGCCATGGCCGCCTCCTGCACCTGCTGCTCGAGGCGCTCGGGCTGGCTGCTCAGGTCGATCAGGGTAAAGGGCAGCCGGTCCTCGGCCAGCACCTGCCGGCCCGGTGCGCCGTCAGCAAACTGGTTCGCGGCGTAGCGGCTGCGCAACACCGCCTGGTCAGCCTGCAATTCGGCGTAAGCGGCCTGTAGCGCCGCTACGTCCAGCGGGCCTTGGACATGGCTGGCGATCGGCATGTTGTAGGCCGGTGACAACGGGTCGAGCTGCTGGGTGAACCACAGGCGTTGCTCGGCGAAGGACAGGCGCAACGGCTCGCCCAGTGTCCGCGTGAGGCAGGCATGCGGCACGTTCAGGTCGGGCTGGGTGAGGTCATTCACGGTTGACGCTCCAAGGGCTCGGCGGCGGCGAACAGGCGTTGCAGCGCCTGGTCGAGCGCCGTGGCAGTCTGCTCCAGCAGGGGTGGCTGCAGCAGGCTGTAGTGGTCGCCGGCCAGCGGCAGCATCGCCACAGGCTGCTGGGACAGCGCGGCCCAGCCACAACTGGGATCGTCTGCATGGCGCGCGAGCAATGCTCGGCTGGCCAGCAGCGTTACGGGGCAGGCCAGGGTCGGTGGCGTCCAGTGCCGCGCGGCGGCCAGGTTGCCGCGGTAACGACGCAGTTGCGCCGGCAATTGCACCTGGACGCCACTGACCTGCTGGATCCACCCGGCGACCCGATTCAGGCGTGCCTCGCTGGCCAGCGCGGCCAATTCCGTACGGCCGGGGCCCGGTTGGCCGCAGTGGCGTGCGGTGGCGCCGATGATGTGCTCGAGCAGATCCAGTTCATCGGGTTGGACGACGCTGGCCAGGCGTGTCGCGTCCGCCACCTCCTGGTCAAGCACCAGCACACCGGCCACCCGTACACCGACCGCCAGCAGTGCCCCGGCCAGCTCCCAGCCCAGGGCGGCGCCAAAGGAGTAGCCGACCAGGCACACCGCGGCGCCCTTCAGCTCGGTCAGGTCGGCCGCCAGTTGCGTCACCAGTGCCTGGGCGCGCTGTTGCAGCGTGGCGTCCGTTTCCTCGCCCTCCGGCTGCTGCACGCCGAGTACCCGGCGACCGCCGGACAGTTGCCGCGCCAGCGCCACGCAGGGAAAGATCGACCCGGCGACATCGTGGGTAAAAATCACCAGACCCGGCCGCGCGCCCGCGGCCAGCGGCACCAGGGCGGTGCGCACGGCGACGCGCGATGGCGCGTCGAGGTAGGCGGCCAGAGACTCGAGGCGCGGGTAACGCAACAGCTCGGCCAGGCCGACCACCGGGCCGTAGTGAGCCTGCAACTCGCCGAGCAATTCCATGGCCAGCAGCGAATGACCGCCGCAGGCAAAAAAATCGTCGTCCAGGCCGTACTGGATCAGCTCGGGCCGCGCTCGGTCGGCCGCGCTACGGCCGAGCAGCCTGGCCCAGCAGTCGGCCAGCAGGCGCTGGCTGGCGCTCCGGGCTGGGCGGTAGGGCGCGGCGGCTGAGGGCGCCGCATTTTGCGCCAGGGTGCGCCGGTCGAGCTTGCCGTTGGGCAAGCGCGGCAGTTCGGCCAGTTGCTGAATGATCGGCCGCAGGTAAGGCGGCAACAGCACGGCCAGGCGCCGCTCCAGTTCAGCGGCGTGCAGCGTGATACCGGCTTGCGCCACCAGATGGGCCCGCAGGCGGCCATCGGGCCCCAGGTCGACGCTGACGGCGGCGACCCCGGGTTGCTGCAGCAGCAACTGTTCCACTTCCTCGGGCTCGACGCGTCGGCCGTTGATTTTAAGCTGCCGGTCGAGCCGGCCCAGGCATTCGAACAGGCCGTCGGCACGCAGCCGGGCGACGTCGCCGGTGCGGTAGCTGGGGCCCTGGGCAGTGGTCTGGAACCGCTCGGCACTCAGTTGCGGCCGGTTGAGGTAGCCCTCGGCCAGGTTCTGCCCGCTTAGCCACAACTCCCCGGGACGCTCGAAGGGCGCCAGGTCGTCCCACAGGTCGCGCACCCAGGCGCCCATGCCGGCCACCGGGCGGCCGATCGGCAAACGGCTACTGCTGTCCGCCGTACAGTCGTGCCAGAGCGCATCGATACAGGCTTCGGTTGGTCCATACAGGTTGCAGATGCGCACGGTGGGCAGGCGTTGGCGGATGCGCGCGCAGACCTCGCCGGTCAGCGCCTCGCCGCCGGCAAACAGCTGGCGCAGGGCACCGCAAGCGGCGATGCCAGGGTCGGTGAACAGCTGCGCCAGCCAGCCGGGGGTTCCCTGCAAGTGTGTGATGCGGTGGCGCTGCAGGGCATGGATAAGGGCCTGGGGGTCGCGTTCGGCATCCGGTGGGGCGAACACCAGGCGTGCGCCTGACAGCAGGGGTGCGAAGATCTCCCAGATCGAGGCATCGAAACCGATGGAGGTCTTGTGCAGCACGGCATCGCTGGCGGTCAGCGGCCAGTGGCTCAGCCACCAGGCCATATGGTTGACAATGGCCCGCTGTGGCAACAAGGCCGCCTTGGGCAGGCCGCTGGAGCCCGAGGTGTAGATGGCATAGGCGATGGCGTCGGGCGACGCCGGCAGCAGCGCCCGCGCCGGTGCCTGCTCGATCTGCGCCCAGGCGCCCTCGAGGTCGAGCTGCCGCGCCGGGCCAATGTCGATGTCCTCGGCGCCGTGACGGTCGCACAGCAGCAGGTCGGCCTGGCAGTCCTGCAGGTGTTGGCGCAGGCGTTGCCCAGGCGTCTGCGGCGCGAGCGGAACAAAGACCGCGCCGGCCATCAGCACGCCCAGGTAGGCCACGGCCAGCGGCCAGCCGCGGTCCAGCATCACCAGCACCCGGGCTGCGGGTGGCGTACCGGTCTGGCCCAGGTAGGCGGCCAGGCAATGGGCACGACGGCGCAGTTCGGCGAAATCCATCTGGCCATCCGTCCACTCCAGTGCGATGGCGCAGGGGGTGGCCGCGGCCTGGGCCTCGAACCAATGCTGCAGGCTGGCGTGCGGCAGCAGTGCTGGCGAAGCTTGACCCAGGGCCAGCAGCGCCGCGCGCTCGCGCTCGCCGAGCATGCCGACCTCGCGCAGCGGGCGCCCCGGCGTGGCCAGCAGGCCCCGCAGCAGCTGGCCGAAATGCCCGGTCATGGCCTCGACCGTGGCACGCTGGAACAACTGGGTACGGTAGACCAGCAGCAGGCGCAGCTGCGTCTCGCCGAGGAACAGGTGGCACTCGAGGTCTTCCTCGCTGGCCACCAACGCGCCCGGCAACGGCTCGACCTCCAGACCCGCCAGGGGGGCGGTGCCGGCTGCCACGCTGTGCAACAGGAAACTGATACGACTGGGGTTGCGCTCCAGTCCGCTGTCAGCCTGGGGCAGGGCGCGCACCACCTCGGCAAAGGGCGCGTGTTTGTGGGCGAAAGCGTCCATCACCACTTGGTGCACCTGGGCGAGCAGGGCGTGGAAATCGCCCTCGCCGGACAGGCGCAGGCGCAGCGCGACCTTGTTGACCAACAGCCCGATCAAGGGGCGTAGTTCGGGCTGTTCGCGTTGGCTCAGGGTGCTGGTCACGGCCAGGTCGGTGCGCCCGCCATGGCGAGCGAGCAGCACGGCAAACACGGCCAGGCAGACGACAAAGGGGCTCAGCCCTTCGCCGCGGCAAAAACCCAGCAAGGCCTGGGTGTCGGCCTCGTCCAACTGCATCTCGACCCGGTCCGCCTGCGTCTGCCCTGGCGTCTCTGTGGTCGAATCGCCGGGCAGGCTGAACGGCTCGAAATCCTGCAGCTGATCGCTCCACCAATGGACCTCCTGGACACAGCGCGCGCGCTGCTCCGGCGTGGCCAGCCAGGCGGCGTAGTCGCCGTACTGGATGGCCAGCGGCGCGGTGGGCGGCTTGCCAGCATAGGCCGCGGCGATCTCGCTCAACAGGATTTCCAGGGACGCCGCGTCACCCGCCAGGTGGTGCAGGGCGACATACAGCACCTGGACCTCGGGCCCCAGGGGGATCAATCCGACCCGCAGCGGTTGCTCGCGGGTCAGGTCGAATGGACGCCGGGCCTCGGCCAGCCGCGCGTCGAGGGTCTGGCGGCACGCCGGCGGCTGTTCGAGCAGGTCGGCGGCGTGAGCATCCGCCGCCAAAAACGGCCTGCCATCGCGCATCACGAGACGGCTGCGCAGCAGCTCGTGGCGCAGGCCGACAGCGGCCAGGGCGGCACGTAGGCGCAGGCGGTCGAGTCGACCTTTGAGCAGGTTGGCGTGAAACATGACAAAGGGACTGCTGTCGGCCACCTGGTCGACGAACCACAGTGCCTCCTGGGTCGGCGTCAGGGGCGCGAGGGCGCCGTGGCCGCGGCGGACGATGGCCGGGCGGACCGGCGTGGCGGCGCCGCCCCGGCGGCGCTCGGCCAGGCGCTGCAATTGCTCGGGGGTCACGCGGTCACCGCGGGTGGGGCCAGTCGGTCGACGATCAACTGGCTGAACTGGCGCAAGCTGGGGTACTCGAACAGCGCTGCCAGCGGTATCTCCAGGGCGAACTGCACGCGTACGCGGGCGACCACCTGGGTGGCCATCAGCGAGTGGCCGCCAATGGCGAAAAAGTCCTCGTCCAGGCCGATCGAGGGCCGTGCCAGCACCTCGCTCCAGATCGCCGCGATCTGCCGTTGCAGGGGGTTCAGCGGCGCCTGCAGGCTGTCCTCGGCGGCCGCCAGGATCGGTGCCGGTAGCGCCGCGTGGTCGAGTTTGCCGTTACTGGTCAAGGGCAACCGGGCCACGGCAACAAAAGCCAGGGGGATCAGGTAGTCCGGCAGCCGGCCTGCCAGGTGGCTGCGCAGCTCGGCGGCGCTGGGCGGTGTCGGGCGATTGCTGACGAACCAGGCGGCCAGCGCCAGGTCTGCGTCGGGACGCCGCCAACCGGCCACCGCGCAGGCCTCCAGCGCCGGGTGCTCGAGCAACTGGCGCGCCGCCTCAGCGGGTTCGATGCGGTAGCCGCGGATCTTCAGCTGTTCGTCGGCGCGGCCCAGGTAAAGGATTTCACCCTCGGCAGTCGCCACCCCGAGGTCGCCGCTGCGGTACAGCCGCGCGCCTGGGTCGCGGCTGAAGGGGTCGTCGCTGAAGCGTTCTGCAGTCAGCTGCGGCCGCGCCAGGTAACCCTGAGCCACCCCGGCGCCGCCGACATGCAGTTCACCGATCGCCCCGGCCGGTACCAGGCGCCGTTGCGGGTCCAGCAGGTACAGGCGCATATGGGGCAGCGGGCGACCGATCGGACTGCCGCCGCCGTCGCGGGCGTCGGCGTGGCTAAGCGCACGGGCCGTCACGTGCACGGTGGTTTCGGTGATGCCATACAGATTGACCAGCCGCGGTCGACAGTCGCCATGGCGTTCGAACCAGGGCAGCAGGCTGCGCGGCTCGAGTGCCTCGCCGCCCAACAGGATCCAGCGCAAGGCCAATGGGCTGCTGTCCCGGGCATCGGCGGCGATCAGCTGGAGAAAGGCCGAGGGCGTTTGGTTGAGCACTGTCACCCGCTGCTCGGCCAGCAACCGGCGAAAGGCGTCGGTGGCCCGGGCGATGGCGCTGGGCACCACCACCAGGCGTCCGCCGCTGAACAGCGCGCCCCAGATTTCCCATACGGAAAAGTCGAAGGCGGTGGAATGGAACAGCGTCCAGACGTCCTGGTTGTCGAAGCCAAAGCGCTGTTCGCCGGTTTCAAGCAGGGCCTGCAGACTGGCGTGGCTGACACAGACGCCCTTGGGCGTGCCACTGGAACCGGAGGTAAAGATCACATAAGCGGTACTGTCCGGCGTGGCGGGGGGAGAGGCGCAGTGCGCGCTGGTCACGGCCGCCTCCAGGTGCAGCAGCGGCAGCCCAAGTGTCGCCGCGCGGTTGGCCAGGCCGGCCTGGGTCAGCACCAGGCCACCGCAGTCGGCGGCGATGGCCAGCAGGCGTGCGTCCGGGTTGCCCGGGTCGAGCGGGACATAGGCGGCGCCGCTCTTGAGCACGCCGAGCATGCCCACCACTAGGTCGCAACCGCGTTCCAGCAGCATCAGCACCCGCGTGCCCGGGCCCACGCCCGCCGCGCCGAGCAGTGCCGCCAGACCATTGGCGCGCTGCTCCAGATCGGCATAGGTAAGCATGCCATCCTCGCCGCTGACGGCAATGGCCTGCGCCTGCTCCCGTGCCCAGTGGCCCAGGCGCGCCAGCAGTGTGGTGGTCCCCGCGGGAGGCCGGTAATCCGGGTTAAGCCGCTCGAGCAGCGCCTGTTGCTGCGCCAGGCTCAGCAGCGGCAGGTCCTGCAGCGGCGCATCCGGCTGCTCCAGAGCGGCGCGCAACAGCACCAGCGCCTGTTCGGCCAGGGCCTGTGTCCGCGCCGGACTAAACAGCGCGCCACGGCACGGCAGGGCCATTTCCAGGCCGCCGTCGGCCAGCGGGCGGAACTCGAAGGACAGGTCGAACTTGGCGACCGGGAAGCCGAAGGGGTGGTCGCTGATGGCCAGGTCGGCCGTGCTCAGGGCGGCGCCTGGCGATTGCAGGATCACCATCACGTCGAACAAGGGCGTGCGTCCGGGTTCGCGTGCCGTGTCCAGCTCGGCCACCACCTGGTCGAAGGGATAACGTCCATGGGTAAACGCGAGCAGGCTGGTGTCACGGACCGCGCCGAGCAGCTGGCGAAAGGTCATGCCGGGGACCAGGTGGTCGCGCAGCACCAGGGTATTGACGAAGAGCCCGGCGATGCCGGCCAGGTCCGGGTGCTCGCGCCCGGCCACCGGCGTACCGACGCTGATGTCGAATTCGCCGGTGAGGCGATGCAGCAGGGCCTTGACCAGTGCGGTCAGGCCCATAAACAGGCTGGCCTGTTCGGCCTGGACGAGGGCGCCGAGGGTGGCCAGCGTGTGCGCATCGACATGCGCCACCTGGGTGTGCCCGGCGAAGTCCCGCGTGGCAGGGCGCGGCAGGCCCGGCGCCAGGTCCAGGCGCGGCGGTACCGGGGTCAGCGCCTGGCGCCAATGGTCGCGGGCGGCGGCGGCCGCGGGGCTGCTCAGCCAGTCCGCCTGCCACAGCACATAGTCCCGATAGCGCAGCGGCAATATCGGCAAGGGGCTGGTATTGCCGGCCGCGTACAGCGCCAGCAGGTCGTTCATCAACAGCGGCACGCTGGCACCGTCGGCAACCAGATGATGCAGGGTGAGTTGCAGCAGGTGGTCCTCG
This sequence comes from Pseudomonas sp., assembly GCF_040514055.1. Taxonomy (GTDB): domain Bacteria; phylum Pseudomonadota; class Gammaproteobacteria; order Pseudomonadales; family Pseudomonadaceae; genus Aquipseudomonas. The sequence continues at coordinate 58,144 of NZ_JBEVDL010000016.1, forward strand.
TCCCCCAGGCAGAGCAGGTGCGCCTGCAAGGGTTGTCGGCCGAGGTCGAGGGGCTGGCTGGCCAGGTCGACCAGGGTCTGGTCCAGGTCGTCGCCCGCCGTGCTCCGCTGGAGGTGCACACGGCGTGGCGGCAACACGCGCATGCGCGGTCCCTGTTCGCTGTCGAAAAAGACCGTACGCAGGCTTTCGTGGCGCTGCACCACGCCGTTCAGCGCCCGCTCCAGCCGCGTCACATCCAATGGGCCGCGCAGGCGATAGGCGCCGGGCACGTTGTAGGCCCGCTGGGAGCCAGGCCAGCGCTGATGCAGGGCCCACAGTCCCGCCTGGGCGTGGCCCAGCGGGTAGTCCTCACATTCCGCCGCCCGGGCAACCGGTGCCGCCAGCGGCGGGCCGCTCGCCCGTTCGGCGAGTCGCGCGGCCAACTGACGGGGGGTCGGGTGGAGGAACACGTCCTCGATGCCGAGAGGGCGGCCCAGGCGATGCGCCACTTGCGCGACTATGTCGAAGGCACTCAGCGAGTGGCCGCCGGCGTGGAAGAAATCGCTGTCGGCGTGCAGCTGCGGTGCCGCCAGGACGTCGCGCCAGATCTCGGTCAGCGCCAGCTCGAGGGAGTCGCCGGGGCGTTCGGTAAGGGCGCTCATGGGGCTTTCGCCGGTGCGGTGGGCGCCGGGTCGACGCTGATCTTGCTCGACTGGGCATCCCCCAGCGACCAGACGTAGTCCATCCGCGCGAAGTCGCCCGGTACGCCGGGAAACACCTGGGACAGGGCGAAACTGCCCGCCTGCGGCGCGCCGAAATAGCCGATCAGGCTGCCGTCGGGTTGACTCTTGAACAAGGGCAGGCGGCTTTGGCTGTGCTGGTTGTCGATCTGCCCGGTTTTTTGGAAGTCCTGCGCCGCCTTGGCGTCGGCGAAGAGTTTTTCGCGGAAGGTGCTGATGCGCGGGCCGATGCTGGCGCGGGTATGGCAACCCATGCAGGAGGAGCTGGCCTGCTGGCCCGTTTCGATCTGCGAGTTGGCGATCAGCAGCGGATTGCCCAGCTCGTCGATGTAGTCGACCATCGCACCGCGCAGGCGGTAGTAGTTGAACGGGGTGTTTTCCAGGCCGAAATCCTTCGGCGCGTCGTTGCAGCCACGCGGCCGCTGGGGGCAGGCGAAGGCGTCGACCGAGGGCAGCATCCAGCCCTCGTCCATGATGCCGGTGCGGTAGGGGTTGTCGACGTGCTCGAAGGTCGACCAGTGCCAGCCGGTCGAGTACTTGGCCATGATATGCATGCCGGTCAGGCCCAGCAGTTGGGTCGAGCCGTCTTCCTGGGTGAACTCGGACCAGCGGTAGTAGGCCTTGTGGTCCTCGGGAATCAGGCGCCAGACCGCCTTGATGATGATGGCGCCGTCGGGAAAGCGGATCGGCATGTCGTGGTAGAAGTAGTACTCCTGGATCGAGGCGTCATACAGGCGACTGCTGCGGATATAGTCGTGGGTGAGGCGGTTGTAGCGCACCTCGTACTGGGCGAAGTTGTCCTTGGTCAGCGGCACGCCCCGCAAGTCGATCAGGCTCTGCAGCTGGTCGCTGTCGTTTTCACCGGCCTTGATGCGGTGATCGGTACCCACCTTCAGGGCATCCCAGGCGAGGGGTTCGGCTGCCAGGGGCAGGTACACCAGTTCGGTGCGCGGCCAGGTTTCCCACACCGCCGGGGCCTGGCTGGCAAGGCTCTGCTGACCATCGGCTTCGCGTTTGGCCAGGTCGGCCGGCCAGTTGAGGGCGACGAACAAACGCCAGGCGAACTGGTCGGCCTGCTGCAGCGACTGCAGTTTGTTCTCCGCGTTCACTGCCGGTATCTGCCAGGCGTCCTCGGCCCGGGCGTTCTGGCCCAGCAGCAGGCACGCCGTCAGCAGGGGGATGCCGCACACCTTCACCATCACCTTTGCCATCATTGTCATCGTCCTGTTGCAGGGGGGGCGCCAAAGTCGAATACCTGGAAGGCCGGTGGCGCGGCCAGCCTCAGGCAAGGGGCCGCGAGCGGCGTCAGCGGGGCGGCGAGAAAACTCACCACCGCGGCGCTGGCGCAGGCGTTGCCCTGGGTCACGTCGTGCCCGGCGCCACGGATCGACAGCAGTTGCGAGCGGCTCAGGCCGCCCTGCAGGCGGGCGGCGTGATAACTGCCGGCCAGGGTGTCGTAGTCGCCAGTCAGCAGCAGGGTCGGCACCGCGCTGCGCGGCGCCTGGTAGAGGCTGGCGGCGGCGTCGCCGGCCTGCCACAGCGGGCAAGCCAGGCTGTACTGCTGGGCATCGTCGGCATAGGCATAGGGTTCGAAGGCGCTGGCGACGCGCAGCAGGGCGGGTTCGTCGTGCCGGGGGCGCGCTTCGCGGCAGGTAATCGACAGGTTCAGGCCCGGGGCGGTACTGGCGGCGGCCTGCGCCGAGCCGGGCGGCAGATACAGTTGTGCCAGCTTGTCGTCGTCCTGGCGGCTGCGGCCACTGGCCACGCGTTCCATATAGTCGATCAGCGCCGGTGCCAGCACGCCGTTGCCCTCGGAACCGACGACCCCGTTGAGCACCGCCAGCAGCTGCGCCATGCCCATCTGCGCGCGGCGTGGCTGGCCGCTGCGCGGGTCCTTGAACGTGAAGTGCAGCGGCTGGCGGGTGAGGTGCGCGGCGAGGGAAAGAAAACGCCCCTGCAGGTCCGGGTAGGCCCTGGCGCATTCGGGTTGCGCGGCGCAGTCGACGAAGATGCGTCGCCATACCGCGCCAATATTGCCTAACGCATCCGGCTCCAGCAGGTAGGCGTTGGCCTGGGTCGGCGAGATCAGCACCAGCGCGCTGACCGCCGCGGCGTCGCGGCGCAGCAGCTCCAGCGCCAGTACCGTGCCATAGGAGGTGCCGTGCAGCGCCCAACGCTGGATGCCCAGGTGCTGGCGCAGGGCCTGGAGATCCTGGGCGCTTTCCTGGGTGTCGAACCAGGCCGTGCGAAAGCCCTGCTCACGCAGCCGCTTCAGGCAGGCCTGTACTTCATCAGCGCTGAGGCTGTCGTGATACAGCGCCACCGGGTCCATGTCCGGGCAACGCAGGTCCGGTAGCGATCGGCCCGTGCCGCGCTGGTCGACGAAGATCAGTTCACGGGTGGCCTGTACCGCCAGCAAAGCGGTGGGCCCGCTCTCGAGCAGTTGGCTGGCGCCGATACCCGGTCCGCCGGTCAGCACCAGCAGCGGCTCCAGTCCGCTGTCATGGGCCGCCGCCACCCGGGCATAGAACAACTGGATGCGGCGCAGGGTTCGCTCGCTGCGACTGGCGGGCAGCTCAAGTTGGCCACAGCTCACCGACAACCCGTCTGCCACCCTGAAGGGGCAGGGCGCGCTCGCCGCCAAGGCCTGGGCGGCGGGCGCAACCGCACCCAGCAGGGCCGCCAGCAGCAGGCTCGAACAGGCGGCCAGCGGGTTCATGGATGGGCGGTCAGGAACGCCGCGCGCATGCTGGCGATCGAGTAGAAGGCTTCGATATCGAGCCGCGTCAGGTCCAGCGCTTCGCCACGGAAACGCTCGATCGCCGCGACCAGGCGCGGCAGCTTGAAGCTGTCCACCAGGCCGGCGTTGAACAGGTTTGCGCTTTCGTCCTGGGGCAGGCATACGGGCGCGCCATGCACCTCGCTCAGTGCCCGCTGGATGGTGGCGAGAAAGCTGTCAGAGGGCGTGGTCGGGTTCATGCAATCCATTCCTGGTGGGCGGGTGGTCAAGGCATGCCTCGAAGTGCTGAATCACGGCGCGACGGTCGAGTTTTCCCGAGGCCATGACCGGCAGGGCGCCGAGTGTTTCGAACAGACTGGGCAGCATGTAGCGTGGCAGGTTGTTGGCCAGGTGCTCGCGCAACCGCGGCAGCAGGTTGTCGTCGACGCCAGCCTTGGCGACCAGCGCCGCGGCCAGTTGCAGTCCCTGGGCGCCGGCCACCGGCACCACGCAGGCGCCGGTCAGGTCCGGATGGGCGCACAGCAGGCGCTCGATTTCCTCGACCTCGACGCGGTTGCCCTGGATCTTCACCTGCAGGTCCCGGCGCCCCTTGAAGACGTACTGCCCGGGACCGATGCACTGGGCCAGATCGCCGCTGCGCAGCAGCAGTTCCTGATGGTCGGGTGCCAGTGGATTGCTCACCAGGCGTGCCTGGGTCGCCGCCGGGTCGCGCCAGTAGCCGGAAAACAGGCTCGAACCGCGCAGGTAAACTTCACCGGTCTGTCCGTCCGCCACGGCGTGGCCCTGTTCGTCGAGCAACAGCAGTTGTGCCAGCGGGTGAGCCGGGCCAAAGGGTACGCCAGGGCCCTGCTCGTCCAGCGGCAGGTCCAGGGCAAGGAAACTGCAGGCGATGGACTCGGTCTGGCCGAAGGTGTTGATGATCCGCAGCGTCGGATGGGCGCGGTGCAGGCGGTTGATCTCCTCGGCGCTGAAGGCTTCGCCGCCATAGAGCAGCGTCCGCAGCCGTGGCAGCGTGGCCAGCCCATCCAGGGCCTGGGCGATGACCGTGCGCCAGATCGAGGGCACTCCCTGCATCTGGGTCACCGCCTTGTCCCGCAGGTAATCCAGAAATGCCCGGGGGTGATGGGGCAACAGGGCGGGCACTTGCACCAGGGTGGCGCCATGCCCGCTGGCCATGCCCAGGTCGAGCAGGGAAAAATCGAAATGCAGTGGCGCGATGGAACCGACCCGGTCCTCGTTACCCAAGGGTACGCTGGCGGTCATGCCGTGGAAGAACGACAGCACCGCGCGGTGGCTCATCATGATGCCCTTGGGCTGCCCGGTGGTGCCCGAAGTGAAGATGATATGGCTGAGGTCGCTGTCGAGCACCGGGCCCTCGACGCGGCTGCGCGACGGTACGCTGTCGACGCTCAGTTGGGTGCCGATCAGGCTGCCACAGGGACGCTGCGACAGTTCGGACCAGGGCTGGCCCGTGGCGTTGAGCAGCAGCGCCGGGTCGGCGCTTTCGATCAGCGCCTGCAGGCGCGCCGGCGGTAGGTGCGGGTTGACGGGCACATAGACCAGGCCGCCTCGCCAGAGGGCGCAAAGCAGGGCGATCGCCGAGGGGGTTGCCGGCAGTGCGCACAATACCCGGTCGCTGCGGCGATAACCGGCGCCGTTCAGTTGCCCGGCGTAGTGCTCGCACAGCGTGGCCAACTCGCCGTAGCTCAGCTGCTGGTCGACGCCGATCACCGCTGCCCGGTCGGGCGCCTCGACCGCGGCGGCCAGCACGAATTGCTCGACACGGCTGAAGGGGAGGTTCACGGCAGGCGCTCCAGGCTCATGGCGGACCACAGGTGGTGGCCGGTGCCGACGCAGAAGGCGCGCTGCCCCACCTGCAGCTGGTCGCTGCTCAGCAGATCGGCCAGGGCGATCATCTGGTCGGCGGCGAAAGAGTGGGCAAAACGGCTGCGGTTGGCACTGAACAGCTGAGCGTCGGCGAATCCGGCGAGGGCGGTGAAGTTGCGCTGCACTGCGAGGTTGTAGTTGCCGACCAGTAACCAGCGGTAGGCTTCGGCGCCGAGCCCGGCGGCGTCCAGGCCGGCGGCGCAGGTGCTGCGAAAACCCTGGGAGACGCCTTCGATAAACGCCAGCAATCCCCCCATCGGATCGAGCGCGACCAGCGCCGGCGAGGCTTGGGTGATCAGCCCGTGGACCCGCACCTGGGCACGGCCACCGGCGACAAAGGCGCAGGCACCGTCACTCAGCACCGAGGTGCGCCGCGCCAGGATCCGGCCTGCCAGGCTGGGCAGGGCGTCGGCGATGATCACCAGCACCGGTCCGCGGCCTTCGAGTTCGATCAGCGCCCGGGCCAGGGTCAGGGCATGGCTGAAGTTCGCGCATTGGCCGAGGAATACGCCGTAGGGCACGGCGCGGTCCATGCCCAGCCGCTGGGCCAGCACCGGCAGGCTGTCGAGGTCGCTGTGGGGGTCGTAGCGGGAGCTGGCGTAGACGATGGCGCCGATATCCAGCGGCGCGCAACCGGCGCTGTCGAGGGCCTCGGCCGCCGCCTCGCGCATCAACTCGGCCAGCGGCCGTTCAGCCCGTGCATACTGTTCGATGCCCAGGCTGCGCAGGTAGCCGAGTCCCGCCGCATCCCCGGCCAGCTCGGGCAGTTCCGCGACGGGACGGGGTTCGCCCAGGCGGTAGGCGGGTTGGCTGATGCAGAGGTTCACCGGCGGCGCTCCAGGACGACTTCGAGCCGCACGGGGCGGCGAAAGGTGCTGCCGACCACGCGCAAGTCGGCGTTGGACGTGGGGCGCACGGCATAACGTTGCGCCAGCCCGGCCAGTACCGTGGTGACCAGGCGCATGGCCAGCGCGCGTCCGGGACAGGCATGCCGTCCGGCACCAAAGGACAATGCGCTGCTACTGCGGCTGCGCAAGGGGTTGAACCGCTCAGGGTCGTCGAAGCGTGCCTCGTCGCGGTTGGCGCTGGCCAGGAACACCCGCGCCGCGGTGCCGGCGGCCACCTCGACGGCGCCCACCTGGGTGGCGCGCACGGCAAAGCGTACCGTATCGTGCTGGGGCGGCTGCCAGCGCAGCGTCTCGGCGGCCAGGTACATGGCCTGCTGGGGATCGGCCGCGCGGGCCAACCAGTCGGGGCGGGCGATGACCGTGGCCAGGGTATTGGAAATCGCCGACAGCGGCGTCTCGACCCCGGCGGCCAGCATCAGCACCATCAGCCGCAGCAGGGCATCCTCATCCAGTTCCGTGCGCAGGCTGCCCATTGCCTCGGCCAGGGCCGGCGCCGCGGGCAGCGTGCCGCTGGCAAGGAAACGCCGCAAATGCTCGTCCAGACGCTGGCGGTTGTCGGTCACGGCGGCGGCGTCCTGGTGCTGGCGGCCAACGAAGGCGTTCAGCACCTCGAGGCGCTCGGCGATCCAGGGGCCGTCGCTCGGGTCCAGGCCGAACAAGCCGAGCATCGAGCCAAAGGCCAGTGGCGCCGAGAGCCGCGCCCCGAGGTCGATGGCCTCGCCCAGCGGCAAACTGTCGAGGGTGTGCGCCAGCAGCGGCTCGCTGACCTGCGCCAGGGTAGCGTCGATCGCCGGCAGGTACAGGGCCGGCGCCAGGGCACGGCGCTGGGCCTTGTGGCGTTCGCCGTCGATGTCCAGCAGGGTCTCGCCGAACGCCTGTTTGGTACGCTTGAACGGGTAGGTGGTGGTAAAGTCGTCGCTGCTCAGGACCTGCACGACGTCGGCGAAACGGAATACGCAGAGGGTCGAAGTCAGGGGGGAATACCAGACCGGCTGCTCGCGGCGGCACTGGGCATACAGGGGCCAGGGATTTTCCAGGAAGGCCGCGCCGCTGAAATCGATGGGTTCGCTCAATGCCAGCATGCAGGCTCACCCCGCGGGTGCAGGTCAGCGTGCTCGTCCAGGCCCATCTCCAGCAGCGGCACCCCGCCCAGGGCGGTGTCGCTGGCCAGGGTGCGGGCATAGTGTTCGCTGACCACGGTTTCGACCCACCAGTGGCAGCCGTCGAAGGCGATCGGACCTTCGCCCATGGTGTCCGGCAAGGCGCCGGAAGCGATACCCAGGCCGGCGGCCTTGGTCACGGCTTCCTTGATCGTCCAGCGTCGCACCAGCTCGTGTTCGGGGCGCGCGGCGACGGCGATACAGCGCTGCTCGGCGGTGGAAAAAAAGCCCAGGTAATCGTCCAGCCGCACTGGCCGCAGGCGTTCGATATCCACGCCGACGCGGCCTTGCGCCGACCAGGCGCACAGCACCCGGCCGTCCGTGTGGGCGATATTGAAGTCGCCCTGGCCCGGTAACTGCGGGCGGCCGTAAGGACTCCAACGCAGGGTCTCCAGGTCGACCGACACTTGGGCATCCTGCAACGCGCTGGCCAGCAGCAATTTGCCGGCGAGACTGGCTTGGCGGTCCTGCCAGCGCTGCAGGCGGTCGGCCCGCGCCACCAGCGTGGCGGGCAGGCGGGCGCTGATGCGCGCCGCGAGGCGGGCCGGCCAGGGCCTGTCATTCGCCAGCCAGAACACCTTCATGCGCTGACCGGTCCGCGCACTCGTCGCTGCAGGCTGCGGGTGATATCGCTGGCGATATCACGGGCCACGGCGGCGGTTTGTTCCAACAGGAAGAAATGCCCACCGGGATAATTGCGCAGGGTCAGCGGCCCATTGCACTCCTGTTCCCAGGCGCACGCCGCCGCTTGCGACACCTCGTCCGCTTCGCCACGCAATACGCTGATGGGCAGTCGAAGGGCCGGTGCGACGGGGTGTTCGTAGGTTTCGATGGCGTGAAAGTCGGCCAACAGGATTGGCGTGAACAACTCCAGCAACAGCGGATTGCTCAGCAGCCCGTCCGGCATGCCACCCAGCTCGCGCACCCGGGCCAGAAACACCGCAGGCGGCAGGTGGCTGATCGGTTCCGGGCGGGGCAATCCGGGGGCGCCCGCGCCGGACACCAGCACATGCACCGGCAGCGGCAGATTGTCAGCGGCCAGGCGACGCAACAACAGGGCGCAGAGGTAGGCCCCCATGCTGTGGCCGAACAGCGCATAGGGGCCCTGGTGGGTGATCTCGAACAGGGCGGGCAGCAGGTCCGCGGCGATGGCGGCGAGGCTTGGCAATGCGGGTTCGGCGATGCGCCGGCCGTGGCCGGGAAGCTCCAGGGTCAGCAATGGCAAGGTCGCTGGCAGTGCCAGCTGGAGATCGCGATAACAGTGGCCGGCGCCGCCGGCGAAGGGTAGTGCGATAACGGTAGCCTGCACTGCATCCTGCATACTCGCCATGCCTCCTGCCTCACCCAAAATTCACAGGCCTGGTACCGCCGGCAGGCCCGATGTCGATTTTCGTAGCGCATTGGCAGAATAGGTGATGAGACTCAGGTCTCACAAGGGCTATCGTAAGAAACGAAAACTCCGCTAGGCTGACCCCGCCGATCCGTACGCCAAGGGCCCTGAACCGTGTCCCCACTCGACTTCGCTGGCCACTGTGCGCAAGCGCGTTTGGCGCTTTCAGCGCCGCAACAGGAGGTCTGGCTGCAGCAGCTGCGTTTCCCTGACAGCGCTTGCTGGAATCTCGGCGGCACCATGACCCTGGATGGCCCACTGGACGTTCCGCGTTTTCTGCAGGCGTTGCGACTGTTGGTAGCGCACACCGACAGTTTGCGCCAGCGCCTCTACCCGCAAGGTGCCGAGTGTTTGCAGGGGTTCGTCGAGGACTCCGCCTACGATTGCCCCTACGAGGACCTCGCCGGCCGCGACGATGCCGAGGCCGAGGTGCGACGCCGTGTCGAAGCCGCCGCGCGGGAACCCTTTGCCCTTGAGGGTCGGCTGTTCCAGTTCGGCTTGTATCGCGTGTCGGCGCACCGGCACCTGTGGTTGCTGAAGTTTCACCATATCTGCGCCGATGGCCTGTCCGTGGGCCTGCTGGTACGCCGCCAAGGCCAGCTTTATGGCGAGCTGGGTGGTGTGCCCGAGGCCGGCGCCCTGGGCAGCCTGGAGCAGGTGCTGGTACGGCAGCAGGCTGGAGCGTCGCCACCCCTGGCGCGGTCGATCGAGGCTTGGCAGGACATGCTGGCCGATGCCTCCGGCCCCTTCCTGCACCCGCGTGGGGACGGCGACTGCACGCTGCTGGCTGGGCGCCGCAGCAGCTTCACGCTGGCCGTCCCCGAGGTGGCGGCCCTTGCCGCGCTCGGCAAGGACCTGGGCGCGTCCAGCGCCCAGGTATTGCTGGCCTTGTTCAGCCTGCTGCTGGGGCGCCGCTACGGGGTGTCACGGCCCAGCGTCGGCTACACCACCCAGGGTCGCGTCGGTGCCGCCGAACACGCCACGGTGGGCATGTTCGTGGCGACCGTGCCGGTGGCCCTGGCGCTGTCCGATGACATGTCCCTGGCCGAGCTGATTGGCCTGGCCCGTATGGGCCTGCGCCGGGCCTATCGCCACCGGCGCCTGTCATCCGCCGATATCGCTCGCGATACCCAGGCGGCGGATGGCTTGTTCGATGTCGCACTGTCGGTCGAGCGGCTCGATTACGGCCAGTCTTTCACCGGGCTGCGCAGCCAGGCCGAGGCCTTCTACGCCGGCGAACAGCTCCTGCCGCTGGTGGTGCAGGTGCGCGATCATCACGCGGGCACCGCAATCCGGGTCGAGTACGAACATCAGCTGCGCTATTTCGCCGAGGGCGAGATCGCCCGCCTGCACCGGCAATTCTGTGCATTGCTGCTGCGCGCGGCGCAGGCGCCGCAGAGCGCCCTGGCGCTGCTGATGCGGGTCTCGACCGATGAACAGTGTCAGTTGGACGAGTGGGGACAGGGCGGCTGCTTGCCGATGGTCAGTGCCTCGCTGACCGCCACCTTTCGCCAGGCCGCGCGGCGCACGCCCGACGCGGTCGCGGTCGAGGCGGGCGATCGTGCCCTCGATTATGCCCAGCTGGACCGACTTAGCGACGCCGTCGCGGGGCAGCTGCGGCGTCAGGGGGTCAAACCCGGCGAGCGGGTCGGGCTGTACGCCGTGCGTGGCTGCCGCCTGATCATCGGCCTGCTGGGCATCCTCAAGGCGCGTGCCGCCTATGTGCCACTGGATCCCGAGCACCCGCTCGAACGGGTGCAGGGCATAGTCGCCCAGGCCGGCTGCGTGCAGGTGCTGAGCGACGGCCTGGACTACCCGGGCCGTTGCCTGGACATCCAGCAGGCCTGCAACGGGGTTGGCGAGCAGCCTTTGCCGGAAGCCTGCGCCCAGGACCTGGCCTACCTGATTTTTACGTCCGGCTCGACCGGCGACCCCAAGGGCGTGATGATCGAGCATGGCTCGGTGCTGCAACTGGTGCAGGGCCTGCAGCAGGAGATCTACGCGCGTTACCCGGGGCCGCAGCGGGTGGCCCTGGTGGCCTCGGTGGGGTTCGACGCCTCGGTGCAGCAGATCTTCGCCGCCTTGGGCGGCGGACACACCCTGGTGCTGGTGGACGACGCCAGCCGACGGGATGCCGAGTGCCTGGCTCGCTTCTACCAGGAGCGACGCATCGGCCTCAGCGATGGCACCCCGGCGCTGCTCGGTCTGCTCGCCGCGACCGCGATGGTCGCACCACCGCGGCACCTGCTGATTGGCGGCGAGGCGCTGCCCTGGACCGTGTTGTTGGACTACCTCGGTCGCCACGGCGGGGCAGTCACCAACCTGTATGGCCCGACCGAATGCTGCGTGGATGTCACCGCCTTGACGCTGCAGGTCGGGGCCCGGGGCACCGGCACGGTGGCCCTGGGCAAGCCGATGCCGGGTCGTTTTGCCTCGATACGCGACCCCTCTGGCGCGTTGCTGCCAATCGGCGCGTTAGGCGAGTTGTGGATCGCCGCGGGCGAGCATGGCTTTGGCCTGGCGTCCGGCTATGTCGGGCGTCCCGACCTGACCGAGGCCCGCTTTGTCCTGGCCGACGGACGCCGCTGGTACCGCAGCGGTGACCTGTGCTGGTGGGACGAGGCGGGGCAGATCCGTTACCTGCGGCGTAACGATGACCAGGTCAAGGTGCGTGGCTACCGCATCGAGCTGGAAGAGGTGGCCCAGGCCGTGCGCCGGCTCGAGGGTATTACCGGCGCCGCCGTCACCCTGGTGCACAGCGAGGGTGTGGCGGAACTGGCCGCCTTTGTCACCGGGACCGTCGATCCGGCGGCACTGCGGCGGGAATTGCGCGGCCGGCTGCCGTCCTACATGGTGCCGACCCATGTGGTGCCGCTGGCGCGACTGCCGCTGAACCGCTCGGGCAAGGTCGATCGCCCAGCGCTGCAGCTGCCGCTGGCCCGCGGCGGGCAGGGCGCCGATCGTGGCCCTGCGCCCCGGGGCGAGGCACAGCTGCGCCTGGCCGCGGCCTGGGAAAGTACCCTGGGGCAGTCAGGCATCAGTGCCCACGACGATTTTTTTCTGCTGGGCGGGCACAGCCTGCATATCGTCGCCTTGCTCGGGACCTTGCGCCGTGAGGGATTGGAGCTGCGCTTCGCCGATGTGTTCGAGACACCGGTGCTGGCCGACCTGGCCACGCGCCTGGTGCGCCGCCAGGCGTCGGTGCCGCCGTTGGTGGCGGTCGCCGTGGCTGATGATTACCCGGCCACGGCGGCGCAGCGGCGTTTTTGGCTGTTGGCGCAAGCGGGCGTCGCCCCGGCCTATACCGCGGGTGCCGCCTGGCGCTTCAGCGGTACCCTGAATGGGCGGGCGTTGCAGCAAGCCGTGGGCTGGTTGCTGCAGCGCCATCCGGCGCTGCGCAGCGGCCTGCTGGACGGCCCCCAGGGGTTGCGACAACGGCCGTTGCAGGTCGATGCCGATTGGGCTGTGGTGGCGTTGCCTCAGGCCAGCGGCCTGCTCCCACGGCTGCGCGATGACGCTGCCGAGCCCTTCGATCTTGCCAATGGACGGCTGTTGCGCGCGCGCCTTTATTGGTGGGGTGATGGCGAGTATGCCTTCGCGCTGCTGTTGCACCACAGTGCCGTGGACGCCCAGGCGCTGGACTGCCTGGTACGCGACCTGACAGTCGCCTACACCGCCTTCGGCCAAGGCGCCGCGCCGCGCCTGCCTCCGCCCGCCTTGAGTCCCGCCGACCTCGGTGCCTGGGAACAAAATCTCGATCACCGCCACGACGCGGCGTACTGGCGCGCCCGCCTGGCGGCTGTCCGACCCTGCGAGCTGCCCTTGGACCGGCCCCGGCCACGGCCGCGGCGTCATGCGGCGGCCAGTGTGCAACTGGCCTTGCCACGGACCTTGCGCGATGCCGTGCACGACCGGGCTCGGGTGCACAACGGGGGGCTGTTTGCCGCCCTGATCGCGTCCCTGCAGATGCTCTTGCAACGTGCCAGTGGGGCCGAGTGCGTGACCCTGGGGACGGTGGTCAGCCTGCGTGACGACCCGCGGCTGGCCGACACTGTGGCTTTCCTGGCCAATACCCTGTGCCTGGTCGCCTCGCCGGATCCTCGGGGTTCGCTGGCAGAGGCCCTGGCACAAAGCGTCGAGGACCTGGCGCTGGCGCTGGATCATCGGCACCTGCCGTTCGACGCGGTGGTGGCCGAATGCGGGGTGGCGCGCGAGGCGGGTCGCCAGCCGCTGTTCGACGTCCTGTTGGTGCTGGCCGAGGGGCCGGCCGCCGTGCCCGGGTTTGCCGGGGTACAGGTCCAGCCGCTGCCGCTCGAGGCGGCCTTCGCCAAGGCCGACCTGCTGCTGACCGCCGTGGACGGGGCCGAGACCCTTGAACTGAGCTTGTCCTACGCCACCGATATCTTCGACCGGGCCACGGCGCGCGACCTGCTGGAGGGCCTGGTCATAGTGCTCGAAACCCTGGCGCAGGCGCCCGCCACCCTGCTCGCCGCGGTCCTGTTGCCACTGCGCCTGGTGCCGCGCTCCCTGGCGGCGGTCCCTGCGCGTTCCGGCGTCGTACCGGAGCTGCGACCGTCGACCCCGCTGGCACCCCAGGTGGCCCGTGTCGCGGCCATCTGGGCCGAGGTGCTGATGGTGCCGGTGCCGGGCGGCCAGGCGAACTTCTTCGACCTGGGTGGCCATAGCCTGAGCGCCATGAAAGTGATCAACCGGCTGCGCGAACAGGGCTGGGCCGTCGAGCTGGCGGATTTGTTCGCCGCCGCCGACCTGGATGATTTTGCCCGGCGCCTGCAGCACCGCCGCACCAGCCTCAGGTTGCCACCGCTGCGGGCCACGGCGCCGCAGGCCTATGCCGCCTCGGCGGCGCAACGGCGTATCTGGGTGCTGGCGCAGACTGCGGGACAAGACGCCGCCTATGTCATCGGCGGTGCCTACCGGCTCAGCGGTCCTCTTCAGCTGGCGGCCCTGGAAGCGGCCGTGCAGGCCCTCGCACAGCGCCATGATGCCCTGCGCAGCCGTTTTTTTTTGGAGGGGGCGACGCTGCAGGTCAGGGTCGATCCACATGCCGAGGCGGACTGGGCGCTGCTGCCTTGGTCAGGCGAATCGAGCCTCACCGCGGCCTTCGCCGTGCCCTTCGACCTGGCCTGCGATCCGCTGCTGCGCGTCCGGCTGTTCCGCCTCGATGAACAGCAGCACGTGCTGGTACTGTGCTTGCACCATATCGCGGCCGATGGCTGGTCCGTCAGGGTGTTGCTGGACGACTTGGGTGAACACTATCGCGCCGCCTGCCACCAGACCGCAGCGGCCCTGGCGCCCGCCGGCCTGAGTGCGGGCGACGCCGCGCTGTGGCAGATCGAGCTGGCCGAGAGCGAGCAACTGGCGGCCTCCCGCGCTTATTGGTCGAACCGCCTGGCGCTCATTCGTGCCCCCGAGTTGCCCAGCCAATACCCGCGCCCGGCGCAGCGCCAGCACAGCGCGGGGCGTCTGACCGCGACCCTGGAGCCCGCGGTGCGCCAGGGGCTCGAACGGCTGGCCCGCGAGCATGGCTGCGGCTTGTTCGCCGTGTTGCTGGCGCTGACCTGGGCATGGCAGCAACGCCTTACGGGGGCGAGCCCGGTGCTGGTCGGTTCACCGGTGTCCCTGCGCGACGATGTGCGCCTGGAGTCAGTGGTCGCCTTCTGTGCCAACACCCTGTGCCTGTCCGGTCGTGTGCTGGACGAGGACGATGTGCGGACCCTGGTCGACCAAGCCGCCCGCACCCTGACGCTCGCCCTGCGCCATCGTCATTATCCCTTCGACGCCCTGGTCGATCAGTTGGGCGATCGGCGCCAGGCCGACCGTGGGCCCCTGTTCGACTTGTTCCTGGCGCTGGAGGAAGGTGAGGCGACCGCACCCTGCCTGGACGGCCTCGAGGTCGAGGTGTTGCCCGTGGCGGCCGTGGCGAGCAAGTTCGACTTGATGCTGACCGCCCGTATCGGTGATTCCGGGCTGGTCTTCGAACTGGAGTACGCGCGCGACCTGTATGGGCCGCAGACAGCGGGGTTGCTGTTCGAGACCTTGTTGAGCCTGGCCGAGGCCTTTGCCGGGGATGCGACGAGGCCGTTGCGGGAGCTGCCGCGGATTAACCTCGCGGCGGCCGGCTTACGCCTGTGGCCGCAGGAACAGGAGCAGGTTGACGGGGACGAAGTCGCCAGCGCGTCGGACCCGCAGGTGCAGCAGGCGTTGATCGTGGCCTGGAGCCAGGTACTGGGGCAGCCGGTAAAGACCAAGGATGATTTTTTCGACCTCGGGGGCCACTCCCTCAAGGCGCTGGGCATGATCGAATTGTTGCGCCGTGAGCACGGGCTGCAACTCAGCCTCAACGACCTGTTCCGCTTTCCGCGCCTGGACCGGCTGGCTGCTGCCTTGGGCAAGCGCCAGTCAGAGGCGTTGCCGCGGCTTGCCCCGGCCGCCTCCTGGCCCGCCTGCGAAACCCAGCGCCAATATGCCTTGCTGGATGCGCGCATGCCCGGGGTGTTCAACCGGCCTTCGGCGTTTATCCTGGACGGCGAGCTGGACAACGCGGCGCTGGAGCGCGCGTTGGCCGTGCTGCTCGGGCGCCACGAGGTGTTGCGCAGCCTGGTGTTGAGCGAGCAGGGCGAGTTGCGCCAACGGGTGCTGGCGGTGCCCACGGCCTTGCTGCAGCACCTGGACCTGTCCGTTCAGCTCAGTCCTCACGGCGCCTTGACCGGGGAACTGGAACGCCTGGCCCGCTGGCCCATCGGCCTGGATGAACTACCGCTGCGCGCCGTACTGGTGCGTCTGGCCGAGCGGCACCATTGCCTGTTGCTGGTGGTTCATCACGTCGCCAGTGATGGCGTCTCGATGGGCATACTCGGCGAGGAACTGAGCCAGGCTTATGCGGCGTTCCAGGCAGGCCATACCCCGTCACTGGCACCGCTGCTCTGGCAATACCGTGACGCCGCCGCCTGGTTCGACCAGCAGGCGGCCGGGTCCCTGGGCCTGCAGGCCCGCGGTTACTGGCATGGCCTGCTGAGCGCCAGGAAGCAGCCGCAGCCGGAGCTGCCGCTGGACCTGTTTCGCAGTGGCGAGCCGGCGTTGGCCGGCTGGCTCGACTGGACGCTGCCCACGGCGCTCAGCGTTGCGCTACTGGGGCAACCTGCCGGGGCGGGCTTGCTCAGCCTGCTGGCGAGCGGATTGGCGCAGTGGCTGCACGCGCTGATCGGCGAAGATACGGTAATCGGTACCATTCTCGCCGGGCGGGCCGATGCCAGAACCACCCGCCTGGTGGGCAGTTTCGCCACACCCGTACCCTTGTACTTCGCCGCGCGCCAAGGCGTTGCCGCCGCCCAGGCGGCCCTGCAGGGTGCGCACTTGCACCAGGCCTATCCCTTTACGCGACTGCTGGCGGACTTCGCGCCGGTGCGGCAAGCCGGGCGCATGCCGTTGTTCGACGTGCTGCTGGTGTTACACGAGGACAACCCGGCGCTGCGGCTGGAAGGGCTTGTGGTAACGGCGTTGACGTTGCGGCGACCGCCCTCCGGCTACGACCTGGTGTTCGAGTTCAGCCGGGCGGGGCAAGAACTGTCATTGCGCCTGGAGTACAACGCCGCGCTGATCTTCGAAGACACGGCGCAGTCCTGGGCCCAGGCCGTCTTGCAACAGTTGCAACGCTTGGTGGACGCGCGGGTGGAGTAACCGCGGGGTTTGACTGGCTGCCTGGCGTGTGCGGAAAATGCTGATACAGTCATAAGCGGTGTTGAATCACGCCGAGCAAGGCTCATCCAGTGTCGGGCCGGCCAATTCGAGGGAGTGACATGTCTAGCAATCAAGGTGCAGCGCAGAACACAGACGTGGCGGATGACGCCGTGACTGCCGATACCGCTACTCGACCTGGTCCGGATACCGCGCGTCAGGCCGAAGCCATCGTCGGTTACTACAGCAAATGGGGTGGCGGGGCAGGCTTTATCCCGGTGCCTTTCCTGGACGCGGCTGCCATTGCCGGTGTGCAGATCAAGATGCTCACCGAGCTGTCGCGGCTGTACAAGGTGCCGTTCGAAGAGAACCGCGGACGCATGGCCTTGGTGACCCTGCTGGGTACCATCGCACCGAGCTCACTGACCATGGGCGCCATGGGCGCGGCGATTCGCTCAGTACCCCTGGTGGGATCGCTGCTGTCGGTGGTGACCCTGCCAGCCTTCGCCGCGGCCTCGACCTTCGCCGTTGGCTCGGTGTTTTCCCAGCACCTGGCTTCGGGCGGTACCCTTCTGGACATCAACGTCGAGCAAATGAAAGACGAGGTGTCCAAGGAGTTCTCGGCGCGCAAGACCAAGACCGCCTAGTCCTTCACGAGCAGGGCCGGGCTACGGCCCTGCTGCCTGTGGTCGAAAGCACCCACCGGCAGGGCCCTGGCCTGCCAGGGCGATCCCACGCAGCACCGGCGGCGGTTTTAGCTCAGGTCTGAACTCATCCTGATCCAGCGTAAAGGCTCCGACAGTCGAACCACCTTAATCAGGGCTGAAGGGGCTGCCGTTGCTACGACACGCGTGCTTCTTCAGTTCGGTTGTCTTAGGCCCTAGGCGCGCGCGTCCCGAACAAAACCCTACTGCTCGATCTGCCGCTTGAGTGTGGCGATAAATGCCAAGGGTCGCGCTTCGGGAACCAGTTTCCCGCACACATCCGCTGCCTTTTGCAACGCGTAGCTGATCATTGGCGCATCGGAAGTTTTAATGCCGTAGGCGATCAGGTGTTCGAGAAATGTCCTGACGGGTCCAGGCCAGAACCCATGCATGGGTTTCATAAAGGCCTGCACGGTAATCGCCGGATCCAAATGCGGCAGCACAAAAGCCTGTTCAGCCGCTAGGAGTTGCCGAACGAAATATTTCGAAAACGCAGTCGCGTCGTCTTCGCTGGCGCAGCGATAGGTTAGGCTCTCGTTTGAAAAGCGCTCAATATTCGACTCAATGCCGACCCCTGACCAAGGGTTGCTGAGGCTGTCTGACTCATAATGCGCGGCAAAGGCGGTTCCTTCGAAGAGCTTCTGCAAAATCGTCGTAAGATCTGGATAAATTATTTTTAAGGTCCCCGATGCAGAGTAGGCGCCGCGACCACTGAGGGTATATTGAAAAGCGATGCGGGTTGTTTCTGTTTCTTTTTTAAAGATGTTGAGCTCTTGGCAGGAGGCTTCTTCGGCGAAACTGTAATCGTGCATCCCGAGCTGTAACTTTATCTCTCTCAATATGGCCTGTGCGACTGTCCGTTTTGCCATGGTTTTTCCTGCGCAGGTACTTTCTCGGCACGGCCCCCAGTACAACTTTTTGCTCGGGATGTGCGCTGTGACCTGGCTGGGGCGATCAGTTTGATTCGCCCCAGTCCGTTAACCGACGGAAATGTCTTACTGGGTAATCAGGCGATAGCGGCGCTGATATTCCTCGTAGGACAGTCCCGGGATTTTAGCCAACTCGTCGAGTTGCTGTGCTCGGCTTTTACTCGAAGCAACTGCGGCGGCAGGTGCTCGCGCAGGGGTGGCGGCGACCGGCTGTGCAGATGCTCGCTCCGCGGCTAATGGCTTCGCGACGGGTGCGGCGGTAGGTGCTGCGACTGCAGGTACGGGCGCAGCAGCAGGCGCAGGTGTGCCCGAGACGGGGGTTGAAATCGCCAGTTGAGACCTCAGCACTTCCTTACGGCCCACGGCGGCTGTCACCATTTCCAGTTTGGCGCCGCCCACGAACGCCCCCATTTTAATTGCCTGCCTGGCGAAATAGGTTTCGCCGCCTTTGGCGTTCAGGCTGATTGCGTTATCGCTGAACTCGGACTCAGTCGCCAGTGTATGGGTACCGGGACTGAGCAGTTGATAGAAGTAAACATTGTTGGCTGTCTCGCCGATCATTTTGCCATCGATCGAGACTCCTTTCTTCAGCGCCTGCCCGACCATGGAGTTGCGGTATATATACAGTGCTGCCTGGTCTTGTGGTGGCGCCTTAAATGTCTTGAGTTCAGCGTCGCGCTCTTTCGGCGCCATGGGCACGGATGCACATCCCGACAGCAGTGCCAATCCGATGGCGATTGCGCACAAAAAATTTTTCGACATATTCAGCCCTTGCAAGTGTTGGATATAGGTGCGGAGCTGTAAGCATGACTGCTTATTCTTATCCCGCGAATGCCTGAACGATGCTTGATGCCCGATGACAGGCGGGGGGATTGTAACCGCAACGCCCGGCATGCGCCTGCATCCACGGCGTGATTGCGCGGTGGTGGGCCGTTTTTATCTTTTGGGTGCCGGGCACTGGCTTTGCTTCGGTGGCAGGAGATCGCTGCCCAGGGTGACCGCCGAGGGGCTGGTCACTCCCTCGGGGTGTTCGCGCCACCACAGCCAGCCGGGTCGCGTCGAATGCTCACGCCTGGAAAGGCCCGGCGTTCAATCACTCAAAGGCCTGCACCCATCACGACTCGAAGCCGCTGAAGCGTGCAAAGTCCTCCACCGGCGCGCGTTCGGAGCGCATCTGATTTACCGCCGCACTGGCGTCCGCGTAGCCCAGCGCCATGCCGCAGTACACCAGCTCGTTGTCCGGCAGGGCGAAGTGGCGGTGCAGGCGGTCGCGCAGCATGCCCCAGGCTTCCTGCAGGCACGTGGCCAGGCCTTGCTCCTCGGCCAGCAGCGCCAGGGACTGCATAAACATGCCCAGGTGCGCCCATTGGCCATGGCCCATGCTGCGGTCGATGATAAAAAACACCCCCACCGGGGCGCCGAAAAACTGGAAGTTGCGCGCCATGCTGCGCAGCCGCGCGGCCTTGTCTTCCCGGGGGATGCCGAGCAGGGCATACAGGTCTTCGCCGACCTTGAACCGCCGCGAGCGGTAGGGTTCGCTTAGCCCCGCGGGGTAGATCGGGTGGTCTCCGACTTCACCCAGCGGGTTTTTCAGCAGGGTCTCGACGGCCAAGCGCTCCAGCTGGGCCTTGGCTTCGTTGGCCACCACCAGGACTTTCCAGGGCTGCAGGTTGCCGCCCGAGGGCGACCAGCGCGCCGTGTCGAGCAGGGCGCGGACGGTGGCGGCAGCAACCGGCGTCGGCAGGTAGGCGCGTGTCGAGATGCGATTTTTCAGGGCGTCACTGACGGACATGCTGGGGTTTCCTCAAGGGTTCGGCGAGTGGCACCGGCGGCGGGGCGCGGCTGGCGATGGCGACGCCCAGCGCAGCCAGCAGCATGCCGGCGATCTGCGCGGTGGACAGCTGTTCATCGAACAGCAGGTAGGCCATCACCGCCACCAGGGGCGGCACCAGGTAGAACAGGGACGCCACGCGGGTGACTGCGCCGCGTTTGATCATGATCAGCAGCAGCGAGATGGCACCCATCGACAAGCCGAACACGGCCCAGAGCAAGCCGCTCCAGCTTTGCCAGCTCATGTCGAAGCGCCCCTGCTCGGTGAGCAGGGCGATGGGCGTGATCAACAGCGCGGCGGCCATGAACTGCACCGCCGCCTGGCTGCGCAGGTCGCTGCTCGCCGCGGTGTGCTTTTGCCAGAGGGTGCCGAAGGTAATGCCCAGCACCGCGATCACGGCGGCCAGCAGTGGCCCGAGCGGGAGGGCGGACACATGCCCCGAGAGCGTGGGCAGCAGTACCAGCAGTGCCCCGACCAAGCCCAGCAGGATGCCCAACCAGCGCCCGGCGCCGACCCGTTCGCCCAGCAGTGGGGCGGCCAGCAAGGCCGTCAGCAAGGGCTGCAAGCCCGCCAGCAGAGCGCAGATGCTCGCCGGCAGGCCCTGGTTCACCGACCAGAACACGCCCCCGAGGTACAGGCCCTGCAACAGCACACCGGCCACCGCCGCCTGCCACCAGCCGCGCCAGCCTTGCGGCCAGGGTGCGCCGACCGCGACGACGATCAGGCTGAACAGCGCGGCGCAGGCGACAAAACGGTAGGCCAGGAACGTCAATGGATCGACATGGGGGGCTACCAACCGCGCCACGACAAAGCCGGTGGCCCAGATGCAGACGAACAGCGCCGGCATGCTGGCGTCGAATGCCGGGCTGCCGGTAACTCTGTCGGGCGAGGGTGAATTCACGATGATCCCGTGGGGTGGCGATCCAAGGGACAAACCGGCTGGCGTCAGGTCGTCCCGATGGCCCTATCCTCGACGTGGAGCAGGCTGGGCGTCCAGGGGTATTCGCGCCGTCCTGGACCGCAGATTGGCCGCCGCGCTCCCCCGCGCCGCTTGGCAACCTGCGCGCTGGCCTCGCGCAGTCCGGCTGGGTGGGTCCAGCGCTCGGTAAAGGCAGTTAGCAGCGGCGGAATATTTTGAAATTATATTTCAATTGATCTAAGTAGTGATTTTATTATTCAATAAAGCTATTAAAAACGGGTTGGCTACCGGTTCAGTTGAATGAGGGAGTGGCACTGGCGAGTGAGCAAATGGTGTCAAAGGGTTTCAGCGGGACGCGGTTCCGCAGCTTCTGTCTCTATCATCGGAGCGTCCGGATTATCTTTTGAGGTCCATTAGTAGCTGGCCACTGGCATTTATCCACTCGCACAGGATCGACAGACCATGGACCATGGAATACCCCTGATCACTACCCTGGCCGCCGGGTTCGGCCTGGCGCTTATCTTCGGTTTCCTGGCCGAGAAGATGAAGCTCCCGGCGTTGCTGGGTTACCTGGTGGCGGGCATCCTGATCGGCCCGGCCACCCCGGGATTCGTCGCCGACCAGCACCTGGCCTCGCAGCTGTCGGAGATCGGCGTGATGCTGCTGATGTTTGGCGTCGGCCTGCATTTTTCCCTGGACGACCTGCTTTCGGTAAAGAAGATCGCCTTGCCCGGCGCGGTGGTGCAGATGGGCCTGGCAACGCTGCTGGGCATGGGTTTCGCCCATTGGTGGGGCTGGAGTTTTGGCGCCGGGTTGATCTTCGGGTTGTCGTTGTCCTGTGCCAGCACCGTGGTTCTGCTCAAGGCCCTGGAGGCGCGGGGCATCCTCGATTCGATGAATGGGCGCATCGCCGTCGGCTGGCTGGTGGTGGAGGACCTGGTGACCGTATTGGTACTGGTGCTGCTGCCGCCGCTGGCGGGGGTGCTGGGGGGAACACCGGTGGCAGGGGCTTCGGCCGATCCGCTCTGGTACACCCTGGGCAAGACACTGCTGCTGGTGACATTGTTTATCACCCTGATGCTGGTGGCCGGGCGGCGTGTGTTGCCCTGGTTGCTCTTGCAGGTGGCCAAGACTGGCTCGCGGGAGCTGTTTACCCTGGCGGTGATCGCCACGGCCATCGGCATCGCTTACGGTGCCGCGGCACTGTTCCAGGTGTCCTTTGCCCTGGGTGCTTTTTTCGCCGGCATGGTGATGCGTGAATCGGAGCTCAGCCATCGTGCCGCCGAAGAGTCGTTGCCCTTGCGCGATGCCTTTGCGGTGCTGTTTTTCGTCTCGGTGGGCATGCTCTTCGACCCGTTGGTGCTGATCGAGGAACCGCTGCATGTGCTCGCGGTGGTGGCGATCATCGTGGTCGGCAAGACCCTGGCGGCCGCGGCCCTGGTATTGGCCTTGCGCTACCCGCTGAACACGGCGCTGACCGTGGCCGCCAGCCTGGCGCAGATCGGCGAGTTCTCCTTTATTCTCGCCGGCCTGGGCTTGAGCCTGGGGCTGATGCCTCAGGAAGGCATGAGCCTGGTGATGGCCGGAGCACTGATTTCCATTGCCCTGAACCCGGCGCTGTTCGGCCTGGTTCAACCGCTCAAGGACCTGGCCCTGCGCCGTTCGGCGCTGGCCCGCACGCTGGAGCACCGCGAGGATCCGCTGGCGGTGCTGCCCCTCAGCACCGAGCACCGCTACCTCAGCGGCCAGGTGGTGGTGGTCGGCTATGGCCGGGTGGGGCGGCGCATCACCGCCACCCTGGGCGAGTGCAATATTCCCTTCGTGGTGATCGAGCAGAAACGCGAACGGGTGGAGCAGATTCGCGGCCAGGGTCTGGCGGCGGTCAGTGGCGATTCGGCCGAGGCCGGTACCCTCATTCAGGCCCATATCGCCACCGCGGCGATGCTGGTGATCGCCACGCCCGACCCGCTGAACGTACAGCGCATGGTGGAAACCGCGCGGGCGCTCAACCCCGGCATCGACGTGGTGATCCGGACCCACAGCGCCGACGCGGCGGAGATCTTCCGCAAGCAGCAGCTGGGCGAGGTGTTCTTCGACGAGGAGGAGCTGGCCCGCGGCATGAAAAGCCATATCCTCTCCAAGTTCGCCCCGCAGGAATCGGTGGCGTAAATGATCGGGCGGCTGTCGCCAAGTGCGGGAGGAACCGCGCGCTGCATGGCGCGCGAGGCCAAAGTGGGGGAAGCCTCAAATAACCGTGCACACCCGGGACGCTTTCGCGGCAGGGGTACGCAGCGTTGCCCGGCCTCGCCTGCATCTCGGCTGGTGTATCGACTACCTGCTGGATGCGATTCACCTCTCACCAAGCGATCACTGAGTCGATAGCCGGCGAGGGTTGGTTTCGATGACGCGCATTCAGGAGCAGAGATGGCGCTTTGATGCCTTGGATTTTTCCGGCATTATCCGCGCTTTTATCCAGGGTAAGCGATCTCTTGAGCATCTCCATTTCCCACGCTGCGGAGAAAATCCGCGATGGCGTTCGTTTCGCAACTGTCGGTCTTATTGGGCGTGAACAGTTGGCCGAACTGATTATGCTCGCCGCAGTGGCTCAAGAACACCTGCTCGTCATTGGCCCACCGGGAACTGCGAAAAGCGCCGTGGTACGCCGGGTCGCCCAGTCCATGGGCGGCCGTTATTTTGAATACCTACTGGGTCGGTTTACCGAGCCCTCTGAATTGTTCGGTCCGGTGGACCTGCGCAAGCTGCGTGAGGGCAGGGTTGAAACCGACGTCAGCGGTATGCTTCCGGAAGCTGACATCGCTTTCCTCGACGAGGTGTTCCTCGGTTCCACCGCCATCCTCAATAGCTTGCTGGGGGTGCTTAACGAGCGCCGTTTCCGCCGCGGCCATACCCAGATCGAATGCCCCTTGCGAGTCTGTGTCGGGGCGGCGAACGGTCTACCGGAAGATGAAGCCTTGGCGGCCTTCGCCGACCGTTTTCTGCTTCACCTGTTCGTTGATCCGGTGCCGGATCACCAATTGGAAGCCATGCTCAGCGGCGGCTGGCACTCGGAGCAGCGGTCCATCGTCCAGCACCTTGACCTGGAACACCTGGATACCCTCAGCCAGGCGCTGAAATCCGTCGACCTGTCCCACGCCAGGCCCGCATTGGCCAATGCCATCCGCACCCTGCGCCAGGCGGGTGTGTCGTTGTCCGATCGGCGTATTGTCAAGGCGCAGCGCTTGATCGCCGCCGCCGCGCTGCTGGGGGGACGAACCGAGGCCGGCGAAGCGGACCTATGGCCGCTGCTCTACGTGTTGCCAACCCGCGAAGCCCAGCAACAGGGGCGCGAGTTGCTGCGCGAGCTGTTTGCCAAGGCCTGCAACAACAACCTGTTCAGTGTCGTTGAAGAGGCTTCCCAGCAGCCCTTGTCCCGTGTCAGCCGCTTGCTGGAGGCCGCACGCAATTGTCTGGGCGGTGACAGTGCAGAGCGCCGCCTGGAGATGGAGGCCTTGCTGCGTGAACTCGACGCCAATTTTTCCAGGGACAATATCCCGCCCGCGCTGGACGCCGTGCGCCTGCGCCTGATGGCTCAGCTGCTCTCGCCAGCATGACTTCGGCGGCGTTGATTGACTGGGGCTGGCAGCCCCGCGCGCCCGGTAGGGAACCCGCGGCCGCGGTCGCCTGGGGCGATGCCGCGCCACGCCTGCTGAACCGCTTGGCGCAGATGAGCGGCGAGGAACAGGCGCGATTGCAGGCCACGGCCAATCGCGATGTGTTGGTTGTACTGGGCGACGCCTGCCTGTTGCCCTGGGTCCAGGGGATCGACTATGCGGCACCCTGCCCGCAGGCCCCGGCGCTTTGGATGCCGACCCGTTGGCAGCCGAACGTACCGGTCGACCTGCTGGCCCGCGCGTTCAGCGAACGCTACGCGCGTCTTCCGCTGCTGCTCTGGCATCGTCCTGCCACCTGTATTCCGCTCGATCGCCAATTGCCGCTGAGCCCTGAACTGCTGACCCGTATCCATGCGCAGTGGACGGGGTGCCGCCATGCAACTGCCTGACTCGCTGCAGCCCTGGAGTGAATGGCTGGAGTGGTTCGCCCCGGAGCGGGCCTCCGCGCTGGGCGATTTGCTTGGCCGCCTCAACACCCTGCTTGGACCCATGCGCGAGCGGCAGTCCGGTGGGCAGCCGGAGCCCGAGGGGCTGGGCGACTTGCAGCGACGCGGGCCTTATGAGCGCCTGCTGAGCAGCGAATGGTTACTGGCCGACGAACTGCCCGACGAATTTCTGCGCCGCGCTGCGGGCGGCGAACATCTGTTCCTGGCCCCGCAACAGCGGGCTCGACAGGCCAACCGCCTGATCGTAGCCCTGTTCGATGCAGGTCCTCGGCAACTCGGCGCGCCGCGCCTGGTTCATCTGGCGATGCTGATTCTTCTGGCACGTCGCGCTCGGCAAGCGGGTGGTGAACTGCTCTGGGGCGTTTTGCAGCGTCCGGCCGCACCGCAATCCGTCGAGTCGGCAGTGCAGCTGAAGTGGCTGCTCAATGCCCGGACCTTCGACCTCGTCGATCCCGACCATTGCCGCGACTGGGCCCTGCGCATGGATGAGTTGGCGCAAATCCCCGATGAATGTTGGGTGATTGGCCAGCACCTGCCGGTCGAAATGGCTCAGCCCCTGGGTTGCAGTCACAGCATGGCAGTGACGCCCGGGTTGGACGGCACTCATCTGCAGGTTGAAACCCGTCAGCGCCTCGGCAGCTACCGGCTGCTTCTGCCTTTGCCGACCCCACAAGCGGCTACCGACCTGCTGAACGGGCACTTCAAGGCCGAGGGGCCCCAGCCGACCAACCAACGCGCTACCGAGCGGGTTGCCCTGACCATCGCGCCAGTGTTGTCCTGTAACGGTTCGCGCATCGCCGTGCCCTTGCTGGACAAACATGGCGCACTGGTGATCCAGTTGCCCTCCCTGTCTCGGCGAAACGCCCCACCCAAAATGCATACCACCCAGTGGAGCGGTTACCAGCAGCCCCTGGCAATTACCTTCGCCGGTCAAGTGTTGGGCGCGATGATCGGCAGTGGTGACAAGCTGTTTTTCTGGCAGCTTCGAGGGCTGGTGACCACTCCGCGCCCCCCGCGCGAAGCCCTGCTGGCTCCCGCCGGTACCGGCCGCTTGCTGCCCAGTGCCTGGTTGCAGGAAGGCAAGAGCGCTCGGTTTTATGCCCTGGACAGCGAAGGTCGGCTGGTGTGCTGGATACCTAATACCCCGCCATCTCAGGCGTTGGCGGTGGGGGCGACGCATTTGCTGGACGACCAAGTGCTTGGCTTCGCTGCCTTGCCCAATGGCCGGGACCTGATCTACCTGCGTCGCGACAACGGACAGCTGCAATTACGGATGGCCTGCCCCAGTGGCAAGAGTGGCACGACCTTGGCGCTGGGTGCGGCACCGCAAGGCAGCCGGGTGCTGTTCGGCGGTGGTTCGCTGTGGAACACGAATTTTGGCGCACTGGCGGTTAGCCAGACCGGCGCTTCGCAGCAGATTTGGCAACTGTACCTAGCGGCGCGGCAGCCCTATCACGAAGTGCATGTGCCGGAAAATTGGCGCGTCATCGGCTTGTACCGTCCCCAGGAGAGCGACCAGGCGTTTTTTGTGTTGTTGGGCGCCAATCGACAGAGCGTCAGCCTGTTCCTCGATGGCAACAACGAACTGGTTTATACGGCGCCGGCGCCGGCGGCCAAAGTCAGTGTCTGCCCCTCGTCAGGGCAGGTGGTGATACTGACCGAAACCCGCGAACTGATCGTTTATTCGCTTGAGCAACGCGGGGCACGCTTGCATCTGCACTGTACCCAAGCCGCTGGCAAGGAGGCCCAGAATGAGTGAACCCACCAGCGCGCTCATTCGCCGCCCCCTGCTCAGGGGGCGTCAGTACGTCGCCGGGCTCTGGTTCCCCGCCGAGCGTTTTAGCGCCGCCGAGCGCATTGGCTGCATGCTGGCCTACTGGGAGGCCGGCTGCCAGGCCCATCGTTTTGATGATGGCGATCTGTTGCAGTTCGCCAACGCTCGCCAACTGGATTGCGAGCGCCTGAGCGCCTGGCCGTTGCTGCGGGTGGGCAGCAACCTGTGCTCGGCCGTACTTGAGGATCATGAGCGAGGGGCGTTGGCCCCGGCGGACGTCTGGCTGGTACGCGGTGGTCAGGTCGCCGCCCGGCACCTGGCACAGGCGATCCCACTCGAGTTGCAGGCGTGGCTCCACATAGATGACTACAGCTTGCTCGATACCTACGATTGCAGCGAAGTCGTGCCAGCACCGATTCACGAGCCCGCGCCGACACTGCGTGATATTCGCGACGCGCTCGGTGATGCCGTCGCGCCGGCCAGCCCTGCACGCGATGAGATGCTGCGGGCGTTGCGGCTGCGCCGACAGGGCCTGACCCGCAAGGCACTCGCGGTAAATCAGCCCGGGAGTTCAATCGGTAAAGTCATCGCTTACCTGGCTTTTTACAGCCTGGTCATGGTGGTGACCACCTTTACCCTTATTCACCTGATCCGTACTGGGCCCGTACCTGACACCAGTCCTCTGGTGATGGCGCAGCAGGGGGGGACGAAGGTTGCCACAACGCCTGTGACCGGCGACCCCGGCGTTTCAGGGATGAAGTCCCCGGCGGTGTCGGGGCTGCTGCCGGGGTCGATGATAGCGATGGGGGCGATCGGCCTGACCCTCGTCCTCGTTATCTGCTGGTTGATTCGCCGGGGCGGGACGCCTGAAGCGGCAGGCTGGACCTCGGCGAGGCCCTCGAGGCGTCGCGCAATGGAGGCCGCCCCCGCCACCCGGCTCCAGCCGCGCGCGTCGCCTGTCACGCTACAAGCCTGGCGCAGCCGGTTGGCCTCGCTGGCTACGCTTACCCGACTGAACAAGGCACTGGGTTGGCGCCAGGCCGTCTATATGCGGCGTGTGTTGGCGATGTTCGAGAAAGGCGATATCGAAGAAGCACTGCGCCATGCCATTCCCTTGGGGGGCGACTTGGGTAGCCTTGGCCAGTCCTTCGGCACGCCCAGGCCGCGAGGTAGCCTGAGAGTGGGACAACCCCGTGGCGCAGCGGCGAGCATGGATTTCGGTGGCGATTTCGAACGGTACTTGCGTACGGTGTACCGCAGGCATTTCGAGAAGCTCGATGGCGCCGGACGTGTCGATGAAGCGGTGTTCGTTCTTGCTGAACTGCTCAACGCCCGCCAGGAAGCTCTGGACTATCTGGAAAAGCACCAGCGCTTCCAGCAAGCGGCTGCCCTGGCCCTGTTTTGGGACAGCTCGCCCGCCACCATCGTGCGCTTGCACTGTTTGGCCGATGATTGGCAGCGGGCGCTTCAGGTAGCCCGGCGCGACAATGCCTTTGCCGACGCCATACCGATGCTGCAGGACAAATGGCCGGACGTAGCAAACCGCTTGCGCCTGGAGTGGGCCGAGATGCTTGGTGCCCGCGGGGAATGGCTGGAGGCGGTGGAGGCGATCTGGAGCCTGACGCAGGAGCGCGAGCGCGCCTGTCACTGGTTGCGCCAGGCGGAAAGCGCGGGCGGCACCCTGTCCGGGCGAGCATTGGTCAAGCGCGCGCTGTTGTTGCCGGATACCTTGCAAGCCTATGCCGACTACCTGACCCGGCTGCGTGACGATCCGCAATGCTATCCTGAGCGTGCCGCACTCATTCACGGCCTTTGTACGGTGTACAAGCAGACTCAGAAGAAATCCCAGGATCAGCTCGAGGCCTTCGCGCGGTTGGCACGGGTGGTGATAGGTCCGGCTCTCGAAGACCATGCCAGCCTGCGCGCGCCGTTGGAGAATCACCAGCTGCAAAACCTGATTGCCCTGAGCCGTGATCCATTGCTGCAGGCCGATCTGCCGAAGAAATTATCCAGCAAACCGCTAATGTCCCTGGCCGACAGGCGGGAGACTGCGCAGTGGTACGCCCCTGAGGCCGGTCGCCAGGCCATCCTGGACGCCGTACCCTTGCACGACGACCGCAGCTTGTTGGCACTGGGCGAGGGGGGCGCTTTGATCGTCGGCCGTGACGGCAATAGTCTGTTCCGCTTCGCCGTACCGGCCTATCGAATCGTGATCGCCCATAGCGGCCTGACCGCCCTGGCCCTCGCTCGGCGCGACCAGGTATGGCGCGTCAGCAAACTCGACCTGGTGAGCCGCACGGTTCGTGACCTCGGCGTGCTTGTCCTGGACTTCCATGAACAGATGTTCGATGGCACCCACTGGGTGATCGCCAGTGGCAACCAGATAAGGGTTGTCGATGTCGATAAGGCCTTCGCCAGCACTTGGCATGTCAGTGATCTGCCGGGGCCGGTGCTGGGTTACAAGCGTATGAAGCAGAAGGAGCTCTGGTTGATCGGAGCTGGCAAAGACGCTCTGGAGCTGTGGACGTATGTCCTGCCTCAGCGTCGTCTCGCGTCGCGTACGCCGCTGACGCCTGGCGATCAGCCGCTGCTGTTCGGCCCCAGTGGCCAGCTGATCGAGATCGAGCTGAAGGAGGATGGTACAGGAGCCTTGAGCCTGCAGCTGGGGAGGGCTGATCACTGCGCCGGCGTACTCCCACTACCTGCGCTGGACCTCCAACAGCGATCGCAGCTCGAGGTGCGCTTCGAGCACGGTTGGGTCTTGCTTGGAGTGCCGCAAGCAGACCGTGCCATGCAGTGGCAATTTTTTTCAGGCGACCGCGTCGGCGGTGCGCCCCGTGCGTGCCTGAACTGGCCATCATGGACGAACGGGACACTGCGAATCGTCGACGAGCAGTTGGTGGCCTTTGATGCCGAGGGCCGCTTGTTCAGAGTCGACCTCGGTACATGTCGGACCTTGTCCCTGGCGCTGCT
Organism: Pseudomonas sp.; assembly: GCF_040514055.1. Taxonomy (GTDB): domain Bacteria; phylum Pseudomonadota; class Gammaproteobacteria; order Pseudomonadales; family Pseudomonadaceae; genus Aquipseudomonas. The sequence goes on from NZ_JBEVDL010000016.1 coordinate 87,890, forward strand.
TTGAATCGCCTCGCGCGCACCCTGGGCTGGAACCGGCCCGTACGCGGGGCTGGCATCGGCACGCGGGCCCTGAGCGGGCACGCCTCATCATCAGCGTTTCATGGAAACCTGGGATCCCGCGCGATTTCTGGGGATCCTGTCACCGGGTCAATCCGCACCGGCTTGTCCAGTACTCAGGGAATCTCATGCGTCCGTACGGTTGGGTGGTAGTGGCAGGCTTGCTCTCGGGCTGTTCGACGGTGGCGGAAACCTTCAGCGATCCGCCTCGCTGCCCAGGTCGCCTGGCGTACTGCGGGACCCAGGTGGATGCCTTGCTGATTTCAGCTGCGACCGATCAGGACGCCGGAGTTTTGCGCGCGCTCTGGCCAATCGCGCTGATCGACCTGCCGTTCAGCCTGGTGGCCGACACCCTGATCCTGCCGTATACCCTGTATCGGGATGCGACCGCAGAGCAGAGGCCCTAGGGCCTGTTGTGGAGGTTATGCTCAGCTTTCGCACATGGACGGGGCCGCTTTCAGGTCGATCTCTTCCAGCGGCTCGCTACTGTCGCGCTGCAGGGGCGCGCCCGGTAGCTCGCCGAGTATTTGCCATTGCTGGTCGAGCTCCGCGCCGATCGAGCTCAGGTGATCGATCATGCGTTGACCGGCGGCTTTGGTCGCCCGATCTTCGCTGCGCATCATTTCGAAGGCCATGGCGGCCATGGCAGCAGTCAGGTGGGTCAGGCTGCGGGTACTGAGGCTAAGCAGTTGGGTCAGCTTGGTGATGTCCAGGTTTTTTGCGTCCATTCGATACTCCTTGGAGCAATGCTCGTTACAGCCAAGCCCGTGGGTTCGGGCTTCAGAGTCGCGGGAGCGGGATCGGCTCCGTTGACCGGCAGACTAAACCCAGCCTAGCTCAATGTCGGCATCGCGTAGCCAGCTTGCACGGAGCGCCGTCCGAGACGGTCTGGCCCCGGCACCTGTAGCGGCCGGGTGCCGGAACCGATTGCAGGTGCCCAAGGCGGGGTGAGCTAGAAATGCACCTTGAGCAACAGGCTGGCGGTGTTCTGGTCGGTGCCATCGAGGATCACGTCGCCGAGGAAACTGCTGTTATCGATGGCGTACTTGTCTTTCCAGTAGTCGTATTCCAGACCGACATACAGTTGCTTTTCGCCCCAGCTCAGCGCTTTGCCGAGGTCGTACTTGATCTGGGGATTGAAGTGCAGGTTGGCGTGGTAATCGCCCCGGGCATTGCTGTCGTTGTCCACCACCCAGTCCATAAAGCCGTCGATCACCAGATCGGAACGGCCGACTGGCAGGGTGTAGCTCCAGGCCGGCGTGATCTGCCAGACGTTGTCCCCAGGACGGTCGCCATCGGTTTGCCGGTGGTACAGGTTCACCTGGAAAAAGTCGAAGCCCGGAATGGCCAGGTCGAAACCGGGGCCGATCAGGTAGGACTCGACGTCACCTTCGCCGAACTCATAGGTCGTGGCCAGGAGCAGGTCCTTGATCGGTCCGAGTTCGAGCTTGCGCGCCAGCAGCTTGCCGAACGACAGGCGTGGCGACAGTTCACCGTAGAAACTGCTGTCGTCCTGGACGTCGCCGTTGAAATGGATCGAGTCGAGAAACAGGAAGGTATCGCCGTATTTCCAGCCGTTGGCATGTTCGAAGGTGACGGTCTGCTGGATGGCGGGGTCGATCTTGAAGTTCTGGCCGTAGAGGTAAGTCAGGCTGTTGTTCTGCCAGTGCAGCAGATCGCCGGCCAGGCTATGGCTGGCGGCGAACAGGCCGGTGCACAGGGTTAGGCAGGCGTGCAGGGGTGTGCAGGACATGGAAGTCTCCTGGTGGCGAGGGATTACGGACAAGGACGACCGGGCGCCGCATGCGGCGCCCGGGGTGGCGTCAGCGAGGCAGGCCGGGGGCGAGGCGTTCGTTCGGTGCGCCCGGGTGTTCGTCGTCGCTGGGGTTTTGCAGGACCTGCAGCATGCTGGCTTCCGGGTCGAAAGCCTGTTCTTCCTCGAGGTGTTCCTCGGGCAGAAACAGGTTAAGCAGGATGGCGCAGAAGGCGCCGACCGTGATGGGCGACTCGAAGATGTTATGCAGGGCTTCGGGCAGTTCGCGCAGCACCTCCGGCACGGCCGCCACGCCTAGGCCCAGGCCCAGGGAAATGGCCACGATCAACATGTTGCGCCGGTGCAATCCGGCCTCGGAAAGGATCTTGATGCCCGCCACGGCCACGGTGCCGAACATGATCAGCGTGGCACCGCCGAGCACTGGCTTGGGCATCAGCTGCAGCAGCGCGCCAATCACCGGAAACAGCCCGAGCAACACCAGCAAACCGGCAATGAAATAGGCGACATAGCGGCTGGCGACCCCGGTCAGCTGGATCACCCCGTTGTTCTGGGCAAAGGTCACCATGGGCAGGCTGTTGAACACGGCCGCCAGGGCCGAATTCAAGCCGTCGGCCAACAGCCCGGACTTGATTCTGCGCAGGTACAGCGGTCCCTTGACCGGCTGCTGGGAGATCATCGAGTTGGCCGTCAGGTCGCCGGCGGCTTCCAGGGGGGTGATCAGGAAAATCACCGCGATCGGGATAAAGGCCAGCAGGTCGAAGGAGAATCCGTACTTGAACGGTACCGGTACGCTGAAGGCCGGCACCTGCGGCATGGCGGCGAAATCCACCTTGCCCAGGTACCAGGCTACGGCGAAGCCCAGCAGCAGGCTGACGATAATCGCGCTCAGGCGCAGCAGCGGCACGTCGAAGCGGTTGAGCAGCACGATGCTGCCGAGCACCAGCGCCGCCAGGCCGAGGTTACTCAACGAACCCAGGTCAGCCGCGCCAAAACCGCCGGCCATGTCGGTGACTGCCACCTTGATCAGCGACAGGCCCATCAGGGTGATGATGGTGCCGGTGACCACCGGGGTGATCAGCTTGCGCAGCTTGCCGATGAACTGGCTGAAGATCACCTCGACGAAGGCGGCGAAAAAGCACACGCCAAAAATGGTCGAGAGAATCTCGTCGGTGCCGCCACCGCGGTTCTTGACCATAAAGCCAGCGCTGAGAATCACGCTGAGAAAGGCAAAGCTGGTGCCTTGCAGGCACAGCAGGCCGGAACCTATCGGACCGAAGCGCCGGGCCTGGATAAAGGTGCCCAGGCCCGAGACGAATAGCGCCATGCTGATCAGATAGGGTATTTCCTGCTGGAGCCCCAGGGTGCTGCCAACGATCAGCGTCGGGGTGATGATGCCGACGAAACTCGCCAGCACGTGCTGCAACGCGGCAAAGAGTGCCGCGCTGAAATGCGGGCGGTCTTCGAGACCGTAGATCAGATCGGAACCGCGAGTACCGGTTGAACGGGTGGGGAGGGTCATGGATAGCCTGCCAATTGTTTTTGTTCGGTCATGGGCTTGTTGGGGTGACGTTGCCACCTCCGCTGCTGATTCCGGCGTAGTGGGCCGTACGTCAGCGCTGTCGACTATAGCAATTGTGAACAATATAGATAACAAATATTTTATAAATTGTGTACAAAAAAAGAAGAGGTTGTTTCCCGCTGTGCGAGTCCCGTCGCGAGGGCTGTCGGGCCTGCTCCGTCGCAAGAGGGCGGGCGCAGCGACAGGCAATAAAAAGCCCGCCATCGGGCGGGCTCCACTTGGTGCCAGGAGGAGAGGCGACAGTCAGTTCACGGGTGCTCCGGCGCCGATCCAGGCGCCAATCAGGTCCCGTTCGGCCTGGGTCATCTGGGTGATATTGCCCAAGGGCATCACTTGCGAGGTCACCGCCTGTGCCTGGATCTGGGCCGCCAGCAACTGGATCTGCTGGGGCGTATCGAACATCACGCCGCCAGGGGCGGCACTGAACATGGGGCTGCTCGGTTTAGCCGCGTGACAGACGGCACAACGTTCCTGGATAACCCGATTGACTTGGTTGAAGTCCGCCGAGCCACCTGCAGCGGGTGCAGGAGCAGTTTGGGCAATCGGTGCGCCAGGGCTGGGCGCGGGGTTTGCCGGCGTGGCAGGGACGGCCGCTACTGGCGTGGCAGCCGCCGGCTGGCTCGCCATCGCCGGTGTCGGGGCCACCGAAGCGGTTGGGGCGCCGCTGGCCTTGTAACTGGGTGAGGTGATGAAAGCCAGGCAGATCATGCCCAGCGCGGCGGCCGGCAGGGTCCAGGCGAAGCTGTTGCTGTTGTGACGGGTGTTGAAATAGTGGCGGACCAGCACCGCCAGTACCGCGATCAACGCCAGGATCAGCCAGTTGTACTGGCTGCCATAGGTGCTGGGGAAGTGGTTGCTGATCATGATAAACAGCACGGGCAGGGTAAAGTAGTTGTTGTGGCGCGAACGCAGCAGGCCCTTGGCCGGCAAGGCCGGGTCCGGTGTGCGGTTTTCCTCGATGGCCTTCACCAGGGCACGTTGGGCCGGCATGATGGTGCGAAACACGTTGCCGACCATGATGGTGCCGATAATGGCGCCGACGTGGATGTAGGCGCCGCGGCCGCTGAACACTTGGCTCAGGCCGTAAGCGGCGGCAACCAGTAGGATAAACAGCACCAGGCCGAGCACGGCGGGTCGCTTGCCCAGGGGCGAATCGCAAAGGAAGTCATAGACGAACCAGCCGCCGATCAGCGTCGCGATGCCGATCGCTACCGCCGCGCCCGGGTCCAGATCGCTGCCCGGCGCGACCAGGTAGAGCGCCGGCTTGAGGTAGAACACCACGCAGAGCAGGGCGACTCCCGAGAGCCAGGTGAAGTACGCCTCCCATTTGAACCAGTGCAGGTTGTCCGGCATTTTCGGGGGGGCCAGCTTGTACTTTTCCAGGTGATAGATGCCGCCGCCGTGGATGGCCCACAGGTCGCCTGCCAGCCCGTCGCGCGGGTTGCTGCGGTTGAGGTTGTTTTCCAGCCAGACGAAATAAAACGAGGCGCCGATCCAGGCGATTCCGGTGATCATATGAACCCAGCGGATGCTCAGGTTCAGCCATTCAATCAGGTGTGCTTCCACGATATGTACCTCTTGCCCGCGGCCGCAACGGCAGCCGTCGGTCTTCTCTTATTGGTGGGGGTCGAGGAGCAGGTACTGCGCCTCGTCGAAAAAATGCTCATCGCAGTTGTGGCCGGGGCCGCTGCGATCAACCACCAGGAAGTCATCCCGCTTTTCGATCGTCAGCACCGGGTGGTGCCAGACGCCGCGATGGTAATTGACGCCCTGCCTGCCGTTGCTGCGGAAGGCGCGGACGAACTCCGGCTCGGGTGCATCGCCAAGTGGCGCGACCACGACCAGAAAGGGGTGGCCAAGCAGCGGCACGAAGGCCTGGCTGCCCAGCGGATGGCGTTCCAGCATACGCACGGTCAACGGCATCGGCAGCGCCTCGGCGCTGAAAATGCTGATGATCGCCTGATCCTCCGGCTGCGCGGTCTGGACGCAGGCCAGGCGGTGGTAACGCCGGGTGGAGCCGTTGTTGATCATGAAGAAGTCGCTGTCTTCGGTTTCGATCACATCGCCGAACGGGGCGAATGCGGCTTTGCTCAACGGCTCGATGATCAATTGGCGCATAAGGGTTCTCACTTCAATACAACGGGGCGTATCCGCCCCGTTAAGGCCGACCGCCTTGCCGTGGGTGTCGTCGGCTTTCGCCGTTATTTCGCGACCTTGCCGAACAGGCGCAGGCGACTGACGCCGCCGTCGGGGAAGACGTTCAGGCGGACATGGGTGATGGGCCCCAGCGCCTTGAGCTGTTCGACGAACTCATGTTCGGCGTGCATCGAGAGCTTCTGGCTGGGCAGCAGTTCGCGCCAGAACAGGCTCTGGGTTTCGATCTGGCTGTCGGTGCCGCCTTTGACAAAGGCGCCTTGAAGCGAGCAGCTGTCGGGGTAGTTACCCTTGAAGTGCAGGGTGTCGACCAGGACCCGCTCGATTTCCCCGGCATGCCCCAGTGCGACTATCACCCAGTCGTTGCCCGGCGTACGGCGGCGGGCGGTTTCCCAGCCGTCACCCATGTTCACGCCGCGGCCAGGGTTGAGGATGTTGCTCATGCGCCCGAAGTGTTCGTCCGAGCAGGCCAGGGCACGTCCGCCGTTCAGGGCGGCGGCGAGGTCCACCGACTCGTTGTCGGCGACGGCGGACCAGTCGCGATAGGGCACCCCATATACCCGCAGGCGGGCGACGCCACCGTCGGGGTAAATATTGAAGCGCAGATGGCTGAAGGGTTGGGTGTTGTCGATGGCATGGTAATGATGGCTGTTGCCCTGGAGCTCGACCGCACTCAGCACCTCGGTCCATTGGGTGCTGTCATCGGGATTCCCCTCGGCCAGGAAGCAGGCCTCCAGGGAGGCGGACGGCGGAAAGTTGCCGGTGAAGAAGCTGGTGTCGATGTCCACGCCCTTGATCGAACCCGCCACGCCCAGGCGGATGACCGCGCTGTCGTAACCTTCGAAACGCTTGCGCCGCGACTCCCAGCCATCCATCCATTTGCCGTTATCGTCGAACACGCCTTCTTTCCAAACCGCCGGGGTCGGTTGGAACAACCGATTGACGTCGGCGAACCAGTCGTCGGTGACCGACAGGGCTTGAGTGCCCAGGCGGGCGTCGGCCAGGTTGACGAATTTCTCGAAGGGTGCGGCGTACGCTTTCATGGGGATATCTGCCTTGAGTGAGGGCGAACGGGATTAGAGGCTTTGCAGGCGGAACAGCGCGATCTGGTTGATTTCGGCCAGGGCCCGGCTGAACTCGTCCTGTGGCGAGTGATGGATGCGCTCCTCGAATGCGGCGAGGATCTGCTGCCGATTGCTGCCCTTGACCGCCATGATGAAGGGGAAGGCGAACTTGGCTTTGTAGGCGTCGTTGAGCGCGGTGAAACGCTGGAACTCTTCGGCACTGCACTGGTTGATGCCGGCACCGGACTGCTCCGCAGTACTGGCTTCGGTCAGTTCGCCGCGCACGGCGGCCCTGCCGGCCAGGTCCGGGTGGGCCTTGATCAGCGCCAGTTGGTCTGCTTCGTCGGCTTCCAGCAGGACGGCAGCCATGCGTTGATGCAGCACCTCGACCTGGTCGCACCGCGCATCGAGGCCCAGGTCGAACACGCGTTCGGCGACCCAGGGGGAGTGTTCATAGATATCGGCAAAGGCCGTGACAAACGCCTGGCGGGACAGCTGCGAGGGGCTGAGGCTACGGAAGCGACTCATTGGGCGCGCTCCTGGGGCGTGTAGGGATGGGTGGTCTGCCAATGGCGGGCGATATCGACCCGTCGGGCGAACCAGACCTGATCGTGGCCTTGGGCGTATTGGATAAACCGCTGCAGGGCGGCCAGGCGGGCGGGGCGACCGATCAGCCGGCAGTGCAGGCCGATGGAGAGCATTTTCGGGGCGTCCAGGCCTTCCTCGTAGAGCACATCGAAGGCGTCCTTGAGGTAGTGATAAAAGTCGTCGCCGGTGTTGAAACCCTGGGCCTGGCTGAAGCGCATGTCATTGGTGTCCAGGGTGTAGGGAATCACCAGGTGGGGCTTGCCGGTCGGGTTGCGCGGTTCCCAATAGGGCAGATCGTCGTCATAAGTGTCCGAGTCGTAGAGGAAGCCACCTTCCTCCATCACCAGCCGCCGGGTATTGGGGCTGGTGCGGCCGGTGTACCAGCCCAACGGGCGTTCCCCGGTCAGCTCGGTCAGGATGCGGATGGCCTCGAGCATATGCTCACGCTCCTCGGCCGGGTCCATGTACTGATAGTCGATCCAGCGGTAGCCGTGGCTGCAGATCTCGTGGCCGGCCGCGACCATGGCCTTGATCAATTGCGGATGGCGCTGTGCGGCCATGGCCACGGCAAAGACCGTCAGCGGGATCTGGAACTTCTGAAACAGCTTGAGCACCCGCCATACGCCGGCGCGGCTGCCATATTCGTAGAGCGATTCCATGCTCATGTTGCGTGCATCCGGCAGGGGTTGCGCCGAAACCATTTCCGACAGGAAGGATTCGGACTCCGGGTCGCCATGCAGGGTGTTGCGTTCGCCCCCTTCTTCGTAGTTGAGCACGAAGGAAATTGCCAGGCGGGCCTGCCCAGGCCAGTGTGGGTGCAGCGGGGTATTGCCATAGCCGATCAGGTCGCGTGGGTAGTCAGCGCTCACTGCAGTGTTCCTTCTAGGGGGGCGGCGACGACGCGGGCATGTTAAGTGCCGGGGTCGGTCGTCGTGCAGAGTCGATTGTATACAATTAATAAGACGTTTTGTGAATCCTAAACGCAATCCGTATTCCGCGACAACTGCCAGGTTAAAAATTGTCCGATCGGTCAGATATTTTGCGTTTGACGCCTGCCACTCGCCCGGTGCGCATTGCCCAGCGCGTGCTGGCAGGACGCGTACAAAAGAATTTGCGGTGATTATTGTGTACAAAATAATGTGAAAATGTCTATTATTTTGACCTCAACTTGCTATTCTGCACCCAGCCCGGGTGTTGAATGCCGGACGGTGTATTTCTTTTCACAGACTAGAGGAGAGGCGGTGTTCGTGCTGCTGCGCACGGGCGCCCAGACGCTATGGGACGCTTAACCACGCATGTACTGGATGCCGCGCATGGCTGCCCTGGCAGCGCCGTCCAGGTCGAGTTGTATCGGGTCGAGGGTGAGCACCTGACGTTGCTCAGCCGGGTAGCGACCAACCAGGATGGTCGCTGCGATGAGCCATTGTTGCAGGGCGAGACGTATCGAAGTGGCGTCTACCAGTTGCAGTTCGCCGCCGGTGACTATTACCGGGCCCGGGGCCTGTCCCTGCCCGAGCCGGCCTTTCTCGACCTGGTGGTGCTGCGGTTCGGCATCGATGCGACCCAGGAGCACTACCATGTGCCCCTGTTGATTTCGCCCTACAGTTACTCGACCTACCGCGGCAGCTAGCGCGCTGCTGCCTGCAGCCCCCCCATTCCTTCAGCTTTCGGCCCGTGCACACTGCGGGCCTTTTTTTGCCCGTTCGTTCGTCCCATCTGGCGCGCAAGAGTTACGCCATTGCGACATCCTTGTTCAGCGACTGGACGCCTCGGACGGGGTTGGTCGCCGCAGCACCCGGATTGCATTAAGGTGCGCGCCTTCAGTCGTACCCGGCCCGGGTGTTCTGCGCACCGCGCAACGCCGGGTCTTCCCCCAGTTCGGTATCTCCCTACATGACACGCTTGAAAGCTTCGGACCTGTTCGCCCTCGGATTCATGACCTTCGCCTTGTTTCTCGGCGCGGGCAATATCATCTTCCCACCCGGCGCCGGGATGGCGGCGGGCGAGCAGGTATGGATATCCGCGCTGGGTTTCCTGGTGACGGGCGTCGGCTTGCCGCTGCTGACCATCATCGCCCTGGCCCGGGTTGGCGGCGGTATGGCGCGCCTGACGGCGCCCCTCGGCAGGCTGGCTGGCAGCGCCTTTGCGGTGGCGGTCTACCTGACGGTGGGCCCCCTGTTCGCCACGCCGCGCACGGCCACGGTGTCCTTTGAAATGGGCATCGCGCCGTTCACCGGCACGGGCGGGACGCCCTTGTTGGTCTACAGCCTGCTGTACTTCGCGGTGGTCCTGTACCTGGCGCTCAACCCGGGGCAATTGATCGATCGGATCGGCAAGGTGATCACCCCAGTCTTACTGGTAGCGTTGCTGGTGCTGGGTGGCGCGGCCCTGCTGCTGCCCGCCGGGGATATCGGCCCCGCCACCGGCGCTTATCAGGCTGCGCCCTTTGCCCAGGGGTTCCTGCAGGGTTACCTGACCATGGATGCCTTGGGGGCGTTGGTGTTCGGTATCGTGATCGCCACGGCGATTCGCGACCGCGGCATCAGCGAGCCCGGCCTGGTCACCCGCTATTCGGTGGTGGCGGCCCTGATTGCCGCGCTGGGGTTGTCGCTGGTTTATCTCTCGCTGTTCTACCTGGGCGCGACCAGCCATGGGATCGCCGGGGAAGCGCTGAACGGCGTGCAGATATTGACCACTTACGTGCACCATACCTTCGGCAAGGCCGGAGGCCTGTTGTTGGCCGTGGTCATCACCCTGGCCTGCCTGACCACGGCTGTTGGCCTGCTGGCTGCCTGCGGCGAATTTTTCAGCGAGTTGTGCTCGTTGCCTTATCGCCCCGTGGTACTGGTGTTCGGTGTGTTCAGCCTGCTGGTCTCCAACCAGGGTTTGGACCAACTGATCAGTGTGTCGGTGCCGGTACTGGTGGGGCTCTATCCCTTGGCGATCGTGCTGGTCGGTCTGTGCCTGCTGGATCGGCTGTGGCTGTCGCCACGTCGGGTCTTTGTCCCGGTGATGGCCGTGGCCTTGCTGTTTGGCCTGGTCGATGCGATAGGCGCGGCCGGTTTCGAGGCGCTGGTGCCAGGGTTTTTCGCGCACTTGCCCTTGGCAGCACAAAGCCTGGGCTGGCTGGTGCCAGTGTTGATCACCCTGGCCGGGGCGGCCCTGCTGGATCGGTTGCAAGGCAGGCCGCAGCTGCAGCCTGCCTGAGAAACGGACAAAAATGCCGCCTTCGAGCGGCTTTTTGTTGGCCTGCTGAAAGCGGCGTCTGGCTATAATCGGCGCAGCTTTCAAGGAGTGCGCATGTCCGTCATCGAACCCTACCTGTCCAATGTGCTGGCGGTTTTCTGGTTTATTTGCTGCTGGGCCGGTTACAGCCGTTACGCGACCTGGAAAGGGCGTTCGACGGCCTGCCTGGCGAGCGTGCTGCATCTGTACCGCGAGGACTGGATGCGGCGCATGCTGTTGCGGGAAAACCGTATCGCCGACGCTAACGTGGTGGGCAACCTGGAGCGTAACGCCTCTTTTTTTGCCTCAAGCACCCTGATCATCCTGGCGGGGATCCTCACCGTGCTCGGTGCCTCCGAGCGTGCGGTGTCGCTGTTGGCTGACATCCCCTGGGTCCAGTCGGTCAGCCGGGGACTGTCGGAGATCAAGTTGCTCGGGTTGGCGCTGGTGTTCGTTTACGCCTTTTTCACCTTCAGCTGGTGCATGCGCCAATACAATTTTGCCGCGGTGCTGATCGGTTCGGCGCCCATGCTGGGAGAGCGGCACGTCACCGAACAGGAACGGAACGCCTTTGCAGCGCGGGCGGCACGGGTGATTTCCATGGCGGCCAACCAGTTCAACTTCGGTCTGCGGGCCTACTATTTTGGCATGGCGACCCTGGCCTGGTTTATCAATCCCTGGTTTTTCATGCTGGTATCCACCGGAGTGGTGCTGGTGTTGTACCGTCGGGAGTTTCACTCCGACGTGCTTGAAGTCATGGTCTATACCCCCACGCAGGCGGCTGAGTCGCCCAAGGAGCAAGCGGCATGAGTCTGCCATTCTGGTGTGTATTTATCAGCGCGTTGCTGATCTACCTGGCCAAGGCCCCAGTGGCCAAAGCCATGCAGGCGGAAAATGGCCACTACGACAATCATCATCCGCGGGCTCAGCAGGCCCGATTAACCGGCTTTGGAGCGCGGGCCTTGGCGGCACACCTGAACAGCTTCGAGGCGTTTCCATTGTTTGCCGCGGGCGTGCTGATGGCGCACGTCACACAGACCCAGGGGTACCTGGTGGACGGGCTGGCGGTGACCTTCGTGATCGCGCGGGTGCTGTACTTGCTCTGTTATTGGGCCGATCTGCACTGGCAACGCAGCCTGGTGTGGATCATCGGCCTGTTGTGTTGCCTGCTGCTGATGCTGACCCCGGCGCTGCGTTGATCGACGGGCGACAAAAAACCCGCCAAGGCGGGTTTGTTTGCGGCGGTACTATTTGCCTTCGAGCGTATCCTTGACTTCGTCGCCAGCGGCTTCCAGCCCATCGGCGGCATCGTCGGCAGCGTCTTGAATTTTTTCACCCGTGGTCGGCTTGTGACCCGTCAGCTGATCGGTTTTCTTTTCGATGGCTTCGCCGGTTTTCTCGCCGGCATCACCCACCGACTCCATGCCTTCGGACAGTGACTCCTTGGCTGACTCCAGCTTGCTTTCTGGCTCCTTCTCGCATGCCGCGAGGGCCAGGGTGGCGGCCAACAACACTGCATAAGCAAAAGGTTTTGACACGATAATCGCTCCTGGAAGGACGGGGAATTCTGGGATTGCGCTCGGTTTGAACCGCAAACCCTGGGCGAAGTTCCGCCAGGTCGCGCTTGCACCGGCCTTCGGGGCTTGTTGCTAGCAGCCCCGGGGCCGGGCACCGGTTCAGGGCGTGGTGGGCGCCGGCGTGGTCGGAGCGACTGGCGCTTGACCTTGCTCGGCATTTTCCTTGGCGCGTTCCTGAGCGGCTTCGGCGTTTTCCTTCGCCGCCTGGTTGCTTTTATCCACCGCGTCATTCATCGATTCGCGGGCTTCCTTGGCGGATTCGCGGGCATCTTCCGCCTTGTTTTCGGAGGCTTTGTCGCAGGCGGCCAGACCCAAGCCGGCTGTCAGAATCAAGGCATATGCGAGACACTTCTGCATGAGGGGTTCTCCTGTAAGAAATAAACACAGCAAAAATTCGAGCTTGAGCGGTTTTCAAAGTTCAGTCGGTTATAGGTGCGTTTCGCCCACAGGCGGCAGCGGCCTGTCTGCCGGCGGGTCGATTGGCTTGAATCTGGGCCCTTGTTGGCAGGGTTTCGCGGGTGTTGATCAAAAATTATCGACCCCTCGGTAGAATACCGAGACCTGGATCATTATCGTGGGCGCCGCGCGGCGGCCCGCGAACGCACAGCGCTGGTCGCTGTGGCGGTACGTTGTTCGACCCGGTTTTCACAGGTGCTAAAACAATAAGGAAAAAAGCAATGGATGCGTTACTGATCCTCGGCGGGCTGGTGCTGGTATTGGTAGGCCTGGTATGGCTGGTCACCCTCGCGTTCGGGACCAGCCTGCTGTGGGGGATCGGCAGCCTGCTGCCACCTCTGACGCTGCTCTACGTCTTTAGCCACTGGCGGGTCGCGCGCAAGGCCCTGTTGCTCAGTGCCCTGGGTATTATCCCGTTAATTGTCGGCTTGACGCTGATGGCGACCCAGGATGCGCAGCGTCTGGAGGCCATCGTCAGCCTGAGTTGGCTGAAACCCGTGGTGCAGGAGCCTCCGCAGCTGGCGATCCAATTGCGCGGCGAACTCAATGGCCAACCCTTCTCGCCACAACAGGGGGAATTGATCGATGGCAACCTGATCCTGCGCGAGGGACAGGATTTTTTCGCGCGCCGCGAAATCAGCATCCGCTTGAACCCGCCGCGGTCGGGCCCGGTGCGATTTGACGTCCTGCCACAGGATAAAGGGACGCTACCGGAGGTTGAGGTCAGCTGGCTGTTGCCGGAACAGGACCTGCCGGAGGCGCGTCGCCTGGACCACGGTTACACCCTGCACCTGGATCTGCAGCCAGTCGCCCCCAATCGGCTGGTCGGCGACTTCCACTTGGTGCTACCGCCGCAGTTCGCCACCACCTTGAGTGGCAAAGTCGAGTTGTTCACCGATCGTTTGCGTTACCGCGACGGCAAGGTCGATACCGGTTACGACTCCACCGACACGCTCAGCCATGTCGTTCTCGATTATTTGCAGCGGCGTTTCACGACCCGTGAGGTGCAGCTGGCGGGCTTGCCCCCCGTAGCCTGGCCCGCGACGCAGTTGGAGCTGGAGGTGGAAGCGACGATCGCCGGGCAGGTGCAACGCCTGCCGGTGCGGTTGAGCAAGCATCAGCTGCGCGGCTGGGTGGTGCAAGAGGACCATTTTCCGCCTCTGGCGGCGGTGCCGGCCCCCGTGTCCACGGGCGCTGCGGCGATCGAGGCGCCGCCGGTACGGCCCAGCCGGCCGCTTGACCGGCGTCAACGTTTCAGCCTGGAGCGTTTACAGACCAACCCCAGCCGTTACCAGAGTCTGGCGGTGCGTCTGGTGACCAAGCGCGGCAGTACGGTTGAGGGGCGTTTCAATGGTGTCGACAGTGAGGGCCGTATCGATATCCGGCGCAACATGGGCGGGCAGGGCGAGGCGAGTTTCGTTCTGCGGCCCGAGGAGATCGCAAGCATCGAATTGCTCGAACCCTGAATCTGACCTTGAAATCTCGTTGCTTGCCCCCACCTCATGGTCATCCGCCGCGATTCGCGGCTTATGCCATCAGTGTGGAGTTAGAAAACGATGAGTGTGGAGACTCAAAAAGAGACCCTGGGCTTCCAGACCGAGGTGAAGCAACTGCTGCACCTCATGATCCATTCCTTGTATTCCAACAAAGAGATTTTTCTGCGGGAGTTGATCTCCAACGCCTCGGACGCTGCCGACAAGCTGCGTTTTGAAGCCCTGGCCAAACCCGAGCTGCTCGAAGGCGGGGACGCCCTGCGCATTCGCGTCAGCTTCGACAAAGAAGCCAAGACCGTTACCCTCGAGGATAACGGCATCGGCATGAGCCGCGAGGACGCAATCACCCACCTGGGTACCATCGCTAAGTCCGGCACCGCGGATTTCATGAAACACCTGTCTGGCGACCAGAAAAAAGACTCGCACCTGATCGGTCAGTTCGGCGTGGGGTTCTATTCGGCGTTTATCGTCGCCGATCAGGTGGAAGTGTTCAGCCGCAGGGCGGGGACAGCGGTCAGCGAGGGTGTGCACTGGTCCTCCAAGGGCGAGGGTGACTTCGAGGTCGCCACAGTTGAAAAAGCCGAACGCGGTACCCGTATTGTGCTGCACCTGAAGGCCGCTGAAGACGAGTTCGCCGATGGCTGGCGCCTGCGCAATATTATCAAGAAGTACTCTGACCATATTGCCTTGCCGATCGAATTGCCCAAGGAACAGGCCGCTGCCGAAGGTGAAGCCGCGCCGGCACTGGAGTGGGAAACCGTCAACCGCGCCAGCGCGCTGTGGACCCGCCCGCGTACCGAGGTCAAGGACGAGGAGTACCAGGAGTTCTACAAGCACGTCGCCCACGATTTCGAAAACCCGCTGAGCTGGAGCCACAACAAGGTCGAAGGCAAGCTGGAATACACCTCGCTGCTCTACGTGCCTGGCCGCGCGCCCTTTGACCTGTACCAGCGCGAAGCGCCCAAGGGTCTGAAGCTGTACGTGCAGCGTGTGTTCGTCATGGACCAGGCCGACGAGTTCCTGCCGCTGTATCTGCGCTTCGTCAAAGGCGTGGTGGACTCCAACGACCTGTCGCTGAACGTCTCCCGTGAGATCCTGCAGAAGGATCCGATCATCGATTCGATGAAGTCGGCGCTGACCAAGCGTGTGCTGGACATGCTGGAGAAACTGGCGAAAAACGAGCCCGAGCAATACAAGGGTTTCTGGAAAAACTTCGGCCAGGTGATCAAGGAAGGCCCCGCCGAGGACTTCGCCAACAAGGAAAAAATCGCCGGCCTGCTGCGGTTTTCCTCCACCAGCGATACCAGCGGCGAGCAAAGCGTAGCCTTGGCGGATTACCTGGGTCGGGTCAAGGAGGGTCAGGACAAGATCTATTACCTCACCGGCGAGTCCCATGCGCAGGTGAAAAACAGTCCGCACCTGGAAGTCTTCCGCAAGAAGGGCATCGAAGTGCTGTTGCTGACCGATCGTATCGACGAGTGGCTGATGAGCTACCTGACCGAGTTCGACGGCAAGCAACTGGTGGATGTGGCCCGCGGTGACCTGGACCTGGGCAAACTGGATTCCGAGGAAGACAAAAAAGCCCAGGAAGAAATCGCCAAGACCAAGGAAGGGCTGGTCGAACGGCTGAAAAGCGCGCTGGGTGAGCAGGTGGCCGAAGTGCGGGTTTCCCATCGCTTGACCGACTCGCCAGCCATTCTGGCCATCGGCGAGCAGGACCTGGGCTTGCAGATGCGGCAGATCCTGGAAGCCAGCGGGCAGAAAGTGCCGGATTCGAAACCCATCTTCGAATTCAATCCGGCGCACCCGCTGATCGAGAAACTGGATGCAGAGCCGGACGAGGACCGTTTCGCCGACCTGTCGCACATCCTCTTCGACCAGGCCGCGCTGGCGGCGGGGGACAGTCTCAAGGACCCGGCCGCCTATGTGCAGCGCTTGAACAAGCTGCTGGTGGAACTCTCCGCCTGAGGCATCCGCCAGACTGAAAAAAAGCCCGCAGACGCGGGCCTTTTTTTTTATTTTTCGGCGGCCCTGCATAAGCCGCTTTTCAGTTCGGCAATTCGATCCGCTCGTCTTCCCCCGGCACCCGCGGCCAATCGCCCAGGGCCCAGCGTTGCCGTGCCTGCTCGATCAGGATCGGGTCGCTGGCGACGAAATTCCAGTTCATCCGTCGCGGGCCGTCCAGGGCACCGCCGCCGATCAACATCGCCTGGCCGGCGCCGCGGGCGCTCAACAGGCAGTCCAGGCCGGCGGGCAAGATCGCCAGGGTGCGTGGCGGCAAGGTCACACCGTCGAGCTCCAGTTCACCATCCAGTACATAGAGCGCCCGCTCGGCGTGTTCGGTGTCGATCAGCAAGGTCGCACCGCTTTGCAACTGCAGCTCGGCGTAGAGCGTCGCAGAGAGCACCGGCACCGGCGACTCCAGGCAGAAACCCGTACCGGCGATCAGGGTGATCCGCACGCCGAGGCTCTCGCTGAAGGGCAGCTGCGCGGCGGGAACATGCCGATAGCTTGGCGCGGACTGTTCCTGGCCACGGGGCATCGCCAGCCAGACTTGCACGCCGTGCACGGCTGAACCCGTGGCTCGCAAGGCGTCCGGTGTACGCTCGACATGCGCCACCGCGGCCCCGGCGGTCATCCAGCTGACGTCACCGGGCAGCACCTGCTGATCGGAACCCAGGCTGTCGCGGTGCTGCAGTTGCCCCTCGAACAGATAGGTGAGGGTGGAGAGACCAATGTGCGGATGCTGGCGCACGTTCATGCCGCTTCCGGGCGGATACCTATGCGGCAACATATGGTCGAAAAAGACGAAGGGTCCAATGCTGCGCACGCGTGCGGATGGCAGGGCGCGCAGGATGGGCTGGCCGGCTACCGTTTCGGCGCGGGGCTGGATCAGCGGAAGGTCTGACATCACCGCGGTCGCTCGTTAGGAAAACGCGAGCATAGCGCGTTTGCCTGGGTGGCTGAACCCAGGGTGCAGCTTGGGCGGGTTGACCCTCCGAGGGCGGATTTTTACGTCGTGCGTCGCCCCAGGTCAGCCCTGAAACCTACTGGCTAAAGGCGCCCTGAGCCAGCCGCGTTTCGATGGTCACTTCGCTGGTGGTCATCAGACGGTGCAACGGGCAGCGGTCCGCCACCCGCCGCAGGGTCGCGCGTTGCGTATCGTCGAGGACGCCCTTGAGGGTCAGCTCGACGCTGATCGCATAACGGCCGTCCTTCTCCTGGCTGCTGTCATGGCTGACCTCGACCGTCACGCCCGTCAGGGGAATGTCGTGGGCGCGCGCGTAGTGCATCAGGGTCAGGGCCTTGCAGGCACCCAGCGCCGTGTCGAAGTAATCATGGGGGTCGGGCGCCGAATCTTCTCCGCCCAGGCTTTTGGGCAGGTCGGTGAGCAGTTCATGGCGGTCGTCGACCTCGATACGGTGGCGAAAGCTGTCGCTGGATTCGGTGGTGATGGAAATGGGCATGGAGGACCTCTGGGGTGAACAATGGAGCCGCGTGCTGTTTATGCTTGGAGCCCGACGAATGCCAAGCGTTCCCTCACCGGCCAAGTGCAGCCAGGCGAGTGGAGCATTGCCCACCGCAACGCCCGGCTACCCGCTGAGAGCGGGACGCTTTATTGAACCCGACGTACCGCCACCAGTCTATGCTGCGACTTTTTCCGGAGCTGCCCCCTTGCCTCGAATTCCCCTCCTGCTGTGCGGATTGACCTTGGCGGTGGCGTCCGTCCAGGCGCGTGACTACGCCTACAGTGACGCGCACCTGCACTATGTGGATTTTTTCCAGGAAACTGCCGGCATGGATGCGCTGCTGGCCAATATGGCCGCGGCCCGGGTCGAGCATGTACTGATCAGCGGCATACCGGTGGCGAAGAAATGGCACGAGGACGAACCCAAGCGTCCGCGCTATTACGCCGGCGACGATGCGGATGCCTACTGGTACAGCGCGACCGACGTCATAGTCGCGGCGGCGCTGAACAAGCTGCCGACCGAGCAGCGCCAGCGTTTTCATCCGTTTCTCTCCGGCTTCAATCCGAACGACAAAAATGCCGATGCGCATATCCGTCGCATGCTGGAAATGGACCCGGGCCTATGGCAGGGGATAGGTGAGATCTTCACCCGCCACGATGACCTGACGGCATTGATCCAGGGCGATACGCCGCGGGCCGACAACGAAGCGCTGGCGCGCGTCTATCACCTGGCGGCCGAGTACGATTTGCCGGTGTTGCTGCACGCCAACGTCACCTCGAAACGCGAGAAAAACCCGCTGTACCTGGCTGAAATCGAGGCGCCGCTGCGTAATCATCCGAACGTGCGGTTTATCTGGGCCCACGCCGGCACCAGCCTGGAGATTCACCGCCACCAGCAGAAGCTGGACTTTCTGCTGCCGACCCTCGAGCGTCTGCTGGAGGACTACCCGAACCTGTATATCGACCTGTCCTGGAGCGTGCTGCACCCTTATTTGCTCGATGCCCAGGGCCGCGCTGATCCGGCCTGGGTCGACCTGGTCAGCCGTTTCCCGACGCGTTTTATGCTGGGCTCCGACCTGGTCGGAAAGTTCGACAAGCTCGGCGAGGGACTGCAGGCATTCGACCCGTTTCTCGATGCCTTGTCCGCGCCAGTGGCCCGGCAGGTGGCTAGGGACAATTTTCTCGCGGTGCTGCCGCGTCGGGTGCAGGCGCAATTGCCCTCGGGCCGAAGCGGTGGTGGGTGATCCATGGTTGCGCCTCCTAAAGGTTCCACCTCCACAAGGCCTGCCGTCACGGTGGCAGGGTGCCGGCGTCCCATGCCATGCCTTGGAGCCTTTTTCGCAGCAGCGTGGCGCCTGTGGTCAGTGTCCACAGGCCCCCGTAGCCTTGGGTTCATCAAGTTGTCACGGGCATGTCATAGGGTGGCGTTTTTGCCCTGACAGGAGCGCGACATGAAAGCCAAAGAATTGAGTCTGCTGATCGGCCTGCTGCTTACGGCCGGCCTGTGCCAGGCCCAGGCCCAGGTCGAAGGTGCGGTGGAATACGGGCTGCTCAGCGGACGTATCGACAACCCGCAGCCGGGCGAGCGGCTGCTTACGCGCGCCGATATCCACCTCGAGGCCACCGACCAGGTTCCGGCGCGCCTGGGCAGCCGCTTTGGCCTGCGCTTCGCGCTGACAGGCAAGGCGGACAATGAACTGCCGTTGACCCTGCTCTACCTGACCCCCGGGGTGGTGACGCCGGATGGCGTGCGCCATGACCGCTTCGAGGTGGTGCAGAAACTGGTGCCCGGAGCCCCTCACGAACTGATGGCCTTCGAGTTCAGTGAGCCCTACGAGGTGGTGCCGGGCGAGTGGCGGTTCCTGGTGTTTCAGGGCGACCGCAAGCTGGCCGAACAGCGCTTCCAGGTGCAGTAGGCGCCCCGGGCTTTGGCGCCAACCGTCAGTTACCCTTGGCGCCCACGCCCGCCAGACGCGCTCGCGTGGCCTGCAGGCGCGGCAAGGGCCAGGACACCAGCAAGGCCAGCAAGAGCAGGACCAGGCCAAACAGGGGCAACTGAGGCAGCCCCAACTGGGCGCTCAGCCATAGGCCGCCGAACCAGGCGCCGGCGGCATTGCCCAGGTTGAAGGCGGCATGGCTGAGGGTCGCGGCCAGGCTGGCGGATTCGCCGGCCTGTTCCACCAGCAGCAGCTGCAGCGGTGAGGAAATCGCAAAACTGGCGGTGCCCCAGAGCGCCAGCATGAGCAGCGTCGGGACTATGGCATCGCCCCATCCATACAAGCCAAGCATGCACAGGGCGCCGCTGCCGAACGCGAACGGCAGGGCATGGCGCAGGCCCCTGTCCGCCAGTCGGCCGCCGAGCAGGTTGCCCAGGGTCAGGCCGATGCCCATCAGCAGTAACGCGCCATTGCTCTGATCCGGACTCAGACCGGTGACATCGCGCAAAAATGGGCTGATGTAGGTGAACACGCTGAACAGTGCGACCGAGGACAGGCTGCAGACCAGCAGGGCGTGCAGCACCGGGGGGCGCAGGATACCGCTCCAGGCGCCGCCCGCGGCGCGCGCTGGCGCTGCGGTCGCCGGTAGCCAGAGGAACTGCGCGAGCAGGGTCACCAGGCCGAGCCCGGCCACCACATAGAAGGTTGTGCGCCAGCCCGTTGCCTGGCCGAGCCAGGCCCCCAGGGGTACCCCCAGTACATTGGCGATGGTCAGGCCGCTGATCACCAGGGCCATGGCCGAGGCGCGCCGATGGGCCGGTGCCAGTTCCACCGCCAACAGGGTCGCGCAGCCGAAGAAACCCGCATGGCTGATGGCGGTCAATAGGCGCGCGGCCAGCAACCAGCCGTAGTCGGGCGCCAGGGCGCAGGCGAGGTTGCCCAGGCTGTACGCGCTCATCAACGCCAGCAGCGCCTGGCGCCGCGGCAGGCGGGCCAGCAGCGGGCCGAGCAGGGGGGCGCCGATCACCACGCCGAGGGCGTAGGCACTGACCAGCAAGCCGGCGTCAGCCAGGTCGACGCGCAAGTCGCCGGCCAATTCCGGCAACAGGCCCATGATGATGAATTCGCTGCTGCCGACGACAAAGCCCCCGAGCGCCAGGGCCAACAAGGGAAGGGACAGCAGGGTTCGGGCATCCATCGGGCGGCAGGCTTCCAGGTCGGGGCTTGGCGCCCATTGAATAGCCGTGCATGGTACCCCTTTTCAGCCGGTGGCCGGTGGCGTTGAGGGGCGTGGGAGAGCGTTTCAGCACGTGCAGGCGGGTTGGCCGGATCGACAGGCCGCGGCGAAGGGATCCGCTGCACAACGGTTGGCAGCCGTGCAACACTTTGTTACCGTAGCGGAACTATAGTGCCAACTTTGGGGCGCGATAAAGCAGCGCGATGGATTCACCCCTGGTGCCGATTGGCCTCGCCAGCGGCGTGGCGCCTGAACAGCGAGTAGACCGGCAACAACACCACTGACAAAAATATAAAAAAAACAAAAAAGGAGTGTGTCGATGAAGGTGCCAAGGGGTTATCACGGCTGCAAGGGGCGTTACCTGGCCCTGGGGTGGCTGCCGCTGCTGGTCGCGGGAACAGCGCCGGCGATGGAGTTCAGCGTATTCGACAACCAGCTCAGCGGCTCGTTGGACACCACTCTGTCGTACGGCTCGATGTGGCGCGTGCAGGGGCGCGATGCGGACAACATCACCGATATCAACGCCGACGATGGCAATCGTAATTTCGATACCGGGCTGGTGTCCGAAGTCTACAAGGTCACCTCCGATCTTTCCGCGCGGTATGAAAACTACGGGTTGTTTCTCCGTGGCACGGCCCACTACGACACCCAGATCATGGATAAGCGTACTGACTACCTGGACACCGTCGATGGCATCGAGCGTCCCAGCCAGTCGTTTCCCGACGATCAGCGTTTTACCGAGGAAACGCGCCACACTGCCGGGCGTACCGGGCAGATACTCGATGCCTACGTGTCCGGCAATTGGGACCTGGGCGAGTTGCCCCTGAGCGCACGGGTGGGACGCCAGGTGTTCAGTTGGGGAGAAGGGGTTTTTTACCGGGGCGGCATCAACAGCACCAATCCGGTGGATGCCAGCAAGTTCCACTTGCCGGGTGCGGAGCTCAAGGAAGTCCTGGTGCCCATGGAGGCGCTGAGTTTCAACCTGGGGCTTAGCGACAACCTGTCCATGGAAGCGTTTTACCAGTGGCGCTGGAAAGAGTCGCGGCTGGATCCGGTGGGCACCTATTTTTCCGACACCGATCTGTTCGCCGACGGTGGCCAGACCGTGTACAGCACCGACAGCAACCCCTTGCTGGCGGAGTTATTGAACAACTATGCGCTGGCCTCGAGCCTGCAGATCGGTGGGATCGGCCAGGGCCCTTTTGGTCCCAACAGCTACACCAATGGCAGCACCGGCACCTTCAAGGTGGCCAATGTCGGCGAGGATATCGAAGCCGACGACAGCGGCCAATTCGGCGTGACCTTGCGTTACGTCGCCGAGTCGCTCAATGCCACCGAGTTTGCCGTTTACCTGATCAACTACCACGCCAAGGAGCCCCAGCTCGCCGTCGACCTCAGCGGTTACCAGGGCGTCGATGGCAGCGACCCGATCTGGGCGGTGTTGCCCGCCGAGGCGCTGCCGGGCCTGGCCACGCTGGACCTGGCCGGCAACGCCCAGGCGCGCCGTGACTATGTGGAAGACATCCGCCTGTATGGTTTCAGCTTCAATACCACCCTGGGGGACATGTCGGTGTCCGGTGAAGTGGCCTACCGGCCCAACACGCCGATCAGCATCGCCGCCACCGATGACATTCTGGGCGACGTGCTGTTGCCCGGCCTTGCCGGGGTCAGTCAGGTCTGGGACCGCGCCACGCCGGGCGCCCAGGCCTGTACTCCGGTGGCCGGCAAGTCGCTGTGCCGCGGCAGCCTGTTCGAGAACTACGAGCGGGCCGAGACCTTTAACCTGTCGCTGTCGGGTGTCTACAATTTCGGCCCCTTGCTGAGTTTCGATTCGCTGTTCGGGGTCGCCGAGCTGGCGTCCCAGCACATCCGTGGCAGCGATTTGAGTTACCTGGCCTGGGACGGTTCCGAGCGGCAGTTCACCAGTGCCGCCGACAAGGCCTATGTCGACCCGGCCCATGGCGACAAGGAGCAGATCGACCGCGACAGTTACGGCTATACGCTGCTGCTGTCCGGTAGCTGGAACGACGTCTACCGCGGGGTCAAACTCACCCCTTATGCCGTGTTTCAGCATGACTTCCAGGGCAACTCCGATCGCACCGGCAATTTTATCGAAGGCCGCAAGGCCCACACCCTGGGGATAGACGCCAGCTACCTGAACAGTTTCGAAGTGGGGCTGCAGTACACCGACTACTACGGGGCCGGGCTGAATAACGGCCTGCGCGACCGCGACAACATGTCGTTGAGTGCCAAATATTCGTTCTGATGCCCCTGGGCCCGTCTGCGGAGAATCACCCGATGTCGAACTTCAAATTATCCCTGTTGGCACTGTTGCTGATCGGCTTGCCAGCCAGCCCCAGCGTGGCTGCCCTGAGTGCGGCGCAGATCGCCAGTCTGGACAACCAACTGACCCCCATGGGCGCCGAACGGGCGGGCAATGCCGACGGCAGTATCCCCGCCTGGACGGGCGGCCTGACCACTCCGCCGGCGGGGTATCAGGGCCCGGGGCGCCACCACGTCGATCCCTTTGCTGCGGACAAACCGCTGTTCAGCATCACCCACGCCAACCTGGAGCAGTACCGGGATCGCCTGACCGCCGGGCAACTGGCCTTGTTCGCGGCCTACCCGGAGACCTTCAGCATGCCGGTCTACCCGACCCGGCGCTCGGGGGCCGCGCCCCAGTGGGTCTACGACAACATCCGCAAGAACGCGGCGACGGCGCGCCTGCTGGACGGCGGCAACGGCTTTGCCGACGCCTACGGCGGGGTTCCCTTTCCGATACCGCAAACAGGCGTCGAAGTGCTGTGGAACCATATCGTGCGCTTTCGCGGCACCTACCTGGTGCGCCGGTCCGCCGAGGCCGGGGTGCAGCGCAATGGCGCCTACTCGCTGGTGACCTCCGAGGACGAAGCGCTGTTCCGCTTCTACGACCCCAAGGGCAGTTTCGCCCAGCTGAACAACCTGTTGTTCTACTACATCAGCTTCACCACCGCCCCGGCGCGCCTGGCCGGCGGCGGCTCGTTGGTCCAGGAGATGCTCGATCAGGTCCGCGAGCCCCGTCAGGCTTGGGGCTACAACCCCGGGCAACGGCGTGTGCGGCGGGCTCCGACGCTGGCCTACGACACGCCCATCGAAGCCTCCGACGGCCTGCGCACCGCCGATGACACCGACCTCTACAACGGTGCGCCGGACCGCTACGACTGGACCCTGCTGGGCAAGAAGGAAATTTACATTCCTTACAACAACTACCGCATCAGCAGTGCCGAGCTGACCTATGACCAAGTATTGACCCCGGGCCATGTCAACCCGGCCCACACCCGCTACGAGCTGCACCGGGTCTGGGTGGTGGACGGCAAACTGAAGCCCGGCGCGCGGCACATTTACTCGCGACGGACGCTGTTTCTCGACGAGGACAGCTGGGGGGCGGCGGTGGTCGATCAATACGATGGCCGCGGTGAGCTGTGGCGGGTCTCGATGGCCTATCTGAAGACTTTTTATGAAGTGCCGACCGTCTGGACCGCACTGGATACCTTTCACGACCTGCAGGCGCGGCGCTACAGCGTGCAGTGGCTGGACAATGAGGAGCCCGGCACTGTGGACTTCAGCAAGCCCTCGCCGGACGAGTCCAACTTCAGCCCCGCGGCGTTGCGCCGCAAAGCCTCGCGTTGACGGGGGCACCGCCCCTGCACGATGGCGGCGCAGTGCTTATGCCTGGGCGGGCATGACGATGGAGGATTACGGGCATGGCCGCGCCTTGTGGACGCAGACCGATACCACCGTTTCTTGACCGCGTCATGGCCAGGCGCGCAGGCCCACCACACCCTCGTCTTACCCGCGCAGGCGGGTATCCAGGCAGCTCGGCGTGATTACTTTGGCGAAGCGCTGGCGTACCAGGGTGCATCGCACCATTGGCCGTCGACTGGATCCCCGCTTTCGCGGGAATGACGGCTGAGCGCCTGTGCGGGCATGACGGAGGAGCAGCCGCGCGGCAATGCTAAATAAGCGCCGTTGCGCACTGGCGAAAGCCAGGGGCAACAAACCCTTGAGACGACAAAGGCGCCCTGGGGCGCCTTTGTCGATGACCGCCTTGGGCTATTCGCCCTGCCAGCGCTTGAGCACCAGCGTGGCGTTGGTGCCGCCAAAGCCAAAGCTGTTGCTCATGACCCTGTCGAGGGTCACGTTCTCACGGGTTTCACGCACGATCGGCAGGTCTGCCACCTCCGGATCAAGCTCGTCGATATTGGCCGAGGCAGCGATGAAGTTACCCTCCATCATCAACATGCAGTAGATCGCCTCGTGCACCCCGGCTGCGCCCAGCGAATGGCCCGAGAGGCTCTTGGTCGAGCTCAGGGGGGGCGCCTTGTCACCGAACACCGCGCGTACGCCTTTGATTTCGGCAACGTCGCCCACCGGGGTAGAGGTGCCATGGGTATTCAGGTAGTCGATCGGGCCATCGACGGTGGCGAGCGCCAACTGCATGCAGCGGATCGCGCCTTCGCCGCTCGGCGCAACCATGTCGTAGCCGTCGGATGTCGCGCCATAACCGACGATTTCCGCGTAGATCTTGGCACCACGCGCCAACGCATGCTCCAGTTCCTCGACCACCACCATACCGCCGCCGCCGGCAATCACGAAGCCGTCGCGTTTGGCGTCATAGGCGCGCGAGGCTTTTTCCGGGCTGTCGTTGTACTGGGTGGAGAGGGCGCCCATGGCGTCGAACAGGCAGCTTTGGCTCCAGTGTTCCTCTTCGCCGCCGCCGGCGAAGACCACGTCCTGCTTACCCAGTTGGATCTGCTCCATGGCCTGGCCGATGCAGTGCGCGCTGGTGGCGCAGGCCGAGGAAATCGAGAAATTGACCCCCTTGATCTGGAACGGCGTGGCCAGGCAGGCGGACACTGTGCTGCCCATGGTCCGGGTCACCCGGTAAGGCCCGATGCGCTTGACGCCTTTTTCCCGCAGGGTATCGATGGCTTCCATCTGGTTGACGGTAGAGGCGCCGCCCGAACCAGCAATCAACCCGGTGCGCGGGTTGGAAATCTGCTCGGGCGTGAGGCCTGAGTCCTTGATCGCCTGTTCCATCGACAGGTAGGCGTAAGCCGCGGCGTCGCCCATAAAGCGAAACACCTTACGGTCGATCAACTCTTCCAGATTCAGGTCGACGGAGCCGGACACATGGCTGCGCAGGCCCATTTCGGCATAGGCAGGGTTGTGACGGATACCGGCACGGCCAGCACGCAGGTTGGCGGAGACGGTGTCTTTATCAGTGCCCAGGCAGGAAACGATGCCCAGACCGGTGATCACGACGCGACGCATGGGGAAGATCCTTTAGAAACTGTCGGTAGAGGTGAACAGGCCGACGCGCAAGCCTTCGGCACTGTAGATCTCGCGGCCATCGACACTCACGGTGCCGTCGGCAATCGCCAGCACCAGCGAGCGATTGATGGTGCGCTTGATCTGAATGTTGTAGGTGACCTTTTTGGCGGTGGGCAGGACTTGACCGAAAAACTTCACTTCGCCGGAGCCCAGGGCTCGACCGCGCCCCAGGTTGCCTTGCCAGCCGAGGTAGAACCCCACCAGTTGCCACATGGCGTCCAGTCCCAGGCAGCCGGGCATGACCGGGTCGCCTTCGAAGTGGCAGGCAAAAAACCAGAGGTCCGGGTTGATGTCGAGCTCGGCGACCAACTCGCCCTTGCCATATTTGCCGCCGGTTTCACTGATATGGGTGATGCGGTCGATCATCAGCATGTTGGGGGCGGGCAATTGCGCATTACCCGGCCCGAACAGCTCGCCACGGCTGCAGCGCAACAGATCTTCGTGGGTGAAGGCGTTTTGTTTGGTCATGCGAGCTCCTCAAAAATCCCCGTGGCGCAGGGCTGGACGAATCATCCGGCGGCCTGCGCACTCGAGGTGTCAGCTGGCAGCCTAGTCATAGACTGTTGCGTTGTGGTGAAAGTCACAGCCTGCTGAGTACAGTTGTACACCAGCCCCGCAGCGCCGATCCAGCCCGCCGAGGTGCTGGGGTGCAGCTTGCCACCGCTCAGGGCGGTGGGCTACTGGGCGAAGGTCGCGCACCCAACCAGCGCTGCAGGGTGTGTTGCAGCTCTGCGCGTTTGAACGGCTTGGCCAGGTAATCGTCCATGCCCGCTGCCAGGCAGGCCTCACGGTCGCCCTGCAGTGCATTGGCGGTCAGCGCGATGATCGGCAGCTCGGCACCACCCGGCAAGGCTCGAATCCGTTGGGTGGCTTCATAACCGTCCATCGTCGGCAGTCGACAGTCCATTAGGATCGCGGCAAACAGCCGACGTTCCACCTGCTGCACGGCTTCCGGGCCGTCGCCGACCAGGTGTGTCTGGTAACCGAGGCTGCGCAGCATGGCCTCGATCACGGTCTGGTTGACCGGGTTGTCCTCCACCACCAGCACCGTTTGGCCGTTGCCAGCCTCGTGGGTCAGCACGGCGCCGGGGGCGACGGCGATTGCCGCGCGGGTGAAGGGCAGCGGGATTTCCAGGGTAAAGATCGAGCCTCTGCCCGCCTGGCTCTCGGCCCGCAGGGTGCCGCCCATGCGTTCGGCCAGCGTACGGGCAATCGGCAGGCCCAGGCCGGTACCACCGTAACGGCGAGAAATCGAGCTGTCAGCTTGCTGGAAGGCATCGAACATATGTTCCAGGCGTTCCTGGGAGATGCCGATGCCACTGTCGTGAACCGCACAGCTGAACCACAGCACCTGATGATCCAGGGGGTGCCAGCGCGTTTGCACACGAATCCCGCCGTGTTCGGTGAATTTCAGCGCATTGCCGATCAGATTGACCAGGATCTGCCGTATCCGAGTCGGGTCGCCGAGGACTTCCAGGCCTTCCAGCCCGGGCTGGGTGTCCAGTTGCAGGTCCAGGCCACGTTGTTGGGCGCTGTGGTGGAAGACCTGAACCGAACCCTGCAGCAACTCCAGCAGGTTGAAGGCAATGGATTCCAGTTCGAGGGCGCCGCGTTCGATGCGCGAAAAGTCGAGGATGTCGTTGATGACTTTGAGCAGGTGTTCCGTGGACTCGGTGGCCAGGGCCGAATACTCCGCTTGCTCCTGGGTCATCTCGGTGGTTTCCAGCAACTGCAACATGCCCAGGACGCCATTCATGGGGGTGCGCAACTCATGACTCATCATTGCCAAAAAGTCGGATTTGGCGCGGTTGGCCTGCTCGGCATCCTCACGGGTACGGATCAGCTGGGCGATGGCGTGCTGCTGATCGCTGCTGGCCTGCTCCAGCCCGTGGGCCAGGTTATTGATGTGCCGCGCCAGGTCGCCCAATTCGGCATCGGCGACCTCCGGCAAGCTGCGGCGGTAGTCGCCGGCCTGAATGGCCTTCACCGCCCCGGCCATGGCGCTGATCGGTTGGGAAATACGCCGGGCCAGGCGGCGCGCCAGCAAATAGGTCAGCAGCAGGGCCAGCAGTGCCAGTCCCGCGGCCTTGAACAGAATCCCCTGTTGGCGGGTGTTGAAGGCATCGTTGGACATGCCGACCACGACCCGGCCCAGGTAATCGTCGGCCGGCTGAATACCGATGTCCTTGGCCGGGGGCAGGAAGTCATTGTCCAGGACGATGCGTTGCAGGCGAATGGGGGCGTGGAACACCTCGACCTGCGCTTGTGCCTGGTTTTGCGCCGGTTGTTCGACATACAGCAGGACCTTGTCCTCGCGGTCGCGGATCTCCAGAAAGCGCACATGGGCAGTGCCCAGCGTCGCTTTGAGCAGGCTGTCGAGCACTTGCACGTTGCCCGAAATCACCCCGTACTCCGTGGCGGGCGCCAGTTGGTTGGCGATCAGTTGCCCGGTATGGTTGAGCTCCTGGCGCAGGTCCTGGATGCGCGCATAGGTGAAAAACCCGGTCAGCAGAAGGGTCAACAGCAGCGCCGGACCGACACTGATCAGCTGGGTGCGTGCATGGATGTCCCAACCTCGACGCAGGCTCATGGCGTCTGTTCTCCTGCAGTCAGTTGCCGTGCCAGGTCGGTATCGGTGTCCAGGCGGATGCCCAGGGCTCGGGCGACCTGGCGATTGCCGAGTACCTTGAAGTGCGAGGGGTACAGCTCTGCCGGCCAGTGGCGCGGATCCTGGTCGAGCAGCCTGTCCAGCGTGGTCAGCCAGTCCGCCTGATCGCTGTAGCTGCTGGCCAGGCTGCCGGCCTTGACGAATGCGGCACTGGGGCCCAATAACGCGCGTTCCTGGGCGTAGCTGGTGAGCAGCAGGCTTTTGACCGTTTGTGGGTTGAACAGGTCCGTGTCGTCCAGTCCCAGCAACAGATCGCTCTGTTTTAGCAGGGCCAGCAGCGGGCGGGTGTCCCGGGTGTCGGGCCATGATTGGGCGACGATGGTCAAGCCCATGGGTTTGGCCGCCTGACGCAATTCGTCGAGCAGGAAACGGCTGTGCTCGTCGTGCAATACGCCGATGCGGGTGGCTTGCGGCACCAGCAAGTGGGCCAATTGCAATTGGCGCGCGGGTGGTGGGTCGCTCCAGAGCAAGCTGAGGCCGTTCGGTCGCACCGTGCCCAAGTGTGACTGGGCCTGGACTCGGCTGACCCGCAGCACCAGCGTGGGTGGGGCCTGGGGGAGGGCAAGGCGCCAGGCCAGGGCGTTCTCCCCAAAGAGTACCAAGCGCGTGTCCGGTTCCAGGCTGGGGGCGCGTTTCAGCTGGTCCAACGACACGAATTGAACCTGGTCCTGGGGACGTTGCTGCGCCAGGGCGAGGCTGAAAGCACGGGCGGCAGGGCTGTCTTCGCCGCTTAACAGCACCGGGGCGGCCTGCAGGCCGCTGGCGCAAAGGAGGCCGATGACCCCGCCAAGCAGCCAGCGCAGGCTTGCTTTACGGCTCATCCTTGAGATCGTCCGGGACATGTCAGAACTCGAGTTCGGCGCTGAAATACAACAGGTGGCGAGCGTCGTAGCGGTTGTCGCCCCAGGTCGTGGGTTCGTCGTCAAGGCGTTGTTGCAAAGTGCCGGCCAGCTCGAGTTGGGCGGGGCCCAGGTGGAGTTTTTTGCTCAGCCGCAGGTCAAGGCGTTCGAACCGATGTTCGTTCAGCACATCGGCCCCGTAGTAGAACAGGGCACTCGACCAGTTGTCGCTCCAGTCGTGCAGCCAGCCGGCCGAGCCGCTGTGACGGGCGGTCAAGCGTTGATCCAGGGCGCTGCTGGCGCTGGCGTCGACATAGGCATAGGTCAGTCGCAGCCGATCCGTCAGGCTGGCCTGCCAATCCAGCTGCGCCTCCGCGCCGCTGAAGCGGATCTGGTTGTTGTTGCTGGGTGCGAAGTCGTTGATCCGCAGCGGCTCGCTGATCATTTGGGAAATTTCGTCATAAAACAGCTTGAGGTCCATGCTTAACGCCAACGACGGGAAATAGCCGTTGTACCCCAACTCCCGCGAGCGCATGAGTTCCTGCTCAAGGTCTCCCGGGCCACGTGCTCGCATGAAGAATGTCGCCCCACTATGGCCTTGTGGCACGGGGCTCAGGTTGCTCACCTGATAGCGCCAATCGGCCTGATTCTCGAACATGTCGGGGGAGCGTACCGCCTCCGAGTAGACCGCCCGCAGGCCATGGCGCGGCGTGATCAGATAGTTGAGTGCCAGCCGCGGGCTCAGGGAACTGCCACTGAGCTGGTCCGACTCCAGCATGGCGCCGCCTTGTAGCAGCCAGTGCTCGTCCAGGCGCCATTCCAGATGGCCGAACAGACGCCACAATTCATTATCCAGGGCGCCATTGAGAAAAGTCTGGGACTGCGTGCGGTCGTAGCGGTAACTCAGCCCGCTGACCAGGCGCAGGGTATCGGACAAGCTGTAGGTGTCCTGCAGCTCAAGCTCATAGCGGGTTTCGCGGATATTGTGATCGATGTCTCCGCAGACGCGTTGGCTACCGCCATTGGCCAACTGACGCAGGACCTCGCTGGCCAGCGCCAACTGCTCGGGACTGCCCGGTGGCGGCTGCAGCCGGCCCTGGCGGATTCCCTGCAAGAGGCTTTGGGTGTAGCGGCTTGACAGCTCGTACAGTTGGCCCAGCTGCGGACTGAAGGCGATGGCTGCTTCGCAGGCTTGCCATTCTTGCTGGCGTTCCCAGTGCTGCGCCTGGCCCTGCACCTGGATACTGTGGTCGGGGTCGAGGTCGAGGGTCCAGCGCGTGGAGGCCGCATAATCCTTGGCCTGCAGGTCGGAATCTTGCCCCTGCGGAGGGCGGGCGCCGAACACCGTCTGGTAACTGTAGGGGCGCTGATTGGTGCCCTCCTTGGCGGCCAGTTGCCAGTCGACGGTTTGCCGCTCATCGAGCAGATGACTGCTGGACAGCTGGAAACGATTGACCCGGCGACCGTCGCGATAGTCCTGGCCGGCGGCGTTGTGGTCAAAGCCAGTGTCCTCCAGACCGGACAGGGACAGGCGCATGTGGCTGGCGTCCCCGCTCAGGCCCTGACTGGCGTACCAATCGCGGATGCCGCGTTGCCCCTGGGTGACCTTCAAGCGGGTGCCCTGGCTGTCCGCAGGCGCACGGGTGAGGATATTGATCACGCCCATCAAGGCATTGGCGCCGTAACTGACCGAATTTGGCCCGCGGAACACCTCGATCCGCTCGATGTCCTCCAGTGCCACGGGAATATCGTTCCAGTCGACGCTGGCCAGCCCAGGCCGGTACACCGACCGACCGTCCACCAGCACTTGCAGGCGTCGCGCCTCGGTGACGTTGCTGCCGTGGTAATTGGCGGTGGCCTGATTGCCATTGCGGTAGCCGATCATCATGCCCGGTACCAGTCGCAGCAACTCAGCCAGGTCACGAGCGCCGCTGGCCTTGATCAGCCCGGCGTCCAGTACGGTGATACTGCCGGGGACCGCCGCAGGGGCCTGTTTCAGGCGGGTTGCGGTCAGCACTTCGGGCAATGCCTGGGTGTCCACGAACAGGTCGTCGGCGAACACCGGGGCAGTTCCCAGCAGGGCCAGAATGGCAAGGGGCAAAGGCGCGCGGCAGAAACCCATGGGCAGGCAGCAACCTGGATCGCGAGTGGAAGGCGGGCATGTTAACCGAGGCGCTGCGCTTTGCCATGTGGATGCACGCGCGCAAGCGGCAATTTTCTCAAAATTGCCGGAAAATCGCACAATTGAGCGCGGCGAGGCGTCATCGACGCGCATGGCACTGGTCGCTGACGAGGCACGCCGTATAATGCGCCATCAGCGTCGACCCTGGATTCGTTATGACTCAACAGCAACCCATCGCGGTACTCGGCGGCGGCAGCTTCGGTACCGCCATTGCCAACCTGCTGGCGGAAAACGGCCACTCGGTCAGGCAATGGATGCGCGATCCTGATCAGGCCGAGGCCATTCGGGTCAATCGTGAAAATCCTCGCTACCTCAAGGGCATCAAGTTGCATCCGGGCGTAGAGGCGGTGACCGACCTGCCCGCGACCCTGGGCGCCTGCCAGCTGGTCTTTGTCGCGCTGCCGTCCAGTGCGCTGCGCACGGTACTGCAACCGTTGGCGGATCAGCTGTCCGGCAAACTCTTGGTGAGCCTAACCAAGGGTATCGAGGCGCAGAGTTTCTTGCTGATGAGCCAGATTCTCGAGGACATCGCGCCCCAGGCACGTATCGGTGTGCTTTCAGGCCCCAACCTGGCGCGTGAAGTGGCTGAGCATGCCCTGACCGCAACGGTGGTGGCCAGTGAAGATGAGTCGCTCTGCCAGCAGGTGCAAGCCGCGCTGCACGGGCGTACGTTTCGCGTCTATGCCAGCGCCGACCGCTTTGGCGTTGAGTTGGGTGGGGCGCTGAAAAACGTCTATGCGATCATTGCCGGTATGGCCGTGGCGCTGGGGATGGGGGAGAACACCAAAAGCATGCTGATCACCCGGGCCCT
Source organism: Pseudomonas sp. (assembly GCF_040514055.1). Classification (GTDB taxonomy): domain Bacteria; phylum Pseudomonadota; class Gammaproteobacteria; order Pseudomonadales; family Pseudomonadaceae; genus Aquipseudomonas. The sequence continues at coordinate 120,373 of NZ_JBEVDL010000016.1, forward strand.
GGCGGAAATGACCCGATTCGCGGTGCGTCTGGGCGCCAATCCCATGACGTTTCTCGGCTTGGCGGGGGTGGGCGACCTGATCGTCACCTGTTCCTCGTCCAAGAGCCGCAATTATCAAGTGGGTTTCGCCCTGGGCGAAGGGCTCAGCCTGGAAGACGCCGTGGCCCGGCTCGGTGAGGTCGCCGAAGGCGTCAATACGCTCAAGGTGCTCAAGGCCAAGGCCGAAGCGCTGCAGGTCTATATGCCCCTGGTGGCCGGTTTGCATGCCATCCTGTTCGAGGGGCGCACGCTGGCCCAGGTCATCGAGGCGCTGATGCGCGGCGAGCCGAAGACTGACGTCGATTTCATCCCCTTGAGTGGCTTTTGATGGTGCATTCGGGGCCCTTGCGTTGTCCATTCGCGGTATACGGAGATCATCATGAGCGAACCTACTTCTGCCCCTGAATCCTTGGGCCTGCGTGTCCTCTGGATGCTGTGTTTCACCTTGGTCTGGCAACTGGCGGAAATTCTTCTCGGCCTAACCGTCCTGGGCCAATTGTTGTACCGGTTGTTCTACGGGGCGCCAAGCGCCGCCTTGTTGGGGTTCGGCGACAGCCTGTGCCAGTACCTGGCGCACATCGGCCGTTTCGGCACCTTTAACAGCGATGAAAAACCCTGGCCGTTTGCCGATTGGCCCATCCCCCGTTCGCCCGAGGGCGAGCCACCCCACAGCGTGCCGCCCGCGCCGCACCCGGTGCGCGACGAAGAGCCGCGGCTGTGAAACTCTGGTTGCTGCGCCACGGCGAAGCTCAGGCTCACGCCCGTAGCGACGCCGAGCGCGTCCTGACCGCCCGGGGCATCGCGCAGGTGCAGCAGAGTGCCCAGCGCTTGCTGGGGCAGGACATTGGCGCCATGTTGGTCAGCCCTTATGTGCGCGCCCAGCAAACCGCGCAGCAGGTCCAGTTGGCGCTGGACCCGCCACTGCCGCTGGCCACAGTCTCCTGGTTGACCCCCGACAGTGATCTGCGCGAGGTCCTGCGCCAGCTGGATGCCCTGGACGATCGACCGCGCTTGCTGGTCGGTCATCAGCCGTTGCTGGGTGATCTGGCCGGGTGGCTGCTTCATGGCCACCGTCAGGAACCCCTGGCCATGGGCACCGCCTGCCTCGTCGAGCTGGAAGGGGAGTGGCTGGCCGCCGGCCAGATGCGCCTGGTGCAGCAGCTGCACCCGATCGTTTGAGGTGGGGCAAACCTACCCCGGCCAACGGGTTCAATTGCAGATGGGGCCGCTGAACAGTAGGCGCCGTCAATACGCAACATTTCTTAACTTGCGCCTCCATTGTCTGCGTGGAATATTGCACCAAGCAAGTGCTTGGTTGTTTCCCCGCAGAATAACAATGAAAGGAGGAGGCCCCGTGACCCATGCCGTCCGTTTGCCGCTGGAGCTGTTCTATCAGCGCGAGGCACGCCACCCGAACAAGACCTATTTGGTGCAACCCCAGCCCGACGGTCAGCTGCAACAGCTGACCTGGTCCGAAGTCGGCGACCAGGCGCGTCGCGCGGCCAACTGGCTGCGCAGCCAGGAGCTGCCGCCGGGCAGTCGCATCGCGTTGATCTCGAAGAATTGCGCCCACTGGATAGTGGCCGATCTGGCGATCTGGATGGCCGGCCATGTGTCGGTACCGTTGTACCCCAACCTGACGGCCGATTCGGCGCGCCAGGTGTTGGAGCATTCGCAGGCCTCCCTGGCCTTCGTCGGCAAGCTGGATGACTGGCCGGGCATGGCCGCCGGGATGCCGGCCGGGTTGCGCACGCTGGCCCTGCCGCTGCACCCGCCGGGTCATTTCGACCTTGCCTGGAGCGAGCTGCAGGCCTGTGCACCGATCCAGGACGATCCTGTGCGGGGTGCCGATCAACTGGCCACGTTGATCTACACCTCGGGCACCACCGGCACACCCAAGGGCGTGATGCACAATTTTTCCAACCTCGCCTTTGCCGCAACCCATGGTCGGCAGCTGTTCGGCGTGAGCGAGGAGGATAGGGTGCTGTCCTATCTGCCGCTGTGCCATGTGGCGGAGCGGATGTTCGTCGAAATGGCCTCGCTCTATTCGGGGTTGACCGTTTACTTCGCCGACAGCCTGGACACCTTTCTGCAGGACCTTAAGCGCGCGCGCCCCACCGTCATGTTTGGCGTGCCGCGGATCTGGAGCAAGTTCCAAATGGGGGTCTACGCTCGCACGTCGGCGACTCGGCTGGATTTCCTGCTTAAGTTGCCACTGCTCGGCCCCTTGGTGGGGCGCAAGGTGCTGGCCGGCCTGGGGCTTGACGCGGTGCGTTACGCGCTGTGTGGCGCCGCACCGGTCCCCGATTCGCTGCTGCAGTGGTATCGGCGGTTGGGGTTGGATGTGCTGGAGGTCTATGGCATGACCGAAAACTGTGGCTATTCCCATGTCTGCCGCAAGGGCCAGCAGCGCAGCGGCTGGATCGGCCAGGCCAGCCCCGGCGTGGAGGTGCGCATCAGCGACCTGGGTGAGGTCCAGGTGCGCAGCCAGGCAACCATGCAAGGCTATTACAAGGATCCGCAGCTGACGGCGCAGACCCTCACCGAAGACGGGTTTTTGCGTACCGGCGACAAGGGTGAGCAGGATGCCCTGAGCACCTTGCGCCTGACCGGGCGAATCAAGGAAATCTTCAAGACCAGCAAGGGCAAATATGTCGCGCCGGCCCCGATCGAGAACCGTCTGGCGGTGCATGCGCAGATCGAGCAGGTGTGTGTGGTCGGCGATGGGCTGCCGCAGCCGTTGGCTTTGTGCGTGTTGTCCGAGGTCGGGCGACGTGAGGCGCTCAACGGCGGACGGGCCGCCCTGGAGGGTAGCCTGACGGCCTTGCTCGAGGAGGTCAACGGCGCACTGGACAAGCACGAACGCCTGTTGGGGTTGGTGCTGGTCAAGGACGTCTGGGCGGTGGACAACGGCTTTCTGACACCGACGCTGAAGATCAAGCGCAATGTGGTCGAAGGCGTGTATGGCGCGCAGTTCCAGGAGTGGGGCACGCGCGGGCAGGCCCTGCTCTGGCACGAATGAACTCCCGCGGCCGGCCCCCCGGCTGGCCGCGCTACCCACAGGAGATGACAGCATGGCGTTATGGCGCAGCACACCGGATCTGCAACAGCTCAATGGCTCGCTTAGGAACACCATTGGCGAGCAACTGGATATCCGTTTCGAGGCGTTCGACGACGAATCGCTGACCGCCAGCATGGTGGTCGATGCCCGTACCCATCAACCCTATGGCCTGTTGCATGGCGGCGCTTCGGTGGTGCTGGCCGAAACCCTCGGTTCCACCGCCAGCCACCTGTGCATCGACAGCAGCCAATTTTACTGCGTGGGGCTGGAGGTCAACGCCAACCACCTGCGCGGGCTGCGCAGCGGCCGTGTGATCGCTGTGGCGCGGGCCGTGCATCTGGGGCGGACGACCCATGTCTGGGACATTCGCCTGAGCGGCGAGGATGGCAAACCAAGTTGCATCTCACGGCTGACCATGGCCATCGTTGCCCTGGGCGGGCGTGCCCCCGGGGCCTGACAATCGGGCGAATCACTGCCGCGAGGTTTATAAGCCTGGCCGGAGCGGCATCATTCCTGGCGGTTACGAACGTTGTCGGCACTGGAGGTCTTGCTCACAATGACCGTCAGATGTTCGGAACAAGAGTGGATGGTATGTCGCAGCAAGTGTTTTTCGCCCACGCCAATGGGTTTCCCTCGGCCACCTATGGCAAGTTGTTCGCGGCCCTGGCACCTGAATACCAGGTCCAGCACCTGGAACAGCATGGTCACGACCCGCGTTTTCCGGTGGACGACAATTGGGGCAACCTGGTCGAGGAATTGCTGCACCACCTGGAGGCGCTGGGGGAGCCGATTCTGGGCGTTGGCCATTCGCTGGGTGGGGTCCTGCATTACCACGCGGCGCTGCTGCGGCCGGAGCTTTACCGCGGCGTGGTGATGCTCGATTCGCCGGTGTTGACGCTGGCCGATCGCTGGCTGATCCGGCTGGCCAAGCGTTTCGGTTTTATCGATCGCCTGACGCCGGCCGGCCGCACGTTAGGGCGGCGCGAGGCCTTCGATGACCTGGAGCAGGCACGCCGTTACTTCGCCGGCAAGTCGCTGTTTCGTCGTTTCGATCCCGATTGCCTGGAGGCCTACGTGAACTTCGGTCTGCATCCCAGCGGCGCGGGCTTGCGACTGCGTTTCGATCCGGCGACCGAGATCGACATCTATCGCAGCGTACCCCACACCAGCCCGGGGCGCGCCCATCAGTTGCAGGTGCCCCTGGCCGTGGTGCGGGGTCGGCACAGCCGGGTGGTACTGCCACACCACGCGCGCCTGGTGCGCCGGGTGCCGCGTGGCGAGTACCTGACCTTGCCCGGCGGCCACATGTTTCCGCTGGAGCGTCCGCAGGCCACCGCCGAGCTGCTCAAGGCAATTTTCGGCCGTTGGTACGACCGTTCCGCTGCCCAGGAGTGCGCATGAGCGACTTGTTCGAGGAAGTCCGCCTGAGTCTGCCGCATAGCGAGCTGGCCGCGCACTTGTACGGCCCCCAGGACGGTCTACCGGTCATCGCGCTGCATGGCTGGCTGGACAATGCCGCCAGTTTCACCCGGCTGGCCCCGCGACTGCAGGGGCTGCGTATCGTCGCGCTGGATTTTGCCGGTCATGGCCATTCCGAACACCGCCCGGCGGGTGCCGGCTATGCGATCTGGGACTATGTGCTGGATGTCCTGCAGGTCGCCGAGCAATTCGGTTGGAAGCGCTTTTCCCTGCTGGGCCACTCCATGGGCGCTATCGTCTCGGTGCTGCTGGCCGCCGCGTTGCCCGAGCGGGTCGAGCGATTAGCCTTGATCGACGGCTTGTTACCCTTTACCGGCGAAGCGGACTCGGCGCCGGATAAGCTCGGCGAGGCCCTCAAGGCGCAGCTGGCGCTGGCCGGCAAGCGCAAGCCGGTATATGCGCGCATCGAGCAGGCGGTCGAAGCGCGTATGAAAGGGGTGGGCGCGGTGAGCCGTGAGGCGGCCGAGCTGCTGGCCCAGCGTGGCCTGATGCCGGTACCGGGTGGCTACACCTGGCGCACTGACAGTCGTCTGACGCTGCCGTCGCCGTTACGCTTGACCCGCGAGCATGCCGAGGCGTTCGTACGCCGGGTGCAATGTCCGGTCAGCCTGGTCCTGGCTGAACAGGGGTTGCTGCTCGGCCACCCCAGCCTGTCGGGGCTGTTGCAAGGGCTGCCATTCGACTTGCAACGCCTGGCCGGTGGCCACCATCTGCACCTGGATGACGAGCTCGGTGCCGCGTCTGTAGCAGCCTGTTTCAATCGGTTCTTCGCCGCGCCTTGACTTGTATCGGCCAACTGCGGAGGCTTGCCCGATAGTCACAGGAGTGTCGACCATGATCGAGCTGTATACCGCTGCCACGCCCAATGGCCACAAGGTTTCGATTGCCTTGGAAGAGTTGGGTATGCCGTACGCGGCGCACACCCTGAGTTTCGACAAGCATGAACAGAAAACTCCGGCCTTCCTGCGGATCAACCCCAACGGACGTATTCCGGCCATCGTCGACCGCGCTAACGGTGACTTCGCGGTGTTCGAATCCGGCGCCATCCTGCTCTACCTGGCCGAACAGTCCGGGCGTCTGCTGCCTGAGGATGCCAAGGGGCGCTCGACGGCGATCCAGTGGTTGATGTTCCAGATGGGCGGAATCGGTCCGATGCAGGGCCAGGCCAATGTCTTTTTCCGCTATTACCCGGAAAAGCTCCAGGGGCCCATCGACCGCTATCAGCACGAAACGCGCCGTTTGTACGAAGTATTGGAACGTCGCCTGGGTGAGGTCGAATACCTGGCGGGGGACTACAGTATCGCCGATATCGCCAGTTTTCCCTGGGTGCGTATCCACGAGTGGGCTGGTGTCCCGATCGACGGACTGACCCATCTGCAACGTTGGTTGAGCGCACTTGAGAGCCGGCCGGCGGTGCAGCGCGGCCTGCAGGTGCCCAAGCGCCGGGAAGAAGACAGTGAAAAGCGGGTCGCTGGCGCTCAATCCATGCTGATGCGATGAACTCAATCGTGCGATTTTCAGCCTGGCTCCTGTTGGCCTTGGCAACCGGCGGCGGCTCGGTGGTGGCCGATGAGGTGCCGGGGAGTCAGGATCTGCCGTTCCTGCCGCGCTTCGCCCAGTCCCAGGTCAGCGACTTTCAAGACAGCCCCAACCAGGAGCGAATCTACCCGCAGGGGGCCGTGCGCCGGATCAGTGGGCAGCTGCGTCTTGAATCGCAGGTGCTGGTGCAGGGGCACCTGACCGCGCTGACCTACCAATTGCCGGCCAGTCATTCGGCCGGCGAGGCGTTCCAAGCCGCCCGCCAGACCTTGCAGCGGCAAGGCGCGCAACTGCTCTACTGGTGTCAGGGGCGGGAGTGCGGGTCGAGCAGCTTGTGGGCCAACGAGGTGTTCGGCAGTGGCAAGCTCTCCGGCGTGGACGAACAGCAGGCGTACCTGCTGGCTCGCCTGGCCGAGCCGCGGCAAGACAGTTTGCTGGTGGTGTACGGCACTACCCGAGGCAACCAGCGCGCCGTCCTGCATGTCGAGCAGTTGCAAAGCGCTGCGCCGTTGCCGAATATTCTGCCCACCCCGGGTACCCTGTTACGCCTATTGCGCGAGCAGGGCGAGCTGAAACTGCCTGAATTGACCGCCCCCAGCGAGCGCTGGAGCCTTCTATTGGCGCGCACCTTGAATCAGGACAGCAGCCTGCGCATCAGCCTGGCCGGGGTGAATGCGAACGCGTGGCGGGACGCCCTGATAGAAGAGGGGGTACGCGCGGCACGCCTCGAACTGAATGCCAGCGATACCACGGGTCTTAATTTGCAATTGCTGCGCTGATGCGAGGGCGCGCTGCGGCGTCCTCAGCTGCTCACTTTATGGACGATACCTATGTTGAATAATGACCGCTTGCTGGCGCAGATTCTGCTGCTGGCCTTGCTCGGCGCCTGCCTTTGGGTGTTGGCGCCCTTTGTGTCGGCCCTGTTCTGGGCTGCGGTGCTGGCGTTCGCCAGTTGGCCTCTGATGCGCCTGCTGACGCGCTGGTTGAACGGGCGGGAAACCACGGCCGCCGCCCTGCTGACCCTGGGCTGGATGGTGTTGGTGGCCGTGCCCCTGGTGTGGCTCGGCTTCAACTTGGCCGACCACATTCGTGATGCCACGGTCTTTCTCAAGGATGTGCAGGTGGACGGGCTTCCGTCGCCGCCCGGTTGGCTGGGGTCCCTGCCGTTGGTCGGGGAGCGATTGTTGCGCCTATGGCTGACCATCGACGAGCAGGGCGCCGCGCTGTTCGCTTCGGTTCGCCCTTACCTGGGGCAGGTGGGTAACTGGCTGCTGGCGCGCAGCGCGCAGATCGGCGGGGGCATGTTGGAGCTGACGTTGAGTCTGGTGCTGGTGTTTTTCTTCTATCGAGATGGTCCCCGCCTGTCGGCGTTTGTCTTCAGCCTCCTGCAGCGACTGATTGGGGATCGGGCGCAACACTACCTCGGCCTGGTGTCGGGCACAGTGCAACGGGTGGTCAACGGGGTCATAGGTACGGCGGCGGCCCAGGGCATTCTGGCCATGGTGGGCTTTCTGATTGCCGGCGTGCCTGGGGCGTTGGTCCTGGGCATTCTCACCTTTATCCTCAGTTTGATCCCCATGGGCCCGCCGCTGGTCTGGGTTCCCGCTACCGCCTGGCTGTTCTGGCAAGGGGATTATGGCTTTGCGATATTCCTTGGCATCTGGGGCATGTTTATAATCAGCGGGGTGGATAACGTCCTCAAACCTTACCTGATCAGCCGTGGCGGCAATTTGCCGCTGGTGGTGGTGCTGCTCGGGGTTTTTGGCGGCATACTGGCGTTTGGATTCATGGGCTTGTTCCTTGGGCCAACCTTGTTGGCGGTGGCCTATAGCTTGCTCAATGACTGGGTGGCTGATCGGAAACCGGCACTGGTGGCGGAAGAACCTTCCGATCCAGCGGTAGGCCCTTGATCGGCGGAACGGGTCTGCGGCACACACTTAACATTTCCCATAATTATTAGAGTTTCTTCATGAAAAAGTCAGTAGGGATTGCTGTTGGTCTGGTTGTGGCTGCAGGTGCTGTTGTCACCGGCGGCGCCTGGTATACCGGCACTAAGCTTGAGCCGGTATTGAACACTTCGATCAGCGATGCCAATAAAGAGCTGAAAGCACTGCTACCGGGCACCGGTATTACGCCCTCGCTTGAACTGGTCTCCTTGGAGCGTGGTTTTTTCAGCAGCACCGCGCGTTATCGCCTGAAGGTTGCGGGTAAATTGAACGGTGATGAAGGGACCCCGGTCGACGGCGAATTACTGTTCGTTGACCATATGGAACACGGACCTTTCCCGCTGTCGCGCCTCGTCAGCCTGAAGTGGCTGCCAGTCATGGCGAAAAGCAATTTCGAGCTGGAAAAGACACCCCTGGTGGAAAAATGGTTTGCTGCCACCAAAGGCTCCTCGCCACTGACCGGCACGACCAACCTGGGTTACAACCAGGACGTCACGGGTACCCTGCAATTTCAGCCGGTGGAAATCACTGAGGCCGAAGGTACGCTGAAGTTTTCCGGGATGGAATTCGATGTCGCGGTGGCTGATGATAAAAAACAGGTGGATGTCGAAGGCCGCATGGACAGCCTGGTGTTTACCGCCCCAGACAAGACCCATGTCGAGTTTTCCGGCCTGAGCCTGGTCAACAACTCCGAGCTGGGCGCGTCCGGCCTGTACCTGGGGACCAGCGAATCCAGCCTGAAGCAGATTCAGGTGACGCTGCCTGAGCAACAGCCGCTGTTGATCAAGGATCTGCTGCAGAAAGGCCATCTGAGCGAAGGCAGCGCGGGCATCGCCGGTGGATTCACTTACGACGTTGGCAGTTTCAACTATGCGGGCAAGGATATCGGCTCCATGAAAATGGCCGGTAGCCTAAAAAACCTCGACATTGCGGCGGTCAAGAGCCTGGTCGATTTGTATAAGGAACTGCTGGGTAAGTTGGAGGCCGCCAATTACGACGCTGCCAATCCCAGCTTCGACCTGACACCGGAGCAGAAAACCAAGCTCGAGGCGGACCTCGGCACCCTGCTGGCCGGCAAGCCGGTGCTGGCCCTGGACAACCTGGCGTTCAAAACCGCCAATGGCGAAAGCAGCTTCAAACTGAGCCTGGGCCTGAACAAACCCACTTCGTTCGAATTGCCACCGCAAGAGATGGCCACACAGATCCTGGCGTCGCTGGATGCGCGTCTGGCGGTGTCCAAATTGATGATCAAGGATGTGGTGCTCACCAAGGCGGTGCTGGACCCCAGCGCCGATCCGGCGGCAGTCGCCCAGGAAGCCGAGCAGATGTCTGAAATGGCCGGCATGATGGCAGTCAGCACGCAGATGGCGACCGTCGAAGGCAACGATATCGTGTCCAGCGTCAAGTACGCCGACGGCCAGGTGGACTTCAACGGCAACAAGATGCCGCTTGAACAATTCATCGGCATGATGGCGGCCATGGCGCCAGGTGCTGCTGCGGGCATGCCGGGTGCGGATGCCGATGCACAGTATGAGGGTGAAGAAGCCGAGTCGGGCATCACCGACGAATCGGACGAAAGTGCCGAGACCGAAGAAGCCGAGTAACCCCTAGCGGCTGCACAAGCCCCGGCACGACGCTATCGTGCCGGGGCTTTTTTATTGGGGTGTCGCTCGCGGTTGCGCAGCGCGTAGAGCACCGCCGCACTGTGATGCTCGGCGCGGCATAAGCGTCTAGCTGCGGTAGTGCGGAAATTCTCCGCGTGGACTCGGGTGAAGGATGTCATGCAGGAACTGTTGAACGAGATTCTGGCTGAGGTCAGACCGCTGCTTGGCCAGGGCAAGGTGGCCGATTACATTCCCGCACTGGCCAAGGTGCCGGCCGAGCAGCTGGGCATCGCGGTCTACAGCAACGATGGCGAACTCTACTGCGCCGGTGACGGCGCTCTGCCGTTTTCCATCCAAAGTATTTCCAAGGTCTTCAGCCTGGTGCAGGCTATTCAGCATTCCGGCGAGGAGATCTGGCAGCGGCTGGGGCAGGAGCCTTCGGGGCAGCCCTTCAATTCGCTGGTTCAGCTGGAGTTCGAGCGTGGTGTGCCGCGCAACCCCTTTATCAATGCCGGCGCGCTGGTGATTTGCGACATCAACCAATCGCGGTTCGCCTCTCCAGCGCAATCGCTGCGTGATTTCGTCCGGCGCTTGAGCGGTAATCCGCAGCTCAATTCCGACGAGGTGGTAGCCCGTTCGGAATACCAGCACCGGGCGCGCAATGCCGCCATGGCCTACCTGATGCAATCCTTCGGCAATTTCCACAACGATGTCGATGCGGTGCTGCGCAGTTATTTCCACCATTGCGCGCTGCGCATGAGCTGCGCCGATCTGGCCCGGGCGTTCTGTTTCCTGGCCAACCAGGGGTATTGCCTGCACAGCGGCGAACAAGTGCTCAGTGCACGCCAGGTCAAGCAGGTCAACGCGTTGATGGCCACCAGTGGCCTGTATGACGAGGCCGGCAACTTCGCCTACCGGGTCGGCCTGCCCGGCAAAAGTGGGGTCGGTGGCGGCATTCTCGCGGTGGTGCCAGGCCAGTTCACCGTGTGTGTCTGGTCACCGGAACTGAATGCCGCCGGCAATTCCCTGGCCGGTATGGCAGCGCTGGAAAAACTCTCGGCGCGCATCGGTTGGTCGGTGTTCTAACCGCACCTCGATTCGGTCGCGCCTCGTCGCCACGCCGCACCGGGCGCGCGGTCCCGACCAGCCTCGTTCTTGGGCGGCGGTTGACACTTTGGGGGGGAGGCGCTTATCGGCGTGAAGGTAGTATTACCCCAGGTTGGGACTCGGCGCCGCGAACTGCTTTAACAGTGCTAATCACCGTACAAGGTCGGCTGGTTTAGTCGTGCGTGATTAATTCTATATTCAATGGTCGGTGCCCGGGGGCTGAATGCCCAGGTGCCCCTAAAGGCGGGTGCTTGGGTCACTCAAGTATGACGTGAGTTGGTTTAAGTCAGTGTCAGCGACTGCCAGTCTCTGTTGTTGGTCGAGCAGTAGTTACGCCAATTTGTGCCTGTTTACTAATTGTTATTGTAATGCCCTGACGGGTTTGCAATGTGGTATTGGGCCAGTTATTGATAACTCAAGGAGTAGATATGGAAATCATTGGCACCTCTGGCAATGATACTCTGGTGGGCAACGATTATGAGCAGGACATCCTTCGTGGGGGATTAGGGAACGACTATCTGGTGGACAACGGCCAGTATGACGACGATCAACTGTACGGTGGCACCGGTAATGACACCTTGCATTCGTCCGGCGGCAATAGCCTGCTGGACGGCGGAGACGGCAGTGACGTTCTGCATGCCTACAGCGGCGGCAATTCCACCCTGTTGGGCGGCGATGGACATGACTGGCTCAGCGGTGGCTGGGGCAAGACCCATATGCAGGGTGGCCTGGGTAATGACAATATCTCCGGCGGCCAGGTCGATGACCTGCTGCAAGGCGACGCGGGTGACGATCAAATACAGGGTGGCGACGGCAACGATATCCTGGAGGGCGGAGTCGGCGATGATGTGCTGGACGGCGGCAATGGCCGGGATACTTACCGTTTCAGCCGCGGCTGGGGAAAGGATCATATTTACAATGAAAACAGCACCAGCGGAAGTGTTGATGTCATTGAGTTCGCGGCCGACATTCTCCCCGGAGATATCGCTTTCAGCCGCAGCGGTAATAACTTGAGACTCAGCCTCAAGGGTGCAAGCGATTATGTTTGGTTGTACGACTATTTTACCGATCGCTCAAAATTGCAGGAGATTCGCTTCGCCAACGGCAGCGTCTGGACCTACGAACAGATCAGGTCGTCCTTCCTGCAGGGCACCGACGGTAACGATAACCTGATGGGCTTTGACAGTGCAGATACCCTGGCAGGGGGGCTGGGCAACGATCAGCTCAGCGGCTTGGCAGGCAACGACCTGCTGCAAGGCGGCGCCGGCAACGACAGCCTGGACGGTGGCATGGGTGACGACAGGCTGCTGGGTGGGGAGGGCGCGGACACCCTGCGTGGGGGCGCTGGGAATGACACCTACGTCGTAGAGGGTTTGTCAGACACTTTGCTGGAAAATGCCGGGGAAGGCATAGATACCGTCGAGTCCAGTGTGTCTCTGAGCCTGGCGGGCAACCTGGAGAACCTGACGCTGACCGGTAGCGCCGCCCTCGACGCCACGGGCAATGCGCTGACCAATGTGCTGCTGGGTAACGGTGCCGCCAACACGCTCAAAGGCGGTGAGGGTGATGACCGTCTTGTGGGCGGCGCAGGTAACGACAACCTGCAAGGTGGGGTGGGCAGCGATGTCTACTTCTTCGGCCGCGGTTGGGGCCAGGATTACCTGTCGAACTCCGACCTCGACAGCACGGCAAAAGTCGACGCGATCGAGTTTGCCGCCGACATCGCCCCTGGCGACATTCTGATAAGCCGCAATGCCTACCTGGGCCTGGTACTGACGCTCAACGGCAGCAGCGACAAGATCACCGTCGCCAATTATTTTCATAACGATGGCAATAGCCAATTCCGGATCGAGGAAATCCGTTTTGCCGATGGTACCCGGTGGTCGGTGGAACAGGTCAAACAGATGCTGCTGCAAGGTGGGGAGGGCAACGACAGCCTGTTGGGTTATGCCACCGATGATCTGCTGACGGGTCTGCTGGGCAACGATACCCTGAGTGGCGATTTGGGCAACGACTGGCTGCAAGGGGGCGAGGGCAACGATTACCTGCGAGGGGGGGCCGGAAACGACCTGCTGCAGGGCGATGGCGGTAATGACGAGATGCGCGGAGAGGGGGGCGACGACCGTTACCAGGTGGATTCGACCCTGGACATCCTGGTGGAAAGCGCGGACCAAGGGATCGACAGTGTCGAGTCCAGTGTCGCGTTCAGCCTGGGTAACCACTTCGAGAACCTGACCCTGACCGGCGCCGGAAGCATCAGTGGCTACGGCAACGCCTTGAACAACCAGATCACCGGCAACGCTGCAGCCAACAGCCTGATCGGGGGCTTGGGCGATGACCGGCTGTTTGGCCAGGATGGCAATGACAGCCTGCAAGGCAGTACCGGTCAGGACTCGCTCTACGGCGGTGCCGGCAACGATAACCTCAACGGTGCAGCGGGTGATGACTGGCTACTGGGGGGCGCGGGCAACGACACTTTCTATGGCGGCACGGGTAATGATGTCTACCAGGTGGATGCGGTCGGTGACCAGGTGTCGGAGATGACCAACGAAGGCATCGATACGGTGGAGTCGAGCGTCAGCTACACCTTGATGTCCACCTTGGAGCATCTGACCTTGAGCGGCTCCGCGCAGATCAACGGCATCGGCAATGGCAGCGACAATCTGCTGAAGGGCAATGATGCGGCCAATACCCTATTGGGCAAGGACGGCAACGATACCCTGCAAGGCGGCGCGGGTAACGACCTGCTGGTCGGCGGGGCGGGATCGGATACCTATCTGTTCGGCCGCGGTGCACAGCAGGACACGCTGGATAACCAGGACCTGTCCCCGACAAGCCTGGATACCTTGCTGCTGGGCGAGGGGGTAGCTGCAGAAGACCTCTGGTTCCGTCAGAACGGCGCCCATCTGGAAGTCAGTCTGATCGGTCACGATGACAAGGCAATCCTCAGCAACTGGTATGCCGGCGCGGACTTCCATCTCGACCAGTTCAAGACCTCCGAGGGGCGAACCCTGCTCGACAGCCAGGTGCAGAATCTGGTGGATGCGATGGCGGCATTTGCCGTGCCGGCGGGTGCGGAGCTTGATTTGACGATCAGCCAACGTGAGCAGTTGAATACGGTGATAGCCGCCAACTGGCAGTAATCAGCGAAACAAAAAAAAGCCCAGTTTATGGGCTTTTTTCTGGTTGGCCATCCGCCCGTGCGTTTGACGCTCGGTACGGGGTCGCTCCCCCTCAGTGAGGATCGGCCTCGTATTTGTCCAGGCTGTCGCGGGCGATCTGCCGACCCAGCTGGATCAGTTCCGGCGCCTTGTAGAATTCGAAGAAGCGGCAGACACGCTTGGGCACGTTGATCAGGATATCCGGTGGGTAGCCGGCGATCTTGTATTGGGCCAGGGAGGTTTGCATCACTTCGAAACTCTGGTTGATCAGGTCCAGCAGCGAGGCCGGTCCGACGGCATCGATCACCACCGAGCCGCTGGCCGAACGGGGCGCCGTCCGCTCCTCGGCGACCCGTGGCGCCGGCGTTTCGTCCAGCCAGGGATTGGGCACGGCCTCGGCCAGTTGCTCCGCCAGCAGCGCCACCTCGTTGTCCAGGCCCGCGTCGCCCGGTTTGCGCCGGAACGGCAGGCGCGCGCCCAGGGAGTTCATCAGCAGGTCAAAGCGGCCCTTGGCTGCTGGCGGACGCTCGATCACTGGCAGTTGATAATGCTTGTGAGTGGTGGAGTTGAGGTTGACCGCCACGATCAGGTCACAGTGGCTGGACACCACCGGCACGATCGGCAGCGGGTTGAGCAGGCCACCATCGACCAGCATCCGGTTGCCCTGCATCACCGGGGTGAACAGGCTGGGGATGGCCGCCGAAGCACGCATGGCCTGGTGCAGACAGCCTTCCTGAAACCAGATCTCCTGCTGGTTGGTCAGGTCGGTGGCCACCGCCGTATAGGGAATGCGCAAGTCCTCGATGTTGATCTCGCCGACAATGTCGCGGATCTGCCCAAAAACCTTTTCGCCGCGAATGGCGCCCAGGCGAAAGCTGACGTCGACCAGCCGCAGCACGTCGAGGTAGTCCAGGCTTTCGATCCACTGACGGTAGGCCGGCAGCTTGCCGGCGGCATAGACTCCGCCGACCACGGCGCCCATGGAGCAGCCGGCGATGCAGGCGATGTCATAGCCGCGCGCTTCCAGTTCCTCGATGACGCCGATATGGGCGTAGCCGCGGGCGCCGCCGGAGCCCAGTACCAAGGCGATTCGTTTATTCATGCAGCCGTCCCCCTCAGGTCGTGCGCCGACGATACGCGCAGGCGTCACGGGCGCCAAGGCCGGGGTTTGCTAGAATCGGCGTCCGCCACCGAATCCAACGAGGTCCCAGCATGAATCCGCCCATCCGCCTGACCCAGTACAGCCACGGTGCAGGCTGTGGCTGCAAGATCTCGCCCAAGGTGCTGGACCAGATCCTGGCGGGCAGTGGCACCCAGGCCTTGGATCCCAAGCTCTGGGTCGGCAACGCCTCCCGGGATGACGCGGCGGTCTATGCCCTGGACGACGAGCGCGGGGTGGTCTCCACCACCGATTTTTTTATGCCGATCGTCGACGACCCTTATGATTTCGGTCGAATCGCGGCGACCAATGCCATCAGCGATATCTATGCCATGGGAGGCGACCCGCTGATGGCCATCGCCATCCTCGGTTGGCCGATCAACCTGTTACCGCCGGAAGTGGCCGGTGCGGTGCTTGCCGGCGGTCGAGCGATTTGTGCCCAGGCGGGCATCCCCCTGGCCGGTGGACACTCGATCGACGCGCCGGAACCGATCTTCGGCCTGGCGGTGACCGGCGTGGTGCAACGTCGGCATATGAAGCGTAACGATACCGCGCGTGCCGGCTGCCGCCTGTACCTGAGCAAGCCGCTGGGTATCGGCATCCTCACCACCGCGGAAAAACAGGGCAAGTTGCGCCCCGAGGACAGCGGCGTGGCGCGGGACTGGATGTGTACCCTCAATACGCCCGGTAGCCGCTTCGGCAAATTGGCCGGGGTGCTGGCCATGACCGATGTGACCGGTTTCGGCCTGCTCGGCCATTTGGTGGAAATGGCCGAGGGCAGCCAGTTGAGTGCGCGTCTGGAGTTTGCCGCGGTGCCGCGCCTGGCCAGCGTGCCTTACTACCTCGAGCAAGGCTGTGTGCCCGGTGGCACGCTGCGCAATTTCGACAGTTACGGTGAGAAGATCGCGCCCATGTCCGTCATGCAGCAGCAGCTGTTGTGCGACCCGCAGACCAGCGGTGGACTCTTGGTGGCGGTGTGCGAGGAGGGCGAGGCAGAGTTTCTTGCCGTCGCCGCCGAGCTGGGGCTCGACCTGGCGCCGATCGGCCAGCTGGTGGCGCGACAGGGGTACGCGGTCGAGGTGATCTGATGCGCGACAATACCGAGCATTACCGCGAACTGTTTCTCGACGACACCCCGATGATGGACATGCGCGCGCCGGTTGAGTTTGCCAAGGGCGCCTTTCCCGGGGTGTGCAACCTGCCCTTGATGAACGACAGCGAACGTCAGCGGGTGGGGACCTGTTACAAGGAACAGGGGCAGCAGGCGGCGATCGACCTGGGCCATCAGTTGGTCAGCGGGGCGCTCAAGGCTGAACGAATCGAGGCCTGGGCCGCATTCGCCAGGCGCCATCCCGAGGGTTATCTCTATTGTTTTCGCGGCGGCCTGCGTTCGCAGATCGTCCAGCAATGGCTCAAGAGCGAGGCGGGTATCGACTTCCCACGGGTGCTGGGCGGCTACAAGGCGATGCGCGGCTTTTTGCTGCAGACCAGCGAGGCGGCGATCGCCGAGTGCCGCTTCGTGGTCCTCGGCGGCTTGACCGGCACCGGCAAGACAGAGGTCATCGCCCAGTTGGACAACGGCCTGGACCTGGAAGGCCACGCCAATCATCGAGGCTCCAGTTTCGGCAAGCGCGCCACCGCGCAACCGCCGCAGATCGCCTTCGAGAATGCCCTGGCAGTGGATGTCCTGAAGAAACGCGCGCGGGGCATCGAGCAGTTCGTGCTGGAGGACGAGGGCCGCACCGTGGGCAGCTGCTCGCTGCCGCTGGCGCTGCACCATGGCATGAAACATTACCCCCTGGTGTGGCTGGAGGACAGTTTCGACCACCGGGTCGGCCGCATTCTCGAGGACTATGTCTGCCAGCTGAGCGCCGAATTTATCGTCGTGCAGGGTGAGGAACTGGGTTTTGCGGCGTTCGCCGAGCGCTTGCGGCAGGGCTTGAGCAATATTCTCAAGCGCCTGGGGGGCGAGCGTTACCAGCGGTTCTCGGCGCTGCTCGAGACCGCCCTGGAGCAGCAGTTGCGCAGTGGCGAGGTGCACCTGCACCGCGACTGGATCGAGGGCCTGCTGCGCGAATACTATGACCCCATGTATGCCTACCAGCGCGACAGCAAGGCAGAACGCATCGAGTTCGTCGGTGACCCGGCGGAGGTCCTGGCGTACCTGCGGGACCGGGCATCGCGCTGAGCGTTGAGCCACAGCAAGGAGTGCCGCATGTCGGAAATGCCATTGGCCCGGGACGAGGCGTTCTGGGGGGAATTTGCTCGGGGGTTCGACCCGGACGATCGGTTGATCAACCTGGAGAACGGCTATTTCGGGCGGATGAGCCGCAGCGTGCTGGCCCGTTATCAACAGGCGATCGAGCAGGTCAACCGCAGCAATAGCTTGTATGTGCGCGAGCGTTTCGACGCCGAGGAGCACCAACAAATCCGCGATGGCTTGGCGCGCTCGCTCGGGGTCTCCGCCCGTTGCATCGCACTGACCCGCAGTGCGTCCGAATCGCTGCACAGCCTGATCCGAAACTACAATCGGTTGCGACCGGGTGATCAGGTACTGTTCAGCGATCTTGAATATGACAGCGTGCAAAGCGGACTGCAGTGGTTGGTGGAGCAGCGTGGCATCGAATTGATACGGGTTGTGCATGCCCATCCGGCCAGTCACGACAGCCTGCTGCAGGCGTACATCCAGCTGTTCGAGCGCCATCCACGGCTGAAATTGATCGTCCTGACCCATGTCAGCCACCGCACCGGGCTGGTCCTGCCAGTCCAGGCTATCGCTTGCGAGGCCACCGCGCGGGGGATCGATGTGCTGCTCGACGGCGCCCATTCACTGGGGCAGATCGATTTCAAGCTGGCGGAGCTGGGCGTGCCTTTTGCCGCCTTCAACCTGCACAAGTGGATAGGCGCTCCCCTGAGCCTGGGCTTTATCTATGTCGCCGAAGCGCGGCTGTCGCGCATCGATCCCGACATGGCCGACACGCGTTACCCCTCCGATGACATCCGCTCCCGGGCGCCCTATGGCACCCCTAACATTCCGGCGTTGATGACCCTGCCACTGGCCCTGGAGGAACATGCGGCCCTTGGCGGCGCCGCAGTCAAAGGGGCGCGCTTGCGGTACCTGCGCGACCTCTGGGTCAATGCCCTGCGGGCCGATCGCGGGATCGAGGTGCTGACCCCTGACGATCCACGGCTGTACTGCGGCATCACGGCGCTGCGTTTTTCCCGGCAGTCGTACCAGCAAGCCATGGTCGAGCAGCTGCGCGACCGGTTCGGGATCTTTACCGTGTTGCGCCAGACGGTGGCCTGTGGCGAGTGCATCCGTATCACCCCTGCGCTGACCACCCGCCCGGAGCAGATCGCGCATTTGATCGCTGCCCTGCGTACGCTAGCCGCGACCTGAGGTCTGACCGCAAACGCCAAGCCGATCACAAACGCGAGATCGCTCATGCTGTCCCTGGGCGCCGTGCAGGTTGCCAGGCGGCCCTCAAGCCTGGGCGTTGACAGTTGCCAGGGGGGGCGCCGGCCGCTTCTGCCTGTCAGGCACCCCGGGCACTTTCGCCGGATCCAGTCGTCTTAGGCAGGCGCTGGTGCTTCAGCCTTGCCCTGTTCAACGAGGAAAAACCGATGAAAGCCTGGACCTGCCTGTTCCTGATGGCGCTGTTGTTAGGCGGTTGCGCAGGGCGGACTGCCTACCGCCAGAGCTGCGGGAGTCAGCTGGACGCCGCCTGGCGTGAGCTGGATATCGCCAAGGCCGAGGGCTTCGCCGGGACCGTCAGTTATTCCAAGGCGCTGTCGTTGCTGACCGGTGCGAAGACCCAGCAGCAGTTCGAGGCGTTCGAAGGCTGCACCCGCAAGGCCGAGAAGGCACGCTTCTACATTCGTGAATCCCGCGCCGGGCGTTGAAGCCCTGATCAGAGCCTGCTGTTTGCCGATTGAATCCCATAGCAAGGCCAAGCCCACAACTTTAGTCAGCAAAGATTGCCAAGACTATCCCGTCGCGGCTCGTCGCAGTAGCATCCCGAGTCTGTCTCGAGGAGAGTTACATGCGCGCAAAATTGGATGCGGTTCTGCAGGCCGTCAATCAGGTGGTGCTGGGCAAGGAGCCCCAGGTGCGATTGGCGTTGACCTGTCTCCTGGCCCGTGGGCATTTGCTGATCGAAGACCTGCCTGGCATGGGCAAGACAACGCTCAGCCATGCCCTGGCCAAGGTCCTGGGCCTGAGCTTTCAACGCATCCAGTTCACCTCGGACTTGCTGCCCGGCGATATCCTCGGCACCTCGGTGTTCGACAAGGACAGCGGGTTGTTCGTTTTTCATCCGGGTCCGATCTTTGCCGAGCTGGTATTGGCGGACGAGATCAATCGCGCCACGCCGAAAAGCCAGAGTGCCTTGCTGGAGGCCATGGAAGAGGGCCAGGTGACCATCGAGGGCGCAACCCGTCCGTTGCCTGAGCCGTTTTTCGTGATCGCCACGCAAAACCCGGTGAGCCAGGGGGGCACCTTTGCCTTGCCCGAGTCCCAGCTCGACCGTTTCCTTATGCGCCTGTCATTGGGCTACCCGGGCAAGGCCGCGGAGAAGGCCTTGTTACTGGGCGAATCGCGCCGCGCATTGTTGCCGCGTCTGGAGCCATTGCTCAGCCATGTCGAGCTAAGAAAGCTGCAAGTCGAAATCCCCCAGGTGCGCGCCAGCGATGCGCTGGTCGAGTACGTCTTGCGCCTGGTGGAAGCGACCCGTACGCAGCCGCAATTCGCCTCCGGGCTGTCACCGCGGGCCAGCTTGGCGCTGTTGTCCGCGGCCCGCGCCTGGGCTTTTTTAGCCGGGCGTGACTATGTGATTCCCGAAGACGTGCAGGTGGTCCTGCCCTCCGTCGTGGGCCATCGGCTGCGCGAACGGGCCGATTCGGTCGGGCAAAGTGGTGGTTCGCTGGTGCAATGGCTGCTGCGCGAGGTGCCCGCGCTGTGAGCCTTCCGGTGTACCGAGTCACATGCTGGTCGTCCGGCATGCCTGGCCTGACAGCACGCCGCCGGCGTTATCCGTACGCTCAGGAAGCTCTAACGTGAGTGGTTTGCTCAAAGCCCGTTGGAACCGCTGGCTGGTTCGGCGTATCCCCCCTGCTGCACGTGTGGAACTCACCCAGCGTCGGATATTTATTATTCCCTCACGGGTTGGGGGGGCATTTATCCTGGCCTTGCTACTGATGTTGCTGGCGGCGATTAACTACCAGAACAGCCTGGCATACGGCCTGACATTCCTGCTGGCATCGGTCTATGTGGTGGCCATTTTGCACACCTACCGCAATTTGGCTGGTCTGGTGCTGAAAGCGGGGGGCGGTAATGCGGTCTTTGTCGGGGAGCAGGCCAGTTTTCGTCTCTACCTGGAAAGTGCCGGGCGTGCCCATCAGGCCATTGCTTTTGGCTGGCCACCGGCGCCATTGCAGGCCGTGGATCTTGATGCGCTGCAGTTGAAAGAGTGCGAGTTGACCTTGCCCGCTCCGCGCCGAGGCTGGTTGCGGCCGCCGCGCTTAAGGGTGGAAAGTCGTTTTCCGCTGGGCCTGTTAGTGGCTTGGAGTTGGGTCGATCTGGATCAGGCGGTGCTGGTCTATCCTCGCCCGCGGTCCGGCGATTTACCAATGAGTCACGGGGGCGAGGAGGATGCAGATCCCGGCGAGCAATCGCGTGTGCGCGGGGTAGACGACTTCCAGGGCCTGACGGCCTATCAACCGGGAGACTCCAAGCGCCGACTGCACTGGAAAGCCTACTCACGCGGTCACGGTTTACTGGTTAAGGAGTTTGTGGCGTTATCTGGAGGTGACCTGTACCTGGATTTCGACGTATTGGATGGTGAGACCGAGAGCCGGCTATCGCTGCTCTGTCACTGGGTACTGCAGCTGTCGGCGCGCGGGCAGCCCTTTGCGCTGCGTTTACCCGGCGTGGACCCGGTTGTCGCGTCTGGAGGCGACCATCGCCAGGCCTGCCTGCGCGCCCTGGCACTGTTCGGGAGCCAGGCATGATCGCGATTCCGCGTATCAGCTTGCTCTGGCTATTGGTCGCCCAAGTGCTGGTGGTACTACCGCACCTATTGCACTTGCCGCTGTGGGTTGTGCCACTCTGGCTGGGTTGTGCGGGGTGGCGAATCCAGATATTCCGTATGCGCGCCGGGTACCCCTCGAGTTGGGTCAAGGGCAGCTTATTGGTACTGGTCTGTATCGGTGTGTTTTTTTCCCATGGCAGCCTGCTCGGTTTGAGCGCTGGCACGGTGTTGCTGATTGCCGCATTCCTGTTGAAATTGCTGGAGATGCGCACGCGTCGCGACGCGTTGGTACTGATCTATCTGGGCTTCTTTGCAATCACCATAGGATTTCTGTTCAATGACAGCATGCTTATGGCGCTGTACTGCGTGCTTCCGGTCATAGGCTTGTTGGCAGCGTTGATTGGCTTGCAGCAGAGTGCGTTTGCCGCCAGGCCCTGGCCGACCTTGCGCCTGGCAACTGGCTTGCTGCTGCAGGCAGCGCCGCTGATGGTGTTGCTGTTTCTCTTTTTTCCACGCCTAGGACCGATCTGGTCCATGCCCCTTCCGAGCAATAAAGCTCAGGTCGGTTTGTCCGACAGCATGAGCCCCGGTGATATTGCGCAATTGAGCCTATCCCCCGAGCTGGTGTTCCGTGCCAGCTTCGATGGACCCCTGCCTGATCGCCGCGACCTGTATTGGCGAGCGCTGACCCTGGAGCATTTCGACGGTCGGCGCTGGTCGCAGTCCTCGCTGGCGCAGCTCGCCGGTGTACCCGCCTGGGACAAGCGTGGTTCGGCGCTGCGCTATAGCATCGTCATGCAGCCCAGTTCACGTCCCTGGCTGTACAGCCTCGATGTGGCCGAAACGCAGTTGGATCAGACCCGTCAAATGAGCGACTTTCGACTGGAGCGTCGACGCCCCGTGGAGACTTCGCTGTTCTACCAAGTCACCTCCTGGCCGGAGGTGCTACGTGAACCCGACGCCTCCATTCGCCTGTCGCGTCGAGGGCTGCAGCTACCTATTCAAGGCAATCCACGCAGCAGACAGCTGGCCGCCGAGCTTAAGGCCCAGCATCCACAGGCCGAGGCTTTGGTTGCGGCCCTGCTGCAACATTTCAACCGTGAGCCGTTTGTCTACACCCTAAAACCCCCCAGGCTGGGCGACGACAGTATCGATGAATTTCTCTTTGTGACGCGCCGAGGGTTCTGTGAGCACTACGCGGGTGCCATGACGTTCGTTTTACGCGCCGCCGGTATTCCGGCGAGAGTGGTCACCGGCTACCAGGGCGGAGAGGTGGCGAACGCCGGCAAGTATGTCCAGGTGCGTCAGTTCGACGCCCATGCGTGGGTGGAGTATTGGCGGCCGCAACAGGGTTGGACCACGATCGATCCCACCTTTCAAGTGGCGCCGCAGCGTATTGAACAGGGACTCGAGCAGGCATTGGTCGATGAGGAAAGTTTCTTACAGGATTCACCGTTCGCGGCGTTGCGTTACCGCAAACTCGGTTGGCTGAATAACCTGCAGAAGCACTGGGACGATATCAACTACGGTTGGGATCGATGGGTGCTCGGTTACCAGTTCGACCAACAGTCGGGACTGATGCAACGCTGGTTCGGCCAGCGGGATAGTCGCTTGCTTGCGGCCATGATGGTGGGTGGCTGTGCCTTGTTGTTGGGGCTGGTGGCGTTGTTTTTATTCAGGCCTTGGGCGCGTCCGAAGGATATGCAGCAGCGGCTGTTCCTGCGTTTCGAACGGTTGCTGGCACAGCAGGGTGTGTGGCGTAGCCCCGGCGAGGGGCCTCGGGCATTCGCGGCGCGTGCGGTGCTGCGGCTGCCGTCCCAGGCTGCCGCCATCAATGCCTTTGCCCAGGCATTCGAAGCGCAGCGCTACGCGGGCAGCACCGGCTCTGTAGCGGAGTTGCGTCACCTGCTCAAGCGCCTGCGTACGGCCCTGCCTTGGCGCCTGATGCGCCCGGGCCAAGATGTGCGGGGCGAAACACCACCCGGTTGACCAGTGTGCCCTGCGCCTGGCTCTCACGCTTTGCAAGCACGATGCCGTAAGATGGCTACTGGATTCCGTATGCGAGGCGCTCATGTCCTTCTTCGAGCTGATGCAGGCCGCTGGCAGCACATCAGAGGTAACAGTACCCGCTAGTTGGGGACAGGGGCGCGCCGGTTTTGGCGGCCTGGCGGCGGCGCTGGTATATCAGGCCATGCAGGCCAAAGTGCCGGCTGGCCGTCCCGTGCGCTCGCTGGCCATTACCTTCGTCGGTCCGATGCTGGTCGATGTGCCGCTGAGTGTCGAAGTTGAGGTGTTGCGCGAAGGCAAGGCGGTCAGCCAGGTGCTGGGGCGCGCGGTGCAACAGGGCCAGGTAGTGACGCTGGTGCAGGGCAGTTTTGGCGCACCTCGCTTGTCAAATGTGCGGGTCCCGGCGCTCCCGGCACCGGCCCTGAAAGCGCTCGAGGATTGCGCCGAACTGCCCTATATGCAAGGCGTCACACCGGAGTTTACCCGCCATTTGGCGATGCGCTGGGCAGAAGGCGGGATGCCATTCACGGCCAATCCGGCCCGGGAGATGGCCGGTTGGGTGCGCTTGCGCGCCCAGGCCGATGAGGCTGCGCGCCCGGTCGATGAGGCCCATCTGCTGGCGTTGGTGGATGCCTGGCCGCCGGCGGTGCTGGCCCACCTGCGGGAGCCCGCGCCGGGCAGTTCGCTGACCTGGACCATCGAGTTCGTGCAACCCACCCCGATGCTGACGACCCTGGACTGGTGCCAATACCGGGCGCAGATCGAACATGCCTGTGACGGCTACGGGCATATCGCCTCGGCATTGTGGACGGCCGATGGACAGCTGCTGGCGATCAGCCGGCAGACGGTGACCGTGTTCGACTGAACGCGACAGCGCTCTGCCTAGGGCCTGTGGGCGTTCTGCGGATCATCAGCCCTCCACCGCCACAATCCGTGCCTGCGCAATGGCAGGGTACCGGCATCCCTGGGGCTATTTTTCGCGGCGACACGGCGCGTGTGGCGCGTGTCCAGAGGTCCTAGAGCCGCAGTTGCCGAATGGCGCTGGTGAGGTCGGCGGCCAGCGCCGCCAGTTCGCCGCTGGTGGCGGCCGAATGGGTGCTGCGCAATACCGTCTGTTCGGTGACGTCGCGGCTTCCTGCGACGGCGCGGTTGAGCCCCTCGACGACCTGGCTCTGTTGCTCTGCGGCCGCGGCAATTTGAGTGTTGCTTTCGCGCATCTGCGTCACGGCCGCGCTGATCGTCAGCAGGGCCTGCCCCGCCTGGTCGGCTTGCCGAACGCAGCGGTCGGCATCTGCCGAGCTCTCGCGCATGAATTCCACCGCGTCGCGGGTGCCACCTTGCAGCGCGGCGATCATCCGGGAGATTTCGGCGGTGGAGGCCTGGACTCGTTTGGCCAGGTTACGCACCTCATCGGCCACCACTGCGAAGCCGCGGCCCATTTCGCCGGCACGTGCGGCCTCGATGGCGGCATTCAGGGCGAGCAGGTTGGTCTGCTCGGCGATACCGTGGATTTCACCGACCACGCCGCTGATTGTCTGGCTGTCGACCGCCAGGCGCTCGATCATCTGTGCGGTCTGCTGTACGCCGCCGGACAATTCGGCAATGGACTGGGCGACTCGGCTGACCTCCTGCTGGCCGCTGCGGGCCAGGTCTTCGACGTTTCGTGAGCGATCGCGGGTATCACGGGTGTGCTGGGCGATCTGCTGCGCGGTGGCGAACATCGCCTGAATGGCGCTGACCGCCTGCGTGCTCTGGCTTTGTTGCGCGAGCATGCCCTGGCGTACCTGGTGCATGCTCGAGGCCAATTGGTCGGCGCCGCTGTCCAGGTGGCCCGCCACTTCCGCCACGCGGCCGACCACGCGCTGGTAGCCTGCCTGCATGGCATTGAACGCGGTGGCCATCTGTCCCACCTCGTCGCGGCAATCCAGCGGTACCCGTGCCGCCAGGTCACCGCTTTTTTCCACCTGCAACATAACGTCCTTGAGCGTGTTGAGGTGGGTCAGTAGAAAGCGGATCAGCAATTGCGAGGCCCCCAGCAGCGACAGCATCAGCAGCGCGACGACCAGCGCATAGCCGGGTGCGCGTTCACTGAACATCTGCCGCAGGCTGGGCGCGTGGGCCAATACCGCCAGGCGTCGATCCTGGCCCAGGTCGAGCATCTGGGCACCGATCAAGACCGACTGCTGGGAAAATGCATCGTAGGGTAACGCCACCCAGCCGCTGGCTTGGCTCAGGTGCTGCCCCACGTCGTCGGGCAAGGACGGTCTGTCACCCGAGGTGAATGCCACCAGCGAAGGTTGCGCCGGGAACGGGAGGCCGGGCGGCCATGCCATCAGCATCCGCGCCTGGGCCTGGGCACGGGATTGTGCCTCGCCGATTCGCGCCTGATGCTCGGCTTGCAGGGCATACAGCACCAGCAGCAGGGTGGTGACGAAGGCCACCGCGTTGACAGCCCAGAACTTGTATTTCAGGGAAAGATCGCGAATCCAATTGCCCATGGTATGCAGTGAGCCCGTGGCGAAGGTCGATATTGGCAAGAGGCCACTAGCCTCGCGCAATCCCCCGTCCTGAACCTTGATCCGGATCAATGCCTGGGTCGGTCAGCCGGCGCCTGGGTGACGGTAGCCGGCAGTTGCGCGGTTCAATGGTCGTCGAGCGGCGCGTCGGGCAGCACTGGCAGACCGAAGAAGGCTCGGGCGCAGGCGCTGGTATGGTTGGCCAGGCTGGACTCGCTCTCCTGGCGATGCAGGGCTACCTCGCGCAGCACCTCGGGCAGGAAGGCCGGCTCGTTACGGCCGTCCTTGGGTTTGGGCCGCAGGGTGCGGGGCAGCAGGAAGGGCGCATCGCTCTCCAGCATCAGCCGGCCAGCCGGAATTTCTCGCACCAGTGGCTGCAGGTGGGTGCCGCGGCGCTCATCGCAGATCCAGCCGGTCAGACCGATATGCAGGTCCAGGTCGAGGTAGCCGAACAGAGCCCGTCGATCACCGGTGAAACAGTGCACCACCGCCGCGGGCAAATGGTCACGGTAGTCCCGCAAAATCGCCAGCAGGCGCTGATCGGCGTCGCGCTCATGCAAAAAAACCGGCAGCTGCAAGTCGGCGGCCAGCGCCAGTTGTTCCTCCAGGGCTTTCTCCTGCTGGGGGCGCGGTGAAAAGTCGCGATTGAAGTCCAGCCCGCATTCACCGACCGCACGCACCGAGGAGACCTCCAGCAGGGCCCGCAGGTGCTGCGCGCTCTGACTGGTCCACTGGCTGGCATCGTGGGGGTGGACGCCGGCGGTGCTGAACAGCCGTTCGCCGCCCGGGTCCAGCCGTGTGCACAGGGCCAGGGCCTGCTCGCTGCCGGGCAGGCTGGTACCGGTCAGCACCAGTTGGCAGATGCCGGCGGCATAGGCACGAGCGAGGACTGCTTCATGCTTCTGCTCGAAGCTGGGGTGGGTCAGATTGACGCCGATGTCGATGAGTTGCATGGTGCTACCTCGGGAATCCGGCATTCAGCATATCAGAGTCGACTATTTATCAGAAAAACCAAGCATAACAGCCACTTGAGTGGATTTTTGGTGCGCAGGGAGACGCCTCGGGTCGCCGCGCTCGGTGGGCGCTGTCGGCCTGCGGCAGTGCTAAGCGGCGGCTTTTGGCGGGCGCCGGGGCGATGAGCCGTGTGCTGATGCTGCTGCTCGGCCTGCTGTTGGCGCTGCCGGCGCAGGCCCGTGTGGTGGGCCCCGCGCAGAGCTGGCCGACGGCCAGCCGTGACCTGGCGCAAATCCGTAGCAGCGGTGAGTTGCGGGTCCTGCTGAATCAAAGCCGCAACAGTTCAGGCGAGGTCAAGGGCCAGGCATTCGGGGTGGAACACCAGCGCTTGCAGGCCTTTGTGCAGTACCTCAACCGCAATGCCCGGGATGGCCGCAGTCTGCGGTTGACGATCATTCCCATGGCCAAGGATCAGTTGGTGGCCGCCTTGCAGCGGGGCGAGGGGGACCTGATCGCCCCAGGTGAGCTGCTGCCGGTACGCGGTGCCCAGAACCTCAGCGCCAGCAGCGCCATCTATCCCGATGTGCCCTTGGTCGTGGTGGCCCGCAAAGGCGACCGCCGCTACCGCAGCCTCGATCAGCTCGCCGGTCGCAGCCTCGCCCTGCCGGTTGGCAGCGCGGTCGCCGAAGCCTTGCGCGAGGTCAACCAGCAACTGGCGCAGCGCAAATTGGCGCCCATGGTCATCGAGTGGATCGATCCCAGCCTGGCAGTGGAGGATGTCCTGGAGATGGTGCAGGCGGGCATTTTCAGCCTTACGGCGGTCGAGCAGCCGATCGCCGAACGTTGGGCCAAGGTCATGCCGAAGTTGCGCGTCGACCGTCACTTGGTGCTGTCCCGCGAAGGCGACCAAGGCTGGTTCGTCAGTCATGATGCGCCGATGCTGCGGGCCAGCATCGATCGCTTCCTCAAGGGCTATCAAAACCCGTCCGACCAGGATGCGGTGTTTCAGCGGGTCTACCGACGCCTGTACCGGGTGCACAACCCGCTCGGCCGCGCCGATCGCCAGCGCCTGGAGCGGGTCAGGCCGGTGCTGCAGCGCCACGCGCAACAACAGGATTTCGACTGGTTAACCCTGGCGGCCCTGGCGTTCAAGGAGTCCACGCTCAATCCGGCCTCCCGCGGCGCCAACGGGGCCACCGGACTGATGCAAATCACCCCGGCGGCGGCGCGCAGTGTCGGCGTCGGCGGTATTCAGCAACTGGATAACAATGTGCAGGCGGGCGCGAAGTACCTGGCCATGATCCGGCGCACGTATTTCAGCAGCGCTCAGCTCAACGAGCGCGAGCGGCTCGCCTTCGTACTGGCCGCCTATAACCTGGGTCCGCAGCGGGTGCAGAGCTTGCGAGCCGAGGCGCGCCGGCGTGGACTGAACGCCAACCAGTGGTTTTTTCAAGTGGAACGCATCGCCATGGAGCAACTGGGCATGGCGGTAGTCACCTATGTCAGCAGCGTGAACAAATATTACCTGGCCTACGACCGCGAGCGCACCCGCCTCGAGCCCGGAGGTAAAAGCCTTACCTCGACTAAGTGATCTAATTACTAGATTGTTTTTGCCGAATAATTGCGATTTCATTATTAATAAAATGATTTAAGCTGTCCCCATACCTCATCAACACAAGGACTGCTGCCCATGAACACCCTCTTTACCACCCTGCTCTCGACGCGCGCCGGCCTGGGCATCACCTTGTTGCGTATCGTCACCGGCCTGACCTTCGCGGCGCATGGCTCCCAGAAATTGTTTGGCTGGTTCGGCGGCTACGGCCTCGAAGGGGTGGGGCAGTGGATGGAGAGCATCGGTCTGACGCCAGGCTATCAGCTGGCGTTGCTGTCGGGCAGCGCGGAATTTTTCGGCGGTTTGGCGCTGGTCATCGGCTTGCTGGTTAGGCCGGCCGCCGCCGCCCTTGGGGTGACCATGTTGGTGGCGATCTTCAGCGTGCACCTGGTCAATGGCTTTTTCATGAGCGCCAACGGCTATGAGTACGCCCTGGTCCTGCTGGCCATCAGCGTGGCGCTGGTGATTGAGGGTGCGGGCAAGCTGTCGCTGGATCAACGCCTGGCCCGCTGAGCCTGCCCTCGTCGACAAGCCCGCCTCGTGCGGGCTTTTTGCGTTCAAGGGCTGGCTTGCTGGCGCACCGTGGCGAGTTCCTGGGCGGCGTCCAGGCGTAAACGTTCGCGTTCATCGAACTGTTCCGCGGCCAGCACCCGGATCGCGGTGGCCTTGTCGGCCGCGCTCAGGCCAGGGTTGCCTTCGATGCTGGTTTTTTCGGCATGGTAGAGCGCGATACGACGCTTCCAGCTTTGCCGCTGGCCATCCAGGGCTTCGAGCCGTTGGGTGGCCTCGGCACCGACTAATTGCTGACGCAG
Organism: Pseudomonas sp.; assembly: GCF_040514055.1. Lineage (GTDB taxonomy): Bacteria > Pseudomonadota > Gammaproteobacteria > Pseudomonadales > Pseudomonadaceae > Aquipseudomonas. The sequence goes on from NZ_JBEVDL010000016.1 coordinate 149,398, forward strand.
CTCGCGCAGTTGCGCCGGGTTGCCGCCCCTGGCTTGCAGTTGCGCCGTCTGGCTGCGCAGGTCGGCCTGCAATTGCGGCAGCAGGCTGTCTTGCAGCGCCGGCGAAAGTCCAGCACGTAAGCGGTCGACAGCCAGGGCTTTGCCTTGGGCGTCGAGGCTGCTGTCCTGCTGGATGGCCAGGCGTTGCAGGGTGAACTGGTTGTAGCCTTCCTCGCGGGCAAAAAAAGCCTCATGGGCCTCGCGGCTGAACAGGCGTGCGCGCAGCGCCTGGACGGCGGCTTCCCGTTGGCGCAGGGCGTCGAGGCTGCTGATCTGCGGTAAATCCCGCTCCAGGTCCACCAGCTCGGTCTTGTAGCGCAAATACTGCTCGAGCAGTTGCATGGCGTGCTGCCGAGCCGGTTCCGCCAATTGGCCGGTGATATAGGCGTGCAGGCGTTCAACACTCTGCTCGAGTGACTCTTCGCCCACGGCGCTGAGGAAATAATCGAAGATGCGCCGGATATCTTCGCTGATCAGCAGGTTGCCCGCCGCGTCCAGATGAAAGACACCGTCGACTTGGGTCCCGCCGAACGAGGCCGGCATGGGGGTGAGCGGTGCGCCGAGCTGGAGGGGCTGGGGCGCGGCAGCCGTGGGTACCGCTGTTGGCAACGGCGCGGCGGTGCTCAGGGGGCCAGGTGTAGCGGTTAGCGGTAACGCGGGGTCGACTGGGCGCAGGTACAGCATCAATGCCACGCAGGTGACGAACAACAACGGGAACAGCAGTAGGGCTTTCTTCACGGCAAGGGTTTCACGGTTCGGGTAACGGGCTGCCAGCAAGCCGGGCCCGAGGGCCCGGCAGTCCGTCACAGGCCTTCGTTTTTCAGGCGGTTGGCATGTTGGCGGTAGACGCTGATCGGATCGGTCTCGAACAGGCTGGTCAGGCCGAACGTCTGATTCACTTCGTCCAGGTGGTTCATGCGGTAGTTGTCGCGAATCACCTTGCCCAGGTGGGAGCTGCAACGGCCGACCAGGCCGTCGTTGGCTTCGCCCTTGAAGGTCAACGAAGCGGCGCCGGTCAGCAGGTCGCTGGGGTCGAGGAAGTTGGTCAGCGGGCTGGTACCGCTCCAGGAGTAGTAGCGCACGCCATTGACGCTGTAGGCGCCTTCGCCGCAGGCGCTGGTGGGAATGCCCTGCGGGTATTGGGCGTTGAACTTCGCGGCGCCGACACTGTTGAGCGATTCGATGGTGCCCAAGGCATTCTGCGGTGTGGTGCTGTTGCTGGCGGAGAGGAAATTGATCAGCGCGCCGAGGCCGTTGACGATGCCCGCCACCAGCGCTTCGCCGGCGGAACCCGGCGGAATCTGGCGGATAAAGTCAGCGGTGGCCGAGCCTTTGTGCGGACCGCCGACGCTGGTGGCGGAAGCGACCAGGTGGGGGCTGACTGCGGCGACATAGCGAATGGTCGGGCCGCCATGGCTATGACCGATCAGGTTGACCTTGGCTTTGCCGCTGATGGCGACTATGTCCTCGACCTGTTCCAGTAGCTCCTCGCCACGCGCCTGCGAGGTGTTGAGCTGGCTGACTTCGGTGACATAGACACTGGCGCCGTCACGCCGTAAGGCCGCTGGAATGCCATACCAGTAGTCGATGCCGAGGATGCTGTCGAAGCCCAGCATGCCGTGGGTCAGCACCACTGGGTAGCGGGTCTGGGTATAACCCGAGGAGCCGAACCAGCCAGCCTGGACATTACCAGAGACCATCAGGCCAGCGCCGATGCAGAGGGCGAGCAGGGTTTTATTCTTGTTCATGTGCGCTCTCGAAAGGATGAAGGGGGGCTACCGTGCCGTCCTGGCCAGCCAACCGCTCCTGCCTGGAACGGCCGTTCAACACTCACGACCGCGCATATTCCGTGCCAGTGTGCGGAAAAACCCTGAACGAGCCCATGGGCGGGGCGTTTGCGAGCAGCTCCCGGCTGACTCGGGGCGGGTTTATCGACGGGTTTTGTTACGGCTGGCCACGTTGAATCGCCGCCACGGGGGGCGGCAAACAGTACCTAACTACCCGGCGAGAAGCCGCGGAACGGGGCTTCCGAGCGCCGTTGACGGGTTGAAAAGCTTGCGACCAATCGAAGGTAGGGGTTCGCTGCGCGGCGGCCGTGTGGCGAGTGTCCACAAGCCCCGGCGCCAGCTGGCTTGACAGCATCCCGGGGCTTTCCCTAGGATAGCCGGGCGCCGATTTAAACAGCTACTTGCGGGGCGCAGGGCAGGTTCGATCCAGAGGATTGAGGCTGTCCACGAAGTCCTGGCAAGGGACTCCGAAATACCGCTAAAGCGCTGGTTCGGTGTCGCCTCTCACCCTGCCCAGCGGGATCCATGAGGCGGAGACCCTGATTTATGACAGTTGCACCCTCGCTGAACCCTTCGACACCCTCTACCTGTAGCCCGGCGCAGCGCAGCCCCAGAATATTGCTGGCCGGCAGTCATCAACCGACGTTGTTGCGTTACCTCGATGGCTGGCCCAACCCGTCGCGTCGGCCGCGAACCTTCCTGATCCAGTTCGTTCGCGAAGATGAATCCCTGGCGCAGTTTCCCAGCAACGGCTTCGACCTGGCGGTGGTGCAGGCGCCAACGGCCGAGCGGGTGCAGGAGCTGGTACGGGAGTTGACCCGGGTGGCGCGTCAGGGCTTGATCGTTCGGCCGCGCGACTGAGGTGGGCGGTCGGCGCGCTCCGCGCCTGCTCCGCCTGGCCGGGCCTCAGGGGTAGTCGATCGCCACGATATACCAGCATTTCTCACCCGTGGGTGCTTGCACCCGCACTTCGGCATCCAGTGGTTTGCCAAGCAGGGCGCGGGCCAGGGGTGAGTCGATGCTGATCAGCTGCTGCTTGAGGTCCAGTTCGTCCGGGCCGACGATGCGGTAACGGGCTTCGAGGCCGTCCTGGTCCTCCAGCGTGACCCAGGCCCCGAAATAGACCTTGTTCGGGTCCGAGGGGTGTTCGCCGACCACCTTGAGGTTTTCCAGGCGTTTACTGAGAAAACGCACTCGGCTGTCGATCTCGCGCAGCATTTTCTTGCCGTAGGTGTATTCGGCGTTCTCCGAGCGGTCGCCTTGGGCGGCCGCTTCGCTCACTGCCTGGGTGACCTGCGGTCGGCGTACGTGCCACAGTTCGTGCAATTCGGCGCGCATGCGGGCCTCGCCTTCGGGGGTGATCAGGGCGGTGCCGGCGGAGCGAGGAGGGCGGTAGCGGCTCATGGTTTTACTGCTGGTGAAACGGGGTCGACAGTTTAACAGCAACCCCGGGCCCGGCGGGCGCCGGGCTCAGCCTTCGCGCAGCACCGTGAGCGGGCTGGCATTAAGGGCTCGGCGCGTGCCGATCAGACCGGCCACACCAATCAGCAGCGCCCCGCTCAACGGTAACAGCAGCAGCCAGGGATGAGGCTGCCACTGCAGGTTGAAGGCAAAACGGTACAGCAGGAAGCTGACCAGCTCGCAGCCCAGCGCCGCCAGCAGGCCACTGGCACCGCCCAGCAAGGCGAATTCGGCCCAGCGGGCACGGATCAGCAGTGACCGGCGGGCGCCCAGGGCGCGTAGCAGGGCGCCCTGACGAATGCGCTCGTCCAGCGTCGCCTGCAGCCCGGCGAACAGCACGGCCAGGCCGGCGGCCAGCACGAACAGCAGCACATACTCCACCGCCAGGGTGACCTGGGCCAGGATGCTGCGCAGCTGGCTCAGCAGGGCCTCGACCTGCAGCAGGGTCACGGCCGGAAATGCCCGCGCCAGGTCGACCAGCTGCCGTTCCTGGTGGGGCGGTAGGTAAAAACTGGTGAGGTAGGTTACGGGCAGGTCGGCCAGCGTCCCCGGCTCGAAGACCATGTAGAAATTGGGCTGGAAACTGTTCCAGTCGACCTTGCGCAGGCTGCTGACCTGGGTTTCACGTTCCAGGCCGCCGACGCTGAAGGTCAGGCGATCGCCCAGCTTCAGCTGCAGGCTTTCGGCCAGTTCGGATTCCACCGAGACGCCGGGCAGCGGTTGCGCTGCGCCGCCCCACCAGCGGCCGCTGAGCAGTTGGTTGCCCTGGGGCAATTCGCTCGACCAGGTCAGGCTCAGGTCCCGGCTGATCGCACGGTCACCGCGAGTGTCCTTGCTGACCACCTGACGCACCGCTTCGCCGTTGATCGACACCAGCCGTCCGGGGACCACCGGGTACAGCGGTGCCGGGTGGGGTGAAACGCTGGCCAGGCGCGCGGCGAAGGCGTCCCGGTCGGCGGGCAGGATATTCAGGGCAAAATGATTGGGCGCCTCGGCGGGCAACTGTTCCTGCCAGGTGTCCAGCAGCTCGCCCCGCAGCAGGGCAATCAGCCCCATGGCCAGCAGGATCATGCCAAAGGCCAGGGTCTGACCGGCGGCCGCGAGCGGGTGCCGCAGCAACTGGCCGAGGCCCAGGCGCCAGGGCAGGGCCGCGCCGGCCAGCAGGCGGCGCAGGCCCTGCAGGGCGGCCAGCAGCAGCCCGCCGAACAACAGCGCGGCGAGTACGCCGCCGCCGAGCAGGGCCAGGGTCAACTGAACATCCAGGCTCAAACGCCACATGATCAGGCCCAGGGCGCCCAAGGCGGCGCCATAGACCAACCACGAGCTGGCGGGGACCGGCAACAGGTCCCGGCGCAGCACGCGCAAAGGTGGCACCCGACCCAGGGCGGCCAGCGGTGGCAGCGCGAAACCGGCGAGGGCCACCAGCCCGGTGGCAATTCCCGCCAAGGCCGGCGTCAGTCCGGCGCCAGGCACCTCGGGCGGCAGCAGGCCCCTGAGCAGGTAGAACAGCCCCTCCTGGGCCAGCCACCCCAGTAGCGCGCCGCTGCTGCACGCCAGCAGTCCGAGCAGCGCCAGCTGCACGCTGAACAGCCCGAGGGTCTCGGCGCGCGACAGCCCCAGGCAACGCAACAGGGCGCTGGCATCCAGGCGGCGAGCGGCAAAGCGGGCGGCGGACAGCGCCACGGCGACGCCGGCCAGCAGCACCGCGGCCAGGCTGGCCAGGTTCAAGTAACGTTCGGCACGACCCAGGGCACCGCCAATCTGCTGGTTGCCGTCACGTGCGTCTTCCAGTTTCTGGTGAGCGGCGATGCCGCCCTCGATGGTTTCCCGGTAGGCGGCCAGCACCTTCGGGGCGCCGCGCCACAGTTCACGGTAGCGTGCCCGGCTGCCCGGCTGAATGACCCGGGTGTCGGCCAGGTCCGCCAGGTTGATCAATACCCGGGGCGTCAAGCTGTAGAAGTCACCGGCGCGGTCGGGTTCGTAGGTCAGCACGCGACTCAGGCGCAGGGATTTGACACCGATCTCGAGGCTGTCGCCCACCTTCAGGTCCAGAGCCACCAGCAGCCGCGCTTCGGCCCAGGCCTCGCCCGGTGACGGGCCGCCGCCGGCGGTTTCCGGCTGGTAGGGGGCGGGGGCGCTTTTAAGTTGGCCCCGCAGCGGGTAGGCCGTGTCGGCGGCTTTGACGCTGGCCAGCTGAATGCCCTGATCGGTGGCGATGACACTGGAGAACTCGACGACCCGGGCATGGTCCAGCTGTAAGTCGAGGCCAGCTTGCACCTGCTCATCCGTGGCCGGCGCGCTGCCGCTGAGCAGCAGGTCGGCGCCGAGAAATTCGGTGGCGCGCAGCGTCATGGCGCCATTTAAGCGGGCGCCGAAGTAACCGATCGCCGTGCTGGCGGTAACCGCCACCAGCAAGGCGAAAAACAGCACGTGCAGCTCGCCGGCACGGGCGTCGCGCAGCAGTTGGCGCACGGCCAGTGCCAGCAGTCGAGTCAGCGGCAGGCGGACCATCAGGGTTCCTCGCGGTCGACCAAGCGGCCGCCCTCGAGGTGAATCAGGCGTTGGCAGCGGTGGGCCAGGCGTTCATCGTGGGTCACCAGCACCAAGGTGGTACCGCGTTCGCGGTTCAGTTCGAACAGCAGGTCGCTGATGCGCTGGCCTGTGTGGCTGTCGAGGTTGCCGGTCGGCTCGTCGGCAAACAGCACCGAGGGCTCGGCCGCGAAGGCCCGGGCGATCGCGACCCGCTGCTGTTCGCCGCCAGACAATTGCCGAGGCATGTGGCGCAGGCGTTGCCCCAGGCCTACTCGCTCGAGCAGGTCGCGTGCGCGCTGGCGGGCATCGTCGCGTCCTTCCAGCTCCAATGGCAGCATGACGTTTTCCAAGGCGTTGAGGCTGTCCAGCAACTGAAACGACTGGAAGACGAAGCCGACGTGTTCGGCGCGCACGCGGGCGCGCTGGTCCTCGCTCAGCTGGCTGAGGGCATGCCCGGCCAGGGTCACTTCGCCGCTGCTGGGCAGGTCAAGGCCCGCCAGCAGACCGAGCAGGGTGGATTTGCCGGAGCCGGAGCGACCGACGATCGCCAGGCTGTCGCCGCGAAGCAGGTCCAGTGACAGCGCGTGCAGAATACTCAGCTCGCCTTCCGCGCTGGGAACCACTTTGCTAAGGTGCCGCGCAGTAAGAATGCTCATGGAGAATCCGATGCGTAAATGGTTGGTATGGACCTTGGCCTTATGGCTGTGGGCCCAGGGCGCGACGGCCGGCACAGTGCTGGTGGTGGGCGATAGTATCAGCGCGGCTTTGGGCCTGGAAACCCGCCAGGGCTGGGTGAACTTGCTGCAGGAGCGCCTGCAGCGGCAGGGTTTGCCCCATCGGGTGGTCAATGCCTCGATCAGTGGCGACACCAGCGCAGGGGGCTTGGCGCGCCTGCCCACGCTACTTGCAGCCCACCGGCCGAACCTGGTGGTGCTGGAGTTGGGTGGCAACGATGGGCTGCGCGGGCAGCCTCCGGCGCAATTGCAACAGAATCTTGCGGCGATGATCGAGTTGTCCCGGGCGAGCGGGGCGCAGGTGCTGTTGCTGGGCATGCGTTTGCCTCCCAACTACGGTGAGCGTTATATCCAGGCCTTCGCCCAGGTCTTTGCCGACGTGGCGCAGCAGCACTCGGTGACCCTGGTGCCCTTTTTCCTCGAGGGGGTCGGGGGCGTGCCCGGCATGATGCAGGCCGATGGCGTTCATCCCGCGCTTATCGCCCAGCCGCGGCTGCTGGAGAATGCCTGGCCGAAGCTAGAACCACTGCTGTAGACCTTTTCCCGTTCGAGCGTTTCGGCTAAGGTGGCGCCCCCGCTCAGGAGTCGTCAATGCCCCGTCCCGCCTGGTCCCTGCATGCTTATCAGTTGATCGAGCCCGATGAGCAATTGGACCTGTTCGCGTGCCGCGAAATTCGCCTGCATTTGGTTGCGCGCCAGTTCGAGCTGGCCGGTTATGCCGATCGCACGCTGTGTGGCGGCTTGCTCCCTGCGCAACCGCGCTGGCTGGCCGTGGACCGGCTGCGGCTGCGCGACCGCCGCCTGTGCATCACTTGTCATGGGATCCTGCAGGCTCAGCGGCGCGGCGAGCGGGCGGGCTGGCCGGCTCCTTAGGGAAGCGCTTCACTGAGCTGCCGCCCGTACTGGCGCGGGGCTACTGGGAAGCGGTACTGCCATCGGTGTACAATTCCGGGTCTTTTCCCAGTCGATCTGCCAAGGATTTCAGGATGTCACCGCGTGTGCCTGCTGTTGCCCGTTTGCTCCCCCTCGCCGTGCTCTGTGCCATCGGTCCCGTCGCGGCGTTGGAGTTGCCCTTGCCGCCGCCCGGCGAAGACATCGTCGGTCAGGTGCAGGTGATCAAGGCCCGCTATGAGGACACCTTTGCCGATATAGGTGAAGCCAATGACCTCGGGTATTTGGAAATGGTCGCCGCCAACCCTGGTGTCGATCCTTGGTTGCCGGGGGCGGGCGCGGACATCTTGCTGCCCACGCGTTTTATCCTGCCGCCCGGGCCGCGTGAGGGCATCGTGATCAATCTGGCGGAGTACCGACTGTATTATTTCCCCAAGGGGCAGAACGTCGTGCACACCTACCCGCTGGGAATCGGACGCGAAGGGTGGGGTTCGCCCATCGCGCATACCAGCGTGACGGCCAAGACCGCCAATCCGGCTTGGTACCCGCCGCAATCGATTCGCGAGGAGCACGCCGCCGATGGCGACCCCTTGCCGACCATGGTGCCGCCGGGGCCGGATAATCCGTTGGGGCCGTTCAAGTTCACCTTGGGAGTGCCGGGGTATTTGATCCATGGTTCGAACAAGAAATTCGGCATCGGCATGCGCGTCAGCCATGGCTGCTTTCGCATGCTGAACCCCAATGTGTTGCAACTGGCGTCCATGGCTCCAGTGGGCACCTCGGTGCGGATTCTCAACGAGCCTTACAAGTTTGGGCTGAGTAACGGCAAGGTCTACCTGGAGGCTCATGCACCGTTAGATGACAATGGCGTGCCTTCGGTGGTCGATAAGCACGCGGCGGTGGTCAATGCCCTGTTGCAGCGTGATCAACTGGTCAACGACCTGCGCCTGGATTGGGAAGTGGTGCGCGAAGTGGTGGCGGCTGAAGACGGACTGCCGATTGAAATAGCAGAGCCAAGGGCTGAGTTGGTCGATAGCCTGCCGACGGGTATTTAGTGTTTTGATTTTTGCGACGGCCCGTCACGACGCAAGTCTCGCGGGTCTTTGCGTAAGCTGTGGTCCCCCGCGTAATTGGCCGGCAATAAAAAAGCCGACCCAGAAACTGGGTCGGCTCCTCATAGCCTTGTGGGCTATTACTTGCGGCTAGCCTTTTCCAGCATGCGCAGGGCACGCTCGTTGGCTTCGTCGGCAGTCTGCTGAGCTTTCTGAGCGGCAGCCAGTGCTTCGTCTGCTTTACGGTAAGCTTCGTCAGCACGGGCTTGAGCGCGGGCAGAAGCGTCTTCGGTAGCGGTCAGGCGTGCTTCGGTTTCTTTCGACATGCTGCTGCAGCCGGTAGCCAGAACGGCAGCCAATGCTAGAGCAGAGAATTTCAGAACGTTGTTCATCGTGTTCCCCTTAAGGTGGACTTTTTCCATAAGCAACTCCCCGATCGTGGGAAATCAGCCGGCCTACATACTACTCACAATGTGCAGTAAATTAAACTCGGTGAAGGCGCCAGGGTTCATTTTTTTTACGTTGATCGTTTTTTGAGCGCTGGCCGCGCCGTGGGGCGGGTACGTCCGGGTTGCCTCAGCTTGACATTCTAGAGGCATGAGACCGTCTCTGCAGTGCTGTTTTATGTGTGCTTGGGCATTATTGGTCGCGGTTTTCAGCGCAGGATGGCTGATTGACATGGCGGCTGTTAGACTTCATTGGCTTTCAAATCGGGTCGTACCTGTACAGTTCGAAGGGTGTATTGATGTTGAAGCTTCTCAAATGGGCTCTATTGTCGGTGGTGGTTGTTGCGGCGCTGATCAAGCTGTCGCTCTGGCTGGCCGTGCGTTCGATCATGAACGACGCTATTGCGCAACTCTCACCCATTATGACCATTCAATACGCTGGTATTACTTCGTCGTTCGATGGCCGCGTCGGCTTGGAAAAGCTAACTATCCAGGTTCCAGTCCTGGCTGACAGTGTCCGCATTGCCCATGCCGAGCTGAAGTTCAATGGATTGGGCGAGCTGTTGCGTTTCAAGGAGCGCCTGGCTGAGGGTAAGTTCCCGGAGCAACTGGCCGCTACGTTCAGGGGGTTGACCCTGGACGTTCACGGTCCCTTTATGCAACAGCTCTACGCGGCGCCTGTGAAGCGTAGCGTTTTTACCGCCATGAGCGAGGTCGCCTGCGGTAAAGTACGTAGTATCGGTACCCTCGAGTTGCTGGAGATGGGCTATCGGACTTTTGAAACCGATGCACAGTTTTCCTACGTCTTTCAACCTGGCGGGCAGAAAGTCACGTTCAATTTGAGCGCGGACACCCGTGACATGGGCGATGTGCGCCTGGGCATGGCGTTGATTAATATGTCCGAGAAGCCCGGCGATTTGCTGGCCAATCCGCCGCGGTTATCCCAGGTCACCTTCGAGCTCGACGACAATCAATACCAGCGCAAGGTTCAGGAGTACTGTGCGGGTAAGCTCGGGCAAACCACCGAGCTGTATTTGAAAACCGCAGTGGCGCAATTCGACAAGGTGTTGCGCAGCCAGCGCATCGCCCTGGAGCAACCGGTTCTGGACGCGTACGAGGCTTATCTTAAGGACCCCCAGTCGATGCGCCTGGAGTTGAGTCCGACCGAAGGCATGGTGTGGGATGGCTTGCAGTTTTTCGCGGCCAAGGACGTTGTCGGCATGCTCAAGCCGGTATTGCTGATTAACCAAAAGCCGGTGGAACCGCTGGCATTTGCCTGGGTCGATCCCATGGCGGTGGCTGGCGTCGATGCCGATAAGGTCCCTGTTCAGATGCAGGAGCCTGAATCACCCGAGGCGCCAGAGGTGGTAGCTACGCAAGGCTTCGTCAGTGTCGCCAGCCTGCCAGAGCATATCGGCAAGCGTTTGCGGGTCAAGACCTTCGAGGGCATGCAGTATCAGGGTGTGTTGACCAAGCTGGCCAACGGCAAGGCGTACTTGAGCCTCCAGGCTGGTAATGGCACTGCAGAAATGTCCCTGCGCTTGGAAAAGATTGATAAGGTGCGGGTCAGTCTATAAGGCCCACTAGGAGTTGCGATGAACCAGGCGTTAGCCATCCACCATGACCAGGCCGGTCACCAGTTCGAAACCATTATCAACGGTGATCGTGCTTACTTGGCTTATATGGACCTGGGCAAACAGACGCTGGACATCTATCGCACCTTCGTGCCCAACGCCTTGCGTGGCCGGGGGATTGCGGCGGCGCTGACCGAGCAAGCCCTGGAATATGCCGAGCGTATGGGCTACACGGTCATCCCGTCCTGCTCTTACGTCGAACGCTACATGGAGCGGCGTCAGCGCCATGCCCTCAAGGACTGAAGCGGACGTTGGGGTGGCATAAAAAAGCCGGGCGATGCCCGGCTTTTTCATGGATGTTACCCTCAGCCGCGTTGGCGCTTGGGCAACACCTCGCGCAGTTTGTTGTGCATGCCACGCAGGGTCTTTTCGGTGCTGTCCCAATCGATGCAGGCATCGGTGATGGACACCCCGTACTTCAGGGCGCTGAGGTCCTTGGGGATCGATTGGCTGCCCCAGCCCAGATGACTCTCGACCATCAGGCCGACGATCGACTGGTTGCCTTCGAGTATCTGGTTGGCCACGTTTTCCATGACCAAGGGTTGCAGGGCCGGGTCCTTGTTGGAGTTGGCGTGGCTGCAGTCGACCATGATATTGGGCCGAATGCCGGCCTTGCGCAGCTCCTGCTCGCACACGGCCACGCTGACCGAGTCGTAGTTGGGCTTGCCGTTGCCACCACGCAACACCACATGGCCATAGGCATTGCCTTTGGTGGTGACGATGGACACGCCGCCCAGTTGATTGATGCCGAGGAAGCGGTGCGGGCTGGAGACCGACTGCAAGGCATTGATGGCCACGGTCAGGCCGCCATCGGTGCCGTTCTTGAAGCCAACCGCCGAGGACAGGCCGGACGCCATCTCGCGGTGGGTTTGCGATTCGGTGGTGCGTGCGCCGATCGCGGACCAGCTGATCAGGTCTTGCAGGTACTGGGGAGAGATCGGGTCCAGAGCTTCGGTGGCGGTCGGCAAGCCCATTTCAGCCAGGTCCCGCAACAATTGGCGGCCGATATGCAGCCCGTCCTGGATCTTGAACGAGTCATCCAGGTAGGGATCGTTGATCAGGCCTTTCCAGCCCACCGTGGTGCGCGGTTTTTCGAAATACACCCGCATGACCAGAAACAGGCTGTCGGCCACTTCCGCCGCCAAGCCCTTGAGCCGCTCGGCGTACTCATGGGCGGCCTTGAGGTCGTGGATCGAGCAGGGGCCCACTACCACGAACAGGCGGGGGTCGCTGCCGTCGAGGATATTGCGAATTACCTCGCGGCCATGGGCCACGGTGCGCAAGGCGGCCGCGGTGAGCGGGATTTCGCGTTTGAGTTGCTCCGGCGTGATCAGGGTCTCGTTGGAGGCAACGTTCAGGTCGTCGATTTGTAGATCAGCCATCGTGCTCTTCATCAGGTCAGGGTCGTCAGGTCACGGATGCCGGCCGCCAGCGATCCCCGTGCGGCGGTGCACAGCATTAAGGGCGCAACGGGGGTAAGAACCTTAGCGCGTAATGCCCGGGCTCGACAATGGCCCTGGCCCTCGAATGCATCCGGGATGCCGCGGCCGGGCGCCACAACGAGGGCTCGCTTGGGCTCAGTTCAGGCTGGCATTGGAGTATTGCGCCGCATGGCGGGCGATCCACTCCGCAGCGACGCTTTCAACCGCCAGCGGGGTACCCAGTTCCTGTTCCCGCTGCAGGCGATAATGCTCGATCTGGCAGATCTGCTCGACCATGCGCGCGCGAAACAAGGCATCTTCATCGACAAAGGCGATACCGACCAGGTAGTCGTTGGCCCCCTTGCGGCACCAGGCGACCACGCCCGGGCAGTGGGCGTGCTGTCCCAGCAGGGGAATGCGCAACTCGATGGCCGTGCCACGACGAAAACCACGCGGCGAGTTGCATGCCACCCCACCCAAGCTGATATTGTTCAGGCGTTGGCGCGGCACCAGGGCCTGTCGACGGGGCACCAGCTCGACAGGCATATCGCTGGGGTGACGTAAAAATCGACGCATCTTTGACGCCTTAGGAATAGTGTCCAATTGATATCATCCTCTCCAGTATAGTGATTCAGCTGGAACTGTCTGATTTTGATGCAGACCGTTCTTTGCTGGCGCTGCCGGGTACCTCCCTGGTGATCTTCACAAGCATAGGTTGTGCCGCTTGCCGCTGGGTGCGCCTACACCTGTCTGGGTGGGGGCTGCCGGTTCAGCGGCTGTGCTGGATAGACGCGGCGGACAATGGCGGGCTGGTGCAGCGCTATGAGGTGCTGGGGTTGCCGGCGCTGTTTGTCGTGCACAATGGTCAATTTCATGGCGCGCTCAGCGCCCCGCTGAAACCCGTCGAGCTGGCCCTGGCGCTGGCCGCCGCGTTGCAGCGCCCTGCAGAGGAGTTACCCTGATGTCTGCAACGATCCGGCCGCGTATCGGCATTATCGGCACGGGTGCCATCGGCGGCTTCTACGGCCTGCTGTTGGCGCGTGCCGGGTTCGATGTGCATTTTCTGCTGCGCAGCGAGTTCGCCACGGTGGCGGCCGAGGGTTTGCGGCTGGACAGTGCGGTGTTTGGCACCGTGCACCTGCCGGCCTTGCAGGCCTACCGCGACGCGGGCGACATGCCGCCCTGCGATTGGCTGTTGGTCGGCGCCAAGACCACCAGCAATGTGGCCCTGGCGCCACTGATCACCCAGGCGGCGGCCAGTGGCGCCAAGGTGGTGCTGCTGCAAAATGGCCTGGGAGTGGAAGATGAGCTGCGTCCGTTGCTGCCCGCGACCCTGCATCTGCTGGGCGGGCTGTGTTTTATCTGTGTCCACCGGGCGGCCCCGGGGCTGATCGTGCATCAGTCGCTGGGCGCGGTGAACCTGGGCTACCACTCGGGGCCGGCGGCAGATGCCGAGGCCCGCCAGGCGCTGGTCGAGGAGGGCGTTGCGCTGTTCAAGGCCGCCGGCTTGGACTCGACCGCCATGCCCAACCTGGAACAGGCCCGCTGGCAGAAGCTGGTGTGGAACGTGCCGTACAATGGCCTGGCCGTGCTGCTGCAGGCCGGGACCACGGCGCTGATGGCCGAGGCTGCCAGTCGTTCGCTGATCGAGGCGATCATGCTCGAGGTGCAGCAGGCGGCGTTGCTCTGTGGACATGTGCTGCCCGACGGGTTCGTGGGCAAGATGCTGGCTGCCACGGCGCGTATGCCCGACTACCAGCCGAGCATGGCCCACGACTTCCAGCAGGCACGCCCCCTGGAACTGCAGGCCATCTACGCGGCGCCACTGGCCGCGGCCGCCGCGGTGGGCGGGAGCATGCCGCGTACCGAGGCCTTGTATCAGGCCTTGACCTTTCTGGACGCGCGCAACCGTGTCTGAGACCCCGCGGGGCGCCATCGACAGGTTGGTCCTGGCGATTTCGTCGCGAGCGCTATTCGACCTGCGCGACAGTCACCAGATCTATGAAAGTGAAGGGGTGGAGGCCTACCGGCACTACCAGATTGCCCATGAAGACGAGATTCTGCCCCCCGGCGAAGCCTTTGCCCTGGTGGAGAAGCTGCTGGGCCTCAACCAGCGCCTGAGGCGGGAGCGGGTAGAGGTGATCCTGGTGTCGCGCAACAGCGCCGATACCGGTTTGCGGGTGTTCAATTCGATCCAGCATTATGGCTTGGGCATCGCTCGCGCCGCCTTTGTTGGCGGGCGCAGCCCGTACCCCTATTTGGCCGCCTTTGGTTGCCAGTTGTTCCTCTCGACCCACGCCGAGGACGTGCGCAGCGCCCTGGACGCCGGTTTCGCCGCCGCCACCCTGTTGTCCGGCGGCACGCGACGGGCCAGCAGTAACGAGCTGCGCATTGCCTTCGACGGCGATGCCGTGCTGTTTTCCGACGAGTCCGAGCGGGTCTATCAGCAGGGCGGGCTGCTGGCCTTCCAGGCCTATGAGCGCCAGGCCGCCAGGGCGCCCTTGGGTGGCGGGCCGTTCAAACCCTTTCTGGCGGCATTGAACCTGTTGCAGCGTGAGTTTTCCGAAGACAGTTGTCCGATTCGCACCGCGTTGGTCACGGCCCGATCGGCGCCGGCCCATGAGCGGGTGATCCGGACCTTGCGTGAGTGGGATATCCGCCTGGATGAATCGCTGTTCCTGGGCGGTTTGGACAAATCCGCCTTCCTCGAGGCGTTCGGCGCCGACCTGTTCTTCGACGATCAGACCGGGCACTGCGACCGCGCGCGCGCGGTGGTCGCCACCGGTCATGTGCCGCACGGCGTGAGCAACGAAATTCCGGGGCCCTGCCCCGGCTGAACTGCTCGCGGGCTCTCTCCGATATCAGTCTGGCACTGCTAAGCTCAGGCGAGGCCTGATCACTAGGCAGTCACGGAGGCCGCATGATTCGCTCGATTCTCTATGCCACCGATCTGGGGCTCTACGCGCCTTACGTGTTGCAACATGCGCTGGCCTTGACTCGTTCCTTCCAGGCCGACCTCTATGTCATTCACGCCGTCGAGCCGATGGGCCTGTTTGCCGAGTCGGTGCTGCAGACCTACCTTGACCAGGGAACGCTCAACGAAATGCGCAGCAAGGGTTTGAGCACCGTCATGGCCAGTATCGAGCAGCGGGTGCTGGAAGGCTTTCGCGACGAGTTGGGCGAGGCGCAGGAGGACATGGCACTGATCCGGGCGGTACGGGTGGTGCAGGGCGATCCACCGCTGGTGATTCTCGAGCAAGCCCAGAAACTCGGCGTCGACCTGCTGGTCGTAGGCAGTCACAGCCATGGCGCGCTGGCCGATACGCCGCTGGGGCGAACCGCGGCTCGCCTGGTGCAATTGTCCGAGGTGCCCGTGTATCTGGTGCCAATGCTGCAGCATCGAGGCCGTGGCGAGCTCTGAGGCCCTCTGGGGCTCGCACCAGCAAATTTGAAAAAAACGTCTAGTTTTATTGTTCAAACTACTAATATGGTTATATATCGCCGCTGGCAGTGCAGGCGTCGTCTATTTGCGTTGAGGGCTATTTATGAAACTCCAGCAATTGCGCTATATCTGGGAAGTGGCGCACCACGACCTAAACGTCTCGGCGACGGCGCAAAGCCTGTACACCTCGCAGCCGGGCATCAGCAAGCAGATTCGCCTGTTGGAGGACGAGCTGGGCGTGGAGGTGTTCGCCCGCAGTGGCAAACACTTGACTCGGGTGACGCCGGCGGGGGAGCGCATCATCACCACGGCCGGCGAGATCCTGCGCAAGGTCGAGAGTATCAAGCAGATCGCCCAGGAGTTCTCCAACGAGAAGAAAGGCACCCTGTCCATCGCCACCACGCACACCCAGGCCCGTTACGCGCTGCCGCCGGTGATCAGCAGTTTCATCAAGCAATACCCGGACGTCGCGCTGCACATGCATCAAGGCACCCCGATGCAGATCGCCGAAATGGCGGCGGATGGCACAGTGGATTTCGCCATCGCCACCGAAGGCCTGGAGCTGTTCAATGACCTGATCATGATGCCCTGCTACCGCTGGAATCGCTGTGTGGTGGTACCCCAGGGGCATCCGTTGACCAAGTTGCCCAAGCTCACCCTGGAGGCATTGGCCGAGTACCCGATCGTCACTTATGTGTTCGGCTTTACCGGTCGCTCGAAACTGGATGAGGCCTTCAGTCACCGCGGCCTGACGCCCAAGGTGGTGTTCACCGCGGCCGACGCCGACGTGATCAAGACCTATGTGCGGCTCGGACTGGGGGTCGGGATCGTGGCCAAGATGGCGGTCGATGCCAAGCTCGATCCAGACCTGGTGGTGCTCGATGCCGGCGAACTGTTCGAGGCCAGCGTGACCAAGATTGGCTTCCGGCGGGGCACCTTCCTGCGCGGTTTCATGTGCGACTTCATCGAGAAATTCGCGCCGCACCTGACGCGGGAGGTGATGGCCAAGGCGGTGCAGTGCCACAACAAGGCGGAGTTGGAAGAGATGTTCCAGGGAGTGGACCTGCCGGTCCACTGAGCCTCGGTTCGCCTGTCACGCCAAGGCCCGCTGATTGCAGCGGGCTTTTTTATGGGCGCTGTGGAGGTGCAGGCCGCTGGCGTACCGGCGCCGCGGTCGGGCTCAGGCTTTGCTGATCAGGTTGCCGGCGTGCAGGCCGCACTCCTTCTGCGTGGCTTCCTCCCACCACCAGCGACCTTCACGCTCGTGCTGGTTGGGCAGTACCGGACGGGTGCAGGGCTCGCAGCCGATGCTGATAAAACCGCGTTCGTGCAGGCTGTTGTATGGCAACTCGAGCATGCGGATATAGCCCCAGACCTCCTCGCTGGTCATGCGCGCCAGCGGGTTGAATTTGATCAACGGCCGATCAGGGGTCGAGAAGGCGCTGTCGACTTCCAGCGCCGCCACCTCGCTGCGGGTGCCCGGGCTCTGATCCCGGCGCTGGCCAGTGGCCCAGGCCCGCACGTTCGATAGCTTGCGCCGCAGCGGCTCGATTTTACGGACGCCGCAACACTCGCCATGGCCATCCTGGTAGAAGCTGAACAGGCCCTTTTCCCGTACCAGCGGCTCCAGGCGGCTGGGGTCCGGGGACAGCAGTTCGATGACGATGCCGTAATGGCTGCGTACCTGCTCGATAAAACGGTAGGTCTCCGGGTGCAGGCGACCGGTGTCGAGGCTGAACACCTTGACCTGTTTGTTCAGCTTCCAGGCCATGTCCAGCAGCACCACATCCTCGGCGCCGCTGAAGGAAATCCACAGGTCGTCGCCGAACTCGGCGAAGGCCAGCTTGAGGAGGTCCTGGGGGGATCGGCTGGCGTAGGTCGTGGCCAGTTCGGTGACGTCGAAGGGGGTGCTCATCAGGCAGGCTTCCTCGGTGGGGTGGCGCTGGGCGCTCTATGGGCCGATGGTAGCAAAAAGGCAGTTATACAACTAAATAACCAACAACGAGGTCGACTGCATGTTTTGAATATAAAAGACCGCGTTGCGGCGGGTCGGTGGAGCCGCTAGAGTGCCGCCTTCAAATCCCTCGCGAGGAGCGTGCCGTGGAAATTGCCTGTCTCGATCTGGAAGGCGTGCTGGTGCCGGAAATCTGGATCGCCTTTGCCGAGAAAACTGGCATTGAAGCCCTCAAGGC
The DNA here is from genome assembly GCF_040514055.1 of Pseudomonas sp. GTDB lineage: Bacteria > Pseudomonadota > Gammaproteobacteria > Pseudomonadales > Pseudomonadaceae > Aquipseudomonas. The sequence goes on from NZ_JBEVDL010000016.1 coordinate 167,029, forward strand.
CACCACCCGGGACATTCCCGACTATGACGTGCTGATGCAGCAACGCTTGCGGATTCTCGACGAGCACGGCTTGAAGCTTTCCGATATCCAGGCGGTGATCGCGACGCTCAAGCCGATGGACGGCGCGCTGGAGTTCGTCGACTGGCTGCGCGAGCGCTTCCAGGTGGTGATTCTCTCGGACACCTTCTACGAGTTTTCCCAGCCACTGATGCGTCAGTTGGGGTTTCCGACCCTGCTCTGCCACAAGCTGCTGACCGATGCCAGCGACCGGGTGACCGGTTACCAGCTGCGCCAGAAAGACCCCAAGCGCCAGTCGGTGCTGGCATTCAAAAGCCTGTACTACCGGGTGATTGCCGCGGGCGACTCGTACAACGACACCACCATGCTGGCCGAGGCCCATGCCGGCATCCTGTTCCATGCGCCGGACAACGTGATCCGCGAGTTCCCGCAGTTCCCCGCAGTGCACAGCTACGCTGCGCTCAAGCTGGAGTTTATCAAGGCTTCCAACCGCGACCTCAGCCTGTAGCGCGCTTGCGGCAGCCCTGTTGGCCCGTGCCCGCGGGCTTGCCCGGGCGGCGCCTCACGCGAAGCCGCTGAGGCGCTCCAGGGTCTGCAGCAGCACCTTTACCTTGGTGATCGACTCCTGGTACTCGGCCTGCCAGTGGGAATCGGCGACGATGCCGCCGCCGCCCCAGCAGCTGACCTGGCCATGCTCGATCAGCAGGCTGCGGATGGCGATCGAGCTGTCCATCTCGCCCCGTACGTCCAGGTACAGCAACGAACCGCAATAGAACGCCCGGCGGGTCGGTTCCAACTCGTCGATGATCTGCATGGCGCGGATTTTCGGCGCGCCGGTGATCGAACCCCCCGGAAAACTGCCTGCCAGCAGGTCCAGGGCATCCTTGCCCGCCGCCAGTTCGCCGGTCACGCTGCTGACCAGGTGGTGGACGTTCGGGTAGGTCTCCAGCGCGAACAGTTCCGGCACCCGCACCGAGCCGATGCGACAGGTACGCCCCAGGTCATTGCGCAGCAGGTCGACGATCATCAGGTTCTCGGCGCGGTCCTTGCTGCTGGCCAGCAGGGCCTCGGCCTCGGCCCGATCCTGCTGCGCCGTTTGTCCGCGGGGGCGCGTGCCCTTGATCGGACGGGTCTCGACCGCCCCCTGGTGCAGGCGCAGAAAGCGTTCCGGTGACAGGCTGAGCAATGCGCCCCCACTGGCCAGGCGCTGGAAACCGGCGAAGGGCGTCGGGCAAGCGGCACGCAGGGCCCGGTAGGCGGTCCAGGGCTCACCCACGCAGGGCGCACGGAAGCGCTGGGCAAAATTCACCTGGTAGCAGTCGCCGGCCTGGATATAGGCCTGGATGCGTTCGATCGCCTGGCGGTATTGCGCCTCGCTGAGGTCGGCGGAAAACCGCGTGCTTAGGGCGAAGGGGGCTTCGTCCGGGGTGGGTGTCTGCTCGAGCAGGCGTAGCACACGCTGGCGCTCGCCGTCGGCCAGGCTGGGATGACAGACCAGTTGGGTGGTGCCCGCCTGATGGTCGCTGACCAGGGCCCAGGCATACAGGCCGAACCGCGCGTCGGCCAGTTCGAGGTCGGCCACTGCCGTGCTGGGCAGGCTTTCCAGCCGCCGTCCGAAGTCATAGGACAGGTAACCGATCAGGCCACCGACGAATGGCAGCTCCAGCGCGTCCGGCGCGCTGGCCGGACCCAGGGTCGCGAGCGCGTCGCGCAGGCGTTGCAGAAAGTCGTTGGCCGATTCGTCGGGTGCCGCCGACAACTGCGCCAATGGCCAGGCGCTGGCCAGGTCGTAGCGTCCACGCTGCGCTTGCGGCCGACCGGCGTCCAGCAGCACCGCGCCAGGGGCATGGCACAGGGCCGCGAAATAGTCGGCGGGGTCGGCGCGATAGGGCAGCGGGTAAACGGAGCAGATTGGCATGCGGAAGGTCGGACGGGCGCGGAACGCGATTGTAGACCCTCGCCAGGATTCGGCCTAGCACCGCAGCGGTTTACTCCGGGAGGCTGCGCTGATTAGTATGCAAGGGTGACAGGGAGTTGAACTTTAGTCCTACAACAAGAATGAACAAGGGATCAGGTCGTGGATGCAGCACTCAATCCAGCCGCAGGCAGTCTGCTGCGCTCAATAATGACGCCGCCGCAGGTGGCGGCCGATTACATGGCCCGGCCGCAGGTGCAGGCGGCCTTCGAGGCCCAGCCGCACGCCCGCGTGCTGCTGTTCGCCGCTCCGGCGGGGTTCGGCAAGAGCTCGGTGTTGGCAGCCCTCGCCGCTGCCCGCCAGGCTGCCGGAAGCCCGGTGGCCTGGTGTTCGCTGAATGGCGAGGATGACGAGCCGGCGCGTTTTTTTCGGCACCTGATCGGCGCCTTGCGCCAGGTGGTTCCCGGGCTGGGCGAGGACGCGCTGGGCTACCTGCACAACAGCTCGCGGGTGCCGGTCGCGGCGGTCATGGAAAGCCTGTTGGCAGACCTGGCCGAGCACGCGCAACCGCTGCTGCTGGTGCTCGATGACCTGCACCTGATCAGCGACGGCCAACTGCTGACGGCGCTGCATCGTCTGGTGCAGCACGCGCCCGGCGGATTCGTGCTGGCCATCGGCAGTCGTTGCCAGCCGGCGCTGAACCTGGCGACCCTACGGGCCAAGGACCTGCTGCTGGAAATTGGCGCCGAAGAACTGCGCCTGACCGAAAGCGAAACCCGCGACTACCTCGACCGCAATGGCCTGCAGCTGGACAGCGCGACCCTGCGTGCACTGCATGGCCAGACCGAGGGCTGGATGGTCGGTGTGCACCTGGCCAGTCTCTGGTTGCGCCACCAGCCGGCGGCCGAGGGGCCGATCCGGCAGATGGGCGGCACGCCACTGGCCGTCGGCGACTACCTGCTGCGTTCAGTGTTCGAGCAGTTGCCGGGCGAGCGTCAGGAGGTGCTGCTGGCGCTGGGCGTGGCCAGTCAACTCAGTGGTGACCTGGCGAACGCGCTGACCGGTCGCCAGGACGGCCAGGCGCTGCTGGAGGAGCTGGAAAGTCTGCAACTGTTCCTGCTGCCTCTGGACCGCGATCGGCAGTGGTACCGCTTTCATAACCTGTTCGCCGATTTTCTTCGGGGGCGCTTGCAAGAGCGCGATCCCGAGCGCCTCAAGCAGCTGCACTTCAACGCCAGTCTGTGGTTCACCAATCACCATATGCAGAACCTGGCCCTGCACCACGCCTGCCGCGCCGAGGACCCGGAAATGCTCGCGGCGCTGGTCGATGGCTGTGGCCTGGAGCTGATCAACCGCGGCCAGCTGGGACAGATCTATCGCTGGCGCAAGCACATCCCCGATGCTATCGCCGCGCGCTACCCGGTGTTGGTGTTGGCCGATGTCTGGGACAAGGCCGCGAGCCTGGCGCTGCCGGAGGCCAACCGGATGCTCGATGAGCTGCTGGCGCGGTGGTCCAAGGCCAAGGCCGATGCGCCACTGAATCCCAGCTACCTGGCCGCGTTGACCGTCAAGGCGGTGATCGCCCTGCAAAAGGATGATCTGGAGCTGTGCATCGTGCTGGCGCGCAAAGCCGAAATCCAGCTGGGCCAGCACACCGCCTTTCTCGAAGTGGCGCTGCTGCTGACCGGTGCCCTGGCTCAGGTGGTGCTGGGGCAGGGCGATGCGGCGCGGCGGTTGCTGGCGCTGGCCCAGCAGCGCAATCATTTCCTCGAAGGGCGCTTCCTGGACATGCAACTGGCCAACGTGGAAATCCTCCTGGCGCTCGAACAGGGGCAGCTCAAGCAGGCGCAGCTGCTGTCCGAGCAGCTGCGGGTGCGGGTCCTGCCCTGGTTTGGCGACAAATCCCGGGCGCGGGTGCTGCCCACCTTGACCGAGTGCCTGATCGCTTACCAGCAAACGCGCCTGGAGGGCCTGGAGGAACGCTTGCGCTGGGCCTTGGCCACAGTGGACGTGATCAATCCGATCGACCTTTACGCCCAGGGCATGCTCTGTTTGGCACGTGTCCAACGCCTGCAGAACCGGCCCAAGGAGTCGCTGGCCAGCCTGGTGCTGATGCAGAACCTGGCCGCGCGCAATCAGTCCTGGCGATTTTATGCCCAGGCGGTGGGCGAGGAAATCGCCCTGATCCTGATGGAGTCCAGCGCGGATCGCTTGCAGCGGGCCGAACTGCGGCTCAAGAGTGTGGACTGGAACAAGCTGGCGGGCGCCTACAAGGAGGCGTCCTTCAACCCGGTGCTCTGGGTCCAGGGCCTGACCCGTATTCGGTTGCAGCAGGCCCGTGGGCATTACAGCGAAGCCCTGCATGAAATTACCCAGTTGCGCGGCCAGCTGCAGGCGGACTGGCATGGCTTGCAGCGGCTGCGTCTGGAGCTGCTGGCGGCCCTCAGCTACCAGCGCCTGGGTTATCAGGAGCGCGCCCAGACCCTGTTGGTGCAGTGCCTGAGTCAGGCCGAGCGCGAGGACGCGCGCAGCCTGTTTATCGAGGAAGGCGAAGCCATTCGGGTGCTGTTGGTGCAGCTCGAAGCGGCGGAGCGGCAACCGGCGCTACAGGGCTTTATCCGCGAGGTGCTGGCGCTTTGGCCCGGCCAGGACGCCCGCCGTTCGCAGACGGTGCTGGACGAAGGGCTGACCGAACGCGAACGCGAGGTGGTCTGTCTGGCCGCCAAGGGGCTTTCCAATGATGAAATCGGCCAGCAGCTGTCGCTGGCCCTGGGAACGGTAAAATGGCATCTGCACAACATCTACGAGAAGCTCAAGGTGCGCAATCGCACTCAGGCGATACGCCGCGCCCGCGAGCTGAGCTTGCTGCCCTCATGAGCGGCCCGACCCTGCAGTCGTCGCAGCCGTCCCCCAGCCCCGTGCTGCGTACCAAGTTGTTTCCCGCGGAGTCGGGCGCACGGCCACTGTTGATGCGCGCGGCCTTGATCGAACGGCTGTACGCCGCCCGCGAACAACGCCTGGTGGTCCTCAGCGCGCCGGCCGGCTTTGGCAAGAGCACGGTACTCAGCCAGTTCCGCCAGCGCCTGCTGGGCCAGGGCGCCCGTGTCGCCTGGCTGACCTGTGATGAAGCGGACAGCGAGCCGCAACGGCTGCTGCAGTACCTGATCGCCGCGATCGATGCCGTGGCGCCGGGGTTCGGCAGCAACACCGCCGGCTTGCTGCAGGGCGATGTCAGCTGGCCGATCGAAGCGGTGATCGACGCCTTTATCGCCGACCTCAAGCGCCTCGATAGCCCCCTGTACCTGATGCTGGACGACTTCCATCGCATCCGCCATCCGGCCCTGGGCCAGGGGTCGCGCTACCTGGTCGAGCGGTTGCCGAGCAAGGTGCACCTGATCACCAGCAGTCGCTACAGCCCGCGCTTTATTTCGGCCGAAGCGACACTGGCCGCCTGGGCATGGGGCCTGAATGCCGAGGACCTGCGGTTTTCGCGCCAGGAAACCGAAGCCTACCTGCGCGACGTCAAGCAACTGGCGCTCAGCGCTGCTGAACTGGACCTGCTGCAGGCCCGTACCGAGGGCTGGATCACCGCCCTGCAGCTGGCTGCGCTGGCCTTGGCCCGGCATGTCGACCGTCCGGCCTTTCTCGCCGGATTGTCCGGCACCGAGCGCAATATCGCCGACTACTTGACCGAGGATGTGCTGGCCAGCCTGCCGGAGGCGCTGCAGCTGTTCCTCGATCAAACCTCGGTGCTCGACGAGTTCAACGCCGACCTGTGCAACGCCTTGACCGGTCGCCGCGATGGCCAGGACATGCTCAGTCGCCTGCAGAGCGAGCAGTTGTTCGTGATCCGCCTGGATGAGCAGGGGGAATGGCTGCGCTATCATCACCTGTTCGCCGAGTTCCTCCAGGGCCGTCTGGCCCGCCGCGGTGATTCGACGCCGCTGCTGCATGCCGCCGCCCGCTGGTGCGAACACCACGAGTGGCCGGACCGCGCCATCAAGTACGCCTTGCGTGGCCGCGACTACGGTTTTGCCGCGGCCTTGCTCGAACGCCAGGGCGCGCGGCTGATCGCCGGCAACCGGGTCTATGGCATCCTGGCCCTGCTCAAGGGCATGCCGGCCGAGGTCATTCGCGAGCATGCGGTGTTCCAGATCTTCTACGCCTGGCAGCTGGCGTTCGAACAGAAATTCGCCGAGTCCGAGGCCCTGATCGAGGAGGTCAGTGGCCGCCTGCTGCAGGGGCGGGGCAAGGCCCTGCACTTCGGCCTGGCCGAGTTGCTGGCCGCCGCGCATCTGCTCAAGGCGCTGGTGCTGCTGTATCAGGACAAACTCGAAGCGTGCCTCAAGGTGGCGCGCCATTGGCTGAAAATGGTCCCGGATAACCAGCCGGTATTTCACGCCAGCCTGTCGTGCGTGCAGGCCGCTGCGTATGCATTGTTGGGCGAATTCGGCGAGGCGGGCCGTTCCATCGCCACAGCCCGCGCCTGCCTGGAGCAGGTCGACAGTGAATACCTGCACGTGGTCACCAGCCTGATCGAGGCGTTGATCTGCAAGGAAAGTGGCGAACTGGAGCGCGGCCGCAGCATCGCCGAGCTGGCCCGGGCGCGGGTCGAACGGGTGTTCGGGCGCTGCAGCCGGGTCGGCGGGCCCTTGGCGCTGGCCTACGCCGACCTGCTCTACGAGCAGGACCGGCATGGCGCGGTACTCGCCGAGTTGCCCCTGGCGACCACCTGGCGGGACGTTGCGACGCCGGTTGAGCTGATCAGTCGCGGTCATCTGGTGATGGCCCGGGCGCGCTTTTTTGCCGGGGAGACCGAGGCTGCGCTGCTGCAGCTGGACGCCTGGCTCGCGGGCCTGCAGGGGCCGGGCTACGAGCGTGTCTTCGCCCTGGGTATGAGCTGCAAGGTGCAGTTTCTGTTGTGGCTGCGCCGTCCGAACGAGGCTGAGCGAGTCTGCCTGCAGCTGGAGCGGCACCTCAGCCTGTTGCCGGTGGGCCGCTACCCCGATGCGCACACCGCGCTGGTCTTGGCCCAGGCGCGGCTGGCGTTGTGCGAGCGGCGTCCCGACAAGGCCCAGCTCGGGTTGGAAGGCGTGTTGCTGAAGCAGACCGCCGAGCACCAGCGTGACCGTCGGTTGCGGGTGTCGCTGTTACTCTCGGTAGCGTACTGGCGCAAGGGTAACAGTGAAAAAGCCTTTGGCTTGCTGCAGGCGACGCTGGAAGAAAGCTGGAACCTGGGTTATCGCCGCCTGTTCCAGGACGATGCCCTGTGGCTGCTGCCGCTGCTGGAGGCCTGGCAACTGGCGCAGCCGCGCCCGGCGAAACCCTGGCAAGGCCTGCTGCTGCACCTGCGCGAGCAGTGCCGCCGGCTGGCCATTGATCCAGATAAATTTGATGAAAATCATGATGTTAGCCACAGGGAGCGGGAAATTTTGCGGTTCGTCGCGGCCGGCTTGTCGAACCGCGATATCGCCCAGGCGGTGCACCTCTCCGAGGCCACGATCAAATGGCACCTGCACAACCTGTTCGCCAAGATGGGGGTGCGCAGTCGGACCCAGGCCGTACTGCGCGGCAAGAGCATGGGGTTGTTGAGCGAGGCCTGAGCGGCGTCGGACGCTGGCACCTGGCCCGCTCCATCCCTTGGATGGGCTGGCAGCCTGGGGCGGCGCCAGTAGTTTGTGCCCAGGACGCGAAGCCAGCCGCTTCACGTATCCGGGCCCGACGCGACCAGGGAGTGCAGCGTTGGGTGCGGAAATCGGCGCAAGCCGGTTCGGCTGCCACTGACAGGAGTCGCTGGCAGTGCCTCGGGGCAAACCCACCTGTGACCTTTGGAGATAACAACAATGAAAAGCTTCAAACAACTGGCGCTGGCCGCCGCCATGCTGGCCGCTCCGTTCATGGCCCAGGCCGATCTGCACGCCCTGGATGATTCGGCACTGTCGAGCGTCACCGGCCAGGACGGTATCAGCATCTCCGGCAACTTCGCCGGCTCCATCGGTAACCTGCGTTACACCGACAACGACACCGGTGGTGGCAGCCTGAACATCACCGGCATCAGCTTCACCGGTTTCACCATCTCTGACAGCGCGCCGCTGAAGGTCGACGTGGTCACCACCGCGATTGGCGGTAACGACGTTCAGCAGCTGGCGATCAGCCTGCCCGCCATGACCGGCACCGTGGCGGTCGCTGGTATCTATGTCGGCGGCACCTATGCCACCGGCGCCACCACCGGCGCCGCCAGCATCGGTTCGCTGGCGATCTCGGACATCAACATGGCCGGTACCACGGTCAAGGTCTGGGGTCACTGATCCCGTTCGTGTGAGTTGAGCCGAAAGACCCGACCAGCGCCGCTGCTCGGGGCTTTCGTGCGACTCGATTTTCTATTCACCGAGCCGGCACAGACCGCGCGGGGCCAGGGCCGTCCATGATCGAAATACTAGTGGGAAGCCTGCTGGGGGTATGGGGTTTCACCGAAGCGGTCGAGACCAAGCCGCCCGCCCAGGGCACGGTCAATCTGACGCAACCGCTGCAGCCCAACGGCCCCTTTCGCGAAGCGGTGACCCTCGAGCCGATGAGCCAGTTGCAGTTTCGCAACGTCATTCGCCAGGCCTACGACTACAGCTGCGGCTCGGCGGCGCTGACCACCTTGCTCGACTATTTCCTCGGCCAGAACCTGCAGGAACGACAGGTGATGGAAGGGCTGCTGCGCTACGGCGAGGCGGACAAGATCGTCGAGCGGCGCGGCTTCTCGCTGCTGGACATGAAGCGTTATGTCGGTGCGCTGGGCTACAAAAGCGGTGGCTTTCGCGCTGAATTCGCCGACCTCGAGGGCCTCGAGCACCCGGCGATCGTGCCGATCGAGTACGCCGGCTTCAAGCATTTCGTGGTGGTGCGCGAGGTCTACAACGACCACGTCTTCGTGGCCGATCCGGCCTTGGGCAACATCAGTTTTACCCGGGTCCGCTTCGAGGCCATCTGGGACCAGAACGTGCTGTTCGCGATCTTTCCCAGCGGCCAGCAACCGCGCAATGCGTTGGTCCTGACCGATCGGGACCTGCGCATCATCGACGACCGCACGGTCAGCCTGTTGGCCTTTCGCGAGTTTCCGCAGATCAGCAAGTTCACCGAGGACCAAGCCACCGAGCTGGGGTCCAGCGGCGATATTCAACACATCCGGCGCAAGTAGATCGCGGGTTTTGCCCGGCATAAGAAGAAAATCAAAAGTGGGGGATAACGTCATGGGAGTTAGGCGAGGGACAGCGCTCGCGCTGTGTGCGGCGCTGGCATGCACGCCGGTGCTGGCCGACGAGCCGTCGGTGGAGCAGGCGCGTGATGCCTTGGGTAAAAAAGAGGAGGATGCCGACAGCGCCAAGGCCCTGGAGGAGGTGTTCCAGGCCGCGGAAAAAAGCTACACCCTGCTCAAGCAGGGCGAGCGGACCCTGACCTACGGCTTCGACTATTCCCTGGTGCGCGACACCCTGATCGAAACCATCCGCACCGGCGACAAGGTCTACAGCGTCGTTGGACAAAGCGAGGCGCAGCACAGCTTCACCAATTCCTTCACCTTCGACTACGGGGTCTGGGACAACCTGACCTTCAGTTTACGCCTGCCCTTGGTGGCCAAGTACGACACCGAGCGTGACCTGGACGTCTATAGCCTGGGCGATATCTCCGCCAGCCTGCGCTGGCAGCCCTGGACTTCGCTGCGCGGCAAACCGGTCACCACCCTGTACGCCAGCCTGGGGCTGCCGACGGGCAGCAGTCCCTACGACATCAACGTCGACCGCGACCTGGCCACCGGCAGTGGCTATTACAGCCTCGGCGGCGGGGCGAACCTGTCCTATGTGATCGACCCGGTGGTGCTCTTTGGCTCCCTCGGTTACACCTACAACCTGCCATCCACCGATATCAACCAGACCCGGGGCGGGCGGCGCCTGGAGGAGGTCGAGCCGGGTTCGACCCTGTCGTTGAGCATGGGCTTCGCCTATGCCCTGTCCTACGACGTGTCGCTGGCCACCTCCTTCCAGATGGCCCACAGCCTGGCGCCCACCTTTACCTTCGCCGACACCCGCCTCGAGGGGGCGGAACAGACCAGCGCGATCATGAACTTCTCCCTGGGCCTGCGCACCTCGCCGGACTACATCGTCAACGTCAACGCCGGTTTCGGCATGACCGAGGACTCCCCGGATGTCCTTCTGGGCTTTTCCCTGCCCCTGGACATCAAGGGCCTCAAAGCCCCCTAACCTGCGAGCGAGCACCTGATGAAACGACGTATTTCGCCGTTGGCCCGGGCGGCTGCGGCAGGCCTGTGGCTCGGTGCCGGTGGGGTGCAGGCGCAGTTGGCGCAGAACCTGACCATCGGCAACCCCAAGGCGATGGCCCTGGGCAACGCCGTCACGGCCGATTCCACCGGGGTGGATGCGGTGCACTACAACCCGGCGGCGCTGACCAAGCTCAAGGGCCGCCAGACCACCACCAAGTTCATTACCGGGATCATGGATATCCGTGCGGATTTCGACGCGCCGGCCAACTACGGCGATAAATTCCTCGGCCTCAAGGACGACCCGGTGGCCAACTCGTCGAGTCGCACCACCGCCGCCGCCATGTACCTGCCGGGCATGGGCGGGGCCACTGAATTGCCGCTGCTGTTCGCGCCCCTGGGCGGGGTGTCGATCAATCCGCCGGGCTCGAAATTCACCTTCGCCACCAATATCTACGCGCCCCAGGCGCTGGGTTTTTCCCGCGACGATGACGATCCCGGACGCTACCAGGGCAAGGATGTGGTGATCCAGCGCATCACCTATTTTTCGCCGTCGGTCGGTTACCAGGTCAACGACCAGCTGGCGCTGGGGCTGTCGATCGGCTTCTCGCACCAGGCCATGGCGCTGAACCAGGATTTTCGCGCGCCCAATGTGCTGACCGGCTTTACCGGCGCGGCGCAGAACGCGCTGTGCACCGTGCAGGGCAACCCGTTCGATGTGCTGCTGAACCTCTGTGGCGGCGACCTGGGGCCCTTCACCGACATCGCCAACCTGGATATCGACATGCAGCAGACGCTGTCGCCCACCTGGAACCTGGGCGTGCTCTGGGAGCCGAACGACTGGTTCGCCCTCGGCGCCGTCTACCAGAGCGAGGCGCGCATGCACCTGCAGGGCAAGTACAACATCGATTACACCCAAGATTGGCAAGGGTTCTGGCGCGGCCTGGACAGTTCCCTGGTCGGCGCGATCTTCAACAGCATCACCCCCGATGGCGTCTTCGACGAGGAGCACGGCAACGTCTCCATGGACATGACCTACCCGGCGCATTTCGCCGCCGGCCTCAAGTTCAAGCCGCACCCGCGCTGGCAGCTCAACTTTGACCTGAAATGGACCGACTACGCGGCCTGGAACGCCTTCAAGCTGGAGTTCGACCAACCGCTGGACGTCCTGCGGATCGCCAGCCTGTTTTCCCCCGAGAACGCCACCGCGACCAGCATCACCCTGGATCGCGGCTACGAATCGGTGTGGAGCTGGGCGCTGGGGGTGCAGTACGAAGTCAATGACCGGCTGAGCCTGCGCGCCGGCTACGAGCCGCGCCCCTCGGCCATTCCCGGCGACAAGGCGGACGTGCTGGCGCCCTTGGGCGATGCCGACCTGTATGGCCTGGGGGTCGGTTACCGCTGGGACCAGGACACCGTGATCGACCTGGGCTTCAACTACCTGGTGAGCACCCAGAGCATTCCCGCCGGATCCAGCTGCAACGCCAACTGCTCGGGCATCGACAGCATGGTGTACAACCCCTATTCCGACCTGAATATCGAGACGCGCGTGCAGGCCTACATTCTCGCCCTGACCTACAGGACCCGCTTTTGAACGCCGTGGCCCGTTACCCGTCCGGCGTCCTGCTGGCGTGCCTGCTGGCGACGGTCGTGCAGGCCGGGGAGGGTCGCTACCTGACCTGGATCGACGACCAAGGCCGCTTGTACAACAGTTTCGTCGCGGGCAGCGACTTGGGGCAGCCCAACCGCGCCGCCCGTCCGGTCGAGCGGACCGACCCGGCCGGGGAGGTGGGCGAGGGGACGGCCAGCGGCGAGAGCAAACGCCGCTACTTCACCTGGGTCGATGGCAACGGCACCTTGCAAAACAGTTTCTATGCCGGCCCTCGGCAGGCGCAGGACCACGCGGCGCAAGGACTGTTGCGCAATGGCCAGCGTCCCGACGACTACATCGACGCCGATGTCCTCGAAGGCCGTGGCTATCGGCGCCCAGGGCAAGCGCCCGGCTACTACACCTGGGTCGACGAGCAGGGGCGCATGCGCAATGCCCCGATCAACCCCCAGGCGGCCGGCGCGGCCGCGTCGGACAGCCCGTCGGCAATCCGTTTTACCGAGGGTCGCCAGGTCGAATTCAGCCGCAAGGCCGCGCTGTTGCCCGGCCTGGACGGCCAACCCAGTGCGGCGCTGCAAGCCTTGCTCGAGGGCAGCCCCGGATCGGTCGAGGGGCTCTACCAAAGCCTGGTGGAGCAGTGTTGCGGGCAACTGGCGGACAGCACCTTTATCGAGCTGTCGGCCGACGAACCGCGTTATGCAGAGCTCGACCGTTATTCACCGAGCTTCGATTTTCCCATGGGGCGCAGTGCCTATGCGGCGCTTAAGTTGCCTGCGGCGCACCGTACCTACGGGCTGCGGGTGCGCAGTTTCGCCAACAAGCAGCTGGTGTACCCCTCGCTGCTGTTTCTCGATGCGGCCAAGCGACCGACCCGCCTGGTCAGTGATGCGGTCTACCAGTTGCACGCCGAGACCTGGTATCGCTATGCCTTTATCGAGGGCACGGTGCCGGTCAGGGCGGCGGAGGGTGAGCGCTATGTGCTGCTGCTGACCACCGACCAGGACCGCCAGCTGCAGACCCTGGACAACAAGCCCTTCAAGCGTCCCTTGCAGGACCTGGCCTTGGACCCGCGCGGCATGCAGGCCCACGCCCATGCCGACGAAGGTGCCTTCGAGCTGGCTATCGAACGCTAGGGCCGTGGGTTGACATAACAGCCAAGTGCCCGCGCGCGCATCCTGGATAAGCTGTGACCCGGGATCAGCGCCGGCTTGCCGGACGCTGATGGACGCGGCAGGCGGCCGCGAATCGACGAACAGGACCGGCACATGGACTTTGCATTTTCGATCACCTTCAAGGCGGCCACTCCCTGGACCCTGCAGGCCGTGGCGCGGTTGTTGGGCACACCTTGCCAACGCAGCCGCCCTGAAAGCAGCGCGCCCTTTATCGAGGCCGCGCGCGAGCTTAACCAGCAGCATGGCGAAACCCTGGCACGCGGCTTTCTGGCCCACCTGGCCTGCGAGCACCGCGCCGACTTGCGCGCCCAGGAGGGCCCGCGGGCCTGGCCAGTGCCGGCGCATGGCCCCCTGCAGCGACGGTTCGTCGAGAGTGCCCCGGAAATCGCCGAGGACCTGGCGTTGTTCCTCTACAGCCTGTGCCCGGGGCTGGAGTTCGAGATCGAAGGCGACCACAGGGACGCGCCCCATGGTTATCGGTATGCCTGCCAACAGGGGGTCTTTGTCGAGGAGCAGGGGTTTTTAAGTCCCGTGTGACGTCCCCTCACAGGCACACTGTCAGTAGGGCGCGTCGCCGAGAATGGTCGCGCGGTGCATCACCCGGCGCTGCGGTCGGTAGTCGTCGACCGCGTAGTGTTGGGTCACCCGGTTGTCCCAAAAGGCCAGGTCGTCTGGCTGCCAGCGCCAGCGCAGGGTGAATTCCGGGCGGGTCGCGTGGCTGAACAGAAACTTCAGCAGCACCTCGCTTTCGGCCGGCTCCAGCTGGTCGATGCGGCTGGTGAAACCCTCGTTGACGAACAGCGCCTTGCGTCCGCTGACCGGGTGGGTGCGAATCACCGGGTGCGACAGCGGTGGGTTGCTCTGCCGCGCCTGGTCCCAGCGGGTCCGGTCCGCCTCACGGGTGCCGAACCGCTCCAGGGGAAAGGAGCGGACGAAATCGTGGGTCGCGGTCAGGCCATCGAGCAACCGTTGCAGGGGCGTGGACAAGGCCTCGAAGGCCGCGATGCCGCTGGCCCACAAGGTGTCGCCGCCGCAGGTCGGGAGCTGTTTGGCACAGAGCACCGCACCCAGCGCCGGGGTGGGCAGGAAGGTCACGTCGGTGTGCCAGATGGCATTGTCGCGCACGTCGGTGACGGCCGTATCGAGCACCAGCACCTCGGGCTGCTCGGGGCTGCGGGGGAAAATCGGGTGGATATGCAGCGGGCCGAAACGTCGGGCGAAGGCGGCCTGCTCGACCGGGCTCAGCGGCTGTTCGCGCAGGAACAGCACCTGGTGTTCGAGCAGGGCACTTTCCAGCCCGGCTTGTTGCTGATCATCCAGCGGCTGGCGCAGGTCCAGGTCTTCGACCAGAGCACCGAGGGCGGGGCTGAGGGGGGTGATGCGCATAAGGGACTCCGGTTAACGCGGGCAGCGGGGGATATCGAGCAGGATCAATGGCCCTGGCCATGCCAGGGCGCCAACCGGCGCTGCAGCCAGCGCAGGCCCAGCTCCAGGGCGCAGGCGATGCTGGCGATCACCAGGATGCCCAGCACCACCACATCGGTGACCAGGAATTGCGCGGCCGACTGGACCATAAAGCCCAGGCCGCTGGTGGCGGCGATCAGCTCGGCCGCCACCAGGGTCGACCAGCCGACCCCAAGGCCGATGCGCACGCCAGTGAGGATGTCCGGCAAGGCGCTGGGCAGGATCACGTGGCGAATCAGTTGCACGGGGCTGGCGCCCAGGGAGAGAGCGGCACGCAGCTTGCCCGGGTCGACGGTGCGGACCCCGGTGGCGGTGGCGATGGCGATCGGGGCGAACATCGCCAGGTAGATCAGCAGGACCTTGGAGAACTCACCGATGCCGCACCAGATTACGATCAGCGGCAGGTAGGCCAGGGGCGGAATCGGCCGGTAGAACTCGATCAGCGGGTCGAGCAACGCGCGGGCCACCGCGCTGCGGCCCATGGCGATGCCGATGGGTATCGCGCTCAGCACTGCCGCGAGCAAGGCCAGGCCAATGCGCTGCAGGCTGGCGCCGAGGTGCTGCCAAAGGGTTGACTCCATGTAGCCCTGGGTCAGCAGCAGTCCGGCTTTCTGCAGGACCGCCGAGGGCGGCGGCAGGAACAGCGGTTCGATCAGTCCGCTGGCGGTCACGGCCCACCAGAGCAGGATCAGGCTGCCCAGGCTCAGGCCGCTCAGCCAGTGCCGCGAATGGGCGTGTGCCGCGGGCGGCGCAGCGACCGGTTGGATCAGGGGCAGGTCGATGCTGCTCATGAGAGGGACTCCTGGCGGCGCGACGCCGGGTGGCGAGTGAAGACCTGCGCCAGCACATGCTCGCGGGTTTCGATAAACACCGGGTCGGATTTGATTGCCCGTGCCGACTCGCCTGCCGCATAACGGCGTCCGAAGTCCAGGGACAGGCGCTCGACGATCCGGCCGGGGTGCGGTGCCAGCAGCACCAAATCGGTGGCCAGGAACACCGCCTCCTCGATGTCATGGGTGATCAGCAGCACCGGCTTGGCGGTGCGTTGCCAGACTTGCAGCAGCAGTTCCTGCATCTGTTCGCGGGTAAAGGCGTCCAGCGCGGCGAAAGGCTCGTCCATCAGCAGCAACCGTGGGTCGGCCGCCAGCGCGCGGGCCAGGCCCACCCGTTGTTTTTGGCCGCCGGACAATTGCCAGATCGGCCGTTGATCGAAGCCGGCCAGGTCGACCAGGGCCAGCAGTTCGCGAGCGCGAGCTTCCCGGGTGGCCCGCGGCACACTGGCCAGCGCCAGGCCGAAGGCGACATTGGCCAACACGTCCTGCCAGGGCAGCAAGGCGTCGTCCTGGAACACCACGCCGCGGTCGGCGCCGGGCCCCTCGATGGCCTGGCCGTCGAGTTCGATTCGGCCGCGCGCAGGTTTGACAAAACCGGCGATCAGGTTGAGCAGGGTGGTCTTGCCGCTGCCCGAAGGCCCCAGGGCGACCAGCAGCTGCTGCGGTCCCAGCTCGAGGCTGAGGTCGGCCAGCACCGGCTCGGTGCCGCCGGGATACCAGGCGCTGACGTGCTCCAGGCGTAGGCGAGCCATAAAATATACTCCGGATTGACGGGGCGGAGGCGGGGCCGTTTTGCCCGTCCCCCGCCGGGCTGCACTCAGGGGGTGACGAACCGGGCGTTGACGTAGGGGGCGTAGTCCGCCAACACGGCATCGACCTTGCCCTGTTCCTTGAGGAAGCGCGCGGTATCGGTGATGGCCTGGGTGGTGGGCGCGCCCAGCGCCAGCTGCTGATCGGCGGCCAGCGGAAAGACATTGCCTTCCAGCAGGGCCGGGATGTCCTCGGCCTTGGCGCCCGAGAGCTTGACGACCTTGGCGATATTGGCCGGATCCGCCGCCCAGGCCGTGGGGTTCTGGCGGTAATCGGCATAGGCGGCCAGGGTCACCTGGGCAAACGCGCGGACCACGTCCGGGTGTGCCTCGGCAAAATCCTTACGCACGATCCAGGCGTCGAAGGTCGGGGCCCCGAGGTGGCTCAGTTCGGCGGAGGTGATCAGCACCTGGCCGGTTTCCTTGGTGCGGCCCAGGGCCGGGTCCCAGACGTAGGTGGCGTCGATGTCGCCCCGTTGCCAGGCGGCGATGATGGCCGGCGGTGCCAGGTTGAGGATCTGCACCTGCTTGGGATCGATCTTCCAGTGCTTGAGCGCCGCCAGCAGGCTGTAATGGCCGGTCGAGACGAAGGGTACCGCGACTTTCTTGCCGATCAGGTCGGCGGGGCTGCTGATGCCCGCGCCATTGCGCGCCACCAAGGCTTCTGCAGCGCCAATCTGGGTAGCGATCAGAAAGGTCTGCACCGGCAGCTGACGACTGGCCGCGGCCGCCAGCGGGCTGGAACCGACGTAGCCGATCTGTACGTCACCGGAGGCGACTGCGGTGATCACCTCGGCGCCGCTGTCGAACTTGCGCCAGTCGATCGTGGCGCCACTGGCTTTTTCGTACAGGCCATCGGCCTGGGCGGCCTTGGCCGGGTCAACGGTGGTCTGGTAGGCCACGGTCAGTTCGACGGCCTGGACGCTGAGCGCCACGCTGCTGGCGGCAAGCAGACCCAGCAGGGGCAAGGGAATTCGGAAACGGCTCATGGATAAAGCTCCTCGACAACGGGTTAACCGGCTTCGAAGAGGCCGGACCACAAAAGGGGACTGGGGAGAAAGCAGCGTCCGGTGGTCCGGTAGAACTAATTTAATGGATATAAAAAACTAAAAATAAATACCTTTTTGGAATTAGCTTATATAAGGCTTTCTGCTGCCATGGCAGCCGCCACGTCGCAGTGTCCTGACCGCGATGGCCTGAAGCGCCGGTCGTGACCGCAAGAAAAAGGAAAAGTTCCTTGATATAATGGCCAGTCGCCGTGAGTTGTCGGCATCACCAGGGGCCAGGGGAGCCGGTACAGCATGGGGCAGTGGGGACAGCGGTTGATGGCCGGCCTGGTCGCGATGGGTTTGCATGCCGGCGCGGCGGCCGGCATCGAGGTGCCGGCCGGTGGCAGCTGGCAGCACCCGGGTCAGCTCGATCTGGCGGGCGGCAGCCTGGTGGTCGACGGCCTGTTCAGGCTCGATAACGGTCAATTAAGCGGGCTGGACGACCTGGACATCGGCGCTGTGGGCCAGCTCTGGGTCGGTAGCGGCACGATCGCACTGGCGGGGGATTGGCGCAACCTGGGTCAGTTCGATGCCGGCGCGGGCCAGGTCAGCTTCGTCGACGGCGCCGCCAGTGCCAGCATCCTGGGCGATAACGCCTTTCATGACCTGTCGCTGATCAGCCTGACCGGCAAGACCTGGCGCCTCGCCAGTGGTCGCAGCCAAACCATCAGTGGGCTGCTGACCCTGCACGGCCGCGGCGCCCAGCCGTTGCTGCTGACCAGCAGCCAACCCGGCCAAGCGGCCTATGTGAACCTGCTGCCTGGCGGCAGCCAAGCGATCCAGGACCTCGGTGTCACCGCGGTCCACGCCACGGGGCAACCCCTGGCCCGCGGGCAGAGCAACCGGGGCGGCAGCGATGCCCTGGGCTGGTTCGGCCTGCTGGTCGATACCCTGCGGCCGATTCCCAGCCTGTCCAATCTGGCCCTGGTGCTGCTGGCTGGCGGGCTGATGCTGGCCAGTGCCGCTGCGCGCCGGCGTGGCGCCGTACACCCTTGATCAACCGTCTTGCCCGGAAACCAAGCATGTCATTACCCAACCAACTCGCACTGGTGATCGCCAGTGTCCTGGGCCTCGGCCTGAACCTGGCGGTCGCCCAGGACGTCACCGTCACCCCACCTGCCGGCGGCGGTTTCCTGGTGCAGGCCGCGCCGGGCAGTCCGTCGCTGCGGGTCAACGCCGACCGCGCCGTGCTGTTGCCCGCGCTGGCCGCGGCGACGCAACAGCAGAGTGTGCTGTGCTTCGACGCCGGCAGCGGCCTGCTCGGTCCTTGCGCCGCCGGGGCGCTGGTCGGCGCGACGGGGCCTGCGGGGCCGATCGGGCCTGTCGGGGCCACGGGACCGGCTGGGCCAAGCGGCCCGGCGGGGCCGGCAGGCGTGGCCGGGCCGGTCGGTCTGACCGGCCCTGAAGGGCCAAGCGGGGCCACGGGGCCGGCGGGGCCTACAGGCGTGGCAGGTGTGGCAGGCCCGACGGGTCTGACCGGTCCTGCCGGCGTCACGGGTGCGGCAGGCAGTTTCGCCAGCAGTTTTGCCGGCGCCTGGGACAATGCCGTCGCCTATGCCCCCGGGGCGCTGGTGACCCACGCGGGCTCGACCTACCTGCAAGCGGCCGCCGCGCCATCGACCGGGGCCGATCCGACGCTGGTGCCCACGACGTGGCAGTTGGTGGCGCAGGCAGGGGCCAAGGGCGATACCGGGGCAGATGGCGCGGCCGGTGTGGATGGCGCCGACGGTCCCACCGGACCCGCGGGGCCGGCCGGTCCCACCGGGGCTACGGGCGCGGCCGGGGGGATCACCGGGGTGGCGGCGGGGGGCGACCTGAGCGGCACTTACCCCAACCCTTCCATCGCCGCCACGGACGCGACGGGCAGCAACCTGGTCGCGGCCATTCAGGCCAGCGCCAGCGCGATCGACAGCCAGCATGTCAGCGGTGACGTGGAGCTCGCGCCCGCGGCCCAGCAGGTCACGGGCAGTGCCCAGCCGCTGATCAACCTCAAGCTGGTGAGCGCCGGTACCCTGGGCAACGCCGGCGTCAATCCCTTGCTCTCCCTCAGCGCCAGCGGCACCTATAGCAATGGCGATACCCTGGATGCCGAACGCTTCCGGGTGGAAAACGACGGCTCCCTGCTCAGTGTGGGGCATTTCTACAACGGCAGTGCCGGCCAGGCACCCGCCGAGGGCGAGGGCACGCGGTTGCTGTGGTACGGCGGCAAGGCCGCGATCCGGGCGGGCTATGTCAATGGCACCCAGTGGGACGATGCCAACATCGGCCTGTATTCCACGGCCTTTGGCTACAATGCCCGGGCATCCGGAAAGTACGGCTTTGCCGTGGGGCAGGACACGGTGGCGGCCCAGACCAACTCGGTGTCGTTGGGTGCCTACAGCACCGCATCCGGCTTTGCTTCCGTCGCTCTGGGCTATTACGCCCACACCAACGCCCGGCAGGGGTCGTTTGTCTTCTCCGACACCTCGGTGCTCGACGACGGTAATTTCATGACCGACGAAGCCTTTCGCGCGGCCAACAACTATTCCTTCAACGCGCGTGCCATTGGGGGCTATGTGCTGCGGACCAACACCGGTGCCAGCACCGGGCTGCGCCTCAGTGGCCTGGCCAGCGACACGCTGAACCATGGCTCCTTCGTCTGGAGCGACCGTTCCAGCGATACCAGCGTGGGGCCGACCCAGAGCAACCAGACGGTGTTCCGCGCCAGCGGCGGCTACAACCTCTACTCCAACGCCGATATGACGGCGGGGGTATCCTTGGCCCCGGGGGGTGGCGCCTGGACCACCATCTCGGACCGTAACAAGAAGGAAAACTTCGCTGCGGTCGACGGTGAGGACCTGCTGCAACGGCTGCGTCAGGTGCCGGTCAGCACCTGGAACTACAAGGCCCAGGCCGCCCGTATCCGCCATATGGGACCCATGGCCCAGGACTTCTCCGCCGCCTTCGGCCTGGGCGACAGCGACACCCAGATCAGCACCATCGACCCCGACGGGGTGGCCCTGGCGGGGGTGCAGGCGCTGGATCAACGCGACCTGGCGCAACAGCGGCGCATCGACGCGCTGGAGCGGCAGCTCCAGGCCAAGGATGCCCAGTTGGCGACCCTGGAAGCCCGGCTGCAGCGCCTGGAAGATCGGGTCAAGCCCTAAGACGGGCTGGCGAGGGCTGGCGCTGACGGGCACCGTCCACTGTCCAGGGCGGTGGCCGGCTCGCCTGGCCTGCCGACGTCGTGCCGGGGCCGCCGTCCGTTAGTCAGCTGCGGCGAAACCCTTGCGCCCGTGCGTTGCCTGAGAACTGTACGTCTTTACTCCAGGACGAGGGTTTTCCCATGAAACGCACCCTGTTGGCGGTCCTGATGCTGTGCAGCCTGCCGTTCGCAGCGGCCCATGCCGATTCACCACGGCCCGACGATCTCGATCCCTGGTCCAGTAGCGAGCCGCACCCCAGCGAACCCATGCTGGCGCAAAACGCCCGCGGGCTTGCGGCGGACGCTCCGGCGCCGCCGTTGCTTCCCGGTCTGGGTACCCCTGGAGGTATCCCCCAGCAACCTGCGCAGGACAAGCAGCAGGACGACGCTCGCTCACCATCGCCACCGCTCCAACCCAGGCCCAGCCCCAGCCCAGATGCCAATCCAGAGCAGGGCCGGGCACAGGACGCCGGTCGACCCCGAGAAGACCCCTTGCCGGGGGATGTGCCGCCGGCGTTGGCCGAATGATGCAGGCTGCCGGCTGCTCGGTGGTGACTTGGGCGTTGCCGATCCTTTGCCCTGCGGACCCGATGGGCCGCGGCGGCGTGTTTGCAGCGACTGCACGCGGGCCATGGCTGGCCTGTCGGAGCGAGGCCTGCTCGCGGTCCTGGCGCAGGGAGGCTGGTCGATGCATAAACTGAACCCTTGCGCGAGGCCGTCGCTCTACAAGCTCTGAGCAGCGCAGAGACTGTTTCCATGGCCAAACCCCTCGATGAATACCAGCGCAAGCGCGATTTTGCCGCCACCCCCGAGCCGTCCGGCAGCATGCGTGCCATGTCCACCCGACGTGCCCAGGCCCTGCAGTTTGTCATCCAAAAACATGACGCCAGCCACCTGCATTACGATTTTCGCCTGGAACTGGAAGGCACTCTGAAAAGCTGGGCGGTGCCCAAGGGGCCGTGCCTGGATCCGACGGTCAAACGCCTGGCTGTGCAGGTCGAGGACCATCCCCTGGACTATGCGCAGTTCGAGGGCCGTATCCCCAAGGGGCATTACGGGGCGGGCGAAGTGATCGTCTGGGATCGCGGGAGCTGGCTGCCTTTGGGGGACCCCCAAATGGACTATGCCAGGGGTCGGCTGAAGTTCGAGCTGCGCGGCGAAAAACTCAGTGGCGTGTGGAGCCTGGTACGTACCCGCATGGCGGGTAAAAAAGCCCAGTGGTTCCTGGTCAAGTCAAGAGATGCGGAGGCCCGCGCCCTGGGCGAATTCGACGTGCTCAGCGAGCGGCCCGACAGCGTCCTGAGCGAAAGGGTGCTGGTGCCCCGCAAGCGCGCGGCCGATGCCAAGCCCGTCGCTAAGGGCCCGCGTCGCCGCGCTGCCAGCAAGGTCAACGGGCCGGACGAGGCGCTGCGTGGCGCGGTAGCGGCTCCCATGCCGGATGCACTGGCACCGCAGCTGGCGACCCTGGTAGAACGGGTACCGGAAGGCGCCTGGCAGTACGAAATCAAGTTCGATGGGTACCGGTTGCTCACCCGGATTCGCGGCGACCAGGTCTGCCTGTTCACCCGCAATGGCCACGATTGGACGGGCAAGTTGCCGGGGCTGGCCCAGGCCCTGGGCGAACTGGGGCTGGAATCGGCCTGGCTCGACGGCGAGATCGTGGCCGCAGGCGAGGACGGTGTCAGCAGTTTCCAGCACCTGCAAAATGCCTTCGAGTCGGGCCAGGACCTGCCGATTCATTATTACCTGTTCGACCTGCCGTACCTCAATGGCGTGGACCTGCGTCAGGTGCCGCTGGAGCAGCGCCGGGTGGCCCTGGCCACGGTGTTGGCGCAGCAGCCGCACAGCCACTTGCGGTTCTCCGAGACGTTCAGCGAGAGCCCGGAACAGTTGCTGACCAGCTCCTGCCAGCTGCGTTTCGAAGGCCTAATCGGCAAGCGCTGCGGTAGCCCCTACGCCTCCCGGCGCAATGGCGACTGGATCAAACTCAAATGCCAGCATCGTCAGGAGTTCGTCATCGCCGGCTACACCGATCCCCAGGGCACGCGCAGCGTTCTCGGGGCATTGCTACTGGGGCTGTACCACCCGGAGTCCGGCGAACTGCGTTATGCCGGACGGGTCGGCAGCGGTTTCAGCGAGCAGACCTTGCGGCAGCTGCAGGCGCGTTTCCAATCGCTGCTTAGCAAGAAAACACCGCTGAGCAACCCGCCCCATGGCCAACCGGTCCGTGGTGTGCACTGGCTCAAGCCGGAACTGGTGGCAGAGGTGGCCTATGCCGAGTTGACCCGTGATGGCGCCGTACGCCATGCGGTGTTTCACGGCCTGCGTGCCGACAAACCGGCCCAGGCGATCTGTCTGGAACAGCCGCTGTCCGCCGTGTCGGAGCAGGCTCCGGCCAAGGCCGACACGACCACAGTCGACCGCCATCAGACGGCCCTGCGGATCACCCACCCCGATCGCATCATCGACCGCAGCTGCGGCATCAGCAAGCGCGAACTGGCGGAGTTTTATGCCCAGGTCGCACCCTGGATCCTGCCCAGGCTCAAGGGGCGTCCGATCGCCCTGGTGCGCGGCCCCGAGGGGATCGAGGGGGAGCTGTTTTTTCAGAAACACGTGAACCGTCTGGAAATTCCCGGTATCACCCAACTGGACAGCGCCTTGGATCCCGATCACGCGGCGCTGATGGTGATCAATCGCCCGGAGGCGCTGGTGGGCGCGGCGCAAATGGGCATGCTGGAGCTGCACAGCTGGAATGCCAGCCTGCCCAACCTGGAAAAACCCGATTGTTTTGTGCTCGACCTCGACCCCGATCCGGCGCTGCCCTGGGCGCGCATGATCGAGGCCACGCAGCTGGTGTTGACGCTGCTGGACGAGATCGGCCTGGTGGGTTTTCTCAAGACCAGCGGCGGCAAGGGCATTCATATCCGGGTACCGCTGACCCGGCGCCAGGGCTGGGAAACCGTCAAAGCGTTTAGCCAGGACATCGCGCGGTACCTGGCCCGTCTGATGCCGGAGCGTTTTACTGCCACTGCCGGACCAAAAAATCGGTTGGGACGCATCTTTATCGACTACCTGCGCAATGGCCGCGGCGCCAGCACGGTCACGCCTTTTTCGGCGCGGGCCCGTCCGGGCCTGCCGGTGTCCGTGCCCATTTACCGCGAGGAACTGGCTGACCTCCAGGGCGCGGCGACCTGGACCATCCGCAACCTGCTGCAGCGCCTCGACGCCCTGGGCACTGACGATCCCTGGGGGGCTATGGCCAACACCCGACAGAGCATCAGCGCCGAGATGCGAAAACGCCTCGGCGGCCACGCTTGAGGCTGCCCACGACAGTGACAACGACCATGAATCTCTACCATATTACCCACACGGAACGCGGCTGGGAGTTGCGCAAACAGGGCGCGACCCGGCCCTCCAAAACAGCCTCCAGCCGCGAGGCGCTGTTAAGGCTGACAGCCGACTTCCTGCGCGACAGACCGGCGCGGGTGCGCCTGTATCATGCCGATGGCAGCCTCGAGGAAGAGCGCCATTTTCCCCCTGAAGCTAACGAAAACGGCCACTGACGCCGTGCCACCGAGAAGGAGCCACCATGTCCCTGCCGCTGCCTGGCGATCCTGTACCGCAATGGCCCATCCCGCCCGCACCGGCGCACCCGCCGCCGCAGGTGCCGCCGGTTGTCCCCACGCAACCGCCGGCAAGACCGGAAGATCCGCAGCCCGACGGCCCCGCCTTGCCTGAATGACTGACACGCGGCAGGGCGGTAGAAGGGCGGTAGATGGCGGTACGATGGCGGTGCGATGGTGTGTAGGATGGTGTGTAGGATGGTGTTGAGCGAAGCGAAACCCATGCTGCCCGCGAAACCCATGCTGCCCAGCGAAACCCACGCTGCCAGCAATAGCCATGCTGTCCAGAGAAACCCATGCTGCGCAGCAATACCCATGCTGCACGTCGATACCTGTACC
The DNA here is from genome assembly GCF_040514055.1 of Pseudomonas sp. Lineage (GTDB taxonomy): Bacteria > Pseudomonadota > Gammaproteobacteria > Pseudomonadales > Pseudomonadaceae > Aquipseudomonas. The sequence goes on from NZ_JBEVDL010000016.1 coordinate 191,304, forward strand.
GCCAGGGCTAAAAGAACGCCATCCCGAGCAGTCAGCACCTCCAGCGGCAGGTCACTCCTCAGCCTCTTCCTCTGTATCTGCGCGGTCGTCGGGTTGCGCGTCGTCGCTCGCGCTGCCCTTCGTAGCGCTTGACCCGCTGTCGCCGCTTTTCCAACCGCGGTCGTTCAGGTCCGGGCCGTCGCCGCTCCCGCCACCACCCCCTTCGGCAGCGTTGCCGAGGACCGGTGCCATTGGCTCGGCCGTAGGTGCGGGCGGGGCCTGTCGCTCCAGGGGATCGAGGGAAGGGGGCAGGCCGGCCAGTGCGCTCGACAGCAACAGGCCGCTCAGGATTAACGCGCCACCACTGTGAATACCCATGATCCAATCCTCCCAGGCAGAAAGGCCTACCAGCTAGTAGGGTACGGCTGCCCGAAAAGGGTTCGTCGCTATCGGATGGACGGTGCATCCCGGTAAAAAGCCGGTGATCCGTGGCCCGTCTGGCGACTGCCAGGCGGCATGGGGCGGGACGCCTGGCCGAGGCACTGCGGTTTTTCGAGCGGGTCGGGTTGCCGAGAAGGGGGTGGTCGCGATACTGTATATGCACACAGTATTCGCGTGTGCCCATGGCTCTCGAACATCGCCGATGGCACTTCATCGGGTATCTCGACCGCTGCGCATACGCCCCTTGGACCGTCATACAAGCGTCTTGTGGACGGTCCATTCTTTTCGAAAAGCCAGGGAGTTACACCGATGCTCAACGTCGAGCAATTGAAGTACACGGTGAACCGCATGCCGGTGGAGCGGGTGCGCGAGGCCATTGCCGAACTGCGTCTGGACGGTCTGGTGACCGAAGGCAAGACGCCGTTCAACCGCGTGCATTTCAACACCTGTTTCGCCGAGATCGAGGCGCTTTTCCAGCGGGCCGGCTATCACCGTCCGCTCGACGTGGTGGGGTATCAGGGCCTGATCTACGCGCTCTACGACCCCTTGCGCTGGGAGGCGGTGGATGTGCTGCGCTGGCTCAAGGAGTTCACCGAGGAAGCGGCCGGTCGAGGTTTGCTGAAAGCGGCTCAGGGTCAGTAGGTCACGGCAGGGACGGACGCCATGGGCGTCCCGACAGCGGGCGGCAATCCCCCCTCGATTGCCGCCACGGCCGTAGCGTTATCCGCGACTGGTGGCCGGTGCCGAGGCGGACAGCAGCAACGCCACCATGCCCAGCGAGGCGGATACCCCACCCGCGACACGGTAGACAATGGGGTCGATGCCTTCGGGGGTGATCAACAGCATGCCACCGATCAGAATCGCGTACGCCCAAGTCAATGGGCCTATGTATCGGATCATCTTCTCTCTCCTTGAGATGGGTCGCCGTCGCAGACAACCCCCGGACGGCGCGCCCTGGCCACCGGGTATGGCGTTTTTACCGCGGGTTGCACCTGGCCTCGAGACCGACCCAGGGCAGATAGCGCCGCTGCGGCGCGGTCCGCCCGCATATTTCACCAGGCTCTGCTGACCCTAGTCGAGAGGCTGGGGACCCGCAAGGCCGCGGGTCCGCCGCGCCCTTCAGCGGTGATTCAGGCCTTTGGCCAGCCGATCGCCGCCCAACTGGATCACACTGACCAGCACCACCAGCAGGGCGATCACGCTCAGCATCACCTGGCTGTCGAAACGCTGATAGCCGTAGCGGTAGGCCAGGTCGCCGAGGCCGCCCGCGCCGATGGCGCCAGCCATGGCCGAGGAGCCGATCAGGCTGACCAGGGTGATGGTGAAACCACCGACGATGCCCGGCAGTGCCTCGGGCAGCAGCACGTGCAGCACGATATGCCAGCGTTTGCAGCCCATGGCCTGGGCTGCTTCGATCAGCCCCTGCTCGACCTCCCGCAGGCTGACCTCGGCGATCCGCGCGAAAAACGGCGTGGCGGCGATGGTCAGCGGCACCACGGCGGCCCAGACGCCGTAAGTGGTGCCGACGATCAGTCGGGTAAAGGGAATCAGCGCCACCATCAGGATCAGGAACGGCACCGAACGGAACAGGTTGACCAGACCACCGAGCACCCGATGCAAGCGCGGGGCCTGGTACAGGCCGCCCTGGCCGCTGGTCACCAGAATCACCGCCAACGGCAGGCCGAACAGCAGGGCCAGCGCGCCCGACAGGCCGACCATCAGCAGGGTGTCGAGGCCGGCCTGGAGCAAGCGCTCAATCAGCAGCGACATAGCCCAGTACCTCCGCGTGCTGGGCCACCTGGCGGGCCCGAGTGAGCAGGTCCAACGGGCCGTGGGGCGAGCCGACCAGGGCCAGGCGCAGGTGCCCGAGGGCATGGCCCTGGATCCGCTCGATACCGCCCTGCAACAGCGTCACCGAGCCGCCGCCCAGGGCCGCCAGTACGCCGGCGAGGTCCGGGGCCTGGCCGCCCAGGCCGGTAAAGTGCAGGTCCAGCACCAGGCTGTCGCGCGCGCTGGCGGGCGCGGCCCGCAAGCGTGCGCGCAGCTCGGCCGGCAGGTCGCGCTGGACCGGGGTCAGCAGGGCACGGCTGACCTCGTGCTGCGGGTCGCCAAAGACCTGCCAGACCGGACCCTGTTCCACCACCCGGCCCTGGTCGAGCACCACCACGCGATCGCAGAGGTCGCGGATCACCGCCATTTCATGGGTGATCAGCACGATGGTCAGCTGCAGGCGACGGTTGATCTCGCGCAGCAGCTCGAGAATGGCCTGGGTGCTTTCCGGGTCCAGGGCCGAGGTCGCCTCATCGCACAACAGCAGGCGCGGCTGATGCACCAGGGCCCGGGCGATGCCGACCCGCTGCTTTTGCCCGCCGGACAGCTGCGCGGGATAGGCCTGGTGCTTGTCCTGCAGGCCCACCAGCTCCAGCAGCTCGTCGACCCGCTGGCGCCGCATGGCGGCGGGCATGCCGGCGACCCGCAAGGGCAGTTCGACGTTCTGCCGCACGGTCTTGGCCGACATCAGGTTGAAATGCTGAAAGATCATGCCGATGCGCCGGCGCTGCAGCACCAGCCGTTCCTCGTCCAGCGCGGCGAGGTCGACGCCCTCGATCACCACCTGCCCCTGGGTGGGGCGTTCCAGGCGATTGAGGGTGCGGATCAGCGACGACTTGCCGGCGCCGCTGCGCCCGATGATGCCGAATATTTCCCCGGTGGCGATCGCCAGGTCGATGTCCTGCAAGGCCGGGGCAGTTGCGCCGGGGTAGGTCTTGCCCACGCCGATCAGCTGGACCTGCGCCTGGGCGGCGCGGGTCAGGTCGAGGCGGTGATTGAAACTGCTCATGGCGGGATTCCTTGTCGACCGCGCGCTCAGTGTTCCCAGCCAGCCTGGTACAGCGAGCCATGGGTCTGGTCCAGGGCGGCACGGACCACCTTGGAGGTCTGGTAGATCTCGACGAAGCGGCGCAGGCGCGCGTCGTCGCGGTGTTCGGGCTGGACCACGAACTGGATGACGTATTCCGGGTGGTCGAGGCCGTCGAACAGCAGCGCGCCGTTGGGATCGAAGGTCTTGGCCAGACGGATATAGGCCGGGTACCCCTGCACCAGGTCGACGTCCTCGTAGGCGCGCACCAGCTGCACCGCTTCCAGTTCGATGATCTGCAGCTGTTTGGGGTTGGCGGTGATGTCCTGCAAGGTGGCCTTGTAGCCGACTCCGGGTGTAAGGCTGATCAGCCCGGCCTTTTCCAGCAGCAGCAGGCCACGGCCGCCATTGATCGGGTCATTGGCGATGGCCACCTTGGCGCCGTTTGGCAGCGCCTCAAAGCTGCGGTAGGCCTTGGAATAGAGGCCGACGTTATTGATCACCCCCGGGGCGAAGGGCACCAGGTCGTAACCGCCTTCCTGCCGGGCGTTTTCCAGAAAGGGGATGTGCTGGAAGTAATTGGCGTCGAGGTCGCCGCTGGCCAGGCTGACATTGGGCGCGATCCAGTCGGTGAACTCGACCAGCTCGACTTGCAGGCCTTCCTTGGCCGCCTCGGCCACGGCCGCTTCCAGGGGAATGGCAAAGGCCGCGGTGGTGCCCAGCTTCAGCGGCGGCGTGGCGCCGAAGGCCAGGCCCGTGCCCAGCAACAGGGCGCCGAGGGTCAGGGTTTTCAGCCAGCGGCGGGGTGTCGTGCGGTAGGGCATGGGAGTGTCCTCGGAGTGATGGGGATCGTGCGCGGTCATGCGTGGCGTTGTGCGGGCGTAACGCTTGGGCGCCACTGCGCGCCCGTGTGCGTGTCGGGCAGCCGTGGACCCTGGCCGAACAGCTTGTGGCGCAGGGTGCCTTCGGCATAGGCGGTCTTGTAGGAACCGCGGCGCTGCAGTTCGGGAATCACCAGGTCGATAAAGTCCCGGTAACTGTCCGGCGTGACGATGCGGGTCAGGTTGAAGCCGTCCAGGCCGGTCTCGGCGATCCAGCTCTCGAGTGCATCGGCCACTTGCTCGGGCGCACCGATCAGGGTGATGTAGCGGCCCCCCAGGGCGTGCTGCTCGAGCAGCTTGCGCCGGGTCGAGTCGGTGTTCTTCACCGTCAGGGTCTTGACCACCGATTCGATGGCGTTGGTCTTGCGGTAACCGATGGGCTCGTCCAGGCCGTAGGCGGCGAAGTCGATCCCGGTGGAGCTGGCGAAGTGCGCCACCCCGGCCTCGGCACTGGCGTAGCGCAGGTACTCGGCGTGTTTGGCGCGGGCCTGCTGTTCGGTGGCGGCGACTATCACATTGATGCCCATAAAAACCTTGACCGCGGTCGGGTCGCGGCCGGCGCGACGGGCGCTGTCGCGCACCTTGTCGACCTGTTCGCGGGTCGCCGCCTGGTTCTGCCCGCTGATAAACACCGCCTCGGCGTGCTGGCCGGCGAAGCGCAGGCCGCGCTCGGAGGAGCCGGCCTGGAACAGCAGCGGGGTGCGTTGCGGCGACGGCTCGCAGAGGTGATAACCCTCCACCTGGTAGAACTCGCCCTGGTGCCGCACCTTGTGCACCTTGCCCGGCTGGGCATAGATGCGTCGCTGCTTGTCGTTGAGCACCGCGTCGTCTTCCCAGCTGCCTTCCCAGAGTTTGTAGAGCACCTCGAGGTACTCGTCGGCCTGGTCGTAGCGGCGATCGTGCTCGACTTGCTGCTGCAGGCCCATGGCCCGGGCGGCGCTCTCCAGGTAACCGGTGACGATGTTCCAGCCGACCCGGCCGCCACTGAGGTGGTCCAGGGTCGACATGCGCCGGGCGAACAGGTAGGGCGCTTCATAGGTGAGGTTGGCGGTCAGGCCAAAGCCCAGGTGGCGGGTCACGCCGGCCATGGCCGAGACCAGCAGCAGCGGATCGTTGACCGGCAGCTGGATCGACTCCTTGAGCGGCAGGTCGACCGACTGCTGGTAGACGTCGTAGACCCCGACTATGTCGGCCAGGAACAGGCCATCGAACAGGCCGCGCTCGAGCAACTGCGCCAGCTCGGTCCAGTAGCCGAGGCTCTTGTACTCGGTGGAACGGTCGTTGGGGTGGGTCCACAGGCCATGGTTGATATGGCCGACGCAGTTCATGTTGAAGGCGTTGAGCAGGATCTGTTTACGGCCCATCAGATGGTTCCCCGGCGCGGTGGCAGTTCGTCGTTGAGGTAGTAGTTGCCCACCGCGTGGTATTTCCAGCGCACCGGGTCGTGCAGGGTGTGGGTGCGTGCATTGCGCCAGTGGCGGTCGAGGTTGTGTTCGGCCAGGGTGGCCTGGCTGCCCGCCAGCTCGAACAGCTGACTGCCGGCGGCCAGGGCGATCTCGGTGCTGAGGGCGCGCGCCTCGGCCACGGCGATGGAGGCTTCGGCGACGCTCTGGGCGGTCGGCTCGGCCTGTGCCCGGTCGACGAATTCGCCGGCGCGCTCCAGCAGGGCCTCGGCCGCGTGCAAGCGGATGGCCAGATGACCGAAGGCCTTGAGGGTCAGCGGATCCTCGCGGGCGCTGTCGACCCCCGAGTCGATCCAGGGCCGCGAGCGTTCGCGAACGAAGCGCAGGGCGTCCTCGTAGGCCGCGCGGGCCAGGCCGGTGTCGATGGCGGCGTGCAGCAGTTGGGCCAGCGGGCCGACCGTGGTCGGCCGCTCGAACGCGGACTGAAAGGGCAGCACGTCCTCGGCCTCGACGTACACCTGGTCGAACAGCACCGAGCCGCTGCCGGTGGTGCGCTGGCCGAAGCCGGACCAGTCGTCGATCACCTGCAGCCCCGGCGCGTCATGGGCGGCGAAGGCCAGGTAGCCGATGCCCTGATCGTCCACCGCCAGGGTCGGGATGCGCTGGGCGAACAGGGCGCCGGTGGCGTAGAACTTGCGACCGTCGAGGCGGTAGCCGGCGCCGTCGCGGATCAGCCGGGTGTTGCGGTCCAGGGCGGTCTTGGTGCCCAGTTCGGCCAGGGCATTGCCGAACCGCTCGCCGGCCAGGGCCAAGCGGTAGAAGCGTTGCTGCTGGCTATCGCTGCCGTTGACCCGCAGCACTTCCAGGGCATAAAAATGGTTCTGTGGGATTTGTCCGAGGGAGCCGTCGGCCTGGGCGATCAGGGCGATCACCTGGGCCAGGGTGACGTTGGAAACCCCGGCGCCGCCGTAGGCCTTGGGTACGCTGATGCCCCACAGACCGGAGCGGGAGAACACCTCCAGTTCGGCCAGGGGCAAGCGTCGCTCGCGGTCGCGTGTGGCCGCCTCGAGACTGAACTCGGCGGCCAGCTGGGTGGCGACCTCCAGGGCCTGGGCGTCGCTGCGGATCAGCGCGGTGGGGCTGCGCGTGGGTTTGGCAGGTGCGTTCATCAGTCAGATCCAGGAGTGCCGCGCCGGTTTGGCGCCGTTCAGGTAATAGGCGCCCACCGCGTGGGCTTTCCAGCGCACCGGGTCGTGCAGGGTATGGGTGCGGGCGTTGCGCCAGTGGCGGTCGAGATTGAACTCGGCCAGGGTCGCGCGGCTGCCGGCCAGCTCGAAGAGCTTCTCGCTGGCCTGCAGGGCGATCTCGGTGGTCAGCACCTTGGCTTCGGCGACCAGGATGGAGGCCCGGGCCGCGGCGTCGGCGTCCACCGTCTGCGCATTGATCTGGTCCAGCGCCCGTCCGGCGCGGGTCAGCAGGGCCTCGGCGGCGTGCAGCTCGATGGTCAGCTTGCCGATGTCGGCGATCACATAGGGGTCGTCGCTGGCGCGTTCGACCTTGGCCTCGATCCAGGGCCGCGAGCGTTCGCGGACGAAGGCGATGCTGTCCTGCAGCGCGCCGCGAGCGATGCCGGCGTCGATGGCCGCCTGGATCAACTGAGAAAAGGCGCCCTGGGTGGTCGGTTGTTCGCCCAGCTGGGCGCTGTCGATCACGTCCTCGGCCTCGACCCGCACCTGGTCCAACAGCACCGTGCCGCTGGCGGTGGTGCGTTGGCCAAAGCCGGACCAGTCGTCGACGATGCGCAGTCCCGGAGTGCCGCGGCGAACCATCGCCAGTACCTGGCGGCCGTCCTGGTTCAACGCCTTGACCGCCACCCAATGAGCGAACAGGGCCCCGGTGGAATAGAACTTTTGCCCGCTCAGGCGAAAGCCGTCGCCTTCCACGGTCAGCCGGGCCTTGAGCTCCAGGGTGTTCTTGCTGCCTCGCTCGGGCCCGGCGTTGCCGATGCGCCAGCCGTCCAGGACAGTGCGGAACAGCCGTTGTTTTTGCGACTCAGTGGCGCAGTGCTGCAGCAGGTTAAGCAGGCCGAACTGGTTCTGCGGGATCTGCCCCAGGGCCGGGTCGGCCACGGAAATGATCCGGAACACCTCGGCGATGGTGACAAACGACAGCTGCGGTCCGCCGTATTCGTGGGGTATGGCAATCGAGCCGAGGCCACTGGCGGTAAACCGCTCGAGTTCCGCCCAGGGCAGCAGGCGCTCGCGATCACGTCGGGCGGCGTTTTCCGCAGCGAAGGTGGCGACCTGCCTGGCCGCGGCCAGGGCCTGCTGGTCGGTGCGCAGCAGGGCGGCGGGAAACAGCGCGGGGGCGCGGTCCAGCGCCTGGCCGGATAAGGCCGAGTCGCGGGTCGCGGGAGCTCCGGGGTACGGAGTGATGTCCGGAGGGGTAGGGTTCGGACGGGTCATGCACACCTCGTTTCAAGGATGGGCGCCGTGCAGGCGCCTCTTGAAACGAGGCACCGGAGATCGGCGTGGAAAAAATCGCGATGCTCCGGTGGTCCGGTGTATATACCCTAAACCATGATTTAAATATTTATAAATAGCTTTTTGGTATATTAATAGAGCCTTAAACAAGCTGGCGATAGGCCTGTGGCGACCTCCGTAGGGCGTATTCGCCGCGGGCAGTACGCCAGCGGGGCTTGCCAGAGGGCTGCCGCAAGGCCAGGAGGTGGTGGGTTGTCGCTAGAAGGCGCGACCAGGCCTTGGGGGGACGGCTGTCGCTAAACAACGCGCCGAGGCCGCCCTACGAGAGGCTCTTGTATGGGGGCTGGCTGGGGTGATCAGCAGCCGCAGCGGGCCAGGGCCGACTCCAGCTTGCGGTCCGGCATGGCATGGGCGCGCAAGGCGTTGACCGTCTGTTGCACGTAGTCGCGGGTGCTGCCGAATTGGCCGTGTGCGTCGGCGAACACCTGGCTGAGGACGCTGTCCGGCAGCGTGCCGGCATAGCAGGGCAGCTCGCGTTGCAGGACAAACCCCAGGGCGCGGATACGTTGACCGCCATCCACCCGGCAGTGCAGCCAGGTCGGGCGGTAGGCCGCGTCGGGCATTTCTCGTTGCCACAGGGCCTCCAAGTGCTCATCCAGACCTTCGTCCGGCAGGCGGTAGGCGAACCCGGCACAGGAACCGCCGCGGTCCAGGCCCAGCACCAGGCCGGGGCATTCCGGGGTGCCGCGGTGCAATTGCGACCAGAGGTAGAGGCCACGGTGATAACCGTGCACCCGGGCCCGTTGCACTTCCACCGCCGGACATTCCGGCCGCCAGATCAGCGAGCCGTAGGCGAACAGCCAGACCGGGCCCGCGTCACGGGTCGCCATGGTCGCCGCCAGGGAGGCCTGCAGCTGCCCCGGGGTCAGCTTGACCGGTGGCGAGAGTTCAGGCGGGTAGGCGGCGTGGGTCGTCATGGGCTGATCGCGGACCGAGTGTTTCCAGAGGGAATGCAGATTCCGCGCCAGGGCAGGTGAATGCCGATCAGCGGAGCTCAACGCAGACTAATCGCTTTGCTCTTTATTCAAAAAGAATAAAGAAGTATGTATTTATTCGATAAATGGCTAAAGGTGGCGGAGGGTAGGGGCCGCCAGCGGGGCATCACGCCTTGGTCACGGTGTTTCGCGGACAGGGGCGCGCGAAGGTGAGTGGCCCTGGGAAGGCGCTTGTACGGGCGGTCCATGGCCGCGAAACAGCGCTAGCGGACCCGCCCATCACCGAGGAACTTGCCGAGGAACTGCCGGGTGCGCTCTTCCTTGGGCGCGGCGAACAGCGCCTTGGCTTCGCCCTGTTCGACTATTACCCCCTGGTCGATAAAGATCACCCGGTTGGCCACGTCGCGGGCAAAGCCCATTTCGTGGGTGACGATAATCATCGTGCGCTGCTCCTCGGCCAGGGCGCGGATGGCCGCCAGCACTTCGCCGACCAGCTCCGGGTCCAGGGCCGAGGTCGGCTCGTCGAACAGGATCACGTCCGGCTCCATGGCCAGCGCCCGGGCGATTGCCACCCGTTGCTGCTGACCGCCCGACAGGCGTTTGGGGTAGGCGTCTTCCTTGCCCGCCAGGCCGACCTTGGCCAACAGCGCGCGGGCCCGGGCCACGGCCACGGCCCGGGGCTCCTGCTTGACCACGATCGGCCCTTCGATGACGTTTTCCAGGGCGGTGCGGTGAGGGAACAGGTTGAAGTTTTGGAAGACAAAGCCCACATGCTGGCGCAGCGTGCGGATGTTGGCCTTTTGCCCGGCCAGTGGCCGGTCGCCGTCGATCTGCACGCCGCCGATACGGATGCTGCCGCCACTGGGTTCTTCCAGCAGGTTGAGGCAACGCAGCAGGGTGGTCTTGCCCGAGCCGCTGGGGCCGATGATGGCCACCACCTCGCCGGGCGCCACGTCCAGGTCGATGCCCTTGAGAACGGCCTGGCCGTTGAAGTCCTTGCGCAGGTTGCGAATTTCGATCATCGGCGGCGGCCCAAGTCAGGTGTCATGCCGATTGGCACGGGTTTCCAGGTGGTTCTGCAGGGTCGACAGCAGGGTGGCCAGGATCCAGTAGATCAGTGCCGCGGCCAGGTACATGGTAAAGATCTCGAAGGTCCGCGCCGTGATCAACTGAGCCTGGCGGAACAGTTCCGGGACCTGGATGGTAGCGGCCAGCGAGGTGTCCTTGACCAGCGAGATAAAACTGTTGCCCAGTGGCGGCAGGGCGGTGCGCGCGGCCTGCGGCAGGATCGCCCGGCGCAGGGTCTGCGCCCGGGTCATGCCGATGCTGGCGGCGGCTTCCCACTGGCCCTTGTCGATGGAGGCGATCGCCGCCCGCAGGATTTCCGAGCAGTAGGCGGCCATGTTCAGGGAGAAACCGATCAGGGCCGAGGGCAGCGGATCGAGCTGAATGCCCAGCTGCGGCAGCCCGTAATAGATCATAAACAGCTGCACCAGCAGCGGGGTGCCGCGGATAAAGGAGACATAGATGCGCGCGGTCCAGCTCAGCAGCCTGAAGCGCGACAGGCGCATCAGCGCCAGGGCAAAGCCCAGCAACAGGCCGAAGAGCATCCCGCCCAGGCTCAGTACCACGGTGTAGAGGGCACCCTTGAGCAAAAATGGCGCTGAATCCAGCGCCAGTTGCAGGCTTGCCTCGATCATCGGGTCACGTCAGCCTTGAACCATTTCTCCGACAGGCGCGCCAGGGTGCCGTCCGCCCGCAGGGCCTCGATGGCCTTGTCGAGGGCCGCCAGCAGTTCCGGTTCGCCCTTGCGCAGGGCGATGCCGGCTTCCTGCCGGGCGAAGGGTTCACCGGCCACGGCCAGGGCGTCGCCGGTCTGCTTGATCATCTCGAACGCGGCCAGGCGGTCGACCAGGATGGCGTCGATACGGCCCACGCGCAGGTCCTGGAACTTGGTCGGGTCGTCGTCGTAGGTGCGGACATCAGCCTGGGGCACGTTCTCTTTCAGCCATTGTTCGTAGTTGGTGCCCAGGCCCACGCCGATTTTCTTGCCGGCCAGGCTGGCCGCCGAGCCGAACTGACCTTCCTGGCCCTTGCGCGTCAGCACCTGGATCCCGGACACGGTGTAGGGCACGGAGAAATCGTATTTCTTCTTGCGCTCCTCGGAGATGGTCACCTGGTTGATCACCAGGTCCAGGCGCTTGGATTCCAGCGCCGCGAGGATGCCGTCCCATTTGGTCGGCTGCAGCTTGACGTCGACGCCCAGCTGCTTGGCCAGGGCCTGGGCGAACTCGACTTCGAAGCCGGTCAGTTTGCCGTCTTCGTCCTGAAAACTGAACGGTGGGTAAGTCCCTTCCAGGCCCACGCTGAGGCTGCCCTGGGCCTGGATCTGCTTGAGCTGGTCGCCGGCGAAGGTCGGTGTGGCAACACCCGCGGCCAATACCAGACTGCCCAGCAGCAAGGCACGACGAAGGGGCAGGGCAAGGAACGAAGTCATCAAGGCGTACTCCAGCAGCGGTTAGGATGGCGCAACTATAGGACGGGTTTTTTATACTTTAAAATAATAAAAAGTAATTTGCTTATTTCTTTTTGATTTAATGGGGCGTTTTATTATTCGATCGCGACCTGAGGAGGATAGGCGAACAATGCCGGAGCGCCGCCGGTGTGTAAAAACAGCAAGGGTCCCGGCTCGGCGAAGCGCTGCTGTTGCAGACCATCGAGCAGGCCGGCCATGGCCTTGCCGGTATAGACCGGGTCCAGCAGCAGGCCTTCGCTGCGGGCCAGGCGCCGGATCGCGGCCAGGGTACCGGCATTCGGTTCGCCGTAGCGCGGGGCAAAATAGCGGTCCCAGAGCTCGACCCGGAAAGATGCTGGCAGTGCTATCCCCAGCAGTTCGGCGATGCGTTCGGCCAGTCCCTGGACCTTGGGCGCCTGCTCGGCGACGGTGCGTGAGACGGTAATGCCAATCACCGGCAACTGCGGCAGGCAATGGGCCAGCGCCACGGCCAGGCCGGCGTGAGTGCCGGCGCTGCCGGAGGCTAGGACCAGTGCGGCGAAGGTCTGGCCACTGCGTGCGATCTGCTCGGCCAGCTCCAGGCCGGCGCGTACATAACCCAAGGCCCCGAGGGCATTGGAGCCGCCAATGGGCACCAGGTAGGGGCGGCGGCCGGCCGCTTTCAGGCGCTCGGCCAGGGCCGCCAGTTGCGCGTCGGCATCGTTCAGATGCGGCACGTCGTGCACCTCGGCGCCGAACAGGTCCAGCAACAGGCGGTTGCCGTTGCCCAGGTAATTGGCGGCCTCGGTGCCGATCGGGTTTTCCAGCAGGGCGACGCAACGCAGCCCCAGCTTGGCGGCGACGGCGGCGGTCTGGCGCACATGGTTGGACTGGATCGCTCCGGCGGTGATCAGGGTATCGGCCCCCTGGGCCAGAGCGTCGGCGGCCAGGTACTCGAGCTTGCGCAGTTTGTTGCCGCCCAACGCCAGTGGCGTAAGGTCGTCGCGCTTGACCCATAGCTCCCGGCCCAGCTGTTCGGACAGGCGTGGCAGCGGTTCCAGCGGCGTGGGCGCGCCGAGCAGGTCGAGGCGGGGAAAACGGTCAAGCAATTCGCGGAGCATGGGTAGACACTGCGGCAACGGGCAAGCCTTGGACTATAAGCAGGCGAGCCGGCAGGGTGCAACCGATGCGCGTGCCGCGTGGGCGACACGAGTGGCCCTCCGTCGCGTTTTTCTTTGCGTCGGCGGGCGCAGGCGGATAGCCTTTGCCGGCCGATTGCCATCGGCCTTCTTCCGTTCACTTCAATCGAGACGATAGGGACATCCTTTATGAGCCGTCACCTCCTGATTTGCGGCACGCTGCTCCTGTTGGCCGGCTGCACCACGGGCTCGGCCCCAGACTCCACCACTGCTGGTCAGGTTGACGCGGCGGCGCCCGCCGATCAGGCCTGCAAGGCCGGCCGGGCGCAATTCACCCTGGGCGAAACGCTCAGCGCCGAGCTGCAGGAAGCCGCGCGGGTGCACGCCGGCGCCCAGCGGGTGCGGGTGGTGCGCGCGGGCCAGCCGATCACCATGGACTTCGACGCCGAACGCCTGAACCTGCACGTGGACGACGAGGACACGGTCACCGACGCCCGCTGCGGCTGAGGCCCGGCGGGGCACCCACCCTGGGCCGGGCGCTTTTCGCGTTATCATGGGCGCCTTGCCCCTGACCTGATCGCGGAAATTCCATGAAAAACCAGCTCGCCGAACTGATCGGTAAAATCAGCGCCGGCTGCATGACGGCGGACGAGGTCCTGCGCATCGCCGACGAGGCGTCCCAGGCCTATGCCGACCCCCAGGCGTTTCTGACGGCCAATCCGGACGTCAATTACGACGACAGCTTTCCCATTCCGCTGGGCGAATGGGTGGTGGTCGGCAGCCTGCCCGACACCGTGCTGTTTCAGGGCGACGACCATGCCCAGCTGTTCCAGCAGGTGGTCGACTCCTTTGGCAAGGACGTCCCTTTTAATATCAAGCCCAAGCAGTTGCTCAAGGTCGAGCCGCTGACCGCGTTGAACCGGATCCAGGTGCAGCTCGGCAGCATGAATCCCGAGCAGGGCGGTTATGTGCTGCTGGATTTCAGCGAGCCCCTGGACGATGCCTTGCAGGCGGTGCTGGTCTACGGCCACGACCTGGAGCGGGTGATGGCCCTGTGTGTCGAGGTCGGTATCTACGCCGCGCCGGCCTATGCCAGCCTGCGGGACGCCCAGACCCAAACCCAGTAGCAGCCCCGCGCTGTGTAACGGCTCCTAAGATCGTTCCCACGCTCCGTGTGGGAATGCGGCCTCCGGCGCTCCGGCGTCCAGCGGCCCAGGGTGCCATAGCTTACGCGAGCGCCGTGGTCGAACCGCTGGCTGAACCCCTTCTGCGTCCCCCGTTCTATACCCGTGAATCCAGGGTCCACTGGCGCCAACCCGCGTCGCACAGGACCCATGACCAAGGGAGATGGCCATGGACGGCAAGGGGTGCAGGGGGTGGCGGGGAGGCTGGTGGATAGTGGCGACCTTGCTCGGCGCCTGTGGCGGCGACGATCGGGCGTCCAATGTGGCCGCACCGGGGCAGGCGGAGTCCCTGAAAACCCGAATGCTGGAGTCGGGTGCGGCGCTGCTGCAGGACAAGCCGCCGATCGAGGCGCTCAACGCCTACCTGGACGGGTTCCATTTCTACAATGGCCGTGCTGACCAGCAGATGGAAGCCCATCACTATTGCTCGCAGGTCAACGACGAAGTCCGTCAGTGCGTGATCTTCGATGGTAACGGCGGCGATGCCAAGCTGATGGGTGTCGAATATATCCTCAGCGCGCGCCTGTTCCAGTCGCTGCCCGCCGAGGAAAAGACCTTCTGGCACAGCCATGTGCACGAGGTGAAATCCGGGCAACTGCTGGCCCCCGGTATCCCGGCTGTCGCCGAACACGCGCTGATGGCGCAACTGGTCGGTACCTACGGCAAGACCTGGCACACCTGGCATACCGACCAGCAACTGGCGCTGCCACAGGGCATCCCGCAGTTGATGATGGGCTTTACGGCTGACGGTCAATTGCATCCACGCATGCTCGCTGGCCGCGACCGGCGCTTGGGTATCGACTCACGGGAAAAGGCCGGCCAGCGCGCCGATATCGTCGCGCCGGCGATCGACCCGCAGGCGGATGCCTGGCAGCGCGAGTCGGCCCTGCAACTGCAGGATCCGCGAGGTGCCGAGGCGCCCGCCCATTGACCCACGCGCACCGCCGCGAACTTTTGTGCCGCTCGCCCCCTCACAGGTGCAGGGAGCAACAGGAGCGGGATCATGACGGTGGACTATGCAGCGGCGGACCTGGACATCCCGCTGGCGGAGGGCAACGAGCCGGCCCTGTTCAAGTGGTTGCTGGCCAGTTTCCTGATGGGCAAGCCGATTCGCCGCTCGGTCGCCGCCCGCGCCTACCGGCTGCTGGTGGACACCCAGGGGTACGACACGCCCGCCAAACTGGCCGCGGCCTCCCGTGGGCGGCTGGTGAGCGTGCTAGGCGAGGCGGGTTACACCCGCTACGACCACTCGACCGCTGAACGCCTGCAGCGCCTGGCCCTTCGGTTGCAACAGGAGTACGCCGGTCGGGTAGCGACGATTCGCGAGGTCAGTGCCAGCCGGGCCGAGTGCGAAGGGCGGCTGCTGCAATTCGATGGCATCGGCCCGGTGACCCTGGCCATCTTTATGGCGGAAGTCGCGCCGCTCTGGTACTGAGCCGTGCCAGTCCATGTGGGGACGGCCGGCTGGAGCCTGCCGCGCAGCCAGTGGTCGGGTTTTCCGCTGGAGGGCACGCACCTGCAACGTTACGCGGCGGTGTTGCCGGCGGTGGAAATCAATTCGTCGTTCTACCGGCCGCATCAGCCTGGCGTCTATGCCAAGTGGGCGGCCAGTGTGCCGGAAACCTTTCGCTTTTCGGTGAAGATGCCCCAGGCCCTCAGTCATCAGCAGCGGCTGTGCAACAGCGAAGCGCTGCTCGACGGGTTTCTCAGCCAGGTGGCCGGGCTCGGTTCCAAGCTGGGCTGCCTGCTGCTGCAGTTGCCACCCTCGCTGGGGTTCGAGCCGCGGGTCGTCGCGACCTTCTTGCAGGCCCTGCGTGACCGCCATGCCGGCGCGGTGGCGCTCGAGGCGCGGCATTCCAGCTGGTTCGTACCCGAGGTCGAGGCGCTGCTGCAGGACTACCGCTTGGCGCGGGTGGCGGCCGATCCGCCGCGCGCCCTGGGCGACGGCCAGCCGGGCGGCTGGCCGGGACGGGTGTATTACCGCCTGCACGGCTCGCCGAAGATCTACCAGTCTTCCTACAGCGCGGCCTACCTGGAGCAGCTCAGCCTGCGACTGCGACCCATGGCCACCGCGGGGCGTGAGGTCTGGTGCATCTTCGACAACACGGTCTACGGCGCCGCCCTGGCCAATGCGCGGACGCTGTGCGCGCTGCTGAAGGCCCTGGCCGCTTCAGCCCCTGAAACGGCCAGCGGGTCGAGCGCTACTACTGGTAGATCACCCGTCCGTTAAGCGGCTGGATCGGGCGGGCGTTGGTCTTGAACAGTGCCTGGAACGCGGCATGCTGCTGGGGCGAGAGCGTCACCGGGTGGTTGAGTACCAGCCAGGAAACGCCTTCGCTGCAGGGCGGGGTGGTCAACGAGCCTTGGTAGCTGTAATAGCCCTGTTCGCGGGGCAGCAGCTGCGTCAGGTTCAGCTTTGGCTCCGCCAACGGCTGGGGCTCCGATGGCGTCGGTGGCAGGTGGCTCCAGACCGGTTGGAGAAACGCGTTGTCCTGGGCGCCTTCTTCCAGCAGCACGGCCACCACGGCCAGTTGACCCGTGGCGTTTTTATGCACCAGGTGCGCAACCATGCTGAAGGCGCGACCCTCGATCTGCTCTTCGGACGGGCTGTGGAAATGGAACTGCAGCAAGTCGTAGCGCGTCCCGGCCACCTGGATAAAATTGCCCGGGTCCGGGTTGACCTGCAGCGTGTGGCCGTTGTTCCACAGGCTGACGTGGCTGTCCTGGTAGTGGAACTCGATGGGCTGCAAGGCGCCTTTGACCGCGCCGCGGATATCGATCGGCGACTGGATCTTGCCGAGTGCGCAGGTCGCGTAGTCAGGGCTCAACTCGCCCCAATGGCTGGGGTCGGCATGGCCCTGGTAGTCCCAGTGTGGGGCCTCGGCCGCTACGCTGGTGGCCGCGATCAGCCAGGCGCTGCCCAGTAGCCAGGGGAACGATAGCTTCAACCTATTCATGCTTACACCTCCTGTGTCAGAGCCCGCAACGATAGCCGCGCCGTGCAGGATTGGCCGCCTGCGGGGCAATGATTTAGGTATAAGAAAGCGGCCGACAAGCGCCAAGGCTGTGGTGCCCTGAGGCGCGAGGTCGCCGCGCATCGCCCCCGCGCCGATCGGCGGTATAAAGAGGGGTAGGTTGGTGAACGCGTGCCGGCATGGGGCATGGCGTGCCGAGCCCCGTTCCGTGGCCGGGTGTTATGGCAGGCACTTGTCCTACGGACTTTGAACTGCAGAGCAGGCTCCGGGCTTGGAGGTCCCGCTAGTTATCAATATACAAATAGTTGCCCTTGATCTCATGGCCGGGTGTGTACATGTCAATAGTCCAGCGCTTCTGCGATGTTCCATTGTATGACCATTGCCATCGATCCTCGCTCCACTCGGGAAGGTTCGAGTCATGACATTTAATATTTCCTGATTTTTTGAGTTTGCCGTCGGGGACGGTTTCCGGGGCGAATTTTTCGCAAAAATAATAGCCCAGTCCCCAAAAATTTTCGGGTAACACGACTCGGCCTTTGTCCGTGGGAAGGAGGTGCGCATATATCGAGCCGTCCCAGTCCTTTATGATTAAAACCATCTCGTCCCATGGGCTCGTGCGCCCAAAGGGTTCAAAGCGGTAGTCGCCTGGTTGTAGGGTGGAAATGTCGTGCTGAGACCTGGCGGCCTTGGCTTTGGCGGAAGGCGCCATTGACCAGAAAAATGGCGCTGCAGCCAAAGCGATGCCCGCGAGAAACATCGTCAGGGTGCAGGTCAGCAGGATTTTCTTGCGCATGGCCGAGCTCGATCAGGTGCTAACGATGGCTTGAAGCGGTAAGCAGGGTGTTCTATTGCCGGTGTGTGGCAATGCACGCCTGTTGATGCTTAATACGTGCCGAGCACCATGGCGTAAGCATGATGGACCGGCAAGCACGGACGGTGCGGCACGGTGACGCGCAGCCAGTGCCACGCTTGAATCGCGAGGCCCTGGCATGCCGGGTAGCTGTGCGACCCGGGCCTGCGGATACCGGATCCTGAGTCGATCACGAGAAGATCGCCCCGTGCCCGGAGCTGCTGCCGCTCACCCCTCGCTGGGCAGGCGCAGACCGTATTTTTTTACCTTGTCGAACAGGGTGGTCTTGGCCAGGCCCAGGGCCTGGCTGGCCTGGGACAGGTTGCCGGCATGGCGTTCCAGGGCTTCGAGCAGCAGGTGCTTCTCGAAGGCTTCGACCGCCTCGGCGAACCCCGGGCCGGCGCTCTCGGGGGTCAGGCTGCTGGCCTTGAAGACCGGCAGGCCGAGGGCGAAGCGTTCGGCCACGTTGCGCAGCTCGCGCACATTGCCGGGCCAGTCGTGGGCCAGCAGGCGCGACAGGGTCTGGGCGTCCAGGGCCGGCGCCTCGCGGTCGAAGCGCAGGGACGACTGCTGCAGGAAGTGCTCGAACAGCAGCCGGATATCCTCGCGACGTTCGCGCAGGGGCGGCAGCTCCAGGGTCACCACGTTCAGGCGGTAGTAGAGGTCGCTACGAAATGCCTTGGCTTGCCCCAGCGCCTCGAGGTCGGCCTTGGTGGCGGCGATCACCCGGCAGTCGACGGCCACCGACTGGTTCGAGCCCAGACGCTCCAGGGTGCGTTCCTGCAACACCCGCAGCAGCTTGATCTGCAGGTTGATCGGCATGCTCTCGACCTCGTCGAGAAACAGCGTGCCGCCATTGGCGTGCTCGATCTTGCCGATCCGCCGTTTGCCGGCGCCGGTGAAGGCGTGCGCCTCGTGGCCGAAGATCTCGCTCTCGAAGAGGTGCTCCGGCAGCCCGCCGCAATTGAGGGCGACGAACTGCTGGGGCTGGCGGCGGCTGAAGTCGTGCAGCGAGCGGGCGATCAGCTCCTTGCCGGTGCCGGTTTCGCCCTCGATCAACACGTTGGCCGAGGTGTCGGCGACGTTGGCGATCAGCTCGCGCAGCTGCTGCATGGCCGGCGAACGGCCGATGATGCGTTGCTCCAGGGACTGCCGGCCATGCAGCTGGCGGCGCAGGGCCGTGACCTCGCGGGCCAGGCCGCGTTGCTCCAGGGCCCGGCGCGCCACCTCGACCAGGCGCTCCGGGGAGAAGGGCTTTTCCATAAAGTCATAGGCGCCGTTGCGCATGGCGCGCACCGCCATGGAGATATCGCCATGGCCGGTGATCAGCACCACCGGCAGGCTGCGGTCGCGGGCCTTGAGCCGTTCGAGCAAGGCTTCGCCGTCCATGCCGGGCAGGCGGATATCGCTGATGACGATGCCGGCAAAGTCCTCACCGACCCGCGCCAGGGCTTGCTCGGCGCTGGCCACGCCTTCGCTGGCGATGTCTTCCAGGGCCAGTGCCTGCTGGCAGCCCAGCAACACATGGGGGTCGTCTTCGACGATCAGCACGCAGAGCGGTTCAGTCATGGGTGGGGCTCGGGTCGGAGGTGGAAAGCATGGGCAATTCCAGGACAAAGGCGGTGCCGCCGTCCTCGGGGTGCTGCACCCCGAGGCTGCCGCCGGCCGCGGCGGCCAGGCTGGCGGACAATGTCAGCCCCAGCCCCAGGCCATGTTCGCCGGTCTTGGTGGTGAAAAACGGCTCGAACAGGTGCACCCGCGCGTCGGGCGCGATGCCCGGCCCGTTGTCGCGCACGCTCAGGCGGTAACGGTCGCCGTCGACGCGCCCCTGCAGCCACAGTCGGCGATCGGTCTGGCCGTTCAGGGCATCCAGGGCGTTGACGATCAGGTTGACCAGGATCTGCTCCAGGCGGGTCTGGTCGATGGCCAGGGCTGCCTCGCTAAAGTCCGGGTGCAGTTGCACCGGCAGCTGCTCCAGGCGGGTCTGCAGCAGGCCCAGCGCCGCCGTCACCGCCTGGCCCAGCGAGGCCTGGCCGCGGTCGTCCGAGCGGCGGGCGAAGGCGCGCAGGCTGCCGGTGATGCGGCCCATGCGATCGACCAGCTCGTTGATGGTCACCAGGTTGGTGCTGGCGGTGTCCAGGGCGCCGCGCTGCAGGAAACGAATGGTGTTGCCGGACAGGGTGCGCAGCGCGGCCAGGGGCTGGTTCAGTTCATGGGCGATGCTGGTGGACATCTGCCCGATCACCGCCAGTTTGCCGGCCTGCACCAGCTCGTCCTGGGCCCGGCGCAGGGTCCGCTCGGCCTGGCTGCGCTCGTGGATCTCCGCGGTCAGGCGGGTGTTGCTGGCCTGCAGGTCGACGGTGCGTTCGGAAATCCGACGCTCCAGTTCGTTGTTGGCTTCCTGCAGCGCCTCGCGGGCCGCCAGGCGGGTCGACAGCACCTTGCGCCGTTCGTTGCCGGCGATCAGCAGGATGCTCAGCAGGGCGAACGCCGCTGCGGCCAACAGGCCATGGGTGGTGGCTTCACGGCGCAGGTCGGTCAGGGGCGTGAGCAGGGTGAAGTCCCAGGGGCTGTCCTGCAGCCGTCGGGTCTGCGCCAAGTAGCTGAGCACCTGGGGTTCGCGGCCGGCTTGCGGGCGGCCGGCGAAATCCAGCTGCTCGACGCCGTCGGCGATGGGCTGGCGCGACAGCGGTTGCAGCTCGTTCAGCTCCGACCAGTAATATTGCAGGCTGCGCGCCATGCGCTCGCGGCTTTCGGCGGTCAGTGGGCGCACCGACTTGAGGCGCCGCGCCGGATCGCTGGAGAGGATGATGATGCCGTTCTCGTCGCTGACAAATGCTTCCAGACGCGCGCGGGCCCAGCGTGCTTCCAGCGCGTCGAGGCGGATCTTGACCACCGCCACGCCGATGATCCGGCCACCGGCCCGCAAGCCATGGGCCAGGTAGTAACCGGCCTCGCCACGGGTGCTGCCGATGCCGTAGAAGCGTCCCTGGCGACCGGCCAGGGCCTCCTGGAAATAGGCGCGAAAGGCCAGGTCCTCGCCGAGGAAACTGTCCGGGTCGCGCCAGTTGCTGGTGGCCTGGACCCGCCCCTGGGTGTCCAGCACATAGGTGGCGCGGCTGCCGCTGCGCTGGTTAAGGCCTTCCAGGTAGAGGTTGACCTGGCGTCGCACGCCGGGCGTGGGCGCCTCCAGCAGGCTGGCGACATCCCGCTGCAGCTCCAGCAGGCTGGGCAGGTAGGTGTATTTGTTGATCTCGCTTTCCACCGCTCGTGCGTGCAGTTCCAGCTGCCGTTCGCCGCTGGCGACCAGGCTGCCGATGCCGCGCTGCTCGCTGATCCGGTAGCCGAGGTAACCCAGGCCGAGCATCAGCACGATCAGCGGAATGGGCAACAGCATATGGCGCAGCAGGCGAGGCTTCACGGTGAGGGCGGGGGGCATGGCGCGC
Source organism: Pseudomonas sp. (assembly GCF_040514055.1). Lineage (GTDB taxonomy): Bacteria > Pseudomonadota > Gammaproteobacteria > Pseudomonadales > Pseudomonadaceae > Aquipseudomonas. Next base: position 212,431 of record NZ_JBEVDL010000016.1, read on the forward strand.
GCGGGCGGGGAGACGCATTGCATCATACTCGCTCCGGTGCGGCCAGTTTGGCTATAGGTGCCCGATGCGCAGGAAAGAGTGGCCAGGGCGGACGCCTGGCCAGCTCAGCACCCCGCCGCGGCATGGCGGCCGTGGCGGGGCGGACCATCAGTGTTGCAGGATCTTCGCCAGGAACTGCTGGGCGCGCTCGGAGCGGGCCGAGACGTCGCCGAAGAAGGTGTCCTTGGAGCAGTCCTCGACTATCTGTCCGGCGTCCATAAAGATCACCCGGTTGGCGACCTTGCGCGCAAAGCCCATCTCGTGGGTCACGCACATCATGGTCATGCCCTCTTGGGCCAGCTGCACCATGACGTCCAGCACCTCGTTGACCATTTCCGGGTCCAGCGCCGAGGTCGGTTCGTCGAACAGCATGACGATCGGGTCCATGGCCAGCGCGCGGGCGATGGCCACGCGCTGCTGCTGGCCGCCGGAAAGCTGGCCGGGGTGCTTGTGGGCATGGGCCTTGAGGCCGACGCGGTCGAGCAGGGCCAGGCCCTTTTCCACGGCCTCGTCCTTGCTGCGGCCAAGCACCTTGACCTGGGCGATGGTCAGGTTCTCGGTGATCGACAGGTGCGGAAACAGCTCGAAGTGCTGGAACACCATGCCGACCCGCGAGCGCAGCTTGGGCAAGTCGGTCTTGGGGTTGGCGATCGAGGTGCCGTCGACCACCACATCGCCCTGCTGGAAGGGTTCCAGGGCGTTGACGCACTTGATCAGGGTGGATTTGCCGGAGCCGGACGGCCCGCAGACCACCACCACTTCACCCTTGCTGACCTGGGTGGTGCAGTCGGTGAGGACCTTGAAATCCCCGTACCACTTGCTGACGTTCTGAATCGAAATCATACGGCAAACCTCAGTTGCAGACGTTTCACCAGCCGTGAGGCGGCGAAGCTGAAGGTGAAATACACCAGACCGGCAAAGATCAGGAATTCGTGGGATTGGCCGACGATGTCGCCCCGCGAGCGTGCCGCGTTGAGAAAGTCCATCAGGCCGACGGTGTAGACCAGCGAGGTGTCCTGGAACAGGATGATGCTTTGCTGCAGCAGCAACGGGGTCATCTTGCGAAACGCCTGGGGCAGGATGATGTAGCGCATCACCTGGTCGTAGCGCATGCCCATGGCCAGGCCGGCGGACATCTGGCCCTTGGGCAGGGACTGGATGCCGGCGCGGACGATTTCGGAGAAATACGCCGCCTCGAACAGCATGAATGCCACCAGGCAGGAGGTGAACGCCCCCACCGGGGTGTCCTCGCCGGTGATCCAGCGCAGCACGAAGGGCACTGCGAAGTAGAACCAGGTGATCACCAGCAGCAGTGGGATGGAACGGAAATAGTTGACGTAAAGGGTCGCCAGCAGCGCCAGCTTGGGGCTGTGGGACAGGCGCATCAGTGCCAGCAAGGTGCCCAGCAAGACCCCGCCCAGCACGCCCAGCACCAGCAGCTTGAAGGTCATCAACAGACCTTCCCAAAGCCCCGGCAACGCCGGAATGATTCCACTGAAGTCCATTATTTGGCCCCCGTGATCAGGCCAGGTACCGCGACCTTCTTCTCGACCGCGCGCATCAGCATCATCAGCCCCATGTTCAGGGTGAAGTAGATCAGCGTCGCCAGGGTGAAGGCCTCGAACAGGTTGGCCGAGAATTCGGCGGTCTGTTTGGTCTGCGCCAGCAGCTCCATCAGGCCGATCAGCGAGGCCACCGAGGAGTTCTTGAAGATGTTGAGAAACTCAGAGGTCAGCGGCGGGATCACGATGCGAAAGGCCTGGGGCAGCAGCACGTTGCCGTAGACCTGGGGCATGCGGAAACCCAGTGCGCGGGCGGCCGCCAACTGGCCGCGGGGCAGGGCTTCGATGCCGGTGCGCACCTGCTCGCAGACTCGTGCGGCGGTGAACAGGCCCAGGCATACCACCACGCTCAGGTAGGCCGAGGTGGCCGGATTGAGGTCCTGCTTGAACCACATTTCCAGAGGCTCGGGCAGCAGGTCGGGCACCAGGAAGTACCAGAGAAACAGCTGCACCAGCAGCGGCACGTTGCGAAAGACTTCGACATAGACCGCCGCGATGCCGGCGATCCAGCGGTTCGGCACGGTGCGCATCACGCCCAGTAGCGAACCCAGCAGCAGGGCGATGATCCAGGCCGCGCCGGCCACGGCGATGGTCCAGCCCAGCCCGGTGATAAACCAGTCCAGGTAGATTTCCTTGCCGATGCCGGTGGCTTTGAAGAACACGCCCCAGTCCCAGTTGTACGTCATACGGATCTCCCGTCGGGTTCAAGCGCAGAGGTGCTGGCGAACGTCCAGCCGATGGCCCGCCGGACGGCCTTGGGGCCGCTCGGTGAGCTGTCTTGCAGGGGTGGATGCCGCCAGGCAGCCGGGGGTCGACTCAGATCTGTTCGGCAGACTTGTCGGTGGGCTTGGCGATCAGTTGCTTGAGCTCGTTGCTCATGGGGAAGTTCAGGTTGAGGTTCTTCGGCGGCACGGGCTGCATAAACCATTTGTCGTAAATGACGTTGATTTCACCCGAGGCGAAGGTGGCGGCAATGGCGCCGTCGACCACTTTCTTGAAGGCCTCGTCGCCCTTGCGCACCATGCAGCCATAGACTTCATAGGACTGGGCGGTACCGGTCACGGTCCAGTCATCCGGCTTCTTGGCCTTGGCCATTTCGCCGTAGAGCAGCGCGTCATCCATCATAAAGGCGGCGGCGCGGCCGGACTCGAGCATCAGGAAGGACTCGCCATGGTCCTTGGCGGAGATGATGTTCATGTCCATCTCCTTGTCGGCGTTCATCGACTTGATCAGGCGCTCGGAGGTGGTGCCGGCGGTGGTCACGACGTTCTTGCCGGCCAGGTCGGTAAACTCCTGGATGCCGGCGCTTTTCTTGGTCAGCAGACGGGTGCCGACTTCAAAGATGCCGATGGAGAAGTCCACCTGCTTCTGCCGCTCGATATTGTTGGTGGTCGAGCCGCACTCGATGTCCACGGTGCCGTTCTGCACCAGCGGAATGCGGGTCTGGGAGGTCACCAGGTTGTAGCGCACCTTCAGGTCCGGCAGGTTCAGTTCCTTCTTGATCGCCTCGACCACTTTCAGCTGCAGGTCGTGGGAGTAGCCGATCGGCTGCTGCGGGTCATTGCCGAAGTAGGAGAAGGGAATGGAGGCGTCACGGTGACCGAGGGTGATGGTACCGCTGTCCTTGATCTTCTTCAGCGTGCCGGTCAGCTCGTTCGCCAGGGTCTGGGTGGAAAGCAGGGCGACCGCGATGGCGGTGCTGAGCAGCAGGGGAGCCTTGCGCATGGTGTGTCCTCAATTGTTGTTTTTTTAGGTGTGCCAGGGTGCGATGCCGATCGGACTTCCTGTCTCGCCCCCAACAGGGAGCCATATCGCTATCACGCCTTTCCCTAGAGCAGAAACCGTACCAGTTCGCAGGTGCTTATCGGTAGTTCGTAACTAACTGAAAAATAAGGTTATTTATAAAGTGTGCAGCGGCAATACCGATCGCGATGCGCGGATTTCCGAATGCGGACGGGGTTGGCGTTCGGTTATCCGAACGACTCGATGGGGGGATTAACGGAATGGGCCGCCGGGCAGCGCCGAAACGGGAGTGGAATGGGGCGCAAGGCCGTATGATCGTCGTGCCCGCCGGCGGCTCCTTGCCCCGGCACTCTTGCGGAGAGAAGACCTTGCCTGTGCCTCGCCCCCGTTGCGTGCCCCGAAATCTCTGCGGCTTGCTGCTGGTCCTGCTGCTGGGTGGCTGCAGCAGCGCCCCCTTGCCCCCGGGCATCGCGCGCCTGCCCGAGCGGGTCGAACTCAGCGCCGTACCCTTTTTCGCCCAGACCGCTTACCAGGGGGCGCCCGGCGCGCTGGCGATCCTGTTGCTGCAACAGGGTGTGACCACCACGCCGGGTCTGGTCGCCAAGGCCTTGCACCTGCCGGAGCAGGAGGCGCAGCTGCAGCAGCGCATACCCGAGGTGGTGCGTGGGCACGGGCTGCTGGTGTACCCGCTCAGCGGTGGCCTGTCCGAACTGCTGAGCCAGGTGGCAGCCGGCTTCCCGGTGCTGGTGCGTTATGGCCAGGGCGGCAGCTGGATGGGTGCGCCGCGCTATGCGGTGCTGGTCGGTTATGACCGGGGGGAGCAGACCGTGTTGCTGCGAGCCGGCACCAGCCGCCGCTGGGTGGTGGATTTCGACGATTTCCAGGCGGCCTGGCAGGCCGAGGGGCACTGGGCGCTGCTGGCCCAGCCGCCGGCGCAGCTGCCCGCCGACGTCGATCCGCTGCGCTGGCGAGCCGCCGCGGCCGACTTGGAAAACGCCGGCCAGGCCCTGGCCGCGAGCAATGCCTACCGCGCGGCGGCCGCCTTGCCTGCTCCCTGATCCTGGAGCGCGGCGGGCTGACGCTGGACAGCGCGCCGAGGCCGCCCTACGGCCTCGGCGTTAAAACCCCAGCTTGTCGCGCAGGCTGTAATACCAGGCGCCCAGGGCGGTAAAGGGCACGCGCATCAGCTGCCCTCCGGGGAAGGGGTAGTGCGGCAGCCCGGCGAAAGCGTCGAAACGCTCGGCCTGGCCACGCAGTGCCTCGGCCAGCACCTTGCCGGCCAGGTGGGTGTAGGTCACCCCATGCCCGCTGCAGCCCTGGGAGTAGTAGATGTTATCGCCCAGGCGGCCGACCTGGGGCAGGCGCGACAGGGTCAGCAGGAAGTTGCCGGTCCAGGCGTGCTCGATTTTTACGTTTTTCAGCTGGGGGAAGGTCTTGATCAGGTTCGGGCGGATGATCGCCTCGATATTGGCCGGGTCGCGGGCGCCGTAGACGACGCCGCCGCCGAAGATCAGGCGTTTGTCGGCCGTCAGGCGGTAGTAATCCAGCAGGTAGTTGCAGTCCTCGACGCAGTAGTCCTGGGGCAGCAGGCTGCTGGCCAGCGCCGGGTCCAGCGGTTCGGTGGCGATCACCTGGGTGCCACAGGGCATGGACTTGGCGGCCAGCTCCGGAACCAGGTTGCCGAGATAAGCGTTGCCCGCCACCACGATAAACTTGGCGCGCACCCGGCCCTGCGGGGTGTGCACCAGCGGGTTGGCGCCGCGTTCGAGGCGCACGGCCGGTGACTGTTCATAGATGGTCCCGCCCAGGGACTCCACGGCGGCGGCTTCGCCCAGGGCCAGGTTCAGCGGGTGGATATGCCCGCCGCTCATGTCGAGCATGCCGCCTATATAGTTCTCGCACGCCACCACGTCGCGAATGCGCTGCCGGTCGAGCAGTTCCAGCTGGGTGTGGCCGTAGCGCTCCCAGAGTTTTTTCTGGGCCTGCAGGTGCCCCATCTGCTTGCCGGTGAGCGCGGCGAACACGCCGCCGTCTTTCAGGTCGCATTGGATGTTGTAGGTGGCGATGCGCTCGCGCAGGATGCGTCCGCCCTCGAAGGCCATCTGCCCGAGCAACTGGGCGTGCTTGGGGCCGACGCTGCGCTCGATCACGTCGATATCGCGGCTGTAGCTGTTGACGATCTGCCCGCCGTTGCGGCCCGAGGCACCGAAGCCGACCTTGGCCGCTTCCAGGATGCAGACCTTAAAGCCGTTCTCCAGCAGGAACAGCGCCGTGGACAGGCCGGTATAGCCGGCGCCGATGACACAGACATCCGTTTCCACTTCGCCCTGCAATTCGGGGCGCGCGGGCACCGGGTTGGCGGACGCGGCATAGAAGGACTGCGGATAGGGAGTGTGTGCCATCTTGCAACCTCTGTTTTATATTTTTTACGGTTCAGGGATGCTACCCGAGTTGAAAATGCCCGGCTAGTGGCCCGTGGGAAATCCCGAACATTCGCGTCAACAGTAAAAAATTTGGTTATTCAGCAGGTTAGCGATAAAAAAGGGGTTGACACCCTCGGCCGATTCCGTATAATGCGCGTCATTGCAGGCACGTAGCTCAGTTGGTTAGAGCACCACCTTGACATGGTGGGGGTCGTTGGTTCGAGTCCAATCGCGCCTACCAAACAAAATCCGCTCTGCAAGGCGGTCTAGAAGGGCTCACCGAAAGGTGGGCCCTTTTTTGTGGTCGAAACAAAAGCCTGCTGCCGAATCCGGCCATCCGCGCTGCGGTCCGCCACCATGCCTCCCGGCGCAGGGTCTAGGGGCTCGGGTCTTGCGCGCGGAACTCCAGGGTCGCGCCGAGGCCGCTCAGCTGGGCCTGGGTGCCGCTCAGGTGCACCCGGTGGCCCTCAGCCAGGATGACGTCCCCTGTTGCCATAAGTGCCAGGGCCCCTTGCGGCGACAGGCCCAACAGCTGCTTGAGCACCTGCGCGACCTTGATGCGTTGCGGGCCGGCATCGATAAGGACCAGGGTACCCCGTTGCCAGGTGTGCGGGTCGTGCGGCGTGTCGTGGTGGGCCAGTTCCGCTTCGAGGGCTGGGCGGCTGCGTCGCTCTTCGTGCACCTCGCGCCACAGCGCGCAGTTCAGCCCGGTTTCGCTTTCGAGGTAGTGCAGGGCTGCGGCGGCGTCGTGCGCCAGGTCACGCAGGGCCGACAGCAGCTCGCCGAATCGGAGGATGTTCGGCGCCACCTCCGACGCGTCCCAGCGCCCCGCGCCGAGCGGTGCGTAGTACACCGCAAAGCCGCGCGCCTGCTCGCCCAGGTCGATGAAAAACGGATCGTCGAAGCCGTTAAGCGCGATTACCTGCCAGCCCGGCTGCCAGGCCCCCGGCGCGCAGGACAGCAGGCTCTCGCCGGTGAGGCCGTGCTGGCGAAACCCGCTCTGCCAGGCGTCCAGATGCGAGAGGCGTGGGTAGTGGAAGGGCAGCGCCATGTCGCCTGTCACGACGGCTGACTCGATAAATCGCCTGGCGAGGTCGGGCAGCCACGCCGGCCCACTGTCTGGGTTTTCAGTCGGGTCCAGGCTCATTCGGGTTCTTCCATCAAGTTGGAAGCCGATGCTAATGGCTGCTGTCGGAAAAGACGATGGTGGCCTGGGCGCTGCGGAGCCCCGCCTTGAGGCGGTGTCGATCTGGAACCTGCTCGGCCCTGATCCATGCTGGGGTCGCAGCAGGGGAAGCAGCTGCTGTAACTCCCATAAAAAACCCGCACTCGCGGGTTCTTGGGGGCTGCGGCCTGAATGACCGGGCGCTGTCACAGGAGGTCATGATCCGCGCCATGCAGTCGTCATTGCCGGTGTAGGCCGCCGGCGCGCTGCTGGGTACGGCGGTGGGTGCGCCGAGCTATTTCACCTGGTCGCAGGCTGGCATCGACCGCAGGCGCAGCGCTGGGTCGGAAATGCGTAACACGCGCCGCATGCACTGGTCGTAGCCTGGCGAGGTTGCAGTGCCCATGGGTGGCGCCTTGGTGGTGGCGACAGGTAGCTGCGAGGAGGTGGAGAGAGCAGCATTGAGTTTGGCTCCGCTCAATACTGTGCCCAGGGCCTGGCGGCCGCCCTCCAGGTAGTCGGTTATCTGGCCGGACCAGGTGGCGTCCTGGGTCATCAGCTGCTCACCTTGCTCGTTGTACACGGACGCTGTCAGGTCATAATCGAAGCGGGCGCGCATATAGGTGTCACTCTTCCATTGCTTGATGCGCAGGACCAGCAGGCGCTGGCTGGCGTCTTCGGCTTTGCTGCCCGGGTAATTCTGATCCTGGGCGTTGACCGAAGCCTTCCTCAGGCCGGCAATCACCGCTTTCTGCAGATCCGTGGCAAGCGGCAGGCCGCTGTAGGTATTCATATTGAACGGGTTGTAGTAACCGCCACGTACCGTTCCGACATAGTTTCGTTCCTTGCCGCCAGACAGGACATAGGGGCGCTCGTCGACCACCGACACCGCAATGGTCTTGTCGGAGTTGAGGGCCAGGGTTGGGACGGACTGGGTGTAATCCACGCGTTGGCCAAAGGCGCAGCCGGTCAACTGCATAACCGCCATCAGCAACAAAAACGCCCTGAGCATCGCCATCCCATCACTCCCGTTTCTTTAATAGCGTCGCGACGACTGTCGCGGGGCTCATGCCCTTGGCCACTGCGTCGGCTGCTGATCAGGTACGCATTTGGGTAATGGCAATTTACCATAGGGCGCTCGGGTTTTTATAATCCAAAACGCATGCGCGCTGCTCGACGCACGGTCGAGGTATAGCTGCCGTGCGGTCTTCAGCTGCGCCCCGGCGTATTTGGCCGGTCGGCGAGGTGCGGCTGGGCGGTCAGGGCATTTCAATAAGGCAGGAGCAGTCGTATGTGGAAAGCTATGGTCGTTACCCTGGGGGTGTGGGCGGCGTTGCCAGCCGTTGCCGGTTTGGTCGAGTCCATACCGGACAAGGTCTGCCCGACGTTGCTGAACCTGGGGTTGGAGGGGCGCGAGTGGCAGGAGGGAGCAGGAGGCTTCAGTTGCACCAGTGATCGTGTGGCCTTTGAGCCCACCAACAGTACCCTGAGTTTTTCCGCTGCGGGGGATGTCACGCAGGTGGCCCAGGTTCTGCTGGTGCTGGATATGCCGAGTTTGCCCGGATCGAGCCAGGAATTCAGCTTGCGCAACATCCTGGGGGCGGCGGCCTCGGACATGGCGGTCAAGGTCCTTGGCGCGCCGCTGTCCAGTGAGGCGCGCAAGGTGATTGCCGACGGCGTGGCGCCCACCATGTTCGTGGTCGGCTCCGGCTCCGTCTATATGACCCGGGTCGATACACCGGACGGCCAGGGGTACGCGCTGCAGTTGCTGCTGAAGTAGGGCGTCAGGGTTCGCCTGTGACGTTCGCCCATGCGCGCTACGCTACAGGGGATGCCACCGGGCATCGTCGGCCAGGAAGGCCACCCTGACGAGGGCTGAACATGGACATCAAGACCCGCAAATACGTGCTGATCGCCAAGGTGCGCAACTACATTCGCACCACCGCGCATATCCCCTCGGACCCCAACAAGGCCGCTGACGCGTTGTTCTTCGCGCTGCTGCAGGATTGGGAGCGGCTCAGCGAGCAGAGCCAGAACAAGCTGATCGAGGCCATGGCCATACTCTGTTGTGGGCATGAAGCCCAGGAGCGTGCGCAGGCGGAGACGCTGCGAATCCTGCGTGGCCTGATGCGCGGCGGCTGAGTGCGCCACCTCATGTGCGGCGCCTGGAGAGCAGGAGAGAAGATGCAGATCATTGAAATTTATCTGCAATCTGAACGTCCTAGACTGCTCGTTCACCTTATCAAGGGCACCCCCGTGAGCCGAACAGTACGCACATTGCGCAAAACCCTCGACGCCGTCGCCAGCCACAACGAGAGTGCGGCGCTCGAGGTGATGCGCGCCATCGACCGACTGGACGACGAACTGCTGCGCCAGCGCCTGTTGAATGTGGTGCATCGCCTCAACCAGGACGCCGACGAGTTGCGCGTCGCCAAGGGCGAGGTGCAGGACGTGTCGAGTCGCCGCGCGTGAAGCGCCTGGCTAGCGCTCGCCGTTCTGACATATTTGTGCTCTTTACTTAGTCTTTACCGACAGCTGACAAGATGCTGCGGTCCAAAAAAAGGTCTCAGATTGATTCCCTGAGTAGGTACGTGTTGAGTGTGATCCATGCTCCCTATGCCCGGCCCGCGCGCCGGGTATTTTTTTGCCCGTGCGCCGGGGTGCTTGATGCGGGTTGGTACCGGCGCGTCGGAGCGGGGGCGGGCTGCCGCGCCAAGGCGCGTCGAGACCGCCCTACATCTGCGCAGCGGCATGCTGTACGCGGGGCGTATGTCTTGTCCTCGGGCGGTAGGGCTGCGCATCAAAATCATCGTCGATGTTTAATATCATAATGATATTAATGCTCCATTAAACTTCGCTCGAACTCTTTAGGAGGTCCGTGCTCCAAAAATAACCTTCAGCGCGCGAGGTTATTAGTTATGGTCAGGGAAACGGATCACTATCGTATTTACCAAACACCTTTTGGCTGGAAGCTGCGTAAGGGCGGAAACCCCCGCGCAACTCGCGTTGCCGACAGCAAAGAGGAAATTATTCGCCTGGCCTTTGAGTTGCTGGGCGATCAGTTCGACTCCATCAAGATCTACCGTGCCGATGGCTCGTTGCTGGAAGAGCGTTCGTTCGGTACGTTCGGTTCGTTCGATTCGGCATCGGCGTCTTAACCGTACAGGAGTCTAGTATGGTGCTTAATTCAGAGGGTATGCCTGCGCACCCGGATCGGGGTCCGTCGTCGGCGGCCGCTTGGCCAAGCCCAGCGCAATCCGAGTTTGCCCTGTTGTATGAGCAGCGTCTGCAGGCTGTAGCGTTACCGATATTCGAGCGGGCGCGTCAATTATTGAATGCCCAGGGTGTCGCGGCTCATGTCTTACACGGTACCGGGCCTGACGGGCTGGTGCGAGTGGCCTTGTGTGTCGAGTTGGCTGGGGTATATCAGCCCGAGCCGGCCCAGCATTGTTATTGCATCAAAGCCGACCGGCAGTTGGGGCGGGTTGTTTATGAGCAGCGGGTGGAGGGTGAGTCGACCCAGTTCACCGCCGAGCTGGCTTCGCTCAATGAAACCGTACTCAACACCGAGTTGGGTCGGTTCCTGATCAGTCGCTGTGACCATTCGATCGATTTGCTGGCCGAGCACAAGATCGGATTCTAACCCGGTCGGGCGGTACTGGTGCGGTCGGCCGGCGCAAGCGCGGGGCAGCGCAGGGGGTCAGTGTGCCGCTGCGAGCGTGGTGTCCTTTGCCGGGTTCGGCTGTTGGGTCCTGATTTCGGCCTGGGCAAAGGCCAGGTCTTCAAGAAAGGCCTTGCCCAGCGAGCGCACCTTCTCCTGGCTGCAGCAGTCGTCCGAGCGGATGCCGACGATCGAGAACGAGTCATTGTCGGCGCGTCCCTTGAACTGGAAAACCAGACTGCCATCGGTCAGCCGACTGCATACCGCCTGGTAACTGGGCATGCACTCTTCCAGCAGTTTCTCGATTTCATGGGGATGAAGCTGGATAGTCATGGAAGCCTCCGATAAGACTGCCTTGAGAAGTCAAACTTAGCAGGACGCGTTATTCTGTAAATAGTGGCGATTGGCCGAGTTTCTGTATTTTGCCAATAATAAAAATAATCGTGGCGTAACCAAGCTTGTAAGGGGTGGTGTGGCCGATGGTGTTCACGTGTTTAAGCGTGAGTGGCCCGACAATTTAATGTTTCGTTGGGTTTAATACGATGGCGATAAGTCGACGGGGTGTGAGCGGAGTGCTGTTGCCGTCCATCTCGACTGCCGCTCAGGACAAGCAAGAGATTGTTCGTCCTGGGTGATTTTAAATACGGGAATAACGGTTTTCTTATCCGCAGGAGCCGGCGTTATTGGTCTGCCTACACAAGCAGCCTGCCCCTTGAAACAGCAGTCGTTCGCACCCTGTGGCCGTAACGGCCGCTGTCGACGCAGCTAACTTGCCAGTCGCGCGGCGGCGAAGGCCAGGCCGGCCAGTACGGCAGCGGTGCCAATGTACCATTTGGTTTGCGCCAGCATGGTCTCGGATACCGTGCCTTTGAGCTCTGCGATCATAATGCCGACCGCGGCCATTTCCGCCTTGGTGGTGGTATTGGCGCCCAGGGCGTCAAGTTTGCTTTCAACGCGAACCAAGCGAAGCTGTATATCGGGTAATACAGCTTCGAGTTTCTCCACGCGCTCTTTCAAGTCACCGTCTCCAGGCGGTTGTCCACCGGTACTATCTCCTGCGACGTTACCGCCACGCGTGCGGTAGGTCCAGTCCATGCTTTTGCGGATGGGGGCGATATTAGGGTTCATCGGGGCCTCCAATCTGGAAGTGGGCGTGGACATTGATCAGTGAGGTGTGCACCAGGAACCCGCAGCGCGGGCATTCCATCAAGGCGCAGGGGGTGAAGTCGGCCGGCCCGAATGCCTGGGGCAGTTTATAGACCAGCATATTCGGGTCATCGCCGTCGATTTCGGTAAAAAACACCCATTCACCCTCGTGCGGGCACAGCGGGCATTTATTGACCCGCCCGACCGAGGCCAGGTAGCTCATGAATTTGCTGGCCGGAAAGGTCAGTTCGATCATCGGGTAGTTCAGGGAAATCTGGTCTTGAGGTTCTTGGTCCATGGGTAAGGCATCCTGTGCGCAGCGGACGAGTCGCGTGGGTCTTGTTGCGGGCAGTAACGGGGTCGCGGCAGGGGCGGGCGGCTTGGGCTCGGGAGCGAGCGCCGCGGCCGTGGGTTCACACGGCGGATAGCGTCCGGGGCTGGGTGGGCCCGGGTCGGCAGGGTGTGGAAGGCGATGCTGCGGGCGCCGGGGCGGCTGGTCGTTGGACGACCGCGCTGCGCGGCGGAGCGGCAGATGGAGGCAGGGCCCTGCTGGGGCGGGCGTTGGCTGTCTGTGCATACGCGTGTCCGTGCGTGAAAAAAGGCGCTCCTGCGCCCCTGGAAGCGGTCGACCATGGCCGGCCGTCCTTCACTCTAGCAGCCTGGCGCCGGCAGGCGGAAGCCGGCGCCACCTGCTGTCGCTCCTGGGGCAGGGTGTCTGCCCATGCCTGCAGGCAGGGGGGGCTGGGGAGGGGCGGCGATTTCGCCAGGGTTCGCGGGCGTTGCCCGCCCTACAAGAGCCACGGCCTGGGGCGCTTGGGTAGGGCGGGAGAATCCCGCGCATTTAGGTCGTCAGGATTCGTGGGCGTTGCCCGCTCGACGCAGGGCCGGCAAAGAGAGGGCGAGCATGCACCAGATGCGCGGCAGGCAGGCACCTGGCAAAAAAAAGCCCACCGCGTGGGGTGGGCTTCTGGCCGGTCAGGCCGCGCCGTTATTCTTCTTCAGGCGTGGCGGCCTGGCAGCCGAGCAGGTCGTCGTCGGTGATGGTCCAGGTTTCGGAAGCCTTGATCTTCACTTCCTTGACCACGCAGACGTCCTGCTCTTCGTCGACCAGGCGCACGTCCCACTTGCCGGCGGTGACGCCGGTCAGGGTCAGGGTCATGCCGGACATCAGCACTTCTTCACCCAGGTGGTCCGGGCCCCATTCCGTTTCGCTGCTAGGGGCGAAATAGACTTCGTTGATGTTCCACGATGATTCGTTCTTGACCTTCACCTCCGCGGCAAGCGCAGGCAGGGCAATCAGCATGGAGAGGGATAAGCCGACAGAGAAAATGCGCTTCATGGGAGTCCTTCGGGAGGTAAATGGAGCATTCAGTGTTATGGCCACCCGGGGCGGGCGACGGCGCGAGGCCGTCGCAAAAACCTGGGTTTCTCGATTTTTATAGCTGGGCTTGCGCGAGTACGCCAGGCGACCTGTGCCCCGGTGATCTCGCGTTGCGCAGTTTATCGGTTCGCTGTGCAAAAACCCTATAGAGGTCGCAGAAAATAAATATCCGTCGTGGTAGTAGCGCGCCTGGCGCGGGTGCTGTATGCCAACAACCGTACCTTGGTCGCTGGGCTGTGCTAAAGTACCGCCTCTGTTTCGCTGTCGTTGATTATTTATTCTTTGTTTTCAACGAGTTGAATCCGCGTTGCGGTCGCTGTGGCGGCCGTGTCCGGGTCGATCAGGGGGTGCGCGCAAGCGGCGCCTCTCGCGCGCTATGGAGCCTGTGTATTATCCATTTCCAGTGACTGCGGTTCGGTTCAGGTTAGCCGCAAGGCTCCTGCCACTGTAAGGCGGGTTACCCGACGCTGGGAAAACGCAGCGCGTTAGGTCAGGCGACGCCTGGTCAGCACGGATGCACCGAAAGGGGCAGTCCGCGCTGGCTGGAGTGAACCTGGCCTGGCGCCGCGGTTTTCCCGGGGTTGGTGCCGCCGAATCGCGTACTGGCACAACCCAACCCACGTGACCTTTGGTAGGGGTCACCACTAGGAGAGGAAGCGCCATGCCTGTTATCACTCTTCCCGACGGCAGTCAGCGTACATTCGATCACCCGGTTTCCGTAGCCGAGGTGGCTTTATCCATTGGCGCGGGCCTGGCCAAGGCCACCATCGCCGGCAAGGTCAACGGGGCGCTGGTGGATGCCAGCGACCTGATCAGCGATGACGCCACGCTGCAGATCATCACCGCCAAGGACGAGGAGGGGCTGGAGATCATCCGTCACTCGTGCGCCCACCTGGTCGGTCATGCCGTCAAGCAGCTGTATCCGACCGCCAAGATGGTCATCGGCCCGGTCATCGAGGACGGCTTTTACTACGATATCGCCTTCGAGCGCGGGTTTACCCCTGACGACATGGCGGCCATCGAAGCCCGCATGAAGCAGCTGATCGACAAGGACTACGACGTCATCAAGAAGATGACGCCGCGCGCCGAGGTCATCGAGCTGTTCACCGCCCGTGGCGAGGACTACAAGCTGCGCCTGGTCGAGGACATGCCCGAGACCCAGAGCATGGGCCTGTACTTCCACGAAGAATACGTCGACATGTGCCGTGGTCCGCACGTGCCCAACACGCGTTTCCTCAAGGCCTTCCAGCTGACCAAGACCAGCGGTGCCTACTGGCGCGGCGACTCGAAGAACGAGCAGCTGCAGCGCGTCTATGGCACCGCCTGGGCCGACAAGAAGCAGCTGGCCGCCTATATCCAGCGCATCGAGGAAGCGGAAAAACGCGACCACCGGCGCATCGGCAAGCAGCTCGACCTGTTCCACACCCAGGAAGAAGCGCCGGGCATGGTGTTCTGGCACCCCAACGGCTGGACCCTCTACCAGGTGCTGGAGCAGTACATGCGCCAGGTGCAGCGCGAGAACGGCTACGTCGAGGTGCGCACGCCCCAGGTGGTCGACCGCATCCTCTGGGAGAAGTCCGGCCACTGGTCCAACTACGCCGAGAACATGTTCACCACTTCGTCGGAAAACCGCGATTACGCGGTCAAGCCGATGAACTGCCCCTGCCATGTGCAGATCTTCAACCAGGGCCTCAAATCCTACCGCGACCTGCCGCTGCGCATGGCCGAGTTCGGGGCCTGCCACCGCAACGAGCCGTCTGGCGCGCTGCACGGCATCATGCGCGTACGGGCCTTTACCCAGGACGACGCGCATATCTTCTGCACCGAAGAGCAGGTCAAGAAGGAAGCGGCCGACTTTATCAAGCTGACCCTCAAGGTCTATGCCGACTTCGGTTTTCGCGACATCGCCATGAAACTGTCGACCCGTCCGGTCAAGCGCGTCGGTTCCGACGAGCTGTGGGATCGCGCCGAAGGGGCCTTGGCCGACGCGCTGAACGAGTCCGGCCTGACCTGGGAATACCAGCCGGGCGAGGGCGCCTTCTACGGGCCGAAGATCGAATTCACCCTGCGCGACTGCCTGGGGCGTAACTGGCAGTGCGGTACCCTGCAGTACGATCCGAACCTGCCGGAGCGCCTGGATGCCAGCTTTATCGCCGAGGACAACCAGCGCAAGCGGCCGGTGATGTTGCACCGCGCCATCCTCGGTTCCTTCGAGCGTTTCATCGGCATGCTGATCGAACATTACGCGGGGGCTTTCCCTGCGTGGCTGGCGCCGACCCAGGCCGTTATCCTGAATATCACCGATAAGCAGGCCGATTTTGCCCTCGAAGTGGAAAAAAACCTCACTCAAAGCGGTTTTCGTGCCAAGTGTGACTTGAGAAACGAGAAGATCGGCTTTAAAATCCGCGAGCATACTTTGCTCAAGGTTCCCTATCTCCTGGTTATCGGGGACCGTGAGGTGGAGATGCAAACCGTCGCCGTGCGTACGCGAGAAGGTGCTGATCTGGGCTCGATGCCCATCGCCCAAGTCGCTGATTTCCTCGCTCAGGCGGTTTCCCGGCGTGGTCGCCATGATTCGGAGTAATTATTATTAAGCGTGAAATGAGACAAGATAAACGAGCTGCACCGAAGGCCCCGATCAACGAGAATATCTCGGCACGCGAGGTTCGGTTAATTGGCGCTGACGGCGAGCAAATTGGCATCGTCTCGATTGATGAAGCGCTTAGAATCGCCGAAGAGTCCAAGCTGGATCTGGTCGAAATTTCCGCGGATGCGATCCCGCCGGTTTGCCGAGTCATGGACTACGGCAAGTCGATCTTCGAGAAGAAGAAGCAGGTCGCTGCGGCGAAGAAAAACCAGAAGCAGATTCAGGTAAAAGAAATCAAGTTTCGTCCAGGGACGGAAGAAGGGGATTACCAGGTAAAACTACGCAACCTGGTACGTTTCCTGAGTGATGGGGACAGGGCCAAGGTATCCTTGCGATTCCGCGGCCGTGAGATGGCCCACCAGGAGCTGGGGATGGAGCTGTTGAAGCGGGTCGAAGGTGACCTGCTCGAATACGGCTCGGTCGAACAGCATCCGAAGATGGAAGGACGCCAACTTATTATGGTCATCGCCCCCAAAAAGAAGAAATGACCACCAGGGCACGGCAGGCCTTGCGGTTATGTTTATCAACTGAATGCGGAGTATCCGAACATGCCAAAGATGAAGACTAAAAGTGGTGCAGCTAAGCGGTTTTTGAAAACTGCTAACGGCATCAAGCACAAACACGCTTTCAAGAGCCACATTCTGACCAAAATGTCGACTAAGCGTAAGCGTCAACTGCGCGGTAGCAGCTTGCTGCATCCGTCTGACGTTGCAAAAGTCAAGCGCATGCTGCGCCTTTGCTGATTTTTTGATCAAGAATAGAGGAAGTAACTCATGGCTCGTGTAAAGCGTGGCGTCATTGCCCGTAAGCGTCACAAAAAAATTCTGAAACTTGCTAAAGGCTACTACGGCGCGCGTTCACGCGTATTCCGTGTTGCCAAGCAAGCGGTAATCAAGGCAGGCCAATACGCCTACCGTGACCGTCGTCAGAAAAAACGTCAGTTCCGCGCTCTGTGGATCGCTCGTATCAACGCTGGTGCACGTATCAACGGTCTGTCCTACAGCCGTTTCATCGCCGGCCTGAAAAAAGCGTCCATCGAGATCGACCGTAAGGTTCTGGCTGATCTGGCAGTGAACGAAAAAGCGGCGTTTGCTGCGATTGTCGAGAAAGCTAAAGCCACTTTGGCCTAAGTCCCCGACAATCACCGGGTTCCGGTTTTTCCGGACCCGGTGTTAAACGTCATAAATAGGGGAAGAGCCTTAAAGCTCTTCCCCTATTTCGTATCTGGAGTCTGTACATGGAAAACCTGGACGCGCTGGTCTCGCAAGCTCTTGAGGCTGTGCAGAGCGCTGAAGATATCAATGCCCTGGAGCAAATCCGGGTTCAATACCTTGGCAAGAAAGG
>NZ_JBEVDL010000078.1:0-3387 GCF_040514055.1 Pseudomonas sp.
TCGAAGCCATCGACCGGCTGTTTGCCGGGCGTACGCGCATCCTCATCAGCCATCGCCCCTCGACCCTGGCCGATGCCGACCTGCGCTTTGAATTGCTCGATGGCGTGCTGGTGTCGAAAACGGTGCTGCATGAGGCCTGAGCTGTGCATTGGCGTGGTAGACAGCGGTCACTCGGCGGCGCAACGAGTGCAAGTGGTCGCCGGCCGGCGTTTTTCCCTGGTGGAAGACGGGCTCGCTGAAAGCGACCTGCGTGACGACCCGCTGGGCCATGGCAGCGCGGTGATCGAAGCCATTGGCCGGCGTGCACCCTCGGCGCTGTTCTGCGTGGCGCAAGTGTTCGACCAGCGCGGGGTGACCAGCGCCTTGCAGATCGCCACGGCCATCGACTGGCTGGTGGCGCAGGACGTGCGCTTGATCAACCTGAGCCTGGGCCTGCGCCAGGATCGCAGCCTGCTGCGCAACGCCTGCGCGGCGGCGGTGGCGCGGGGCGTGCTGCTGTGCGCGTCCAGCCCGGCCCAGGGCGAAGGGGTGTTTCCGGCGAATTATCCTCAGGTGCTGCGCGTGACCGGCGATGCGCGATGCACCGAATTGCAATGGTCATGGCTTGACAGTGCCCAGGCGGATTTCGGTGCTTGCGTGCACGGCACCTATCCCGGGCAATCGGGGGCGAGCCTCGGCTGCGCGGCGTTGAGCGGGCATATTGCCGCTTTCCTGGTCGAGCATCCCGGGGCGAGCAACGAACAGATCGTCCAGTGCCTGCGGGACAACGCCCATTACCGTGGCCCCGAACGGCGTCGCGGCCCATGAGTACGATTGTGGTGCTGGGTGCCGGCCCGGCCGGTGCGGCGGTGGCGCTGGGCTTGCGCCGACTGGGATATCCGGTGACGCTGGTCTGCGAGTGGCGCCGTTTTGCCGCGCTGGAGGGGGTTTCCGTGCGGGTGCTGGAAGCCTTGCGCGGCGCCGGCCTGCAGCAGGCCTTGGCGCAGGCGACACTGCCTTCGCAACGCCAGGTGAACTGGAACGGCCAGCAGCATGCGCAAAACATCGAATTCCTGCTCGACCGCCCGGCCTTCGACCGGGGCTTGCGCGAAGACTTGCGCGAGGCGGGCGTGGACCTGATCGAAGGTCGGGTGCTCGGCGTGTTGTCATCGTCTTCAGGGCATCAGATCCAGGTCGAAGGGCGTGAAGCACTGGACGCGGATTTTCTCGTGGAAGCGCGCGGACGCCAGGCGCCGGCCCTGGGCAAAGGCTTGCGCGGGCCGGAGACGGTCAGCCTGCTCAATCGCTGGCAAGGCGCACCGGGCACGACCGCCAGCGCCGTGGAAAGCCTCGCCGACGGCTGGGCCTGGATGGCGCGACGGGACGACGGTCAATGCTACTGGCAATGGACGGTGGACGTGGCCAGTGCCGGGTTGCCGGGCAAGTCGGCGTTGCTTGAATACTGCCGGCAACGGCGGCGGGCATCGGCAGTGGCCCGGGCTTTTTTCGGCGCCGATCCAGAGGCCGACCTGCAACTGCATGCCCGCAGCAGCACGGCGATCCTCAGCCCACAGGTGTGCGGCGAGCACTGGATTCGGGTCGGTGATGCGGCGATGGCGGTGGACCCGCTGTCGGGCAACGGTATCTTTCAATCCCTGTCCTCGGCGTTGCAGGCACCGACGGTGATCAACACCTTGTTGCGCAAACCTGAGCGGGCGGGCCTGGCCCAGCGGTTTCACCAGCAGCGGGTGGAGCAGTTGTTCCTGCGGTTTGCGCGCATTGGCCGGGATTTTTATGCCGATGAGCAGCGCTGGCTTGACCAGCCATTCTGGCAGGCGCGGCGACAATGGCCGGATGCCGAGGTGGCCCATGTCGAGGCGGATTTCAGTGCGTTGCGGATTGAGCGGGCGCCGGTGTTGAAGGATGGGTTTGTCGATGAGGCCGAGGTGGTGATCACGGCGGACCAGCCGTTGGGAATCTGGCATGTGCAGGGGGTGGAGTTGGCGCCGTTGGTGCGGCGGTTGTGGAGTGAGCCGGCTGAGCAGGCACTGGCAGGTTTGACTGTGGAGCAGGGGAGAATGGTTCGGGGGTGGTTGTTGGCTCAGGGATACAAACCCTGACCCTTGCAATTGGCTGGCCTGGCCCTATCGCCAGCAGGCTAGCTCCCACAGTAGTTTTGTGTCGATCACAAATCCCCAGTGGGAGCTAGCCAGCTGGCGAGGGGGGGCGTGAGGGCGCCGCCGATTAGAGCTTGATCAACACCGACTTCAATTCAGTGTAATGCTCGATCGCCGCATACCCCATCTCGCGCCCGACCCCCGACATTTTGTACCCCCCAAAGGGCAGCGCCGGGTCCAGGGCGCTGTGGCAGTTGACCCACACTGAGCCGGACTTGATCCGCGGGATCATCCGGTGCACCGCCGCCAGGTCATTGGACCAGATGCTCGCGCCCAGCCCGTAAGGGCTGTCATTGGCCATGCGCAGCGCATCGGCTTCGTCGTCGAAGGGAATCGCCACCAGCACCGGGCCGAAGATTTCTTCCTGCACCAGCGAATGTTTTTGATCGACATCGACGATCACCGTCGGCTTGACGAAAAAGCCCGGGCCGAACTGCTCGCCACCGCAGGCGATGGTCGCACCGCTTTCGCGGCCCTTTTCGATGTAACCGTAGACGCGCTCCTGCTGACGTGCCGAGATCAGCGGGCCCATGTCGACGCTCGGGTCCAGGCCATTGCCGAGCTTCATGGCGTTGGCGATGCCGGCGATGTCCGCCACCACATTGTCGAAATGCTTGCGCTGCACATACAGGCGCGAGCCTGCGCAGCAGACCTGGCCCTGGTTGAAGAAGATCGCGCTGGCGGCACCGGCTGCGGCGGTTTGCAGGTCGGCATCAGCCATGACGATGGTCGGCGATTTGCCGCCCAGTTCCAGGGTCACCCGGGTCATGGAATCCATGGCGATCTTGCCGATCTGCTTGCCCACGGCAGTGGAGCCGGTGAAGGTCAGCTTGTCCACCAGCGGGTTGTGGGTCAGGGCGGAGCCTGCGGTGATGCCGGTGCCGGTGACCACGTTGAACACGCCCTCGGGGTAACCCGCTTCCAGCACGAGCTCGGCGAGTTTCAGCGCAGTGAGCGGGGTTTCGTCGGCGGGCTTGAGCACCACGGTGCAGCCGGTGGCCAGGGCCGGGCCGAGTTTCCAGCAGGCCAGCAGCAGCGGAAAGTTCCAGGCGACGATGGCGCCGACCACGCCCACCGCTTCGCGACGGATGAAGCTGTGGAACTGGTCGTTGGGCATCAGCGGCGCCGACACATCCACCGTGGAGCCTTCGATCTTGGTCGCCCACCCGGCCATGTAGCGCAGGAAATCGATGGCCAGCTGCACGTCCATCACCTGCGCCACTGCCGCGCT
>NZ_JBEVDL010000005.1:0-94435 GCF_040514055.1 Pseudomonas sp.
TTCATCACGCGGGCGGATTTCACCACCTGCGGCAGGAACATTTTGCCGGCGCCGAACAGGTCGCCAACGATGTTCATGCCGGACATCAGCGGACCTTCGATCACTTCGATCGGACGCGCGAACGACTGGCGCGATTCTTCAGTGTCTTCGACGATGTGCGTGGTGATGCCCTTGACCAGCGCATGTTCCAGACGCTTGTTGACGTCCCAGTTGCGCCACTCTTCGGTCTCGGCTTCCTTGACGCTACCGTCGCCCTTGTACTTGTCGGCGATGGCGAGGAGGGCGTCAGTGCCTTCCGGGGTGCGGTTGAGGATCACGTCTTCGACGGCATCGCGCAGTTCGGCCGGGATCTGGTCATAGATCTCCAGCTGGCCAGCGTTGACGATACCCATGGTCAGGCCGTTGCGGATCGCATACAGCAGGAATACCGAGTGAATCGCCTCGCGCACCGGGTTGTTGCCACGGAACGAGAACGACACGTTGGACACGCCGCCCGAGGTCAGCGCATACGGCAGCTCGTCGCGGATATAGGCGCAGGCGTTGATGAAGTCCACGGCATAGTTGTTGTGTTCTTCGATACCGGTGGCCACGGCAAAGATGTTCGGGTCGAAGATGATGTCTTCCGGCGGGAAGCCGACGTCGTTGACCAGAATGTCGTAGGAGCGTTTGCAGATTTCTTTCTTGCGCGCTTCGGTGTCGGCCTGACCGGCCTCATCGAACGCCATCACCACCACGGCAGCGCCGTAGCGCTTGCACAGTTTGGCGTGATGAATGAACTGCTCGACGCCTTCTTTCATGCTGATCGAGTTGACGATGCCCTTGCCCTGGATGCACTTGAGGCCGGCTTCGATCACTTCCCACTTCGAGGAGTCGATCATGATCGGGACGCGGGAGATGTCCGGTTCACCGGCAATCAGATTGAGGAAGGTCACCATGGCCTTCTTCGAATCGAGCATCCCTTCGTCCATGTTGATGTCGATCACCTGGGCGCCGGCTTCGACCTGCTGCAGGGCGACTTCCAGGGCTTCGGTGTAGTTGTCTTCACGAATCAGGCGGGCGAACTTTGCCGAGCCGGTGATATTGGTGCGCTCGCCGACGTTGATAAACAGCGAGTCACGGTCGATGGTGAAGGGTTCCAGGCCGGACAGGCGGCAGGCCTTGGCAATCTCCGGGATAGCCCGTGGCGGATACTTGGCCACCGCCTCGGCGATCGCCTGGATATGTGCCGGGGTGGTGCCGCAGCAACCGCCGACGATATTGAGGAAACCCGCCGCGGCGAACTCCTCGACCACCAGGGCCATTTCCGCCGGGCTTTCGTCGTACTCGCCAAAGGCATTGGGCAGGCCGGCGTTGGGGTGCGCCGAGACCCGGGTATCGGCCTTGTCCGACAGCTCCTCCAGGTAGGGGCGCAGCTCCTTGGCTCCCAGCGCGCAGTTCAGGCCCACGGAGATCGGCTGGGCATGGCTGACCGAGTTCCAGAAGGCCTCGGTGGTCTGGCCGGAGAGAGTGCGGCCCGAGGCATCGGTGATGGTGCCGGAGATCATGATCGGCAGTTCGACTCCCAGCTCCTCGTAGACCCCTTGCACGGCGAAGATCGCCGCCTTGGCATTGAGGGTATCGAAGATGGTCTCGATCAGGATCAGGTCGGAACCGCCCTCGATCAGGGCGCGGGTGGCCTCGCTGTAGTTCTCCACCAGTTCGTCGAAGGTGACGTTGCGGTACCCCGGATTGTTGACGTCCGGCGACAACGAGCAGGTGCGGCTGGTCGGACCGAGCACGCCGGCGACGAAACGCGGCTTGTCCGGGGTCTCCAGGGTCTTGGCATCGGCCACCCGGCGCGCCAGGCGCGCGCCTTCCAGGTTCAGCTCGTAGACCAGCGACTCCATGCCGTAGTCGGCCTGGGACACCCGAGTGGCGTTGAAAGTATTGGTTTCCAGGATATCGGCGCCAGCGTCCAGGTAGGCCTTTTCAATGGCGCCGATCACGTCGGGGCGGCTGAGGATCAACAGGTCGTTGTTACCCTTGACGTCCTGTGGCCAGTCGGCGAAGCGGGTACCGCGGTAGTCGGCCTCTTCCAGCTTGTAGCTCTGGATCATGGTGCCCATGCCGCCGTCCAGGATCAGGATGCGTTCCTGCAAGGCGTGCTGCAGGGCGTGGAGGCGGGCACTGGGATCGATCAGGCGCTGGGACATGGCGTGACTACTCAAAAGAACCGGAACAGAGGGCGTGATAATAACAAAGCTGCACGGTTTTGCAGCAGGCGCGGTTTTATATGAAATTCATTCATCTTGACCGTATGGGTGGATGGCGGGTTCGCGGCACCCCTCTGGGGGGCACTTGACGCCTTGTCCAGTGCCACCGTCGGCGGCTTGACAACCCGTGGGGCTGCCAGGCTGCGGTCAATCGCCGACACTGGGCGCCGTCCCTGGTTAAACAAAGAACTCTTCCATGAGCCTGCACAACGAACTGATTGCCTTGATGCTGGACCTCGTCGAGCAGGATCACGGCGACGAGCCGGACATTCAGCCCTCGCGCCCGCTTACCGACGAACACTTTCGCGCACGGGCCGCGAGCCAGCTGCCGCCCTACGTGGCACAGCTTGCACGGTCGAGCCTCTGGAGCCTGGTGAGCCAGCAGTCGGACGAGGCCTTCGAAAGCGTGCACCTGGCGCGTGCGGATGATTGCGACCTGTCGTTGCTCACCGATTTTTACCAGCGGGTGTCCAGTTACAGCACCGGTGCGGCAGGCGCTGCGCGCTGCCGGGGACGCTCCGTGAGTGACTGGCTTGAGGCGCGCCACAAGGATGATCTGCACCTGGTACAGGCGCTGGTCGGGCAGGGCGAGGTCTACGTCCTGGTCCCCGCCGGCGACCAGCTCGACTGCTACCAGCCGATGGGGGAGCGGGCCTTGGCGCATCTGCTGTGGAACAACTTCGTGCGTTTTTACAGCGCCTGCGGCATCGGCTATCGCGACGAACCCCGGAGCAACGAAGAAAAGATGGCCTCGGCGATGCTCGGCTACGACAGCGCCGGCAACCTGTTCCTCGGCTTTTTCGAGTGCGAAGCGCTGCTGCAGATTCACGGGAGCACGGGGTTGTTCCTCCACGGGGCCAGCCGGCAGGCGCTCGACCAGGCGTGCGAGCGGCTGCCGCGTCATCTGGGCATCGAAGTAGCAGCTGGCCGTTGAGCGGCCTGCCGTGCCGGTACCTGGGCCGTTGAAAACGTTAAGTAACCCCTATGCGGAGAGCGCTGTATGGACACTGTGATGAAAATGGCCGGGTATTGCGCGGCGCACGCCGTGGCGGGCGTTGCCTCGGGCGAGATCCTCGTGCCCATTGTGGGCAAGCTCAAGGCCGATGGCCGTCGAAGCCTGCTGCGCCTGGCCATGGGCTCGGTCGAGGCCATGGCCCGCGGGGCGCAGTACCTGGAAGAATTCGACGCCGACGACCGCGGGGTGGTGTTTATCAAGGATGCCCTGGTCACTTTGGAGACGGGTCGTACCGATTGCCTGATCGTCGATATCCGCTTTGCCGAACATGCCGGGAAAACCCTGCAGTACCTGATTCCCTATCGCAACGCCAATCACCCCCAGGGCTTTGCCGTCCACCGGCTCAAGGTGATGGACTGCGAAGCCATTGACGGCGAGGGCCTGGCGCGCTGCACCGAAGCCTTCTTCGACGGTCGTGATGCCCATGAAGACGCGGCGGCGCTCTGGCATCGTCACTATATCGAGGAGGCGGGAGTCAGTGCCGACCACGCGGGTGAGGAAAACACCGCGTTCAGCGGCGAGGAGTTCGAAGCCTTGAAGATGGCGCCGTTCCTGGTGTTCTTCCTGGTGGCGGCGGCGGACGGTCGCATCGACAAGAAAGAGCTGCTGGCCTTCGGCAAGTTGTTGTCGAACAGCGCGCGCTACAGCAATCCGCTGCTGACCCGCATCATCACCAATATCATCAGCGATATCCCGGCCCTTGCTGGCACTTTGACTCAGAAACGGCTGAATTTTGCCGCCGAATTGACAATAATACGCGGCATCGTCGACAGCCGGATGCCGCTACCCCAGGCCGAGGCGTTCAAACGCGCGTTGTTCCAGGTAGGCCAGGACATCGCCGAAGCGTCCGGCGGCTTTTTCGGCTTTGGCAGCAAGATCAGCAAGGAAGAGCGGCTGGCCCTGGCCTGTATCGCGTTCTGCCTGGATATTCAGCTCGCTTGACAGCCTGTATTCAAACCGCTTGCCCGCTCGGGTGCCGCGGACCCACCCAATAACACCCCTCACACAGGAGATAACTATGAAACGGCAGGCGTGCGCGTGGCTGGCATCGATGATGGTATTGGCGGTACTGGCCCCGGTGGCTCAGGCGCAGGACTCCCACGAAGACCGCAAGGAGGCCTGCAAGGAGTACCGGGAGCGGCTGAAGAAATACCAGCGCGAAGGGGTGATGGGGATCAACCCCCTTACCGGTGAAGTGCGCAAGATGGATAAGGAGCGGGCCCGGGAGGTGATCGAGGACACCAAGGAAAACATCAAGCTGTTCTGTTTCTGAGTGCTGCCAGCGCGCTGAAAGATCCCTGCAGGCCCGGTATATTCCGCGCCTGCGTATGGCCATTGCCGTTGGCCGTGCGCCTTTTCCCTGAATCGACTCCTCCGGGTATAACCTGCCATGAGCACCGACCTGTTCGCCCAATTGCTGGTCCTGTACATGCGCCGTATCCGCGCCAGCGCAGCGGGGGTAGCCGCGGAAATTGGCATCAGCCGCGAGGCGGTCAATAACTGGCGTAACGGGCTGTCGCTGCCCAGCCCCAAGAACCGCAATCGATTGATCGATTGCGCCCGCTATCTGCGCCTGACTGAAGCCGAAACCAATCGCCTGTTCGGTGCCGCCGGGTTCGAACTGGAGTATCCCTTGGAGTCCAGCTCCAGCGAGTGCCCGTTTTCCAGCTATATCGACGGGTTGTTCGAGCAACTGGGCAACTTGCGACCCTATCCCATCAGTCTGCTGCTGGCCCAGGCGCACTGGGGCCAACCGCCGTTTCGCCAGGAGCTGCTCGAACGTGCCCGCAGCCTGTATGGCGAGCGCGCGGTACTGCATATCCAGCCGCCCTACAGCGTCAGCACCGCCAGTGCCAATTATTTCGCGGCCATTGGCCGTCAATGCGGATTCAGCGATGTCGCCTCCGACTACGAGTTCGAGTCGGCCCTGGAGCAACGCTTGCTGGCGGGCGAGCGGATTTTTTGCCTGGTCAGCCGGTTCGAGCAAGGCACCACGCAACTGCGCGAAACCCTGGCCGGTATCCTGCGCAGCCTCAGCGAAATGCACAGCGGGCGTCTGCACCTGTTGCTCTGTGGTGGGGAGGGGCTGGCCGATCTCAAGTACCGCAGTGGCGATCTGTCGCTGTTGAATATCGCCCAGGTCAATCACTGGCCCGAATTGACTGAAAGCGACTTGCTGTTGATTGGCCAACGCCGTTGCCCGGGGCAACGCTTCAGTTCCGGGCACCTGGCGCTGTTGCTGGAGCACAGTGGCGGTCACCCGGCCCTGGCGGAGGAGGGGCTGCAGTGGCTGGCTGACCACCCTGAATCCGCTGCCAGTGGGGCGGCCCTGGCCGCGTTCCTGGCCGGCAGCGCCCGACTGTGGCAGGCGTTTTTACCGATGAGTGAAACCGCCGAGGGACGTGCTCGACTGGCTGAATTGCTCAAGGCCGAGGACCTGGGGCGTGCGCGGCCGTATTTGCAGGATCATGATCTGCGTCGCTTGTTCTGGAGCAACTTGCTGACGGTCCGGGGGGAGGGCACCGCGGCGCGCCTGCAATGGCGTAGTGATGTCGTACGTAATGCGGGACGCCAGGTAGTGGACGCATGTTGCGAGAATTGATCGGCAATTTATTCGGCAGCTTATGGGGGCGTTTGATCTTGATCGGGGTGGTAGTGGCGTTCGGCTTTACCGCCTTGTTTATGCCGCTGTACAACCCCGTGACACGCGGCGGCGTGCTGGGAGTGGCCAGCATGACCAATGTCTGGGCCGAGGTGAACCAGTGGCGCATGCTGCTGCAAGATTCGGTGGCGCAGACGGAAAAGTGGCCCGCCGACCTGAGCGAGTTCGAATCCCATATGCCCCAGGCCTTGGTGGTGGTGCGTTCCCCGTCGCCCTATCGCTTGAGCTTCACCATGCGCGACCTGGATCTGCTGGGCGACGCCCGGGGCACGCAGATGATTCTCGACATGAACCCCCGTAGCGGCACCTGGCAGTGCAGTCAGGGCGTCCCCGCCGTGCCGTTGCATTACCTGCCGGTCAATTGCCGCAGCGAAGCCCTGCCGATCCCGGGTGGCAACAGTGGCTGGTATTGGCTAGTCATCCTGCTGTTGTCGGCGGTGATCGCCGCGATGTTTCTGCTGTACCGCCATCCGCTGATACTGCCCATCCAGCGCCAGCCGAGTCGCCTGTTGCAGCAACCTTATTTCTTGCTGACCCAACTGGACCGGGTGCTGGGCCTGTTGGGTCGCAAGAAGGTTACCTTGCAAGCCGCCGGCATCCTGCCCATCGATTGGCAAGGCGCGCTCGATTACCTGGGGGCGCCCGCCGATACCCGTAGCCGGGTGTTGGCCTTGCGGGTGGGGGCTCGTTGCCAGGCCAGCGGCGGCTGGGCGCTGCCGGGTCAGGTCCAGGAGTGGCTGTTTTCCGCTGATCTGCCGGTAGGCCTGGACCGCTGCCTGGTGTACCAGGCGACCGAGGGGTTGGCCGCCGAGGCGGTGGTGCAGCACCTGCGCGCGGCCCAGACCGGTTTGGACGTGATGCTGGTGATCGCCGGTGAGCACAGCGAGGCCCTGGCGGAGTTCTGCGCGGATCCGGCGAACCTGTTCGTACTGGTGGATGCCCAGGCGCAAACCCGCTGGTTGCTCGCGCGTAAACCCGTCGAGGTGTTTCTTCGTCTGCTGGCCGCCCAGTTGCGTCTGACCCGGATCTCACCCTACCAAACTCGGGGTGGTGTGGCGCGGGACGGCGCGTTTTTTGGTCGTACCCAGACCCTGGCGCGGGTGCTGAACCGTGAGCCGAGCAATTACCTGGTGGTGGGCGGCCGCCAGTTGGGCAAGAGCAGCCTGCTCAAGGCGGTGCAGCGCCGCTTGCAAGGTCACCCGCACATCGTCTGCCACTACGTGTCCCTGCGTGACCATCGGTTGGCGCCGCGCCTGGCCCTGCAGTTTGGCCTGCCGGCCGAGACCCCCCTGGAACAGGTGGTCACTCACCTCGGCAAGGCCCATGCCGGCAAGCGTCTGTTTCTGCTGATCGACGAAGCCGACCTGTTCTTTCGGGATGAAGCGCAGCAAGGCTATCGACAACTGTCGACCTTGCGCGCCCTGAGTGAAGAGGGTCGCTGCTGGTTTATGCTCGCCGGCTTCTGGGACCTGTATGCCACGGCGGTATTGGACTATCAGTCGCCCCTGCGCAACTTCGGTGAGGTGATCACCATCGGCGGCCTGGAACCGGAGGCCTGCCGTGAGTTGGCCACGGTACCGCTGGCGCGGCTGCGGCTGGCGTTTGGCGACCCGGGGCTGGTCGAGCAACTGGTCCAGGCCAGTGGCCAGCGGGCCAACCTGGTGGCGATCATCTGCCAGGAGTGCCTGGAAGCGTTGAAGCCCGGTGAGCGCCTCATCGGCAAACAGCACCTGGCCCAGGCGCTGGCGTCCCATGCGGTGCAGGATGCCCTGGCCGGCTGGGGCCAGCTGGTCCACGACGAAGCCGCCAGCCGTCTCGACCGCGTCATCGTCTATTACACCGCCTGCCATGGGCGTACGCGCCTGGCGGATCTGGTCCTGCTGTTCGAGCAGCATCGCATCACGGTCGGGGTGGACGCCCTGAAGCGTTCGCTGTCGCGCTTGACCTTGGCCTTTGTGCTCAAACGCGAGCAGGACCTGTATGGCTTCGCCATTCCCTTGTTCGTTCAGCAATTCGAGCCGGGCGAGCTGGGCCTGTTTTTGCACCAGGAACTGAGCGAGACCGCGGCGGCCCCTGGCCGGTCGTGACCTGCGATATGTGGCCGAATATTCCGGAGGGGTTCTGCGAGGTGCCGTTGCCATATTGTCCCCCTTGCATGGGTGCCGTGCTGGAAGCCTGGTTAATGATCGGCCTAGGACCCTGGATAGCACCGCTTCGATGCGGTTCGCTACGCCGCGGGCGGTAACGCTACACTGGCGCAAAAACCCGTCAGGTGCCCGCCATGCCGAATCGCATCGTTTGCGCGCTCTTACTGCTGCTACCTGGGCAAGGCCTGTGGGCCGCGCCGTTGTCCTACAGCCGCGATGTGCAGCCGATCCTCACCGAGAAATGCCTGGCTTGCCATGCCTGTTATGACGCCCCGTGCCAGCTGAACCTCGGCAGCGGGGAAGGTGCGCAGCGGGGCGCCAACCCGACGCCGGTATACGACGGCGGGCGCACCGAGCCAGAGTCGACCAGCCGTTTGTTCCTCGACGCCCAAGGTCCGGCAGCGTGGCGGCGCAAGGGGTTTTTCAGTGTCCTGGACGCACGCAATGGCCAGGCCGCCCTGATGGCGCGCATGCTCGAACTGGGGCGCCAGCAGCCGCTGCCCGCCCATGCCAAGGTGCCCGCCGCGATCGAACTGGGGATCGCCCGCGCCAATCAGTGCCCGCGCCCCGAGCAGTTCGACGCGTATGCGGCCACGCGTCCTGGTGAGGGCATGCCGCTGGCGGTGGCTGGCTTGAGCGATCCGCAGTACCGAACCTTGCAGGCCTGGCTCGCCGCCGGTGCGCCGGTGGACGAACAGGCGCCGCAGCCGAGCCCGGCCGCCCGTCGCCAGGTGGCCGACTGGGAGCGCCTACTCAATGCGCCGGGCGCGCGCGAGGCGCTGGTCAATCGCTGGTTGTACGAACACCTGTTCCTGGCTCACCTGTATTTCCAGGACGACGCCGCGGGCGCAGGCGGCGCACCCGGCCAGTTCTTCCAGCTGGTGCGCTCGCGGACCCCCAGTGGCCAGCCGATCGAGCCGATCGCCAGCCGCCGGCCCAACGACGATCCGGGTCCGCAGTTCTACTACCGGCTATGGCCGGTCCAGGGCGTGATCGTACACAAGACCCATATCACTTATCCCCTAAGCGCCGCCAAGCTGGCGCGGGTACGCAGCCTGTTTTTCAGCGGCGACTGGCAGGCCCCCCAGGTGCCCGGCTACGGCGTGCATCAGCGCGCCAATCCCTTCGAGACCTTTGCCGCCATTCCGCCTGAGGCCCGTTACCAGTTTATGCTGGACAACGCAGAGTACTTCGTGCGCACCTTTATCCGCGGCCCGGTCTGCCGTGGTCAGATCGCCACCGACGTGATCCACGACCATTTCTGGACCTTTTTCCAGGCCCCGCAGCAGGACCGCTACGTCACCGATGCCCGGTACCGCCGCGAAGTCACGCCCTTGCTGGCCATGCCCGGCCAGCTCGATCAACTGACCAGCTTACCGGCCTTGTGGCGCGCCTACCGGGACAAGCGCAACGCCTACGAAACCCTGCGCAGCGCCACCTATGCGCAGGGTCCCCGACCGGATTGGTCGCATATCTGGGCGGGCAACGACAACGCCCTGCTGTCGATTTTTCGCCATTTCGACAGCGCCGAGGTGCGCAAGGGCCTGATCGGCGAAGTTCCCCAGACCCTCTGGTGGTTCGACTACCCGCTGTTCGAACGCACCTATTACCAATTGGTGGTGAACTTCGATGTCTACGGCAACGTGTCGCATCAGGCCCAGACCCGCCTGTATTTCGACCTGATTCGTAACGGCGCCGAGCAGAACTTCCTGCGGCTGATGCCGGCCGGTTCGCGCCGTGAGATTCTCGCTGACTGGTACCAGCGTGCTGGCCAGCTGAAGATATGGATCGGCTATGAGGACATAGACAGTGAGACGCCAAGCGGGCTGGCATTGCCCGAAGATAAACCGAAACCGGCGTTCGCTCGGGAGCTACTGCAACGTTTCGGGAACCTTGACGCGGCCCGAGACCCGCTTAACCGCTGCATCAGCGCCCATTGTTACCGCCCGGGCATGGCGCCGGTGGTGCAGCAGGCCGAGCAGGCCCTGAGCCGTCTGGCCGGCCAGCCCGCCGGCGCGCTGAAGGTGATCGAGCATCTGCCGGAAGCCAGTTTGCTGCGCCTGGAACTGGCCGATGGCTCCCGCGAGGTCTACAGCCTGCTGCGCAATCGGGCGCACAGCAACGTGGCGTTTATGATGGGCGAAGCGTTGCGTTACCAGCCGACGCTGGACAGCCTGACAGTTTATCCGGGGGTCATGACCAGCTACCCGAATTTCATTTTTAACCTTAAGGCCGAGGAGGCGCCGGCATTCGTCGCGGCCTTGGAACAGGCCCGCGACCCGGGTGCCTTCGACCGGCTGGTGCGACGCTGGGGCGTGCGTCGCAGTCATCCGCAGTTCTGGTTCTACTTCCACGACCTGTCGAGTTACCTGCGTGAGACCGAGCCGGTGGAAGCCGGGGTATTGGATATGAACCGTTATCAGAATCTCTGAAAGCCGCTGGCTGGAATTTTTTCGACCTTTTGCCCGCTCCCCGGGTCGGAGCTTGTAGAGCGAGGCCCAGCGTTGCGGCCTCGAGGTCGTAACGGCGCGATGCGGATCGGCATCGGCGGCAATCAGGGAACCCGGGACCATGCTGATTTCGCTACAGGCATTACGGGCAGTGGCGGCCTGGACGGTGGTCATGCATCACGTGATGCAGATCTTTTTCGACTTCAAGGGTGAGGGCTTTTGGGGGCGCCTGTTTATCGAAAAAGGCGCCGTCGGGGTCGACCTGTTTTTTGTCATCAGCGGGGTGGTGATCTACCTCTCCACACGCAAGACCGACGTCAGCGCCGGGTCATTCCTGGCCAACCGGGTCATGCGCATTGTCCCGGCCTACTGGTTTTACACCGTGCTCACGGCGTTGCTGCTGGTGCAGGCGCCCAGCCTGCTGCCGGGCCAGGCGTTCGAGTTCAACCATTTTGTCCAGTCGCTATTTTTTCTGCCCGCCGAGCATCCCGCCGGCTTCGGGCTTTACCCGACGCTGGCGGTGGGCTGGACACTCAATTACGAGATGCTCTTTTACCTGTGCCTGGCGCTGCTGTTAGGGTTGCCGGTGCGTCAGCGCCTGCTGGCCTTGGCCACGGTGCTGGGGTTGATGAGCCAGGTGCTGGCCCCGGCGGGCTTGATCAGCGCGTTCTATGCCAACCCCATCGTTTTCGAGTTTCTGCTGGGGGTGGCCATTGGCATGGCTTACCGTCGCGGCTGGATCGGCCAGGGCGTTCGTGGCCCGCTGGTGGTGCTGTTGGGCGCGATGGCGGCGTTGTACCACTTCGATTCCAGCCTGCGCCTGTTGCACTGGGGGCTGCCCAGCGCGGCGATTGTGGCTGCCTGCCTGGCGCTGGAGCCGTATTTCAGTGGCATACGACCCTTGAAAGTCCTGGGTGACTGGTCTTATTCGGTGTACCTGTTGCATGGGCTGGTGTTGTCAGCGGGTTTTTACCTGTGCAACCGCTTTGGCCTGCCCGCGACGCCGGTCATTCTCGGTTGCCTGTTGGTGATTCTGCTGGCGGCCTGGCTGAGTTACCAGTGGTTGGAGAAGCGCCTGTACCGTGCCATGCGTGCCCGGCTGGAACCGGCAGTCACGGCCCGACAGGCGCTACTTTCCTGACTAAATTACTAGGGTTTTGTCGCCCGGGGTCTATTGGCGTAAACTGCGGGTACGTTTGCGAGGAGTCGACATGAGCGCCATCACCATTACCGAAGCGGCCCAGGACTATCTGGCCGATCTGCTGAGCAAGCAGAACACCACGGGCATCGGCATCCGGGTCTTTATCACCCAGCCGGGAACCCAGTACGCCGAGACTTGCATCGCCTATTGCAAACCCGGTGAAGAAAAACCGGAAGACACGGCCCTGGCCCTGAAGAGTTTCACCGCCTATATCGACGCGTTCAGCGAGGCCTTCCTCGACGACGCGGTGGTCGACTACGCGACCGACCGCATGGGCGGCCAGTTGACCATCAAGGCACCAAACGCCAAGGTGCCCATGGTCAATGCCGACAGCCCGATCAACGAACGCATCAGCTATTACCTGCAGACCGAAATCAATCCAGGTTTGGCCGGTCACGGCGGTGAAGTCAGCCTGATTGATGTGGTCGACGATGGCATTGCCGTGCTGAAATTCGGCGGTGGCTGCCAGGGCTGTGGTCAGGTCGACCTGACCCTCAAGGAGGGGATCGAAAAGACCCTGCTCGAGCGTATCCCCGAACTCAAGGGCGTGCGGGACGTCACCGACCACAGCAACAAGGAAAACGCGTATTACTAAGCCGGTGTCGAGGACTTGCTGCTAAAAAAGGTGGCCGATGGCCGCCTTTTTTCGTCTTAATGCTACAAGCGTCCGGATTCGCCAGTCCGTTGCGCGAACAATGGCCGAGAAAAGCCCGGTGGTCCGATCAACACAACCGATGTGGTGTGCATGACCCTAAGCTCCCTGCTTGTCTGTGACGACTCGAACATGGCCCGCAAGCAATTGCTGCGCGCCTTGCCCGCCCATTGGCCGGTCAGCATCGAACAGGCGGCCAACGGCCTGGAGGCCATGGCGATTCTGCGCCAGGGCCGTACCGATGTAATGCTGCTCGACTTGACGATGCCGGAAATGGACGGTTACGAGGTGCTGGCGGCGGTGCGCGCCGAAGGCTTGGCCTGCAAAATCATCGTGGTGTCCGGCGATGTGCAGGAGCAGGCGGTGCAGCGGGTCGAGCAACTGGGGGCGCTGGCATTCGTGCAGAAGCCAGCGGACCCGGCCTTGCTGGAAGCGACCCTGATGCGCCTGGGCTTGCTCGAGTCGCCTGCGTCCAGCGCGGTCGCTGCGCCGCGGGCGCCAGAAGACGAACTGCGCATCAGCTTTCCCGATGCCTTTCGCGAGGTGATCAATGTCGCCATGGGCCGCGCCGCGGCGCTGCTGGCCCGTGTGCTGGGGGTCTTCGTGCAGTTGCCGCTGCCGAATGTCAGCCTGTTCGAGGTCGGCGAGTTGCACATGGCTCTGGCTGACGCCCAGCGCGGCGACGGCCTGACTGCAGTCTGCCAGGGCTTTATCGGCGGCGGCATTGCCGGCGAAGCCTTGCTGATCTTCCATGATTCGGAAGTCGGCGCCATGGCCCAGCTGATGCACTGGTCGTCCCAGGACTACGCCGAGATGGAGATGCTGCTGGACCTTTCGACCGTGCTGATCGGCGCCTGCCTGAGCGGCATCGCCGGGCAGATCGACGTGAAGTTCTCCCAAAGCCACCCGATGGTACTGGGCGAGCACGCCTCGATCGAGGAGCTGATCCGGCTGAACCGACCACGGTGGAAGAACACCCTGGCGGTGGAAGTCAGCTACAGCATCGAAGGGCACAATATCCATTTCGACCTGCTGTTGCTGTTCACCGAAGACTCGGTGGCGCTGCTGTCCAATAAACTTGATTACCTGATGAATTGAGCATGAGCGATAACCTGGATTTCAACGAATTCCATTGGCTGCTGGCAATCGTGCAGAGCATCGACGTCGGGGTGGTGGTGTTGGACCGCCAGTACCGCGTGCAGGTCTGGAACACCTTTATGGAGAACCGTTCCGGACGTCCGCCCAACGAGGTGCATCAGCAGTCGTTCTTTAGCCTGTTTCCCGAGGTTGACCAGGAGTGGTTTCGGCACAAGGTGGAAAGTGTCATCACCCTGGGCACCCCCGCGTTCACCATTTGGGAGCAGCGGCCTTACCTGGTGCGGTTCAAGAACTACCAGCCGATCACCGGGCAGGAGGAGTTCATGTTCCAGAACACCACGATGTTGCCGCTGCAGGCCACCAACAGTGCGATTGAGCACATCTGCCTGATCATCTACGACGTGACCAATGTGGCGGTCAACAAGCAGCAGTTGCAAACGGTTAACCTGCAACTGCAACAGCTCTCGCGTACCGACCGGCTGACCGGCTTGAGCAACCGCGGTTACTGGGAGGAATGCCTGAAACACGAATATGCTCGCCATCGCCGCTACCAGAGCAGCGCGGCCCTGGTGATGTTCGATATCGACCACTTCAAGAAGGTCAACGACACCTATGGGCATCCGGCGGGCGACCAGGTGATCCAGGCCTGTGCCGAGGTGGTGCGTGAACAGGTGCGCGACACCGACTATGCCGGGCGTTACGGCGGCGAGGAGTTCGTGATCCTGCTGCCGGACATCGACAGCGCCGGCGCCGGGCTGTTTGCCGAACGGCTGCGCAAACGCATCGAGGCGCTGTTGGTCACCTACGAAGGCCAAACCATCCCCTTTACCGTCAGCCTCGGGGTGGCGGACCTCAGCCTGCCGACCGAACAATACCAGCAGTTGATCGAGCGGGCCGACCAGGCCTTGTACGCCTCGAAAAAGGGTGGGCGCAACCAGGTCAGTTTTTATACCGGTTAGTGTCCAAAGGCCCTTGGACCTCCGAATCGCACCGCAGAGGCTCAGTTGGGCTGCGACACCCGCGACTGCGCCACCCCTGCCATCAGCAGCACCACGAGCAGCAGCAACGGCAGCATGCCGATATTCACCGCATTCCAGCCCAGACCGGTGATCAGCACCCCCGAGGCAAAGGAGCCGAGGGCCGCCACGCTGCCGTTGCCCAGCTCCATCAGGCCCTGGGCCTGTCCGCGCTCCTCGGCGCTGTGGCCGGCGGCGAGCAGGGTGGTCCCGGCGATCATCATCAGGTTCCAGCCCAGGCCCAGCAGAAACGACGACAGTAAAAACTGCGCCTGCCCCAGGCCGGTCATGGCCACCGCCGCACTGAGCGCCAGGACCAGGCTGCCGAGCAGGGCGATGCGCCGACTGCCGAGGCGGTCCACCAGCGGACCGGCGATAAAGGCGGGCAGGAACATGCCCAGCAGGTGCCATTGGATCACCTGCGCACCGGCCTCGATGGACAAGCCGCACAGGCTCATGGCCAGGGGCGTGGCGTTCATCACCAGCATCATCAGTCCGTGGCCGACCGCCGTGGTCAGCAGGGCCAGGCGCACTGTGGGGCGTGCCAGCAGGCTGGCCAGGGCGATGCGGGGCCCGCTCGCTACGCTGCTGGCGGCCTGGGCCGGCAGGCAGTTGAGCAACGCCGCGCCGCACAGGGCCAGCAGCGCGATCAGTGCATAGGCGCCGACAAAGGGCGTGGCCAGGGCATTGCGCGAAACCAGCGCCAGGCTGGGCGCCAACAACGCCGCCAGCACGCCACCACCCATCACATAGGCGGCGGCGCGACCACGTTGCGCCACGCTGACCGCGTCCATCGCCGCGAAGCGGTAATACATGGCCGAGGCCTGGTAGCTGCCGATCGGCAGAGCGCCCAGGCAGAACAGGCCAAAGTCCCCCAACCAGACCCCCAGGGCGCTAAGCAGGCCGCCCAGTACCCCGGCGCCAGCGCCGAGCAGCAGGCCCGGTCGGCGCCCATGGCGCTGCATCAAGGCCGACAAGGGTTGCACGGTCAGCAGCCCACCCAGTACCAGCAGGGCCAAGGGTAGGGTGGCCAGCGCGTTACTCGGCGCCAATTGCAGGCCCACCAGGGCGGTCAGGGTGATGCCGATCAATGAACAGCACCAGTACAGGGCCTGGGCGGCGGCGAGCAGGACAATGTAAGGGTTTCGCAGCAGCATGCTCGCTCCGTTTCAGCAGCTAAGACCTGACCTGTGCATGGCCAGGGGCGCCCGTTCGCGCCCGTTGGCTGGGCGCGGTTGGGCAGGGGAAGGATGATCGGCATGCCCCGGGGCATGCCCACGTGCGTTAGGCCTTGGCGGCGCAACCGGCCGGCTTGAACACCCGCTCGGTGGAGGCGGGGAATTTATCCAGCTTGGCGACGGGGCGGCGAGGACGGGTCAGCAATTCGCCGCCGCAGTTGGGGCAGATGCCGGCCAGGTGTTGCTCGGCGCAGTCGACGCAGAAGGTGCACTCGAAGGTGCAGATGCGCGCCAGGGTGGAATCGGCGGGCAGGTCACGGTCACAGCATTCACAACCGGGGCGTAGTTGCAGCATGGGGTTTCTCCTTGGGGTGATTGAAGCGGTTCAACCGAACCGCTCGGCGTATTCCTGCGGGCTGACCGACAGGTGTTTGTGAAAGCTGCGGCGCAGGTTTTCCGGGTGACCGAAGCCGGTCAGCCGGGCCACGCTGCTCACCGATACCTGGGCGTCCTGCAACAGCAGGCGAGCCGCCTCCAGACGTACCTTTTCCACATAGCGTCCAGGGCCCATGCCCAGCTCGCGGACAAACAACCGCGACAGGCTGCGCGGTGCCATATGGACCCGCGCAGCCAAGGCATCCAGGGACAGGTCGTCGCCCAGGTGCGCCGGGATCCACTCCAGCAGGCTGGCCAGGCGCGGAATGCGTTGCGGCTCGGGCGTCAGCCAGGCACTAAACTGCGCCTGGCCGCCCGGACGGCGCAGGAACATCACCAGGCGGCGCGCCACCGCCAGTGCCAGCGGGCGCCCCAGGTCGGCCTCGACCAACGCCAGGGCCAGGTCGATGCCCGCAGTCACCCCGGCGGAGGTGAAGACATGACCGTCGCCGTCCCGGCCGCTGGGGTCATAGGTGTGCAGGCGGTCGTCAAGCACCTGCACGGCGGGATAGCCCTGACGCAAGGTGTGCACATCGGCCCAGTGAGTGGTTACCTGACGGCCGTCCAGCAGGCCGGCGGCGGCCAGGATCATGGCGCCGGAGCAGACCGAACCGAGGCGCCGGACCCGGGGCTCGGCGTCGCGCAGCCAGGCCAGCAAGGCGGCGTCCTGGCACTGCCGCTGCTCGCCGAGACCACCGGGGATCAGCAGGGTGTCCAGCGAGTCCGGGTCCGTCTCCGACCAGGCCTGTTCGGCGATCAGTTGGAACCCGGCTGAAGTGGCCATCGGCCCAGCTTCGCTGCCCAGCACCAACACCCGGTAGGCGGCCGGCAAGCCCTGGCGTTGCCGCTCGACATTGGCGGAGGCAAAGACCTGCAGCGGACCCGTCAGGTCCAGGCTCATCACGTCCGGGTACAGCAGGCAGGCGACGGTTTTCAGCGTGTTCATAACCACCTCGTGGATCAGGCATCCAGTGTGTCGCCTGGATAGATTGGCAACAAGGACATGGATCCCACGGATATGGCCATTTTTTTTTTCCAAAGGAGAGAAAGGCGTGCGCGTTAGAGGAATTAGTCGCCAGAGGGCGATCCGGGGGATGGCTGGTCTTTTCCGCACCCAGTCACGCTGCAGTCACTGGATACCCGCCTGCGCGGGTAGGACGGGGTATGAGGGCAATGCGTCTGGACAGGTTCGCGCGGGCGCGCTGACGGCATTGCTTCGATGACTCATATTCGCCAGCCCCGCGAAGATTCCCTTCCGTCATTCCCGCGTAGGCGGGAGTCCAGGTATTTGGGTGTACCGGGAAACGGGTCCACCTCGACCGTCTCTCGCTGGCAATCGCTGGAGCCGCCGCGCCGTCAGGACTGGCTACCCGCCTGCGCGGGTATCACGGGGTCTATAAATTCAGCGTCATTCCCGCGAAGGCGAGAAAGCCAGGCGCGCGGAGGTATCCGGCTAGCGGCCTGCGCGGGTATGCGGGGGGGGGCTATTGATTCAGCGTCGTTTCCGTAAAGACGGGAAAGCCAGGCGGACGGCAGGCGCTGGCTAACCCTTTGCGCCGATACATGGCGGCTGTCTGACCAGGCGAGGAATTGCACGTGGCCCCGCCAGTCGGCTGCGCAAGCAGCCACCTGGCGGGGCGAGTATTGGCTATAGCAACCTTACTGCGGTTCGACCTGAACCGCGAAGGCGGAAGTCATGCGCAACACTACTTGACGCCCCAGGTACTCGTCCTTCATCTCCACATCCGGGCGGACCTTGATGGTGCGCTCGCTGCCGTCCGCCATCTGCAGGGTAGCGGTTCGCAGCCTGGTATCCATGGACTTGACCAGGGCGCTGATCTCGAGCGTATCGGCTGCTAGCATGCCGGGTTTGCCGCCCTCCGGCGCGGTTGCCAGGATCCCGGCGGCGCCGTCGTTGGCGACTTCGCCGGGTTTGCGCAGGTAGACGATGCGCTCCAGGCCAACCTTGGCCCGAACCCTGTCACCGACCTTCAACTGAGCGAAATTCTGCATCTCTGCAGGGGCGTGGAAGGTGCGATTGTTGCCCAGGTCATCCTTTAGGGTGAAGCTGCGCTGGGCCAGGTCCACGGCGATTACTGTTGCCGTCAACTCTTCGGTCTCAGCCACTGCACCGCCCGGGACCCCTACGGCGTACGCCTCGGTGCGGTCGTACTCGGTACTCAGTTCGTCATTTCCCTTGCTTTGGCAGCCCAGCATCATCGCTGCGGCCAGCGATAACGTGGCGATACGCGGTGCATTCATGGTCAGCTCCTTGCGTCAGGGTTGTTGCAAGTCAGTGGTGCGAATTTCGTAGACGGCCTCTTCAGGTTCCATCGGCCGCAGGTGAATCAGGTAGCTGGGGGTGATAAGGGTCATTTCTTTCATATTGAAGCGTACGTCGAGCTTGAGGTATTTGACCTCGCCGGGGGCGACGCTGAAGCTTTGCTCGATATCGTGCGGTTCCCACTTGGCCTGGCGGGTCAGACCGGTGATACGCAGGGTATGACGACCCGGTTGCAGTTCCACCCGACGATGGGCATTGAACTCGAGGGTGCCGATGCTCTGCTCATCGAGCAGCACGTCCGGATAGGAAAAGCGCAGGGGCTGGCTACCGGGATTGTCAGCTTTGGGACGAAACAGATAGAGGGTGGCGAGGTCCGGGCTGCTCGGGGGTATGGGTTCGAAATAGCCGGGGCCTGTGCAGCCAGCCAGCAGAAGGAAAGGAAGGACAAGTTGGGAGAGTCGAGGCATGGATGCTCCTTCGTGGCGCCAGGGTTCAATCCAGCGTAGCAGCATCACGCCGGCGCACCAGGGCCCGTTCGACGGCAACAGGGTTCAACCGGCCAGCCAGCGCTCCACGCAGTCGAATGCCGCCTGGCGACGGGTGTCCCAGTCGCCGCCAAGCGGCTCGAAAACCTGCCGCTGTGCCTGCAGCCAGCTCTGGCACGCCTGGTGGAAGGCCTGGCGTTCGGCCAGGTGTGGCTGACAGCGTTGGCCATCGTCGATCCAGGGCACATCCGCCGGATCGAGCAACAGGTGCAGGTCGTAGCGGCGGGCCAGCAACGCCGGTTCGATCCAGGCCGGGCATTCGCCGAACAGCAGGCGGCTCCACAACAGGTTGCTCAGCAGGTGGGTGTCGAGGATCAGCAGCGCCGGCTGCGCGTCACGGGCCGCGTCCTCCCAGGCCAGTTGGCCGCGGGCGATGGTGGAAATATCCCCATAGCAGGTGTCGCGCCGCACCTGGTC
The DNA here is from genome assembly GCF_040514055.1 of Pseudomonas sp. Taxonomy (GTDB): domain Bacteria; phylum Pseudomonadota; class Gammaproteobacteria; order Pseudomonadales; family Pseudomonadaceae; genus Aquipseudomonas. Next base: position 19,353 of record NZ_JBEVDL010000005.1, read on the forward strand.
GATAAAGTGGCGCACGTATTCGCCGACCACTAGGCCACCGAAATGTTGCTGGATCAGCCGCGCCAACCAGCTTTTGCCGCTGGATTCCGGCCCGGTCAGCACCAGTACCTTCACGCGGCGGCCACCGCCGGATCGCGCCGCCAGTGCTGCCAGCCTTTCAACGCCAACAGGGTAAAGAGGGCATAGAGCACCGCCGTGGGGATAAGGTCCCGGTGCACATAAAGGCCCACATAGAGCAGGTCCAACACGGCCCACAGCGGCCAGCATTCCAACCGCTTCTGCGCCATCCAGACCTGCGCCACCAGGCTGAACGCAGCGAGCGTGGCATCCAGCCAGGGCGCCGCGGCATCGGTGTAGGTGGCCATCAGGTAGCCCAGGCCGAGGCTGCCGGCAGCACCCAAGGCCAGGCTCAGCAGCAAGCCGGAGGCCTGCAGGTGGCTGACCTGGCGCCCATGGTGCTGTTGGCCGCCGCGGGTCCACTGCCACCAACCGTACAGCTGCAGCACGGCGAAGACGCCCTGCAGCAACATGTCCGAATACAGCTTCGCGTCGAAGAAAATCCAGCCATAAATCACCACCATCACCAGGCCGATCGGCCAGCCCCAGGGGTTCTGCTTGAGCGTCAGCCAGACGGCGATTACGCCCAGCACGGCGGCGAAAAGTTCGAGCGGTGACATGCGGGTCCTCGGCCGCGACGATGCGCGGCATGCTGAAACAACGGGGCAAGTGTAGCGTTTTGCTTATCGGGTACCGGTCAACAGATCAGGCTGTCCGCCTGGCGATACAGCACCAGCAGCTTGCGCGTGATGGTTTGCTGGATGTCGTCGCGCTCGAAGGTCGACAGGTGTTCGAGTTTTTGCACCTGCAGGCGATGCAGGTGGATATAGGGCATCTGCTGGTCGAACTCGCGCAAATCGCCCTTCATCATGATCGGCAGGAACACGTCGCCGATCTTCTTCTGGTTGCTGATGATCTGCGCCAGCGCCGGTTTGAACGCCATGGTCTTGGGCGCCGGGCCGCCGTCCTTGATTTCGCTGGCCAACAGCAGCCCGGGTTTGCCCAGCACCACCCCTGGCAGCACGCACAGGCCGGTGCGGCGGATGGCAAAGGCGTCGATGCCGTGCAGGGTGTCATGGAAGGCATAGGGGTTGGGCAGCACCACCATCTTGCGGCCCAGGTCCGTAGGGAAATGCAGGTTGTAGTTGGTGTACAGCTGGCGCACCGACTCGGAGTACACGCACAGGCGGTTCTCGAACAGGCGGATAAAACGTTCGGCCAGTTCGCGCCGGGCGATACTGTCCAGATCCCAGATCAGGTCCTGATTCTGCGGACGGGCCAGATCGACTTCCTGGTGTTCCATGCCACTCATGCAATGTTCATACGCGAAATTGTCCCAATAAACGATTCAACTGGGCCGCCAGCTGGCCCAGGTGCTGGCTGGCACCGCTGGATTGCTCGGCGGCCTGGGCGTTTTCCCGGGCCAGGTCGGCGGCCTGGGTTACATTCTGATTGATATGCTCCACCACATGCGCCTGTTGCAGGGTGGCGCTGGCGATGGACGCGTTCAATCCGCTCAGGCTACGTAACGCCTGGCTGATCTGCACCAGGCTGTCGCCGGCCTGACGGGCCTGGTCGACGGTGAGCTGGGAAGCCCGGCTACTGTCATTGATCACCTTGACCGCGGCCTCCGAGTTGCCTTGCAAGCGCTCGATCATGCTGTGGATTTCGGCGGTCGACTGCTGGGTACGTTGGGCGAGCAAGCGAACCTCATCGGCCACCACCGCAAACCCTCGCCCTTGGTCGCCCGCGCGTGCTGCTTCGATGGCGGCATTCAACGCCAGCAGATTGGTCTGTTCGGCGATGGTGCGAATGACTTCCAGGACACTGCCGATCTGCGTACTTTCACCGGCCAGTTTCTCGATCACCTCCACGGCCTTGGCAATGGTACCGGACAACTGGTCGATTTGCCGCAAACTGGATTCGATGTTCTGTTGTCCGCGGTTGGCTTGCTCCTCGGCATCCTGCATTTGCGTGGAGGCCTGCTCGGCCGTTCTGGCCACGTCCTGTACCGATTGGGTCATCTGGTGGATGGCGCTGGCCACCAGTTCCATCTGTTGTGCCTGCTGCCGGCTGTGTTGCTGCCCCTGGCTGGCGTTGCCACCCAGGGCGTGGGCCGACTGGTCCAGGGTGCCCGCAGCCTCCAGCAGTTGACCGATCAGGTGGCGCAATTTGGCGGTAAAGGCATTGAAATGCTCGGCCAACGCCGTGAGTTCGTCACGGCCATGGGTGTCCAGGCGCAGTGTCAGGTCGCCGTCACCGCTGGCGATGCTGGCCATGGCATTGACCGCGTCGCCCAGGGGGCGAACGATGCTGCGGGCGATCAGGGTCACCAGCAGCGCCATCAGCACGGCGATGGCCAGGCTGATCAACAGGGCCCGCAGCGCCTGCTCGCGAAATTCGGCCTGCACGTCATCCAGGTACACGCCCGAGCCGAGAATCCAGCCCCAGGGCTGGAACAGCGCCACGTAGGAAACCTTGGGCACCGGATCGGTGGCGCCGGGCTTTGGCCAACGGTAGGCGACCGTGCCGGCGCCGTGGCTGCGTGCCAGGTCAACCATGTCATTGAACAACGGCTTACCATCCGGGTCCTTGAAGCCGGACAGGTTCTGTCCCACCAACTTGGGGTTGGTCGGGTGCATCAGCATGGTCGGCGTCAGATCGTTGATCCAGAAATACTCGGTCTTGGCGTAGCGAAGGCCGCTGATCAGGGCCATGGCCTGTGCCTGGGCGTCGGCGCGGCTCAGGGTCCCGGCCGCTTCCAGGGCCTGAAAATGCTGTAACACGCCGAGGCTGCTCTCCACCAGGTGCTGGGTCTTCTGGGTCTTGGCGGCATACAGGCCGCCGTGGATCTGTTGCAGCATCAAGGCGGCGAGGGCGGCCAGCATCAGCAGCGAGAGGCCGAGGATCAGGCCCAGGCGCCGGCTAATGGGAAGGGAGCGAAGGCTGTTCATGGCAACTCCTGCGGATTGTTGTGATGGCAATGCACGCCGGCCCGGCCCGGGTGCTCCTGCTTCCTCGCGTTAAGGCTGCAGGGGCGGGGTGCTGTCTGTTAGCATTTCGGCCCGGCGCCGGTAAACCTGAGCCGGGGCGGGCAAACTGCCCGCTCATCACCGTCACCCGGGCTGCTCGCCCGCCAGGGACGACTATCACCAGTTACAGGTCGGACGGTGCAGGCGCACCGCCACGGGGGAAGCTGCATGGAATTCTGGGTCGCCGTCCAGGCGTTGATACTGGGCATAGTCGAGGGCCTGACCGAGTTTTTGCCCATCTCCAGCACTGGCCACCAGATCATAGTCGCCGACCTGATAGGTTTTGGCGGGAAACGCGCTGAAGTCTTTAATATCGTCATCCAACTGGGCGCCATTCTGGCGGTGATCTGGCAATACCGGCAGAAGATACTCGAGATTGTCCTGGGCTTGCCCCGCGAGCCCCAGGCGCAGCGGTTCACCGGCAACCTGCTGGTGGCCTTCTTTCCGGCCGTGGTGCTGGGCGTACTGTTCGCCGATGCGATCCACCAGTATCTGTTCAACCCGATCACGGTTGCCGTGGCCCTGGTAATCGGCGGGCTGATCATGCTGTGGGCCGAGCGGCGCACGCACCGGATCGAGGTGGAAACGGTCGACGACATGACCTGGCAGCATGCCCTGAAAATTGGCTGCACCCAGTGCCTGGCGTTGGTGCCTGGCACCTCGCGCTCTGGCGCGACCATTATCGGTGGGTTGGTCTTCGGGCTCTCGCGCAAGGCGGCCACCGAATTCTCGTTTTTCCTGGCGATGCCGACCATGGTCGGTGCCACGGTCTATTCGGCGTACAAATACCGGGAGTTGTTCCAGCCGGGGGACCTGGCGGTGTTCGCCATCGGCTTCGTCACGGCGTTCGTCTTCGCCATGTTGGCGGTGCGGGCGCTGCTGAAATTTATCGGCAGCCACAGCTATGCCGCGTTCGCCTGGTACCGGATCGCCTTTGGCCTGTTGATTCTGGCCACCTGGCAATTCGGCCTGATCGACTGGTCGACGGCCACGGCCTGATCGATGCGATCAATGTGGCAAGCTTCGCCGGGCGCATAAGGCTGCGGGCCAGGGCGTCCTCTGCCACAGTGGAGCCCGGTTTAACGGGAGCGCCTTATGCCGGGTATCGATCATCGTTTGCTGGACGTCAACGGCATCCGCCTCAGCCTCTACGGCGCCGGCCCATCTGCGGCTCGGCCGCTGTGGCTGTTGCACGGTTTTCCGGAATGCTGGCACGCCTGGCGGCAGCAGATCGCGCCTCTGGTGGCCGCTGGCTATCGCCTGTGGCTGCCGGAGATGCGCGGTTATGGCCGCAGCAGTGCGCCATCTGACCCGGCGGCCTATGACCTGATCACCCTCTGCGCCGATATCCAGGGTGCCATGGATGCCCTCGGCCAGCGCGAGGTGGCCGTGATCGGCCACGATTGGGGCGCTCCGGTGGCCTGGCACCTGGCGTTGCTGGAGCCGCAGCGGGTGAGGGCGGTGGCCGGCCTGGCGGTGCCCTTTGGCGGCCGTCCAAAACGGCCGGCTATCGAGACCATGCGCCGGTTCCACGCCGAGGGCTTTCATTACATCCTGTATTTTCAGGCCCCGGGGGTGGCGGAGGCGGAGATGGACGCCGATCCCGCCCGCACCCTGCGCCTGATGCTGCACAACTGCTCGGGCGCGGCGCCCAAGGATTTTTTTCTGCAGCAAAAACCGGCCGGGGCGAGGCTGTTCGACGGTCTGCAGGATCCCGGCCAGCTGCCGTCTTGGTGTGACGCCGAGGCGTTCGCGCATCTGCTGGCGACCTTCGAGGGCCGGGGGTTTTACGGCGCCCTGAACTGGTACCGTAACTTCGAACGCAACTGGCAGCGCACCGAGGCGCTGCAGGATCGCTCGATCGAACAACCCGCCTTGTTTCTGCTGGGCGAACGGGACCCGGTCGGTACGCTGGAGGCCTATACCCTGGAGCAGATGCCCAAGTGGGTACCCCGGCTGCTGCAGCAGCGGCTGGCCAATGCCGGGCATTGGTTGCAGAACGAGGCCGCCGCCGAGGTTAACGGCTACCTGCTGGCGTTTCTGGCCCGCCACTACCCGGCGTAGCCTGACCGCGAGGAAAAGCACCGTCCGAGGCGGTAGGGCGGCCTCGGCCAGCCCGCCAATCGGCCAGCTCGCGGTGCAGTCCAGCGACAGCCCATCCCTGTTGGCCCGTTTCAACAGTCCAGCAGCAATCCCACCTGGCGGATTTTCGGCAAGCGTTTGACCACCAGTTGGTGGGAACGGGTCAGCAGCGACTGCAGTTCACCGTCGCTCAGGGCGAAGGGCGGCGCCAGGCTGACCCAGCGCGCCCGGGCCAGGTAAGGCGCCGGGCGAAAGCCGGGACGCTCGACAAAACCGAGAAACAGCTCATCGTCGACCTTGAACGCCAGGTCCTGGCCAAGAAAATCCAGAATGGCGAACATCTTGGTGCCGGCGATGGAGAACACCCGGTTGTCGCCCCACTTGAGGTCCTCACGGACACCGGGCAGGGATCGGCAAAAGATCGCAATGGCTTCGGAATTCATCTCCACTCCTTGGGCAGGCCGTCGCGAAATGCTTCGCTCAGGTGTTCGATCCAGGCACGCACCGCGGGCAGCATGCCGCGCCTGTGGGTATAGACGGCCTGCAGCTGGGCGCTGGGTAGCGCCCACTCCGGCAACAGGCGGATCAGGCTGCCGTTGTCCAGTTCCGCCTGGCAGAGCAGCTGCGGCAGCAGGGTGAAACCCAGGCCGGCCAGGGCCGCGGTCTTGCGCACGCTAAAGTCGTCGATGCCCAGGCGCGGCTCCAGCACCACTTCGCGGCGCAGGCCCAGGTCATTCTGAAAAGCCAGATGCACCTGGCGATCCACTTCCACGGCACCCAGCACCGGCACCTGGCGCAAATCGTCCGGCGTCTCGAGCCGCAGACCCTGCACCAGGGCGGGTGCCGCGACCAGCAGGGCCTGAGTCGGGTAGTGCAGCTTGCGGGCGATCAGCGCGGGATCCTGGTCCTCGTCGCCGCGCACGCGCAGGGCCACGTCCACCGCCTCGTCCAGCAGGTCGACCCGCTGGTTGGTCAGCAGCATCTCCAGGCGCACCAGCGGATAGCGTGCGATAAAGTCGCTGATGATCTGCGGCAGCTGGGTATGGGCCAGTGCAACAGGGCAGGAGACCCGTAGCCGTCCGCGCGGCTCGCTGGTCAGGTGGGTGACCGTTTCGTCGGCCAACTCGGCCTCGTGCAGCATCGCCTGGCAGTGCTGCAGGTACCGCTGGCCCACGTCGGTCAGTGCCAGCTTGCGCGTGGTGCGCTGCAGCAGGCGCACGTCCAGGCGGGTTTCCAGTTCGGCGATGCGCCGCGACAGCCGCGACTTGGGGATGCCCAGCAGGCGGCTGGCAGCGGTAAAACCGCCGTGCTCGACCACCTTGGCAAAGTAGTACAGGTCGTTGAGGTCGTGCATGGCGCTCGTCTACCGGGGGATGGACGCAGACTACCGAATCGCGGTGCAGGGGAACAGGCGCAAGGCGTTTGCGCCCGTGCCGCAGGCGGGTCCCTTAGGCTAGGCTGTGCCTTCCCCCACGCGGAGCTTTGTTATGACGCATTCGATGTATTTATCCAGCATCCCGGTCTTTATGCGTATGTTCGACAACCTGTCGGCGATCCTCGGCAAGGCGCTGGCCCATGCCCAGGCGCAACAGTTCGATCCGGCCCAGCTGCTGGAGGTGCGCCTGGCCGCGGACATGTATCCGCTGCCGCGGCAGATCCAGATCGCCACCGACAGCGCCAAGGGCTGCGCCGCACGCCTGGCCGGTCTTGAAGTGCCCAGCTACGCCGATACCGAAACGACGCTCGCCGAACTGCAAGCGCGTATCGCCAAGACCCAGGCGTTTCTGCGCGGCATCACCCCCGAGCAATTGGACGGCAGCGCCGAGCGCGAGATTCGGCTAAAGGTCGGCGGCCAGGAGTTGCAGTTCAGCGGCGCGGATTACCTCAACGGCTTTGTGCTGCCCAATTTCTATTTCCACCTCACCACGGCCTATAACCTGCTGCGCCACCAGGGCGTGCCCTTGGGCAAAATGGATTATCTGGGCGGGGTGTAATCGTCGGGTCATTGTATAGATTGTCCCACTGGTGGGACGATTCGTCGCGATTAGCCTGACTAATCCCAGGTTAGCCGCGCGACTACCATGGCGCCCATGCCCCTTGCCGACCGGCAAGCCCGACTTGGAGATGACCATGAAACTCTTGCACCTCGATGCCAGCATCCTTGGCGACCACTCGGCCTCGCGCGACCTCAGCCGCGCAGTGGTCCAGGCCTGGCAGGCCGCCGAGCCTGCCGCCGAGCTGACTTACCGCGACCTGGCCAGCGACGCCATCAGCCACCTGTCCTCGGCCAGCCTGCTGGCGGCGGGCACCCCGGAGCAACTGCGCGACGCCGCCCAGCAGCACGAGGTCCACCTGAGCGACACCACGCTAAGCGAGTTCCTGGAGGCCGATGCCCTTGTCATCGGCGCGCCCATGTACAACTTCAGCCTGCCGACCCAGCTCAAGGCCTGGATCGACCGCATCTCGGTGGCGGGCAAGACCTTCAGCTACGACGAAAACGGCCCCAAGGGCCTGGCGGGTGGCAAGAAGGTGGTGATAGTCGCCACCGCCGGCGGCCTGCATGCCGGGCAGCCGAGTGGTGAGGCCCATGACCCCTACCTGGAGCGGGTCCTGCGTTTTCTCGGCATCACCAATATCGAGGTGGTGCGCGCCGAAGGCCTGGCCTATGGCGAGGCGCCGCGTGCCGCGGCGCTGGACGGGGCTCGCCAGCAGATCGGTGAGCTGTTCGCCGCGGCGTGAGTCGCGGCCGGCTGCGACTGCCAGTCTAAAAAAAGCCCCGCAGTGCGGGGCTTTTTCGTGGCGCAAGCCGGCGCCGTTACTTACCGCTCACCAGGGGGCTGGCATTGAGAAAGCCCCAGATAAAGTCGGTTTGCATCACCAGCATCTTGGGTTTTGTGTTGTTGTCGTTGTAGAACCAGAACTGCTCGGGGATGCCCCGGTGACTGCGGGCATAGCCGAAGTCGGTCAGGTCGCGCTCGAACACCGAGAGGGCAGTGAAGGTCGCTTTGCCATCTCCGGTGGGAGCGACACCCGCCCGCGCATGGCAGCCGATGCAGCTCGATCCATCCATAAAGCCTGCTTCGGTCACCGAGTTGCCGAGCAGGGTGGGCTGGCCGATGGAGTTGACGAAATCAACCTGGGAGCCCTTGAGACGGAAATTGCGCCAGGCGCCGTCCTCCTTGTCCGGCTCGTAAGTGCTGGTGCTGCTGCCGGTGCCGATATTCAATTCCGTTAACAGCTTGTCCCACTCCGGGCGGACGCTTTCCAGTGGGTAGCCCTGGTCGGTATTGAAGACCGTATTCGGCGAATTCAGCTGGTCGCCATGCTGGTTGGGCGTGACGTAGTTGGTGGCGGTACCGGCGGGCTTGTTGGGGTCGACGCTGGCGTAGCCGTAGCCGTCGTTGCAGCCGGTGATGTCGCAACGGCCCGGCAGGGCAACATGCTCGAAGGTGGTCCAGACCCAGTTGGGGGTGTCCTTGGAGGAGATATGGAACGCCAGCAGGTGATGCACCCCTTCGAGGTTGCATTGCTGCGCCGTCTGGCTGATACCCAGGGCTTTCAGGTCGATCTGGGTCTGCAGCGACTTGCTGATATACAGCTTGGGGTCGTCCGGCAGGCCCAGGGCCATGGCCAGGTCGTGGTGCAGCCAGTTGCTCTTGAGCATGATGGCGTCGGGTGGCAGGTCGACCCGGTACAGCGACCCGGGTTTGCCCGACTGGTTGGCCCGCCGGTAGGGGGCGTCGTTCTGCAGGTTGGCCTGGTTGGCGTCGAACACCGTCAGCGCACCGTTGGCGTTGTACAGGTTGTTGACGAACAGGTAGTCGTGAAACACCTGGTTGCGCACGGTCAGTTCGGCGTTGGTCTGGCGGATCACCCGGCCGATGCTCTCGGCGTCGGCCGGGTTGAAGGCCTTGAGAATTTGCGGCACCAGGTCTTGTGTGGCGCCATTGACCGGTACTGCGCTGCAGGACGGCGCGGGCGCCGAATCCCCCAGCAGCGGCTGAGCCGCCGTCATGCCGTTGAGGGGGGTGAGCTGGTCATGGAAGGGCAGCCGGGTGTCGCGTTGCACATCGGGGTCGTCGAGCAATGCCTTGGCATCTTCGCCACTGGCCTGGGTCAGCTTGAGCAGTTTCGGCCCATGCCGGGTGCCAGGGTAGATCGGGCAATGCGCCGCATCGTTATCGGCGGCACCGGGCTGGCAGCAGGCATCCTTGCCCGCGGTCTGCCCGGACTGGCAGAGCGCATAGGGTTTGGCCGGCCAGTTGTCATTTTCATCGGCCCAGTTGGACCAGAAGCCGTCCTGAATGACGGTGGCGAAGAGTTTCCAGGAAAACATGTCCGGACAGGTCATGGCCGCATTGCTCAGCGGTTTGCCGGTCGCGTTGTTGAGCGGCAGCAAGGCGCCGTCGCGTACGGCCATGGAGCAGTACTCGGCATCCTTGAGGGCGGCCTGGAAATACAGGGTGGCGTCGATGCCGGTCGGTTTGTAAGGGTCGGCGTAGGCCGCTTGCAGGCTGCTTAAAGCGGCACAGGCCAAGGCACTGAGCCAGACATGGGGGCGTAAGATCATAGCGTTTCCCTCTGCATACGATTCGCGGTGAACCAACTGATAGGGTGCAGCTGACCGGCCGTGTACGGCGCTGACCGGCCTGACGCAGGACAACGACTTTCCTTGGGCGCAGCGGCGAGCCTGCCAGGCCATCGGAGAGGCAGGCATCAGCGTAGCAGTCGTCTGGGCGACGGATGGCAGAGGGGCAAAAAAGGGGGGTAGGGCTGCCCGCAGGCGGGCGCCGGCGCCCGAGCGGGCGCCGACGCGGGAGAAGAGGCGGGTTAGACCAGCACGCCCTGGCTGCGCAGGTAGTCGTCGTAGCTGCCGCTAAAGTCGATCACGCCACTGGCCGACAGCTCGATGATGCGCGTGGCCAGGCTGGACACGAATTCGCGGTCATGGCTGACGAAGATCAGCGTGCCCGGATAGTTCTCCAGCGCCAGGTTCAGCGACTCGATGGATTCCATGTCCAGGTGGTTGGTCGGTTCGTCCATCACCAGCACGTTGGGCTTTTGCAGGATCAGCTTGCCGAACAGCATGCGACCCTGTTCGCCCCCGGAAATGACCTTGACCGACTTGAGGATCTCGTCGTTGGAGAACAGCATGCGGCCCAGGGTGCCGCGCACCACCTGCTCGCCACCCTGGGTCCACTGGCCCATCCAGTCGAACAGGTTGCAATCGTCGGCGAAGTCGTCGGCGTGGTCCTGGGCGTAGTAGCCCAGTTCGGCGCTGTCGGTCCACTTGACGGTACCGGCATCCGGGCTCAACTCACCGACCAGGGTGCGCAGCAAGGTGGTCTTGCCGATACCGTTCGGGCCGATGATCGCCACTCGCTCGCCGGCTTCGACCTGGAAGCTGAAATTCTTGAACAGCGGCTTGCCGTCGAAGCCCTTGGCCATATGCTCGACCATCACCGCCTGGCGGTGCAATTTCTTGGTCTGCTCGAAGCGGATAAAGGGGCTGACCCGGCTGGATGGCTTGACCTCGGCCAACTGGATCTTGTCGATCTGCTTGGCCCGTGAGGTGGCCTGTTTGGCTTTCGAGGCGTTGGCCGAGAAGCGGCTGACGAAGTTCTGCAGTTCGTTGATCTGCGCCTTTTTCTTGGCGTTGTCCGACAGCAGCTGCTCGCGCGACTGGGTGGCGGCGGTCATGTACTCGTCATAGTTGCCCGGGAACAGCCGCAGCTCGCCGTAATCCAGGTCGGCCATATGGGTGCAGACGCTGTTGAGGAAGTGCCGGTCGTGGGAAATGATGATCATGGTGCTGTTGCGACCGGTCAGGATATTTTCCAGCCAGCGGATGGTGTTGATGTCCAGGTGGTTGGTCGGTTCGTCGAGCAGCAACACTTCCGGATCGGAGAACAACGCCTGGGCCAGCAACACGCGCAGTTTCCAGCCGGGGGATACTTCGCTCATCGGGCCGAAATGCTGCTCCAGCGGAATGCCCAGGCCCAGCAGCAGCTCGCCAGCGCGGGACTCGGCGGTGTAGCCGTCCATCTCGGCGAATTCGGTTTCCAGCTCGGCCACGGCCATGCCGTCGTCTTCGCTCATCTCCGGCAGCGAATAGATGCGATCGCGCTCGGCCTTGACCTTCCACAGTTCCTCGTGGCCCATGATCACGGTGTCGATCACCGTGAATTGCTCGTAGGCGAACTGGTCCTGGCGCAGCTTGCCCAGACGCACGTTCGGCTCCAGCATCACTTGCCCGCCGGAGGACTCCAGATCGCCGCCGAGGATCTTCATAAAGGTCGACTTGCCGCAACCGTTGGCGCCGATCAGGCCGTAACGGTTGCCACCGCCGAACTTGACGGAAACGTTCTCGAACAGCGGCTTGGCGCCGAATTGCATGGTGATATTGGCGGTGGAGATCACGAATCTTTGTCCAGAAAGCGGGCGCGCGAGCGCGAAAGGGGCGCGATTGTAGCGGTTTGGGCGACGAAAAGGCAGTCATCCGGGACGGGTGGCCAAGCGAAACCTGGCCGGGATGGTCCAGTGAAGATCATGAGTGGCCCATTGACCGGACCTCAGTCGTGCAAGACTGCGAGTAAAGAGGCTTTACTGTCCCTCGTTGTCATAAGGTTTCCAACCGCTCGACCATATCCGGGAACTGTTCGACCAGCTTGATCAGCAGCACCGCCTGAGTGTTGGGTTTGGATTTGTCCTGCTCCCAGTTACGCAAGGTGCTGGGGTTGGTTCGAAGGCTGCGGGCGAAGACCGCCTGGGACATATGCAGTCTCTTGCGCAGGGCAATGATTTCAGTTGCAGACACCTCGAGGGCTGGCTTGTCCTCTACATCGAATTGGCGCAGGGTGATCTTGCCCTCGCGGTGCGCCGCTATTTCCGCTACGCCTTGCAGCATCTCGGTGAACAGATCGCGTTTCTTCATCGGGCACCTCGTGCTTTCAGTTCTTGGGTGATGGCCGGCTTCAGGGCTTTTTCTTGGTCGGCGGTCAGGTTCTCCAACTCGTCCTTGTCGTAAATGGCGAACATCCAGAACTGGCCGTCACCCAGCAGCCAGTAGTAGATAACGCGCAAGCCGCCGCGCTTGCCTTTACCACGTCGGTTATCCGCCCAACGTAGCTTGCGGAAGCCGCCCGTTCGGGGCACGAGATCGCCCGCTTGTGGATTAGCGAGCAACTCGCCCTGTAAGTGACGGTACTCGTCATCCGTCAGGTAGTTGCCCACCGTAGCGGTGAACGCGGACGTTTCCAGAAAGGTGGCTTTCATGGCTTAACTATAAGCAAGTTGCTTATAGGTGGGCAAGCCTATCCGGGCTTGAGCCGTACCACTTGTCGCCATGGTGCGAGGGCAGTCTTGGTCCGTCTAGCGGCTTTGGCGTAGCGCTGGGTTTCGCCAGACGCCGGCTCTACGCCAGCCTAAGGGTATCGCCGAATCAACTTTCGAGAGTGTCGCAGCAGATGCCTCGTGCGCTTAATTTTCTGCGCGGCCGGTCGCTTTACTCCCGTGGAACCATCAATAATCTGAGGGGTATGGGCGCGATGCGGGAACATGAACGGATCGTCTTTCGCTCCATTTTTCGGATCAAGGTCAGGTTGAGCGGCAGCAGCAGTCTGCTCGGCTATGTCGGGGATATTTCCTTCGGCGGCCTTCGGCTGATCGGCGATGAGCCCATCGAGCCGGGCAGTCGCTTCGCGATCGAGGTGTCGATGCGCGATGGCGAGGGCCAGCTGCATCAAGCCACGGCCGAGGTGATCTGCCAGTGGACGCGGGAAAACCCGCGCAGCGGCCATCAGGAATCGGGTGTGGCGCTGGAGAAGATTTCCGCTGGCTTCCATGCCCTGGTCAAGCGCATCCGGGCCCAGCGCAGGCTCCCTGCCGAGGAGAGCAGTCGCGAGCCGTCAGCCTAGGCTGCCGAGTATGTTCACGCCGATACGGTCGGGAATCTCGTTCTGCGACAGCACGTGCAGGCCGGGGCTGAACACCCGCGCGTAACGCGCCAAGAGTGGGCGTAGTTGCGGCGCCACGGTCAACACTGGCGGGTGGCCTTCCTTGCGCAGCCGCTCCTTGACCACCGGCATGGCCTGCTGCAGCTGGTTGAGCAGGTTGGGCTCGACCGGAATGTTGTCCAGGCTCACCGGGCCCGCCTGCTGGGCGATGGACAGTGCGCCGAGCAGGGTGTTCTCCAGGTTGTTGTCGAGGATGAACACTGCCAGTTCCTGACGCTCGCCGGCGATGGCGCTGATGATGCTGCGGCGCAGGGCGAAGCGCACGTCGGCGGCCAGCAGCAGCGGGTCCTTGGTGCTCTCGCTGGACTCCAGCAGGGTACTGGCAATGGTGACGATGTCCCGCAGCGGCACCTGTTCCAGCAGCAGTTGGCGGTAGACGCGGTGCTGCAGGCTGTAACTGAGCTGGTTCTTCAGGTTTTCTGCGAGCTTGGGCGCCTGCGCCGCCAGGCGCTGCATCAGGTGTTCTACATCGTCGTGCTTGAAGATGTCAGGCAGATGCTCGCGGACCACCTTGTTCAGATGGGTGGCGATCACCCCGGCACAGTCGACCACCTGGTAGCCCAGGTTGAGCGCGCGCGGCTTGTCCTCCGGCAGTATCCACACCACCTGCATGCGGTAGGCCGGGTCGTTGCCGAGGATGCCGTCGATCTCGCCGTACAGTTCCGGCGAGGGAATCGCCATCAGACGGTCGGCCTGCAGCTCGGCGCCGTCGATGCGTTCGCCGTTGATATGGATGCTGTACTGCGCGGCCTTCAGGCGCAGGCTGTCGCGGATCTGGATTTCCGGCAGGAGAAAGCCCAGGCCTTCCGAGAGGGTCTGGCGCACCCCGCGCACGCGCTGCACCAGCGGTGCGCCGGACGACTCGCTGACCAGGCCGACCAGCTTGTAGCCGAGCGACACCGACAGCCGCTCGACCAGCGGGATATCCTCCCAGGCCATGCTCTGCGCGCGCTCCTTCTCCATGGCCTGGCTCAGTGCCTCGACCTGCTCCAGCTCGGCGCCTTCGCTCGGCGCCGGGTTGCGCGAGACGGACCAGCCGACCAGGGCAATCAGCGCGGCGAAGCTGAAGAAGGCCACATGCGGCATGCCTGGCACCAGGCCGAGGACGAACAGGATGCCGGCCACGGTGTACAGCACCGACGGCGAGGCGAGCATCTGCCGGTGCACCAGGCTGGTGATCTCGGCTGACTCGTTGACCCGGGTGACGATGATCGCCGCCGCGGTGGACAGCAGCAGCGCCGGGATCTGTGCCACCAGGCCGTCGCCGATGGTCAGCAGGGCGTACTGGTGGAAGGCTTCGCCGCCCGGCAGGTTGTAGACGAACACGCCGATGGCCACACCACCGAACAGGTTGATCATAAGGATCAGGATGCCGGCGATGGCGTCGCCGCGGACGAACTTCGAAGCACCGTCCATGGCGCCGTAGAAATCCGCTTCCTTGGCCACGTCGGAGCGCCGGCGCTTGGCCTCGGCCTGGTCGATCAGGCCGGCGTTGAGGTCGGCGTCGATCGCCATCTGCTTGCCGGGCAGGGCGTCCAGGGTGAAGCGTGCGGTCACCTCGGAGATGCGCTCGCCACCCTTGGTGACGACCATGAAGTTGACGATCATCAGGATCACGAAGACGATCATGCCGACGATGATGCTGTCGCCGATCACCACATGGCCGAAGGCCTCAATCACCTTGCCCGCGGCGTCCACGCCGGTGTGGCCCTCGAGCAGCACCACGCGGGTGGACGCCACGTTGAGCGACAGGCGCAGCAGGGTGGTGACCAGTACCACCGTCGGCAGCAGGGAGAAGTCCAGCGGGCTCTTCGACGACACGCTGACCATCAGCACCAGGATCGCCAGGCCGATGTTGAAGGTGAACAGGATGTCCAGCACCAGCGGTGGCAGGGGCAGGATGATCATTGCCAGGATCGACAGGATCACCATGGGGATGCCGATGCGGCCGCTGCGCAGGGTCGGCAGCAATTGTTGCAGTAGGTTCATGCGTGTCCCTTGTTGGCCAGGCTGGCGGGTATGTCGAACTGCCGGCTGAGTTCCGGCTGGTTGCGACGTCGGCCCTGGCGGTAGGCCTTGAGTTGAAGGATGTAGGTCAGCACCTGCGCCACGGCCTTGAACAGCGCGTTGGGGATCTGCTGGTTGACCTGGGTGCTGAAATAGATGGCGCGGGCCAGCGGCGGCAGCTCCAGCACGTCGAGTCCGTGCTTGGCGGCCAGCTGGCGAATGAACAGGGCCGTCTCGTCGACGCCGCGGGCGATTACATAGGGGGCCTGGGCCTTCTTCATGTCATAGCGCAGCGCCACCGCGTAGTGCTGCGGGTTGACGATGACCACGTCGGCCTCCTTGATCACCTTGCCGATCTGCCGATGCAGCAGCTGACGCTGCAGCTGCTTGATGCGCGCCTTGACCTCCGGCCGACCCTCCTGGCTCTTGTGCTCCTCGCGCAGATCCTGTTTGGTCATGCGCAGTTGCTTGAGGAAGAAGAAGCGCTGCAGGGGGATGTCGACCAGCGAGAACAGGATAAACACCAGCAGCAGGCTGATCGCCAGGTCCAGGCTCAGGCCCAGGGTGCCGACTATGGCGCTGTGGATATCGCCACGCTGCAGGGCCAGCAACTGCGGAAAGGTCTCGCCGATCAGCGACCAGGCGACCACGGCCAGCAACACGATCTTCAGTAGCGACTTGCCCAGCTCGCTGAAGTTCTGCATGGAAAACATGCGCTTGAGCCCCTTCAGCGGGTTGAGCTTGTCGGCCCTGAAGGAGAAGTTCTTGCTGGCGAATACCCAGCCGCCGGGCACCAGGGCGAACACGCAGACCAGTAGCGGTGTGATCAGCAGCGGTGCGAGCAGGTGGACCAGCAGCAGGATGTTGTGGCTGATGATCAGGTCGAGGTCATCCAGGCTCATTTCGCCACGGCTGAGGTCCAGGTAGGACAGGCGAAAGCTTTGCTGCAGGCCGGCGAGGAAATAGGCGCCGCTGAGCTTGAGGGTCAGCAGGGTGACCAGCAGCGACACCGTGGTCGCCAGGTCCTTGGAGCGGGCGACCTGGCCTTCCTCGCGGCTCTTCTTGAGCTTGTGCTGGGAGGCCTCTTCGGTCTTTTCCTGGGAGCTGTGTTCAGCCATGGGCAGACGCTCGCAGCAGGTTGCCGAGGGTGTCGAGCAACTCGCGGGTCAGGTGCAGGTAGCTACCGGGCACGTCAGCCAGGGTCAGCAGGATACACAGCAGACCCACCAGGGTGGCCATGGGGAAACCCAGGGAGAACAGGTTCATCGACGGTGAGATACGGTTGAGCAGGCCGAAGCCGAACTGCACCAGGGTCATGCAGAACATCACCGGCAGGGTGATCAGCAGGGCAGCCGAAAGCACCCAGGCGAAGGCATAGATCAGCGTTTCGAAGCCCTGGTACTGCAAGCCGCTGCCCACCGGCCAGTAGAGGAAACTCTGGTAGAACACGCTGACCGAGAGCAGGTGGCCGTCGATGCAGAAGAACAGCAGCACCAGCAGGACGAAGTACAGCTGCGAGATGATCGACGCCGAGGATACCCCGTTCATCGGGTCGTTGTAGCGTGCCATGGTCATGCCCATCTGGGTGGAGATCACCTCGCCGACCAGGGCGAAGACCACGAACACCAGCTGTAGCGCGATGCCCAGCAGGGCACCGATGGTGAGCTGTTCCAGGGTGGTGAGCAGGCCCTGCAGGGACAGCGGTTCGATGGCCGGCACCGGGGGCAGCGAGGCGCCGAGGCTGGCGCTGAGGATCAACGCCAGCAGCAGCCGTGGCCGCAGTGGCAGCGCTTTGTGGCCGAACATCGGCGCCAGGCTGAACAGGGCCAGCAGGCGGCAAAACGGCCACCAGTAGGTGTTCAGCAGGGGCAGGAACTGGTCGCTTGCCAGCAGGGCGTGGGGGTTCGGCATGTCGTCAGCCGACCAGGCGCCCGGCCTGTTGGAAAGTTTCGATAAACAGGTCGCTGAGCGTGCGCAGAATCCAGTGGCCGGCGAACACCAGCATGCCCAGGGTGATCAGCAGGCGTGGCAGGAAGCTGAGCATCTGTTCGTTGATCTGTGTGGCTGCCTGGAAGATGCTGACCACCAGGCCGCCGAGCAGGCTCGGCAGCACCAGCACGCAGACGATCAGGGCGGTGATATGCACGGCGTTGGCGATCAGCCCGACCGCGGAGTCTGGAGTGAGCATGGCGCTACCTGAAGTACCTAAAAAGGTTGGATGCTGCTGGTCAGGGTGCCCATCGTCAGGGCCCAGCCGTCCACCAGGACGAAGACCATAAGTTTGAAGGGCAGGGAAATCATCATCGGCGAGAGCATCATCATGCCCATCGCCATCAGCACACTGGCCACCACCAGGTCGATCACCAGAAAGGGCACGAAGATCATGAAGCCGAGCTGGAAGGCGGTTTTCAGTTCACTGAGCACGAAGGCCGGCAGCAGTAGGGTGAAGTCCAGCTGCTTGAGGTCGGCCGGCAGGGTTTCACCGGCCAGGCTGACCATGGTGTCCAGCGAGGTCTTGCTGGTCTGCGCCAGCATAAAGCGGCTCAGGGTCTGCTTGCCGCGCTCCAGGCCTTGCTCCAGGCTGATCTGGTCGCTCTCGAACGGCAGGTAGGCCTCCTGGTGGAGCTCCTGCCACACCGGGCGCATCACCAGCAGGGTCATGCACAGGGCGATGCCGATCAGGATATTGTTTGGCGGGCTCTGCTGCAGGCCCATGGCCTGGCGCAGGATGGACAGCACGATGATGAAGCGGGTGAAGCAGGTCATCATCAGCAGCATCGCCGGCAGCAGGCCGAGCAGGGTCATGAGGACCAGGACCTGCAGCTTGATGCTGAGGGTCTGGCCGCTGGTCGTGTCGTTGAGGCTGAGCAGGGAAAGTTCACCCTGGTCGGCCTGGGCCAGCAATGGAAACGCCAGCAACAGCAGGGCGATGGCGAAAGCGAGTAGGCGCGACATCAGCGGCTCAATGCGCTCAGGCCATTGCCGCTGAGCTCGGTGATGCGCAGGCCGTAGTTGCCGTTCAGCACCACCACTTCGGCCTTGGCGAACAGGGCGCCATTGACCTTCACGTCGAGCGGTTCACCGGCCAGCTTGTCGAGCATGATCACGCTGTTGGTGTCGATCTCCATCAGGTCCTTGAGTGCCACCTCGGTGGAGGCGACTTCCAGGGTGACGTGGACCGGCAGCTTGCCGAAGAAAGTCAGGTCCTGGCTGCTCGGGCGGAGGGCTTGCGGGGCGGCCGGGCTGGTCGGGATGGCCAGCGGAGCGTCCTGGAGCAGGCCCAGGTCGGTCTCGTTGATCAGGTTCTCGAATTCGCTGTCGGATACGGGGTTGTTCATGACGGGGCTGCTCACGGCTGTTCGACGCTCTCAAGAGAAGTGAGGTAGAGGCAGCCGTCTTCTTCGAAGAGGCTGCCGCGAAATAATTTCTGCTGGTTCACCCGTACTTCGCAGCGCTCCAGCAGGCGGGTCTGCAGGATGTCGCCGACCTTCAGTTCGAGCACCTTGGCCAGCGGCAACTGTTGGTTGGTCAGTACGCAGGACAGGCGCACCGGCAGCTGCTGCAGCTGCTGGGCCGGGTTACCGAGGCTGCTCGGCGCGATGGGTCCGGACAGGCGGCTGGTCAGCTCGTCGACCAGTTGGTGGTCCAGATGAATGAAGAGCGAGGCCGGCTGGGCGCTGGTGTGGCTGGTGAACTGCAGCTCGACCACATACTCCCAGCAGACCTCTTCGTAGTCGTTGTCGTGGGGCAGCAGCTCGTCGCTGTCGTCATTGGCCAGGACGGCGCGCAGAAAGATCTGGCTGACATCGACGCCGAGGCGCGTACTCAAGCGCTGCTCGGAACTGCTCACCGGTGGCGTACTGAGGTTTGGCCGGGAGGATCCGCCGTAATAACACTCCAGGGCTTCGGTCAGCAGGCTGCGCTCGATGCTGAAGCCGAGCTTGCCGGACGAGCCCTGGTAGATGCGGCCGGGATCTGCTTCCCGCTGTTCGTGCACGACGACTCGGAGCAACTCCAGGTTGATCCGGTAGTTACGCAGGAAATAGTCGCTGATTACTCGCGGGTGTTTAGCGAATACCTCGCGAATATATTGCGGCACCCGATGATAGTGCCGGCCGAGCTTACTCGGCTTAAGGCGCGTAAGTTGCTCGACGGGCACTGCGTGCTGAACTTTCGAATGACCAGTCATGGTATGAGCGGTATTCCCCGAATATGTGGGCAGGTTATTTATGACCCGCCGAGCGCTGACAGCAGAACGGCGCGTTGGCCCGTGGCCAGGCGTCTGCGCCAAGGAGCAGGGCACGCGTTTGGCGGCTGCTCATCGACTGCCTGCAGCTTACGTGTAGCGCGGGGATCGGTTAAATCAAGAGAAATCAAAAGCTGTCATTGAGACGAAGAGGCGACGCATTGAGCGCAAATGATGAGAACTGACTGGCAATCCTGGTGGTGCGGGGTACTTTGGTGTGCGTCTGTTCAGTTGGTAATTAAAAGTTACCCGGTAACAGCTAGCGCACAGTTCTACAAGGCGGCCGTACATGCGGCCGACTTAAATGCCAGGCGATAAAAACACAACTTCGGTAGGTTTCAGCCAGCGCAGCCCCACTCGAGCAGGTGCAGCATGTTGAATAAGCTCCAAGTGTCCAGCGGTAACCATTACCTGTCCCTCTCGGGACAACAGTCGATGCAGCGTCAGGTCTGGGTGGTGGGGCAGGCGGATATCGGCCTGCACAACTTGCTGTGCGACGGGCTGTTCGAGGCCGGTTGCCGGGTCAGCCATATAGCCGACTGCGCGCAGCTGGGTAGCGCGGCGCGGCAGCAGGCCGAACTGGTCTTCGTCTTCGTCGGCGGCATGGCCGACCACAGCCTGTATGCTCAGGTCGGTGGTCTGCTGCGCCACGCGCCGCACCTGGGAGTGATCCCGGTGGTGGCCTACGACGATCAGGCCCGCGCGGCGGCGCTGCTGGAGCTGGGCTGCGTCGACTACCTGCTGGCGCCGTTCAGCACATCGCAACTGTCCGCGCTGCTGGGGCGCCAGGCCGCCGCCAGTGCCGCCGAGGAGGGTTTTGTCTCCTGTTCGTCAGCCGGCCGCCGTCTGCTGGCCATGGCTCAGCGCGTGGCGCAGACCCGTGCGCCGATCCTGATCGGGGGCGAGACCGGTACCGGCAAGGAAATGCTGGCGCGCTATATCCACCGTTTTTCCGCCGAGCGCACGGCACCCTTTATTGCGGTCAACTGCGCGGCGATTCCCGAGCAGATGCTCGAATCCATCCTCTTCGGGCACGAGCGGGGCGCCTTCACCGGCGCGGTCACCGCCCAGCCGGGCAAGTTCGAGCTGGCCAACGGCGGCACCTTGCTGCTCGACGAAATCGGCGAGCTGCCCCTGGGCCTGCAGGCCAAGTTGCTGCGCGTGCTGCAGGAGCGCCGGGTCGAGCGCCTGGGTGGGCGCCACGAGATCCAGCTGGACATCCGCATCATCGCCGCGACCAACCGCGATCTGCAGGCCGAAGTGGCGGCCGGGCGCTTCCGTGCCGACCTGATGTTCCGCCTGGATGTGCTGCCGCTGTCGATCAGCCCGCTGCGCGAGCGTCGTGAAGACATCCTGCCGCTGACCCGGCGCATCATTCGTCAGTTCGCCCCGCAGGAAAACGCCGATGAGTTGCTGACCCGCGATGCCTGCGGCGCGCTGCTGGCCCACGACTGGCCGGGCAATGTGCGCGAGCTGGAAAATACCGTGCAGCGCGCCTTGGTGCTGCGCAAGGGGCTGTTTATCCAGGCTCAGGACCTGGGGCTGGCCAGTGTGCCGGCCAGCCAGTCGGAGCAGGCCTCGGCGCCGACTCTGAGCCTGGTGGCGGGCGACGAGGGCCGCGCCGCGCTGCGCGCCAGCGGTAAGTGGGCCGAGTACCAGCATGTGATCGACACCATTCGCCGTTTCGGCGGCCACAAGACCAAGGCTGCCGCCAGCCTGGGCATGACCCCGCGCGCCTTGCGCTATCGCCTCAGGGCCATGCGCGAGCAAGGTCTGCCGATTCCACTTTGATCTGCCACCGAACAACAGGTCTGGAGACTCACCGATGAAATCAATCAGCCACGTCCAGCAGGAAATGTTGAACCGCATGGAGTTGCACCGCGAGCTGTCTGCCGGCGGTGCCGCGATCAAGCCGGCCCTGCAGCTCGACGAGCCGGGCCAGCCCGGCGTGATGCAGAGCTTCACTGACAGCCTGCACGCCGTCGACGCCCAGCAGCACCAGGCCGCTCAGGCAATGAATGCGGTCGACAGCGGCCGCAGCGACGACCTGGTCGGCGCCATGATCGATAGCCAGAAGGCCAGCCTGTCGTTTTCTGCCTTGCTGCAGGTGCGCAATAAGCTGTCCAGCGCCTTCGACGACATCATGCGCATGCCTATCTGACGCCGACGGGAACTGAGCCGTGCTGCAAGCTATCCGCAATCAATTTCCCCTGTCCGAGCGCTTCGTCGGCCCGCGCCTGACCCTGATCGGTCTGGCGGTGCTGGCGGCCGTGTTGGCGGCCGGCGTGGTCTATTACCTGTGGCGCGACCAGGGTGCGCTGCGCCCGCTGTACGGCAGCGGCGAGAGCTTCCCGGCCGCCGAGGTGATGCAGGTGCTGGACGCCGAGACCATCCCCTACAGCCTGCACCCTGAGACGGGTCAGGTGCTGGTGGCCGAAGCGCTGCTCAGCCGCGCGCGTCTGTTGCTGGCCGCCAAGGGCGTCAAGGTGGCAGTGCCCAGCGGCTACGAGCTGTTCGACAAGGACGAGCCCTTGGGTGCCAGCCAGTTCGTCCAGGACGTGCGCCTCAAGCGCAGCCTGGAAGGCGAGCTGGCTCGCACCATCATGGCCATGAAGGGCATTCAGCAGGCCCGCGTGCACCTGGCGCTGGAGGAGAGCCGCTCCTTTGTGGTAAGCCAGCGCAGCCAGGGCAAGGCCTCGGTGATGGTGCAGCTGGCGCCGGGTACCAAGCTCAGCCCGGAACAGGTCGGCGCCATCGTCAACCTGGTCGCCGGCAGCGTGCCGCAACTGGCCGCCGAGCAGGTCAGCGTGGTCGACCAGAACGGCTCCCAGCTGTCGCGCTCGCTGCATGGCTGGGACGGCGTGGTACAGAACGGCCAGGTGGTCGATGACTACCGGCAAAAGATCGAGGCCGGCATCGAACAGGTGCTGGCGCCGGTGCTGGGCAACGGCAATTACCGGATCAGCGTGGCGGCCGACTTCGACTTCAGTCAGCGTGAGGAAACCCTGCAGGCCTACGGTGAAGCGCCGCGCCTGCGCAATGAAATGCTGCGCGACGAAAGTTCCCTCGACGAGCTGGCCCTGGGTGTCCCGGGCTCGCTGAGCAACCGGCCACCGCCTCAGCCACAGCAGCCGGCGCCAGGGCAGGACCCGGCCCAGGCCCAGGCGGCGCAGAACGACCCGCGGTCACCGCAGAACAAGGCGGCCACTTCGCTGCGCAAGGAATCCACCCGCCAGCTCGACTACGACCAGAACGTCACCCACGTCAAGCACGCACCCTACAGCCTGCGTCAGCAGAGCATCTCGGTGGTGCTCAACGAAGCGTCCGCGCCCAAGGGCGGCTGGACGCCAGAAGCGCGCGCCGAACTGGAGCGCTCGATCAAGAGCGCGGCTGGCTTCAACGACAAGCGCGGCGATGTGTTGAGCCTGAGCGTGTTCCCCTTTGTGGTCGAGGCGCCGCTGGAGCTGCCGCCGCAGCCCTGGTGGGAAAACGACAAGGTCCACGACCTGGTGCGTATCGGCCTGTTCGGCCTGATCTGCCTGCTGCTGTTGCTGCTGGTGATCCGTCCGGCGGTGCGCAACCTGACCCGCGGCCCGCAGGCCGAGCTGCTGCCCTTGGTAGACCCGGCGACGCAGGCCCAGCAGGAGCGCCAGGACCATGACGAGCGCCTGCTCGCCCGGGTGGCGGAAGAGTCGCGGGTGATGGGCCTGTTCAGCGAACTGAACCCGCTCTCGGAAATCCGCCTGCCGGCGCCCGGCTCGGGCCTGGAACACCAGGTTGAACACCTGCAAATGCTGGCACGCAACGACCCCGAGCGTGTCTCCGAAGTGATCAAGCAATGGATCGGACGAAATGACAGAGCAGCCAACCCCAGCGCCTGATGCGCAGAGCGCCGGCGGCAAGAACCTGCAGGTGCGCACGAGTTTGCGTTCGACCAGCTCCATGGAGCAGGCCGCGATCCTCATGCTGAGCATGGGCAACGAGGCCTCCTCCGGGGTGCTGCGGCACTTCTCGCGGGAGGAAATCATCGGTATCAGTCAGGCCATGGCGCGCCTGTCCAACGTCAAGCTGCCGATGGTTTCCGACGTGATTGGCCGCTTCTTCGACGATTACAAGGAGCAGAGCAGCATCAAGGGGGCCTCGCGGACCTACCTGTCGGGGATGCTGGGCAAGGCGCTGGGCAGCGAGATCACCCGCAACCTGCTGGACAGCATCTACGGCGAGGAGATCCGTGCGCAGATGGCCAAGCTGGAGTGGATCGACCCGCGCCAGTTCGCCGCGCTGTTGGCCAAGGAGCACCTGCAGATGCAGGCGGTGTTTCTCGCCTTCCTGCCACCGTCGATGGCCAGCCAGGTGCTCGAGTGCATTCCGCGCGAGCATCAGGACGAATTGCTCTATCGCATCGCCAACCTCAGCGAGGTCAATGGCGAGGTGATCGTCGAACTGGGCGAGCTGATCGAGCGCAGCCTGGCCGTACTGTCCACCCAGGGCGCGCAGGTGCGCGGGGTCAAGCAGGCGGCGGACATCATGAACCGCTTCAAGGGTAACCGCGACCAGATGTTCGAGTTGCTGCGCGCCCATGACGAGGACCTGGTCGGCAAGATCGAGGAAGAGATGTACGACTTCTTCATCCTCTCCAAGCAAAGCAACGAAGTGCTCGAAGCGTTGCTCGAGGCTATCCCGCTGGAGGAGTGGGTGGTCGCGCTCAAGGGCGCCGAGCCGGCGCTGGTCAAGGCCATCCAGGGCGCCATGCCCAAGCGCCAGGCGCAGCAGATGGATGCCATCAAGCGCCGCCAGGGGCCGGTGCCGCTCAGCCGCATCGAGCAGGTGCGCAAGGACATCATGGTGGTGGTTCGCGACCTCGCGGTACAGGGCGATATCCAGCTGCAGTTGTTCCGTGAACAGACGGTGGAGTGAGGGCGCGCATGGATAACAGGATCATCAAGGGCGGCGAGCGCAACTGGCGCCCGTACCGTTTCCCGCCGCGTTGTCGCGAGCCCCAGGGCGCGTCCTGGGATGGCGATCCGGCCAGCCGCCAGCGGGCGATTGCCGATGGCTTTCAGCAGGGCATGGACAAGGGCTATCAGGAGGGCCTGCAGCAAGGCCGGGCCGCCGGGCGCGACGGCGGTTTCGCCGAGGGCCGCGAGGCGGGCCAGCGCGAGGGCCGCGAGGACGGCCGTCAGCAGGGCCGCGAGGCCTTCGACCGGGCTAGCCAGCCGCTGGACGGCGTGCTCGACGAGCTGCGCCGGTTCAGGGCCGAGCTGGAAGACAAGCGTCGCCAGGAGCTGCTCGAATTGGTCAGCAAGGTGGC
Source organism: Pseudomonas sp. (assembly GCF_040514055.1). Taxonomy (GTDB): domain Bacteria; phylum Pseudomonadota; class Gammaproteobacteria; order Pseudomonadales; family Pseudomonadaceae; genus Aquipseudomonas. The sequence continues at coordinate 44,103 of NZ_JBEVDL010000005.1, forward strand.
CAAGCAGGTGATCCGCTGCGAGCTGACCCTCAACCCCACGCAGTTGCTGGCGTTGGCCGAAGAGGCCCTGGCCAGCATGCCGAACGAGGGTGGCGAGGTGCAGGTGCTGCTCAATCCCGAGGAATACCAGCGCCTGCGCGACCTGGCGCCGGCACGCGCGGCCCAGTGGCGCCTGCTGCCGGACGAGCGCTTGGGCCTGGGCGAGTGCCGGGTGGTGACGGCCCAGGCCGAAGCCGACATCGGTTGCCAGCAGCGGCTGGATTCGTGCATGGACGCCCTGACCGATCACCTCAAACTGGCGCAGGACTGAGGCCGTGGTCAGCTCATTTCAGCTCGACGAGGCGCTGCGCTCGCTCGACAGCGTCAAGCTGGCCAAGGTCAGCGGGCGTCTGGTGCGGGTCTCCGGCCTGCTGCTGGAGAGCCTCGGCTGCCAGCGCATGACCGGCCAGCGCTGTCATATCGAGCAGGCCGACGGGACCTTGCTGGAAGCTCAGGTGGTCGGTTTCGACCGCGATGTCACTTACCTGATGCCGTTCAAGAAGCCGGTCGGCCTGACGGCCGGTTCGCGGGTGTTTCCGGCCAATGACGAGGCGCCGTTGCGCATCGACGAGTCCTGGCTGGGGCGAGTGGTCAACGGCCTGGGCGAGCCGCTGGACGAGTTAGGCAAGCTGGATGGCCGCGATACCCTGCCCACCGAGCTGCCATCGGTCAATCCGCTCAAGCGCCGCCCGGTCGAGGCCTCGCTGGATGTCGGGGTGCGCGCCATCAATGCCCTGCTGACCCTGGGCAAGGGCCAGCGTGTGGGCCTGTTCGCCGGCAGCGGCGTGGGCAAGAGCGTGCTGCTGGGCATGATTACCCGACAGACCAAGGCCGACGTGGTGGTGGTCGGCCTGATCGGCGAGCGCGGCCGTGAAGTGCAGGAATTCCTCCTGCATTCCCTGGGCGAGGAGGGCCTGCGCAAGGCCGTGGTCGTAGTGGCGCCGGCCAACGAATCGCCGCTGATGCGGCTCAGGGCGGCCGAGCTGTGCCACAGCATCGCCGCGTATTTCCGCGACCAGGGCCATGACGTCCTGCTGCTGGTCGACTCGCTGACCCGGTATGCCATGGCCCAGCGCGAGATCGCCCTGGCCCTCGGCGAGCCGCCGGCGACCAAGGGCTATCCGCCCTCGGTGTTCGGCCTGCTGCCGGAACTGGTGGAGAGTGCCGGCAACGGCGAGAGCGAGCAGGGCAGCCTGAGCGCCATCTACACCGTGCTGGCCGAGGGCGACGACCACCAGGATCCGATCGTCGACTGCGCGCGGGCCATTCTCGACGGCCATATCGTGCTGTCGCGGCGCCTGGCTGATGTCGGCCATTACCCGGCAATCGATATCGCCGCCTCGGTGAGCCGCTGCATGAGCCAGGTCAGCAGTGCCGAGCACCGCGGCGCGGCGCGCCTGTTCAAGGAGTTCTACAGCACCTACGAGAAAATCAAGGAGCTGATCCCACTCGGTGGCTACAGCCCGGGCATGGATGCCAAGACCGATCGCGCGGTGCAGCTGGCGCCGCGCCTGGAGCGCTTCCTGCGCCAGGACGTGGGCGAGGGTGCCGACCTGAGCGAGTGCGTGAAACAATTGCAGGGGCTGATGCACCTATGAAACAGCAACTCGATGTACTCGGCCGCCTGGCCAGCCTGCGTGGCAGCCAGGTGCAGCAGATGCTCGGCCGGGTCAACTACCAGCAGAACCTCTGCCAGCGCTACCGCAACAACATCACCGGGCTGTCGCGCCTGCTCGGTTTTGAGGTGCCGCTCAACACCAGCCTGCAGCGTGACAACCAGCAGCGTTACAAAGTCACCCTGCACAAGATGGTCGAGTTGCAGCGCACAGAGCTGGGTCTTGCCGAGCAGAACCTGGCGCGCATCCAGGGTGAGTTGCTGGCGACCATGCGCAGCGAGAAGGTCGTCACCCAGTTTCTCGACGGCAAATTGGCCGAGTGGCAGGTCCAGTTGGCCCAGCAGGAGCAGAAGATTCAGGATGGCCTGGCCGCCCAGTGCTGGTGGCGGCAGCAGGGCCCGTGAAAGAGTCGAAAATATATTTAAGTTCAGCCTCCGGATGGTCGCTTAAGGACGAGTAGACCCCCTTATCGTGGTGATTCCCATGGAAATCGGCCGTACCCAACACTCGATTTATACCGCCCCAGCCGAGACTCAGGCTGCGCCGCGCAAGCTGCAGGCTGAGCCGGCGAGCAGCGCGCGCCCGGCGCAACAACTGGCTGCAGGTCTGCCCCTGGAAAAATTGCAGGCCGTTCTCGACAGCCTTCCGGTCGTGGATCTGGCCAAGGTGGCCGAGCTCAAGGCGGCTCTGGCCGGTGGCGAGATCAGGCTGGACAGCGCCAGTCTGGCCCAGGGCATGCTGAGCTATCACCGTGGTAGCGGCGCGTGACACAACGGGGGCGCTTGCTGAGCCTCCTGGCCCAGGATGTCCAGGATGATCTGCTGGATTACCAGCGTCTGGACGGGCTGCTGCCGGAGCTGCATCAGGCTTTGCTGCGCCGCGACAATGGGCGCATCGGCGAGCTGAACGCGCAAATCGAGCCCTGCTGCGAGCAGCTGCGCATGCGTGCGCAGCGGCGCAGCAAGGCGCTAGCCGCCCTCGGCCTGGGTGGCGGCGCCGTGGCGATGAACAGGCTGCTGCAGCATTACCCGGCCGAGCCTCGGCGTCAGCTGGAAACGGGCTGGCAGCGACTCGGCGAAGCCGCCGTGCGCTGCGCCGACTGTAACGAGCGCAATGGCCGGCTGTTGGCCATGCACCACGAGATCATCGAGCAATTGCTGGGTGACTCGACGCGCCGCCAGCTCTACGCGCCTCACGGCCACGCTTATTGAGTCGCACGGCGGCCGCGCTGGCGCAGTCGCCGTATTTTAGTTCCCGCCTTCAGGGCCTGCTCGCGATCTCTCGCACCCTACCCAGGCACTGTCCCATTCTGCCAGCGACAGGCCGGATCTCTCCTGCGTAGCGCCTGGCAATGATCGTGAATAGGTTCCCGGCGGCGATGCCCTGTGCCAGTCCTTGCTCGCCTGCTGCGGGGCCCTAGCCGCGAATGTCCGGGCTTAAGTTCTGCGCCCGTAGCGTCGCCTTTTTAGTGCATGGATTGCCTCTGCGGCAGGCGGAAGGGGTTTTTCCGTTTTTACCCCGCAGCGCCCCTAGGGGGAAGGCGATTTTCACCCTGTATCCCGCCGCAGGCCTCGAATAACGGGCATTCCAGGTTTTGGCGCACGTCTTGCTATACCACTCCCATGAGGAAGGTACCGAACCATGCCGATCGATTCTGAATACCCGAAATACATGGCCACCCAGCTGGCTAACTACCAGGTGCAGGGTGCTCGAACCCGTGCGCAAAGCAGCGAAAAAACCTACCAGGGTCAGCTCAAGGCGGTGGGCACCCTGGACACCGCGCTGAAGGCCTTCCGCAGCGCGGTGACCGGCCTGCGCACGGGTGGCAGCAGCATGCTGATCAACTCGGCGACCTTCAGCCAGACCGGCTACGCCACGGCGACCGTCTCGGCCAAGGCCGTGCCCGGGACCTACCAGTTCTTCGTCCAGCAGCTGGCCAGTGCCCATCAGCTGGCGATCTCCGGACTGAAGGATGCCGATGTGCCGGCCAGCGGCAGCCTGCAGTTCACCCAGGGTGGCAAAAGTTTCGCGGTGAATCTGGCCAGCGTCGACCAGGACGCCGATGGCGTGCGCAGCCTCGACGAGCTGGCCGCGGCCATCAACGCCGCCCCGGATAACAGCGGGCTGGCCGCCAGCCTGGTGCGCAGCACCGACCCGGTCACCGGCACGGTCAGCGTCTCGCTGCTGTTGGGCAGCAATGCCACGGGCCAGGCCAATGCCATCAGCGTCAGCACCGACGGTGTCGCCGGTTTCCTGGGCAAGACGCCGCAGGAATTGGGCAAGGCGCAGAACGCCATCGTCAAGCTCGGCGCCGAGGCTGGCGGCATGCCGCTGGAAAGCGCCAGCAACAGCTTCAGCAACCTGATCGATGGAGTCAGCCTGACCTTCACCAAAGCCCAGGCCAGTGGTGAGTCGCCGCTGAGCCTGATCGTTGGTCAGGACAAGACGGCCACCGAGGCGAAGGTGAAGGGTTTCATCGATGCCTTCAACAGCCTGATGGGCTCCTTCGACAGCCTCACCGCCAGCGGCGGGGAGGGCGCCCAGCGTGGCAGCCTGGCCGGCGATTCGAGCATCCGCTCGGTCGAGGGCATGCTCAACAAGCTGGTGCGTACCGCCTTCGGCGGCAAGAGCCTGATCGACTTCGGCGTCGCCGCCGACCGCAACGGCAAGCTCACGCTGAATGCCGAGCGCTTCAGCAAGGCCCTGGCGGCCGACCCGGCCGGGCTGGACAAACTGTTCAGCGAGAAGGGCACCCTGATCGACAGCCTGGACAAGAGCCTCGCCGTCTACACCGGTAGCGTCAACGGTGTGATGAAGACCCGCAAGGACTTTATCAATACGCAGATCGGCCGCGTCAGGGACCAGTACGAGTCGCTCGATAAGCAGTACGAGCTCCACTACAACCGCTACCTGCGCCAGTACACCAACATGGCGCAAACCATGGCGGCGATGGAGCAGACCCAAGGGATGTTCGGATGAGCACTTACCACCAGAATGAAAGCTACGACAGCTACCGCTCGGTCGACCTCGAGGCCCGCGCCGCCGCGGCCTCGCCGTACCAGCTGGTGCTGGTGCTGTTCGATGGCCTGCTCGACGAGCTGGCCCGCGCCCGCGGTCATATCGAGGCCAAGCGCTACGACCAGAAGGGTCGCTCGCTGGAGAAGTGCCTGAACATCCTCAACGGCCTGAGCAGTGCCCTGGATCACGCCAACGGCGGCGAGCTGGTGCAGGAGCTGGCGCGCCTCTACGACTACTGCATCTATCGCCTGTCCGACGTCAGCGTGAGCCTGTCGCTTGAAGGTCTGGATGAGGTCGAGAAGCTGCTCGGCACCCTGCGCGAAGGCTGGGATGCGGTCAATGCCAAGCGCGGCTGAACTGCAGGCCCTGCAGGCGCGCCTGGAGCGTGCCCTGCAAGGCGCTGACTGGGCCTCGTTCGGCGCGATTGACGCGGCCATCCGCGAGGCCCTGCTGCAGCTCGACGGGCAGCCCTCCAGCGCCGCGCTGAAGGTCGCCCGGCAGAGTCTCAAACGTGTGCATGGCGAGGCCCTGCGCGGCTGCGCGAACGAATCTGAACGCTTGCGCAAGCTGCTGCTGGCGCACCTGCACTACGCCGAAGGCAACAGTGCCTACCGGCAAGTCAACGACTGGCAAGAGAGCCGCTGAAGCATGTTGCAACTGATGATCAATCCCGCTGCGACCGCCGCCCCCTCAGCCGACGAGCCGCGCCGCGCCGCGAACGAAGCGACGGAGCAAAGCGACGCGAACTTCGTTCTGCAGGCGCTGGTCGCCCCGGATCAGCCGCCGTTGCCGGCGCTGGACGCCGCTGCGCCGGTGGTGCTGCCCGTTGCGCCCGCCGCCGAGCAGCCATTGCCGGACGAATCCGCGGCCGAGGTTCAGGTCGGCGAAGTCGAGGCCTTGCTCGGCAGCCTGTTGGCGCAGAGCCAGGTGCAGGTGCAGGCCCGTACCGAGCAGGCGTTGGTAGCGCCGCAGCTGATCCCGGCGGCGCTGGCCGCCCTGCCGCAGGCCGGGGGACGCCAGCAGTCCGTCCTGGCGGGCCAAGCGCTTGTCCCAGAGGACCAGCAGCCTGCCATGGCAGGCAAGTCGGCCGATGATGGCGCGCTGGCCGCCGCCGGTACCAAAGAGCCGTCCGCGGCGCGGCCGCAGACGGCCTTGCCGGACAGCGCCCTGCGCCAGTTGGCCGACCTGGCCGTTGCGAACGACGGCGAGCACGCTGCCCAGGCGCCGCTACCTGAGGTGGCGCAGGTGGCAGAGGTGGAGCCGCTGCAGGGCGGCGACTCCGCCGCGGTCAGCGCGGCACGTCCCGCGCTGGAGGCAGCCTTGCGTGGCGAGCCGAACGGCCCGCTGTCGCGGCCGACGGCGCTGGAACAGCGCCTGCAACTGCAGGGGCCGCAAGCCAAATGGGGCGAGCAGATGCTGCATGCCCTGCGCGACAGCGTCGAGTTGCAGCTCAAGCAGAACAAGCAGCAGGCCATCATCCGTCTCGATCCAGCCGAGCTGGGCAGCCTGGAGATCCGCCTGAACCAGGAAGGCGGTCGCCTGCAGGTGCAGATCAGCGCGGCCCAAGGCGACGTGGCGCGCCTGCTGCAGCAGACCAGCGAACGCCTGCGCCAGGACCTGATTGGCCAGCATTTTGTCCAGGTGGACGTGCAGGTCGCTGCCGACAGCCAATCCGGCCAGCGGCATGCCCGCCAGGCCCCGGAACCGCTCGCCGAGGGCGCACCGCGTGCGGCCCGCGACGAACAGACCGACACGGGGCGGGCCGGGAAACCGGTGCGCAGCGACGTACTGGTCAGCGTATGAGCCGCTGCCGGCAATCACGCCGGCAGCCTGAAGACTTACCGAAGTGGAGCGTAACCCTGCCATGGCGATGCCGCGCATCATTCTGATCATGCTGATTTTCAACACCCTGCTGGCCGTCGGCGGCATCGGGTTCAGCTTCACCCTCTACCAGAGCGTTCAGCAGCTTACCCAGGTCGGGCCGGCCGAAGCCGGCACCGGCGGGCCGGCTGGGGACGTCGAGGCGGAGAAGGGCGAGTATCAGTTCCAACCGGTGGACAAGCTGATCGTCAGCCTGGCCGAGGCCGGCCGCGAGCACTACATCGTGTTCGACCTGGTGCTGCAGGCGGGTCTGGAAACCGAAAAGAAGAAGCTCGAGCAGATCGACCCGATGGTACGCAATTCGGCGGTCGCTCACTTCACCGGTATGAAATTCCAGGAGCTGCGCGGCCAGAGCATCGCGCAGCTGCAGGCCGGGCTGGAAAAGGCGGTGCTCGGCGATTTCGGCAGTCGTAATCTGCTGGTGCCGTTCGAGCATGTGCTGATCAGCAAGATGGTTGTGCAGTAGGACGCCCGCCCATGAACGCCCAGGCTGCCCTCGACCATGACTACAGTTCGCCCGCCGCTGCCCGCGGCCTCGATGCCGACGCCGAGCGCAAGTGGTTGCTGCAGTACCTGCCCCTGGTCAAGCGGATTGTCCGCCAGCTATCGCTGCAGGCCAGCCAGGTGCTGGACCGTGAGGACATGGAGCAGATCGGTCTGATGGGCCTGCTCGACTGCCTGCGCCGTTATGGCGAGCCCGATGAGCAGTTCGGCCGGTTTGCCGCGCTGCGCATCCGTGGCGCGATTCTCGATGAGCTGCGCCGCCAGGACTGGCGGCCACGCCAGCTGCGTCAGCAGGTGCATCGGGTGCGCGACCTGGTCCGCGGACTGGCCCGCCAGCTCGGGCGCATGCCCAGCGAGGAGGAAGTGCGCCAGCACGCCGGGCTGAATGCCGAGCAATACCAGGAGTACCTGTGGGCCGAATCGTCGGAGGCGATCGAGAGCCTCGACGAACTGCTGCAGGTCGGCGTCGAGAGTTTTGCCGACAACGCCGCGGTGGTCGAGGAACAGGTGCTCACTGAACGCTTGCTGGTCCAGGCCCTGGAGCGTCTGGATGAGCGCGAACGGCTGGTGCTGACCCTGTATTACCAACATGAATTGAGTCTGAAAGAAATTGCGCTGGTGCTCGAGGTGAGCGATGCGCGTGTGTGCCAACTGAGCAAGCAGGCGCTGGCCAAGGCCTGTCGCTTCCTGAAAGAGGAACGTTAATCGTGTTGAAGGTATTGGGAGCGCTGATCATCATCGGCTGTGTGCTGGGCGGTTACATGATGGCCCACGGAGAACTGGCCATGCTCTGGCAGCCGGCCGAAGTGCTGATCATCCTCGGGGCCGGGCTCGGCAGCCTGGTGGTCGGCAACCCCAAGGAGGTGCTGCACGAGATGTGCGTGCAGATCAAGGGTGTGTTCGTTTACAAGCGCCGCGGCGAGGAGTTCCAGCGCCAGCTGCTGATGCTGCTCTATGAACTGCTGGAAACCGTGGAAGAGGGCGGCCTCAAAGCCCTCGACGAACATATCGAGGACCCGGAGAGGAGCGAGTTGTTCAGCAAGTACCCGCTGATCGTCAAAGAAGCGACCCTGATGTTCTTTATCGCCGACAACTTCCGCCTGATGGCCATGGGCAAGATCAGCGCCCATGAACTCGAGGGGTTCCTCGAGCAGGAGCTGGAGGCCATGGAGCATGCCCTGCTGCAGCCGGCGCGCTCGCTGCACAAGGTCGGTGAGGCCATGCCCGGCTTCGGCATACTCGCGGCGATCCTCGGCATCGTCATCACCATGGGTAACATCGGCGGCTCGGTGGCCGAGGTCGGTGCCCATGTGGCGGCGGCCCTGGTCGGCACCTTCCTCGGCATTTTCTGCTGCTACTGCCTGATGGACCCGCTGTCCAACGCCATGAGCCAGCTGATCAAGACCGAACTGTCGGCCCTGGAGTGTGTGCGCACCACCCTGGTCGCCCATGTGGCCGGCAAGCCCACGCTGCTGGCGGTGGACGCCGGGCGCAAGCTGATCGAGCAGGATGTCAAACCGGCGTTCAAACAGCTGGAGATCTGGGTCAACCAGTTCGAGGAGCAAAGGGAGGCCGCATGAAGAAGCGCAGCGGGGACCACCAGGAAATCATCATCAAGCGTCGCTCCAAACGCGGTCATGAGCAAGCACATGGGGGTGCCTGGAAGGTGGCCTTTGCCGACTTCACCATGGCCATGATGGCCTTGTTTATGGTGCTGTGGATCGTCCAGCCGCAAACCAAGCTAGAGGCACCGGCGGCAGCCGAGCAGTTCAGCAACCCGCTGACCGACGGTGGCGCCGGGGTGTTCGACGGCAAGAGCCGTTCGCCGCTCGAACTCGATGGTATTCCGGTGCAGGTCAGTCAGGTGCAAACCCCGGAAAATGCCGCCATGCGCCCCCAGGACCGGCCCAGCGAACACTCCGGCGCAACACCGCGCATGTACGGCACGCCCGAAGAGCTGAAGGCGCTGGCCGCCTTGATGCAGAGCGTGGCCGTGGAGCTGCAGGGCGAAGCCAATATCGTCGTCGATGTGGTGCCGCAGGGGCTGCGCATCCTGCTGCGCGACGATCAGCAACGTGTCATGTTCGAGCGTGGCAGCACCCGCCTGACGCCGCACTTCCAGGGGCTGATGGGCGGCCTGGCCAAGGTGCTCGGCAAGGTGCAGAACAAGCTGATTATCAGCGGTCATACCGATGCCACGCCGTACCGTGGCGGCCGTGGTTACGACAACTGGAACCTGTCCGGCGACCGCGCCCTCAGCGCGCGTCATGCGCTGGTCGCCGCCGGCCTGTCCGCCGACGGTGTGCTGCAGGTCACCGCCCATGCCGAGCGCATGCCGCTGCGCCCGCAGGCGCCGGAAGATGGCGTCAACCGCCGGGTCGAGGTGCTGTTGCTGACGCAGCAGGCCGAGCAGCTGTATCGCCAGCTGTTCGGCGACAGCTATGCCCACGCCCAGGTCAGCCAGGGCGGTGCGCACTTCGTCAAAGAGCAGGGCAAGCCGTTGTGAGGCTTGCTGCCGCTCGCCACGCCGCCGTTGCGCGGCGCGACTGAGCCTGCTCCACGCCACTTTTCTTCCCGGGACTGCCGCCCAAGATGACCTCCTTTCTCACCCCCAAGGCGCAGGCCAGCAGCGCCGCGCAAGCGGCCGCCGCTCTGACCTTGCGCATCGACCAGACACTGAGCGAAAACACCCCGGCACTGCCCAGCCGGCTCAAGGATCTCGTCGATCGTGCCCTCGGCGATCTGCATTTCGAGTACGCGCTGGAGCTGGAGCTGGCCGAGGCCGCGCGTGTCGACCTGGCTCGCAAGCTGGCCAAGGCCGAACGGGCCGTCGTTCGCTCGCAGGAGGAGCTGGCCGCAACGCACCAGTTGTTCGAGTCCGAGCAGCGTGCCCACGGCCGGGCCTTGGTCGCCAATGCCGGCCTCGAGACCCTCCTCGAAAAAAGCGACCGGGATCTTGCAGAACTGGCCGCGCAACAGCAGACCCGCGCGGTTGCCCTGGTCGAGGCGCAGCAGCTCGCGCTGCACTCGCAGGCGGATCTGGCCGAGGCGTACGGCCTCTTGCAGGCCGAGCAGCAGGCCCATAAGCAGGCGCTGGCGGCCAACGCCGCTCTTGAGAGCCAGTTGGAGCAGGGCAATGGTGAGCTTGCAGAGCTGGGTGCGCGCCTGGACGCGGCCGGACTGCGCCAGGCGCAGGATAGTGCTGAGCAGCAGGCGGTCGAGGCTGCACTGGCTTCGGCTCAGTTGGCGGTGGGCGAGCTGCGCCAGCGCTTGGATGAAGCCCGGCAAGGAATGAGCGGGCTCGAGGCCCGTGCGACGCAGGCCGAGCGTGCCGCCGAGCAGGCCCGCCAGCAGCTCGAGCAACAGCAGGCAAGCACTGCCGCGCAGCTGGAGGGACTGCAGCAGCGGCATGCGGCGGAGCAGGGCATTCTCCAGCAGGAACTGCACGAGCAGCGTGCTGTACTGACCAAGGCGCAGGCCGGCCTGGGCGATCTCAGGGGGCGTCTGGCGCACACCGGAGCCGAGGTCGAGGCGCTGCGTCGGCACAACGCTACGCTCACCGAGCAGGCGGCCGACAAGGGTCAGCGTCTGGTCGAACTAGGCCGCACGCTGGCGCAGGCCGGCGAGCGCCAGCGTAAGTCCTCGACGCTGATCAGCGATGCGAAGGCGGTACTCGCCGAATCCAAGCAGAGCATCGCCTTGCTGGAGGTCAAGTTGCGCGATGCCAGGGAGGAGGCCCACTCGCTGCGCGCGGAGCTCGCCTGCGCCCGGCCGATCGAGGCCCCCTCAGACGAGGTCTGAGAAGCTGTTCGCGATCTTTGCAGGGGGCGCCGCGCGCGCCCAAGGGTTTTTATTGCTGGGTCGTTTCCGCTCGCGGGCACCAGAGACGGCGAAATTCCTGGACATAGAAGCAGTCCCGGAAGGGTTGCAGGTGCAGGGTCGAACCGGTCTGGCTGACGTAAGCGTCGTGGAACAGCTCCGCTTCGCTGGTCGGGTGCGCGCCGATTTGCTGACCATGCTCCACCGTCAGCTGAAAGGCCCAGGGAAAGTGATAGCTGACCTTGCCGCTGCTCTCGACATAGCCGTCCTCTCGGCTCTGCACCACCACCATGAAGTGGCCGGCGCGCAAGTTGGCCATGCGTGCGGAGTCGAGCACCCTGCCGTCGGCCAGCACCACCTGGCCGGCGGCGCGGTAGTCGCCGTACAGCACGCGACCCAGCAGCCATTCATAGCTGAGCAGGGTGGCGAACAGCGCCAGGGCGCCGGCGAAGACCAGCCAATAGTTGCGCTTGCTCATTGCAGGCATCTCCGTAGCTGTTCATCCGCCACCTGCTCGAGCTGGTCGTGATGCAGCAGCAGCCAGCGCGACTCACCGTTGCGGGGTCTGCAGACCAGTTCGTAGGCGTCCTGGCCGTCGCCCAGAAACACCTCGGTTGGCTGGCTGACGAGGCGCGGCAAGCGCTCGCGCAGGGGGCTGGTACGCTGGATAAGCTGCTGCAACTGCTGGCCGCTGGCATCGGGGTCGTAATAGATCAGCGTCAGCCGACCCAGCGCATACTCCTGGCTGGCCATGGAGGTCGGAGCGGGCAGCGCTTGCCAGGAGAGCAGGGCGCTGCCGGCCAGGATGACTGCCACCAGGGCGCTGATGGCGGCGATGCTGGGCCAAGGTCTGGACGGGGCGGCCGCCGCCGGTGCGGTCGGCCCCATGTCTGTCCGGGGCAGGGCGGCTGCGGCAGCCGACGCTGCGCCGGCAGGTGCTGGCGGCTCGACCGCCTCGGGCCGGTCAGGCGTCGACGTTGCGGCAGTCGACACTGCGGCAGCCGGGGCTGTGGTGGCCGGTGCGCTGGCGGCTGGCGTGCTATCCGGCTCGGCGGTGCGGGCCTCCAGCAGATAGTCGGGATTGAACAGGTAGCCGCGTCGCGGAAGGGTCTGGATGATCTGCCGCGCTTTCTCATCGCCGAGAACCTGGCGCAGCACATACACCTGTTGGTTCAGGCTGCCCTGGCTAACCACTCGATCGGCCCAGGCGAACTGCAGCAGCTCTTCGCGGGACACCACTTCACCCGGCGTCTGCAGCAGGCGCTCCAGCAGACGGCTGCCGGAATAGCCCAGCTCGATACGCTCTTCGTCGCCGTCGAGCTGCAGCTGGAAGCGCGTCGGGTAGAAATACACCCGGCAATCCGGGTGACCCGTCTTCAGGGGCAGGCAGGGCACGCCGCTGTCGGAAGGGCTGGGAGAGCTGGCGCTGCTGTGGGTCATGGCCTGTGAGGGTTTTCCTGAAAGCTACCGGGCGAAATTCTGGCGTCCTGCAATATCTGACGCAGATTGCATTTTTACCAGGTGAATCGGGGGCTGGCGATTTGCCCATGGACCTGAGTTTAGCCGCTCCCTTGCCCATGCTGCAGCCATTTGCCGCACACAAAAAAGCCACGCCCTGCAGGTGCAGGGCGTGGCGAAGGCGTTGGTCGCATCAGCGACCACCGGGTCTTAGCCCAGCAGGGACATGACCATGCCTGGCATCTGACCGGCTTGCTTGAGCATGGAGATGCCGGACTGCATCAGCATGCTGTTCTTGGCCATGGTGGCCGATTCGGAGGCAAAGTCGGCGTCCATGATGCGGCCGCGGGCCATATCGGTGTTGTCCTTCATGTTGCCCAGGTTGTTGCTGGTGTGCTGCAGACGGTTGATATTGGCGCCGAACTGGGCACGCATGGCGGTGACGCTGTCCATGGCGGTGTCCATCAGGGCCATGGTGGCGGTAGCGCTGGCGTTGTCGGTCATGGTGCCGGCTTTGCCCGCAGCCCAGTCGGTGTTCAGGGTGGTCAGGGTGCCACCGACGTTGGCGGCCAGGGTCAGCTTCTCGGCTGCATCGCCACCGATCTGGAAGTTGACGGCGGCGGTGAACTTGCCACCGCCGGCGAACAGGGCTTCACCAGCGTACTTGGTGTTGGTCATGATGTTGTCGACTTCTTTGCCCAGTTCGGTGAACTCGGTCTGCATGGCAGTACGGTCGGCGACGCTGTTGGTATCGTTCGCTGCCTGCTCGGACAAATCCTTCATGCGCTGCATGATGTCGCCCACTTCCTTCATCGCGCCTTCGGCGGTCTGCAGCAGGGAGATGCCGTCGCCGACATTGCGCATGGCCACGGCCATGCCGCGGGAGCCGGCGTTCAGGCGGGTGGCGATCTGCAGACCGGCGGCGTCGTCGGCGGCGCTGTTGATGCGCAGGCCAGTGCCCAGGCGCTGCTGGTTGGTGGCCAGGGCGTTGTTGGTCTTGCTCAGGTTGGTTTGAGTGACCAGAGCGGAGTAGTTGGTGTGGATTGACAGAGCCATGATGAATACCTTCCTGCGGATTGCGTCGTGAGAGAAAGCTGGCTGCGTTTGCCTGCTGAGGAAGTAGAGCGACAATCGCCGGCAGGGGCTTAAGCGAAATTTAATATTTTTCTGGCGCCCGGCTTTTGACGGATGCACGGAGGGCTCTGGAACGAGCGCTGGCGCGGTATTGACCTGGCATTGCTGACGCCGCAAGCAGCCGTCTGTGGGTGTTTGGCGCCGGCCATGGCCCGTGGCCGGCGCCAAATAGGGGGCGCATCGGAACGCTGTAGGTGCTGTGCGCTGCGCACCTCCAGACAGATCCGGGCATTACCGGCGAGGGGGTGGCCGCTCGCGCAGGGAGGTAGTCAGCAGGCGGTGTGGCCACGCCTGCTGCACTGGCCTGCGGGTCACTGGTAACGGCTGCTGACCACGCCTTCGTCCATCACCTTGGCCTTGATCACCTTCTCGCTGGACAGGTTACGTACGCGGATCACCGCGCCGCGCTGGCCGTTTTCCAGGGCCTCGCCCAGGGCGCTGGCGGAGATGCCGTCCTGACTGGCCTGGATCTTCACCTGCTGGCCGCGACGTACCAGCAGTGCTTGGCCGAGCAGGGCAGGGGTCAGCAACTGGTCGGCGCGGATGCTTCGCTTGGCGCCCTGGCCGATGACCTCTTCGGCGCGGTGGTAAAAACCGCGCGACAGCTTGCCCAGGGCCACCTCCTGGCGCTTGAGTTGGCCCGCGCCGAGGGTCTGGCCGCGCTCAATGGCTTGGCTGGTGAACAGCACGGGCAGGTACAGCTCCACCTCCGCCACGTAGTCCCGGCTCCAGCCCGGCTGGGTGGGGCAATACAGGCTGAAGCGCTGGCGTCCGTGCGGCGCGTCGGCGCTCTGCGCGGCGCGCGGCTGCAGCGGTTCGGCACAGGCCTGGGGCGGCGCATTGCCGATCAGGGTGCCGCTCTCGCGGACGAAGCGCAGTCCCTGCCAGCCCTGACGCTGGGCATGGCTCGCCACCCGTTCGCTCAGCGCCTGGTCGACGGCGGCCTCGATCTGGGCCAGCGGCGTGACGGCTTGCGCCTGGGGCAACAGCAGCAGCAGGCCGAGCGGCAGCAGGCGCAAGAGTGCGGAAACACGCCTTCCGCAGGGTCGTCCTGCGGCACTCGAAAGCGGAAGCTGGACCGCCGCGAAGGCGCTGTATCCCCTTAATAAATCCTTATTTATCAACATTATGTAGTTAATTTCCGGACTGGGCACGATTTCTGCTTAGAGGTATTGACCAAACCCGATGCAGGAGGAAGGTGAGCATGAGTATAAGGATCGATGAGGCAATCGGCGTGCATGCGCATGCCCTGGAACTGCGTTCGTTGCGCAGCGAGATTCTGGCGGCGAACCTGGCCAACGAGGATACCCCGGGGTTCAAGGCGCGTGACCTGGATTTTGCCGGCGAAATGCAGCGCCTGGATCCGGGCGCGGCCTTTAACGATTCAGTGGGGGCGTCGCGTCTGCAGTACCGCCTGCCGAATCAGGCCGCTCAGGATGGCAACAGCGTCGAGCTGGCCGTGGAACAGGCCGAGTTCGCCCGCAATGCCACCGATTTCCAATCCAGCCTGACCTTCCTCAGCATGAATTTCCGCGGTCTCAAACAAGCCATCGAGGGGCGCTAAGTCATGTCGTTCGACGCCATCTACCGCATCGCCGGGTCATCCATGAACGCACAGACCGTGCGCCTCAACACCGTGGCCAGCAACCTGGCCAACGCCGACTCCGCGGCCAGTAGCCCGGAGGCGGTCTACCAGGCGCGCAAGCCGGTGTTCGCCGCCGTTTACGGCAACGAGGAAATGAGCCAGTCGGCCGGCATGGGTGGCGCCCACGTGCAGGTCCTCGATGTGGTCACGTCCGGGCTCGAGCCGCAACGCCGCTACGAGCCGGAAAACCCGCTGGCCAATACCGACGGCTATGTGTTTTACGCCGACATCAACCAGATCGAGGAGATGACCGACATGATGTCGGCTACTCGCAGTTTCGAAACCGGCGTGGAGGTGCTCAACCGCGTCAAGAGCATGCAGCAGGGTCTGCTGCGACTGGGAGAAGTCTGATGGCGTTGGTCAACGGTACTCAACAGGGCAACCTGGCCCTGGCCGACAGCGACGAGAAAGTGCGTGCCGGCGTCAATATCAGCGATGCCGCGCAGATGGAGAACAACTTCATCGACCTGATGGTGGCGCAGATCCGCAACCAGGATCCGACCAAGCCGGTGGACAGCACCGAGTTCCTCAACCAGTTCTCGGCCATGAGCCAGGTCAAGAGCCTGGAGAACATGACCCGCCTCAGCCAGAGCAACTTGGTGCTGCTGGACAACCTGCAGACCCTGGCCGCCGCCGGCCTGGTCGGTCAGCAGGTCAAGGTCGGTACCGACAGCATCAGCCTCGATGGCCGCGCGGTGTCCGGGCAGATGACCCTGCAGCACGCGGCGGGTAGCACGCTGCTGCGCCTGACCGACACCAACGGGGTGACCCGCGAGGTGGAGCTGGGCGGGCATGCTCCCGGTAGCCTGAGCTTCAACCTCGATCCGCAGGCCCTGGGCCTGCGCCCCGGCACGTACGGCATCGAGGCCGTGACCGACAACGGCGAATCCCCGAGCGTCGAACTGCAGGGCGAAGTGACCCATGTGCGTGTCAGCGACGAGGGCCCGGTGCTCGACGTGGCCGGCATCGGCAGCGTGCCGTTCTACAGCCTTACCGAATTCGGTCGCGGCGCGACCGGTAGCCTGCTGTGACGCAGCCGCTTCCCCTCTTTTTTACAGGTGCCTGACAGATGAGTTTTAACATTGCCCTGACCGGACTCAACTCGATCAACGAACAACTCAACACCATCAGCAACAACATCGCCAACTCCGGCACCACCGGCTTCAAGTCGTCGCGTACCGAGTTCGGCAGCGTGTATGCCGACAGCCAGGCCATGGGCGTGGAAGTGCTCGGCAAAACCCAGAGCATCAGTCAGGGCGGCGCCCTGGTCGCGACCGGGCGCAGCCTCGACCTGGCCATCTCCGGCGGTGGTTTTTTCACCACCCGGGCCAGCAACGGTGCAATCCAATACACCCGCGCCGGGGTGTTCGGTACCGACCAGGACAACTACATCGCCAGTGCCAGCGGGCAGCGCCTGCAGGGCTATCCGGTGGACGCCGATGGCAACTTGCTGGTCGGTGCGATCGGCGACCTGCAATTGCAGACCGCCAACCTGCCGGCCAAGGCCACCGACAGCCTGGATTTCGTCGGCAACCTCGACGCCAACGAAGCGGTGCCCACGGTGGCACCGTTCGACCCGGCCAACGTCGCCAGCTACAACTCCAGCTACACCACCAAGGTGTTCGACTCCCTGGGTCGCGAGCACACCCTGACCCAGTATTTCGTCAAGACCGCCGCCAATACCTGGGACGCCCACTACTACGCCGATGGCGCCGCCGCCGCGCCGGCTTCGCTGCCGCTGACCTTCGACACCGGCGGTGCCTTGACTGCGCCGGTCGCCCCGTTCGCGGTGAGCTTCCCCACCCCGGGAGCCAATCCCATGAGCGTCGCCGTCGACTACACCGGCACCAGCCAGTACGGCTCGGATTTCGTGGTGACCACCAACCTGGCCAACGGTTATTCGGCGGGTGAGCAGACCGGCCTGGCGGTGGAAAAGGACGGCCGTGTGTTCGCCAACTACAGCAATGGCCAGCGCATGCTGCAGGGTCAGGTGGTCATGGCCAACTTCATCAACGCCCAGGGCCTGCGCAACGAGAACGGTACTGCCTGGAGCGAGACCAGTGAATCCGGGCAGCCATTGTATGGTGTGGCTGGCATCGGCTCGTTCGGCGATCTGGCCGCCGGCACCCTGGAAAGCTCCAACGTCGACCTGACCCAGCAGCTGGTCAGCCTGATGGAAGGCCAGCGCAACTACCAGGCCAACACCAAGGTGCTGTCCACCGACAAAGAGCTGATCCAGGTGCTGTTCAGCGCCATCTGAGGACTGATCCCATGGACCGTTTGGGCTTTACCGCAATGACCGCCGCCAGTCGCACCATGAGCTCGCTGCAGCTGCGCGCGAACAACCTGGCCAACGCCACCACGCCGGGTTTCCGCGCCGACATGGAGCAGGCCGAAGCGGTGACCGTACAGGGCTACGGCTACGACAGCCGGCACCTGGCGCGCCTGCGCGACAACGGGGTGAACATGCAGGCCGGCCAGCTGATGGCCACTGGGCGCGACCTGGATGTGGCCGTGCAGGGCCAGGGCCTGATCGCTCTCGAGGGGCCGGAAGGCGAGGTCTATACCCGCCACGGCAGCATCCAGGTGGATGCCGACCTGAACCTGACCATCAATGGCCGGCCGGTGCTGGGCGAGGGCGGCCCTATTACCCTGCCCGAGTACGACAGCCTGCGGATCGGCAGCGATGGCACCGTGTCGGTGATCCCGCGCGGCGACTACCTGATGGCCGAGGTCGACCGCATCAAGCGGGTGGACGTCCCGGCGGCCAACCTGACCAAGGACGGCAGCGGCCTGCTGGTGACCCGCGATGGTCAGCCGGCCGAGGCCAGCGACGACGTGCGCCTGGTCAGTGGTTATCTGGAAGCCAGCAACGTGTCTGCCGTCGGCGAACTGGTGGCGAGCATGAGCTTGAGCCGCCTGTTCGAGACGCAGGTGAAAATGATGAAAGCTGCCGAGGACTTGTCCGACGCAGGCAACCGCATGATTCGCGGTTAACCGGAGGTACGCATGAGTTCGGCACTTTGGGTGAGCAAGACCGGTCTGGCGGCGCAAGACACTGCGCTGTCCACCGTGGCCAACAACCTGGCCAACGTCAATACCGTCGGCTTCAAGAGCGATCGGGCGGTATTCGAGGACCTGTTCTATTCGGTCGAGGTGCAACCTGGCGCCCAGGCCGACGAGGTCAATACCGTGCCCTCGGGCATCCAGCTGGGCAGTGGCGTACGGGTGGTCGGCACGCAGAAGACCTTCACCGAAGGCAACATGCAGCCGACCGGCCAGCCGATGGACCTGGCCATCGTCGGCCGCGGTTTCTTCCAGGTGGAAGCGGCCAACGGCGACATCTATTACACGGAGAACGGCCAGTTCCAGCTCAACGCCGACGGCATGGTGGTCAACGCCCAGGGCCTGCCGTTGTCGCCGGGCCTGGAAGTGCCCGAAGGCAGCAGCCGCTTCACCGTGGGCAGCGACGGTATCGTCACCGTGGTCCTGCCGGGTGAAACCCTGCCAAGCGAAATCGGCCAGATCACCCTGGTCAACTTCGTCAACCCGGCCGGCCTCGAGGCCCTGGGCGGCAACCTGTACAAGGAAACCGGGGCCAGCGGCGAGCCGGTGGAAGGCACCCCTGGCGATGGCGGCCTGGGCAACATCAAGCAGGGCGTGCTGGAAGGCTCCAACGTGCAGGTGGTCGAGGCCATGGTCAACATGATCAGCATCCAGCGCGCCTACGAGGCCAACGCCAAGGTGCTCGACGCCGCCTCCGGCATGTTGCAGTTCCTCAACCAAACCGTGTGAGTGCGATGAAGACGTTCCTGATCCTGTTCGGCGCACTGCTGCTCGGCGGCTGCGCCAGCTTCCACGAGATGCTGCCTGAAGACGACTCCACCGACTACCAGCCGCTGGACCTGGATTACAGCCTGCCGCCGACCACCGGCGGCGGGCTGTTCCGCTCCGGCTACAGCGGCGCCCTGACCCAGGATCAGCGTGCCCTGCGCATCGGCGACATCCTCACCGTGATGCTGGAAGAAGAGACCCAGTCGAGTAAGAGCGCCGGCACCAGCTTCGGCAAGAGTTCGGGGGTGTCGATTGGCGTTCCCACCGTGCTGGGCAGCACCTACGACCAGCTGGAAACCTCCGCCGAGGCTGAGCGCGATTTCAAGGGTTCGGCCAAGAGCTCGCAGCAGAACTCCCTGCGTGGCTCCATCGCCGTCACCGTGCACCGCGTGCTGCCTAACGGTTCGCTGCTGATCAAGGGCGAAAAGAGCCTGCGCCTGAACCAGGGCGAGGAGTTCATCCGCCTGACCGGCCTGGTGCGGGTCGACGACATCAACCGGTTCAACCAGGTGTCGTCGCTGAACGTGGCCAACGCGAAAATCTCCTATGCCGGCAGAGGGGTGCTCAATGACAGCAACTCCGCGGGCTGGCTGACGCGTGTCTTCTCCCATCCGATTTTCCCGCTGTAATCGAGGCTGGCTATGCGCTGGATGTTGAAAACCTTGCTGGGTCTGCCTCCTTTGCTGCTGGCACTGGGCGCCCAAGCGGTGCCCTTGCTGGATCTGGTCGACGTGGAGGGCATCCGTGGCAACCAATTGGTGGGCTACGGCCTGGTGGTCGGCCTGGACGGCACCGGCGACAAGAACCAGGTGAAGTTCACCAGTCAGTCGGTGACCAACCTGATCAAGCAGTTCGGCGTCAACCTGCCGCCCAACGTTGACCCCAAGCTGAAGAACGTCGCCGCGGTGACCATCACCGCCAGCGTGCCGCCGTCCTACGGCCCGGGGCAGCTGATCGACGTCACCGTGTCCTCGCTGGGCGATGCCAAGAGCCTGCGCGGTGGCCAGCTGTTGATGACGCCGCTGCGTGGCGTCGACGGCGAGTCCTACGCCCTGGCCCAGGGCGGGGTGGTGGTCGGCGGTCTTAATGCCCAGGGCCAAAGCGGTTCCAGCGTGGCGATCAACACCGCCAACAGCGGCCGCATCCCCAATGGCGCGACCATCGAGCGGATGATTCCCAGCGACTTCAGCCAGCGCCCGGAGATCATGCTCAACCTGCGCCAGCCCAGCTTCCAGACCGCGGCCAAGGTGGTCAACGCCTTGGAGCGGGTGTTCGGCAGCGGCGCGGCGCAAGCCCTGGACGGCACCCGGATCAGCGTGCGCGCGCCGCAGGCGGGCAATCAACGCACCAGCTTTATGGCCCTGCTGGAAACCGTCGAGGTGCAAGAGGGTCGGCAACGACCCAAGGTGGTGTTCAACAGCCGCACCGGCACCGTGGTGGTTGGCCAGGGCGTGCGGGTCAAGGCCGCTGCGGTGAGCCATGGCTCGTTGACCGTGACCATCAGCGAGAACCCCCAGGTCAGCCAGCCCGAGGCGTTCAGCAAGGGCACCACGGCGGTGACCCCACAGTCGTCCATCGATGTGGCTCAGGAAGCCAAGCCGATGTTCAAGTGGCCAGACGGCGCCAGCCTGGAAAGCATCATCGACACGGTGAACAGCCTGGGCGCCACCCCCGACGATGTCATGAGCATTCTGCAGGCGCTGGAACAGGCCGGTGCATTGAATGCCGAACTGATCGTGATCTGACGAGCCCCCTCCATGAGCATTGTTTCTCTCAATCCGTCGTTGCTTGCCCACCCGCCCCTGGCCACTCCCGCTGCAGGCGCCAACAGCCAGTTGGCGGTTGCCGCCGAGCAGTTCGAGGCGCTGTTTCTGCAGCAGATCCTCAAGCAGATGCGCAAGGCCGGCGATGTGCTGGCCGAAGGCAGTCCGCTGCACAGTCGGGAGATGTCGACCATGCGCGACTTGCACGACGAGGTCCTGGCGGAAACCCTGGCCGGACAGCAGCAGGCTGGCATCTCCAGTCTGCTGGTGAGCCAGTTGTCCGGCGGCCCGGGCTGCGCGGCCCCGCTGGAGCAGGCGCAGCTGGCGGCCCGCCAGGCGCCGTTGCCGGAGCGGTCGCAGGGGCTGCAGCCGATGGCCAGTGCACCGAGCCTGGTGCAACCGCTGCGCGAGACCTGGCAGCGTGGCGTGAGCGAGGTCGAGGGGCTCTGGCAGCGTGGCAAGGTCGGCTTCCAGCAGCTGGTCGAACGGGTGATCCAACACGAGTCGGCGGGCAATGTCGCCGCCGTCTCCAACAAGGGCGCCCTGGGCCTGATGCAGCTGATGCCGGCCACGGCACAGGACATGGCCAGGGAGTTGGGCCTGGCCTATGACGAACAGCGCCTGCGCAGCGACGCCGGCTACAACAAGCGTCTGGGCAGCGCCTATCTGGACAAGCTGCTCGACCGCTACGGCGGTCATCAAGCGCTGGCTGTCGCGGCTTACAATGCCGGCCCGGGCCGGGTCGACAGTTGGTTGCAGGCGCATGGCGACCCGCGTCGCGGCGAGGTCAGCACGGGCGAGTGGATCGAGCGCATTCCCTTCCAGGAAACCCGCGACTATACCCGCAGCATCATCGGTGAGCAGGCGGCGACCACCCCTGCCGTGCGTACGCCCGAGGCACCGGTCGTATCACAGATGCCGCTGGCCGCGCTTAAGCCGACGGCAGAATCGGTCGCTTTGTCTGGGGTGAGGCCGGCCGTTGCCGACCATCGCGTCCGGTCCGAGGCATTTGCCCGGCCGATCCGCCTTGAGCGCAAGGAGACCTTGTCGTGAGTACCCTCAGCCAGATCAGTTACAGCGGTGTGAGTGCTGCCCAGAGGGCCCTGGCCACCACCGGGCAGAATATTGCCAATGCCAATACTCCGGGTTTCAGCCGGCTCAGCACGCTGTTGGCCTCGCGCGCCGGGAGCAGTGCGCTGAATGCCGGTGGCGGCGTGGAAGTGACCAGCATCCGCCGCATGTCCGACGAATTTCTGTCCCAGCAGCTGTGGCGGGCCAACAGCGATCAGCATTTCTCCGAGACCATGCAGCAGTACCTTGGTGCGCTGGAAGGCCTGATGGGCGGCGAGGGTTCGAGCATCAGCGTTGGCCTCGACCAGTTTTTCGCCGCGCTCAGCGAGGCCAGCCCGACTCCCGGTTCGCTGGCCCTGCGTCAGCAGACCCTCAGCGAAGCGGGCAACCTGGCGCAGCGCTTCAATGGCCTCAATGGCAATATCCAGGCTCAGCTCGACTCGCTGCACGAGCAGCGTCAGGCGATGGTCGCCGAGACCAATGGGCTGATCGACAATATTGCCGAGCTCAACAAAAAGATCATCGAGACCGAGTCGGTCAATGGCGACAGCAACGCCCTGCGCGACCAGCGCGAGGAGCTGACCCAGCAGCTCAGCCGTTTCGCCGCGCTGCGTATCAATGAAGTGGCCGATGGCTCCTACACAATCGCAATGACCAATGGCCAGCCACTGGTGGTCGGCGCCACCGCCGCACGCCTCGATGTGCGTGTGGATGCCAGCAACCAGCAGAATATTTCCCTGGCCTTCGCCGGCACGCAATTCCCGCTGCGCCAGGATAGCTTCGGTGGGGCACTGGGCGGTCTGTACAGCAGCGAATACGACACACTGCGCCCCATGCAGGACGCACTGCACCAGATGGCCGACCAAATGGCGCAGAAGGTCAATGGGCTGATGAGCGCCGGCTTCGATCTGGCCGGCAATCCAGGGCAGGCGCTGTTCACCTATGACCCCAACAGCACCACGCAGATGCTCAAGGTGGAAAAGCTCACGGCTGAGCAGCTGGCGTTTTCCGACACCGCCGGTGAGCAGGGAAACAACGGCAATCTGCTCGCCCTGCTGGGCCTGAAGAGCCAGGGCATCACCCTCAACGGCAGTGCCTTCACCCTCAATGACGCCTACACCAGTCTGCTCGGCCGGGTCGCCAGCGACAGCCGGCAGAGCAAGGCCGACCTGCAGACCTCCACGGCGGTGACCCAGCAGGCCCAGGCCCAGCGCGACAGCGTCAGCGCGGTGAACCTGGACGAGGAGGCGGTCAGCTTGATGACCTACCAGCAGGCCTACCAGGCCAACATGAAGGTCATCGCGACCGCCCGGGATATTTTCGAAGAAATGCTGGCTTCCTTCTAAGCGAAGCCTTCAAGGGGAATCAGGATGCGCATCACCAACTCGCAGATCGTCGCCACCATGCATGGCTCGATGAATCGCAACGCCGAGCAATTGGCCAAGCTGCTGCAGCAGATGTCCAGCGGCAAGCGCATTCAGGTGCCCTCGGACGACCCAATCGCCAGTGTGCGCATTCTCCGCACGCAGCGCGAGGAAGCCAGCCTGACGCAGTACCACAGCAACATTCGCAACGTCTCGGGCAACCTGTCGACCCAGGAAGTCAACCTGACCTCCATCTCCGATACCTTGCTGCAGGTGCGAGACCTGCTGCTGTGGGCGGCGAACGGCTCCAATGCCAGCGAAGACCTGGCGGCCATGGGGGGCGAGCTGGGCAGCCTGGAAGAGACCATCAGCAGTTTTATCAACGTGCAGGACGAAGAGGGGCGCTATCTGTTCTCCGGTACCTGGACCGAGCGACCGGCGCTGACCTTCGACGCGCCGAGCGATACCTACCAGGCCAGCGGCAACGACAAGCATCGCCAGGCGGCTGTGGCCAATGGCGTGCTGATGGACGAGAACGTCACGGCGCTGGAAATTTTCGGCAGCAACATGGACATGCTCAACGCCCTGCACGGTTTGGTTGCAACCCTCAAGGCGCCTGGCCTGGTAGCCGGTGATCCGGCCGTGCTGCAGGACATCCGCGACACCCTGGGCTACCTGGATACGTCCCACGGCAGGCTGTTGGGAACCGTGAGTGAGCTGGGCGGGAGGCAGAACACCCTGAGCCTGCTCAATGACAGCAATGGCGAGGTGTCACTGGTCAATCAGAAGATCGAGGGCGAGCTGTCGCGTCTTGACTACGCGGGCGCGACGATCGACCTGAACAACTACCAGCTGTCGCTGCAGGCCACGCAGAAGACCTATTTGAAAATTCATGAATTGTCGCTGTTTGGCTTGCTGTAAGGACCCGCGTGATGAAAGTGGACCAGCAGCTACCGCTCGTCACTGCCGTCAATCCGCAGGAGCGGCGGCAAACCCAGACCTTGCCGGCGACCGGTCGCCCACACAAAGTAAGCGCCGAGCCTAATTTCGCCGCCCCGGCGACCGCCGGGCGTACTGAGCGCAGCGCCAGCTTCAGCCTGCAGCTCAATCAGCAACTGACCTCCATGCAGACGGCCGACGGCTACCTGGCCGATCTGGCGGCACGCCTTGGCCTGATCAAGCTGTCGCTCAGCCGCCAGCTGAGCGGTGGCCGGGTGGCCAAGGACGGCGGCGAGCTGCAGGCGGCCCTGGACAGTGCACGCCGCCTGTTGGAAGAACGCGCTCAACGTTCCGGGCAGGCGCTGGATGCACGTTTGCAACTGCATCTGCATGAGCCGGTACGGGCCCACTTCAGCCTCGAAGGCTTGGAATCCATGACCCGCGTGCAACAGGCGGGTGCAGAGACGCTGCTGTTCAGTGCCGGGCGCAAGCTTGCCGAGCCGTTGGCGGTGGTGCTGGAAGAAGGCATGACGGAACAACAGGTGCTGCGCCGCTTCAACAGCAGTCTCGGCCAGGCCGGTATCCGGATCGAACTGGAGAGCGGCGGTGCACTCAAGTTCTCCGCGGCCGAAAGCCTGTGGAGTGACCTCAAGGCTGTGCTAGCGGTGCAAGGCGGCGGCAATTTGTTTGCCCAGGGTGGCTTCACTCGCCTGCGAAGCCATGAAGACGAGCTGTTGAGGCTGCCGGCCAGCGTCAATCCGGACGATCAACGGGAGCTGCGCCAAGTGCTGGATTCGGCGGTGCAGTCGCTGGACCGGATCGAGCTACTGCGCGAGCAGATTGCGCACCGTCAGCGGGATATCCGCGACTTCCTCCAGCGGCAGGCCGACAAGGGCGAGAAGCAGTGGGCTGCAGAATTTACCGGCAGCCTCTATCAATTGCTGCGCGAGGGTGGGCCCAGTTATTTGGCAGTCAGTCAAATGCTGCTGGCACAATCCAATTTGAATCGTTTTGGCGTGGTCAGTCTCCTTTCGTAGCGGACTCACCCTTCGACTTTCACGGGTAAAAGTGGCGGATGTGCATCAACTTAGATCCTGGTTTGCTTGGCGCAAACCTGCAGGGTTGAGTAATCGGCACAATCGAAATTAAAGGCAAGAATTCCATGGTGTACGTGCAACGCAATGCCGAGGGGCAGATCTTGCGGGTCGAATACGACCCGTTCGAGGAAATGAATGACACTCTGGCGGCCGAGAGCCGCGAACTGCAGCGCTGGCTGAACGTGCGCCTGGAAGTCAAAAACAAACTGGATCAGCTGCGCCATTCCGATCTGGACATGATCCGCGTGCTCGAGGATGCGCTATATATCCTTATCGACAATGGCGTCGTCCCGTATACCAAACTACCGGAGGCCGCCCGCATCAAGCTCGATCAGCGTGCGCTTGTGCGCGCTGATCTGGAAGGCCTGATCGATCACCCGGAAAGCCTCTGAGGTCAGGCATTTGCCCTGTTTGCCTCAAGTCTTTCAAGATGTGTCGCAAAAGCTTTATCAGTACAGGTTGATGCATGGTTATGATCAAGGCCTTAACCATACAAAGTAGTCGGGCTCCATTGAATACCGGGTTTCACGTTCAGTGGAGATCATGTTTCACGACTGCATAGCCCTTTCAACGCTGATACGAGTCAGGGCGTTTTGCCGACTCTCAAGTGGCTGAAACCCGCCTGTTTGCTACATATAACTCTCCTTGCGTGGGACTTCGCCGAGGCATCTACCGTAGGGTGGACAACGTCCTGTTTGTCCACCACCCGCGGTCGATGAGCAGTTGAGCGGTTGTCCGCGGCGAAGGCAGGCGCTGAAATACGCTAGTAGCGCAACAACGCCGACCAGTCGTCATAGACCGGCGGGCGCAACATTTTGACCTTGAAGCGTTCGGCGCCAGCGGGACCGTTAGCCCAGAGGTACAGGTGGTCCTGCCAGGTGCCCGAGGGCCAGCGCTGCAGGTAGTAATCACGACCACTGACGGTGTCGCGGTCGAGGAAACTCACTTCGTCGCCGTCTTTCAGGCAGCCGCCGTGGTCGTTCGGCAACACCACCCGCAACTGGTTGGAGCCGTTGCCGGCACTGGGGTAGTAGGCGTAGTTACCCCCGCCGCCGCCCAGCCACCAGGTCAGCAGGGCGCCTTTGTGGCGTACCGACTCGACTTCCAGGTAATCGCCGGAGCGCAGGCAGAAACTCACCGGGTAGTACCAGTTGCGCAGGCTGAACAGGCTTTCCAATTCGCCGCCGTTGCCGGTCACCGTGACCCAGCCGTTAGCCTGGGTGGCGCTGGTGCGCAGGGTCTTGCCGTTGCCGGTGCTCTGCAGCACCACCTCGCTATACAGGTTCTGCTGGGGCTTGGCGGCGCGGGTCGGGGTGCGGACGTCGGCCCGGCTGAAGGCCGCGATGGGGTAGTGATCGGAATAATCCTGGAATTGGTACTGCGCGCCCAGTTGGCTGACGCTCCAGCGCGGCGAGGGTGTGTCCAGCGCCTGGTTATGCCAGAACGACGGCTGCTGGTGATTGCGTGACACAAACACATAGTCGAGATACTCGGGCGCCAGGTTCGGGTACTGGTAGCTGGCGATGCCGTTGCGGCGGGTATCGAAGCTGTACTGCGCCCCGGCATAACTGTCTGGTGCGCGGACCTGCAAGCGCTGCAGCATGTCGGCGTATTCGGTGCTGCCCTTGATCACGTTGAAGTCGCCGCCGATAAACACCACCTGATCCGGGGCTATCCCCTTGGTGCTGATAAAGGCCTGCATTTCCTCGAACTGACTGGCGCGCACGGCGGTGCCTTTCTTGTCCGCGCAGCCGGTGTCCTCGGCTTGGGCATGGGTGCCGATCACGTGGTAGGGCTGGCCGTTCTTGTTCAACCGCACGTAGACGAAGCCCTTGTTGGACAGGTAATCGGCGCCGCAGCCCTGGGCGTAGACATACTGGATACGCTCCTCGATCGGCCAGCGGCTGACGATGGCGACACCGCCGTCTTCCGGCGTGCTGTCGGAGTAGGCGCCCAGGGTGGCGTCCCAGCCTGAGCGGCTGCGACCCAGCACCGGAGTCTGATGCGGGTACTGGGGCTTGAGCCCGTCCAGCAGCAGGCTGGCCGCCGGGTTGTCGAAGAGTTCGTTGAGGACCACGGCGTCCTGGCCTTGCATAAAGGGCGCGGCCGCAATCAGGCGGGCACGTGACTCCTGGCCCCAAGTGGGCTTGAGCAGGCTGGGCAAGAGGAACACGTTGTAGGCCAGCAGCCGAAAGTCGTCGGCGTAATCGGCCTGGGCCGACCCGGCCAGCGGCAATAGCAGGGCACCGAGCAAGGGCAGGGGCAACATCCGGTTGAGCATGGGGTCTTCCTTTATCGACGGCGCGTGCATTGCGCCGGGCGGGGTGAACGCCTAACCCTAGCCGAGCAATGTTGCACTTCTGTTCCAGAAACGTCAGGCCTGACGCGCACAGCAATGGTCGCTGTGTTCGTGTCGTCAATTGTGATGGGGTTCGCGTTTTTATTGCCCATGCGCCTGGGGGACCCCCATGCGGTCTGCCACAACGGGCCGGTGCAGCCCGCAAGGGGGCGGTTCCTGGCACAATAGCCGGCCCCGAATTACGGAGCACTGCCCGATGGCCAAGGCCATGGCGCGTCATATTTTGGTCAAGACCGAAGCCGAGGCGGCCCAGCTGAAAAAACGCCTGGCTGCCGGCGAAGCCTTCGATCTCCTGGCGAAAAAACACTCGACCTGCCCTTCCGGTAAACGCGGCGGCGACCTGGGCGAGGTGCGTCCTGGCCAGTTGGTGAAGGTGATCGAACAGGTGATCTTCAAAAAAGCCCTGCGCGAAGTGCACGGCCCGATCAAAAGCGCGTTTGGCTACCACCTGGTGCAAGTGTTCTACCGGGAGTAGCAGGTCTGCCGGACCTGAACGCGGTCTGGCATGCTGAGCCGACACAATGCTGAACTAACGTATAACTTTCCCTTGTCGTATTGCGGACGTATTCCCATGGACCTTACCCCCCTGTTGAAAATCCTCGCCACCCAGGACGGTTCCGACCTGTACCTCTCGACGGGCGCACCGCCTTGCGGGAAGTTCAATGGGGTGCTCAAGCCGCTGGCTGCCGAACCTTTGAAGTCGGGCGAAATCGCCGCTATCGCCGATTCGATCATGGATTCCGCGCAACGGATCGAGTTCGAGCGGGAGCTGGAGATGAACCTGGCCATTTCCCTGGCCAATACCGGGCGGTTCCGCATCAATATCTTCAAGCAACGCAACGAGGTCTCGATCGTCGCGCGCAACATCAAGATGGAAATTCCCAAGTTCGAGGACCTCAAGCTGCCCGAGGTCCTGCTTCAGACCATCATGGAAAAACGCGGCCTGGTGTTGTTCGTCGGCGGCACGGGCTCGGGCAAGTCCACCTCCCTGGCGGCCCTGATCGATTACCGCAACCGTAACAGCGGTGGTCATATCATCACCATCGAGGATCCGGTGGAGTATGTGCACCGCCACAAAAAATCCATCATCAACCAGCGCGAGGTCGGAGTGGATACCCGCAGTTTCCACGCGGCCCTGAAAAACACCCTGCGCCAGGCCCCTGATGTCATCCTGATCGGCGAAATACGCGACCGTGAGACGATGGAGCATGCACTCGCCTTCGCCGACACCGGGCACCTGGCCATCTCCACCTTGCACGCCAACAATGCCAACCAGGCGCTGGACCGCATCATCAATTTTTTCCCCGAGGAGCGTCGGCCGCAGCTGCTCAATGACCTGGGCAACAACCTCAAGGCTTTTGTCTCCCAGCGCCTGGTCAAGACCCTGGACGGCAAGCGTCGTGCCGCGGTGGAGGTGTTGTTGGGCACGCCGACCATCCGCGACCTGATCAAGCGCAGCGATTTTGGCGATATCAAGGAGATCATGGAGAAGTCGAAGAACCTGGGTATGCAGACCTTCGACCAAGCGCTGATCGACCTGGTGAACCAGGGTGTTATCGACGAAGAGGAAGCGGTTAAAAACGCCGACTCAGCGAACAACGTGCGTCTCAAGCTCAAACTCTACCGCGAGGCGCCCGCGGCGGCACCGGTGGCTGCGCCGACACCCGCGCCAGCAGCACCGACCAAGACCGCCGATGCCGCCAGCTGGGGCCTGGAGTTGACCCTGGAGGAGGTGGCCCCGGAGGTCAAACCGGAGGACCCTGGTCGCCACGGTATCTGAACCCGAGCGTCCGGCACGCCGCGCGCCCACCAGCGCCGGTCAGACCGCGGACGGCACCGGTTGGTAGATGTCCGGGAAGTAACGCTCCATCAACGACTCCGGCCGTGAGGGCGCGGTGAAGCCGAACTGGGCATAGAGCCCATGGGCGTCAGCGGTGGCCAGGGTGAAACGGCGCAACCCCTGCAGGTCCGGCTCGGCCAGGACCGCCGCCAGCATGGCCTTGCTGTACCCCTGGCCACGGTGCTCGTCGAGCACGAATACATCCACCAGATTGGCGAAGGTCGCATAGTCGGAGATGACCCGGGCGAAGGCCACCTGGGCGCCGTTCAGGTAGCCGCCGAAACAGCGAGAATGCGCAAGGCTGCGTTCCAGGGTGGCCAGCGGCAAACCCTGGGCCCAGCTCGATTGGGTCGAGAGGAAACGGTGTATCAGGGGAATATCCAGCAGGCGCTGGTCGGTGCTGATCTGCAGTTGGGGCATCAGGGATACTCGGCAGGGTAGTGGTTCAACAGGGCATGGGCGGCGCGCTGCCCAGACTCGCGAGGACACGGCCGCATACCCGGGCGCGATTGAGCGCGACATCGCCCAGCAACAAAAACACGCTCAGCAGCACGGCAGCGTAGGCGTAGCCCAGGTAACTGCCGAAGATCAGCGTAAAGAACCAGTCCTGCTGGAACAGATAGGCATAGCTGCAGAGGACTGTGCTCAGCAGCAACAAGCCCGCCGGCAACAGCAGCGGTGCAGTGCTGCGTGGTTTCAGCAGGGAAATGCCGAGCAGACAGAGGAATACCGCGAGGTTGGTCCCGCTGAAAATCCGCAGGTCCCGCAACAACTGGCTCAGCACTTGCGCGTATTGGCCCTGGATCAGGCCGTGCAGACGTGCCTGCGCGCCTTGCAGCGAGCCGATCCGCTGCTCCGCCGCCTGGCTGAGTTGATTACTCAGATGCTGGCGGCATTCGCAACTCAGGTCCTGCATCTGCGCCACGACGCTCGCGACTTTGGCCGGCAAGCCGTCACGCAGGTCCTGCTCGAGGCTCGCGACTTCACCTTGAAAGCGCTCAGCAAGCACACCAGCGGCGAGCGTCAGATGGGGCGACTGAAGCCCGGTGATGCGTTGATTGACCGCGCTTAACAGCTGCTCCTGAATAAATGACCTTGCCTGCTGCTCGATGCGGTACGGCGCGACAAAGGTCGCGGCGAACGCCAGGGTGAACAGCACGCAACCCAGCGCAGCCGACAAGCGTAACAGTTGGATCACGGAGCAGCTCCTGGGGCGGGTAGCCGTTGTGGTGGGGATGGGTCAGGACGCGGCGTCCGGCGTCAGCCACGCCAGGCGACTCACTATATCAGCGCGCACGGTCCGGTCGCGCAACATCCAGCGGTGCAACGGTGTGTTACCGAGGTGGTTTTCCGCCATGGCCCAGGCCGAACTGCGCGACGGCAGAATCGTCAGGTCGAGGCGGGTACGGTAGGTGAACAGCGGCAGGTCCTGCAGCACCGACTCGGTCGCGGCCAATTGGGTGAGCAGGGCGCTGCCAGGGCGCATGTCCCGCGCGCCCTGGCCCGGGTAGCAATACGCGCTCCAGGTCCCCTGGAAAGGCGCGGAAATGGCGAAGAACGCCAGCACCCGGGCGCGGCCCCCCAGGGCTTGCAGATATTGCCGGGCGATGACGCCGCCCATGCTGAAGCCAATCAGGGCGAACGACTGTGCCGGATCGAGGGCATCGTCCAGGTAGCGCGCCAGCTTGCGCGCCAGGTCGTCGATACCGCGTCGCGCATCGGCGGGTTTCAGGCTGGGCACCAGGCAGTGGTGGCCCTGCTGTTCCAGCGCCCGCACCATCGGCTTGAAAAAACGGCCGTTATCGAAGATGCCGTGGACCAGCACGATGTTCATCCAGCTCAGTTCCTGCTTGTTCTGCGGGGTAGCGGGGATTAACCCCCGTCAGGCGGCGAAGGTGACGGCGTGGCAGGGCCCTTGTCAAGGGTTTACCCGCTGCGCCAGGCAAGGGACAGGGTGGGCGCCGCTCGGCGTCGCCGAGGTAAAAAACGTGCGCAGTGGGCAACCCCCGTGCGAGGCGCTGGGGTCTGGTTCGCAGTGATGTTATGGTGCCGCCTCCGATCCATGACCGCCGCCGCTGAGCTGGAAGATGACTTCGAACGGATTCGTACTGCAGCGCGGCTTCAAGGCGCTGACCATCGCCGCCTGGCTCCTGCTGGTCGGCGGGCGCCTGCTGCTGGCGCTGCAAGCCGCGGACCTGGGCGATGGCGCACCGCTCGCCGCCTTCAGCTTCGCCGTCGTGCTGCCCGCCAGTGCCGTGTTGCTGCTGCTCGGCCTGCCCGCGGCCCGCACCCTCGAGGGCATACTGATGCGCGTCGGCACCTTGCTGCAGTTGCTCCTGCTGCTGGCGCTGCCGACATTATCCCTGCACCTGTTGTTGGGGCTGCCGCTGGTCTTTCTGCTGGTCGAGTTGTTCGTCACCCGGGTGCCGGAACAGTGGCGCCAGCCGGTTCAGCAGTGTGTCCTGAAACGAGCATGGAACTGATACTGCCTGCCGCTCTGCTCGCGGCCTGTCGCCATGTTTTCCTGCTCCTGCCGCTAGCGGCCACCCTGTGGCTGGCTGCCAGTTATCGTCAGCAGCCGCGCATCTTGGTGGCGGCGCTGTTTGCCTTGCTTTATCAGGGCGGTGTATTGCTGGCGTTGAATATTCTGGCGATCAGCCTGGGCTGGTGGCGCTTCGACGACAGCGTGTTGGTCTTGCTCGGTTTTCCGGCGGATCTGTGGTTCGGTTGGGCACTGATCTGGGGGCCACTGTTCTTCCTGCTGACGCCCCGGCGCAGCCCCTGGCTCTGGGTGCCGTTGCTGGTATTGCTGGACCTGCTGCTGATGCCGTCGCTGCAGCCACTGGTGGTGCTGGGGCCGGACTGGTTGCAGGGCAGGGTGCTGCTGTTGCTGGCGGCGTACCTGCCGGGCCAGTACCTGGCGCGCTGGACCGCGGAGGATCGGCGTCTGCCCCGTCGCGCGGCCTTGCTGGCCATTGCTTATGGTGGAGTGGCTTTTCTGGTGCTGCCGTCGGCGATCATGCGGGCGATGGGCGGTGCATGGCGCGATGGGCTGGACTGGCCCTGGCCGGTACTGCTGCTTGGCGGGCTGGGATTGTCGTTCTGCATGCTGCTGGGGCTGTCCGCCGTGCAGCTGTTTGTGGTCCATGGCCAGGGTACGCCGATTCCCCTCGATCATACCAAGCGCCTGGTGCGCACCGGCCTGTACGCCTACTTCACCAATCCGATGCAAACCAGCACCGCGCTGGCCTGGTTGATCCTGGGGCTGCTGCTGGGCAATGTCTGGGTGGCGGCCGCTGCGGTAATGGCGGTCGTGTTCGTGTTGGGCATGGTGCGCTGGCACCACCGGTACGACCTGGCGCTGCGCTTTCCCCTGGGCTGGGCCGTCTACCGGCAGCAGGTACCGGACTGGCTGCCGCGCTGGCGGCCCTGGATACCGGTGCCGGCGCAGCTGAGCTTCGATCCAGCCAATGCGGCCCAGACGCGCCTGACCGAGTGGCTGCAGAGGCAGGCCCAAGGCCTGGTCATTACCCCTGGCGCCAGGTTGACCTACCGCGAGCCTGGAGAGGAGCGGAATTTCCAGGGGGTGGCGGCGACAGCCAAGGCGCTTAACCACTTGCACTTCGGGTTCGCGCTTGTCGGCGCTGCGTTGTTGCTGTTGGTCCTGCCGATCCAGGCCATTCCCGGCTGGCTTAAACGGGGCAGGACTCGCTTGGAACTGCTGGGGAGGTGCGGATGAAGGGGCCGAGACGCTGGTTGCTGGGGCTGGACCATCTGTTGCGCATCCACCATGACCAGCTGGGCTTCTACCAACAGCTGGCGCATCAGTATGGCGACGTGGTGCCGCTGCGACTCGGGCCCTACCGCAGTTGGGTGCTGTTTCATCCCGACCAGGTTCAACAGGTGTTAGTGACCGAGGCCGATGCCTTTGTCCGCTTCGAGCCGGTGATGGGGGTGTTGGCACAGTGGAACGGGGCGAGTTTGTTGATCGCCGAGGGCGAGGCCTGGAAGGTGCAGCGACGCAAAGTGCTGCCGGCCTTCCAGCCGGCCCGTTTTGCCGGCTATGCCGAACAGGTGGTGGCACGTAGCCTGGCGTTGCGCGAGCGTTGGCTGGCCCTGGCGGACGGACGGGAGCTGCAGCTGGACATGGACGCGGCCATGGTCGAACTGACCCTCGAGCTGGCGTGCAAGGCGCTGTTCGGCACCGTGCTTGGCGAAACGGCGGATATCGGCCGGGCCGTGGCCCTGCTGTCCGATATCGCCTTCGCCGAATCCCTGCAGCCGTTGCGCCTGCCTGACTGGCTGCCGACACAACAGAAGCGCGCCAAGGCCTGGGCCATCCAGGTGATGGAGCGGACGGTGCGCCAGTTGGTCGAGGCGCGCCGGGCCGAGGGTGGCCGCGATCAGGGTGACCTGCTGTCCATGCTGCTGGCCCACTACCAGGGCGAGTCGGGTGACCGTCAGGTGCGCGACGAGGCCATGACCCTGCTGATTGCCGGGCATGAGACCACTGGGGCCGCGCTGAGCTGGATCTGCCACCTGTTGGCGGAAAACCAGGAAGCCTGCATGACGTTGCAGGCCGAGCTGGACCTGCAGTTAGCTGGCCGCCCCCCGGTGTTCGCGGACCTGCGCCGGCTGCCCTACCTGGAGGCGGTAGTGAAGGAGGCGTTGCGCCTCTACCCGCCGGCCTACAGCCTGTTCCTGCGCCGCGCCATACGCCCGGTGCGGCTGGGCGAACTGCACATCCGCCGGGGCGAGCTGGTGCAGATTGTGCCCTGGGTGATCCAGCGCGATCCCCGTTGGTTCGAGTCCCCCGACAGTTTTCGCCCGCAGCGCTTCCTCGACCCCGAGCAACGCTGGCCTAAGCAGGCCTACCTGCCGTTCGGCAGCGGCCCACGGGTCTGCGTAGGGCAGTCGTTCGGCATGATGGAAATGCTCCTGGTCACCGCCGTGCTGCTGCAGCGGCTGACACCGCTCAGCTGTGGCGTGCCGGTGGTTCCCCAGGCGAAATTCTCGCTGCGTCCGGCGGGTGGCCTGCCGCTGCGCTGGCATTGCCGGGCGGTCATGGCCGGTTGATCCGTACCCAGGCTGGTGTGCAGCGATCAGGCGTGTCAACCTGGCCGCCTGAGCCGGTGCAGGCCTGTTCGCCTGCTCCTGTGCGTTTGCGATTGAATGGGAGGGGAAGTCCAGATGAGCATGTCGTCCATCGTTGCCAGTAAAGATGTCTCCACGGTCGATTCCAACGGCAAACGCAAGGAAACCCTGATCCAGGGCGTCCTGGTGCGGCCGGTGGTCACCCAGGTCGATGAGCGCGGCGAAATCGCCGAAATGTACAGCACGCTCTGGGGCGTGGAGCCGGACGCGCCACTCGCGCACGTCTATATGTCGATGATCCGGCCCGGCAAGGTCAAGGGCTGGGTCTATCACAAGGAGCAATCCGACCGGATGTTCTCGTTGTCGGGCTTCGTTAAATACGTGCTCTGGGATCCGCGCCCCGATTCGCCGACCCATGGCATGATCAACGAAATCCATCTGTCCGAGCGCAACCGCGGCCTGCTGCTGATCCCACCCTATGTGGTGCATGCGGTGCAGAACATCGGTCATATCGATGCGGTGTTTATCAATATGCCCACCCAGCCGTACAACCACGGCAGCCCCGACAAGTTCCGGGTCGACAAGGACAGTGTGCCCTACAGTTTCGATCGGGATCTCGGCTGGTAATGCCAGCTCCTGTCTTCAGCGTCATAGTCGCGACCTACAACTGGAGCACGGCCCTGAGGCTGGCCCTGGAGTCTGTGCGTGACCAGAGCTTCGGCGATTTCGAGGTACTGGTCGTCGGCGATGCCTGCACCGATGACAGCGCGCAGGTGGTCCGGGCGCTCGGCGATAAGCGTTTCCATTGGTACAACCTCGAGCAGAACTGCGGGAGCCAATGGGGCCCTAACAATCATGCCCTGGCACTGGCCAAAGGCCGGTACGTGGCTTATCTGGGGCACGACGACCTGTGGTGGCCGACGCACCTGCAATCCGCGCTGGACACCTTCGAGCGTTCCGCGGCGGACATGGTCGCCGCGGCGACCCTGATGTACGGGCCACCCGAGTCGGGTATCCGGGCGGTGAGCGGATTTTTTCCCAACGACGTCTACACACCAAGGCACTTTTTCCCGCCATCCTCCCTGTGTCACAGTCTCGAGATCGCCCAGCGGGTAGGCGGTTGGCGGCGGCCCGAGCAGGCGATGATCGTGGTCGATCATGATTTTCTGGTGCGCTGTCACGATGCCGGCGCGCGGATCGTCGCCACCGGCGAATTCACCACGTTCAAGTTCAATGCCGCCTGGCGACGCAATGCTTATCGGCTGCGCGAAGCGCTGGAACAGCGTGAACACCTCAGGCGCATGCGCTGCGAGGGCGAGTCATTCCGTCGCCAGGAGTTGACTGCCACCCTGCGGGCCGCGACCGAAGACCGTCTCTTGAGGATCGAGCAATCGACTGCTCGCGATCTCAAGGCGACCGCCAAGACGGCGATGAACCAGTCGTTCAAGGGCTCCCATCGGCAGGTCAGCGAGGCGCAACATCTCCCCCTGAGCGGACCGTTGGAGTTCCCAGCGGAGGTCACCTATGCCGGTTTCGAATGGCATGGGTTGGAGCAACACCAGGCATTGGGCGGCTATCAGTGGACAGGACCTTCGACCTGCTCGGTGCGGGTGCTGGCCGTGCGCCTGGATCGTGCGGTGCGTATCAGCCTGAGCGTGCTGCACCAACTCACCGAGGACAGCCTGGCCGAGGCGCAGCTGAGTGTGAATGGCGTGCCGCTGGTGACACAAATCGATCCAGGCCCCTGGGGCAGCTGGCGCTGGTGGGCGCAACTCGACCCCACGCAACTTTCCCCGGAAGATCGAGACGAGCTGCGCCTGGAGCTTCGTCTGGCGCGTACCCATCGACCGCTCGATCTCGGCCTGGGCGAGGACCGTCGCTGGCTGGGGCTGGCCATAGGGACAGTGACGGTCGAAGCGTTGCCGGTCTGAACCCAGGGCGTCATTCGAGTCCAAGGGGCTGGTTTCACTGAGGCGGATCCCGGCTCTCCGGGCAGGCGGCCTGCAGCTGCTGCGCCCGGTTGTCCTGCCGCAGGCCTTCGATGGCCTGGCGCAGGCGCTTCACCAGGGCGGCATCGCAGTCAGCGGCTAGGACCTGAGCGCGGGGCGCATCAGCAAGGGCCCCGCGGAATGCCGCCGCCAGATATGCCGACTCTCAGGCACGCCAGTGCTCAGCTCTGCAGTTCTGGCAAGTCGCGGAACAAGGCCAGTGCCTGGGGGTTGGCCAGGGCGTCGGTGTTTTTCACCGGTTGCCCGTGTACCAGGTTGCGCACCGCCAGCTCGACGATCTTGCCGCTGATGGTGCGCGGAATGTCCGCGACGGCGATAATCTTGGCCGGCACATGGCGTGGCGTGGTATTGGCGCGGATCACCTGGCAGATACGGGCCTTCAGTTCATCGTTCAGCTCGACGCCCTCGCGCAGGCGCACGAACAGCACCACCCGCACGTCATCCTGCCACTGCTGGCCGATGGCAATGGACTCCAGCACCTGTTCGACCTTTTCCACCTGGCGGTAGATCTCCGCCGTGCCGATACGCACGCCGCCGGGGTTGAGCACCGCGTCGGAGCGGCCATGAATCACCAGGCCGCCGTGTTCCGTCTGCTCGGCGTAGTCGCCGTGGGCCCAGACACCCGCAAAGGTCTCGAAGTAGGCCGCCTGGAACTTCGCGCCATCCGCGTCGTTCCAGAAGCCCACCGGCATGGACGGAAAATGTTGGGTGCAGACCAGCTCGCCTTTTTCCTGCAGCACCGCCTGACCCTCGGCGTTCCACACCTGCACGTCCATGCCCAGGCCCTTGCATTGCAGTTCACCGGGCCAGACCGGCAGCACCGGGTTGCCCAGGGCGAAGCAGGAGACGATATCGGTGCCGCCGGAGATCGAGGACAGGCACAGGTCGTCCTTGAACTCGCGGTAGACGTACTGAAAGCTTTCGTGGGACAGCGGCGAGCCGGTCGAGAGCACTGCCTTCAGGCGGCTCAAACTATGGCTCTGGCGCGGGCGAATGCCGGCTTTTTCCAGAGCCGCGATGTACTTGGCGCTGGTGCCGAACACGCTGATGGACTCGGCGTCGATCAGGTCGATCAGGCGCTCGGGGCCGGGATGGAAGGGCGAGCCGTCGAACAATACCAGGGTGGCACCCACCGCCAGACCCGAGACCAGCCAGTTCCACATCATCCAGCCGCAGGTGGTGTAGTAGAACAGGCAGTCGTCGGCCCCCAGGTCGCTGTGCAAGCCCAGCTCCTTGACATGCTGCAGCAGCACGCCGCCGGTGCCGTGCACGATGCACTTGGGCACGCCGGTGGTGCCGCTGGAATAGAGGATGTAGAGCGGGTGATCGAAAGGCACCGGGGTAAACTGCGGTTCCCCGCCGGCCTGGTAAAAGTCCGCCCACAGGGACACCCGCGCCGCGGTGCGGTAGTCCTCGGTGCGGGCGTCCGGGCGGGCATAGGGCACGATCAGCAACTGCTCGAGGGAGGGCAGGCGTTCGAGGATTTCGTTGAGCTTGGCGGTCAGGTCCAGGGTCTTGCCGGCGTAACGGTAGCCGGCGCAGGCGATCAACACCCGCGGTTCGATCTGGCCGAAGCGATCGATCACGCCCTGGGTACCGAAATCCGGTGAGCAGCTGGACCAGGTCGCGCCCAGGCTGCTGGCGGCGAGCATACCGACCAGGGTCTGCCAGGTATTGGGCATAAAGGCCGCGATCCGGTCGCCGCTGACTACCCCGGCGGCTTGCAGGCTGCGCTGCAGGCCGGCCACATGGGCGGCCAGGTCCGCGTAGCTCAGTTGTTCGCGACTGCCGTCTTCGCTGATGGCCACCAGGGCCGTATGGGTGTCACGCCGACGCAGCAGGTGCTCGGCAAAATTCAAGGTGGCGCCGGGGAACCAGCGCGCGCTGGGCATGGCCGGACCTTCTTCCAGCACCTGGCTCGGCGCCTGGCTGAAGCGCAGCTCGAAGAAGCCGACTATGGCCTGCCAGAACGCCTCGCGCTGGGCCACACTCCAGGCGTGCAGAGCGCCATAGTCAGCCAGCTGCAGTTCGTGCCGCTGATTGACGAAGCGGCGGAAAGCGTCCATCCGGCTGGCGGCGATACGGGTAGGACTGGGCGTCCATAAGGGTGCATGCATATCGGTTCCTCTAACACTGCACCAGGCAGTCACGGGTTATTGTTGTAGGGTGCAGGGACAGGCCGCAGGGCGATTCAGCCGCTTATCCTAAGGCTTTGTGCTGGGCTTGGCTGCCTGTCGTACATCGACCGGGCGCCATGGTCTGGCCGTGGCGTCTGGGTGCGTGCGCGCAGAGTGTCCCCGACAGGCGTGGGCGCTGCGCTGCCGGCTTTACAGCCTGGCACGATTTTTATACAGCCAAGGCCCGCGGTCATTGTGCCAGCCAGCCGCCGTCGACGTTCCAGGCCGCGCCACGCACCTGACTGGCCGCCTCGCCGCACAGGAACAGGGTCAACTCGCCCAGTTGCTCGGGGGTCACGAACTCCAGCGACGGCTGTTTTTCCCCCAGCAGCTCCATCCGTGCCCGGGCCTGGTCGCCGTCCACCGCCGCGCGTTGGTCGATCTGTTGCTGCACCAGCGGGGTCAGCACCCAGCCCGGGCAGATGGCGTTGCAGGTAATGGCGCTGCGCGCCGTTTCCAGGGCCACCACCTTGGTCAGGCCGATCACCCCATGCTTGGCGGCGACATAGGCGGCTTTCTGGGCCGAGCCGACCAGGCCGTGCACCGAGGCGATATTGACGATGCGGCCCCAGCCGCGTTCGCGCATGCCCGGCAGTGTCAGGCGGGTGGTATGGAAGACCGCCGACAGATTGAGGGCAATGATCTGGTCCCAGCGCTCCACCGGGAAGGCTTCGACCGGCGCCACATGCTGAATGCCGGCGTTGTTGACCAGGATATCCAGGCGACCAAAACGCTGCTGCACCTGCTCGATCAGCGCGGCGATTTCGGCGGGCTGGGTCAGGTCCGCCGCCAGGTGCACGACGCTGCCGCCGAAGACGGCCACCTCGGCCACGGCCGTCTCGACCTCACCGAAACCGTTGAGCACTACCGTGGCGCCAGCTTCGGCCAAGCGCCGGGCGATGCCCAGGCCGATACCACTGGTGGAACCAGTGACCAGTGCGATTTTGCCTTGCAGACTCATGGGAACCTCCTCGCCGGCCGCAGCGCCTGCGGCCGGCCGATAAATCACGAATTAGACGATGCCGGTGGCGTAGAAGGTGGCGATCACCACGAACACCGCCAGGGTCTTGATCAGCGTGATGCCGAAAATATCCTTGTAGGCCTCGCGGTGGGTCAAGCCGGTGACCGCCAGCAGGGTGATCACCGCGCCGTTGTGAGGCAGGGTGTCCATGCCGCCGCTGGCCATGGCCGCGACCCGGTGCAGCACTTCCAGGGGGATCTGCGCCGCCTGGGCGGCCTCGATAAAGGTGGTCGACATGGCGGCCAGGGCGATGCTCATGCCGCCAGAGGCCGAACCGGTGATGCCGGCCAACAGGGTGACGGTAATGGCTTCGTTGACCAGCGGATTGGGGATGCTCTTCAGCGCGTCGGCCAGCACCAGGAAACCCGGCAGCGAGGCGATCACCGCACCGAAGCCATACTCCGAGGCGGTGTTCATCGAGGCCAGCAAGGCGCCGCCAACGGCGGTCTTGGTGCCCTCGGCGAGCTTGCTGCGAATCGCCCGGTAGCCGCACACCAGCACCAGCAGGATGCCCAGCAGCAGGGCTGCCTGTACCGACCAGATGCCGGTCAGCTTGGCCACTTCGCTCTGCACCGGCGTGGCCATGCCGGCCAGCTGCAGGCTATGGGTCTTGCCATAAAACTCGGGGATCCAGCGGGTGAACAGCAGGTTGGACACGCCCACCAGCACCAGCGGCGCCACGGCCAGCCAAGGGTTGGGCAGCGGCAGGTCGTCGGGGGTCTCCGGCTCGTTGCGTAGCTCAGTGCCGTAGCCTTCGCCGGTCTTGAACGCCTTGTGGCGTTGGCGTTGCAGATAGAACATGCCAACGGCGAGCACGAACAGGCTGCCGATCAGCCCCAGCCAGGGCGCGGCCCAGGCATTGGTACCGAAAAAGGTGGTGGGAATGATGTTCTGAATCTGCGGCGTGCCGGGCAGGGCGTCCATGGTGAAGGAAAACGCCCCCAGGGCGATGGTCGCCGGGATCAGACGCTTGGGGATATCGCTCTGGCGGAACATCTCGGCGGCGAAGGGATAGACGGCGAACACCACCACGAACAGCGAGACGCCGCCGTAGGTCAGCAGGGCGCAGACTAGCACTATCACCAGTATCGCCTGGCGGGTGCCCAGCAGGCCGATG
The DNA here is from genome assembly GCF_040514055.1 of Pseudomonas sp. GTDB lineage: Bacteria > Pseudomonadota > Gammaproteobacteria > Pseudomonadales > Pseudomonadaceae > Aquipseudomonas. The sequence goes on from NZ_JBEVDL010000005.1 coordinate 84,902, forward strand.
GCGGCGGCGACTATGGCGCGGGAAAAGCCCGACAGCTCGATCAGCTTGCCGAACACCGCCCCGAGCAGAAACACCGGGAAGTACAGCTTGATAAAGCCGACCATTTTTTCCATGAATACACCGGTAAAAGCCGGCGCGACCGCGGAAGGGTCGGTGAGCAGCACGGCACCGAGGGCCGCGAGGGGGGCGAACAGAATGACGCTGTAACCACGGTAGGCGGCCAGCATCAGCACGGCTAAGGCGGCTAGGGCGATGAACACACTCATCGGGGATCTCCTGGCCCGGGTACACGGCGAGCGAACAAGCGGCCGAAGCGCCTGGACCGGTACGGGCTGATTGTTATTGTTGTCGGCAGCGGTCGAGCCGCTGCGAAGTCCCTAAGCGGATTTCGTGCCAAATCTATAGGTTACTGATTTATATGGTTTTAATTATTATTTTCGGATTCGGAATGCCGATAAATTCCCGTTATAGAGACAGCTGGATGCGCAACGGGGTCGCAGGCCCACAGCAAAGGCTTTTACGGCTTGTCTCGTAATTGAGACGATGTCTTGATTTCAAGACTGCAAGCCCAGGGCGAGCAGTTTTTTGTACAGGGTGGATCGGCCCAGGCCCAGGGCCCGGGCGGCCGTGGTGACGTTGCCGGCGTGTCGCTGCAGGGTACTGGCGATCAGTTGTCGCTCGAAGGCATCGCGGGCCAGGTGGAAGGACGAGTCAGCTGCCGCGGCCGCCCCGCCAGGCGGTAGGGCTTGCAAGGGGCCGATGGCCGCGTGGATGGCGGCGCGGTCCAGTTGCGGTTCGTCGCTGGCCAGCACGGCGCGCTCCAGTACATTGCGCAGCTCGCGGATATTGCCCGGCCAGGCGTGCTCGGCCAGCAGCGCCCGGGCCTGGGCGTCCAGTTCGTGGGGATGCGGGTGCGGGCCGCGCAGTTCCTCCAGCAGGGCCTCGCACAGCGCCGGCAAGTCGTCCAGACGCGCGCGCAGGGGCGGTACGGCGATCGGCAGGACATTCAGACGGTAGTAGAGGTCGGCGCGAAAACGTCCGGCCTGGACCGCCGCCTGCAAGTCGATGGAGGTGGCGGCGATCAGGCGAATATCACAGCGCAGCACCTCGTTGGAGCCGACCGGCTCGAACTCCTTCTCCTGCAGCACCCGCAACAGCTTGCTTTGCAAGGTCAGCGGCATGTCGCCGATTTCGTCGAGGAACAGGCTGCCGCCTTCGGCCAGGCGCAGTTTGCCGCTGCGGCCCTTGCGCTCGGCGCCGGTGAACGCACCCGGGGCGGTGCCGAAAAATTCGGCTTCCAACAGGTTTTCCGGGATGGCCGCGCTGTTGATGCTGACAAAGGCCTTGGCCGCCCGCGGCGAGGCCTGGTGGATTGCATGGGCCAGCAATTCCTTGCCGGTGCCGGTTTCGCCCAGCAGCAGGACCGCCGAATCGCTGCCGGCACAGCGGCGTGCCAGGCGCTTGACCTCCAAGCTGGCGGCGCTGGTGCCAATAAAGTGCGCGAAGCTGTATTTGGCCTGGCGTGCCTGCAGCAACGAGCGGGTCGAGGCGAGTTCCGCCTGCATGCGCTGGTAGCGGCTGAGCAGCGGCGACAGGGCCTTGAGCTCGTCGAACAGGGCAAAACCGATGGCGCCGATGACAGTACCCGCATCGTCGTGGATCGGCAGGCGCATCACCACCAGCGGGTCTTTGGGCGTATCGAGCATGTCCAGCAGGATCGGCTGGCCAGTGCGCACCACCTGGCGCAACAGGCTGCCGGGAATCACCGCTTCGCAGGGCTGGCCGATCGCCTGTTCGGCGTTGTCCAGGCCAAAGCGCCGGGCATAACGTTCGTTCATCCAAACGATGCGAGCGTCGCGGTCGACGATGATGGTGCCTTCGCTGGATTGCTCGACGATCTCGAACAGCGAACGGATCGCCAGCAGGCGCACCCGCTGGTAATCCTTGAGGCTCTCGGCGTGGTCCATATGGGGGTCTCGAGCGGGAGGGCGTAGCGCGTCCAGGCGCGGCGCACGCAGGGGGGGTGACGCAGCTTATCCAGCCAGGCCCGTACCTGGCTAGCCGCCAGGCAGACGGGCCAACGGATCACCGGGCACCGGGCACCGGGCACCGGGCAAGAACCTGGGGCGGCCTCGGCGCGCTGTCCAGCGATAGCCCGCCACCGGCGGGAAATCAGCCCCGCGCCGCCAGCCGGGCCCGGGCCACCCGTGAGCCGTTGGCACGACCCAGCACGTCGCAGATGCGCTGGCCGGCGGCGATCAGCCGATCGAGGTCGATGCCGGTGTGAATGCCCAGACCATCGAGCAGGTAGAGCACATCCTCGCTGGCGACGTTGCCGGTGGCGCCCTTGGCGTAAGGACAGCCGCCCAGGCCCGCCACCGAGCTGTCGAACACGCTGATGCCTTCCAGCAGGCCGGCGTAGAGGTTGCTCAAGGCCTGGCCATAGGTGTCGTGGAAATGCCCGGCCAAGCGCTCGCGGGGCACTTCGCGGCCGACCGCCTCGAACAGGGCGCGGGTGGCGCCCGCGGTGCCGGTGCCAATGGTGTCGCCCAGCGACACCTCGTAGCAGCCCATGGCGTACAGTTCACGACCCACCTGGGCCACCGCCTGGGGCGCGACCTGGCCCTCGTAGGGGCAGCCGAGCACACAGGAGACATAGCCGCGCACCTGAATGCCGTGCTGGCGCGCCAGCTCCATGACCGGTGCAAAGCGCGCCAGGCTTTCGCCGATGGAGCAGTTGAGGTTGCGCTGGGAAAACGCCTCGGAAGCGGCGGCAAACACTGCCACTTCCTTGACGCCGGCCTCAATGGCCGCTTCCAGCCCCTTCAGATTGGGGGTCAGCGCCGCGTAGGTCACGCCCGGGTGCGCGGTGATGTCGGCAAATACTTCGGCGCTGCCGGCCATCTGCGGCACCCATTTGGGCGAGACGAAACTGCCGACCTCGATATAGGACAGGCCGGCGGCCGACAGGTCGTCGACCAGGCGCACCTTGTCGGCCACGGCGATGGGCTGGGCTTCGTTCTGCAGGCCGTCGCGGGGACCGACTTCGACCAGGCGGACATGTTGCGGAAGGTTCATAACGGTCCTCAAATTGAACGGCAGGGTGGAGATCCAGCGCCGTGGCCCGGCTTGGCCAAGGGCTGGATTCCCGCCTGCGCGGGAATGACGAAAAGGCGCCGACGTGGGGTGGCCCGCTCTGGTGGGGAGCGTGCCCTAAGGCACGGCCTCCAGTTCCACCAACGGCGTGCCTTCCTTGACCATCTCGCCCTCGGCGCAGTACAGCGCCTTGACAATCCCGGCCTGGGGCGCGCGGATGCTGTGCTCCATTTTCATTGCTTCCAGCACCACCAGCGTGGTGCCGGCCTCAACCGCCTGGCCGGCTTCCACCAGCACCCGTACGATACTGCCGTTCATGGGGGCTGTCAGGCCACCCTGGGTGCCGTGGCTGGCCTCCGCCGCGGCGATCGGGTCGAAGCCTTCGATGCGCTGCAACTCGCCGTTCCACTCCAGGTACAGCACCGCCTCCTGGCGAATGGCCTTGAGCCGTTTGGCCAGCGCCGGGCCCGTGTCACAGGTTTGCTCGACCCACAGGATCTCCCCGTGCAGCCGCGCCGTGCCTGGGGCGCGTACCTGGCGCTCGACCCCGGCGCAACTCAGGTGCAGCGCGCGACGGCTGGGCAGGCCGGCACGCCAGCCGGTGGTAGCGGCCCAGGGCGAGTGCGGGTCGTCGGCACGCGCCCGGGCGGGTTCGCTCTGGGCCCAGGCATCGGCCGCACAGCGCCAGAAGGCCTCGGGCAGCTCGGTGGCTGCCGGCAGCAGTTGTGCCTGGTGGCGCGGGATAAAGCCGGTGTCCAGTTCGGCGGCGGCAAAGGCCGGGTGGGCCAGTACCCGGTGCAGGAACGCCAGGTTGGTGCGCACACCGGCCACGGCAGTTTCCTCGAGCATGCTCAGCAGGCGCAGGCGGGCTTCCTCGCGGTTTTCGCCCCAGGCGATCAGTTTGCCCAGCATCGGATCGTAAAAGGGCGAGACTTCGTCGCCTTCGCTGACACCGCTGTCCACCCGCCGGCCGGGGCCGGCGGCGGATTCCCGGTACAGGCTGAGGGTGCCGGTGGACGGCAGGAAATCATGCTCCGGGTCTTCGGCATACAGCCGTACCTCGATGGCGTGGCCGTGCAAGGGCACCTGGTCCTGGGTCAGCGGCAGGGGTTCGCCGCGGGCCACGCGAATCTGCCAGGCCACCAGGTCGAGGCCGGTGATGGCCTCGGTGACCGGGTGCTCGACCTGTAGGCGGGTGTTCATTTCCATGAAAAAGAAATCGCCGCGCTCGTCCAGCAGGAACTCCACCGTGCCGGCACCGACATAGCCGATCGCCTGGGCGGCCTTGACGGCGGCTTCGCCCATGGCCTGGCGCAACTCGACCGACAGCCCGGGGGCCGGGGCTTCCTCGACCACTTTCTGGTGGCGGCGCTGGATCGAGCAGTCGCGCTCGTTGAGGTACAGGCAGTGGCCGTGGCGATCGGCGAACACCTGGATTTCCACGTGGCGCGGTTTGAGCACGTATTTTTCCACCAGCATGCGCGCGTCGCCAAAGGACGACAGCGCCTCGCGTTGGGCCGAAGCCAGGGCTTCGGCCAACTCGCTTTCCTGCTCGACCACTTTCATGCCCTTGCCGCCGCCCCCGGCGGTGGCCTTGAGCAGCACCGGGTAACCGATACGCTGGGCCGCGTCGCGAAAGCTCGCCAGGTCCTGGGCCTCGCCGTGGTAACCGGGCACCAGGGGCACCCCGGCGGTATCCATCAGCGCCTTGGCCGCCGACTTGCTGCCCATGGCGTCGATGGCACTGGCCGGTGGGCCGAGAAAGAGCAGTCCGGCCTGCTCGATGGCGCGGGCGAAGGCGGCATTTTCCGAGAGAAAGCCATAGCCGGGATGGATGGCCTGGGCGCCGCTGGCCTGGGCCGCGGCGATCAGCTTGTCGATCAGCAGGTAGCTCTCGGCCGGTTTGGCCCCGCCCAGGTCAACGCTCAGGTCGGCCTCGCGCACATGCCGGGCGCCGCGATCGACGGCGCTGTGCACCGCCACCGTATCGATGCCCAGCGCCTTGGCGGTGCGCATCACGCGGCAGGCGATTTCGCCCCGGTTGGCCACCAACAGGCGGGTGAGGGGCAGAGGCGCCAACGCGGCGACGGTGGGAGCAGGGGTACCTTTCATCGTCATTCCTCTTCCTGGGCGTTCTGCCAGGCCGGTTTACGTTTGTCCAGAAAGGCCCGCAGGCCTTCCTGGCCCTCGGGGCTGACACGGATGCGGGCGATAGCGTTCTCAGTGTAACGGCGCAGCGCCGGGGTCAGTTCGCCGCCGCCGACTTCCAGCAACAGGGTCTTGCTCGCCTGCATGGCCTGGGGGCTGTTGAGCAGCAGGGTGTCGATCCAGTCGTCGATGGCCTGGTCCAGGACCGTGGGGCCGTAGCACTCGGCCAGCAGGCCCAGTTGCTGGGCGCGTGTGCCGTCGAAGCGCTCGGCGGTCAGGGCATAACGCCGCGCCGCGCGCTCGCCGATGGCCTGCACCACAAAGGGGCTTATCACCGCCGGCGCCAGGCCGATACGGACTTCCGACAGGCAGAACTGCGCGTCGCTGGCGCCAATCGCCATGTCGCAGCAGCTGATCAGGCCCAGGGCCCCGCCAAAGGCCGCGCCCTGGACCACGGCCAGGGTCGGCAGCTTCAGCCGGTGCAGCGTGTACATCAATTCAGCCAGCTCGCGGGAATCGTTGAGGTTGGCGTTGTAGTCCAGGGTCGCCGACTGCTGCATCCAGGCCAGGTCCGCGCCGGCGGAAAAATGCCGGCCGCGGCCGCGCAGCAGCAGGAAGCGGATGCTGCGATCGGCCTGCACCAGGTCCAGAGCCTGCAGCAACTCACGGATCATCTGCGCATTGAAGGCGTTGTTCTTGTCCGGCCGGTTGAGCCAGAGGCTGGCGACGCCGCGGGCGTCGATGTCCAGTTGCACGGTGCTGAAGTCGGTCATCTCTCGTTCCTCGAGCGGCAAGCCCCATGCTCCAAGCGGCTGGAAGAAGCGCGGCTTGAAGTCGATGACTTGCAGCTTGTCGCTGTGTTTATTACATGCGGAACACGCCGAAACGGGTCGGCTCGATCGGCGCGTTGAGCGCGGCGGACAGTGCCAGGCCCAGTACCTCACGGGTCTGCGCCGGGTCGATCACACCGTCGTCCCAGAGCCGTGCGCTGGAGTAGTAGGGATGGCCCTGGGTTTCGTACTGCTGCAGGATCGGGCGTTTGATCGCCTCCTGCTCCTCGGCGGAAAAGGCTTGGCCACTGCGTTCGCTCTGCTCGCGCTTGACCTGCACCAGCACGCCGGCGGCCTGCTCGCCGCCCATCACGCCGATCCGGGCATTGGGCCACATCCAGAGAAACCGGGGGTCGTAGGCCCGCCCGCACATGCCATAGTTACCGGCACCGAAACTGCCGCCGATGATCACGGTGAACTTCGGCACCTTGGCGCAGGCCACCGCGGTGACCAGCTTGGCGCCATGCTTGGCGATACCACCGGCCTCGTACTTTTGCCCGACCATAAAACCGGTGATGTTCTGCAGGAACAGCAGCGGAATGCCGCGCTGGCAGGCCAGTTCGACGAAGTGCGCGCCTTTTTGCGCCGACTCGGCGAACAGGATGCCGTTGTTGGCCAGGATCGCGATGGGGTAACCCTGCAGGTGGGCGAAGCCACAGACCAGGGTGCTGCCGAACAGCGCCTTGAATTCATCGAACACCGAGCCGTCGACCAGCCGGGCGATCACCTCGCGCACGTCGAAGGGTTGCTTGGCGTCGGCCGGGATCACCCCGTAGACCTCGTCCAGGGCGTAGAGCGGCAGGCGCGGCGCCTGGCTCTGCAACTGCCCGAGCTTGCGCCAGTTCAGGTTGGCCACGCAGCGCCGGGCCAGGGCCAGGGCGTGTTCGTCGTTTTCCGCGTAGTGGTCGGCGACTCCGGAGGTCCGGCAATGCACATCGGCACCGCCCAGGTCCTCGGCGCTGACCACTTCGCCGGTGGCGGCGCGCACCAGTGGCGGGCCGGCGAGGAAAATGGTGGCCTGTTGACGGACCATGATCGCCTCGTCGGCCATGGCCGGCACATAGGCCCCACCGGCGGTGCAGGAGCCCATGACCACGGCGATCTGCGGGATGCCCTGGGCGCTCATATTGGCCTGGTTGAAGAAGATCCTGCCGAAATGCTCGCGGTCGGGAAAAACCTCGTCCTGGCGCGGCAGGTTGGCGCCGCCGGAGTCCACCAGGTAGATGCACGGTAGGCGGTTTTCCTGGGCGATGGCCTGGGCGCGCAGGTGTTTTTTCACCGTCAGCGGGTAGTAGCTGCCGCCCTTGACCGTAGCGTCGTTGGCCAGGATCAGGCATTCGACGCCTTCGACCCGGCCGATGCCGGCGATCACCCCGGCAGCCGGCACCTCCTCGCCATACACCTCATGGGCGGCCAGCGGAGCGATCTCCAGAAAGGGCGAACCGGGGTCGAGCAGGCAGTCGATGCGTTCGCGCGGCAGCAGCTTGCCCCGTGAGGTGTGCCGCTCCTGGGCCTTGGCGCCGCCGCCGTCCTGGACTCGGCCGAGCAGGGCACGCAGGTCCTCGACCTGGGTCAGCATGGCCGCGCGGTTGGCGGTAAATTCCGGCGAGCGCGTGTTGAGCTGGGTGTGCAGGGTGGTCATAAACCGACTCCGTAGGGGCGCAAGCTTCAAGTTACAAGCGGCAAGTAAAGGATCAGCGCGCTTCAGCTTGTAGCCTGTGGCTTGCCGCTTGTTTGCTTATTTCGTTTCGTTAAACAGCTCGCGACCGATCAGCATGCGGCGGATCTCACTGGTGCCAGCACCGATCTCGTAGAGCTTGGCATCGCGCAACAGGCGGCCAGTGGGGAACTCGTTGATATAGCCGTTGCCACCGAGGATCTGGATCGCATCCAGGGCCATCTGCGTGGCGCGCTCGGCGGTGTAGAGGATCACCCCGGCGGCGTCCTTGCGGGTGGTCTCGCCACGGTCGCAGGCTTGGGCCACGGCGTAGAGATAGGCCCGGCTGGCATTGAGCTGGGTGTACATATCGGCCACCTTGCCCTGGATCAGCTGGAATTCGCCGATGCTCTGGCCAAACTGCTTGCGGTCATGGATATAGGGCACGATCACGTCCATGCAGGCCTGCATGATCCCGGTGGGGCCGCCGGACAACACCACGCGCTCGTAGTCCAGGCCGCTCATCAGCACCCGCACGCCGCCGTTGAGCTGGCCCAGCACGTTTTCCTCCGGGACTTCGACATCGTCGAAGAACAGCTCGCAGGTGTTGGAGCCACGCATGCCGAGCTTGTCGAATTTGCTGCCACGGGAAAAACCTTTCCAGTCGCGTTCGACGATAAAGGCGCTGATACCGTGCGCCCCCTTCTCCAGGTCGGTCTTGGCGTAGATCACGTAGGTGTTGGCGTCGGGGCCGTTGGTGATCCAGGTCTTGCTGCCGTTGAGCACGTAGCGGTCGCCGCGCTTGTCTGCGCGAAGCTTCATCGACACCACATCGGAGCCGGCATTGGGTTCGCTCATGGCCAGCGCCCCGATGTGTTCGCCGGAAATCAGCCTAGGCAGATAACGAGCCTTCTGTTCGGGATTGCCGTTGCGATTGATCTGGTTGACGCACAGATTCGAGTGCGCGCCGTAGGACAGCGCCACCGACGCCGACCCGCGACTGATTTCTTCCATCGCTACCACATGGGCCAGATAGCCCAGCCCGGCGCCGCCGTACTCTTCGCCGACGGTGATCCCCAACAGCCCCATTTCACCGAACTTGCGCCACATGTCGGCAGGGAACAGGTTGTCTTGGTCGATCTGCGCCGCACGCGGGGCGATTTCGGCGGCAACGAAGTGCTGAACCTGATCGCGCAGCATGTCGATGGTTTCGCCGAGGGCAAAATTGAGGGTCGGGTAGTTCATGGTGCTGGAATTCCCTATTGTTTTTGGAGTGCTGTCTGGCAGCAATAATGGGTATCACCTTTACGTTAACGTAAGCCTTGGGGCAATGGGCTGTCAACGGGGAGAAAGCGCGGGAGAGGAGGGGATTGACGAATTAAATGACCAGACAGCACGAAGGGGAGCCGAGGCTCCCCTTCAAGTTTCTGTTGCATGCTCTTTTTTGTTTTTAGGCGGTCTGTTGTTGTTTTTGGCAACCGGCCTCTTTTGCGTTTTTGAGCTACCCCCAACCGGGGTTAAGAGCAAACGTATTTTTTTGAGCGCTGATGCTGCTTCTACTGCTGCTCGATGAGAGCACCTGTCCAACCAGTTCGGGAGCTACCTGAGGGTAGTTTTGTTGTTCTCTGCCCGGTTGTGAGGCCAAGGCCTCGAAAAGCGATCCACTCCAAAAAAATCTGTTAGCTGCGTCTCTGTCCGTGTTGTTCTTGTTGTGTCAGAGCCGATACGTTTTGTTTTTATTGGGTTACTGCAATTTATTGTTTTTGTTATGCGGTAGACATAGCAGATGCCGTGCCAATTTTT
>NZ_JBEVDL010000009.1:0-111146 GCF_040514055.1 Pseudomonas sp.
GGGGCCATCGAGCTGCGCCTGCAACCGCAGAAAAAACAGATACTGCAGGGCCTGCTGGCAAGCGAAGAGCGCTTCGACCTGACCCTGTGCAATCCGCCCTTCCATGCCTCGCTGGCCGAGGCCACCCGCGGCAGCAGCCGCAAATGGCGCAACCTCGGCAAGCAGGACCCTAGTCGCAAGCTGCCGGTGCTGAATTTCGGTGGCCAGGCCGCCGAGCTCTGGTGCGAGGGCGGCGAAGCGGCCTTTGTCCGGCAACTGGTCGAGGAAAGCCGGCTGGTGGCTCACCAGGTGCTGTGGTTCAGTACCCTGGTCTCCAAGGCCAGCAACCTGCCCGGTTTGCTGGCAGCGGTGAGCAAGGCCGGTGCCCAGGCCGTGCGCACCGTCGACATGGCCCAGGGCCAGAAACAAAGCCGTTTTGTCGCCTGGACCTTTCTCGACAGCACCCAGCAGGGCGCCTGGGCACGCGCGCGCTGGGGCGCCCCGGGCGCACAACGCGCGGAGCCTACGACAGGGCTGTAGCGGTGCTGCGCCAGACGCGCGCTACCTGCGACTTGATGCCTAAGTCGCGGTAACGGCGCAGCCTGGGCTGCGGCAGCCAGCGGAATGCGCAATACTGCCCTGCAGTACCGTGATGATGGTGGGGAGAGCGGATGAAGTGCGCGAACCTGTGGCTCTGCTCGATCCTGCTCAGTGGCGTGGCGCGGGCCGAGGTCTTGCAACCGCTGTCGATCAGTATCGGCGACTGGCCTCCCTACCTGTCGGCGGACCTGAAACACGATGGTGTGGTGGCGCACCTGATCAGCGATATATTCGCCGACGAGGGTTACCGGGTCAGCTACAAGCGCCTGCCCTGGCCACGGGCCTATGCCGAGGCGGCCAGCGGTCGAGTGGCCGCCAGCGCGATCTGGATGCACAAGACCGAGCGTGAAGCGGATTTTCTCTTTAGCGCCCCGGTACTGGAGGAACAGTTCGTATTCTTCCACCTTAAAAGTTTTCCCTTCGACTGGCAGCAGCTCGACGACCTCAAGGGCATGACCCTGGGCGGCGGCCTCGAGTACAGCTACGGTCCGGCCTTCGATGCCGCACTCGCGGCCGGCACCTTCAGCATGGAACGGGTCTCCAGCGATCAGCAGAACTTCGAGAAGCTGCTCAAGGAGCGGGTGGTGCTCTACCCGCAGGAGGTCAATGTCGGCTACTACGCGCTGATGAAGCACTTCCCGGCGCAAGACCTGGCCAAGATCACTCACCATCCCAAGCCCTTGCTCAACAACGCCAGCTACCTGATGCTGCCCAAGCGTCTGCCAGGCAGCCAGGCGCTGATGCAGCGTTTCAACCAGCGACTGGCACAGTACCGGGCCGATGGGCGATACCAGCGCTACTTCGAGAACTTCCAGAACGGCAGCTACTTTCCCGACCCGGCCGCCGCCCCCCTGCCCTCGCCGCTCGGCGAATAAACCCGCTGCCCACGAACCTGTAGGGCGGCCTCCGCGCGCCGTCCGGCAACGGCCCGCCGAGGGCAAAGGCGAGCAGCCGGAAGTCCGCGCGCCTGGATACCCGCCTACGCGGGTATGACGATCAAGGGCAACCGACACCTTCCTGCGGAAGTAGCGTGGCCTCGGCGAGCAACCGAAAGCCCGCGCGCCGGGATACCTACCTAGGGGGTATGACGATCAAGGGCCTCGGCACGCTGTCCGGCGACACCCCGCCGCTGTGGCTCAGGCAACAGGCTCCGGCACCATCCAGGGTTCCAGTAAATCCGCCACCGGCACCGCGACGGCCAGGCGGCAGAGGTTCCAGTAGTGCCCTTCCAGGGTGCGATTGACCAGCAACGTACTGGGCGAGGGTTGCAGGCTGCCCAGGGCGCCCAGCACATTGGGCATCAGGGCCATCAATTGCTGGTGAATCGGCGTTTCGGCGAAATCCCAATTCTCGCCCGGTTGCAGCAGCGGCCCGAGCAGGCCGTGCAGCCGGCGATACAGGCCATTGGGTACCGTGGACGAGGGCTGCCGTGTGCCCAGGGCCTGGAAAGCATTTTCCAGCTGGGCCGAATCCTGTGCCTGCAGGGCGCGAAACAGCTGCACATAGGCCTCACGCAGGGGGGCTCCCAAGGCCTGCACCGAGCCGAAGTCATAGACCACCAGCTCGCCGGCCTCGGTGTAGGCGAAATTGCCCGGATGGGGGTCGGCATGCAACAACCCCAGCTCGAACGCCTGGGCGCCGAGCCAGCGCACCAGGGTCACGGCCAGGCGTTGACGCACCTCAAGGCTGGCCTGGCCCACCTCGGCGAAGGGCAGGCCCGGCTCGTCGGTCAGCACCAGCACGCCGGGCCGGCACAGTTCGACCTGGGGCACGGGCAGGCGCAGCCCGGGCCAGTCGGCAAAAAACGCGGTAAAGCGGCACAACCGCTGCATTTCCGCTGCATAGTCGAGTTCGTCGGCGATCGCCGCTTCCAGTTCGCGGTAAACCCCCTCCAGCTGCGCCGCCGGCGCCCTGAACAACCGCCCCAGGGGCAGCAGACGGCGCAATTGGCGCATGTCGGCGGCACAGATCTCGGCAATGCCCGGGTACTGCACCTTAAGCACCAGCGCCTGGCCGTCCAGGCCCACGGCGCGGTGCACCTGGCCCAGCGAGGCGGCCGCGAAGGGCTGCGCCTCGACGCTCCGGAAAAAATGCCCGAGGTCCTCGCCATACACGGCTTCCAGGTGCGGCAGCAGGGCCTCGAAGGGCAAGGCCGGCACGCGATTCTGCAACTGCGCCAGGGCCTGCGCCACCGGCGCCGGCAACACATCTTCCCACTGCGAGGCCAACTGACCCAGCTTGAGCACCGGGCCTTTCATTTCGCCCAGGACGCTGCCGAGCAAGTCGCCGACCGGTTGCCAATCGGTGGCGCCCGGCCGCAGTTGCTGGCCGAGCAGGTTGCCGGCAATACGCGTGCCGGTGCCGGCCAGTCGCAAAAACCGGCCCAGGGCCGAGGGTGCAGCGGGTGTCCGTTCCATGGTCGAGGCGCCTGCGGGGCTGGGTAAGGCCTCGATCATGCGCCTCGTGGCTTTATAGCGCCATTGCCGGGGCTCAGAGTCGCGGCCACAGGCCGCGCCTACGTCAGCGGGCCAGGTGGCGTCGAGGGGTACTGTGCTTTTAACAAGGCCTCGAACTGGTCACGGGCCAGCGCGGCGCCGAACAGAAAGCCTTGGCCGAAGTCGCAGCCGGCGCGACGCAGGGTGTCGCACTGTTGCCGGGTTTCAACCCCTTCGGCCACTACCTTCAAGCCCAGCTTGTGCGCCATCACGATTATCGCGTCGCATAACGCGACGCTGTCCGGGTCCTGTTCCAGGTTGCAAACGAAGGATTGGTCGATCTTGATAAAGTCGATCTTGAACTTGCGCAAATAGGACAGCGACGAATAGCCGGTGCCGAAGTCGTCCAGCGTCAGCTGCATGCCGGCGACCTGAAACGCCCGCAATTGTTGAATGACCGACGCATTGGAGGCGAGCAGCAAGCCTTCGGTAATCTCCAGCCCGATCGGCGGACGACCATTGCCGACGAGGTAGTCAGGGTTTTCGCATTGACGCAGCCACTCGCCGTGGTAAGGGCCATTGCAGCGGTAAAACTGCGCGGGCGATACGTTGACGTTAACCGTGAAGTCGGCGCGCAAGGCGCGCCAGCCACTGGCTTGGCGCAGCGCCTCGTGAAACACCCAATCACCGATCGAAACGATCAGGCCATTGTGTTCCGCGATCGGGATAAACCGATTCGGGCTGATCAGGCCCTGCTCCGGATGCCACCAGCGCAGCAGGGCCTCCGCCTTGCATATCTGCTCGGACGCCAGGTCGACTATCGGCTGGTAAAACACCTGCAACTGGTTACCGTTGATCGCGCGCCGCAGGTCGTTGCTCAGGGTCATGCGCATCTGCGCCACCTCCTGCATGCTGGCGGTAAAGTAGCTGAAGCGGTTACGCCCCGCCCCTTTCGAGTGGTACAGGGCCTGGTCGGCATTGCGCAACAGGTCGCTGGCGTTAAGCGCGTCCTGAGGGTAGAGGGTGATGCCGATGCTGGCGGAGATATAAGCTTCTTCGCCGCTCAGTTGAAAGGCCTGGCTCAAACCCTCGAGGATGCGTTGCGCCAGGTCAGTGGCGGTATCCACATTTTGCAATTCGCCGAGGGTTATGATGAATTCGTCGCCGCCGAAACGCGCCACCGTATCGGTGCCCCGCACATAGCTGGACAGGCGCTGCCCGACTTGCCGAAGCAACTGATCACCGATCTGATGCCCCAGGGTGTCGTTGATCTCCTTGAAATGGTCAAGGTCGATAAACAGCAGGGCCAACGGCAAATGGCTGCGGTTCGACCGTTTGATCTCCATCTCCAGGCATTGCTGCAATACATTGCGGTTGGGCAAGCCGGTCAGTCGGTCAAAATTCACTTCCCGCAACGCCTGTTCGACCAGCAGGCGGTCATGCACTTCGGCCGCCAGGGCGAAGGCTTGCTGCTGGAGGTCGGCGACATCGCGCCGCAGGGCGCCGACGTCCGCCTGTGGATCGTAGCTTTCGGCCGGCAGCACGGCGCTGTGCAGCTCACAGACCTGGCGGAACACGCTACGGTCCTGTTCCTTGGGGAAGGCGCTCAGCGGATAACCGCAGAGCAAGGTGAAATGATGCCGCTCCAGCAGTTCGTTGAAATAACCTTCCACCTGCAGGGCGGCCTCATGTTTGCCCAACGCGAGCAACGAGCAGGATTCGAGCCCGCAGAGTATCGCCACCATTTCACCGTAGATATACAAATGACCCGCATGATTGGTGGCGGCCTGGACGATGATCGCGCCGACTTCCTCAAGGAAGCGCACCCGGTCCGGCATGCCGTCGTCCATAAACAGCGGCAGCAACTGATCGACCTCCAAGGCGATGAAACGCCGATTGAGTTCGACGTCCGCCTCGGGCAATAAGCCTCGGGCCCGCAGGCTCTGCTCGAGCTGCTGCAAATGCGGCTGGGTGGCAATCACAATGCCCTGGTCGCCGCCACTGAGCGCTGCCCCGATGTACTCGGTCACGCTGCTGATCAGGAAACTGTCGTTCTCGTAAAACTGCACAGAATGCGCGCTGCCGCTTCCCATGGTCCCCCCGTCTGAGCTCGGTCCTAGTGGGGAGGAGTCGACCGCGGGAACTTAGTTCCAGGGTTCGGCGCGCGCGCTGACGCCGCTGGTCTTATAGCTGAAGTCGCCAGCCAGAGCCTCGCGACCCTGGGTGAATCATCGCCAGGGTCCGTTGGCCGGCCTTCGACCTCGCTGCCGGGGGACGCTCAGCGCGCTGCTGGGGATTGGCCCGACGTGCCCAGAAACGGCTCGCGGGTCCCCAGCAACCAATCGCTCCAGGGTTTGGTCACGCACCAGTTGGCGTGTGGGTTGGGGCCCATATGGTGGTCGTAGTGCCAGGGCAGGTGCCGTCGGGCCCAGTCCGGCTGCTCGTGGGCTTTTTTATGGGTCAGGTAATAATTGAGGGCGCAGTACCAGAGGGTCAGGCATAACCAGGGGGCCCAGAGGACCAAGGGCAAGATCGACAGGCTGGCGACGATCAGCGCCCAGGCTTCCTTGCCCTGGGCATGCCAACCCAGCGGGAATTGGCCGTAGCAGGGATCGCGAAACGCATGCTGACGCGCATTGCGATGGTGCTCGTGGAAATGAAAGCTCCAGAAAGTGCCGCGGCGGCGCCCCAGGCCATGCAGCACCTTGCGGTGAAACCACCATTCGGTGAAATTGCCGAGCAGCAGGCCGGCGAAAACGCTCAAGGGCAGTTCGAGATAAAGGGGCATGGGGCACTCCGGGGCCAGGGAAACAGGGCCCCAGTTTCGCCTGCCCACGCTGTCCGTACTTGACCGACCAGGAGCGCGCAGCCGGTCGCTGCGGTCAACCCGCCAGAGCACGCTGTTGTCGGCGGTAGTCGCCGGGGGCACAGCCCTGCCAGCGCCGGAAGGCCCTGGAAAAACAGCTCTGCTCGGCGAACCCCAGCTGATAGGCGATCTCGCCCAATGAACGGTCGCTGTGTTGCAGGTAGAGCCGCGCCAGGTCCTGGCGCACTTCGTCCTGCAGCACGGCAAAGGACAATCCGGCGTCGGCCAGGCGCCGCTTCAGCTGTCGCTCGCTGAGGCCCAGGCGCTCGGCGATCTGCTGCTGCACCTCCCCCAGCGGCAGCGCCTCGCACAGCGCCACGCGCAATGGGCCAGCAGTCAGGCCGTCCTGTGCCAGCTCCGCCTGTGCCTGGCGCTGCATCCACAGGCACAGGACCGGATCCGCCGTGGGCAAGGGCAGCTGCAGCAAGGCGCGCGGAAAGATCAGCGCATTGCGCCCGGCACTCCCGCGCACCGCGCAGCCAAACAACTGCGCGTAGCGCTGCGGCGCATCCGCCAGAGCATGCTGAAACTCGATTCGCAGCGGTTCGGCGTGGCCCTCGCTCAACCGCCGGCCCAGGCTTACCCAGCCGCTCAGGGCAATCTCCACCGCCTGGCGCGGTACCCAGGGCAACGCCCCGGGCCGCCAGCTGAGCACGGCCTCCCCCGCCTCCTCGCGCAACTCGGTCCGGCCAATGTCCCAGACCAGCGTTTCCAGGCGTTGCAACTGCCCAATGGCGTCGCCCAGGGTCGCGCTGCTCAGCGCGGCATAGCCCAGCAGTTGAAAGGCACGTGGTCGCACGGCCAAGCCCAGGCGCAGCCCGATCAAGGGATCGCCGCTTTGCTGTTCGGCCCGCAGCAGCAAATCGAAAGCCTTGAACAAGGGCAGCCGCTGCCCTTGGCGTTGCAGCTGGGCCGGTGACAGCCCGGCGTCGGCCAACAGCGGTTCGACCTGCAGGCCCAAGGCCTGGGCCGCGGGCAGCAGCGCCTCGAGGTAGCTGGCGGCCAGCCCGGCCGCCGAGCGGTGCAGGCTTAACAACCGGTTGGACCAGGGGAAAGTCATCGCCGCTCCGCAGGCAAAAACCCAGGGTGCCGATCGCGTGGCCTGGCCGGAAGCCATCTTTCGGCCAGTGCCCGATTTTGCCCCTCCAGGCGTACCAGGGCCGGGCGTTCAGCGGTAAACTCGCCGCCCATTTTCCGTACTTGCCCAGGCCACGCCCATGAACACCCGACTGCCCCTGCCCAACACCATCAAAGGCTGGGCCCGCGAGGTCCTGCAGGCCCTTGAGGAAGCCGAGGTCATTCGCCAGCAGAGCGAACAGATGGACCAAGACTCGCTGTTCAAGCTGGCCCCGGCCTTTGGCGCGCTGTACCGCGGCATCGAGGAGCCCGAGCTCAAGGAGCGGATGCTCAAGCATGCCTGCGGCACGGTATTTATGATCCACGAACACATTCCCGGCTACAGCGCGTTGTACAAGCGCTGTTTTGTCCATTGCTACCTGGATGCCATGATCCTGATCAAGGTGCTTAAACTGGGCAAGGCCGAACAGGTGATCGAGTTCCTCGAAGCCAAGGGCAAGGTCGAAGCCTGGCAGGCCTGAGGTTTCCCTCGGCGGCCCACCCGCCGCCTCTTTCCACCGGCCCCGAACAGGTGACCCTATGACCCTCTACCCCCACGCCCTTGCCGAGACCCGCGCCTGGGTCGACCGTGCCGTGATCGGCTTGAACCTCTGCCCCTTTGCCAAAGCCGTGCAGGTCAAGGGCCAGGTCCGCTACGTACTGTGCGAAGCCAGTGAACCCGAAGCGCTGCTCGAAGCCCTGTGCCAGGAGCTGACCGCCCTCGCCGAAGGCCAGGCCGAGCAGGTGGACACCACCCTGCTGGTGCATCCCGGCGCGCTGAACGATTTTCTCGATTTCAACGATTTCCTCGAAGTGGCCGACGCCGCAGTGGAGGAACTGGGCTACGCCGGCCTGCTGCAGGTCGCCAGTTTCCACCCGCAGTTCCAGTTCGCCGATACCGAGCCGGACGACATCGGCAACGCCACCAACCGCTCGCCCTACCCGACCCTGCATATCCTGCGCGAAGCCAGCATCGATCGTGCGGTGGCCGCCTTCCCCGAGGCCGAGGTGATCTTCGAGGCCAATATCCAGACCCTGGAAAAGCTCGGCCCGCAAGGCTGGGCCGAGCTGCAGGCGCAGTGCCGGCGGGATGCCGAACTCAGCGCCGAGTAAACAGCCGCCAGGACCGACAGTCAGGATCAGTGGCGCTGCCTGGCAGGCATTTTAGCCAGCAGTGGGCAGCGTGGCCGGCGCCACGCCTCGCCCCTGGCGCAGCGTGGCCACGACCACCAGCACCAGCAGCACGCCGAGCAGGACCAGGGACGAGCCGACCGTGCCGAACCCCAGGCCGCCCTGTTCATGGCCCTTGGTCAGTACGTCGCCCAGGGTTGCGCCAAAGGGCCGGGTCAGGACGAAGGCGACCCAGAACAGCAGCACCGGCGACAGCCGGGTGACCGAGCGGGCCAGTACCACCAGCGCAATCGCCCCGCCGATCAGCAGCGCGCCGCCCGCAAAGCCCAGCCCCGAATCATCTGCCAGGTAGTCGCCCAGCGCCGTGCCGAGGGTGTTGGAGATCAGGATCGCGGTCCAGTAGAACAGTTCGGCGCGGGTGCTGCGCACCGAGTCGACCGCCAGCGAACGCTCCTTGGCGTACCAGAGGGCGAACACCGCCAGCAACAGGCCAATCAGCACCGTCGAGCCACTGGCGTAGCCCAGCCCCAGGGTCCGGTCCATAAAATCCGACAGGGTGGTGCCCGCCGTGCTGGTGGAGAGGATTACCGACCAGTACAGCGCCGGGTGGTAGCGTGTGGAGAACAGCTGAAACACCAGCGTCACCAGAAAGGCTGCGAGCAACACCAGGGTGCTGAGGGCGTAGCCCAGGTTCAGGGTCATCGACAGCAAGTCACCGGCCGTTTCGCCGAGGGTGGTCGCGCAAATTTTCATCACCCAGAACGCCAGGGTGATCTGCGGCAGCTTGTTCATGGTGGTTATCCGGGGGTCGTTCGCAGGGCTGGCCTGACGCGGCGCGTCCGCCAGGTGGTGGCACGAGCGCAGGCTGCGCGAGCCGCCGTGAAAAGCCGGTGAAGAAAAGATGAAAAAAACCTCGTCGCGCATGAGTCGGGGCCGGTTCGTCCGGGCCCCAGACTGGTGCTCAGGCCTTCGCTTTAGCCCTGCCCTTTGCCCGGCTCGGCGCCCTTGGTCGCGCCGCGGGCGCGGGCAAGGCTGGCGAGGCGGGACGCAGAAAGGCGCGAATCGAAGCGGCGGTCTCCGCAGCGCTGGTGACGATGAAAAAATGGCCCTCGTCGGGCAGCACCACCAGGGTCGAACGACGAATCGCCTTGTTCAGGATGCGGGCGTTGTACAGGCGCGTCACCGGGTCGGTTTCGCCCGCCAGGATCAGGGTTGGCGCACGCAACCGCCACAGTCGGGTGAGGCTGGTCCAGCCGAGCACGGCGATCATCTGGTGGTAGTAGGAGCGGGTGTTCAGGCTGACCATGCGGTGCACGCCGCCGACCCTGAGCAAGGAGCGCGCCGAATTGCGGCCACTGGGCTGGGCCAGTGCGCGGCTGGGGCTTTTGATCCCCGTGCCGAAAAAGGCCAGCAGATCGCCCGGTTTCATCAGCAAAAACGGACCCGCCGAGGTGGCCGCAAGAATCAGCCGACCGACGCGCGCGGGATAGCGCAAGGCGAATTCCTGGGCCAGCGCCCCGCCCCAGCTGACCCCAAAAACATCCACCCGTGCCAGCCCCAGTTCGTCGAGCAGGGCCGCCAGCACCTCGGCATGGGCCGGCATGCGCAGCGGCGAAGGCGGTTTTTGCGACAGACCGACCCCCGGTACATCCAGGGTGATGGTGGTGAAGTCCTTGAGTCCGGCGCGCAGCGGATCGAACGAACGGATCAAGCCGCCCAGGCCATTGATCAGTAACAAGGGTGGCCCCTTGCCCCGCAGCGAGACGTTGAGCGTGAGCCCCTTGACCTCGATCAGCCGACTGTCAGCGTTTACCGCCATGGAATGCCCCCGATGCTGCCGTTCAGCGGACCGTCCGCGTCAGCGCTCTAAGGGTTTGGACCGACAGCTGGCGCATTTGTGCGGCCCAACGCAGCGTGCTCACAGTGGCTGTGCCGTTTGCGCCTGGGACGAGCACAGCCCAGCGCACCGGGCCGCTACGGGAGCCACAACTGGCCGGACGCGCCGCTGAAGTCGAGGGTGGTCAATGCCTGCTTGGACAGCGGCGCACCCGTCCAGATATAGGCCTTACGGGCGCCCGCCACCAGGGCCAGCTCGGTGAATCCGCGGACCTCGATCTGGGTCAAGCCACCCTCCAGGCGCGAGAGCAAGTGCACGATCACCGTGGGCGCGGGTCGCAACAAAGATGGCGGCACCAGTGCCTTGACCAGCAATTTGAGGGTGGCTTCTGCCACGGAGAAATCCGCCAGCAAGGTGCGCGGATGCTCGAAGCCATTGCTCAGGGTCACCCCCGGCTGCCCGGCGAGCGCCAGGGCGGCGCTGCCGATTGCCAGGGGGACCCGCTTGTTCTGCACCTGCCGAAAGGCCAGCACGGATGACTCGCTGAGCTGCTTGCCCGATTCCAGGTGCAGGCCGGTCAAGCGATCGACGTGCACCTGGATATACAGGGTGCAGGGGAAAAAACGGCGGTTCCAACGCATGGCACCCTCAATGACGGCGAGCAGAAGCGGCAGTATGCCAGGCGAGCAGCGGCACGACTGTGCCCTGGGTTTGACGGTAGCCGTGCAGGAGTTGATCGACCTTGAATGGGCAAGGAGCCCTGCCTTGGAGGCTCCAGCGTCAGTCTCTGCGGCAAACCGCAGGCCGTTAATCGCCCACGGCGAAACGCCGGTCCAGTGCGCTATAGCCCATGCCCACGCCCTTGTGCACCTTGAGCTGCACCGGGATTCGCTCTTTGAGCGCCTCGACATGGCTGATCACGCCGATCATCTTGCCACTGGCGTTCAGGGCGTCCAGGGCATCCAGCGCCACCTCGAGGGTTTCGCCATCCAGGGTACCGAAGCCCTCGTCGAGGAACAGCGAGTCGATGCTGGTCTTGTGGCTGACCAGGTCGGACAAGGCCAGCGCTAGCGCCAGGCTGACCAGGAAACTCTCGCCGCCGGACAGGGTCTTGCAATCGCGCGCCACGTCACCCTGCCAGGTGTCGACCACCTCCAGCTCCAGGTCGCCACCCTCGCGCCGCCCGAGCTGATAACGGCCATGCAGCCGCTGCAGTTGCTGATTGGCCAGATAGACCAAATGGTCCAGGGTCAGGCCCTGGGCGAACTTGCGGTACTTGGCGCCATCGGCCGAGCCGATCAGACCGTTGAGGTGCTGCCAGAGGTCATGCACCTGCCCCTTTGCGGCGATTTCGGCGAACAGGCCTTGCTGGCCACGGCGCCGAGCCTCGTCGCCTTCCAGTTGCGCGCGTATTTCACCCTGGCGCTGGCCGAGGCCTTTCAACTGCTCGCCAAGCGTCAGCAGCTGTTCGTCCAGCTGCTGGCGATCCAGCGCGTCGCGATTTTCGGCCCGCAGCGCTCTCAGGCCTTGCTCCGCCGCAGCCTGCAGGGCCTCGGCCTCGGTCAGGGTCTTGTCCAGGCCGCTCTTGAGGCCGTGCAGCCCATCGCGCTGCTCGTCGGTCAACAGCGCCGTCCGAAAGGCTGATTCGTCGACGAACGGGCTTTGGGTCAGGGCCTGGACCCAGACCCGGGTCTTCTCGACCTGTTCATGCTGCTGGCGCAGCAGCTGTTCGCTCAGCGACTGCTGGCGACCCAGCAGCCCGTGGGCCAGGGCCTGAGTCTGGAGCAGTTCGGCCTCGACCTCTTGCAAGGCCGGCGCCGGTTCGGCGCAGGGCGCCAGATCGGCCGGCGCGTCCAGCGCGAGGGCGGTCCAACCCCGCTGCCAGTGGGTCGCCTGTTGGGTCGTGTTGTCCCGCGCAGCGCGTTGCGCCAGCTGCTGGCGCTCCAACTGGTGCAGCTGTTCCTGGGCCTGCTGCCAGGCCTGCCATTCCCGTTCCCGTTCAGCCAGCCAAGCGCCGCCGTCCGCCGGCAAGACATGGCCCAGGGCCTCGAGGGCGGTGGCCAGGGCGTTTTCGAGTTCCTTGGACTGGCGATCCAGGTCCTGCAGGCGCGCGGCGCTGGCGCTTAGCTGGTTCTGGTTGTGCTGCTGGCGCTCGTGCAACAGCGCCCGCTGCTGGGCGGCCGCGAGACAGCCGCCGTCGAGGGCCTGGCGTGTGGCCTTCGACGCCTCCAGCGCGGCCTTGAGCCGCTCCAGCTCGCCGAGTGCGCTGTGCAGGTTGGCCAGGGCCGCGCCGTGGCGCGCCTGCTGGGCGACCAGGGCCGGCTCGTCGGCCAACTCGAGGCCGAGCGCCAGGCACAGCCGTTGCCATTCTTCGTCCAGTTGTTGCTGCTCGGCCTGGCCCTGCTGCAATTGCCGCTGATACTCCTCGAGATGGGCGGCCAGGGCCGCCAGCTCGGCAGCGAAGGCCTGGCCCAGACTGGCCAGGTCTTCCAGGGCGCAGCGTTTGTCCGCCAGGGCCCGCTGGGTCGCAGAACCATCCAGGGCCTGGTAGGCGGCGATCGCCGGGTGTTCGTGGGAGCCGCAGAGCGGGCAAGCTTCGTCGGGCCGCAGCTGGGCACGGTGGGCCTCCAGCGCCTGGATGCGCTGCTCCTGCTCCAGCAATTTTTCCTTGTCGACAACCTGCTGCTTGAGGTCCTTGTAGGCCGTTCGCAGCTTGCCCAGTTCGAGGGTCCTGGCCTGCTGCAGCGCGCCCTTGTCGGCCAGGGCCTGGTTCAGCTGCGCTTCCTGGTCCACCAACTGTCGCCGGCTGCGGCCCAGCTGCTGCAGCCGCTCCAGCCCATGCTGCTGGTCGCTCAGGTGCTGCCACTGCAGGCGCAAGTCGGCCTCGGCCTGGCCACCCAGCAACGCGTCCAACTGGGTCTGCTGCTCGGCTTCGGCAGCCATGGCCGCGGTCAACCGGCCCTGCTCGACCGCCAGCAGTTGGTCCTGGGCCCGCACTTGCACCGCCAGGTCCTGCTCGGCCTGCTGCTCCAGCCGCTGCTGGCCGCGCAGGCTGGCGAGTTCCTGGCCGAGCTGCCGACGCGCTTCGAACTGCTGGCGCCAACCGCTGAGCCGCTCGCCCAACAGGCTGTGCTGGGGGTGTTCGGCCAGGTGGCGCTGCAATTGGCGAAGCTGCTCATCGAGCCGGTCCAGCTCGGCCTGCTGCGCCTGGGCGATCTGCCGGCTCAGCTGATGGGCCTGCCAATGCTGCTGGCCGAGCCGCAGCGCGGCCTGCTGCTGCTTGCCGGCCGTTTGCGCCAGGTCCTGCTCGCTGCGCGCCACCGCCTGTTCGATGGCCTGCCAGTCGGCATGCCAGGGCTGCAGGCGAGCGGCCGGTTCGCTGGCGGCCAGGCGCTCAAGGTGCGGCTGGGCCTCGGCCAGGGCCTGGCGGGCCTGCTCGGCCTGCTGCCGTGCCGCGTCCTGCTGCTGTTCGGCCTTGGCCAAGTCCTCGCACCACTGGCGCTGGGCCTGCAACTGGCCGAGCCGGGCGCTCAGGGCCGCTTCCTCGGCCACCCGCTCCCGCGCCTCGGCCTGCAGCGCCTCGCGCTGTTCGTCACTGAGCAGTTCGACGCCGGCGGCCTGGGCCCGCAGCTGGTCCAGGGCGATCTTCACCTCGCGGGTGCGTTCGAACACCCGCTGGGAAATCTGCCCGTAGATGTCGGTGCCGGTCAGCTCCTCGAGCAACTCGGCGCGCTGGTTGGCATTGGCCTCGAGAAAGGCGGCAAACCCGCCCTGGGCCAGCAGCATGGATTTGGTGAAGCGCTCGAAATCCAGGCCGGTGAGGCTTTCGGTGAGTTTCAGCTTTTCGCCGAGCTTATGGCTAAGGATCTGCCCGGCGCCGCTGAGCGGGTCGATCCGCACCAGCTCGGCCTTGGGCGGCTGCAAGTCGCCACTGGGCTTGTCCCGGGCCCGGCGCTGGCTCCAGAAGGCGCGGTAGCCCTGGCCCTTGACCTCGAATTCGACCTCGGCCAGGCAGTCGGCGGTGTGCCGGGTCATGAGTTCGTTGCTGCCCGACAGGCTGGCCATGCGCGGGGTGCGGTGATAGAGGGCCAGGCAGATGGCGTCCAGCAGGGTGGTCTTGCCGGCGCCGGTGGGCCCGGTGATGGCGAACAGGCCGTTGTCCTTGAAGGGTTCGCGCCGGAAATCGATCTTCCATTCACCCTTGAGCGAGTTGAGGTTTTTCAGGCGCAAGCTGAGGATCTTCATGCCGGCTGCTCCTGCAGCTCGCCGAGCACCTGGCGGTACAGCCCCTCCAATTGGTCCTGTAAGGCCGGGGCGAGGGTCTCGCCAGCCAGGCGCTGGGCGAACACCTGCTCGGGGCTCAGTTCGTCCAGGGTTTCCCGGGCCACGGCCTGCAGGCGGGTCGTGGCCGTACCACGGGCGCGGCGAATGCGCAGCACCTCCACCGGCAGGCCGTCGCACAGGGCGGCGATGCGCGGCTGCAGGTCACTGAGGTAATCGTCGCCGCTGACCTGGATCTCCAGCCAGGCGGGGCACTGCGCCGTGCCGTGGCGCGCCGCATCGCCTATCACCAGCTGCAGCTCGGCCAATGACCCCGAAAGCGCCAGCAGCGGCTGGAAGCGTGGCACCGCCAGCGGCGTTACGCCACGCAGGCCGCCCTCGTCCAGCTCCACCAGCAGCACTTCCTTCTGCTGCCGGGCCTCGTCGAAACTCAGGGGAATGGGCGAGCCGCTGTAGCGGATATGTTCCAGCCCGCCGACCTTCTGTGGCTTGTGGATATGGCCCAGGGCGATATAGGCCGCTGGCGGAAAGGCGCTGGTGGGAAAAGCCTCCAGGGCACCGACATAGATTTCGCGCACCGACTCGCTGGCGCTGGCGCCAACGGTGGTCAGGTGACCGGTGGCGATGATCGGCAAGCGACCACCCAGCTCGTCGCGGCGGCTTTCGGCCAAGGCATAGAGCCGCTGGTAGTGCAGGTGGATCGCCGCCTGCAACGACAGCTGTTTTTCTTCGGCGCTTTGCCCGGCCTGGCTCAGCAGGACATCCCGGGGGCGGATAAAGGGAATGGCACAGAGGATGGCGCCGGGCTGGCCCTGGCGGTCGTGCAGCACCAGCACCTGCTGCTCAAGCTCGGCACAGACCCCCGGGATCACCCGGGTGCCCAGTTGGGCCAGCAGGCTGCGGCTTTCCCCGAGCATGGCCACCGAATCGTGGTTGCCGCCCAGCACCACCAATTCGGCGCCGGTGTCGCGCAGGGCGACGACAAAGCCGTTGTACAACTCGCGGGCGTAACTGGGTGGCGCACCGGTGTCGAACACATCGCCGGCGATGATCAGCGCATCCACGCCCTGGACCCGCACCTGTTCGATCAGCCAGGCCATAAACGCCTGATGCTCGGCCTGGCGGCTCTTGCCCATAAAGTGCTGGCCGAGGTGCCAGTCGGAGGTGTGCAGGATGCGCATGGCAAAAACCTTGGACGAAATCAGGCGCCCATCTTAATGCCTGAGGCGGGGCAACGTCCCGCGAACCCATGGTCGCCAACCCTCGCGGCCGCCGCGTCGGGCGAACGCGCGGCCTCAGGCGACGGCGTACATCTTGTTGACGATCAGCCAACGGCCGTTCTCCTTAAGCAAGCCGAGAAAGTCCAGATAGCGCTGCCCAAGCAACGGACAGTCCACCTTGACCATCGCCTGTTCCTCGAGCACCTCGAGGGCGAGCACCTTGAACCCATAGGCATCGCCTTGCTGCTTCGGTACGGGACGTGCGGCGACCTGCGACAGCCACTCTTCCAGGCTGCGCCGCAGCCCGGGGGCTTTCAGGTAGGCGTCCGGATGAAACAGGCCGCGCAATTTGTCCACGTCGGCTTCATAGAGGCCATCGAAGTAGTCCTGCATCAACGCCAGCACCGCCTTGAAGGCCGTGATCTGTCCGTCCCGGGAAGGGTTATCGGCATGTGGCCGCTCAAGGGAACTCATGTCCTGGCTCCATTCGAGCGTTGGCAGCCCTGCTGCGCAGGCGGGTCGACAGGGGTACGGCCGCCAGCCGGGTAAAAATAGCGATCCATAACGAAGCCTCGGAACTGGGACAGGGATCTCAGCCTACGGCCGCTCATTGTCAACATAAAGACCTAGAATAGGGATGAACTGTTCTTAAAATGGAAACATCGTGGATAAACTGCGGGCTATGCACCTCTTCGTTCGCCTGGCCGACCTGGGCAGTTTCACCAAGGTCGCTGACGCGCAAAACAGTTCAAAATCCCTGGTCAGCAAGGAAATCAGCCGCCTTGAAGCCACGCTGGGTGCACGCCTGATCCACCGCTCCACCCGCAACCTGCAACTGACTCCCGTTGGCGAAGGCTACCTGCAACGCTGCCGCGCCCTGCTGCTGCAACTGGAGGATGCCGAGGCCTATGTTCAGGACCAGCAAACGCAACCGCGCGGCAGGTTGAAAATCAACGCCCCCATGGCCCTTGGACTGACCGATCTGTCGCGGGCCTTTTCCGCCTTTATGCAGGCCTACCCACAGCTCGAACTGGATATTCACCTGGGCGACGAGTCCCTCGACCTGGTCGAGCATGGCTTCGACCTCGGTTTGCGCGCCAGCAGCCGTCCCTTCGACTCCAGCTTTGTGGGCAAACCCCTGACCTGTTTCAGCTACAAGGTCTGCGCCGCACCCACCTACCTGCTGCGCCATCCGCCCATCACCGAGGTCCAGCACCTGCAGCGGCACAACGGCTTCCTGTACAGTTACTTCAAGGGCAAGCACATCTGGCCACTGGAGGGGGGTATCGCCATCCAGGGCACACTTAGGGTGAACAGCACGCTGTTTATGAAGCAGCTGGTACTGGACGGGCTGGGCATCGGCCTGCTGCCGGATTTCGTCTGTCACCAGGAGCTCGCCAGCGGGCAGTTGGTGGAAGTTCTGCCCCAGGCGGCGCGCCCACAACTGACCCTCTATGCCCTGTACCCGGCGCGCCAGTTCGTGCCGCCCAAGCTGCTGCACTGCATCGCGTTTATGCAAGACTGGTTCAACCCCACGTGACCGCCCAGCAGTACCTGCGAGCGGCCATGCCTGGGGCCACGAGCCGTACAGCGCGACATACCCGCCGTCAGCGCGCCGGGTCGGGTAAACTGTCCGGTCTTGGCCCCCTGCGCAACGTTAGAGAGACCCATGCCGATTCGTCATTGCATCGTCCACCTGATCGAGAAAAAACCCGATGGCACGCCCGCGGTGCTGCACGCCCGCGACAGCGAGCTGGCCGAGTCCCAGGCCATCGAGAACATGCTGGCGGACCTCAACGAGAGCTATAACGCCAAACAGGGCAAGGCCTGGGGTTTCTTTCACGCCGAGTCCGGCGCCCACCCCTTCAGCGGCTGGCTCAAGGAGTACCAGGACGGCAACAAGGATTTCACCGCGTTCAGTCGCCAGGCCGTGGAGCACCTGCAGAAGCTGATGGAGGAATCCAACCTGTCCACGGGGGGCCATGTGCTGTTTGCCCACTACCATCAGGGCATGACTGACTATCTGGCCATCGCCCTGCTGCACCACAGCGACGGCGTGGCGGTAACCGATTCCCTGGACGTGCAGGCGGCCAAGCACCTGGACCTCAGCCAGCTGCACCTGGCGGCACGGATCAACCTGTCCGAGTGGAAAAACAACGTCCACTCCAAGCAGTACATCTCCTTTATCAAGGGCAAAAACGGCAAGAAGGTGTCGGAGTACTTCCGCGACTTTATCGGCTGCCAGGAAGGCGTCGACGGCCCGGGTGAAACCCGCACCCTGCTCAAGGCTTTCAGCGATTTCGTCGAAAGCGAAGACCTGCCTGAAGAGGCCGCCCGGGAGAAAACCAAGACCCTGGTCGACTATGCCAGTAGCCAGGCGCGTATCGGTGAGCCCATGGGCCTGCAGGAGTTGTCCGGGCTGATCGACGAGGAGCGCCCCCGCGCCTTCTACGAACATATCCGCAACAAGGACTACGGCCTGTCGCCCGAGATCCCCGCGGACAAACGCACCCTGAGCCAGTTCCAGCGCTTCACCGGCCGCGCCGAAGGCCTGTCGATCAGCTTCGAGGCACACCTGCTCGGCTCCAAGATCGAATACGATGAAGCCCAGGACATGCTGGTGATCCGCAACCTGCCGACGCAGTTGACCGACCAGCTGAAACGCCGCAAGCACTGATTCAGGAGGCACGATGTCACGCCTGCCCGACGCGCTGCTGGACGACTGCCGCTGGGATTCCAGCCGCGGGTTCGAGCGCGATCCAGCACGCCACTGGGACCTGGACGAGGCCGACGGCCTGGAGCGCCTGGAGCGCCTCAAACCCTGGCTGAACGACCAGCAGACCCGCCTCTGGGCCAATCGACAGGACGCCCTGCTGCTGGTATTGCAAGGTCCGGATGGCGCCGGCAAGGATGCGGTGATCCGCCGGGTGCTGAATGCCTTTGCCCCCCAGGGGCTGCGCCTGAGCAATTTCAAGGCACCCGACGTGCATGAACGGCGTCAGGATTTCCTCTGGCGCTACCGCCAGCAACTGCCGGAGGCCGGATTGCTCGGCGTCTTCAACCGCAGTTACTACGAGGCCCTGGTCAGCGACCCGCAGGCGGGACTGTGCCCGCCGGACGAGGTGCCCGCACGCCTGGTGCAGATCTGCGGTTTCGAGCGCTCGCTGGCGCAGCCGCCCACCCACCTGCTCAAGTGCTACCTGCATATCTCCCCGGCTGAACAGCAGCAGCGCCTGCAACAGCGCCTGGCGTTGCCGCACAAACGCTGGAAGCTGCAGGCCAGCGACCTGCTCGAAGCGCCGTCACAGGCGCACAGCCAGGCGCAGTGGACCCAGGTCATGACTGCCAGCGACAGCCCGCACGCACCCTGGTACCTGATCCCCGCGGATCACCGCTGGTTACGCGACCTGCTGGTCGCCAGCCTATTGGCGCGGGTGTTCGAGCGCCTTGAGCTGCAATGGCCCCAGGCACACCTGCCGGCGGACCTGGACGCGCTGCGCGACGCCTGACTCGGCGGACGGACGCTGCGCAGCCGCCCAGGCTTAGCAGGCCTCGACGCGAAAGCCGTAGCGCGGAAAGTGCACATGCACCACGCCGGCCCGTTCGTCCTCGCGGCGCAGGATCAGCTCTTCAGTACCGGCGAACAGCAACTCGCCCTGCACCGGATCGACCCCGTAATCGGTGGCGGCGATCGCCACTTGCTGTCCGGCCTTGAAGCCGTTCGGATCGCTGAAGGTTTCGTCCGGCAAGGCCGCCGGGGTCGCTTCACGGGCGATGGCGATGGCCTCCTCGCCGCTGAGCTCGCTGTGCGAGCCATGGCCGAAGCCCAGCACCCGGTTCAGCCATTCGACGACGGCCGGATGCTCGTCCACCAGCGGCGCGGTCACCGGGGTGCCGCGCAGGAACCACAGCGGGTGAGCCATGGCGAAGTCGGCGATCGAGGCCTCGCCAAACAGGAAGTCGCCGCTCTCGCGGGACAGCTGCTGTTGCAGGCGCGCCATCAGGGTCGGCCATTGATGGCGTGCCTGCTCCAGCGGCAGGCGACTGGCTGTGCCGCCACTGAACAGCCCGGCGCGGTCGCTGAGGAACCCCTTGACCGCCTCGGGCGACAGGCGGGCAAAGCGCAGGGCAATGGACTCCGGCTGAAAGACCAGGCTGACCGCATGCTGGAACACCACCGAGTCGGCCCATTGGGCGAAGCTGGCCACATTGAATTCCTCGCCTTCGGGATACAGCGCCGGGGTGGCCTTGTGCGCCTCGAGGCGGCGGGCGATCAACGCGGTATCGCAGTAGATATCCGCGCCGACCTGCAACACCGGGGTTTTGCGGTAACCGCCGGTCAGGGCCGTCAGGTCGGGCTTGGGCATGACCGCCGGGATGCTGACCGAACGCCAGGACAGCTGCTTGAAGCCCAGCAGCAGGCGCGCCTTTTCGGCGAACGGCGACGTCGGGTAATGGTGCAGGATAAGTTCGGACATGCGGGCCTCGGCGGCAGGGACGGTGACTCCGAAGCTTACGCGTCCCCTCCACGCGGGCCTACCCGATCAGACTGATAGTCGATCATCCAGGCCATCCATAAGACCCGCCACCAGGCGCTCCTTGGCGCTTTTCTTGAGCGCCTTGATCGCCCGCTCGCGGCGCAGGGCCGCGCCCTTGTCGGCGCACGCCTCGACATGGACCAGGGCCACCGCCGGACTGGAGTGAAAGAAGCGCGCGCCGCGGCCGCTCTGGTGCACGGCGAAACGCCGCTGCGGGTCGTCGCTGATCCCGCAATACAAGGCGCCGTTTTCAGCCCGTACCAGGTAAACGAACCAGGCTTTGAGCGTGGCTTTTACCGCCCCGGCAACGTCTTCAACCAGGTGGACAGGATCTTCGCACTGAGGAGATTTCGCGGCGGTAGGCATCGCTGGCTTCGACAAAATTGGCGGCATCGAGCTTACCAGAGATAATCCGCGCCACGCCCAACGACTTACCTGAACCGGGAACCCTATGAATATCCAGATCTTCACCACCGGCGGCACCTTCGACAAGGTCTACTACGACGCCCTGTCCGACTTCCAGATCGGCGAGCCGATGGCACCGGAAATCCTCCGCGAAGCAGCGGTGACCTTCGAGTACGCGGTGGAAAGCCTGGTGAAAAAGGACAGCCTGGAACTGACCGACGAGGACCGTGCCCTGATCCGCGCCAAGGTCGCGGCTTGCCCGGCCCGGCATATCCTGATCACCCACGGCACCGATACCATGACCCTGACCGCCGAGGTGCTCAAGGACCTGCCGGGCAAGGTGATACTGTTCACCGGCGCCATGCAGCCGGCGCGCATGCGCAGCACCGACGCACCCTTCAACCTGGGCGTCGCCATCGGCGCCCTGCAGTGCCTGGCCGATGGCATCTATGTAGCCATGAGCGGGCGAATCTTCGAAGCCGGCAAGGTGAAAAAGAACCGTGCCGCAGGCCGCTTTGAAGACAGCCAGGGCTGATTCCCAACCCGGGTGGCCGCTGCCTGGCCACCCTGCTCAGAGCCGCGGCCCTGTAGCCTTTCGCAACTTAGCGCCCGCCGCGAAAGGCTGCCAGGCCCTTGGCGGCCTGGGCCCGAATGGCGTTGTGCACCAGCGGCGTCCAGCCCAGCAGCAAGCCCTTGATACCCAAGGCCTGGCGTGACCAGCGCCACAGGTCGAAACGATCCCGGTGCTGGCAGATCTTGCCGTCGCGAAAGACAAAACGCGCCCGGATATCGTTGACCACGGTACGACCGGTCTGGCTGAACAGGTAGGTCGCCACCCAGCGCGCGCGCCCCTCGCGGTCATCGGCCTGGACCTCGGAAAACTTCAGGGAAAAGCCCTGGGCCCGACTGGCCAGCATGCGCCACATATCCGTCGCCTGGGCGCCGCGCAGGTCGGTGAAAACCGGGTCGCTGAACTGCACATCCTCGGTGTAACAGGCGGCCATGGCCTCGGCGTCCAGGTGCTGGAACGCCTGATAAAAACGGGTGATCAGTTCGGCATTGGGGTGGCTCATGCAAAAACTCCGGCGATTGGCAACGACGCTCAGTATGGCTGGCAAAGGTCGGGACAACGATTGGCTAAATGGCCAGCTTTGTGTCCATAATCGCCAATCGCTCGAATGACCACCGCCATGCTCAGCCTCGCGCTCTATGTCTGCCCGCAAACGGTCTGCTCCAGCCTGAGCATGATCGGCGACGCCTTCGGCCTGGCCAATCGCCTGGCCGGGCAGGCGCTGTTCCGCATCCAGCGCTTCAGCCTCGACGGCCAACCGGTGGAGCTGGACTTCGCCCGTATCCGGGTCGACGGTGGCCTGGCGCTGGCCGACCAGGCCGACCTGGTGCTGTTGCCCGCGACCGGCACGGCCATCGAGCTGACCTTGGCGGCCAACGCGCCCCTGCTGCCCTGGCTGGCCCGGCGCGCCGCCCTGAGGCCACTGGCGAGCCTGTGCAGCAGTGCCTTTCTCCTGGGGGCAGCCGGGGTGCTCGACGGGCGTCGGGCCACCACCCATTGGGCCTTGGCCCAGGGATTTCGCCGACGTTTTCCCGCTGTACGGCTGACCATCGATGAACTCCTGACCCACGACGGCAACCTGCTCTGCTCCGGCGGCGCCCAGGCGGGGCTGGATCTGTGCCTGTACCTGGTTGGCCTGCATGCCGGCGACGGGCTGGCGCAACGGGTCGCCGCGGCACTGGTGATCGACAGCCAACGCGGCCAGCAGTCGCGCTTCGCGCCCCTGCTGCCGGAACCGGGCGGCGGCGATGGGCTGATCGATCCGCTGCTGGACTGGCTGCAGGCCCATTACGCCGAACCCATGGACCTGACGCGCCTGGCGGAGCAAGCCCATTGCTCGCCGCGCACCCTGCTGCGGCGCTTTCGCAGCAGCACCGGGCTGACGCCCAACGACTACCTGCAGCGCCTGCGCATCAGCGCCGCGCAGACCGCCCTGCGCCATCCAGGCCGCACCCTGGAGCAGATCGCCGGCCAGGTCGGCTACAGCGACCGCGCCGCCTTCGCCAAATTGTTCAAGCAGCTCTGCGGTGAAACCCCGGGCGCCTATCGCCGCAGGGTACGGCACTCCAATTGAGCCCGGCAGCGGAACGGAAAGGTTCGGCATCACCGGCAGCCCGTAGGATGGGTTGAGCGCAGCGATACCCATCGCCGCAAAAAAACCAGCAACCCGCCGCGGCCCAAAACGCTGGACGGTCGCCGAACCACGCACCGAGCCCACCCCACATCCTCGCTGGATAGCCGCCTTCGCGGGTATGACGAGGTCCTGAGGATTACCGTTCTGGAGCGGAAAGGTTCAACGCCACCGGCAGCCCCGTAGGAGGGGTTGAGCGCAGCGATACCCATCGCCGCAAAAAAACCAGCAACCCGCCGCGGCCCAAAACGCTGGACGGTCGCCGAACCACGCACCGAGCCCACCCCATATCCTCGCTGGATACCCGCTTTCGCGCGATGCCGACCTCTGTGCGCCGCCGTGCGCCCTGCCAATAAAAAAGGAGCCTTGCGGCTCCTTTTCACAGCTCGTACAACCAGAGGATCAGTGGATGATCTGGCTGAGGAACAGTTTGGTGCGATCGTTCTGCGGGTTGGTGAAGAAACTGTTCGGCTCGTTTTCTTCGACGATCTCGCCCTTGTCCATGAAGATCACCCGGTTCGCCACGGTACGGGCAAAGCCCATCTCATGGGTCACGCAGAGCATGGTCATGCCGTCCTCGGCCAGGCTGACCATGGTGTCCAGCACTTCCTTGACCATTTCCGGGTCGAGGGCCGAGGTCGGCTCGTCGAACAGCATGATCTTGGGTTTCATGCACAGGGCACGGGCAATGGCCACACGCTGCTGCTGGCCGCCGGACAACTGCCCCGGGAATTTGTGGGCCTGCTCCGGGATGCGCACGCGCTCCAGGTAATGCATGGCCACTTCCTCGGCCTGGCGCTTGGGCACATTACGGACCCACATGGGCGCCAGCGTGCAGTTCTGCAGCACGGTCAGGTGCGGGAACAGGTTGAAGTGCTGGAACACCATGCCCACTTCACGACGGATCGCTTCGATGTGCTTGAGGTCGCTGGTCAGCTCGGTACCATCGACCACGATGCGACCCTGCTGGTGCTCTTCCAGACGGTTGAGGCAGCGGATGGTGGTCGACTTGCCGGACCCGGACGGGCCACACAGGACGATACGCTCGCCCTGTTGCACGTTCAGGTTGATGTCCTTGAGCACGTGGAACTGACCGTACCACTTGTGCACGCCCTGCATCTGGATCATGCCTGGCGCGGCGCTCGGGGCCTGCTTGTTAACTTCACTCATGACAAAACTCCTAACGCTTGTGGCCAGTGTCCAGCTTGCGCTCCAGGTGCATGGAGTAGCGGGACATGCCGAAACAGAAGATCCAGAAAATCAAGGCCGCGAAGACATAGCCTTCGGTCGCCATCCCCAGCCAGGCCGGGTCGGTGGTGGCTTGCTTGATGCTGTTGAGCAGGTCGAACAGGCCGATGATGATCACCAGGCTGGTGTCCTTGAACAGCGCGATAAAGGTGTTGACGATACCGGGGATCACCAGCTTCATGGCCTGCGGCAGAATCACCAGGCCCATCATCCGCCAATAGCCCAGACCCATCGCCGCGGCCGCTTCGTATTGACCCTTGGGAATCGCCTGCAGGCCACCGCGAACCACTTCGGCGATATAGGCCGACTGGAACAGGATGACGCCGATCAGCGCGCGCACCAGCTTGTCGAAGCTCAGGCCCTCGGGCAGGAACAACGGCAGCATGACCGAGGACATGAACAGCACGGTGATCAACGGCACGCCGCGCCAGAACTCGATAAAGGTCACGCACAGCACACGGATCGCCGGCAGGTTCGAGCGTCGGCCCAGGGCCAGCAACACACCCAGCGGCAAGGCGCCGGTGATGCCCACCGAGGCGATCACCAGAGTCAGCATCAACCCGCCCCACTGGCTGGTGGACACTTCGCTCAGGCCAAAGAACCCGCCGTGCAGCAGCCAGTAGGCCAGCAGCGGGAACACCACCAGGAAGCCCAGGCCGTAGACAGCCTTGCGCGGCATCTGCGGAATAAACAGCGGCGCAGCGCCAAAGATCGCCAGCCACAGGGTCAGGTCCACCCGCCAACGCAATTCACTGGGGTAGAACCCGTACATGAACTGGCTGAAACGCTGCTGCACAAACACCCAGCAGGCGCCTTCCCCGGTGCAGTCGGCACGGGTGGTACCGGTCCAGTCCGCGTCGATAAAGGCCCATTGCACCAGCGGTGGGATGATCAGCCAGACCAGGTAAGCAGCAAACAGGGTCAGCAGGGTGTTGAACACGCTGGAGAACAGGTTGGCTCGCAGCCAGGCGACCGCGCCGACACTCATAGGGGGTGGCGGCAGGTTCGGTTTGAAAATATGGGTCGTCATGCGTTTTTCCTCACCGCTCGACTAGCGCAATGCGCTTGTTGTACCAGTTCATCAGCAGCGAAATGCTCAGGCTGATGGCCAGGTACACGCTCATGGTTATGGCGATCGCCTCGATGGCCTGGCCGGTCTGATTCAGCACCGTGCCGGCGAACAGCGACACCATGTCCGGGTAGCCGATACCGGCGGCCAGCGAGGAGTTCTTCGCCAGGTTCAGGTATTGGCTGGTCAGCGGTGGAATGATCACGCGCAGCGCCTGGGGAATGATCACCTTGCGCAGCGTCACGCCGGGCTTGAGCCCCAGGGAGCGCGCCGCCTCGGTTTGGCCGTGGTTGACGGCCTGGATCCCGGAACGGACGATCTCGGCAATAAAGGCCGCGGTGTAGATGGTCAACGCCAGGGTCAAGGCGATCAATTCGGGGATCAATACCCAACCGCCGCGGAAGTTGAAACCGGTCAGGGTGGGTATGTCCAGGGTGAGCGGATTGCCCGCCACCAGCACCGACAGCCCCGGGACCACCACCAGCAAGGCCAGCGAGCTGATCAGCAGGGGGAAGGGTTTACCGGTAGCCTCGAAACGCGCACGGCCCCAGCGCACCAGCAGCACAATGCCGATCACGGTGGCGATCAACGTCAGCAGGAACGGCATAAAGGCTTCGGTCGGCACCGGCGACGGCAGGTAGAGACCGCGGTTGTTCAAAAAGAACGCCCCGCCCAGGTCCATGCTCGCCCGCGGTCCCGGCATTGCCAGCATCACCGCGAAGTACCAGAAGAAGATCTGCAGCAGCGGCGGGATGTTGCGGAAGGTCTCGATATAGACGGTGGCCAGCTTGCGCAACATCCAGTTCGGTGACAACCGCGCCACGCCCAACAGAAACCCCATCAGGGTCGCCAGCACGATGCCGATAACCGACACCAGCAGGGTATTGAGCAGGCCGACGACGAACACCCGTCCGTAGGAGTTGCCTTCGTTGTAGTCGATCAGGTGTTGGGCGATGCCGAACCCGGCACTGTTGTTGAGGAAGCCGAAGCCGGAAATGATTCCGCGCTGGGCCAGGTTGTGCTGGGTGTTGTCGAACAGGTACCAGCCGAACGCGATAACCGCGATAACGGCAATAATCTGGAAGAGCCACGCGCGAATCTGCGGGTCGGTCCACACCGACCCCCGAGGACGCGGGGCATTGGCAGTAGTTTGCATAACAGCCCTCTTGGAAGCCCGACGCCCGCAAGTGCGGGCGTGGGGTTCACATGGTCAAGAACGACACCACGGCGCCAGGACTGGCGCCACGGTGCGGATGGTCAGCGCACTGGCGGTGCGTACTGCAGACCACCCTTGTTCCACAGGGCGTTGAGGCCGCGTTCGATCTTCAGTGCGCTGCCGGCACCGATGTTGCGATCGAAGACTTCTGCGTAGTTACCCACTTGCTTGACGATCTGTACGGCCCAGTCTTTCGGCAGTTTCAGATCCTTGCCGAACTCACCCTCGGTACCCAGCAGGCGCGCGATGTCCGGGTTCTTGGTGGTCTTGGCGGTTTCCACCACGTTTTTCGAGTCGATACCCAGTTCTTCGGCGTTGACCATGGCGTACAGCGACCAGCGCACGATATCGAACCACTCCTCGTCACCCTGGCGAACGGCCGGGCCCAGAGGCTCCTTGGAGATCACTTCCGGCAGTACCACGTACTGATCCGGTGCGGCCAGCTTGATGCGCTGTGCGTACAACTGCGACTGGTCGGAGGTCAACACGTCGCAACGGCCGGCTTCGACCGACTTGGCGCTTTCGTCGGAGGTGTCATAGGTGATGGGGGTGTACTTCAGGCCATTGGCACGGAAGTAGTCGGACAGGTTCAGCTCGGTGGTGGTACCGGCCTGGATGCACACGGTCGCGCCATCCAGTTCCTTGGCGCTGGAGACGCCGAGTTTCTTGTTCACCAGGAAGCCCTGGCCGTCGTAGTAAGTCACGCCGGTGAAGTTCAGGCCCATGGCCGCATCACGTGAACTGGTCCAGGTGCTGTTGCGCGAGAGGATGTCGACTTCGCCGGACTGCAGCGCGGTGAAACGCTCCTTGGCGGTCAACGGGCTGAATTTAACTTTGCTGGCATCGCCAAAGACAGCAGCTGCCACGGCACGACAGACGTCCACGTCGATACCCAGGTAATTGCCTTTCTCGTCGGCATAGGAGAAGCCCGGCAGACCATCGCTGATCCCGCACTGAACGAAGCCCTTCTTCTGCACTGCATCAAGAGTTGCGCCCGCCTGAGCGAAGCTGCTGACACCGAGTACCGCTGCAGTGGTCAGCACTGCCAGGGTGGATTTCACCATCTTCATTAAAAACCTCCAGTTGCTCTTGTTGTGTTGGAGTCTCGGTCCTAGCACCGTACCCTTGTGGGGCGGGTTCCACTCGCTCGAACAGCGTCGAGCGGAACCGGGCGCGGACCTCAGGCGCGAGTTTAGATGGCCATGGTCGTCAAGGCTAAAACTCACCCCCCGCCCATCGGTCAAATGGACTGGAGACACATCATCGTACGCGTTAACGCCACGGAGCGGCGCATGAAGAAACGGGCTTTTTTCGAAATCCCCGCCTGCGGATTTCGCGCTGTACGCCACCTGTCTGCCGCAAGAGTGTTACCGCAGGCACGTCCCGTTCAGTGCGGGGCTGAGCATAGCAAAGCCCGTACCAGACCCACCGCCAGGACGGGATAAAAACAGGTCAAGAGCAAAACGGTCAGCCTTGCGACATCTTGTTAAGCAATTCAATCAACCCTTGATCGGCGCACGCCCCATTTTAGGGCGACCGCACCGCACCGGAGCTTTTATGCACGAGCCGCTGCTACTTCAGCCCACACAAACCGCCGATGCCTGCGTGATCTGGCTGCACGGTTTGGGGGCGGACCGTTATGACTTCTTGCCCGTCGCCGAAGCGCTGCAAGCGCGCCTGCGCAGTACCCGATTCGTCCTGCCCCAGGCGCCGGTGCAGCCCGTCACCATCAATGGTGGGCACCCCATGCCCAGTTGGTATGACATCCTGGCCATGAGTCCGGCCCGGGCCATCGACCGGGTGCAGCTCGAGCGCTCCGCCCTGCAGGTAATGGCACTGATCGAAGCCCAGCGCGACAGTGGCATCGACCCCGCGCGTATTATCCTGGCGGGCTTCTCCCAAGGCGGTGCCGTGGTCCTGCACACAGCCTTCCTGCGCTGGCAGGGCCCTCTCGGTGGCGTGCTGGCCCTGTCCACCTACGGCCCCACGTTCGGTGACGGGGTGCAAGTGCCTGCCGCCGCCCAACAAATTCCCGCCTGTTTTCAGCATGGCCGTTTCGACGACGTGGTGCAGCCCGCCATGGGCCGCGGTGCGCACGACTTCCTCGCCGCCCAAGGGGTGACGGTCAGCTGGCAGGAATACCCCATGGCCCACGAGGTCTTGCCCCAGCAGATCCGCGATATTGGCGACTGGCTGAGCATTCGACTGGCCGACACCGGCCCATGAAGGGCTGATCGGAGCAAAGTGATGTTAATAGGCTGCCATTCGTCGATTTTTTTAAGTCGCCAAAAAAATGGCGCCTGGAATTTTCACGCCCGGCTCCACCCCGACAAAGGCTCTGGCTGGGGCACTGGCGCGAACCGGGAGCCAGCTCGGCCGGCCCTGGCGCGTTCCCCCTCGGGTCGCCGCCTGGTGTCAGGTGCCCGACACAGGCGAACTAAGTGCGCGTGCCTGGCTCCAAGGCCACAACCACTGGTCGCTTGGGTTTTTCCCGCGCATTGCCAGTCCTGAGAGACTTGCCTATGGTCGCATCAGGAGTCCGCCCCCCGACAGGATGTGTCTGTGATGCCCTCCGCTTCCCTTGATCGTTGTCTGAATCGCCTGCCAGGCCGTTAATCCCTTGATGAAAAGTGCTCGTTGGCAGGAAGACCTGCAACAACTCCGTCATTTGCGACTGTTCCAGAATGTCGCCGCCAGTAGCCTGCAACAGCTGCTCAAAGAGTTTCGCGCCTGTGAATTGACCGCGGGCGAAGTGCTGCTGTCGCCCTTCAACCGCAACCAGTACCTGTACCTGCTGCTCGAAGGCCGGCTGAAAGTCTATCTGGGCTCGCTGGACAACCAGGCGGTCAGCACGCTCGAGGCGGGGGAATGCGTCGGTGAAATCAGCTTTATCGACAATGATCGGCCGTCGGCCTACGTCGTGGCCGATGAACCCTCGCTGGTGCTGCGCCTGCACCGCGCTTCGCTGATCAACCTGTTCAGCCAGTCGCCACAACTGATGCAGAACTTGCTCGAACTGCTGTGTGAGCGGGTGCGCCAGGGCAACCGCTTGATTCTCGACAGCGAACAGAATGCCAACCTCGACACCCTGACAGGCTCCTACAACCGCCGCTGGCTGGAACATGCGTTCGAGCGGGAAAGCACCCGCTGCCGCTTCAATGACCAACCGCTGAGCATGCTGATGCTCGACGTCGATCACTTCAAGCGCTTCAACGACCAGCACGGCCACCTGGCGGGCGACTACGCCCTGTGCCTGGTCGCCCACACCTTGCGCAACCAGCTGCGGCTCAAGGACATCGTGGTGCGCTATGGCGGTGAGGAGTTCGTCATCCTGCTGCCGGAAATCGCCGCGGAGGAAGGCCGCGCCATCGGCGAACGGCTGCGCGAGAGCCTGGAACAAGCGCGAACCTTTCATTCGCCCGTGGGCATGTTGCCCGGCGTCACCGTGTCGCTGGGCCTGGCACAGCTCACGGCCGAGGACAGCTTGCAGACCTTGATCGCGCGGGCCGACCGCGCGCTGTATCAGGCCAAGCAGGACGGCCGCAATCGCCTCAGCGGCTAAGTCGCTGCCCTGTCCAGTCCTTGCTACAGTGAGCGCACCTGACCCTGCATGGACGCCTGTTGAATGCGCACTCTTGGCCTGATCCTGCTAGCCCTGCTGACGCTGGGGATCGCCCTGTTCTTCGCCGCGCCTAACCTGATGGACCGGCGAATGAACACGGTCGCCACGCCAGGCCCCTACCCGGCCAGCGACCCGGCGCGGCAACTGCACCAACAGCTGTTTATCGCCGACCTGCACGACGATGTGCTGCTCTGGCAACGCGACCTGCTCGAGCGCCACGCCCGGGGTCACTCGGACCTGCCGCGCCTGCTGGAAGGGCGGGTGGCGCTGCAGGTGTTTTCCACCGTGACCAAAAGCCCACGCGGACTGAACTACGAGCGCAACGCCGCCGACAGTGACAACCTTACGCCGCTGGTCATGGCCCAGCGCTGGCCCCGGGCGACCTGGGACAGCTTGCTGCAGCGTGCGCTGTATCAAGCCGAGAAACTGCACCAAGCCGCCGCGGCCAGCGACGGCCGCCTGGTACCCATCAAAACCCGCGGTGATCTGGCGCAGTTTATCCAGGCCTGGCCGCAGGAACCACGCCGCGTCGCCGCACTGCTGGCCACCGAGGGTCTGCACCCACTCGAAGGCCGCCTGGAGAATGTCGACCGGCTGTACGAGGCGGGTTTTCGCATCACCGGCTTGACGCATTTTTTCGATAACGAGGTCGGCGGCTCTGCCCATGGACTGGAAAAGGGCGGACTGACCCCCTTCGGTCGCCGGGCAGTGGCGCGCCTGGAAGAAAAAGCCATGCTGATCGACCTGGCCCATGCCTCGCGCGCGCTGATCGAAGACGTGCTGGCGATCAGCAGCCGCCCTTTGCTGGTGTCCCACACCGGTGTCGAGGGCACGTGCCCCGGCCCACGCAACCTCAGCGACCAACACCTCAAGGCCATTGCTGCGGGCGGTGGCGTGATCGGCATCGGCTACTGGAATGGCGCGGTATGCGACACCTCGGTGGCGGCCATCGTCCGTGCGATCCGCTACACCACCCACCTGATTGGCGTCGAGCACGTCGCCCTGGGCTCCGATTTCGACGGCGCGGTGCACACCCCGTTCGACACCAGCGGCTTGGCGCAACTCACCCAAGGTCTGCTGGAGGGCGGCTTCACCGCCGATGAGATCAGCGCGATCATGGGCGGCAATGTAAAGCGCCTGCTCCTGGAAAACCTGCCACGCTAAAAAACGCATCTGGCCCCGGGAACCCGCGAGGCCCCTGAGGCGCGAAATCGGGGTACTTCGCCACATGACCTTCTTGCTTTACACTGGCCGGCGTACATTCCTTAATCAATTGACGAGATGCCCGTGCTCAAAGCACTGAAGAAGATGTTCAGCAAAGGCGAAGGCGAACTGCCCAGCGCTGGCGTGATCGCCACGCCAGCCGCCTCGACTGCCGAAAGCCCGAACCCTCCCCGCGCCGCCTCGCCGTTGCCGATTGCCGAAACCGCAGCCCCGCACGCACCGGCGACAGCCGCTGACGCGGCCCCCGCCAAGGCGGTTAAACCCCGACGTGAGCGGCAAGCCAAGCCGGTGGACACCTGGACGCTGGCGGATTTCGAGGTAGCGCCACAGCCAGGCAAGACCCGTTTTCATGACTTCGCCCTGGCGCCCGAGTTGATGCACGCCATTCACGACCTCGGGTTCCCTTATTGCACGCCGATCCAAGCCCAGGTGCTGGGCCATACCCTGGCCGGCAAGGACGCCATTGGCCGGGCCCAGACCGGCACCGGCAAGACCGCGGCGTTTCTGGTCTCGATCATCACCCAGCTGCTGCAGACGCCCCCCCCCAAGGAACGCTACATGGGCGAGCCGCGCGCACTGATCATCGCGCCGACCCGCGAGCTGGTGGTGCAGATCGCCAAGGACGCCGCCGGGCTTACCCGTTACACCGGCCTGAACGTGATGACCTTCGTCGGCGGCATGGACTTCGACAAGCAGCTCAAGCAGCTCGAAGCCCGTTATTGCGACATCCTGGTGGCGACCCCCGGCCGCCTGCTGGACTTCAACCAACGCGGCGAAGTGCACCTGGACATGGTCGAGGTCATGGTGCTCGATGAAGCCGACCGGATGCTCGACATGGGTTTTATTCCCCAGGTCCGGCAAATCATTCGCCAGACCCCGCACAAGGGCGAACGGCAGACCTTGCTGTTCTCCGCGACCTTCACCGAAGACGTGATGAACCTGGCCAAGCAGTGGACCACCGACCCGGCCATCGTCGAGATCGAGCCGGAGAACGTCGCCAGTGAAACCGTCGAACAACATGTCTATGCCGTCGCCGGCAGCGACAAATACAAATTGCTCTACAACCTGATCAACGACAACAGTTGGGAACGGGTGATGGTCTTCGCCAACCGCAAGGACGAGGTCCGCCGCATCGAAGAGCGCCTGGTGCGCGATGGGGTCAATGCCGCGCAGCTGTCCGGCGACGTGCCTCAGCACAAGCGAATCAAGACCCTGGAAGGCTTCCGCGAGGGCAAGATTCGCGTGCTGGTGGCCACCGATGTGGCCGGACGCGGCATCCATATCGAGGGCATCAGCCACGTAATCAACTTCACCCTGCCCGAGGTACCGGACGACTACGTGCACCGTATCGGCCGGACCGGCCGCGCCGGGGCCAGTGGCGTGTCGATCAGTTTTGCCGGCGAGGACGACTCCTACCAGCTGCCCTCGATCGAGGCCCTGCTCGGGCGCAAGATCAGCTGCGAGATGCCGTCCGCCGAACTGTTGCGCAGCGTGCCGCGCAAACACTAAGGACAGCACACGCCTCGGGTACAGCAGGCGAAGCCGCATCACGCGCTTCGCCTTTTTTGTGCCCGGTGCTCCCAACCGTGTCGCGACCGCTGGCACGCTCGTCTCCCTTAGGCAGCCGGCGGAGACATCCCGCCTGCGCACCCGCTGTTAAGCCCACCGGAGATCGTCATGCCGTTTACGTTCACCGCAGAGGATTTGACCCGCGCCGTCGGTGCGGGCGTACTGCAACCCGGCCAGGACCGCGCCCTGCTGGAGTTCCTGCAGGGACAGTCAGCCAGCCGCGGCAGCTTTCAACTGGCCCATATCGCCTACTATTTCGGCGCGCTGCTGATCATGGGCGCCCTGGGCTGGCTGCTCACCGAAGCCTGGATGAGCATCGGTAACGGGGCGCTGCTGACTATCGCCCTGACCTATATGGGCCTGTTCACCCTGGGCGGCATCAGCCTGTGGCGGCGCGGCCAGCAGATTCCCGGTGGCTTGCTGGGCGCGGTGGCGGTCAGCCTGACGCCGCTGGTGGTATTCGCCGTGGAACGCCTGACCGGGCTCTGGCCGATGGACGACGGACAGTCCGATTACGGCAACTACTACCAGTATGTGCAAGGCGGCTGGCTGGCCATGGAAGCGGCGACCCTGGTGGTCGGCCTGCTGATGCTGCGCCTGCTGCCCTTCCCCTTTATCGTCCTGCCGATGGCCGTGGCCTTGTGGTTTATGTCGATGGACCTGACCGAACTGTTCTACGGTGAGTCCTTCGACTGGGAAGCGCGGCGCTGGATCTCCCTGTGGTTTGGCCTCGCCCTGCTGCTGGTCAGCCTGCTGGTGGACGCCCGCACCGAACAGGACTTTGCCTTCTGGGGCTACCTGGCCGGCCTGCTGGCGTTCTGGGGCGGACTGAGCCTGATGGACAGCGGCAGTGAGTGGGGCAAAGCCGGCTATGGGCTGATCAACCTGGGGCTGATGGGCCTGGCGGTGCTGCTGCGACGGGCCACGTTCATGGTCTTTGGCGCACTGGGCGTGGCCGGCTACCTGGGCTACCTGGCCTACGAGGTGTTCGACGACTCGCTCTTGTTCCCGATCGTGCTGACCTTGATCGGCCTGGGCATCATCGCCCTGGGGTTGTTCTACCAGAAACGCCGCGAAGCCCTCAGCGCCACGCTACGGGCACAGCTGCCAAAGGGCTTGCTGGCCTTTATTCCGGCGCTGGGTCGTTAACCACCAGGGGCGTTTGGCAGGCTGAGGACAGGTCCTCGCCATTGCCCCAACGTGCAGCGGCCTGCTGGTCGCTGGCACGGCCTTCCACCCAGCGCGGGCCGTCGGCGGTGTCTTCCTTCTTCCAGAACGGCGCGCGGGTCTTGAGGTAGTCCATGACAAAGGCACAGGCTTCAAAAGCCGCCTCGCGGTGCGCGCTGGCGGTGCCGACGAAGACGATGGGCTCGCCCGGTTCAAGCCGACCGATGCGATGGACGATCTCGATATTCAGCAGCGGCCAGCGCTGCCCGGCTGCTTCGGCGATACGGGCCAGGGCTTTTTCGGTCATGCCCGGAAAGTGCTCGAGAAACATGCCGGCAACCTCGCGCCCCTCGTTGAAATCACGCACGTAACCGACAAACCCGACCACCGCACCAACGCCGACCTGGGCGGCATGCAGCGCGTTGAGTTCGGCACCGGGATCGAAAGCGGCCTCCAGCACACGAATACTCACCTCAACCTCCGGTCACAGTGGGAAAGAACGCCACCTCGTCCCCCTCGCGCAGCGGCTCCTGCAGGCTGCACAGTTCCTGATTGCGCGCGCACATCAGGTTCTGTTCGGCCAGCACCTCCCAGACCCCGCCACGGGCCAGCAGGTGCAGGCGCAGGTCGTCCAGGGTGGCGAACTCGCCGCTCAGCTGCTCGGCCTCGATACCCAGCGCCTCGCGGTAGCGGGCGAAATACTGCACCCGGATCATTGCGCAGTCTCCGCCTGGTAGTGCCCGCTCTTGCCGCCGAGCTTTTCCAGCAGACGCACAGACTCGATAACCATGCCACGGTCCACCGCCTTGCACATGTCGTAAATGGTCAGGGCGGCCACGCTCGCGGCGGTCAGGGCCTCCATTTCCACCCCGGTCTGCCCCGACAGCTTGCAGCGCGCGACGATACGCACCGCATCCGCGCCTTCGGTCGTCAGCTCGACCTTGATGCCAGTCAGCAGCAAGGGATGGCAGAGCGGAATCAGATCGGCGGTTTTCTTCGCCGCCTGGATACCGGCGATGCGCGCCACGGCCAGGACGTCACCCTTGGGG
This sequence comes from Pseudomonas sp., assembly GCF_040514055.1. Classification (GTDB taxonomy): domain Bacteria; phylum Pseudomonadota; class Gammaproteobacteria; order Pseudomonadales; family Pseudomonadaceae; genus Aquipseudomonas. The sequence goes on from NZ_JBEVDL010000009.1 coordinate 34,774, forward strand.
TGGCCGCCGTCCTGAATCAGTTGCAGGGTTTCCGGGCGCATGCGCACCCAGGCCTCGGCCACCGCTTCACGGAATGTCAGCGCTTTGTCGGTGACATCGACCATATGCGCGTGGCCTTGGGAATCGAGATGGGTCAGCATGGCAGGGGCTTCGTTGAAAGGATGGCCTATTGTACACCGCAGTCATAAGCGGCAAGCCATTGGCCGTAAGGGGTAGTCGTAAGGGATGAGCTGCAAGCCTGGCGTGGGAGCCAGGCTTGTTGCTCTCTCTTAGCGCTTGCAGCTTTTAGCTGCGCGGCACGCGCCCCTACATATTGGCTTCGGCGTATTCGGCCAGTACCGAACGTGGCACCCCTTGCAGGGTGATATGCACACCGTGGGGGAAATCCTTGAATCGCTCGGTGAGGTAGGTCAGGCCCGAACTGGGCGCCGACAGGTAAGGCGTGTCGATTTGTGCCAGATTGCCCAGACAAACCACCTTCGAACCGGTCCCGGCACGGGTGATGATGGTCTTCATCTGATGCGGCGTCAGGTTTTGGCATTCGTCGATCAGGATCAGGCTCTGCTGGAAGCTGCGACCGCGGATATAGTTCAGCGACTTGAACTGCAGCGGTACCTTTTGCAGGATATAGTCGACGCTGCCGTGGGTGTTTTCATCGTCCATGTGCAGCGCTTCCAGGTTGTCGGTGATGGCGCCCAGCCAAGGCTCCATTTTTTCCGCCTCGGTGCCCGGCAAAAAGCCGATTTCCTGGTCCAACCCCTGCACGCTGCGGGTGGCGATGATGCGACGGTACCTCTTGCTGACCATGGTCTGTTCGATGGCAGCGGCCAGGGCCAGGATGGTCTTGCCGGAACCCGCGGCCCCGGACAGGTTGACCAGGTGGATATCGGGGTCGAGCAAGGCATAGAGCGCCAGGCTCTGGTAGATGTCCCGCGGCCGCAAGCCCCAGGCTTCCTGGTGCAGCAGCGGCTCCTGGTGCAGGTCGAGGATCAGCAATTCGTCGGCCTTGATACCCTTGATCCAGCCGACGAAACCCTGGTCGTCGATGATAAATTCGTTGATATGCACCGCCGGCAGGTTGTCGGTCAGTTGCACCCGGTGCCAGGTACGGCCGTGGTCCTGACGCGTCTCGACCTTGCTCACCCGGTCCCAGAACGAGCCGCTCACCGTGTGGTAGCCGCGGGGTAACAGCGAAATATCGTCGACCAACTGGTCGGTGTGGTAGTCCTCCGACTCGATGCCACAGGCGCGCGCCTTCAGGCGCATGTTGATGTCCTTGGTCACCAGCACCACGGACAACCCCGGGCTGTGGGCTTTCAATTCCACCAGTTGGTTGATGATCTTGTTGTCGTTGAGGTCTTCGGGCAGCCAGGCGATCGGATCGGTCCGTTTGCTCATCAGGATCGAGAGAAAACCGCAGGGTTGGTTCTTGCCCCGCGGGATAGGAACGCCGTGCTCCACCTCCTGAGGGGTGGCGGTGCCGAGGATCTGATCGATCAGGCGAATGGCTTGGCGACACTCGGCGGCGATGCCTTGCTTGCCCGTTTTGAGCTTGTCCAGCTCCTCCAGCACCGTCATCGGAATGGCGACATGGTGCTCTTCGAAATTCAGCAACGCGTTGGGGTCGTGAATCAGCACGTTGGTATCGAGAGCATAGAGAATCGGTGCGGTCAGGCCAGAACGTCCATGGTCATCCATACTCGGTCACCTTTGTTACGAGGGGCCAAGCGGCGGAATGCCCGAACAGCCCTCCGCCGCGGAGGACCGCCGACTTCTCGAGCCAGGAGCGGGAGAAGGTGCAACGAGGTGAGGGCCAAGGCTCGCCACCTGTCTGCAGGGTTCGGCGGTCTGCCTTTGGTAATACCGCAAAAAGCATGACAAAAAAAAGCTCTTTTCATCTTTTTGCAGTTTATTCGTCACCACGACGAATAGCCCTTGGCGCTGGGCTGAGGTGCCGTTAAAGTCAAAGGTTCTCCCTTACCCAAAACAGGCCGACCACGCGCTCGCGCATGTGCTTGCCCTGCGCTCGCCGAATGACCTCAGCGCCCCAACCACAGGCTGGGGCGGCCAGACCCGGAGCATCGAATCGATTGGAATGGCAGGCGGCCGAGGCCCCGCAACAACGCGTCCAAAGAACCTCCCATCGGACCTGTCAGTGCACCGGCGCAGACGCTGCCCCCCTCGAGGGCCTAGAATCGCGCACCTTTTCCGACCTGGAGACCGCGCCATGCTGATGGTGATTTCCCCGGCCAAAACCCTCGACTTCGAGACGCCGCCGGTAACCGAGCACTTCACCCATCCCGAACACCTGGACCACGCCCAGGAGCTGGTCAGCCAGTTACGCACCTACAGCCCGACGCAGTTGGCTGAACTGATGCACCTGTCGGACAAGCTGGCCGGCCTGAATGCCGCCCGGTTCGGCAGTTGGACGCCCACCTTCAGCCCGGACAATGCCAAGCAGGCCCTGCTGGCATTCAAGGGTGACGTCTACACGGGCATGCAGGCTGAAACCTTCGATGAGGCAGACTTCGCGTTCGCCCAGACCCACCTGCGCATGCTGTCGGGCCTCTATGGCCTGCTGCGACCGCTGGATCTGATGCAGCCCTATCGCCTGGAGATGGGGACACGTCTGGGCAATGCACGCGGCAAGGACCTGTATGCCTTCTGGGGTGACTTGATCAGCGGCTGGTTGCAGCAGGCGCTGCGCGACCAAGGTGACCAGGTGCTGCTCAACCTGGCCTCCAACGAGTACTTCAGCGCGGTGCAACGCCCGCAACTCGATGCCAGGATCATCGATGTCCAATTCCGTGACCTGAAAAACGGCCAGTACAAGATCATCAGCTTCCATGCCAAGAAGGCCCGCGGGCTGATGAGCCGCTACGTGATCAAGGAGCGCCTGCGCGATCCCCTGGGATTGCAGGACTTCAACGCCGAAGGCTACCGCTACGCGCGGGAGCAGTCGCAACCCGACCGGCTGGTGTTTCTGCGCGAGCCGCAGTGACACGGCCCTTCAGGCACAGGGTCCAGGGTAACGCCCCCACCGGCAAGCGCCTGTAGCACGGCCCACGGCGCAGGCGCCCGCCCTCCATGCCGACAAGGCGTCCGCCGATCGGCGACATGCAAGGGAAGCGGCGCCATAAGGGCCCGCCCAAGCCATCAAGGCGCTGCGGCGCCCAGTGCAGGAGGTCACAGCGGCGTGAGCCGCTCTGCGGAACCCGTCGCATAGGCGCGCAGCCAATTGTTCAGCAAACTGACATAGCGCACACATAAAGCCGAAACAGTCGGCATTCCGAAAAAAACCTTTGGAAGTTCTGTCATGAGTTGTCATTAAGTAAAATCGTCCAACAATCTCATATTACAACTGGATAACAGCCGGCCAACTTCACAAAACGCGGAAACTGGCACTTGCGTTCAGCTACAATGATGGCAATGAGTCAGCTCCGCTACAGCCCGCTATATTTACGGCATTGAGCGGACATGCCATCATTATGAAATTACTCATTACGAAAAAATTATTTCGAATCACTTCGCAAAAATGACGAACGGTATGAACTAACACTCCGCCGCTGCGTTCATACTCCCTGAACAATTTCGGCGCGGCTTCAAAGCCCATCGCACCAATGTCGGCAAAGGATTGCGGAAGTTCCAAGTGATGTCTTGAGGCTATAGGTTTAACCGTCAAAGACTGGAGAGCACACCCCCTGACAATGACCCCACAAGCGGCCACCTAGAGGCCTCGTGCTCCAGAATGGAGCACTTCGCTGCATTTAAGGGCGATCCTTCATAACAAGCCCAACTTCAGCACAATTTATATTGGTGCCATGTCTTCTTTATGCCTGCGCCCGACCGATTCAATATATTGAACCGGGCGCCATAGAGGACGTGTCATTTTACTGCCGCCATATTAACGGCGAATTAACGGATTAAGGTGAGCGCTATGCGTATTAGTATTTTTGGCCTGGGTTATGTCGGTGCAGTCTGTGCAGGTTGCTTGTCTTCGCGCGGCCACGAAGTGGTTGGCGTGGACATTTCGGCCACTAAGATCGACCTGATCAACAACGGCAAGTCCCCTATCGTCGAACCTGGTCTGGAAGCCTTGCTGGAAAAAGGCATCAAGTCCGGCTTGCTGCGTGGCACCACTGATTTCGCAGCGGCCGTCCGTGACACCGAAGTGTCTTTTATCTGCGTCGGTACTCCGAGCAAGAAAAACGGCGACCTGGAACTGAACTACATCGAGTCGGTTTGCCGTGAAATCGGCTATGTCCTGCGCGACAAGAGCCAACGTCACACCGTGGTGATCCGCAGCACCGTGTTGCCGGGCACGGTGAAAAACGTGGTGATCCCGATCCTCGAAGACTGCTCGGGCAAACGCGCCGGCGTCGATTTCGGTGTAGCGGTCAACCCCGAATTCCTGCGCGAAAGCACGGCGATCAAGGACTACGACTTCCCGCCGATGACCGTGATCGGCGAGCTGGATGCCCAGTCCGGCGACCTGCTGCAAGAAATCTATCAGGAGCTCGACGCGCCGATCATCCGCAAGGACATCGCTGTTGCCGAGATGATCAAGTACACCTGCAACGTCTGGCACGCCGCCAAGGTGACCTTCGCCAACGAAATCGGCAATATCGCCAAGGCCTCGGGTGTCGACGGTCGCGAAGTGATGGACGTGGTCTGCCAGGATCACAAGCTGAACCTGTCCAGCTACTACATGCGCCCCGGCTTCGCCTTCGGCGGCTCCTGCTTGCCCAAGGACGTGCGCGCCCTGACCTACCGTGCCGGCCAGCTGGACGTGGATCACCCGATGCTCGGCGCGATCATGCGCAGCAACGTGGCCCAGGTACAGAATGCCTTCGACATCATCGCCAGCCACGACAAGCGCAAAGTCGCCCTGCTGGGCCTGAGCTTCAAGGCCGGTACCGACGACCTGCGCGAAAGCCCACTGGTCGAACTGGCTGAAATGCTGATCGGCAAAGGTTACGAGCTGAGCATCTACGACAGCAACGTCGAATACGCACGGGTTTACGGAGCGAACAAGGACTACATCGAATCCAAGATTCCCCATGTGTCCTCGCTGCTCAACAGCGATTTCGATCAAGTCATCGACAAGTCCGACATCATCGTGCTGGGTAACGGCGATGAGAAATTCAGGGCACTGGCACAGCACGCACCGGACGGCAAACAAGTCGTCGACCTGGTGGGCTTCATGACCGCCGCGACACGTGGCGGCGCTGAAGGCATCTGCTGGTAGCACCTTTCTCCGCAGGCGTCCCTGACGCCTGCGGGGCTTTAACACCTGCCTTAACCCCATCGATTCGCCGCAGCGCGAAGTGAGGCCTTTGCGCCCGTTTTTTGCTGCGTTGGATCGTGCGAAACAGATCATGGATGCAGCTATGCACAGGCTAAAAAACGGTCTTATCGAGGCCGCTGGTTGGCTGTTCTACCTCAGTTTATTGATGGTCATCGCCCTGGCGTTGCCCCGCACCGTGTTCGACCCCGACTCCAAGGACTTTCTCCTGTTGATCGGCGTGGTCGGCATCTGGCGTTATTCCATGGGCGGGATCCATTTCCTGCGTGGCATGCTGTTCCTCTACCTGGTGTTTCCTTATTACCGGCGCAAGGCGCGCAAATTAGGTGCCGCGGCCGACCCCTCCCACGTGTTCCTGATGGTCACCAGCTTCCGTATCGACGCCCTGACCACTGCCCAGGTCTACTGCTCGGTGATCAAGGAAGCGATCGACTGTGGTCTACCGACCACCGTGGTCTGCTCCATTGTCGAGCTGTCCGACGAGCTGCTGGTCAAGACCCTTTGGGCCAAGTACAACCCACCCGCGCGGGTCAAGCTGGACTTCGTGCGCATCGCCGGCACCGGCAAGCGCGACGGCCTGGCCCACGGCTTTCGCGCCATCTCCCGGCACATGCCGGATGCCAACGCGGTGGTGGCGGTGATCGACGGTGACAGCGTGCTGGAAAGCGGCATTGTTCGCGCCACCGTGCCCTACTTCAAGCTGTTCCCGAATGTCGGCGGCCTGACCACCAACGAGTTCTGCGAGGTACGCGGCGGCTATATCATGAGCGAGTGGCACAAGCTGCGCTTCGCCCAACGCCACCTCAACATGTGCTCCATGGGCCTGTCCAAACGCGTGTTGACCCTGACCGGCCGCATGTCGGTGTTCCGCGCCCAGGTGATCGTCGATCCCGAGTTCATCGCCGACGTCGAGAGCGACTCGCTGGACCACTGGCGCCTGGGCCGTTTCAAGTTTCTCACCGGCGATGACAAATCCAGCTGGTACAGCCTGATGCGCCTGGGCTACGACACCTTCTACGTACCGGACGCCGCGATTTATACGGTGGAACACCCGCCGGAGAAGAGCTTTATCAAGGCCAGTCGCAAGCTGATGTTCCGCTGGTACGGCAACAACCTGCGGCAGAACTCGCGCGCCATGAAACTGGGGACCAAGCGCCTGGGCTGGTTTACCAGCCTGGTGCTCTTCGACCAGCGGGTATCTATGTGGACCTGCCTGCTGGGCCTGGCCGTCGCCTTGATCGCCAGCCTCAAGTACAGCCTGGTCTACCTGCTGATCTACCTGTTGTGGATCGGTACCACACGGTTGGTGTTGACCCTGCTGCTGTCGTTGACCGGCCATGCCATTGGCCCGGCCTACCCGCTGATCCTCTATTACAACCAGATCGTCGGCGCCTTGGTGAAGATCTACGTGTTCTTCCGACTCGACCAGCAATCCTGGACCCGCCAACCCACCAAGCTCAACCGCGACCTGGCCAGCTTTCAGCGCTGGTTCAACACCTGGTCGTCACGAACCATGACCTTTTCCGCCGCCAGCGTCTTCATCGCCGCGCTGCTGATAGTGGTTTGATCGAACATGAATGGATCTTCTAGGAATACCGCCATGAATACAGTCGTGAACCTCAACGTCGTGCATGAATCAGAAGCCCAGCGCCAACATGCGCGGATCAAGCTGCCGGCGAAGATCCGCTTCGCCAGCGGTGGCCAGGCCGTGGCCGAGCATCAATTGGTGGACTTGTCTGCCGGTGGCTTCAGCTTTATCAGCGGCAAGCTGCCGGTCAAGGTCGGCGACTACCACAAGGGCAAGCTGGTGTTTCAGGTCGACAATATCGGCCTGGCCATCGACGTGGAGTTCCAGGTCTGCTCGCTGGACGCGGCCAGTACCCGGGCCGGCTGCCAGTTCCACAACCTCAAGGCGCGGGAGATTTCCACCCTGCGCTACCTGATCAGCGCCCACCTCAGCGGCGAACTGATGAGCGTCGGCGACCTGCTCACCACCCTGCAGCGAGACAACTTCACCAAGGCCCGCAAGAACGGCGGCGGCATGGCCGGCATGGGCATGCTGGGTCGTCTGCGCGCCGTCAGTTTTAGCCTGGGGATCTTCCTGGTCGGCCTGACAGCCTTCGGTTTCATCTTCAAGTCCATCTATGGCCTGTACTTCGTCACACACGCCGAATCCGGCCTGGTGAGCATGCCGCGCCTGCAAGTGACCATGCCCCGCGAAGGCACGGTGCAGAGTCTGGTCGGTGCCGACGGGATGGTGAAAAAGGGCGCGCCCATCGCCGCGTTCAGCACCTCCATGCTGGAGATGCTCAAAGGCCACCTGAGCGAAGAACAACTCAGCCCCGCCAGCGTCGAGCAGCTGTTCGGCGAGCAGATGAAAGGCACCCTGACCAGCCCCTGCGACTGCATCGTCACCGAGCAGTTGGTCGCTGATGGCCAATTCGCCAGCAAAGGCGCGGTGATCTTCCAACTGGTGCCGCGCAACAGCCAAGCCACCATCGAAGCCCGCTTTCCCTACAAGCATTTCCGCCAGGTCAAACCCGGCGCCAGCGTGACCTTCCAGGTCGCCGGCGAAGAGAACGTGCGTCGCGGCACTATCGTCAGCAGCAGCCTGAATGACGGAGACCTGTCGGCCGATATCCGCGTGGTGATCAAACCCGCCGAGCCGCTGGACAGCACCCTGGCCGGGCGCCCCGTGGAAGTGAGCGCCGACCACGGCCCCTCCTTCGACTGGATGCTCGATAAAGCCCTGGCGGCCGGTCGCTAAGGAGAGATGACGGTGTTTACCACTCAACGACTCCTGCTGCTCACCGCCCTTGGCCTGGGCGGTTGCGCGGGACTGCCGGACCAGCAGCTGGCCCAACAGGCGCTGAAGAACGGTGACACGGTCACCGCCGAGCGGCACTACCGGCAACTTGCAGAGCTCGGTTACGCCGATGCCCAAGTCGGCCTCGCCGACCTGCAGGTCGCCAGCGGCGATGCGGAACAACTGCGCCTGGCCGAACAGACCTACCGCCAGGCCCTGGACAACTCGCCACGGGCCAAGGCACGTCTGGGCAAGTTGCTGGCTGGCAAGCCCACGGCGACCGATGCCGAGCGCATCGAAGCCGAAGGCCTGCTGCGCGAGGCCTTCGAGCATGGCGAGCAGGGGGCATTGGTACCCCTGGCCACGCTCTACCTCAATCACGCCCGGCTGTTCGCCGGCGTGGACCTGGAGTCACGCCTGAAGCAATGGCGCCAAGCCGGCTTCACCCAGGTCGACCTGGTACAGATCCAGCTGTATCGCAGCCAAGGCAGCTACGACCAGCACCTGGCGGAGATCGAGCAGATCTGCGTGCAGGCTTTGCCGCGCAACGATGCCTGCTACCTGGAACTCGCCACCGTTTACCAGAAAGGTGAACGCGGCGACGACCAGGCCGCCTTGCTCGAACGCTTGAAGTCGGCCTATGCCGGCGGCTCCGTACCCGCCAGTCGGGTCGAAGACGTCGCCTTGGTGCTGGCCAATGCCGAGCTGGGCAAGACCGACGAAACCACCGCGCAAGCCCTGCTGGAAGAAATCGCGCCGGCGTACCCGGCGGCCTGGGTCAGCTTGGCCCGCCTGCTCTATGAATACCCAGCGCTGGGCTCGGTCGAGAAGATCATGGAGTACCTGGAAGCCGGGAAAGCGGCCGCCGTGCCGCGGGCCGAACTGCTGCTGGGCAAACTCCACTACGAGGGCAAGTTGGTCCCCCGCGACCCGCAAAAAGCCGAACAGCACCTGCTACAGGCCGCGCTCAGCGAAAGCAGTGCGCATTACTACCTCGGGCAGATCTACCTGCGTGGCTACCTGGGGCAGATCGCCCCGGACAAGGCGGTCGAGCACCTGCTGGTGGCCGCCCGAGCCGGCCAGGCCAGCGCGGACTTCGCCCTGGCCCAACTGTTCTCCCAAGGCAAGGGCTTTCAGGTCAACCGCGTCAATGCCTATGTATTCAGTCAGTTGGCCGTGCACACGGCCACCGCGCCACTGCCGGAGCGGCAAGCGCTGGCGCAGGCCATCGACGCGCAGCTGCAACCGCAAGAACGCCCCCAAGCCCTCCAGCTGTTGCGTGAAGAGCAGCAGCTGCGTGGCGCCGCCGCAGTGCCCGATGGCGCGCTGCAGGCCATGCAACTCAAGCAGGTACCGTTATGATACTGACTCACTGGAAGGGCTGCGGCCCACGCATAGGCCTGGGACTCGGCCTGTCGTTGCTGGCCACCAGCACGGCCTGGGCCGTGCAGATGGCCGATAAAAATTTCGGCGTGGATATCAAGATCACCGCGCAGTCCGAAGATGACCGCGACCTGGGTACGCGCAGCGGCGGCGATGTGCAAGGCCTCGGCCTCGACGTCCGCCCCTGGGCCTACGGCCAATGGGGCCACTGGAGCGCCTATGCCATGGGCCAGGCGGTCACCGCCACCGATATCATCCAGACCGACACCTTGGAGTCCGACGACTTGCAGGGCGCGAGCCAGTCGAGCGATGACGGCCGTGAACCGGAAAAAAACTACCTGGCCCTGCGCGAATTCTGGGTCGACTACGCCGGCCTCACCGACTACCCGGGCGAACACCTGCGCCTGGGTCGCCAGCGATTGCGCAACCCCGACGGCCAATGGCGCGACACCAATATCGAAGCGTTGAACTGGACCTTCGACACTACCCTGCTGCGCGCCCACCTGGGCCTGGCCGAACGCTTCAGCGACTACCGCACCGATCTCGACGAACTGTCGGCCAACGACGAGGATCGCACCCATCTGTTTGGCGATGTCGCCACGCAGTGGACGCCCGGTCACTGGGCCGGCCTGCGCGCGCACCACCGGCGCGATGACGGCCAGCTGTCCAGCCCGGATGGCGAGGTCGATATCGACGACAAACGCTCGATCGGCGACCTGACCTGGCTGGGTATCACCGCCGACAGCGATGCCTATGATTTCCGCAACCCCAACGCGCTGAACTACTGGGCCAGCCTGACCTGGCTGACCGGCGATCGCAAGACGCTGCTCAACCCGCTCGACCCCATCGACGGGCGTACCGTGCAGAGCAGCGACGTCAGCGCCTGGGCCACCGATCTCGGCCTGCGCTGGCGCCTCGACCCACAGTGGCAGGTGGGCGCCGCCTATGCCCGTGGCAGCGGCGGCGGCAACAACCGTGACCAGCAGTTCGAGCAGACGGGCCTGGAAAGCAACCGCTCCAATTTCACCGGCACCCGTTCGAGCAGCCACCGTCTCGGCGAAGCCTTCCGTGGCGAGCTGAGCAACCTGCAGGCCGTCAGCCTGTTCGGCTCCTGGCAGCTGGCCGAGGACTATGACGCCAGCCTGATCTACCACCGTTTCTGGCGCCTCGATGACGACCAACAGATCGGCAGAAGTGGCATCAATGCCCAACTCGACGACGGTGGTTTCAGCCGTCCGCTGCTGCAGGGTGAAAAAGACCTTGGGCAGGAAGTCGATCTGGTAATGACCAAGTACTTCAAACAGGGGCTGCTGCCGGCCGCCCTTAGCCAATCCCTGGACGAACCCTCGGCACTGGTGCGCTTTCGTGGCGGCCTGTTCGTCCCGGGCGACGCCTATGGCGAGGATGTCGATTCGCTGATGCACCGCGCGTTCGTCGACGTGATCTGGCGCTACTGATGCAAACGGGAATCGCATACGCCATGAGCCATTTCAACGCCCCCGGTCGGCCGCGCCGCTTGTCCCTGCTGGCTGCCGCCCTGCTACTGGGCAGCAGCTGGGTACAGGCCTCGTCCCCCGAGGCGGTCAAGGAGCTGCGCACCGCCAAGACCTATACCGTCAGCAGCGCGCCGATCGAACCGCTGCACCTGGACCCACCGAAACTGCCCGACCTGAGCGGCTACACGGCCGCCGCGGTGCAAGCCAAGATCGTCACCAGCCCTGGTGGCAGCGTGACCGTGCGGCGCATGCTGCAACAGGACGCGCTGAAGGACTTTATTGGCGGCAACAACCGTATGTCCGAGTGGGTGACTCGCCAGCGTGGCATGCCCCAGGCGATCTTTATCGAAGGCGGCTACGTCAACCTGACCCAACTGGCGCGGCAGTTGCCCAAGGAGTACTTCAGCGAAACCGCGCCGGGCGTTTACCTGGCGCGGCTGCCAATCGTCGTGGGCCACGATGCGACCCTGCACATCGACAAGCAGACCCAGGAGTTGCGTCTGTCCGAGGAGCGCGGCTCCTTTATGGTCAACGACGGCAAATTGTTCGTCACCGACAGCAAGATCACCGCCTGGCGCGAGGCCGACAACGGTCCGGCGACTTTCCGTAAAGCCACCGAATTTCGTCCTTTCCTGCTGGCCTGGGGGGGTACCGAGACCTATATCCTCAACAGCACCCTGACCAGTTTCGGCTACGAGACCAGTAAGTCCTACGGCGTCAGTATTTCCCAGTACACGCCCAACCAGCATAAGGTCATGCAACGTCCTGAACCAACGGGTTGGGTGCTCGACTCCGAGTTCATCGACATGTACTACGGCTTCTATTGCTACGAAGCCCGCGACGTGGTGATCAAGGGCAATACCTACCGTGACAACGTGGTCTATGGCATCGACCCCCACGACCGCTCGCACCGCTTGATCATTGCCGAGAACACCGTATTCGGCACCAAGAAAAAGCACGGCATCATCATTTCCCGCGAAGTCAACGACAGCTGGATTTTCAACAACCGCAGCTACGACAACAAATTGTCGGGCATGGTGATCGACCGCAACAGCGTCAATAACCTGATCGCCTACAACGAGCTGTACCGCAACCACTCCGACGGCATCACCCTGTACGAAAGCCCGGATAATCTGTTGTGGGGCAACCGCATCCTCAACAACCGCCGTCACGGCATCCGCTTGCGCAACAGCGTGAACATCCGCCTGTATGAAAACCTCTCGGCGGGCAACGCCCTGACCGGGGTCTACGGGCACATCAAGGATCTCAGCGACACCGACCGCAACATTGCCCTCGATCCCTTCGACACCGAAGTCTCGATGCTGGTGGTGGGTGGGCGCCTGGCCGGCAACGGCTCGGGCCCGCTGTCGATCGACTCGCCCCTGAGCGTCGAACTCTATCGCGTCGACCTGCTGGCACCGACCAAGACCTCGGGCATCAGCTTCAGCGGCATCCTCGGCGAACGCCAGGAGGAAATCCTCGACCTGATGGTACGCCAGGGTAAAGCCGTATTGATCGACCCGGTTGAAAGCCAGGCCGAATTGCAGAACACAGGACACTGACCCATGCGAGCACGCACCCCTTTCCGGCTAGGCGCCCTTAGCGCCGCCCTACTCGCCGCCACGTTGGCCCCAACCGGGTTGGCGTTCGCCGAACCGCACTACAGCGCCCAGGTGATAGGCCCGCTCTGCCCCAAGGCAACCGACGTCCGCCAGTACAACACCCCGTACCTGAATTTCTTCAGCAGCCTGGTGCAGGCCCAGGACGACTGGCTGTTCCGCACCCGCTACGACCTGCGCACCGACTTTGGCACCACCGCGGCCGGCTATGCACAGTTCAAGCAGCTGAGCCAGGCGCTCAAGCGCAAAGGCATCGAACTGCTGGTGGTCTACCAACCGACCCGCGGCCTGGTGCACCCCGACAAACTGATCGGTGCCGAACGGGCCAGCTTCGACTACGAACTGGCTAAACGTAACTACCTTGACACCGTCGAGCAGCTGCGCAAGACCGGTGTTTGGGTCACCGACCTGTCGCCGCTGTTCGCCGAGCACGAACAGCGCGCCTACTTTTTCAAGGGTGACAACCATTGGACGCCCACTGGCGCTAACCGTACCGCAGCGCTGGTCGCCGAAACGCTGAAACAGATGCCGGGCTTCGAGACAATTCCCAAGCAGGAGTTCGTCAGCAAACGGGTCGGTCTGTTTCCCAAGGAAGGGGCGCTGCACAAAGTCGCCGGTCAGTTCTGCAACACCAGCTACGCCACCGAACATGTCGACCGTTACGAAACCGAACCCGTGGGTGAAAGCACCAGCGACGACGCCCTGTTCGGAGAGGAAAAAACCACCGAGGTGACCGTGGTCGGCACCAGTAACAGCGGACCGGCCTATAACTTCGTCGGTTTCCTGCAGGAGTACAGCGGCGTCGAGATGCTCAACCTGGCGGTCAGCGGTGGCGGCTTCGACAGTTCCATCCTGCAGTACATGAGCAGCAAGGACTTCCACGACAAACCGCCCAAAATTCTGATCTGGGAATTCGCCCCCCACTACGACCTGGCGCAGAAGAGCTTCTACCGCCAGGCGGTTCCCCTGGCCGACAACGGTTGCGATGGCCGGCCAGCAGTACTCAAAAACAAGATCAAACTGCGCCCTGGCAGCAACGAAGTATTGATCAACGCCCACCCGGATAAGCAGCAGCTGCGTGGTGGCGACTATCAGGTCGATCTGACATTCAGCGACCCCTCAGTACACGCGGCCCAGGCCACCCTCTGGTACCTCAACGGGCGCCGTGAACAGTACAAGCTCGAGCAAAGCGAACGCGTCGACACCGGCGGACGCTATGTCTTTGAGCTGCGTAACGATCCGGATTGGCGCGACCTGAACCTGTTGGCCATGGAAATCCAGGGTGCCACCGACATGCCGGAAAACCTCAGCGTCGAGGCCACCCTGTGCAAACGCCCTGACGGCAATCGCCTGACGGCGCAAAGCGAATGAGGCTCAAGACCGCCATGAAACCCTTGTGCTACCCCACGCTGCTTGGCCTGGCGCTGTACAGCGCCGTCAGTCAGGCAAGCGCCCTGGTGCCGCCGCCGGGTTACTACGCGGCGGTGCCGATGCAACAAAAATCCAAGGTCGAGAAGTGCCCCACGGTACCTGCGCCCTTTACCGGCGCCCTGATCTTTCACAGCAAATACGAAGGGTCGGATAAAGCCCGGGCCACCTTGAACACGGCGGCGGAACAGTCCTTTCGTGACCAGACCCGCGACATCACCGACATGGAGAAGGGCCTGACCAAACTGGTCATGCACTACCTGCGTGATGGCCAACCGCAGCAACTGGAGTGTGCTCTGCAGTGGCTGGACAGTTGGGCCCAGGCCGATGCCTTGCGCTCCGAGGACTTCAACCATACCGGCAAGTCGATGCGCAAATGGGCCCTGGGCAGTCTGGCTGGGGCCTACCTGCGCCTGAAGTTTTCCGCCTCGCAGCCGTTGCAGCCCTATGGGCACCAGACCCGCGCGATCGAAGCCTGGTTTGTGCGGCTGGCTGATCAGGTGGTGGGCGACTGGAGCGAGCTGCCCCTGAAAAACATCAACAACCACAGCTACTGGGCCGCCTGGTCGGTCATGACCGTCGCCGTGGTGAGCGATCGCCGCGACCTGTTCGACTGGTCGGTGAAACAACTCGAAGTGGCGGCCCAGCAGGTTGACGAGCAAGGGTTCCTGCCCAACGAGCTCAAGCGCGAGCAGCGCGCCCTGGCTTATCACAACTACAGCCTGCCGCCCTTGCTGATGATCGCGGCCTTTGCCCAGAGCAATGGCGTGGATCTGCGCGAGACCAACCACCGCGCGTTACAACGCCTCGCCCAACGGGTCATCGAAGGCGTGGACGACGCCGATGCATTTGTCGCGCGCACCGACGAGGACCAGGACATGGCCGGGTTGGAAAAGAGCGGCAAGCTCGCCTGGTTGGAGCCCTACTGCGCCCTCTATGCATGCACAGCCGACGTGCTCGAGTGGCGGGACTCACTGCAGCCGTTCAAGACGTCGCGCCTGGGCGGCGATGTCACCCCGTTGTTTCAGCAAGCCCTGCCCGGCGCCCCGGCAGCCATTGCCGAACGCCCGGTGGAAAAAAAGCGCTTCTGGTTCTGGTGAAGGAACCCGGCTGACCCTGGGGTCGGCGGTGCTGTTGCAGCGTTTTACCGGTCGCTGAGGCCGGTATCAGCAACAAAAGGGGAGGTCCAACGGGGCCTCAAAGTTGGCACGTGTTAGTGAGACTGGCGTTATGGTTTTTTCATCCAACGTGTTTCTGTTTTTGTTCCTGCCGATATTCCTCGGCCTGTACTACCTGAGCGGGCAACGCTATCGCAACCTGCTGCTGCTGGTGGCCAGCTACGTGTTCTACGCCTGGTGGCGTGTGGACTTCCTCGCGCTGTTCGCCGGCGTCACCCTGTGGAACTATTGGATCGGCCTGAAGGTGGGGGCCGCCGGGGTCCGCACCAAACCGGCGCAGCGCTGGCTGCTGCTCGGCGTGGTGGTCGACCTGTGCATCCTGGGCTACTTCAAGTACGCCAACTTCGGGGTCGACAGCATCAACGCCCTGATGTCCGGCTGGGGCTTCGAGCCCTTCATCCTGACCCATATCCTGCTGCCGATCGGTATCTCGTTCTACATTTTCGAGTCGATCAGCTACATCATCGACGTCTACCGGGGCGACACTCCGGCGACCCGCAACCTGATCGATTTCGCAGCCTTCGTGGCGATCTTCCCGCACCTGATCGCCGGTCCGGTGTTGCGCTTCAAGGACCTGGTCGACCAGTTCAACCACCGCACCCATACCGTCGACAAGTTCTCCGAAGGCGCCACTCGCTTTATGCAGGGCTTTATCAAGAAGGTGTTTATCGCTGACAGCCTGGCACCGCTGGCCGATCACTTCTTCGGTCTGGCCAATCCCAGTACCGGGGATGCCTGGCTGGGTGCGCTGGCCTACACCGCCCAGCTCTACTTCGACTTCTCCGGTTACAGCGACATGGCCATCGGCCTGGGCCTGATGATGGGCTTCCGTTTCATGGAGAACTTCAACCAGCCCTACATGAGCCAGTCGATCACCGAGTTCTGGCGGCGTTGGCACATCAGCCTGTCGACCTGGCTGCGCGACTATCTGTACATCAGCCTGGGCGGCAACCGTGGCGGTACCTTTGCCACCTACCGCAACCTGTTCCTGACCATGTTGCTGGGCGGCCTGTGGCACGGCGCCAACTTCACCTACATCATCTGGGGCGCCTGGCATGGGGTCTGGCTGGCGATCGAGCGCTACTTCGACGTGGACGCCGCGCCGCGCCGCCTGAATCCGCTGAAGTGGGCCTTTACCTTCCTGCTGGTGGTACTGGGCTGGGTCATCTTCCGCGCCGAGAACCTCGATGTGGCCTGGCGCATGTACGGCGCCATGTTCAGTCCGGCGATGTTCAGCCTGCAGGGTTGGCAGCTCTCGGAACTGGGTCGCGCCAGCATTACCCAGCTGCAGAGCACCACCCTGGTGTTGGCCTACGTCACCCTGGCCGTGTGCGGGCTGCACCAGTTCTACCGCAACCCCATGTCCAAGAGTGCGCCCAAGGCCGAGGCCAAGCTGACCGCGGCGCAAGCAGGCGCTGGCGGCGCAGCGCCGCTGGCCACGGCCGGAGGCGCAGCACCCACCGCCGCCTGGACCGCCGCGCTGCCCTTGTACGGCCTGCGCGCCATGATCCTGTTGCTGTTCTGCGTGTCGATCCTGAAGTTGTCGGCGCAGAGCTACTCCCCTTTCCTGTATTTCCAGTTCTAAGCGAGGACGAGCATGACGCTTAAATTAAGACTCCTCTATGTCGGGCTGTTTATGGGCCTGCTGCTGGGCCTGGGTGCCTGGTCGGTGCGCAGCTTCGGCGAGTTCAGCGCCCCGCCGGACGGCAAGTTCCTCCAGGGCCAGTGGGCCAAGGCCTTCGAGACCCACTACGACAAGGAATTCCCGATCAAGCGCCTGGGCACCAACCTCTGGGCCGCGCTGGATTACCAGGTGTTCGGCGAAGGCCGCCCCGGGGTGGTGCTGGGCCGCGAGGACTGGCTGTACAGCGACGAGGAATTCAAGCCGGTGGCCAATGCCCAGCAGCATATCCAGGACAACTGGGCGCTGATCGAAGGGGTGCGCAATCGCCTGGCCGAGAAGAACATCAAGCTGGTGTTGGCGATCCTGCCAGCCAAGGCGCGGCTGTACCCCGAGTACATCGGCGAGACCGTGCCGGCGACCTTGCACGGCGACCTGTTCCAGGCCTTCCAGGCCCGTGCCCGCCAGGCCGGGGTGCTCGCCCCGGACCTCTTGGGGCCGTTGCAGCAGGCCAAACTGAGCGGCGACGTATTCCTGCGCACTGACACCCACTGGACACCACGGGGGGCTGAAGTGGTGGCCCAACAGCTGAGCGCGGTTATCCGTCGCGAGGCACCGCTGGCCGTCGCACCGCAAGCCTTCGTCACCGAGTCGGTGGGCGAGCAGGAGGCCTACCAGGGCGACCTGGTCACCTTCCTGCCGCTGGACCCGCTGTTCAGCGACATGCTGCCGGCCCCGGACCAGGTCCAGGTGCGCAAGACCCGCGCCGCCGAGGAAGGCGCGCCCCAGAGCGACGACGCGCTGTTCGGCGAAACCCAGGTGCCACTGGCGCTGGTCGGCACCAGCTACAGCGCCAACGCACGCTGGAATTTCGCCGGCGCGCTGCGCCAGGCGCTGGGCAGCGACCTGGTCAACCATGCCGAGGACGGCAAGGGACCGGTGTTGCCGATGCTCAAGTACCTGCAGAGCGACGACCTGAAGAACGCTGCGCCGCAAGTGGTGATCTGGGAATTCCCCGAGCGCTACCTGCCGGTGGCCAACGACCTGAGCAGCTTCGATCCGAACTGGATCGCGCAGCTGAAAAAGACCGCCCCAACCGACCAGGGATTGGCCAGCCTGATGGCCGACCCATCCACCTCATCCATCATGCCCACCCGGGCTCAGCAATGAGGGGCACCAGCCCCGTCAATGGAGAAACCCCATGATTCGTTCCACCCTGTCCCGTCGTGTCGCCCAGTCCAGTGCCCTGCTCTTCGGGCTAATGGCCCTGTCCACCAGCCAGGCCGGTGAAGGCGGCCTGTACGGTCCAACCGCGCCCAAGGGCTCGGCCTTCGTCCGGCTGTACAACGCCACCAATCAGGAGGCCAGCGCCACCGTCGGCACCGCCAAGGTCAACGACGTCGCGCCGCTGGGCAGCAGCGACTTCAGCTTCCTGGCCAAGGGCGACTACACCGCCCAGGTCGGCAGCCAGAACCTGCCGGTGCAATTGGGCGCCGACCAGTACTACACCCTGGTCAACCTGCCGAGCGGCGCTCCCAAGCTGGTCGAGGAGCCGCTGTTCAAGAACAAGCAGAAGGCCCTGATCCGGGTGCAGAACCTCAGCGACACCACCCTCACGCTGAAAACCGCCGACGGCAAGACCGACGTGGTCAAGGCCGTGGCCGCCGAAAGCCGTGGCGAGCGTGAAATCAACCCGGTCAAGGTCAGCCTCGCGCTGTTCGATGGCGAGCGCAAGGTCAGCGACCTGAAGCCCGTGGTGCTGCCCCGTGGCGAAATCGTCAGCCTCTACATCACCGGCTCGGCCGGCAACCTGTCGCCGGTCTGGGTCAAGCGTCCCGGTGCCGAATAAGCCCTGACCCTCGAACAATCAGCGCCCACGCCTGGCGGTGTGGGGCGCATAGAAACGACACACACAAAGTGGCAAACCTTCCGAATGTTCAAGGAGAGACATCATGATTCCGGTGATTTTGTCAGGTGGTAGCGGTTCCAGACTCTGGCCGTTGTCGCGCAAGCAGTTTCCCAAGCAGTTTCTCGCCCTCACCGGCGAACACACGCTGTTCCAGCAGACCCTGGAACGACTGACTTTCGAGGGCATGCAGAAACCGCTGATCGTCTGCAACAAAGAACACCGCTTTATCGTGCAGGAACAACTGGCCACCCTCGGGCTGGCCATCAATGGCCTGATCCTCGAGCCCTTCGGCCGCAACACCGCGCCCGCCGTGGCCATCTCCGCCATGAAACTGCTGGCCGAAGGCCGCGACGAGCTGATGCTGGTGCTGCCCGCCGACCACGTGCTCAAGGACCAGGCTGCCTTCCAGCGCGTGCTGGGCCTGGCCACCGAAGCCGCGGAAAACGGTGAGATGGTGCTGTTTGGTGTACCGGCCAACAGCCCGGAAACCGGCTATGGCTATATCCGCTGCGACATGCAGGACGTCGCCGGCTTGCCCCAGGGCATCAACCGCGTACTGCAGTTCGTCGAAAAGCCGGATCAGCAGCGCGCCAAGGCGTTTGTCGAGTCTGGCGACTACTTCTGGAACAGCGGCATGTTCCTGTTCCGCGCCAGTCGCTTCCTGGAAGAACTGAAAAAGCACGACGCGGATATCTACGACACCTGCCTGCTGGCCTTGGAACGCAGTCAGCGTGACGGCGATACCATCCTGATCGACGCCGACACCTTCGCCTGCTGCCCGGACAACTCCATCGACTACGCCGTGATGGAAAAAACCGAGCAGGCCTGCGTGGTGCCGCTGTCCGCCGGCTGGAGCGATGTCGGCTGCTGGGCCTCGCTGTGGGACGTGCAGGACAAGGACGCCAACGGCAACGTACTCAAGGGCGACGTGGTGGTGCACGACAGCCACAACTGCATGGTCCACGGCAACGGCAAGCTGGTTACCGTGCTGGGCATGGACAACATCGTCGTGGTGGAAACCAAGGACGCGCTGATGATCGCGCCCAAGGACCGCGTGCAGGAAGTCAAAACCCTGGTCAACACCCTTAACGAACAGGGCCGCCAGGAAACCCAGAGCCACTGCGAAGTCTTTCGCCCTTGGGGTTCCTACGACTCGGTGGACATGGGCGGCCGGTTCCAGGTCAAGCGCATCTCGGTCAAGCCGGGCGCGCAACTGTCGCTGCAGATGCACCACCACCGCGCCGAGCACTGGATCGTGGTGTCTGGCACCGCCGAGGTGACCTGCAACGACAAGACCTTCCTGCTCACCGAGAACCAGTCGACCTATATCCCGATCACCGCGGTCCACCGCCTGGCGAACCCAGGCAAGATCCCCCTGGAAATCATCGAGGTGCAATCGGGCAGCTACCTGGGCGAAGACGACATCGAACGTCTGGAAGACGTCTACGGGCGCACCAAGGACCACGCGACCCCCAGCAAACAGAGCATCCCCGGCTAACCACGGGTCAGTGCCTGCAGCCCGCCCCCTCCAGGGGCGGGCTTTTTTATGCCTGCGCAGCCATAACGCCGCGCAAGCGCATAGTGTCTGCAGTCCCTAGGACTCTCCCCGGCGGCGATCCTGTAGAGTGTTGGTCCGTATCCCGCGAGGCCCCTGCCATGTTCCGCCTGTGCGCCGCCCATCGGCCGCCCCCATGCTGATCGGCGCCCTGCTGCTCCTGACCTGGGGGGCGTTGCTGTTACGCCACCCGACCAAGGCCCTGCCGGTCTCGGCCGCCGCCCTGTGTGGCCTGCTGCTGCTGGCCCTGTGGACGGTCTGGCTGGTCAACCGCGAGCAGCGCCAGCTGGCCCACCTGGAATTGCGCCTGGACTATGTACCTGGCACCGGCGCCGCCCCCACCTGCCCGGCGGACCGCCCCCTGCTGCTGACCCTGAAAAACGCCAGTGACGCGCCGCTGACGGAGTTGCGCTGGAAAATCAGCGCCTACGCCCCGGGCGACAACCTCGACCTAGGGCCTGTTGACACTATGCGCACGGCCGCGCCGGCGCCTGGTTGGGTGCGAGACCAGGCACGAGGCGCGAGGTTTGGTTATTCCAAATGAGCGACGAGTAACGCCGTATCGCGCTCAACCAGGCCCGGCCCTGCGGGTTGCGCGTAAAATAGCCCCATGCGGCGTTGCGGGACTTGGCAAGGGAATGACCATTGCCTGCGTCCCGCGCCTGGCCTGGGGCCATTTTGCGCGGCAACGCGGCACGTGTGGCTAGTGTCAACAGGCCCTAACCCAGGACCTGTATGCTGCGCCGCGCTACCGGGGACCCGGTGCGCTGCAGCCCGACGTCAGTTGGCAGGACTGCCTGCCCGTGCCGCCCTTGCGTCCCGGCTACCGCCCCGCCACCCTGGTCTTTAGGGCGACCGCGCTGCACGGCCGCTTCGCCGATTGAGCCAGATGCGTTGCCCCCCTACTTACACCGTCCCCCAGGAGCTTGCATGACCCCGCCCAACGTTTTGATCACCGGCTGCTCCAGCGGCATTGGCCGGGCCCTGGCGGATGCCTTTTATGCCGCCGGCTACCGGGTCTGGGCCACCGCCCGCAAGACCGAGGACCTGAGTAGCCTGGCCGCGGCAGGTTTTACCGCCGTGCAACTGGACGTCAACGATCCGCTCGGCTGCGAACAACTGGCCAGCCGCCTCAGCGCCGAGGTGGAGGGGCTCGATGTCCTGATCAACAACGCCGGCTACGGCGCCATGGGGCCGTTGTTCGACGGCGGAGTGGCGGCCCTGCAGCGGCAATTCGAGACCAATGTCTTCGCCGTGATCGGCGTCAGCCGCGCGCTGTTTCCCCTGCTGCGCGCCCGCCGAGGCCTGGTGGTGAACATCGGCAGCGTGTCCGGCGTGCTGGTCACCCCGTTCGCCGGGGCCTACTGCGCCTCCAAGGCTGCGGTGCACGCCCTGTCCGATGCGCTACGGCTGGAACTGGCGCCCTTCGGTATCCGCGTCATGGAAGTGCAACCCGGCGCCATCGCCTCCCAGTTCGGCGCCAACGCCAGCCAGCGGGCCGAACAACTGATTGACGAACGTTCACCCTGGTGGCCGCTGCGCGAAGGCATTCGCGCCCGCGCCCGGGCGTCCCAGGACAACCCGACGCCGGCCAGCGAACTGGCCCGCGACCTGCTCAAGGCCGTGCACAAGTCCAAGCCACCGCGCCTGTTGCGCCTGGGCAATGGCAGCCGCGCCCTGCCGCTGCTCGCTGCCCTGGTGCCCAAGGCAGTGTTGGAAAAGGTCCTGCGCAAGCGCTTTGGCCTGGACGGAACGCTGTGAAGCAGTTAATGGCACTAAGCTATTAATTATTGCTAAATTGCTCGCTGACTTTTCAGCCGCGGCCAGCTGCATCAGCAGGCACTGCACCCTCAGGGCACCGCGGCGTACCTCGGCAGACACAGGAGTGCGGGCATGTTCAGGGTCAATGGCGGCTTTATTGGCGTATCCACCCACGCCCTGTTCTTTACCACCCGCGAGGACCTGCCCGTCCACACCCTGGCCACCTTGGGCCAGGCCGACCAAGCGGGGTTGGGCGAGCACGGCCGCCTGATCGAAAAAGAGCAGATCGCCGAGATCCAGGCCGTGCAGGACGGGCGGTTCACCACTGTTATCCGGGCCAAAGGCTTGGCCGAGGATATTGGCGTGCACAGCGACTCCCTGGCGACCCAGCAGTCACTGATCGCCGCCGTGCAAGCACTGAAAGGCCAACCAGGGCACGTACTGCAAACCACCCAGGGGCTGCTCTTCAGTAGCGGAAAATACCTTCTGCTGGCGCTTTGCGCCGCCCTTATTACCGGACTGCTGCACTACCTGGTGATCAGCCTGGCGGGCCAGGCCTCGCCCCAGTCGAGCACCAGCAAGGAGGGGATGCTCTTCGCCCTGGCCAATCTCCTCGGCCCTACCGGCACCTTGCTGATCGGCGGCGCCATTACCCTGGTGCTGGCGCTCAAGGCGCTCAGCAAGGCTCGCAATCGCCCCTTGATACTGCGCTACACATTTTAACCTGTTGATCCGGGCCCGGCAGGTGCCCGGAGCAGGCGATCCGTCACCCTCGCCGCTGGATACCCCAAACCCATGGAATTTCATTTTACCCTGCAGATCCGCCCCTCCACGCGCTGGCCCCTGGACGCGCTGAAAACCCTACTCAGCATCGAATGCCAGACCGCCGAAGCCGATAGTCTGGTGCAGTTTCTAAGCGCCGCGAAGGTTGTTAATCCCGAGCATGGCGAGAGGCTTGCCCAAGGGTTTATCCGGGACCTGGATAAAGTCATGGGCGAGGATTTCCGCGCCGAGGGCGTGGGCCTGTATACCCCTTACCTGGCCGACGGCAGCCTGGTGTTCAGTTTCGTCTACGGTGACCCCACGGTGGCAGCGATACTGGCCGAATTTCTTGGGTTCCTATGCCCTGGACTGGACTTCGAGGCTCGAGGTGACTATGACGAAGATCCCTACGGTTTCAGGTACGGGTACAAAGACGGTCAATATTTTCAGGAAGAAGGATTTCTTATGGACGACGAGTACCAGGATGAATGATCGCTTGCAGCCAGGGTGCCGCCGCGTGGGTATGACGGCCGATCGCCTCGCCGACAGGGCTGGATATGCTTGAGCGGATCGTCGACTTTCTGGGTTTTATCGGCCTGCACGTAGAAGCCGCCGAGGTGCCCCTGGACACCGTATTGCCCGCCATCTGGGTCGAGAACGGTTGCCTGTATTACGACCCCCAGCGCCTGCGCCATCCCGGCGACCTGCTGCACGAAGCCGGGCACCTGGCGGTGGCACCCGCAGCGGAACGCACGAGCCTGACCGGCAATATCGACCGCGGACCCGGCGAGGAAATGATGGCCATCGCCTGGTCCTGGGCGGCCCTGACGCACCTGCGCCTTCCCCCCTCGAGCGTGTTCCATGCCGAAGGCTACCGCGGCGGGTCGCAGTCGATCATCGACAATTTCAGCGCCGGACGTTTTTTTGGGGTGCCTATGCTGCAGTGGACCGGCATGACGCTGGAGCCGCCACAGGCCATCGCCCGTGGCCTCGCCCCCTTCCCGCATATGCTGAAATGGCTGCGCGACTGACCGCCAACGCGAACCTCGTCACGCCCCCGACGCGAGGTGCCGACACACAATAGCCCGGTGCCATCCACCAGAGCCCGAACCCACATGGCCACCCTGCGTGAGATCGCCGCGACCCTGCTATTCGTGCTGGCAATGGCCTTGGTCATCCAGTTATTCGCCAGCGGCTTCGCCTGGGGGTCGCTGCTCGGAGCGCTGCTGTGTTTTGCCCTGGCCTATGCCTGCTGGCCGAGCCGTCGACGGGGTCAGCGTGATGATGCCAGCGGTTGGATCGATCTATTCGAAGTGGTGATCGAGCTACCCGTCCAGGCCTTGCTCTGGTTGCTGCGGTGGGTGGGCGGGCTGTTTCGCTGGCTGGATTTCTGATCCGCCCCCGGACTGCCGTCCCCTACTCGCCTAACGCATTTCAATCAGCGGCGTACAGCTCTTGAACAGCAGCGCATCGTCGAAAAAGCCGCACAAATCTTTAACCTCTAGGGTCCACTTGCCAAAGGCGTACAGATCGAATTCTTCCAGGGTCCACCGGCGGTTGGCCGTGAATCTCGTGGTGTGCTCCTCGCGGGCATCCGCTCTGGCGATACGGTACGGCATCCACTCGGGATAGTGCCCGTTACCAGCTTGCAAAGCCCTGTCGGCGGAGCCAATACGGCCGCTGAAGACCGCGGTCCCGGTCAGAAAGTTGATGCTGCGGCGATTCTCATAAAAGCGACGCGCACCGCCCTTATCGCTGAAATCGACACTGATCTCCTCCTCCCCAATCAGCACAAAACGCTCCCCAGCCAGCCTGAATTGATAGGTCCTGCCACTGTGGCCACAGCAGCCTGCTGACCCATGCAGGGTCAGGTAGATAGACGAGTTCCTCATTTCAACCAGAGTAACCGTCCTGCCACCGACATCAAACGATTCGGAGTTGATAACTTCTGAAAGTGCGCCGCTTTCCGTCTCCTTGACCACCACTAACAACTCAGGACCAGGAGGGACACCCGCCCTCTGGATCAAAGCCGCATGATAACGACCACCGTTGGCCACTATGGACCCTGACGGCTCGCTCATCACTTTGGCGCCTGGATAGAACTTGGCAATCGCAGTTGTGACTTCGGCAGCACCCGCAGAGGCCGACCAGCCGATCACCCATGCCACCAGCAGGTGCCATTGCGCCCGCGGCCTATGACTAAACAAAATGATTCACCCTCCCCGCTACAAAATTCCGCCGGCCCGGCAGCGAGATTCGCATGCCGCGCCACCCAAGGCAAAACACGGCACTAATGAGTTGCGGCCTTGAGGACGACGCAGACGCCCCGGGGCTCAGACCCGCAACGCGCTCGGCGCCGGGGACACGGCCTTGGCCTTACGAAACACCAGCACGTTGCCCAGCATCACCAGTACCAGGCCGACCAAGGCCGGTGCCGTCCATTGATAGCCCTCGACAAAGGCCGAAATATTCAGCGCTACCACCGGGAACAGCACGGTGCTGTAAGCCGCGCGCTCAGGCCCCAGGCGCCCGACCAGGGTCAGGTAGGCGGTGAAGCCGATCACCGAGCCGGGAATCGCCAGGTACAGCAGCGAGCCGACATAGCGGGTGTTCCACTCGAAGGCGAAGGGCGTGGCGCTGACCAGGCAATAGCCGCTCAGCATCAGCGCGCCATAGAGCATGCCCCAGGCATTGGTGGTCAGCGGCCGTAGCCCGGCTTTTTGCTGCAGGCTGGAGAGCATATTGCCCGCCGAGAAAAACAACGTGCCGCACAGTGCCAGGCCAAGTCCCATCCAGGTTTCGCGGCTGGCGGTATGGCCGACCAGTTCAGGCCAGAACAGCAACGCCAGGCCGCCCAGGCCCAGCGCCCCGCCGGCCAGCACATTGGCGGCGACCCGCTGGCCCAGGAAGACCCGGGCATTCAGGGCGTTCCATAAGGTGGCGGTGGAAAACACCACGGCGATCAGGCCACTGGGGATCCACTGGCTGGCGGTGTAGAAGCACAGAAAATTCAGGCAGAACAGGCACAGGCCTTGGAGCAGGCAAATCAGCTGGCCACGGCCATTGACCGGTTGCAATCGACGGGTCAGCAGCAAGCCGACAAACAGCACCAGCGCCGCCAAGGCGAAACGGTAGGCAATGGAGGCGGCCACGGCGACCACTTCCAGTTGCAACTTGATGGCGATCCAGGTGGTGCCCCAGATCAGTACGGTCAGCAGGTAAAGCGACAGGTTCATCAGTAGGCTCCCGGTGGATAACCGACAGTCTGTGGCCTGCCGCCCAGGAGTGCTTGCATAAACTTGCTCTTATGTGGGGCTTGGATGGCCCCGGTAGCGGCCATCTCTGATGGCACTGCGCTGACCCGGTACAGTGTCCAGCGCATTAGTCGCCATAAACCGCATCGCCATGGGTTTGTCGGGCACGTCAGGCTGTTGCTCAAAGGTGGGTGTGGATAAAGTGGCTACCTCAGCCGCCGCACTCGGGTCGTCCGGGACGGATATCAGCCATTGCCAACCCAGCCCTGGTGACCATGAGCACTAACCCGGAACTCCTCGATTTCATTGTGTTTTTCGAGTCGGATCCCGAGTGGATCCATGATTTGGGCTGGTTTTATGGGGCGCGTTTTGTCGCCTCCCGTGGCCCGGACACCCTTATCGCGACGGTCGCGCCCGACGACGCGGAATTTACCCTCGAATGGCGTCAGGGCGAACGCAAGCTGATGCACTTCAAGCTGGTCATGGTCACCGAGTGGCTATTGGAGACCCGCGGTGCAAAGGAACAGTTAATACTAAAGGCCGCCCTGGACCGGGAAGTGTTCTGTGTGCTGACACTGAGACCCGAAGTGAATGTGCATCTTGAATTCCAGTGGTAATTCGCCGCCATGATTTATTTGCGACACCGTTAACGGCACTGAACAGGCCCCGCAGCAGGCGGACTGAGCATTCGCATCAACTCGAGATTTTCACTACACCCCGACATCTATTTCGGCCGATTCCTGCCTGGTCGCCCTCGCAGCAGCCATACAGGTATTTTTTTGTACCGTCGCTGCACCGTCGTGGGACTTATTATTCATAAAAAAATCATTTGGCTATTTTTTGCACTGCCCTGCAGTTTGCTGCTGGCGCTAGCCCTTTGGGCAGGCATCCACATCAACCATGACGTCGATGAGCCGCGCGGCAGCAGTCATGCCAGCAGCCACTAGTTACTTGCCACGACTCCCCCAAGTGTTTACAGCTTAATAAGCCAAGGTGCCAAAAGGGTTTATGGACATCAAAAAGCGGCTCAGCCAACTGGAACAAAAAGCACAGGCCGAAGGCCAATTCGCCGTGAGCGCAACGGCCTTCCAACTGCTGGCCCAGCCGAACAGCCTGGACAATCAAATCAACCTGATTGGCGCCCTGCATGAACTGGGGACTCTGCCGAACTCCCTGGCGCCCTTTTGGAAAGCGTTGCGCAACGACGAGGCGGCCTGGATCGCACGATGCCTGGCGCGCCTGCTGAGCGCCGATGCGGACTACTGGGCGCTGGCCGCGCTGCTCGGGTGTGGCGGCCAGGCGGTCCTTGCCCGGGCCAAGAGCCTGGGTTTTACCCCCTTGGCCACGCAACGCCATCAGCGCTACGACAAGCCCGACCTTCAGCTACAGACGCTCTTCCTCGGCCACACCGGCCGGGTCCTGCATCCGCTGCTGGAAGTGGGCCATGACAGCAAAACCGAGGCGGTCGTCGATATCGCCCGGGCCCGCTCACTGATCCTGCACAACCAGCACTGGCAGCCCGGACAGGTTGCAGGCGCCGGTTCACTGTCCTGTTTTATGCGGGCAACGCTGCCCCATGGCGCCTGGCGCTTGCGTACCGCCGAGTTTCAACTCGACGCAAACCAGCAGCCAACCTAGCATCAGCGTCCCAGCCAAACAGCCGGTCCAGCTGCCGAGACCCTGCCGCCATACCGGCCCAGGCGCCAGGACCACTTGCCTAACCTTGCGCTTTTTTCGCCCGGCGGGCTGGCAAGTGGCGGGCGCTGGAGTAGCATCGGCGTTCAGGAGCCCCGCCCCATGTCACAACTCGAACAACTGCAGGTCTTCCAGGCCATGAGCCGCTCGCCGAACTCGCGGCTGGAGCGCTGCGTCGAGCTGGGCGAAGGCTTGAGCCTCGCGCTCTGGACCAACCAGCACGACAGCCGCGACTATCAGGCACCGACCCACCACACCCTGAGTTGCTACCTGGCCGGCGGCACCGGCACCTTTCGCCGCGAACGCCCGGGCGACCGTGGCGCGCCGGGCAAGTTGTGCATCCTGCCGGCCGACCATCAATCGGCCTGGGTGATCAACGGGCAGATCCGCCTGGCGCACCTGTATGTCAGCACCGAGCGCTTCGCCCAGGACGCGGTCACCCTGCTCGACCGCGAACCGCGCACCCTGCAACTACGGGAGGCGACTTTCCTCGACGATGCGCAGCAGACCCTGGGTTTTCAGCAACTGGCCCGCCTGGACTGGCACGAGCCGGGCGAGCGCCTGCTGGCCAGCAGCCTGGCCCAGGACCTGCTCAGCCATGCCCTGCTGTCCCAGGTCGGGCAACGCGAGGGCCTGCGCCTCAAGGGCGGGCTGGCCCCCGTCCAGCGCCGGCGATTGCGTGACTATATCGAGCAGCATCTGGCCGAGCCGATCAGCCTGGGCGATCTGGCCAGCGTAGTGGCGCTTTCGCAATACCACTGCGCACGGATGTTCCGCGAAAGTTTCGGCGTGCCGCCGCACCGCTACCTGCTGGCACGGCGCCTGGCCCGGGCCCGGCACTGGCTGGCCAGCAGCCAGATGCCATTGGGCGATGTGGCCCTGGCCTGCGGTTTCGCCAGCGCCAGCCACTTCAGCAACCGCTTTCGCGCCGCCTTTGGCGCCACGCCGGGCCAGTACCGCCAGGTCATGGGCCGCTGATTCAGCCGGATGTCGACAGGCTTCAGCTAAAAACCGCACCCGCCGCGCCGCGAATAACAGCGCCCCTGCGGGGCCCGGCTGTGCGAAAATCACCGGCTTTGTTTGCCGTGTAGCGCCCATGTTCAGCCACCTTGTGTACCCTCACCGATGACCCTGGACCTGCAGCACCTGCGCCAGCAGGACTGGCAGCACGCCATTGACGCGGGCGCCCTGCAGCGTGGCGAACGTTATGCGCGCCTGGGCTACTCACGCATCCTCAGCCTGGGCAGCGACAGTTTGAGCGCCAGTTGCCAGGGTTCCGGGGACGAACGTTACCGTCAGCAGGTCAAACTGAAGGAACAAGGCGGGCGCTGGCGGGTGGATGGCAATTGCAACTGCCCGGTGGGCTTCAATTGCAAGCACGTGGTCGCCGCCCTGTTGACCTTGGAGGCCCAATGGCAGGCCGGTGTGGTATTCCCGCCGCCCTCGCCCAAGGTCCCCCGAGCGCCGAAACCACCACCCAGTCCTGCGCGGCCCGAACCGGTGGAACAGCTGCTGGGCAACCTCAAGCCCCAGGGCTTGCTGGTCCTGGGCAGCCATGTGCGGGTGCACTACGACGCCCGCAAGGCGCGCATGCTGGAGCAGACCCAGCACCGCGCCGCGCTGGCCTTCGATTACCAGGGTCGCCTGGCGTTCGGCAAGCCGGCCAAGGACCTGCTGGTGCGCGTCGATGCCGAGCACAGCCTGCGCATCCGCCGCGATGCCCAGGCCGAAGCGCAGCTGCGCCAGACCCTGGTGGACGCCGGGTTCTCGGTGGCCCTGCGGCAGAGCGAAGCCCTGGCCCTGCAGCCCGGCGAACACTTCGAACTGCCTGGCGAGCAGGCCTGGCTGGGGTTTGTCCAGACCGTGTTACCGCGCCTGCGCGAACAAGGCTGGCAGATCCAGATGCAGCCGGATTTTTTGTTTAACCTGGCCGAGATCGACGATTGGTACGCCACGGTCGAGGAATCCCCGCAACAGGACTGGTTCGACCTGGAGCTGGGCATCGACATCCAGGGGCAGCGCCTGAGCCTGCTGCCCATCCTGCTGCAGGCCATTCGCCGCACGCCCTGGCTGCTGACCCCGGACGCCGTGGCCCAGCGCCAGGCGGGCGAAGTACTGCTGGTGGCCTTGCCCCAGGGGGGTGGGCAGCGCCTGGCCCTGCCGTTTGCCCGTCTCAAGCCGTTGCTGGCGACCCTCGGCGAATTGTTCTGGCGCGACCATCCCGCCGACCTGGAGCGCCTGCGCCTGCCGCGGGCCGACCTGTCACGCCTGGCCACCCTGGATGAGCAGCTGGCGCCGCGCTGGCAAGGCGGTGAGCAACTGCGCGACCTGGCCAGGCGCCTTCAGGCCCTGCCCGAGCGCAACGTGACGGCTCCGCAAGGGTTGAATGCGCAGTTACGCCCCTATCAACTGCAGGGCCTGGCCTGGATGCAGACCCTGGCCGAACTCGAGGTCGGCGGCATCCTCGCCGATGACATGGGCCTGGGCAAAACGCTGCAGACCTTGGCGCACCTGCTCGGCGAGAAACAGGCCGGACGTCTCGCCCAGCCGGCGCTGATCGTGATGCCCACCAGCCTGATCCCCAACTGGCAGGACGAGGCCGCGCGTTTCACCCCGCAGTTGCGGGTGCTGGCGCTGCACGGCAGCAAACGTCGGGCCCTGTTCGCCCAGATTGCCGAACACGATTTGGTACTGACCAGTTATGCGCTGCTGGGCCGCGACCTCAAGACCCTGGCCGGGCAGCCTTGGCAGCTGTTGATTCTCGACGAGGCCCAAGCGATCAAGAATCCACGGAGCAAGGCCGCGCTCGCCGCCGGCCAGTTGAATGCCCGCCAGCGCCTGTGCCTGACCGGCACGCCGCTGGAGAACCACTTGGGCGAACTCTGGTCGCTGTTCAATTTCCTGATGCCGGGGTGGCTGGGCGACAGCAAGGGTTTCAACCGCGACTACCGCCAGCCGATCGAGAAGCGCGCCGACCCACAGCGCCTGTCGCACCTCAATGGCCGGATCAAACCCTTTATGCTGCGGCGCACCAAGGAACAGGTGGCCACCGAACTGCCGTCCAAGACCGAAATCATCCACTGGGTCGAATTGACCGCCGCGCAACGCGATCGCTACGAAACCCTGCGCCTGGCCATGGACAAGAAAGTCCGCGCGGAGATCGCCCGCCAAGGCCTGGCGCGCAGCCAGATCGTCATCCTCGAGGCCCTGTTGCGCCTGCGCCAGGCCTGCTGCGACCTGCGTCTGCTGGGCGACAGCGAACGGCCGTTGAGCAGCGCCGACTCGGGCAAGCTGAGCGCCCTGCTGGAGATGCTCGAGGAGCTGTTCGCCGAGGGCCGCCGGGTGCTGCTGTTTTCCCAGTTCACCTCGATGCTGGCCTTGATCGAACGCGAGCTGCAGGCGCGGCATATCCCCTACGCCCTGCTCACCGGCAGCACGACCGACCGGCGCAAACCGGTGCAGGCCTTCCAGAGCGGCGAGCTGCCGATCTTCCTGATCAGCCTGAAGGCCGGGGGCGCCGGACTGAATCTGACCGCCGCCGACACCGTGATTCATTTCGACCCATGGTGGAACCCGGCGGCCGAAGCCCAAGCCAGCGACCGCGCCTACCGCATCGGCCAGGACAAGCCGGTGTTCGTCTACAAGTTGATCGCCCGCGGCAGCGTCGAGGAAAAGATCCAACAGCTGCAACAGGCCAAGGCCAGCCTGGCCCGGGGCGTGCTCGACGGCGGCAGCCAGGCGGACTGGCGCCTGGACCAGGACGACCTGGACGCCCTGTTCGCCCCGCTGCGCTAGTGTCCACAGGACCCAGGGTGGTCTCGGCGCGTTGTCCCGCGCCAGCCCACCGCCGATAATCCGTCAGCGTCTGGACGCCCATCCGCGTGGGTTACGCCGCGCCGAGAGTGCCGCGTCGTTTTCCAGGTCTGCTTTGCGCGCGACTAACCCACCCTACGAACCACGACAGCAAAGCCGTACTTTGTAGGGCGGGCAGCGCCCGGCGAGGCTGCCACAGGGTTAGATTCGCGGGATTCCCCCGCCCTACCCAAGCGTCCTGCTCACAGGCGCGGGCAGGGTGGATAACGGATTTCTTATCCACCGCAGCCTCTCTGAGCGCGCGGACGTAGGGCGGCCTCGGCGCGCCGTCCGCGGTTGCCATGGCCCGCAGCCCATCCCCTACCGCGCGATCAGGCTTCGTTGGCGGCGGCGCGGCTGATCTTCGCCAGGCAGCGCATGCCCTGCCCCCGGTCGATGGCCAGGCCGAAGCGGATGCTCTGGATGCGGTGACGCAGTTTCGCCGGGTCCGCCAGTTGCTCGCCGCTGAGCATCCGCTGGGCCACGGTGACCCCCGCCTCGTGCAACGACAGGGTTACGCTGCCGTCCAGTCGCTCGATGCTGAACCTGACCTGAAATTCATCCTTGAAGCAGTCGTTCACGAATTTGAATGGGTTGTGCATCAGCGGATCATCCCTGGGTTATCGACAGTGAACTGACCAGCAAGTCAGGTGCCAAGTCGAGGATTGTGCTGATCAAGGGTCGTTAACTGGTCGGACCAGGTCGCAGGCGGGCCCGCTGTTCACGCCTGGATACCAAGGCGCTGCCCTGCTTCGGCGCACGTAGCGATTTAAATGATGTTCTGCCCATTTTCAGGGCAAGCGAACCGGCGCCCATCACCGCTCGGCCGGCGGGTCACTCCCCGCGCCTCGGCCAATCGGTCCTGGCGAAACGAACTTTAACGGCTGCTCTCGGGTCAACCTTGCCAACAGTTTTTTTGTGATGAGCTTTCAAGCCAGGAACCGGCGATGGACAATCCCCTGCACGCACTGACCGAGTTATTCCAACCCCAGTACCGGGTCAACCTCAGCCTTGAGCGCCTGGACGGCTGCCTGACCCTCAGGTTGTCGGACGCCCAGGGCCGGGTCAGCAAACACCTGATCAGCCCGGCGCAACGCCAGGATCCCGAGCAACTGCAACAGCTGATCACCCGCGTGCAGCACGAGCTCAGCCTGCGCCAGCCCACGCCGCCACCTTCGCCACCCCGCGCCCTTGGCCGCCATCGCACCGGGCGGGTCAGCGGCCTGCCGGCCTGAGCCCGCTATTTCTCCACCGGACTGCCGATCACTTGGCCCGTGGCGTCTATGGCCTTGCTGGAGGGGAATTGATAGGACGCGAAACGCACCGCCAGCACCGACAGCGCCAACAGGAAGATGCCGCCACACAGGTAGAGCAAGCCCACATCCGGGGCCTTGTGGTGGGAGACATCACCGATCAGGTAACGGGTCAGGGCGGTGATCGCGATATAGAGCAGAAAGCGGATCGGCAGGTGATTGGTCTTGAAGTAGATCCCGACCATCGCCCCCAATTCCAGGTAGATAAACAGCAGCAGTATGTCGTCGACGCTGGCCTGGCCCTTGTCGAGCATGGCCATAAAGGCGCCGACCGACGCCCAGGCAGTCACGCCGCCGATGGCGAACAGGCCCAGGTAATGGAAGCCCTCGACCAGCAAACTGCCCACCGAATTGGCACTTTTGTGCATTTGCTTGCGGCTACTTTCCGCCCATTTCATGCCCTTTACTCCACAGTCGAATGGCCCTCGGCGGCGCGCACCGGGACGGTGGCATACGCCCGCTCAGGACCCGCCCCTGGTGGGACAGGCCAGCGCGACGATGCAGAAACAAGGCCAGGTGCACCGGGTGGTCACCCAGGCACCCGCGCCAGGAAGAAAAACGCCCTGGCTGCGCGCTAGCGGCCAGGTGTGCAGGCCTTAGCCGACCTGATTGAGCGCCTGCTCCAGGCTGGCCACGGTGCGCTCGATCGCATGCAGCTTGTCCAGGCCGAACAGCCCGATGCGGAAGGTACGGAAATCCGCCGGTTCGTCGCACTGCAGCGGCACGCCGGCGGCCGTTTGCAGGCCCAGGCCGAGAAACGCCTTGCCCGACTGGATCTCGGGGTCCTGGGTGTAACTGACCACCACGCCCGGGGCCTGAAAACCCGGCGCGGCCACGCTTTTGAAGCCCTTGCGGCTCAATAGCGCACGCACCTGGTCACCCAGGGCCTGCTGCTCGGCCCGCACCTTGTCGAAGCCATAGGCTTCGGTTTCCTTCATCACGTCGCGCAGGCGCACCAGGCCATCGGTGGGCATGGTCGCGTGGTAGGCATGGCCGCCACTTTCATAGGTCTCCATGATTTGCAGCCATTTGCGCAAATCGCAGGCGAAGCTGCTGCTCTGGGTGGTTTCGATGACCTCGCGGGCGCGCTCGCCAAGCATCACCAGGGCGCAGCAGGGCGAGGCGCTCCAGCCTTTCTGCGGCGCGCTGATCAGCACGTCGACGCCGGTGGCGCGCATGTCCACCCAGATGGCGCCGGAGGCGATGCAGTCGAGCACAAAGAGCCCGCCCACCGCGTGCACGGCATCGGCCACGGCGCGCAGGTAGTCGTCCGGCAACAGCATGCCGGAGGCGGTTTCGACATGGGGCGCAAAGACCACCGCGGGGCGCTGCGCGGCGATCGCCGCCAGCACCTCCTCGAGCGGAGCCGGGGCAAAGGCCGCCTGGGAGCCCGTTTCGACCGGACGGGCCTTGAGCACCTGGGTCTGGGCGGGAATCCGGCCCATTTCGAGAATCTGGCTCCAGCGGTAACTGAACCAGCCATTGCGGATCACCAGGCAGTGCTTGTCGGTGGCGAACTGACGCGCCACCGCCTCCATACCAAAGGTGCCGCTGCCCGGCACGACGATGGCGGAGCGGGCCTGGTAGACCTGCTTAAGCACGCCGGAGATGTCCTGCATGACAGCCTGGAAACTGCGCGACATATGGTTGAGCGCGCGGTCGGTGTAGACCACGGAGTATTCGAGCAACCCCTCGGGGTCGACATGGGGCAGCAAGCCGGGCATCTGAAATCTCCTTGAATAACGGACACAAACTGAGGAGCGAACCTTAGCATGGGCGATCGCCTGGATCGCCCCGCGCGGCGCTTACCCCAGGTTCACCAGCAACAGCCCGACCACCAGCATCAGCGTCGACGACGCCCGCACCCAGCGCGGCTGCCAGGCCAGCATCGCCACCAGCAACAGGCCGGCGAGCATCAGCAGGCAGCACCAGACCACCAGGCCGATTTCCGTACCCAAGCCGGTGACGCATTGCCACAGCGCAACGGCCAGCAACAGGCACCCCAGCACCCGACCAACCCACCGGCGCCGTACTGTTGGCTCACTGCGCAGCAGTACCCGGGCATGGCGCGGCATGACCTCACAGAAGGCGAGCATGGCCATATAGGCAAACACAAAGCTTATCCACAGCATCAGACGCCCTCCTCGGCCAGGCGCTGGCGGCGTTGGGGCGCCGTCTGGGGTTGTCGGCGCGCATACCCGAGCCAGGCGCACAATACACCGACACCCAGCAGCGTCAGGTCGATGGCCGCCAGGGGCCAATCCGCCCGTCCCAGGCTGGTCAACAAGCTGCCCTGGGGCGTAAGCAACGCGTTGAGCAGCGGCAGGCCCACCGCCAGCACGCTGCCCAGCAGCAGCAAATCACGGCCCACCCGACCGCTATTGCGCCGCAGCACCGCCCACAGCGCCACCAGCAGCCAGGCCGCGACAAAGGCGTACGCCTCGGCGCTGGCCCGTTCGGCCAGGCTGCCGGGCAACAGCCGGTTGGCATACAGCAGCACCAGGCTGGCCAGCGGCAGGCCGCCGATCACCGCGCCGTTGAGGGCCCGTACCAGGCCGATGCCCGCCCCGCCGCGGGCCTCGCGTTTACGCAGCCACACCTGCAGCCCGCCCACCACCATGGCGCAACCGGCCAGCCCCATCAGCAGGTAGAGCACGCGCACCAGGCTGCCGCCGAACTGCGCCATATGCACACCGGTCATCCAGGCATAGGTCTGATAACCCGCGTCGTAGGGCTTCTGCTCGTGCAGCAACTCACCGGTGCCGGCATCGTAGGAAAGGATCCACTGAAAATCGGCGATCCGACTGCGGCTGTACTGGCGCAGGTCCACCACCGCGGCCGCGTCGGCCGGGTGATGGATGCTGACCCAACCCGCCTGATCGTTGCCCCAGCGGAGCCTGGCCTGTTCCAGCAGCGTGTCCAGCGAGACCGGCGCCGGCGCCGGCTGGTGCACTTCCTCGCGGCCGTAGCCGCCCATCACCTCGTTGAAAAACCGCTCGCCGTCGCTTTGGTACGCCACCTGCACGGCCGCCGGCATGTAAGAGGCAACGAAGATCGCCACCCCGGTGTAGGCCATCAGCAGGTGAAAGGGCAGGCCCAGCACGCCGAACAGGTTATGCGCGTCCAGCCAGGCCCGTTGGCCATTGGCAGTGGGCCGCAAGGTGAAAAAATCCTTGAAGATACGCCGGTGGATAATCACCCCGCTGACCAACGCCACCAGCATAAACATGCCGGCCAGCCCGACTATGTACATGCCGACGGTGCCGGCGTGCAGGTTGTAGTGCAGAGTAAAGAAGAACTCGCCGCCTTGGGTCTCGGCCAGGGGCGCACCCGTGGCAGGGTCCAGGGCAAAGCTGACGAACTCGCTTTCATCGGCGGGCTCGTAACCGGCGCGCCAGAACGGCTGCCGCGCATCCGCCGGACGGATCCAGAAGGCGTGCGCGTCCGGCGCCTGCTGGCTCAACCAGGCCCGCGCCTGGTCCAGCGTCAGGGTCGGCGCCCCGGGCACATGCAAGGCCGGGCGCATCCAGCGCTCCAGTTCCCGGTCGAAACAGGCCAAGCTGCCAGTGAACAGGATGACGAACAACAGCCAGCTGGGCAGCAACCCGCCCCAGGTGTGCAGGCCGGCCATGCTGCGGCGCAGGCTCATGGCCGGGCTCCGAATTCAGTCGGCAGAAACGCCGCCAGGGCCAGCAGGCCGCCCAGGCCCAGCAGCCCCAACCAGGCACGACCGGCGCTGCGCGCGGCGAAGACGTAGATGACCACCGCCGTCCACACGGCGAAGCAGGCCAGGCTGGCGAACACCGCACGGTCGCCGCGGGCCAGGGGCAAATAGACGGTCAGAAAGGCGGTCGCCGTGTACGCCAGGGCATAACCGCCCAGTACGGCGGCCAGCACCCGGGAAAGGGTGGACCAGGGAAAGTCGAGGAGACGCTGTTTGGACATAGGGAATACCGGCACGGGACGCACAAGCAGCCAGACCGGCTGCGCGGGGCGCACAAGACAACAAGGGACACAGCGGATCGATGGAGCGCCCACTGCCAACATCGCGATATGTTCTCATTCGAGAACCAATCTTGCGAAAAAAATTTGTTACCGTTGTCAGACCGACCCGCCCCGGGCTCAACCCGCCAGGGCGCGCACGCAATTACGGCCGGCGTTCTTGGCGCGGTAGAGCTGGGTATCGGCAGTCTTGAGCAGGTGCTCGAAGCTGCTGTGGTGGGTCAACTGGGCCACACCGGCACTGACAGTCACTTGCACCTCGGCGCAGTCGTTGACCGCCAGGGACTCTTCGCCCAGCAGATGAACGATGCGCTCGGCCCAGCCCTGGGCCTGCTCGATCCCGGTGTGGGGCAGGATCACGGCGAACTCCTCGCCGCCCAGGCGTCCAAAATAGTCGTTGCGCCGCAGATGCCCGCCCACCAGTTGACTGAAAGCCATCAGCACGCTGTCACCGGTGGCATGGCCGAAGCGGTCGTTGACCGCCTTGAAGTGATCGATGTCGAACATCACCAGGCTCAACGGCAGTCCATAACGCAGTGCCCTGGACACTTCGCGGTTACCCACTTCGAACAGCTTGCGACGGTTGAACACGCCGGTCAGCTCGTCGGTTTCGGCCTGCAGGCGCAGCTTCTCGGTCAACTGCTTGAGTTGGCTGATATCGGTGGCCACCAGGCCGGATGCGAACAATTGGCCGCTCAGGTCATAGACCGGAAACTTCACCGAGAGGTAATGACGCAGGCTGCCGTCGACCGGTGCGGTTTCCTCGACCAGGATCGCTTCCTCGCGTTTGAGCGCCTTCAGATCCGTGCGACGCAGCGTCCGGGCGACCTCCGGGCCGAATAACTCGAGATCGGTACGCCCGATGCAGTGGTCCCGGTGGCGCTGGAACAGGCGGGAAAACTCGTGGTTGACGAAGATATATCGGCCCTGCAAGTCCTTGGCGCCGATCACCGCCCGCGAATAGCGGGTGATGGCCTTGAAGAGCAGCAACTGGCGCGTCAGCTCATCATCGATCTGCATAAAATCCCTTCCTTGCTCCTGTACTAGGCCCTCAGCCGCCACGGCCGCAGCCCGCGTGCTGCTCTCCTTTATAGCGCGCCGCGCGGCCAAATAAAGGTTCAGGCGATGGGCGGAAAGCCCCGTCCTTAAGCGGCTGCGAGCGTGTTTGGTTGTGTTGCGCTAGACTGCGGAGCGTTTTTCAGCCGCCGGGAATTGGCACTATCCAAGCCATCGGCGCTTCTTTATACTGTACAAATAAACAGTAATATCAACCCGCAGCGTGAAGGCAAATGAGGTGATGAATGGCCGTCGAAGTGGTGTACCGCAGCAGCCGAGACCTGGAGCGTTTGTTCATGGATAAAGCCGAAGCCGATCGACATGACAAGATGCTGGAGCTGGCCGAGCTGCTGAGCGATGTGTTGCACAAAGCCGTGCCATCGCTCAACGAGCAGCAAGGCGAGGAACTGGGTATTTACATGGCGAAAAATCGCGACGTATTTGCCCGCGCCTTCAAGAACCAGGCAGATGCCTTGAACGAGCTGATCAGCCCAACGGCCGACCCCGCGGACGAGTAACGCGCCGGGCCCGTTAAAGCTCCCGAGCCACAGCGCAGCTGGATTCCCCCGCTCGCGGGAACGATGGTGAAACGACTCGACCTCCACACCCCGCCCTGCCCACGCAAACGTGGTATCCAGAGACTTCGGCGCACCTGGGTTCCCGCCTTCGCGGGAACGACGGCGAAGTTATCCACCTCCATAGATACCCGCCCTGCCCACGCCGACGTGGCAGCCAGAGCCGTCAGTACAACCGGGCTTGCACCTTTGCGGGATCGACGGTGAAACGACTCGGCCTCCCATACCCCGTCATACCCGCGCAGGTGGATATCCAGAACCTTTAGCGCAGATGGATTTCCGCCTGCGCGGCAACGACGGCGAAGTTATCCGCCTCCATAGATACCCGCCCTGCCCACGCAAACGTGGTATCCAGAGACTTCGGCGCACCTGGGTTCCCGCCTTCGCGGGATCGACGGTGAAACGACTCGACCTCCCACACCCCGTCATACCCGCGCAGGCGGGTATCCAGTGCCTTTAGCGCATATCAGGTCCCGACCTCGCGGGAACGATGGCGAAGTTATCCGCCTCCATAGACACCCGTCCTACCCACGCCGACACGGTATACAGAGCCGTCAGTACAACCGGGCTTGCACCTTTGCGGCAACGACGGCGAAGTTATCCGCCTCCATAGACACCCGCCCTGCCCACGCCGACACGGTATCCAGAGCCGTCAGTACAACCGGGCTTGCACCTTTGCGGGATCGACGGTGAAACGACTCGGCCTCCCATACCCCGTCATACCCGCGCAGGCGGGTATCCAGAGCCTTTAGCGCAGCAGAGTTGCCGGCCTCGCGGGATCGACGGTGAAATCACCCGACCTCGAGGATCGAGCGTGCCGCGTCAGGGCATGCGTGCTTTGTTCAAGCGTTCGGCCGCTGTGCCGCCCCATGCTGCGGGTGACCAATCACCCCGGGGAACCCCATGCGCTACCTCTACGCTCCGAGCTTTTGCTTCGGCTTTATCGGCCTGGCACTGTGGCTGATCGGCTATGGCCAGCACAGCCTTTGGTGGCTGCCGGCCTTGCTGCTGTGCGCCATCAGCCTGTCCTTTCTCGCCGAAGCGCTGCTGCCTTTCCAACCGGCCTGGAACCAGCCGAGGCAAGACCGCTGGCGCGATATGCTGCATGCCGGCATCAACGAAGGCCTTACCGTCTGTGGGCTGGCCAGCCTGCCGCTGCTCGCCGGCGTGCTGCCTGCCAGCCACCTCTGGCCCCAGACCTGGCCGCTGTGGCTGCAACTGCTGCTGACCATCGCCGTGGCCGATCTGGGCATCACCCTGATGCACTGGCTCAGTCACCGCAGCGCCTTGCTCTGGCGCCTGCACGCCGTGCACCACAGCGTCCGTCGCCTGTATGGCTTGAATGGCCTGCTGAAACACCCGTTGCATCAGGCCCTGGAAGCGCTGGCCGGCACCGCCCCCCTGCTGCTGCTGGGCATGCCGCCAGTGATCGCCGCGCTGCTGGCCTTCGCCATTGCCGTGCAACTGCTGTTGCAGCACAGCAATGTCGACATGCGCATCGGCGCCCTGCGTCATCTGTTCGCCTGGGCGCCGGTACACCGGTTTCACCATCTGAAGTACGGCCAGGTCGGTGACGTCAACTTCGCCCTGTTCTTCAGCGTCTGGGATCGCCTGCTGGGTACCCATTTCCGCCATCCGGGTTACCGGCTCGCCCCGGACGACCTTGGCATCGGCAGCCAGCCGAACTACCCCGATGCCTATCTGGCGCAGCTGCTCGAACCGTTTAGAACGCCAATGCGTGCCTCGCGGCCCTGCCCTGTCCCCGCCGCATTGCGCTCACTCGAGCAGCCGTAGCTGAAGGTGCCGCAGGCTGTGGTCGGCGCGGATGCCGAACATGGCACGCACGGTGCGGGACAAATGCGCCGAATCGGCAAAGCCGGCGCCATGGGCGGCGGCGGTAAGGGGAGCACCATCCAGCGCCAGACGCAGGGCCAGGCGCAGCCGACGCCACAACACCAGACGCCGCACGGACAGCCCGACCTGAGCCCCGAACAGGCGCTGCAATTGGCTGAGCGACAGACTCACCTCGCGTGCCAAGCCAGCGGCCTCGACCTTGCCCTGCAGCCGCCGATCCAGGGCGTGCAAGGCCTGCTCGACACGCGGGTCAAGAACCTTGCGCTCGACCTGCGCCATGCGAGCGGCCAGCACCTCCAGTTCGGCGGGGGCCTGGGCCAAGGCCGCACGCAGTGGTGGGACGTCGAAGGCCAGCGGCTCGGCATAGACGGCCACCAGCGGTTGGTTGGCCTCGGCAAAGGCATGGGGCTGCAGCGATTCGATCAGGACAAAGGGTGCGCTCAGACGCTGATCGGTCAGTGCCACGCGCAGCGGCCCGTCCCGCCCCAGCATGGCCTGATGGGCATAGTGGGCATGCACGCCGGTATGCCCGGACAGCCCGGCGAATAGGCAGTAATCGCGCGCCAACCACAAGGCGCCTTGCCACCTCTGCACCACCGGCGCGCTCCCGCATCAGGTATCCGCCAGCAGCAATACCCGCTTGTGCCAACCACCGCAACCCCGACGCCCGGCCACGGCGAGGTCTACAGGTGGATTCAGTCGGGATACAACAAACGCTCGGCCAGCTCATCGGCGATCCGTGCCGGGGAACGCTTGTCGGCCTGGGCCTGGCCGTAGAGTTCGGCCAGCCGCTGGGGGATCCGCGCCAGGTGCGCGGTGACGGCCACGGCGTCCTGTCCGCGATGGGTCAGGGCAGCCTGGATCAAGCCCCCGGCGTTGATGACGTAATCCGGGGCATAGAGGATGCCACGCCGCTCCAGCTCATCGGCCATGTCCGGGCTGGCGAGCTGGTTGTTCGCCGCACCCGCCACCGCGCAACAGCGCAGTTGGGCGATGCTGGCGGGGTTCAGCACCGCGCCCAGCCCACAGGGCGCAAAAATGTCGCAGGGCACCGCGAAAATCCCCTCGGGGTCCAGTCCCCGCGCGCCGAACTGCTCGACTGCCAGGCTGACCCGCCCGGGATCGAGGTCGCTGACCAGCAACTCGGTACCGACCGCATGCAGCTGTTCGGCCAGGGCATAGCCTACATTGCCCAGGCCCTGGATGACCACGCGCAAGCCCTGCAGATCATTGCTGCCCAGGCGCGCCTTGGCCGTGGCGCGCAGGCCGGCGAACAGCCCCAGGGCGGTCTGCACGCTGGGGTCTGCGCTGCGGGTGGTGCTGGTCACATACCGGGTGTGCTGGGCCACGCAGTCCATGTCAGCGCTCGAGGTGCCGCTGTCCGTGGCGGTGATGTAGTTGCCCTGTAACGTTTCGACAAACCGGCCGAAGGCTTCGAACAGCGCCCCGCGGCTGGCGACGTGCGGCGGGCGGATCAGCACCGCCTGGCCGCCGCCCAGCGCCAGTCCCGCGAGGGCCGCCTTGTAACTCATGCCCTGGGCCAGGCGCGCCGCGTCACGCAGGGCACTGGTTTGGTCGGGGTAGGCCAGATAGCGGCAGCCGCCCAACGCAGGTCCGAGGCAGGTACTGTGGATGGCGATAATGGCTTTCAGGCCGGTGGCCGGATCGTGCGCCAGGTGCAGCGTTTCCAGGCGGGTCGCTTCCATAACGGCGAACATGCGGTGGCTCCCTTGCTGGTCATTTCATCCAGTATAGGTGTGACCGCTGGCGGGACTGGACGGGGGCACGGCGGCCGGCTACAAGCTAAGTGCCCATGGGAGAATTAGATGAACCCGCGCCACGCCTGCCTTGCCTGCCTCGACCGCGATCCACCGGCGGTATTCGAAGCCGCGCTGTGGATTGCCGTCGAACATGACCCGGCCTTGCAACCCGCTCAGGTACTGCAGGACATCAACACGCTGCAGCTGCAAGTCAGCGCCGGTCTGCCAACGGGCAGCGCAGCGGAACAGGCGCAAGCGCTGCTGCGCCGGCTCAATGCCCTGGACTTCCATGAGGACGATGACAACCCACCGCATCCCCAGGCGGCCTTGCTGCACCGGGTGCTGCAGAGCCGCCGTGGGCAACCGCTGTCACTGGCACTGATTGCCCTGGAGTTGGCCCGGCGCTTGCTGATCCCACTGGTGGGGGTGAATTTCCCCGGGCATTTTCTGCTGCGGGTACCGGGGGCCGATCACCTGCTGGACCCTTGCGGCGGCCGGCGCCTGTATACCCGCGACTGCCGTGAGCTGTTGCACCGTCAGCTCGGGCCCCAGGCCGTGCTGAGCGGCGGGCATCTGCACAGTTGCGACGCCCGGGGCCTGTTGCAGCGCCTGTCGCGCAATCTGCGCCATCTGTACCAGCAAGACGGCGACTACCTGTCGGCCCTCAAGGATGCCGAGCGGGTGCTGCAGCTGGGCCCGCCGACGGTGGTCGACCACCTGGCCCGTGCCGAGCTGTACCAGCAACTGGCGTGCCCCCAGGCGGAACGTTATGACCTGCAACACGCGCTGCTGCTCACCGAGGACCCGGCTCAGCGGCTGCAGCTGACCCAGCGCCTGCGCCTGCTGACCCGGGTCCCGGCGCTGCATTGAGGCAGTCGGAACAGAACCGCCGTGACTTTTTCAAAAACGTCCGTGGCGACCCTGTCCGGCGCTGAAGCGCAGGGCGCCGTCGCGTGTTTCGCCGCTGTCGATCACCGCCAAGCCACCGACGAATTCCGCCTCCAGCGCCTGGGCCAGCGGCAGGTCCCATTGCCCCTGCACACTGGCCCGGTCGGCCAGCATGCAGCGCTGGGGGAACGCGGCGATTTCCCGGGCCAACTGCACGGCCGCCTGGCGCGCCGATCCGGCGGCCACCACGCGATTGACCAGGCCCATGGCCAGCGCCTCTTCGGCGTGCACGGGGCGGCCGGTGAGCACCAGGTCCAGGGCACGGCCCTGGCCGATCAGCCGCGGCAGGCGGACGGTGCCGCCGTCGATCAGCGGCACGCCAAAGCGCCGGCAGAACACCCCCAGCACCGCATCCTCGGCCATCACCCGCAGGTCGGCCAGCAACGCCAGTTCCAGTCCGCCGGCGACGGCATGCCCTTCGATCGCGGCGATCAAGGGCTTGCTCAGCTGCAAGCGGCTGGGCCCCATGGGCGCATCGCCCTGGCGGTCGAGGCGATTGGCCCGCGCGGGGTCTTCGGCCAGCGCCTTCAAGTCGGCCCCGGCACAAAAGGTCCCGCCGGCCCCGGTCAATACCGCGACCCGGGCCGTCGGGTCCAGCTCGAACGCCCGTAAGGCCGCCGTCAGGGCGGCGGCGGTGGGACCGTCCACGGCGTTGCGCGCCGGGACGCGGTCGATGGTAAGGACCGTCACCGGGCCTTCGATTTCGATCAGAACGGACATAGGCGGTTCCTGTTGGCGATGGGCATGAAAAAGCCGGCCCAGGGGCCGGCTTCTTATCTTAGGGCCTGTGGATATTAGCCACACCCCCGGGGAAATCCGCCAGATGACCGAATGACCGCCCAGGGCGGCCGGATCAGCCGCTGTATTTTTGCAGATTGGCCAACATGGCCTGCATCGCCTGCAGATTGTCCGCCGGGTGGCTGGCGCCCTCGAAATCGCAGATACGCTGCCAGCATTCGGCGACATCCTCGGGGCTGAAGCCCACACGCGGATCGAAGCCGGCGCCGTTGCTGCGCTCCCAACGCACCTTGCCGATCCAGCCGCCACCGACTTCGAACAGGCCACCGGTGTCCTCGCAGGACTCGCTGCCGAGGAACACCACCAGGGGGCTGACCAACTCGGGCTTGAGCTGCTCGAACAC
This sequence comes from Pseudomonas sp., assembly GCF_040514055.1. Taxonomy (GTDB): domain Bacteria; phylum Pseudomonadota; class Gammaproteobacteria; order Pseudomonadales; family Pseudomonadaceae; genus Aquipseudomonas. The sequence continues at coordinate 79,047 of NZ_JBEVDL010000009.1, forward strand.
CTGGGGCGGAATCAGCCCTTCGGTCATGCGCGTGCCGCCCGTGGGGGCGATGGCGTTGACCAGGATATTGTTCTTGCGCCCTTCCAGGGCCAGGGTGCGGGTCAGGCCATACAGGCCCAGCTTGGCCATGCCGTAGTTGGACTGACCGAAGTTGCCGTAGATGCCCGAGGTCGAGGCGGTGAAGATCACCCGCCCATAACCCTGCTCGCGCAGGTGCGGCCAGGCGGCGCGGGTGACCTTGTAGGCGCCCTCGACGTGCACCTTGTAAACCAGGTCCCAGTCGGCGTCTTCCATCTTGTGGAAGGTCTTGTCGCGCAGGATGCCGGCGTTGTTGACCAGCACGTCGACGCGGCCGAACGCATCCAGGGCGTGTTGCACGATCTTGTCGCCGTCGATCACCGAATCGTGGTTGGCCACGGCGGTACCGCCGGCTTCACGGATTTCCGCCACCACCCGATCGGCCGCCGAAGCATTGGCGCCTTCGCCATGGGTGCTGCCGCCCAGGTCGTTGACCACCACCCGCGCCCCGTGGCGGGCGAACAGCAGGGCATGGGCGCGGCCCAGGCCACCCCCGGCCCCGGTGACTATCACGACTTTGTCTTCGAACCGAACGGCTTGGCTCATGCAACATGACTCCTGGACAGGCATTGGGTCAGCGAGTGTCGTTCAGCGCCGTTCTGGTCACAAGCAAAACCGCTCAAAACGGATTCGCCTGAATGGCAGCCGATAAGCCAGTGCGATGCCCGCGGGTTCAAGCCAGGCCGCGCAACTCGCTGAGGTGGTTGTACAGGTGCAGCACATGGGCCTGGGCATACTCCGCGTGACTGAGCACGCCATAGGCAAAATGCGGCGCCAGCGGCCCCGGGTGCGCGGCGAAGCGCTCAAAGGCCTGTTGCAGGCGCAGCAAGGCCTGGTCCTGGTCGGCCGGCAGGTCCAGCACCGCCGCACCGGGGATGGGTTGGTCGAGTGCATGGCGCATCGCCCCGCGGGCGGAAAACACCTCGAATACCGCCGGGCCAAGGGTCTGGCGGAACCAGGCAGGCTTGAGTTCGGGATAACCGTCCAGGGAGTATTCGATGCTCTGCGCGCAGTGGTTGAACACCGCGGCGACGCTCCAGGCGCCCTCGCTGCGCAGCGCCCGCCCCTGCAGGCCCTGCAGCAGCGGCTGCACCGAGGCCAGGCGCAGGTCCGCCGGCACCTCGCCCACGGGCAGCGCCCAGAAGCCGGCGCCCAGGGCTCCGGCGGTGGCGCCCAGGGCGCCTAGTTGCAGCAATCGACGACGGCGCATCTACGCACCTCCAGAAAAAATATCGACAACGGCGCGTCAGGGCTCCGCCAGGGCAGCAATCGACGGCGACACATCAACCCACCTCCAGAAAAAATATCGACAGCGGCGCGTCAGGGCTCCGCCAGGGCAGCAATCGACGGCGACACATCAACCCACCTCCAGAAAAAATATCGACAGCGGCGCGTCAGGGCTCCGCCAGGGCAGCAATCGACGGCGACACATCAACGCACGTCCAGGGCCGTACGAAACGCCAGGTAATGGGCCAGCACCTGGTCAGGGGCCTCGGTCTGCGGGTAATGCCCGATACCGTCCAACAGCACCGTGTCGGGCTGTGGGATCAACTCCCGGTAGCGCGCCACCATATGCGCGCCGGAGATCGGGTCCACCGCGCCGTCGATCACCCGCAGCGGCACCTCGCCGGTCTGCATCGCCGTTACCCAGCGTTCGCGCTGGACACGGCGCTCGGGGATGTAGTGGATCAACCGGTGCATCACCCCGGGGCCGTCATGGGCCGCGATCAGGCTCCAGAAATCGTCCAGTTCGGCCGCGCCCGGACAAGTATCCGGACCGAATACCTGGCGAAAGCTGGCCGCCAGCTTGCGACGGCTGAACAGCCGACCGATCAGCGGCCCCAGCGGACTGAGCAGCAGTTTTTGCACCAGCACCGGGCGGTGTGTTTCGGGAAACAGCCCGCCGTTGAGAAACACGCAGCTGGCGATCTGTACCCGTTGCTCGCAGTGCCGCGCCAGCAGCTCCTGGGCCACGCTGTCGCCGTAATCGTGGGCCAGCACGTGCACCGGCCCTTGAATGTCCAGGTGCGCCAGCAGGGCCTGCTGGATATCCGCCTGCTCGATCAGTCGATAGGCATGGCCACGGGGTTTGGCCGAGTCGCCGAAGCCCAGCATGTCGCAGGCGATGACCCGGTAACGCTGTGCCAGCGGCTGCCAGAGGTAGTGCCAGTCCCAACTGGCGGTGGGAAAGCCATGGATCAGCAGCAGCGGTTCGGCCTGGGGGTCACCGGCCACCCAGTAACGCAAGCCATGGCCCTGAAAATCGAAAGACTGGCCCTGAGCGCGCCAGGTCGCCAGGGGAATGCCAGCCATCATGCGCGGTAGCCGGGGTTGTGCTGATCCAGTTTGCGCAGCAAGGCGGGCCAGGCCATTTGCCCGCCCATGCCCTGGCTGCTGCGCATCACGCCGGCGATCATGGCCTGGGCGCCGTCGAGGATCGGCTGGGGAATATGGATCAGTTCGGCGCCGCCGCCCTGGGCCATCACCTGCACCTCACAGGCCCGCTGCAGGGTGAACATCATCAAAAAGGCGTCGGCGATGCTGGCCGCGCAGGTCATCAGGCCGTGATTGGGCAGGATCATGAAATTGCTCGGTCCCAGGTCCGCCTGCAACCGGGCTTTTTCCTCGTGGTTCAGCGCCACGCCCTCATAGCCGTGGTAGGACAGGCTGGACAGCACGAACAGGGACTGCTGGGACAGCGGCAACAGGCCCTGTTTTTGCGCCGACACGGCGATGCCGGCGGCGGTGTGGGTGTGCAGCACGCACACCACGTCATGGCGCACCTCGTGGACGGCGCTGTGAATGGTGTAACCGGCCGGATTGATCTCGTAGGGGCTGTCCATGCGTTTGACGCCCTCGAGGTCGACCTTGACCAGGCTGGAGGCGGTGATCTCATGGAACATCAACCCGAAGGGATTGATCAGGAAGTCCTCGGTACCGGGCACCTTGGCCGAGATATGGGTGAAGATCAGGTCGTCCCAGCCGTGCAGGGCGACCAGCCGGTAACAGGCCGCCAGATCGACCCTGGCCTGCCATTCGGCGGCGGAAACCTGATCCTGGACATTCAGAGTGGGCAGCGCATGGACAGCGGTCATGGTGATCTTCCTCGGCCTTTCTGGTTGGAGACTGCCGAGAGTCTAGCGAGGGACGCCCGGAAGGCGAGTTGCCCTGGCAGCCAGCTTAATGACCTTGCGAGTCAAAACCGCCCGGCACGTCGGATGGGCCTGCCCGCCGCAGGCGCGAGCGTTCGCCGCGACGGCAGCGGTGCTGGCGGGTGATAATGGCCGGCGATCTTTCCGCGGAGCGACACGTCTGTGATATTCGAACTTCAACCCTGGGATCCCGAGCTGTACCGCCGGCAGACCCGACGCATCACCCTGGCCATCGTCGTCAGCTTCGTGCTGTTGGCCCTGGTCTGCTCGACCCTGGCGGTGCAGCTGTTGGGTACCCCCGGGGGCGACAATTTCCGCTGCAACCTGGGCGGTGTGCTGGTGGCGGCGGCGCTCACGCTGCTGCTGGTGCGCGGCCACCTCTGGACACAGGCCTGGATGGCCCCGGCGGTCTATGGCTGGCGGCTCAAGCGCAGCCTGATGCGCGTGACCAACGTCATGCACCAGGTCACCGCCGGGGTCGCCGCCGAGGATGCAACGGCGATGAAGCTGCTGCGCTTTTATCACCTGGGGCTGACCCAGATGTACCAACTGGATGCCAATACCAGCGCCCTCAGCCAAGCCGTGCGGGAGATCGATCAGCACCAGGCACGGATGCAGGCCCTGAGGTTGGACATCGACCAGCCCGGTCTCGAAAGCGCCTGGCTGGAGCACGTGGCCAAAGGCGTTGCCTGAGTCGCCGTCAGCCCGGCGTTGGCAGAACGCTTAGAGAAACTCGGGGTGCAGGCGCTCCAGGTGCGGCCAGGCGCGCCGCGCCTGGTCGTCCTCGGCCAGCAAGGTAAAGCCAGCGAACTCGAAAGCCGGCGACAGGGTGCAGCCCACCAGGGTAAAGCCGCCGCACGAACGCGAGGCCTGCCAGGACTGAGCCGGCACCGCCCGTTGTGGCAGGCAATCGACGCCGACCGGTCCCAGCAATTCGCTGCGCAGCGACTGCGACGCTTCGGCGATCCACAGCTGCAACGGCGCCCCTTCGTAGAAATGCCAGAGTTCCTCGACGTCCAGCCGGTGCCAACGCCCCACCACACCGGCCGGCAGCAGGAACAGGATGGCACTGGCGCAGGCCCGTCCGCCCGGCAAGCGTTGCGCCGACTCGAAGACCCGCCGGTAAAACCCACCCTCGGGATGGGGCACCAACTGCAGCGACCGAATAAGCTCGGCTGCGCGCGGTTCCATCAAGGCTGCAGCGCCGCGGCGAACGCCGCCAACCAGGCTTCGGCGTCGGTTTCCGGCGTCACCGTTTCGCTCGCGTCCAGGCGCAAGATGGGCTGAACTTCACGGATACCCAGTTCGGCGAACAGTTCGCCCAGCAGTTCGCCGCCGGCGCAGTAGGTATCGCCATAACTGGAGTCGCCCAGGGCGATCACGCCGCCCGGGCAGCCCCGCCAGGCCGGCAGGCGATCGCGCAAGGCGGCATACAGCGGTTGCAGGTTGTCCGGCAGCTCGCCCATTCCGGTGGTCGAGGTGACGCCCAGGAAGGCCGCGGGGCCAAAAGCCAGCAGTTCCTCCAGCGTGGCCCGCGGGTTGTGCCAGGCCTCGAAGCCCGCCAGTTTGAGTACCCGTTCGGCGTGACGGGCGACTTCTTCGGCGGTACCGTAGACCGAGCCGGAGAGGATCGCGATTTTCATGGGTAAAACTCCATAAACAGGCTGAAAACGCCGACATTATGCCGTAAATGTGCGCCATGTTTTAGAATGCGGATTCCCTTCCCGAGACCTTTACGATGATCGATGCCAAACTGTTGCAACTGGTGATCAACGCTTCCAACGACGGCATTGTGGTCGCCGAACAGGAAGGCGACGACAATATCCTGATCTACGCCAATCCCGCGTTCGAGCGCCTGACCGGCTATGCCAGCGACGATATCCTGTATCAGGATTGCCGCTTTCTGCAGGCCGGTGACCGCAATCAGATCGGCCTCGCGGCCATCCGTGAAGCGGTCAAAACCAACACGCCCTGTCGTCAGATTATCCGCAATTATCGCAAGGATGGCAGCCCGTTCTGGAACGAACTGTCGATCACCCCGGTCTTTAACGAAGGTGATCAGCTGACGTATTTCATCGGTATCCAGAAGGACGTGACCCTGCAGGTCGAAGCGCAAAGCCGCGTGCGCGAACTGGAAATCGAAGTGGCGGCGTTAAAGGCCGAGCGCGACCGCCTGAGCACCACCCCTTAAACCCCGCCATCGGTGTAATGGCGCAGCAGCTTGGATCAGCCCAACGTCTTAGGGACAAGATACTTTTCATATGTCGGATCAATCACCCCTGTCACAAGACGAGCGCGACTTCATTCGCCAGCTGCTCGTCAACCCGGTACTGGGCAAGCCCGTGCAAACCCCGAGCTTTCGCGTGGACGGCGGAGACCAGGCCAATGCGCTGCTGGCACGCCTGGCGGCCAACACCCAGCTCAGCCTGGAGTCGCATTTCGACGACCACTGGATGAGCTTTCCCCTGCAACTGGTCGAGGACGAATTCCACGCCCTGCACCTGCAGATGGGGGCACCCTGCATCTATGAAAACGGGCCGGTACTACGCCCCTGGCGCCTGCACCTGGACGAACCCATTGCCCTGCAGGATGACGAGGGCGGCGACCCCTGCCTGGCGGTGCGCGAACTGTCACCCAACGGGCTGCTGATCAGCTCCCCCGGCAAGGCGCCGCTGCACTTTTCGCTGTGGCTGCCGCTGCCCGGCCAGGAACCTATCCCGTTGCAAGCTAAACGGGTGCGTACCGTCGGGAACAATCGAACCGCTTACCGGCTGGTCGGCTGCCACGCCCGCCATACCGAGCGCATACGCCACTTTATCTTCGAGCAGCACCGCCTGAAGCATCCGCAGCTCTGCCTGCCCTGAACGCGGCCGTCAGCGTCGCGGCGGGTAGCACGGAAAAAAGCCAAGAAAAGATCCGTCGGACAATGGATCGAACGCTGCGGGACATCGCCTTAACAGAGCCGACGGCAAAAGGGGCGTTAACAGCCCCTCTCCTCGCTCCTTGTACTCGGCACCTGGGGCCAGCCCTAGCGATCACCCACAGCGCTTAGCGGGGCCCGCCTGTTCGACCAACCCGCCGGCCTCCTGCACGCTGGCGCCACCGAACGTCCACGCACCGGCTCGGCGCGTTGGCCGGGCTACAGCACCCCAAGGCGCCAGGAAGTCAGGTGTCCAGGTGTCCGGCGAGGAACTGGTGCAGGCGGCGCTGCATCAAACGCGGTTCGCCGCCCAGGCATGCCACGGGGGAACCGTTCAGGCTGTCGTCCACCAGGTCCGCGGCATCACCGGCCAGGGCCAACGGACAGTTCAACGACAAGGCCAGCTTGGTCAGCTGACGACCCAGGTCATCGGCCGGTGGCTGGTTGGAAAACAGCACCAGGGCACGGGGGTTGGTCTTTTCGCAGATCAGGGTCAACTCGTTCAGCGGCTGGCCCAGGCCCAGCACATGAATGGAGGTGTCTATACCGCTCAGCATCAGGCCAGCCACCAGCAATTCGAGCTCCCGGCAGTGGCCGGGAAATGCCGACAGCAGCACCCGTCGCTCATGCTGACCGCGTGCCATCTGAAGGCGCTGCTGGACACGTGCGCGTAGGAAACTGTCGAGAAACAGCCACTCACTGGTCCGCCCGAACTCATCCTGGCGCAGCAGCAATTCCTGCCAGAGGGGCATCAGGATGTCCTGGAACACCACGGCCAGGGGGTAACTGGAGAACACCTGGCCATACAACCGTTCGAGCAACCCTTCATCGAAACCAGCCACCGCACGCCGCACCTGGACCTGCCATTCGGCCCACTCACGGGCACTGACCTCTTCATAGACCGGTGCCGCGGCGGCTTTGCTCTGGCTGCTCTTGGCCAGGATCTTGCCCACTTTGCTGACCGCCACGCCCCGCTCCATCCAGCCGAGGATACTGTGCACCGAGTCGATGTCAGCCTGGGAGTAGAGGCGATGGCCACTTTCGGTACGGGTCGGCTGGATCAGGCCATAGCGCCGTTCCCAGGCACGCAGGGTCACCGGGTTGACCCCGGTCAGGCGCGAGACCTCGCGGATCGGGAACAACTCCTCCTGCTTGAGCGCACTGGAAACGAAGAACGAAGCACCGAGACTTTCAGACATGGCAGGCAGCATCTGCGAAGAGTGAAGACTGCCGCCAGTGTAACCCAGTTGACCTGGGCTGACTCCGTACAGGACCTATACAAGAATATCGAAGACCTTCGACAGGACAGGCACGGCCCCGGGCTATGGTTTCCACCCGCCCGCCGATGCGCGCAGACAACGCCGGCGGCAGGCCCTTGAACGCACAAAATCTTGTACAATAACCCCCTAATCGCACAGCCTTTGAACAAGAACTACCGATCCGGAACGCCGTTAAAAACACCTTAGAGCTCAGCAATTTAGCGCCTCACCCAGAACACAGGGTGTTTCTCCAGGGCAAACAGGATTGTACAGAACAAACGACTGGTATAAGTTTGTCTGAGGTTCAAAGAGGTCCCTGCCGCCGAGTCAGGTAGCCGTTGGGATATCGCTGAACCGCCTGTTTGCTCCCCCTACTACCGGTGCCCTCGTTCCCATGAGCGTCCAGTCCGCCCCCATCTTGATTACCGGCGCCAGCCAGCGTATTGGCCTGCATTGCGCCGAGCGCCTGCTGGCCGACGGTCACCCGGTTATCGTCTCCTATCGCGCCGAACGTCCGGCCCTGGCGCAATTGCGTGAACGCGGCGCGCTGACCTTGCAGGGTGATTTTTCCAGCGAAGCCGGCATCCTGGCCTTTATCGCCGAACTGCAACACTGCACGGATCGCCTGCGCGCCATCGTGCACAACGCCTCGGAGTGGTTGGCCGAGACGCCGGGCGACGAGGCCGACGTTTTCCAACGGCTGTTCAGCGTGCATATGCTGGCGCCCTACCTGATCAACCTGCGCTGCGCCAAGTTGCTGCAGCGCAGCACCCCGGCCGATATCGTGCACATCAGCGACGATGTGGTGCGCAGCGGTAGCGCCAACCGACCGGCCTATTGCGCCAGCAAGGCCGGACTGGAGAGCCTGACGCTGTCCTTTGCCGCCCGCCTGGCGCCGCAGGTCAAGGTCAACGGTATCGCGCCAGCACTGGTGCTATTCAATGACCAGGACGACGCGGCCTATCGGAGCAAAACCCTGGCCAAGTCGGCGCTGGCCATCGAGCCCGGCGCCGAGGTGATTTACCAAAGCCTGCGTTACCTGCTGGACACCCCCTACCTGACCGGCACCACCCTTACTGTCAACGGCGGCCGCCACCTCAAGTGAGGGGCACCGCGAGGACCTGCATTGATGAATTCACAGCTGCCTCACCATTACCGTGAGATTTTGCTTGGCCTGGGTGAAGACCCCGAGCGCGAAGGGCTGCTGGACACCCCGAAACGGGCAGCCAAGGCCATGCAGTACCTGTGCCACGGTTATGCCCAGAGTGTCGAGGAAATCGTCAACGGCGCCCTGTTCGCCTCGGACAATGACGAAATGGTGATCGTCAAGGACATCGAACTCTACTCGCTGTGCGAACACCACCTGCTGCCCTTTATCGGCAAGGCCCATGTGGCCTACATTCCCACCGGCAAGGTGTTGGGCTTGTCCAAGGTCGCGCGAATTGTCGACATGTTCGCCCGCCGGCTGCAGATCCAGGAGAACCTCACCCGGGAAATCGCCGAGGCTATCCAGAGCGTCACCCATGCGGCCGGCGTCGCCGTGGTGATCGAAGCCAAACACATGTGCATGATGATGCGCGGGGTGGAAAAACAGAACTCGGTGATGAACACCTCGGTCATGCTCGGGGCGTTTCGCGAGTCGACCAACACCCGCCAGGAATTTCTACAACTGATCGGAAGGAGTCGCTGAGCATGCCCAGATTGGAGCCCGGGATGGCGCGGATTCGGGTCAAGGACCTGTGCCTGCGAACCTACATCGGCATAAAGGAAGAGGAGATCAACAACAAGCAGGATGTGCTGATCAACCTGACCATTCTCTACCCGGCCGTCGACGCGGTGCGTGACAACGATATCGACCACGCGCTGAACTACCGCACCATCACCAAGGCGATCATCCAGCACGTCGAAGGTAATCGCTTCGCCCTGCTCGAGCGCCTGACCCAGGAAATACTCGACTTGGTCATGCAGCATGAGGCGGTGCGCTACGCCGAAGTGGAAGTCGACAAACCCCACGCCCTGCGCTTCGCCGAATCGGTGTCGATCACCCTCGCTGGCCACCGCTAGCGTCAGTGCCGCCAGCGGGTCGCGGACCCGCGGTGCCCCGGCCGGGATTGCCCCAAGCGCCCTGCGCTTTTATCATCCGCGCATTGTTGCCCCGCCCGACCGAGACCCCCGCCATGACCGAGCAAGAACAACTCGAACTGGAAGCCGCCGCTTTCCGCCAACTGGTGCTGCACTTGCGCAGCCGCCCGGATGTGCAAAACATCGAGCTGATGAACCTGGCAGGCTTCTGCCGCAACTGCCTGTCCAAATGGTACAAGGCCGCCGCGGATGACATCGGTCTGCAAGTCAGCGCCGACCAGGCCCGTGAAGAAATCTACGGCATGCCCTACAGCGAGTGGAAGGCCAGGTACCAGAGCGAAGCCAGCAGCGAGCAACAGGCGGCATTCAACCAGGCGCACCAGGCGCCCAAGTCATGAGTCCGCTGCAGCAGTGGCGGGCAGGCCTGGATGGCGAGCTGTACGCCTTCGCCGACACACTGGCCTTTGTCCACGCCCACTACGACTACCGGCCCTGCGCTTTCAGCAATGGCCCGGTTGCCAGTGCAGCCGGGCAGAACGAAGGTTCGTGCAAGACCCTCGGCCTGGCGTTGCTCGAAGGGCTGAGCCTGAACGAAACCCTGCAAGCCTTTGGCGAGCACTATCGTAGCGTGCTGGCGAACCCCGACGGCAGCGACCACGCCAATATCCGCGCCCTGCTCGCCCACGGGCTGGAGGCAGTATCCTTCGACGGCCAGCCGCTGAGCGCCCGCGGCTGAACCGCACCCAGCACCGCGCGCGAAAACGCGCTCATTCCTGCGCGCAGGCCACCCGGTGCCGATATTCATCGTCCGCCTCCGGCCCGGGCCGGTAGGCGTGCGGCCCGGGCTGCCAGTGCAGCGACGGCAGCCGATAATCACCGGAAACGGTCGGGCTGCGCACCTGCAAGCCGATCCGCTGCGGCCAGCCACGCTGAAAACGGTCCATCTCCACCTCCAGAACCTCTGGTGACTCCAGGGGAAACAGCAGCGGCAACTGCGCCAGGCAGTTCCCCTTGGCATCCAGCAGGCGCGGCCGGGGAAACGACTGCCAGGCCGCATCCGCCGGCTGCCCGCTGTAATACTGCTGCTCGAAGACAGTCAGCAGACGCGGCGGTGCCATGTCGCCAACGGGCCCAGGCACCTCGCACAAACGCGCCGCCCCACGGTAAGCCGCCCAGCTGGCCGGCAGTTCGAACGCCGCCGGCAGCGGCGCGCAGTGTTCGGCACGCCACTGCAGCGGTGCGGCGCCCAGCCCGGCGCTAAACAGCGCACAACTCGACAGCCACCAACGGGGAGCGGCATCCAGCCAGCTCAAAAACGCCATGGGGTACTCCTGGTTCAAGGACAAGCGGCACGCCAGGATAAAGCAGAGGTTCCGTGAAATCCTCGAATGGCTACGCAAGTGTCGGTTGTGCAGGACTGGCTCGTCCTGAAGGGCCCGTCGCCCAAGCAAAGTGCGCCCGAGACAACCGGTACGTCCGTCTTAAAAAGTGACAGACATCACAAAAATTCCCGCTTATGCTGCACCCCTTGCAATGCCTCGGGCGGTGGCAGCCGCACCGCCGAGCGCCGTTGCCGCGCGGACGACCCGCCGTACCATCCTGGAGAGACTTGGATGCAGCAGTACCTGGTATGGAAACCGCTTCACCACCCCGGCGTGGAACACCTGCGCCTGAACATCGATGCCCATGGCGTTCACGCCAGCAGCCAGTTGATGCAGAGCCTGCGTGGCCACAGCATTGCAGCCAGTTACGGCTTGAAGTGCGATCCGCACTGGCAGTTCCAACGGCTGTGGATGAAAGTCGACGCCTCGGGGCAGCGCAGCCTCGATCTGCAGCGCGACGGAGGGGGCAACTGGACCCACAATGGTCGGCCCCGTCCCGATCTCGCGGCCTGCCAGGACGTGATGCTGTCCGCCTCGCCCTTTACCCATACCCCGGCGTTACGCCGCTGCGCCTTGCGCAAAGGCCAACGCCAGGTCTTGCAAGTGGCCTACGTGGACCTGCTGACCCTGGACGTCGAGGCGCGTAGCCAGGCCTATCAATGCCTGGGGCTTCACGCGGGCACTCATCGCTACCTCAGTGAGCCCCAGGACCACGCGAGTAGCGAACTGACCCTGGACCCGGAAGCACTGCTGATGCAGGTGAGTGACCAGTACCTGCGCCTGAGTGCGCGCCAGCTCGATCCGACCAAGCCGCAGCCCACGGCCTGAGGCACCGCAGCCGGCACCGGCTGAGGTCGTTTTATTTGCCGGATGAGGTCAGACGGCTACCTATACTGCAGGCAAAGAAGTTCGGAGCTTCGCTCATGCCGTTGCGTCGGCGGTTGTTGCTGCTGTTCCTGCCGCTGATCCTGCTGAGCGTGCTGGCCGTCTGGCTGCTCAGCCAGCAGCTGCTGCTGCGTCGTTTCGATCAGTTGGATGCCGAACACCTGAGCGCCACCGCCCACCAATTGCATCGCCTGGTTCACCAGCAATTGGCCCAGACGCGGGCCCTGGCCTGGGACTGGGCCCACTGGGACGACACCTTCAGCTACCTGCAGACGCCGAACGCCCGGTTTGTCGAGAGCAACCTCGACGACACTACCCTGGTAAATCTAAAACTCGATTTTCTCCTGCTGTTCGACCTGCAGGGCCGGCTGGTGCTGCAAAAATGGCGGCCGCTGGCCGTCGAACAGCTGGTCAGCCTGAACCCGCCGCGACCGACCGATATTGCCCAGGTTAACCAGCAGACGCTGCGATTCCTGCAACGTCATGGCTACGACCGCGCGACACCTGGGACACCGGCAGGAACCACCTTGCTGCAGGTGCAGGACGGCCTCCCCCTCGTACTCAGCAGCAGCCCTGTCACCGCCTCCGAGGGCAGCGGGCCGAGCAATGGCACCCTGGTCCTGGGGTTCTACCTGACCCACGAAGTGTTGCGCGCTCAGCGCGAGCAATTGCTCGCGACCTTCGAGCCTCAGCTGCCGACCCTGGAGGACACCGCGCATCGCCTCCTGGAAGTCCAGGGCGCGGGCCTGAGCAGCCACGCCTGGCTCACGCCACGACGCCTCGATGGCGGGCTGCAGCACAGTGAGCTGGTGCTGCTCGATGACCAGCAGCGGCCCACCCTGCAATTCGCCCTGCAGCACCCACGCCCGCTGTATCGGCAAGGCCAGCAGGTCATCCGGCTGTTCTTCCTGGGTCTGTTGGGGGTGCTGGTGCTCGGGGGCGGCCTGGCTTACGCGGCCCTGGAGGTCTGGGTCCTGCGCCGCATCCAGCGCATGCAGCGCGAGGTTACACGCATCGGCCCGGATGCCCGCCAGGTGCGTCTGAGCGACCCCGGGCAGGACGAATTGGGCCAGTTAGCCGGTGCGGTCAATGGCATGCTGGAACGGGTGATACAGAGCGAAGCCCGGGATCGCGCCATCCTGCATTCGATCCAGGATGGCTTTTTCGAGATCGACACCCACGGCAACCTGCTGGCGATCAATCCAGCCCTGGAGGAGATGCTCGGTTACCCGCCGGGCCAGCTACTCGGCCGGTCCTACCGCGACCTGCTGCCGGTCGAAGACCTCAAGCGCGCCTGGGACCTGATCCGCCAGACCGGCCAGGACGGCGTGCGCAACAGCCTGACCACCTCGTTACGCCGCCAGGATGGCCGACCGCTGTTTATCGAAACGCGGTTTTCCCCGATCCAGACCTCGGGTCAGTTTGCCGGGGTGCGCGGCATCGTGCGCGATGTCAGCACGCAGGTGGCCTACCAGAACCGGCTACTGGACATGGCCTACCGGGACGCCTTGACCGGTTTGGGCAACCGCAAGGCATTCTCCGAACAGTTGCAGGTCTGCCTGGAGCAGGCCAGCGCGTCGGCGCCTCTGGCCTTGCTCTACATCGACCTGGACCGCTTCAAGGAGGTCAACGATCGCTTCGGCCACGCGCTCGGCGATGCCCTGTTGAAGGCCCTTGGCGAACGCCTGCGCACGACCCTGCGCCAACCGGACCTGTTCTACCGGGTCGGCGGCGACGAATTCACCATGTTGCTGCCCGGTACGCCGGCCAACGGCGCGCAACGCTTGGCGGAGCGCCTGCTCGCCTGCATGGCGCCACCTTTTGTGCTGAACGGCGAGAACGTCGATTTTGTCACCTTGAGCATCGGCATCGCCCTGTATCCCGAGCACGCCGGCGATGCCCAGGCGTTGGTGAAAGCAGCCGACAGTGCCATGTACCTGGCCAAGCAAACCCGCAACGGTCTGCGCCTGCACCCGGACGCGCCCCTTCCCCCCTCTGCCTAAAGTCGGTAAGGTCGGCGCGATTTCACTTTCCGGAGACGCCCATGCCCGCCCCCGTGTTGTCCGGCCCCGACTACCTGCGCGAAGGCCTGAAACTGGTGCTCAGCCCCGGACTGCGGCTGTTCGTGCTGCTGCCATTGACGCTCAACCTGCTGCTGTTCGTTGGCTTGATCTGGCTGGCCCTGGATCAATTCGGCGGCTGGGTAGAAACCTTTATGCCGCAACTGCCCAGCTGGCTAGGGTTTCTCGAATACCTGCTGTGGCCGCTGTTCGTGGCGCTGGTGCTGCTGATGGTGTTTTTCACCTTCAACCTGCTGGCCAATATCATCGCCGCGCCGTTCAACGGCTTCCTGGCGGAAAAGGTCGAAGTGGTGGTGCGCGGCGAAGACCCCTTTCCGCCCTTTCACTGGGCCGAGTTGATCAGCCTGATTCCACGCACCCTGAGCCGCGAACTGCGCAAGCTGGGCTATTTCCTGCCACGGGCGCTGGCGCTATTGGTGCTCTCGCTGATTCCCGTGCTCAACCTCGTCGCCGCCCCGCTGTGGTTGCTGTTCGGCGTGTGGATGATGGCTGTGCAGTACATCGACTACCCGGCCGACAACAACAAGGTCGGTTGGGACGAGATGCTCGCCTGGTTGCGCGCCAAACGCTGGCAGAGCCTGAGTTTTGGCGGCATCACCTATCTGGCCCTGATGATACCGGGGGTCAATGTGCTGATGATGCCGGCGGCGGTGGCAGGTGCCACGCTGTTCTGGGTGCGCGAACGGGGTGAACGGGCAGCGCCTCCTTCGCGCCCTTGAGGGTCCCTGAGCAGACCGCTAGACGACCGCTGGAGCATCGCCCATGGAGCCCTTGCAACTGATCGAGGCGAATGCCGCCGATGCCGCCTGGGCCGCACGGCTGACCGAAGCCAATATGGCGGTGTATTACCGGCGCAACGGCCTGCACTGGAATCCGCCCGCATTCACGGTGCAGTGGGCCCACTGCGAGAACTGGCGCGTGCAGTGCGGTGATCGAGCCGCCGGTTTCGTCAGCCTCGACAGTGACGGGCAATTCCTCTATCTGCGCGACCTGCAGTTGATCGACAGCTGTCAAGGGCGAGGCCTGGGCGCACAAATACTGTGCTGGGCGCTGCAGATCGCCGCGCGCCGGCGATTAGCCGGTGCCCGGCTCAAGGTTTTCGCGGATAATCCCGCCCAGCGACTCTACCGACGCCACGGCTTCGTCGAAGTCGGTGAAGAAGGCGCACTGCTGCGCCTGGAGCATCGCTTCGCCCCCAAGGAATAGCATGAAGGAAATCGGCGTCCTGGCCGGCTTGTTCGTGGCCACCTGCGTGATCGCGGGGAGCAGCCTGTGGCTGCTGCCGGCGGCCGACAGCGCGCTGTTCGCCCTGGTGGTGATAGCGCCCGCCGCCGCCTTGGCCCTGGTCCTGGCGGTCGAGCTCAGCAGCGGCCGCCTCAACGGCCTGGGCGATATCCGCAGGGCCGTGGCGAACCGCACCTCCATCCCATTGTGCCTGGCGGTCTATGCCCTGGGCTGCATGCTGGTGGCGACCTCGCTGGTGCTGGCCTGGCGCCTGCTGCAACGACTGCTGGGATAAGCCTGGCAGTTGATCAACCGCTAACGAGACCTGAAATGACTGTGAGCAAAAGCGTGAACGGCTATAACGTGCAACAGCTGGCCGATGGCGGCTGGTGGATCTGCACCCCCGACGGCGAGAGCGTTGCCGGCCCTTTCGGCACGCTCGAACAAGCCTGCGAAGTGGCCGCCGTGTTGCAGGACCAGCCCGCCGCACCCCGCCGGCGTCCGTCCTGATTCCACCTGGCCTGGTGGCGACTGCGCCGCCGGCAAGAAAAACCCCGGCGAACCGGGGTCTCAAGCGGGCATCTGGACATGCCGGGATGCAGGCGATTACACCAGGCTGGTCAAGGCGTCCCGGCTGAACGGCAGGATGTCCTGTTGGCGACCTTCGCGGACCTTGAGGGCCCAGTCCGGGTCCACCAGCAGCGCGCGGCCCACCGCAACCAGGTCGAACTCCTGGTTGTTCAAACGCGTCATCAAACCGCCGAGGTCTGCCGGCTGGGCCACCTTGTCGGTCTTGACCATGAACTGCAGGAACTCGCCGTCCAGCCCGACGCTGCCGACGGTAATGGTCGGTTTGCCGGTCAGCTGACGGGTCCAACCGGCCAGGTTCAACTCCGAGCCTTCGAACTCCGGCTCCCAGAAGCGCCGCGTGGAACAGTGGAAAATGTCCACACCCGCGTCGGACAAGGGCTTGAGAAACTCACCCAGCGCCTCCGGGGTCTGCACCAGACGCGCGCTGTAGTCCTGCTGCTTCCACTGCGAAAAGCGGAAGATGATCGGGAACTCGGGGCCCACCGCAGCGCGTACGGCCTGCACCAGCTCGATAGCGAAGCGCGAGCGATTGGCCAGGCTGCCGCCGTACTGGTCGGTACGCTGGTTGCTGCCTTCCCAGAAGAACTGGTCGATCAGGTAGCCGTGGGCGCCGTGGATTTCGACACCGTCCATGCCAATGGCTTGGGCATCGCGAGCCGCCTGGGCGAAAGCGGCGATCACCTCGTCGATGTCCTGCTGGTCCATGCCATGCACGACCTGCACACCGTCCTTGATCTTCTCACTGGGGCCGTAACCCGGCACGCTGGCGTCCGGCTCGGTGCCCAGCTTGCGCACGTTGCCCACATGCCACAGCTGCGGGACTATCTTGCCACCGACGCCGTGCACCGCCTCGACCACCTGCTTCCAGCCGGCCAGGGCATCCTCGCCGTGAAAGCGCGGCACGTTGGGGTAGCCGTTGGCCGCCGGGTGGCCGACCGTGGTGCCTTCGCTGACGATCAGACCGACGCCACCGGCGGCGCGGCGGCGGTAGTACTCGACCACCTGAGCATTGGGCACGCCGCCCGGCGAAAAGGAGCGGGTCATGGGCGCCATTACCACCCGGGTGGGCAGCTCCAAGGTGCCAAGGCGAAAGGGTTCGAACAGGGCTTTAACGGCAGCAGGCATCGGGGCATTCCTCAAGGGGGTCAGGGGCGGCGGGCATCGGCCACGCCGCGGGTTCGTCAGCCGCGCGCCAGCAACAGGCGCTCGAGCTGGTTCAAAAAAACCGTTAGGGGGGCCGCGCTGGCACCCACTTTCATCCGCATCAGCGTTCCCTCCCAGGCGTTGCCGATAAATTCAGCCAACGCCTGGCAGTCGCTGTCTGGCTCCAGTTCACCCGTCTCCCGCGCGGCCTCCAGGCACTCGACGAGAATGGCCACCGAGCGTTGCAGGATGGCCTCCACCTGGCTGCCGATGGGCTGACAGAGCTCAGCCATCTCGAAGCTCAGGCTACCGATGAAGCAATGGTGCTGGGGGGTCTCCTGGCGACTGAAATGCGCCACCAGGTCCGCGTAGTAGGCCAGGATCCGTGCGCGCGGGCTCAACGCCGGACTGCTCAGCGCCTGGGCATAGCGCTGCAGGCGCGGCCCATAAAGGTACTCCAGGGCCTGCAGGGCAAAGTCTTCCTTGCTGGAAAAGTAGTGATAAAAGGAGCCTTTGGGGATCCCCGCGGCCTGGACTATCTGCAAGACGCCGGTGCCGTGGTAACCCTGACGGGTCATCAGCTGTGCGCCCTTGGCGAGGATCAGGTCACGCTTGTCGAGTCGAATGCTGGAAGTCATGCACCAGCATATGACCGGTCGTCTCGCTTCGCCCAGCACTATTGATGACAGTGATAAGCCGGCCAAAACCCAGCGGCATCAAGGTCATGACCGGGACCATGCCGTGGCGAGGAAGAGGAAGAGGAAGAAGAAGAAGAAGAATATTGGACATCTGACCGCCTGTGAGCACAGGCGGGTACATCAGTCGCGCGGGACGCGACCACCGCTAGCGCGCAGGACCGGTGGGACCGGTACTCGCGCCAGCGGGTCAGCCCAAGGCTTTTTCGATGGCTTGCACCAGCGCGGGGTCGTCCGGAGTGGTACGCGGGCTGAAACGGGCCAATACCCGACCGTCCTTGCCGACCAGGAACTTTTCGAAGTTCCAGCTGATATCGCCAGGGAATTCCGCGCCCTCGCCCGCCAGCAGGCGGTACAGCGGATGACGGTCGTGACCGTTGACTTCGAGTTTGGCGCTCAGGGGAAAGCTCACCCCATAACGACTGCTGCAAAACGCCTGGATCTCGGCTTCGCTGTCCGGCTCCTGGCCGGCGAACTGGTTGCACGGCAACCCGAGGACGCTGAAACCGCGACCTTGGTAAGCCTGGTGCAGGCTTTCGAGGCCCGTATACTGGGGCGTCAGGCCGCACTTGGACGCGACATTGACCACCAGCAGCACCTGGCCCTTGAACGGCGCGAGGGGCAGATCCTTACCATCCAGCGCGCGTAGATTGAGGTCGTGAAAGGCACTCATGACAGACTCCTTGTTCATCGTAGAGAGTACGCAAAGAACGCTGCGGACAAAAAAGGCGCCCGAAGGCGCCTCTCGCGGTGTCCAGCTTAATTTAGCAGCTGGGTCGCCGGCTAGCGCAATCAGTGATGATGACCGCCTTCACCGTGCACGTGGCCGTGGGCGATTTCTTCCTGGCTGGCATCACGGATATCGACGATCTTGACCTGGAAGGTCAGGCGTTGGCCAGCCAGTGGGTGGTTACCGTCAACAGTCACGTCGTCGCCGTCCAGGTCGCGGATGGTGACGATCTGCATGCTGCCGTCCGGACCGGAAGCGTGGAACTGCATGCCCACTTCCAGTTCATCGACGCCTTCGAACATCGAGCGGCTCAGGGTGCTGACCAGCTCGGCGCTGTATTCGCCGTAGGCGTCTTCGGGCTCAACGGTCACGTTCAGCTCGTCGCCGACCTGCTTGCCATCGAGGGCTTTTTCCAGACCGGCAATAATGTTGCCGGCGCCTTGCAGGTAAACCAGCGGAGCACCACCGGCGGAGCTGTCGATCACCTCACCGGCGTCGTTGGTCAGGGTATAGTCGATGGAGACAGCCTTGTTGGCGGCGATCAGCATGGGGCGAGACCTTTTGCATAAGAATGAAGAACGGGCAAGTTTAACCAAGGCCTCGCCCGAAAGCGAACCAGGCGCGGACAGACGGACCTTGCCTGCGCGTATCCTCGATTTTTATCAGGACGCCGCGGGCGATTGGGTGGCAGTCTTGTCTTGCGGCCATACCCAGCACCTGCGCCACCAGCCTCCCTGGCAATCCCGCGCCTGGGTGCTCGACCCCGTGCAGCGCCACGCCCAGCGGGGTCGTCCCTTCCCGTGTGGCTGGTGCGCCCAGGACTCGCCGCCCCCTCCCGACCCCACAAGGAAACCCGATGCCGGCACGTAATATTCTGGTGATCAACTGCGGCAGCTCATCGATCAAGTTCGCCCTGGTCAACGAAGCCCACAGCCAGTTCACCCTCAGCGGCCTGGCCGAACGCCTGGGCAGCCACGACGCGGTGCTGCGCTGGCAGCGCGGCGGCCAGCAGGACAGCCTGATGCTGCCCAACGGTGATCACCGTGCGGCCCTGGCCCAGCTGCTGCCGTTGGTGCACGGCGCCGCGGGCGGCACCTTGCACGGCATCGGCCATCGTGTGGTGCATGGTGGCGAACACTTCACCGCCGCCAGCCGGCTCGATGCCGCGACCCTGGACGCAATTCGCCGCACGGCCCCACTGGCGCCCCTGCACAACCCGGCGAACCTGTTGGGCATCGAAGCGGCGATCAAGCTGTTCCCCAGCCTGACCCAGGTAGCGGTCTTCGACACGGCCTTCCACCAGAGCCTGCCGGAACATGCGTTCCGCTACGCGGTACCCGAGTCGCTGTACCGTGAGCAGGGGGTCCGGCGCTACGGCTTCCACGGCACCAGCCACCGTTATGTCAGCCATCGCGCCGCGGAACTGGCGGGCCTGGCCAGTGGTGACAGCAGCTGGCTGTCGGCCCACCTGGGTAACGGCTGTTCGACCTGCGCCATCGTCAACGGCCAGAGCCGCGACACCAGCATGGGCCTGACGCCGCTGGAGGGCCTGGTCATGGGCACCCGCAGTGGCGACGTCGACCCCAACCTGCACGGGCACCTGGTGCGCGCCCTGGGCTGGAGCCTGGAGCAGGTCGAGCACTTGCTCAACCACGAAAGCGGCCTGCTCGGCCTGTCCGGGCTGTCCAACGACATGCGCAGCCTGGAGCAGGCCCGGGAACAGGGCCATGCCGGGGCCACCCTGGCCATCGAAGTTTTCTGCTATCGCCTGGCCAAATCCCTGGCGGCCATGAGTTGCGCCCTGCCGCAGCTCGACGGACTGATATTTACCGGCGGAATCGGCGAGAATTCACCGCTGATCCGCAGCAAGACCGTGGCCCATCTGCGCCTGTTCAACCTCAGCCTGGACCCCCAGGCCAACGCCCGCTGCATCCGCGGCGTGGCCGGCCCGATCCAGGCGTACGGCCACCCGCGGGTGCTGGTGGTGCCGACCAACGAGGAACGCCAGATCGCCCTGGACACCCTGGCCTTGCTGCCCTGACATTGGCCCGCCTGCCTGACACGTACCCGTGCAGCGCGCCCCGAGGACATTTCATGCAGACCTTTTACATCGCCCCGACCGGTTTTGGCGTCGGCCTCACTTCCATCAGCCTGGGGCTGGTCGCCGCGCTGGAACGGGCCGGCCTGAAGGTCGGCTTTTTCAAACCCATCGCCCAGCCGCACCCCGGTGACCTGGGGCCCGAGCGCTCCAGCGAACTGATCGCGCGCACCCACGGCCTGCATTCGCCCAAGCCACTCGGGCTGGCCCATGTCGAGCGCATGCTCGGCGATGGCCAACTGGATGACTTGCTGGAAGAGATCATCAGCCTGTACCACGAGGCCGCCGAGGGTAAAGACGTGGTCATAGTCGAAGGCATGGTGCCGACCCGTCAGGCCAGCTACGCGGCGCGTATCAACGGTCACCTGGCCAAGGGCCTGGATGCGGAGGTCATTCTGGTCTCGGCGCCGGAGAACGAGGCCCTCAGCGAACTGTCCGACCGCATCGATATCCAGGCCCAGCTGTTCGGCGGCCCGCAAGACCCCAAGGTGCTGGGCGTGATCATCAACAAGGTGCGCAGCGAGGACGGCCTGGAGGCGTTCAAGACGCGCCTGCGCGACCTTTCACCGCTGCTGCGGCGCGGCGATTTCCGCCTGCTCGGCTGCATTCCCTGGTTGGAGGAACTGAACGCTCCGCGCACCCGCGACGTCGCCGACCTGCTCGGCGCCCGGGTGCTCAACGCCGGCGATTACGAACAGCGGCGCATGCTCAAGATCGTGCTCTGCGCCCGCGCCGTGGCCAACACCGTGCAGCTGCTCAAGCCCGGGGTGCTGGTGGTCACCCCCGGCGATCGTGACGACATCATCCTGGCCGCCAGCCTGGCCGCCATGAACGGCATGCCGTTGGCCGGCCTGCTGCTGTGCAGCGACTTCGCCCCGGACCCACGGATCCTGGAACTGTGCCGCGGCGCCTTGCAGAGCGGCTTGCCGGTGATGACCGTGAGCACCGGCTCCTACGACACGGCGACCAACCTCAACCGGCTGAACAAGGAAATCCCGGTGGACGACCGCGAACGGGCGGAGAAGGTCAGCGATTTCGTCGCCAGTCACCTGGATTACGAGTGGCTGCGTCAGCGCTGCGGTTCGGTGCGCGAGCTGCGCATGTCGCCACCGGCCTTCCGTTATCAGCTGGTGCAGCGCGCCCAGGCGGCCAACAAGCGCATCGTCCTGCCCGAGGGCAGCGAGCCCCGCACGGTGCAGGCCGCGGCACTGTGCCAGGCCCGCGGCATCGCCCGCTGCGTATTGCTGGCCAAACCCGAGGAGGTGCACGCGGTGGCCCGTGCCCACGGTATCGAGCTGCCCCCCGGACTGGAAATCCTCGACCCCGACCTGATCCGTGAACGCTACGTCGCGCCGATGGTGGAGTTGCGCAAGGGCAAGGGGCTGAACGCGCCCATGGCCGCCGCGCAGCTGGAGGACAGCGTGGTGCTGGGCACCATGATGCTGGCCCTGGACGAGGTCGACGGCCTGGTCTCCGGTGCCATCCACACCACCGCCAGTACCATTCGCCCCGCGCTGCAGTTGATCAAGACCGCGCCGGGTTACCAGTTGGTCTCGTCGGTGTTTTTCATGCTGTTGCCCGAGCAGGTGGTGGTCTACGGTGACTGCGCGGTCAACCCCGACCCGAGCGCCAGTGAACTGGCGGAAATTGCCGTGCAGAGCGCCGCCTCGGCGCGGGCCTTTGGCATCGAGCCACGCGTGGCCATGCTCAGCTATTCCACCGGCGACTCGGGCAGTGGCGAGGAGGTGCAGAAGGTCCGCGAGGCCACTCATCTGGCCCGGGCCCAGCAACCCGAGCTACTGATCGACGGCCCGCTGCAGTACGACGCCGCCACCAGCGCCAGCGTGGCCCTGCAAAAAGCACCGAACAGCCCGGTGGCGGGCCGTGCCACGGTGTTTATCTTCCCCGACCTGAACACGGGCAACACCACCTACAAGGCGGTCCAGCGCAGCGCCAACTGCCTGAGCGTCGGCCCGATGCTGCAAGGGCTGCGCAAGCCGGTCAACGACCTGTCCCGCGGCGCCTTGGTCGACGATATTGTCTACACCATCGCCCTCACCGCCATCCAGGCCGCCACCCTGCCCACCCTCAACGCTTGATTGGTACGCTTATCCCAGGCTTGCAGTTCGCCCGCCACAGGTTAACCTGTGGCGCCCCCGCTGCCGCACGGCCTCGGCGGTGGCCGGTCAATCAGGGACCGAAACACCTGTCATAACGAACCCGGGCGATTGCCGCCCCTTGTTGGAGGCCTTTGCCCCCATGCTGAAGTTCTTGCGTTTGCTGCCCGCCCCCGTGCGAGGAACCCTTGCCGCCCTGCTGTTGATGCTGAACACCCTGGTGTTCTGTTGGCCGCTGTTTATCGGCGCGCTGGTCAAGGCCCTGCTGCCCTTCCAGGCGGCGCGGCGGGTGATCAATGTCGCCATGCACTGGTCCGCCGAAAGCTGGATCAGCGTCAACAAGACCTGGATGGACGGAGTGCACCCCACCCAATGGGACGTTCAGGGCCTGGAGGGCCTGGACCAGCACCACACCTATCTGGTGACCAGCAATCACCAGAGCTGGGTGGACATCCTGGTGCTGCAGTACCAGCTCAACCGGCGCGCGCCCTTCCTGAAGTTCTTTCTCAAGCGCGAGCTGATCTGGGTGCCGGTGATCGGCCTGTGCTGGTGGGCGCTGGAGTTCCCCTTTATGAAGCGCTTCAGCAAGGAGTTCCTGCACAAGCATCCGGAGAAACGCGGCCAGGACCTGGCCACCACGCGCAAGGCCTGCGAACGCTACAAGACCAATCCGGTGTCGGTGTTCAACTTCCTCGAAGGCACCCGCTTCACCCCGGGCAAACACCAGCGCCAGGCCTCGCCCTTTCGCTACCTGCTCAAACCCAAGGCCGGCGGTATCGCCTTTGTACTCGACGCCATGGGCGAGCAGCTGACCAGCCTGGTCAATGTCACCATTCACTACCCACAGGGCAACCCGAGCTTCTGGAGCCTGTTGTCCGGGCAAATCCGGCAGATCGTCGTGCGGATCGAGCAGACGCCCATCCCACGCGAGTTTATCGGCAAGAACTACGACCAGGACGAGGTTTACCGGCTGGCCTTTCAGCAGTGGGTCAATCGACTGTGGGAGGTCAAGGACGCCCAGTTGGCGACGCTGCACGCCGAGTTTGCGCCGCCGCGCGACTGAGCCGAGCCACCGGGGGGCCTTGGGGCCCGCTGACGCCGATCCGGCTTGCGGCTACTCGCCGCGAAACAGGCTCCAGTCGATCTGGCTGGGGAAAGTCGCGGCATCTGCGCTCGACAGCCCCTTGGCCACCAGGAAGCCCTGCATCACGCTGCACTGGTGCGCCACCAGCCAGTCGCGCTGTTCGATTGTTTCCACGCCTTCGGCGATCACCTCCAGGCCCAGGTTGCGGGCCAGTTCGATGATGGTGCTGACCACCGCCGCGTCCCGTGGCGACTCGAGCATATTGGCAATAAACAGCCGATCGATCTTCAAGGTATCCAGCTCGAAATGACGCAGGTAGGCGAGCGACGAATAACCGGTGCCAAAATCGTCGATGGCGATCCGCACGCCCAGCTCGCGTAGCTGGCGCAGTTGCTCGCGGGTGGTTTCCAGGTCCTGCATCAAGGCGCTCTCGGTCACCTCCACCTCCAGTTGCCGAGGGTTGAGCCCATGCTGCTCGAGGATCCGCCGCAGGTCGTCGACCAACTGCGGCATGCCGAACTGCACCGGGCTGACATTCAGGCTCAGCACCAGGTCATCACCGAACAACGGCCGCCAGGCGCAGCACTGCTGGACACCATGCTGGAAGATCCAGTCACCCAGGCGGTTGATCAGCCGCGTCTCTTCCAGCAAGGGAATGAACACATTCGGCGCGATCGTCCCCGCCACCGGGTGCTGCCAACGCAGTAACGCTTCGAACCCCCGCAGGCGCCCGCTTTCGAGGTGGATCTGCGGCTGGTAGACCAGCACGAAATCGTTCTGCTCGATGGCGCTGCGCAAGCTTTCTTCGAGCATCAGACGCGAGCGCGCGCGGCCGTTCATTTCCGGCGAAAAGAAGCGGTACTGTTGGCGGCCCGCGCGTTTGGCTTCGTACATGGCCATGTCCGCCGCGCGCATCAGGCCGTCCACCGTCTGCCCGCACTCGGGGAAACAGGCGATGCCGATGCTGGCGCCCAGCGTCACTTCGATGCCATCGACTCGGTGCCGCACGGAAATCAGCTCGATGAGTTTTTCCGCCACCCGCGCCGCATCTTCGGGATGTTCGAGGGAGTCGAGCAGCGCGGTGAATTCGTCGCCGCCCATGCGCGCCAGGATATCGTAGGGACGCAGGCTGGTCTTGAGCAACTCCGCCACCTGGCGCAACACCTGGTCACCGGCGGCATGACCGAGCGAGTCATTGATCCGCTTGAAGCCGTCCAGGTCCAGGTAGAGGATGGCCATGCGCTTGCCGCTGCGGTCGACCCGCGCCAGCGCCGACTCCAGGGCTTGATGAAAGCCGCGCCGGTTGAGCAACCCGGTCAGGGCATCGGTGACGGCCTGGGACTCCAGCTGCGCGTGCAGGTTGCGCACCACCGACATGTCCAGCGCCAACACCACCATCGCCCGCTGCAAACGCGGCAACGGCGAACTGGATAAGGCCACCGGCACCAACTGGCCGGTGCAGGTGCGCAAGCTGGCATCGTGCAGGCGATAGGCCTCGCCGCGCCGCCAATGCTGGTAGAACTCCGAATCCTGCCACTCCTCGGGCATCGACGGCGAATGCAGGTAATTGGCCAGGAGCGTGCCTTCCAGGGTCGCCACGCTGCCGTGCAGCATGCGCGCCATGGCCGGGTTGGCGAAGCTGATGCAGCCACCCTCGTCGACCACCAGGATGCCCTCCGCCGCGTTCTCCAGCACCGAGGCATTAAAGGCCCGGGCATTGTCCAGTTGCTTGCTCAGCAGTTGCAGCTCATGGCGGTTGCGCTCGTGTTCGAGCAGGGCATTGATCTTGTGCTGCAGGACCTGCGGATCGAAGGGTTTGAGAATGAAGTCGACCGCGCCGGTGGCATACCCACGCAGCACCGCATCGGCGGTCTGGGCCATGGCCGAAAGGAAGATGATCGGCGTGTAGCGGGTGCGCGAATTGCCTCGCATCAACCGCGCCACTTCGAAACCGTCCATATGCGGCATCTGCACATCCAGCAACACCAGGCCGACCTCCTCGTCGAGCAGGCATTGCAACGCGGCTTCACCCGAATTGACCGTGCGCACGCGCCAGGGGCCCTCCCCCAGCAAGGCCTCCATGGCGATCAGGTTTTCTTCGCGGTCATCGACCACCAGCAGGATCTGTTCGCTGGCCTGGGGTTTAAGCTGCGCTAGTGCCATGAGATCCCTCCGTCTGGTTCAACCATCGGTGCAACAATTCGAGCAAGTCCTGGCGGGCCACCGGCTTGGCCAGGTAATCGTCCGCGCCCGCCGCCAGGCAGCGTTCGCGGTCGCCCTTCATCGCGTGGGCGGTCAGCGCAATGATCGGTATGCGACATCCGCGCTCCTCCTTCAAAAGACGAGTGGCCGTGTAACCGTCCATATTCGGCATTGCCATGTCCATCAGGATCAGTTCGAAGACGCCAGCGGCCTTTTCCAAGGCCTCCAGACCGTCCTGGGCGGTCGTCACTTCGAGTCCGAGCTCATCGAGCAAGGCGCTCATGGCGTAGATATTGCGCACGTCGTCGTCCACCAGCAGCACCCGCTTGCCTTCCAGGGGCAGTGCCTCCGGCGGCGGGACGAGCAGTGCGGGTTGCCGCACGCCAGCCAGAAACCCCTGCACCGCGGTGCTCAATGCGGCCAGGTCGGCACCGGCTTTGCGCACCACCACCGCCGAATAGCGGCGCAGGCGCTGCACGCTCTGCTGGGTCACGTCCACACCGGTATTGACCACCACCCGGGTGCTTTGCAACGGACGCTCACGCTGCAGGCTGTCGAGCAACTCGAAGCCATCCTGGTCTGGCAGGTCAAGGTCGATCACCAGGGCCGTGAACGGCTGCTCGGCGTACAACCGGCGTGCTTCCTCGGCACTGCCCACGGCACTGACCGCGAACCCCAGCTGGCTGAGGTGGGCCCGGTAATGCTCGCGCTCCACTTCGACATCCTCCACCAGCAGCAGGCGCGGCGCGTCATCCCGCGCCGTCAGCATCAGCTCGGCGAACAGCCGCTCCAGGTCGGCACGGGCGATGGGTTTGACCAGATAGCCGGTGCCGTCCTCATGCCAATCCTGGGGCTGCGGCACGCAAGAAATGATTTGCACCGGCAAGCCGCGGTGCTGCAGCTGGTTGCGCAGGCTGCGATAGACCTGCCAGCCACTGATATCCGGCAGCAGGATATCGAGGATCACCGCGACGAAGCGCTCCTGATGCAACAGGCCGATGGCCTGTTTGCCGCTGCTGCACAGGACACTGGAAAAGCCGTGGGTCTGGGCCTCCTCGGCAATCAAGGTGGCGAAATTGAGGTCATCCTCAACCACCAGCAGTGCCGGTCCCTGACCACTGCGCACCGGTTCACGGAGGCTCTCCTGCGGCTCGTTGGCCGATTGCTGCAGGACCGCCACCGGCAGTCGCACGACAAATCGGGAGCCCTCGCCGGGTGCGCTGTCCAGGCGGATATCGCCCTCCAGTACTTCGACCAGTTGCCGGGTGATCGCCAGCCCCAGCCCGGTTCCGCCGAAACGCCGATTGGTCGAACCGTCGAGTTGCTGGAAGGCCTGGAATACCTGCTGGTGCTGTTCGACCGGGATGCCGATACCGGTGTCACGGACCAGGATCCGCAGCATTTCGCGACCGTCGTCCAGGCCCTGGGTCTCGCAACTGATGGCCAGTTCCACTTCGCCGCGCTCGGTGAACTTAAGGGCATTCGACAACAGGTTACGCAAGATCTGTTGCAACCGTCCACGGTCGCTGTAGATCACCCGCGGCACACCCGGCTCCAGCGAAGAGAGCAGGCGTAGGCCTTTGAGTTCGGCCATCGGCCGCAGGCTGGCATCCAGTTCCACCAGCATGTCGTGCACATTCAGTGGCTCGAGCTTGAGCTGCACGCGCCCGGCCTCGATCTTCGCCAGGTCCAATACATCGTTGATCAACTGCAGCAGGTCGCTGCCGGCGCGGTGCACGATATCCGCATGTTTGACCTGCTTGTCGCTCAGGTTGCCCGCCACGTTCTGTTTGAGCTGCTCGCTGAGAATCAGGATACTGTTGAGCGGCGTGCGCAGCTCGTGGGACATATTGGCCAGAAACTCGGACTTGTAGCGGTTGGCCAAGGCCAACTGCTCGGCCTGCTCGCGTAGCCGGTGCTCGGCCGCCTTGCGTTCGCTGATATCGATGATCACCGCTTGCACCAGCACATCGGCGCCGCTGCGCAGCGGCGACAGGCCCACCTCCAGGGGGATCAACCGACCGTCCTGGTGTTGCCCGAACAACTCGCGGTTGTTGCCCATCTGCCGAGGCTCGGGGGCCTTGAGAAACCCCTTGCGTAAACTCACATGGCTGCCGCGCATCGCCTCCGGCAACAAACGCTCCACCGGTTGACCGATCAGCTCGACTCGCGGATAACCGAACATGCGCTCGGTTTGACGGTTGACCATGGCGATGGCGCCCGCACTGTCGACCAGCACGATGGCATTAGGCGAAGCTTCCACCACCAAGCGGAAGCGCTCCTCGGCGGCCTTGCGCGCACTGATGTCGATGATAACCGCCTGCACCAGCACATCCTCGCCACTGCGCAGTGGCGACAGCCCCACCTCCACCGGAATCGAGCGGCCATCGCGGTGCTGGCCGAACAGCTCGCGGTTGCCCCCCATGCGCCGCGGCTCAGGCGCCTGCTGAAAACCCTGGCGCATGGCGACATGGGCCGCCCGCAAGGATTCAGGCAATAGCACTTCCACCGGGCCGCCGAGCAATTCGGTGCGTGAGTAGCCGAACATTTGCTCCGTCTGGCGATTGACCATGGCGATAAGTCCGCCGCTGTCGACCAGCACGATGGCATTGGGTGAGGCTTCCACCACCAAGCGGAAGCGTTCCTCGCGCTCACGCAGGCGCGCGCTCAACAGCCGGCTGTTGATCAAGGTGCGTTCACGCAGGTACAGATAGCCCCCCACCAGGGCGGCTAACAGGCCCGCCGCCACCAGGCCGGCCCATAGGCTGAGGGAAACGCGCGTGTTCCGCAGGCTTTGTTCATAAGCCGGCGTACTGCTGACCGTCAGTTGCCAGGTGCGGCCGAACATCGCCAGCTCGCGGCTGAGCTGGAACCGCGCCTCGGCGCCGTAGTTGCCATTGAGCAACGAACCACCGTTTTCCCCCAGATCGGCCAGCTCAAGCTGGTACAGGTCAGCGCTCGAATCAAGAATGCCGCGCAGCAAGTCTTTCAGCCGAAAGGTGCCCGCAACGGTGCCCAACATGGCCGCGGCGCGCTCCTCGCGGGTGGTCACCGGTTCGCTGGCCAGGTACACCGGCAGGTACAACAAGACCCCGACCTGGATATCTTGTTCGGTCTCCTGCCTCAGGTGCAGCGGCGCGGTGAGCACCGCCTCGCCGCTGTCGCGGGCTTGCTCGATCGCCTGGCGTCGCAACGCCTCGCTGAGCATATCGAAACCCAACACCCGACGGTTGCGCCAATCCAGCGGGTTGATATAGGTGATCACCAGCCAGTGGTCCCGCTCGCCGGGCGGGAATACCCGGAAATCCCGACGGCCCGCGCCCTGTTGCTGGGCCAGGAACCCGGGCAATTGCTCAGGGGCCAGGTACCTGGACCAACTGATCGCCTGGATACCGGGATATCGCTCTTGCAGCCGCAATTGATCGCTGGCGCGCTGCCATTCCTCGACCGACACCTCTTCGCTGCCGGCCAGCAGCCCGGACATGCCGCGCAACACCATTTCATAGGCGCGCATGCGCTCGACAATCCGGTGCTGGATATTATCGACGGTCAGGCTGAAACGTTGGGCATCGTCATTTTGGTTACTGTTTTGCAGCAGCTGCCATTGCCACACCACCAACGCGCCCAGCAGCGTCATCAGGCTCAGAGAGACCAGCAGGGGCAACCAGGGGAAACGCGGGTGAAAAACCGGTTCATCGTCCATGCAGACTCCAATCCACTGCCGACGCTTATCACCCCCAAGGCAGAGGCGTCGGGATTTGCAGCGTTTCTACGTGAAACGCTGTTGAGCAGTCTAGTCAGGAATTGGCGCCAGCATTTAGCCGTCGGGTTCAGACGACCAACGGCAATCGGCCATCAGCTCGGCATCTGCGGGCCAGCATCCATCAGTAGCACAGGGGCAGGGCTGTAGCTTTGGGCTGACCAGCCATGCGGACCTATGAGACGGTCAGTCTCGCCCTCAAGGGCAGCCCCAGGACGAGCGGCCCGTGGAGTGCCAATGGGCCGCGTTACGCGGCGCGGATAAAGGGGTTCTCACGCATTTCATCCCCCAGGCAGGTATCCGGGCCGTGGCCGGTCACCACGGTGGCGTCTTCGTCCAGGCAATAGAGGCGCTGGCGGATCGAGCGCTCGATGGTCGCGTAATCGCCACCCCACAGGTCGGTGCGACCGATGCCGCGGCGGAACAGGGTGTCGCCAGCAATCAGCAGCTTGGCCTCGGGGAACCAGAAACTCATCGAGCCAGGGGTATGCCCCGGCGTATGCAGGGCCACGCCACAGCCGCAATCCAGCGCCTGGTCGTCCTGCAGCCAGTGATCCGGTGCCGGCACCGGGCGGTAGGGCACACCGAACATGCCGCACTGCATCTCCAGATTATCCCAGAGGAACTGGTCCTCCTTGTGCAGGTGCAGGGTCGCCCCGGTCAGTTCCTTCATCTGCCCGGAGGCGAGAAAGTGATCCAGGTGCGCATGGGTGTGGATGATGCTCACCACCTTCAGCCCATGGGCTTCCAGGCGCGCCATGATCACCTCCGGGTTGCCACCCGGGTCCACCACCAGGGCTTTTTTGCTCACCGGGTCACCAATGATGGTGCAGTTGCACTGCAAGGGGCCAACGGGGAAGGTTTCGCGAATCAGCGCGGGTTTGACGGCGTCCATGGGTGTTCCTGTAAGGCCAATAACGATGGATTAACGCGGCTTATGCGTGACGAGGGACTGCGGCCCGCAGCCCTGTCCGCAAGGCTCTACAGAGTGCCGTGTACCTGCCCTGGCTTCAAGGTCGACCCGGTGAAAGTGCCAGAGCAGAATCAATGTAAGCCATTGCTTACACAACCTGTTGTGGATCACGACTTCCGCCGTCCCCGGGGGGACACTAATATTCTCCCCATGGACGCAGCTAAGCAGGGTGCTTCAGCAGCCATAGGGAAGTGCAGGGATCACCGCCAGGATGGTGGTAAAGACAGGATGTCATGCAAGACCCAAGACCCCACTTCGGTGGGGTTTTATTTTGCCCGCAGTTTGCCTCGCATCGGGGCCCATCCCTTCAATGCTGCCCCTATTTTTCGGCCACCAGCCGACGCACCTCGGTACGCACCATGCTGGCGTACTCCACCGGTGTCAGTGCCTCCAGTTCGGTTCTGAACCAGGCTTCCCACTTGCCCTTGCGCTTGCTGCGCTCTGCAAAGAACTTGGCCGCCTGCACTTTTGCGCGCCCCAGGTTCTGCTGACGCAACTCGAATAGCCGGGCCTTTTCGGTTTCAATGGCAGTGCGTTCGGCGCCGCTCTTGCTGGCGATATTGAAGCTCATTCAGGCATTCCTGCTGCGGGAAAAAAGCCGCGCAGTCTACCGGGGCTCGGCAAATATGCCAGCGTTCTTTGCGCCTTGGGGCCTGTTGACACTATGCGCACGGCCGCTCCGGCGCCTCGCTGGACGCGGGACCCGGCGCATGTCGCGAGGCTTGGTCATTCCCAATGAGCGACGAGTAACGCCGCATCGCGCCCAACCAGGCCTGGCCTCTCGTGGCCCAGCCCTCCGGTTTGCGCGCAAAAGACGGTTGCGCCACACGTGGCGATGCCTATCAAAAGGCCTCCTACCGTTGGTCAAGCTCCCCCCATCTTTGGGAAACCATTAAATGACGTGCCCCTCTGTACCTAGACGAGGCACATTCGCCTCACTACTACATTTTGTAAGGAGATGGACCATGCCTACCAACCCAGGTAATAAAAACCCAGGTAACTTCGCCAATGACCGTGAGAAAGCATCGGAAGCCGGCCGCAAAGGTGGCCAGAGCTCCGGCAGCAACATCTCGACTGAGCGCGACAAAGGCTCGGACACCAGCCGCAAAGGCGGTAAACATTAAGGGTGACTCACCCGACGCGCGGGAGGCCAGTCGGTCTCCCGCGTCGCCCCCCGCCCCCCCCCATTGCCTTCCCGTCCGATCGCCCCCCAGCCCCGGCGCTGCGACTCCGTAGGCGATAGTGGCCTATCCGCACATAAGCACATAACAAGCAGATGATCGTCGTGGCCTGGTGTCGCTCAACCTAACGTAGGCGTCGGTGATCTGTGATCTGTGACAAAGGTTCCAGCGGCCATTGGGTCATGGACTACTCCTGAGGCCCTCGGGTCGAAACTCCGGTGCGTGTTGGCCTTAGCGGGCTGGCGCCGGACGACGCGCCGAGGCCGCCCTACGCTGCCGCCCGCGGGCCGAGGCGTTTTCCGCGGGCAAAAACAAACCCCCATGCGCTTACGCGAATGGGGGTTTGGAATTGAAGCTTGACGATGACCTACTCTCACATGGGGAAACCCCACACTACCATCGGCGATGCATCGTTTCACGGCTGAGTTCGGGATGGGATCAGGTGGTTCCAATGCTCTATGGT
>NZ_JBEVDL010000034.1:0-116817 GCF_040514055.1 Pseudomonas sp.
CGTTGATGGTCACGCTCTGCAGGTCGTCCAGGCCGTCGGCATCGCTCAAGCTAAAGCTGCCGCTGGCGAACTCACTGCTGGACGCCGCATCCGAGCCGGCCGCCAGACCGGCTTCGAAGACCTGGTCGTTGCCGCCCTCGTTACCCGGGTCGACCGAGACTTCCGGCCCATCGTTGCTGCCGGTAATGGTGATCGTCAGGGTGGCGCTGGCCAGGTCGCCGTCGGCGTCACGCATGCTGTAGGTAAAGGTTTCGGTCAGGGTCTCGCCATCGTCCAGGGCCTGCACCGCGGCGCTGCCGTTGTTCAGCAGGTAGCTGTAGGTACCGCTGCCGGTGTCGCTAAAGCTGCCGTAGCTGGCGGCCGTGCCGCTCCAGGCGACGAAACCGGTGGGCGTGTCGGCGCCCGACTGGCCGTTGGCGTGCAGGTCGTTGCTCAGTACGTTGCCGGTCACGGCGGTAACTGCCCCTTCGGCCACGGCATTACCGTCGTCCACCGCATTGGGCTGATCGTCGACGATCTCGACCACGATTGAAGCCGGCACCGAGGAGGCGGTGCCATCGGACACACTCAGGCTAAAGGTCTCGCTCTCGACACCCGGGCCATCGGTGGTCGGCGAGGTCAACTCATAGGAGTAACTGGCCACCCCGGTGGCCGGGTTGTAGGCGGTGACGGTCAGGTTGCCGTTCGCACCGGCGAACACAGTGCCGGCCAGGCTGCCGAGGGCCACAGTGACGCCATTGATGGTCACGCTTTGCAGGTCGTCCAGACCGTCGGCGTCGCTCAGGGTAAAGCTGCCAGTGGCAAATTCGCCGTTGGACGCGGCATCCGAACCGTTGGCCAGGCTCCCCTCGAACACCAGATCGTTGCCACCCTCGTTACCCGGGTCGACATTGACCTCGGGCGGCGTATTGACGGGAGTGACCGTGATAAACACCGTGGCGGTAGCGGTCGCGCCCTGCCCGTCGTTCAAGGTGTAGGTGAAACTGGCGACACCGGAAAAATCGGCCGTGGGAGTAAAGACAATATTGCCGCCGGCAAAACTGACGCTGCCGTTGACCGCGTTTTGCACGCTTTGAATCGTCTGCGGATTGCCTTCGGGGTCCGTGTCGTTGGCCAGCAAGGTCGCCGGGCTGATGGTCAACGGCGTATCTTCCGCGGTCGACAAGGCATCGTCGGTGGCGCTGGTAGTGTTCGGTACAGGTGGTGGCTCAGGCGGCTCTGCGACCGGGAGCACGACTATGGTGACCGTCGCGGTGTCGGTCGCGCCGTTGCCGTCATTGACGGTGTAAGTGAAGCTTGCGGTCCCGCTGAAGTCCGGGGTGGGCGTGAACAGAATGTTGCCGTCCGGTCCGAGGGTCACCGTACCGTTGACGGCAGCTTGCACACTCTGAATCGTCAGCGGATCGCCTTCCGGGTCGCTGTCGTTGACCAGCAAGGTCAGCGGGCTGATCGTCAGCGGCGTGTCTTCAGGGGTGGTCAGCAAGTCATCGGCGGCCCCGGTGCTGTTGTCGTCCTGCGCATCGGGCGCATCGTTGACCGGGGTCACCCCGATCGTCACGGTGGCCGTGTCGGTACCGCCGTTTCCGTCATTGACCGTGTAGGTAAAACTGCCGGTACCGTTGAAGTCAGGGTCCGGGGTGAACAGGATGCTGCCGTCCAGGCCCAGGCTGACGGTGCCATTGACCGCCGCTTGCACGCTTTGGATGGTCAAGACATCACCATCCAGGTCGATGTCGTTGCCCAGCAAAGTGGCCGGCTGGATCAGCAGGGGCGTGTCTTCAGCGGTGGTCAGGGCATCATCGGCGGCCCCGGTGCTGTTGTCGTCCAGCGCGTCGGGCGCCGTATTGGGCGCCTGCAGCAGGGCCGCTTCCGGATCGGGAAATGCGGGCGCCCCGTTGAGCCCCTCGGTGGGAAAACCGATTTCGGGATCGACCGAGGCGCCCACCGCATCGAGCAGCACAAAGGAGTGCCCGCCGCCGGCCGCACCGCCGGCCCCACCGGCACCGGGACCAGCTGCGGTGGCCTCACCCACTTGAGTCGGGTCGACGCCCGCGGCGATTGCCGCTTGCAGCGCCTCGACATCGCTGAGGTCCTGCGTACTGGGGGCCGCGGCTGGGGCGTCGGCTGCCGCGGTGGCAGCGGCAGGGCTTTCGGCAGGCTGGGCACTGGCCAGCGCCTGGGGATCCAGCAGCATCTGGCTGTCGCGCCCCAGGGTCAGTTCGCCGCCCGCGGACAGCGCCAGCGCGACCGCACCATTGGCCCCGGTGACCAATTGCTCCCCGGCAAAAACCTTGTCACCGGCCGCGAGCGGGCGACGGCTACCGTCGGCTGCCACTGCAAAGACCTCACCGACCAGCTGACTGACGACACCCATTACTGCGGCCATGATTGCGTCCTCGTTCCCACTGCCGACCAGTGCCGGCCATGCCTCAAAGAGATGGGATCAACGAGCCTTCGCGCGTCTGGCTTACGGGGTAGGAGCTTCGAATGCTGCGGTACTGGGCAGTGAAATCAACGAAGTGCGACAAAAAATTGTCGCAACGACCCGCCGGACCACTTCACTTAAAACTGCCGTCTATATATGCCAAAAAAGCTTATTGATCGTTTTTATCAGCACACAAAGCACTATAAAAGCCAGTAGATGGCCAGCACCACGGGGCTGTTAGCGCCAACAATGTGCTGCTTTTCACAAAGCGCATAAGATTTTTTCGACATAACTGTTGTGAGAATTTTTTCTTAATGCCTGCAAAAAGATGTTCTTAGCTCTGTCGTTACAAACCTGAAACGGTTTGACCGAAAAATAAGCCATTAAATTGGCGATTGCAAAATGACATCTACCAAACGACATCTAGCGGAGAAGTCCCATGCGCGCCTTGAACCCTCTCTGGAGCGGTCTGTTGCTGGCGATCGGCTGCACCCAGGTTGATGCAATGACATTGTCCGAGGCGATACAGAGCACGCTGGACAATCACCCCGAGATCCGCGCGGGGGCCGATAGCCGCCTGTCCGCCGACGAGGAAGTCAAAGTCGCCCGCGGAGCCTACCTGCCCAGCGTCGACCTGCTGATGGGTTACGGCCGGGAAAACTCCGACAACCCCAGTACCCGCGCCCAGGGCGATCATCACACCGAAACACTGACGTCCAGCAGCGCGGAACTGCGCCTGCGCCAACTGCTGTTCGATGGTTTCAACACGCCCAATGAAATCGCCCGTACCGAGGCTGTGGTGAACTCACGCGCCTACCGGATCCTGGGTACCTCCGAAAGCCTGGCGCTGCGCACTGTCGAGGTGTACCTGGAGGTGCTCAAGCGTCGGGAAATGGTGACCTTGGCGCAGAACAACCTGCAGGCGCACCTGCGCATCAATGACCAGATAGGCCTGCGCAGTCGTCAGGGTGTTGGCAGCAACGCCGACACCGACCAGTCTGAAGCGCGCCATGCCTTGGCACAGAACAACTACTACACCGAACAGGTCAATCTGGCCGACGCCGAGGCCAATTTCTACAGTGCGGTCGGGCGCCTGCCGGACGAATTGGAAGCGCCTGCCAGTCTGAAAGGTCAACTGCCGGCTGACCTGATGCAGGCTCGCCAGGCGGTGGTGAACAACAACCCGCTGCTCAAATCCGCGCAAGCCGATGTGCAGGCGGCGCAGAAGCAGTACGAGGCGGCCAAGTCACCGTTCTACCCGCGCTTCGACGTGGAGTTGGCCACCAACGCCGATGACAACGTTCAGGGCGATGAAGGCCACGCCAACGGCTGGCGCGCCGGGGTGGTGATGAACTACAACCTGTTTAACGGCATGCGCGACAAGGCCCGCCTGCAATCGACCGCCCACCAGGTCAACGAGTCGATGGACATCCGTAACAATGCGTTGCGCCTGCTCAATGAAAACGTCGCCCTGGCCTGGAACGCCATGGAAAACGCCCGCCTGCAAACACCCAAGGCACGCGACTATGCTGAGTACACGGCCAAAGTGCGTGAGGCCTATCAACAGCAATTTGGCCTGAGCCAGCGGACCTTGCTGGACCTGCTGGACAGCGAAAACGAACTCTTCACCGCCAACCGTCGTTACGCCGAGGTGCGCTACACCGAGGAGTACTCGATGTACCGGGTGATGGCTGCCATGGGTGCTTTATTGCGCCATGAGCAGGTCACGGTGCCGGCTGAGGCGGTTGCCCTCAACGAGGTGAAAAGCGAGGCCCAGCTGCCCGAAATGAAGTAACCGACCAGGAGCAGCGAAGCGTGACGACCATGGAACGAGCCGGTCCTGCCGGTGATCCCCGCGTGAGCCATGACGATCCCCTGCTCGACGGCTTGCTGATCCTCTGCAAACTGCACGGCTGCGCCGCCAGCCGGGGCAGCCTGAGTGCCGGCCTGCCCATGCCCGCGCAGCGCCTGAGCGCCGATCTGCTCCCCCGCGCCGCGGCGCGCGCGGGCCTGCAGGGCCGCGTGCTCAAGCGCGAGCTGCAGGGCATCACCAGCCTCAATCTGCCGGTACTGCTGCTGTTGAAAAACGGCCGCTGCGCCGTACTGCGCCGCTGGGATGCCAAGCAGCGGGCCTTGATCCTGCCCAGCGAGGCAGAAGGCGGTGAGCAGTGGGTCGGGCAGGAGCAACTGAACGCGGAGTACAGCGGCCAGGCCTTCTTTGCGCGCCCCCACCACGAGCTGGAGGAAGTGCGCAATCCACTGCTGCCGCGGGTCAACGCCTGGTTCCGCGACACCCTCAAACTGTCGCGCGGGCTCTATGCCGATGCCGTGCTGGCCAGCCTCTTAGTCAACCTGCTGGGCATGCTGGTGCCGTTGTTCGTGATGCAGACCTACGACCGCGTCGTCCCCAATCAGGCCCTCGCCACGCTCTGGGTCCTGGCTTTCGGCTTGCTGCTCGGCACCCTGTTCGAGCTGCTGCTGCGGGTGTTACGCGCCAACCTGCTGGATCAAGCGGGCAAGAAAACCGATGTGGTGCTGTCGGCCACCCTGTTCGAGCGCATCACCGGCATGGCGATGAAGGCCCGACCTGCCTCCGTCGGCGGCTTTGCCCAAAGCATCCACGACTTTCAGGGCCTGCGCGAATTCCTGACTGCGGTGACGCTGACCAGCCTGATCGACCTGCCGTTCGCCGTGCTGATGATCGGCGTGATCGGTTTGCTCGGCGGCTGGCTGGCGCTGATTCCCGTGCTGGCCTTCCCGATCACGGTCGCCTTCGCCTTGATCATTCAGCGTCGCCTGCGCGACACGGTGCAAAAAAGCCTGGCGTTGGCCGCGCAGCGCCAGGCGCTGTTGATCGAAACCATCGGCGGTCTGGAAATGCTGAAAGCCTGCAGCGCGGAAAGCGAACGTCAGCATCTCTGGGAACAAACCCACGGCGCCCTGACCCGCCTGGATGTGCATGCCCGCTTCCTGTCCGCCCTGGCCACCAACGGTACCTTGTTCCTGCAACAGCTGGCCGGCCTGGCCACCATCCTCGTCGGGGTATATGGGATTATCGCCGGAGAGCTGAGCGTGGGCGCCCTGGTCGCCTGCTACATGCTCGGCAGCCGGGTATTGGCGCCCTTGGGGCAGATCGCCGGGTTGATCACCCGCTACCAACAGGCACGGCTGACCATGGTCAGCACCGATGCCCTGATGGCCCTGCCGCAGGAGCGCCAGAACAAACAGCAGCCCCTGGAGCGTACCCAGCTCAAGGGTGCCCTGGAGGTCCGCCAGGTCAACTTCCGGTATCCCGGACAAAGTACCGCCGCGCTGTCCAATGCCAGCCTGCGCCTGAACGCAGGCGAGCGGGTCGGCATTATCGGCCGCAGCGGTTCCGGCAAAAGTACCTTGGCGCGCCTGGTGATGAATTTCTATCAACCCGACGAGGGCCAGCTGCTGCTCGACGGGCTGGACTTGCGCCAGCTGGATGTCGCCGACCTGCGCCATCAGATCGGCTACGTCGCCCATGACCTGCCCCTGCTGGCCGGTAGCCTGCGCGACAACCTGACCCTTGGCGCGCGCTACGTCAGCGATGCGCGCATGCTGGAAGTGGCCGAGCTGACCGGTGTCCAGGACCTCGCACGGCAGCACCCGCAAGGTTTCGACCGGCCGGTGGGCGAGCGCGGCCAACTGCTTTCCGGCGGCCAACGGCAGGCCGTGCTGCTGGCCCGCGCCCTGTTGCTGGACCCGCCGATTCTGTTGCTCGACGAACCCACCAGTGCCATGGACAACACCAGCGAGGAGATCCTGCGTCACCGCCTGCAGACCTGGGCCCAGGGCAAGACGCTGCTGTTGATCACCCACCGCGCCTCCATGCTCAGCCTGGTGGACCGCCTGGTGGTGCTGGATAACGGGCACATAGTCGCCGACGGCCCGAAAGCCTCGGTGATCGAGGCGCTGCGCAAGGGCCGAGTGGGTCCGGCGGCAGTGTGAACGGCCCGTCTTATCGCGTCAGAACCGGCCTGGAGCCATCCCGTTATGCCGACAAGTCCTTCGATACGTGGTTACTTCGACGGTTTCCGCCAGCGCCGGCAGGACACCGAATTTATGCCGGAGGTGGCCGGAGCGGTACTGGAGGACTCGCCCTGGCAAACCCGGATGACCGTCTGGGCCGTCGCCGCCTGCCTGTTGAGCGCCCTGCTCTGGGCGCATTTCGCCATTCTGGAGGAGGTCACCACCGGCGAAGGCAAGGCCATTCCTTCCAGCAAGATCCAGGTGATCCAGAACCTCGAGGGCGGTATCGTCAGCGAAATTTTCGTGCGTGAGGGGCAGATGGTGCAAAAGAACGCCGTGCTGCTGCGCCTGGACGACACCCGCTTTCGCTCCAACAAGGGCGAAAGCGAAGCCGATCGCGTGGCCCTGGTCGCCCGGGTCGAACGCCTGAGCGCCGAGGCCGAAGGTCGGCCGATTGCCATGCCGGCGGAAATCACCGAACACGCCGCGCAGTTGGCCGAGGACGAACTGGCGCTGTACCGCTCGCGCCAGCAACGCCTGCACAGCGAGCAGCGCACCCTGGGCGAACAGCTGCAGCAAAAGATCCAGGAGCTGGCGGAGTTTCGCTCCAAGCAGCAGCAGTTTCGCTCCAGCCTGGGGTTGATCCAGCAGGAAA
Organism: Pseudomonas sp.; assembly: GCF_040514055.1. Classification (GTDB taxonomy): domain Bacteria; phylum Pseudomonadota; class Gammaproteobacteria; order Pseudomonadales; family Pseudomonadaceae; genus Aquipseudomonas. The sequence goes on from NZ_JBEVDL010000034.1 coordinate 7,077, forward strand.
TCAATATGTCCGCGCCGCTGGTGGGCACCGGTGCCATCTCCGAAGTGGAGATCCTGCGCCTGCGCCGCAGCGCCGTGGAGGTCCGCGGCTCACTGGATGCCACCACCCTGGCAATTCCCCGGGCCGAGTCGGCCATCAGTGAGATCAAGAGCCGGATCGAAGAGTCCGAGCTGGTGTTCCGCTCGGATGCCTTCAAGGAGCTCAACGAAGTACGCACCGAGCTGAAGAAAATCACCTCCACCGGCTTGGCCATCGAGGACCGGGTCAGCCGCACCACGGTGCTGTCCCCGGTGCACGGCATCATCAAGCAGCTGAAGGTCAACACCATCGGCGGGGTGGTGCAACCGGGCAGTGACCTGCTGGAGATCGTCCCGCTTGAGCAGAACCTGCTGATCGAGGCCAAGGTACGGCCACAGGACGTGGCGTTTCTGCACCCGGGCCAGAAAGCCATGGTCAAGTTCAGCGCCTACGACTACACCCTTTATGGCGGGCTCAAGGCCCAGCTGGAGCTGATCAGCGCGGACACCATCACCGACGAGGAAGGCCACAGTTTCTACCTGATCCAGGTGCGCACCGACCGTAACCACCTGGGCAGCGACGCCAAGCCGCTGCTGATCATTCCCGGGATGATCGCCACCGTGGACATCATCACCGGCGAAAAAAGTGTACTGGATTACCTGCTCAAACCCGTCCTTAAGGCCCGCGCCGAATCCCTGCGCGAACGTTGAAGGACCTGCAGCCAGCTGCCTGATTGCGTAGGTCGGGTGAGCGCAGCCTAAGATTGGGCCGAAAACGCGCAAATATCGCCGGAGCACCCCGCCCTACCAGAGCGTCGCCCCCCGCACATCACCTGTAGGCTACGCCAACGCGCTTTGCGTAGGGTGGCGATAGCCGCGCAGATAGCCGCTCCGACCAACCACGCCATGGCCAGCGCGCGGCCTAACCCACGCGGACGGACACTCCGTTGCGCGCAGTGGCGGGCGGTAGCTTGGCCGGATCGGCATACCCACTGCGGACTGCTCCCGGAAAGTGCTGGTTTGTGCAACGGATGGGACCGCACTGTGCGTATGCAGTCATATGGGTCGAGCAAAATGTGATATGCAGGTAATACAGGCTGAAGATGCGAGTAAGTTAATCATGATTTTATTTTTTGCATAGGCATAAATCCGTGTGTACGGAGTTATCCAAAAGACACTATTATGCAAAATTTCGGAGCTTCATCCAATCACTGCCAGAGGCCCTATGGAAAACCGTGCAATATCAATAAGCCTAGCGGTTTCGCTTGCCGCCTACCTTGCCAGCAAGCTGCTTCTAAAAGCTCATACGATCCTTCAGGAAGCGACTCAGAGCCAACTTATTGCGCCACTTATTGACATCCTGCATCAATCCATAACCATTCTTCCATGGCTGATTGGCGGGGCCACTGCAGGCTACCTGTGCACATATAACCCTCTCAAGCATGGAGCCATTACAGGTGCACTATATGGAGCCGCATTTAGTACCATTGGCATAATGGTATTAAGTGGCCAGACATACGAGACGCCTGACAAAATCTCACAACTAATCTATGCGGCAGCATTTACCGCCAAGAGCTCCTTTCTGTTTTCGCTATCTTCGGCATTTGGTTTCTTAACGGCGAACCAGCGCAGGGGCCTCTAACAATGTGCTCGACTCGTTCGCTTCGTTCACTGGGACCAGCTAATATCGCCCCTTGGCTTAATCCTTAGGTCCGACCACCTGTCACTTAAAGGACAGACAATGAAATCGAAAATAGCAATGTTGAGCGTGCTGCTACTTGTCACTCTACAGACATCCGCGCAGGTCAAGAATTATCCACCCGCCAACGTTAGCTTCGACGATTTCAAGGGCCTGGTTGCAAAGGTTGAAACGCATCGGGCCAACCGGCTGGTTGATCTTGATACATTCTTGACGATGAGCAAGCGGCCGGGAGTGATCATCTTGGATACGCGGTCGGCGTTTCGTTATGAGCGTATCCACGTCGAAGGAGCGAAACATTTAAGCTTTACCGATTTCACCCAGGATAACCTGCGCAACGTCATACCGTCTGTCGATACGACCGTATTGATTTACTGCAACAACAACTTCGCAGGCAACCAGACCCATTTCGCTAGCAAAATAGCCTTCCCTCAACCAAGAGATTCAGTATCCGTACAATTCGCCGCTCAGGAAAAACCAATTATGATGGCCCTGAACATTCCAACCTATATCAACCTCTACGGGTATGGATATCGAAATGTGTATGAACTGGATGAACTCGTGAACGTAAACGACCCCAGGATCACGTTTGAAGGGTCCACTGTTAACGATAAACCCTAGGCCCCTGGTTTTTTAGCTCATGGGGTCGAAAAGACTATTTTCTATTCCCCGTTATCTCCTAGGGCCCACCGCGGTTGCGCAACTCGCGCGAAGCTAGACCGCTCCAAGGACAAAAACACGCCGAGTACTGATGGCGTAATCATTCCTTATTATCGTTGCCGGGTTAGGCTGCGCTAACCCGGCCTACGGGCGGGCGAAAGAATTCGCCCCAACATACATCTCGCCCCCCTCAGGCTTCGTGCCGGCCGTGGTTGCGCCTGTAAGTTTCATCGCCCATGGCCGCGATCTGCCCTTGGATCAAGGCTTCGAAGGGCCTGAGCAGGGCCTGGTAGGACTTCGGTGCATCGAGCAACTCCAGGGCGCAGACGATCGCCTCGAGGGTCGACACGGCACCGGGCATCGGCGCCTTGCGCAGGCGGTAACGCGAGGACAGCCCCGCGGGCAGGGTCAAGCGTGGCAAGGCGGCCAGCAGCGGGTTCAGGTGCAGCAGCTTGCGCGCCTTGCGCCAGGTGCCGTCCGGCACCACCAGCAGCAACGGCTGCCCGTCCGCCTCGGCGGCAGCACTGGCCACCGGCTGGGCACCCTCCCCCGGAAACAACAGGCAGGCTCGATGACCGGGCCGCGCCAGCAGGGCCGACAAGTCCTCGAACACTTCGCCGACCCGCAACTCGCCATTGGACAGGCCCAAGGCCGCCAAGCGAGCGGTGTTCAAGGCATGCTCGACTTCGCTCGGGTGCTGCAGGATCAGCACCCGGGTGCGGCTGTCCAACAGCGGAATCAGTCCGCAGAGGCAATGGCGGGTGGGGCGCGCGCAGCGCGCGCAAGTGGGGCGTGACATGAATTCTCCTCGGCCAGGCAGTCTGCCATAACCTCGCACGGACAGGGCACGGCGAAGTCCAGACTGCTGCGCAAGAATTCAATGAGGGCGAGAAAAATCAGCGTACACAGGCAAGCCGGCAACAAGGTGTCGCCGGCCTGGGACAAAGCAGCATCCAACGGTCTTAGCGCGAGCGACGCTGCTCGGCCAGGCGGCGTTGCTCAGCGCTTTTGATCGGTATCGGTTGCAGACGCGGCGGTTCAACCAGACCCAGGGCTACCGCCAGTTCATGGAGCCATTCTTTCATGTTGAACCCTCCTACGCGTAAATGTCGGCCGACTCGGTCATGCCGAGCCTCCTTCCCCTAGAGTAGGCTGAATCGGCGAGCGACGCTCGCAGCGGCACAACCTTTTCTCCAAGTGCTGAACCAGCCTACCACAGCCCTGCCGCCGCCCACGAAGGCAGCTGCTACAGGATGCGTCAGGCCGGCGTCTCGCTGTTTTTTTCCTTGCGCCGATAAGGGAACACATCGATCACCTTGCCGGCCCGGATCGCGGCCTGCAGGCCCTGCCAGTACTCAGCCTGGTAGAGGTCGCCGTGCAGTTCATTGAACAGACGCCGCAGGCGCACGTCGGCGAACAGGAAGCGCGGAAATTCCTCGGGAAAGACATCCAGCGGCGCAACCGAGTACCAGGGCTCCAGGGCCATTTCGTCCTCCGGATAACGCGGTGGCGGGATCCGCCGGAAATTGGCTTCGGTCAGGTAGCAGATTTCGTCATAGTCATAGAACACCACGCGACCGTGGCGGGTGACCCCGAAATTCTTCAGAAGCATATCGCCGGGGAAGATATTGGCCGCCGCCAGCTGCTTGATCGCCAAACCGTACTCCTCCAGCGCGTCCCGTATCTGGGCTTCGTTGGCGTGCTCCAGGTAGATGTTCAACGGGGTCATGCGCCGCTCGGTCCAGCAGTGGCGCACCAGCACCACGTCGCCCTCCACCACCACAGTGGACGGCGCCACCTCCAGCAGCTCGGCCAGGCACTCCGGCTCGAACTTGCTCAGGGGAAAACGGAAATCGGCGAACTCCTGGGTATCGGCCATGCGCCCGACCCGGTCGACGCTTTTGACCAGCCGGTACTTTTCGATCACGGTGTTGCGGTCGACGTTCTTCGACGGCGAAAACCGGTCCTTGATGATCTTGAACACCGTGTTGAACCCCGGCAGGGTAAACACGCTCATCACCATGCCCCGTACGCCGGGGGCCATGATAAAGCGGTCGTCGGTGGTGGCCAGGTGATTGATCAGCGAACGGTAGAACTCGGACTTGCCGTGCTTGTAAAAGCCGATCGAAGTGTAGAGTTCGGCCAGGTTCTTGCCGGGCAGGATGCGCTTGAGAAAGCCGACGAATTCCGCCGGAATCGCCACGTCGACCATAAAATACGAGCGGGTGAAGGAGAAGATGATCGACACCTCGGCCTCGTCGGTGATCAAGGCATCGACCTGGATACCCAGACCTTCGCGGTGCAACAAGGGGATCACCAACGGCCATTGCTCGTCACGGGTGTAGATGCGCCCGACCAGGTAGGCACCCTTGTTGCGGTACAGCACCGACGAGAACAGCTCCATGCACAGGGCCGGGTCCTTGCACACCCAGTCCGGCAGGTTTTCCCGCAACTGCAGCTCCAGGCGCGCCAGGTCGCGGGGCAAATCCTCGTAGGGCACCCCAAAGCGGTAGTCCTCCAGTACCTGCGCCAGCATGCCCGTCAGGTTGACCCGCGGGATATAGGTGCGGGTCTGGGCGGCACGGCCATGGCTGCGCAAGGACGGACGCGTGGTGTGCACGAACATGCTGCCGTCGCTGATGCAGTCATGACTGAACAAGCCGCAAAAAATCGAGTTGAACCAAGTTTCCGCCAACTCATCGTCGAAGCGCAGGTCAATCAGTGCGATATAGGCACTCTTGACCAGCGGCCATTGGCCAACATCCAGCAGCTGCTCTTCACGGAAGGTCTGACGCAGACGCTGCCCGACTTCACTGACCTTTTCCTCGTACAGGTTGATGCGCGCGGCCGAAGCCTGTTGCGCTTCCTGCCATTGCGCGCGCTCGAAACGCTCGCGGGCACCGTCGGTGATCTGGCGGAAATGCTCGCGATAGTCGTCAAAGCCGTCGAGGATCAGACGGGCGATATCAGCGGCCGGCCATTGCTGCGCCATGGGGAAACCTCTGCAAAGGAAACGAAGAGCGAGCTTAGCCAGAGGGCGCCCCAAGGAAAAGCGCCAAAGCGGACCCCTTGGAAAATATCTGCCGAGCCGCCGACCCTGCACCAAAGCTGGGCAGGGTCGATGTTTTGCCACTGGCAAGCAGGCGCCGTTGCGGTATGGTGGTCGGCCGCTCCTTTTTAGGTCACTGCCGTGAGACCCGTCGATTACCTGCGTCTGATCGCACTCGCCGCCATCTGGGGCGCCAGCTTCCTCTTTATGCGCATCGTCGCCCCCGTCCTTGGCACGCTGCCCACGGCTTTTTTCCGCGCTTTCCTGGCGGCCATCGGCCTGCTGGTGATCCTGCTGATCATGCGCGCCAGTTGGGATTTTCGCGGCAAGCTGAAACACTGCCTGGTGCTCGGGGTGATCAACGCCGGCATCCCCTCGGCCATGTATACCGCCGCGGCACAAGTGTTGCCGGCCGGTTACTCGGCCATTTTCAATGCCACCACGCCGATGATGGGCGTGCTGATCGGCGCCCTGTTTTTCGCCGAAGGAATCACGGCCACCAAGGCCGGCGGCGTGCTGCTCGGCCTGCTGGGGGTTGCCCTGCTCACTCGCACCGGGCCGGTCGCCTTCGATACGACCCTGCTCTGGGGCGCGCTGGCCTGCCTGATTGCCACCGCCTGCTACGGCTTCGCCGGGTTCCTGGCGCGGCGTTGGCTGGACCAGCAGGGCGGCCTGGACAGTCGCCTGGCGGCCTTTGGCAGTACGCTGGGGGCCAGCCTGCTGCTGTTGCCGCTGTTCGCGGTGTCCGCAATCAGCCAGCCGCCGGCCAGTTGGGGCGGCAGCACGGTCTGGCTGTCCCTGGCCGGGCTGGGTTTCGTCTGTACCGCCTTTGCCTATGTGCTGTATTTCCGCCTGCTCACCGATATAGGCCCGGTACGTTCGATGACGGTGACCTTCCTGATTCCGCCATTCGGTGTGCTTTGGGGCGCCCTGCTGCTGGATGAGCCGCTGTCCTGGGCCTATCTCTATGGCGGGGTGCTGATTGGCCTGGCACTGTGGCTGGTGGTCAAGCCCAGCGCCCCGGCCGCGAGCAACATCGAGTCCGCCTGAGCCATCGAGCCGAGCGCCCGGTGCACCGGGCGCCCGCCCGTTACTGCTGCAGTTCCTGTTCGCTGAACAGGCCCTCGAACAGCATGCTGCTCAGGTAGCGCTCCCCCGAATCCGGCAGGATCACCACCAGGGTCTTGCCCTGCATTTCCGGCTCTTCGGCCAGCCTGACCGCCGCGGCCATGGCCGCCCCGCAGGAAATGCCGCAGAGAATGCCTTCCTCGCGCATCAGCCGCAGGGCCATGGCCTTGGCATCGTCGTCAGTGACCAGCTCGACCCGATCGACCAAGGTCAGGTCGAGGTTCTTCGGCACGAAACCGGCACCGATGCCCTGGATCTTGTGCGGGCTGGGTTTGATCTCCTGGCCCGCGCGCGCCTGGGTGATCACGGGCGAGCTGAGCGGTTCCACGGCCACCGAGAGGATCTGCTTGCCCATGGTCTTCTTGATATAACGCGACACGCCGGTGATGGTGCCACCGGTGCCAACCCCGGACACCAGCACGTCGATCGCTCCATCGGTGTCGTTCCAGATTTCCGGGCCGGTGGTTTTTTCATGGATGGCCGGGTTGGCCGGGTTCTCGAACTGCTGCGGCAGGTAATAACGCTCGGGGTCGGTGGCGGCGATCTCCATGGCCTTTTCGATCGCCCCTTTCATGCCCTTGGCTGGCTCGGTCAATACCAGCTCCGCACCCAGGGCCTTGAGCACCTTGCGCCGCTCCAGGCTCATGGAGGCCGGCATGGTCAGCACCAGCTTGTAACCGCGGGCGGCGGCAACGAAGGCCAGGCCGATACCGGTGTTGCCCGAGGTGGGCTCTACCAGGGTCATGCCCGGCTTCAACAGTCCCCGGCTTTCGGCATCCCAAACCATGCTGGCACCGATCCGGCATTTGACCGAATAGGCCGGGTTGCGTCCTTCATTTTTGGCCAGGATGGTGACGCCCTTGGGCCCCAGGCGGTTGATCATGATCAGCGGTGTATTGCCGATGGCTTGCGCGTTGTCTGCATAGATGCGGCTCATGACGGTGTCCTTCCTACCTTGCCTGGAAAGCCTCCAAGCCTAAGACGGCGACCGGCATCAGTCCAGCCCAGCGCAGCCGGTCTGAACCCTTGGCCTCGCCCCATGGTCAATCTTGACTATGACGAGACTAAAAAAACGCTATGCGGTACCGGCCTGGACCCTGATCGGGTTGGCGTTGCTGCTGCTCGCCCTGCACCTGGCACTGCCCTATCTGGTGCGTGACTACCTCAACGGCAAACTGGCCGAGATGGGCGATTACCGCGGCCAGGTCAGCGATGTCGACCTGGCCTGGTGGCGCGGCGCCTACCGGATCAACGGCCTGCGGATCGTCAAGGTCGAGGGTAAGGTACCAGTGCCCTTTGTCGAAGCGCCGATCATCGACCTGGCCGTCAGCTGGCAGGCCCTGTGGGAGCACCGGGCCATAGTGGCGGTGGTGGTATTCGAACGCCCGGAGCTGAACTTCGTCGACGGCGGCACCGACCGCGCCGCCTCGCAAACCGGTCAGGGTACCGATTGGCGCGCGCAGATGAACAAGCTGCTGCCCATTACCCTTAACGAGGTACGGGTACGCGACGGACGTATCAGCTTCCATAATTTCAACTCCTCGCCCCCGGTCGATCTGGAAGCGACCGCTGTGGAGGCCAGCCTCTACAACCTGACGACGGTGGCCGACGCCGAAGGCGGACGTATCGCCCGCTTCGAAGGGCGAGCGCAACTGTTGGGCCACGCACCGCTGGAAAGCACGGCGAGCTTCGATCCGTTCCAGAATTTCGAGTCATTCGAGTTCAAGCTGCGGGCCACCGGTATCGAGCTCAAGCGCCTCAACGATTTTTCCTCCGCCTATGGCCAGTTCGACTTCAACGCCGGCAGCGGCGACCTGGTGATCGAAGCCCAGGCCAAGGAGGGCGAGCTCAGTGGTTATATCAAACCGCTGCTGCGCAACGTGGATGTCTTCAATTGGCGTCAGGATGTCAGCAACGAGGACAAGGGTTTCTTCCGCTCGGTCTGGGAAGCGCTGGTCGGCGGCGGCGAGAACCTGCTGAAAAATCAGTCCAGGGACCAGTTCGCCACTCGGGTCGAACTGAGCGGCAGCGTGCGCCAGCAGGAGATCAGCGCCTTTCGCGCCTTCCTGGCCATCCTGCGCAACGGCTTTGTACAGGCGTTCAATTCACGCTTCGAGGACGGCTCCACCGCGCCCTGAGTCGCAACCGCCCTTTCTCGCAGTGAACCGATGATGCGGCTTTCCGCTGTCCGGCACTCTCGGCAACCCGAGGCCTGGGCAGTCCGGGGAATCCGCACCGGGCGTCAGCCGTTCGAAACTCCAGACCTGCCCGCCCGCCATTCAGTGACTGAATGGCCGCGCTGCGTTCACAGCAGCATCGTCGGCGCGTTATAGTCGTCTTTTTTACAATACTGAACCGCCGGGTTTACTCCCGATGACTCCTGTTCGAGGATGTACCGATGAAATTCGAAGGCACCCAGGCCTATGTGGCCACTGACGACCTGAAGCTCGCGGTCAATGCCGCCATCACCCTGGAGCGTCCGCTGCTGGTCAAGGGCGAACCCGGCACCGGCAAGACCATGCTGGCCGAGCAGCTGGCCGAATCCTTTGGTGCCCGCCTGATCACCTGGCATATCAAGTCGACCACCAAGGCCCACCAGGGCCTGTATGAGTACGACGCGGTCAGCCGCCTGCGCGATTCGCAGCTGGACTCCGACAAGGTGCATGACGTCCGCAACTACATCAAGAAAGGCAAACTCTGGGAGGCCTTCGAGTCCGAAGAGCGGGTCATCCTGCTGATCGACGAAATCGACAAGGCCGACATCGAATTCCCCAACGACCTGCTGCAAGAACTCGACCAGATGGAGTTCTACGTTTACGAGACCAACGAGACGATCAAGGCAGTCAAGCGCCCGATCATCATCATCACCTCGAACAACGAAAAGGAACTGCCGGACGCCTTCCTGCGCCGCTGTTTCTTCCACTACATCGCCTTTCCCGACCGCGCGACGCTGCAAAAAATCGTCGACGTGCACTACCCGAATATCAAGAAGGACCTGGTGGCCGAAGCGCTGGACGTGTTCTTCGACGTGCGCAAGGTGCCGGGCCTGAAGAAAAAGCCTTCGACCTCGGAACTGGTCGACTGGCTCAAACTGCTGATGGCCGACAATATCGGCGAAGCGGTGCTGCGCGAACGGGATCCGACCAAGGCCATTCCGCCCCTGGCCGGCGCCCTGGTGAAAAATGAACAGGACGTGCAGTTGCTCGAGCGCCTGGCATTTATGAGCCGTCGCGCCGGTCGTTAGTCATCGGGCTGCTGCGCGTCGGCCATGCAGCGTTGAAATCCGGTTCGGGCTGCTCATTTACAGACGTAAACTCCGCGCCCTCACCGGATTCCGCCTTGCCTGGCTCTAGCTCGCGAGCCCTTGCACCGAGTCGATCCAATGCTCGTCATCGCGAGGGTTGGCATTGGTGCCCGCCCAGAACCAACCCATGAGGGCGCAGATATGCTGCTCAACCTATTTAATGAAATGCGCGCGGCCAAGGTGCCGGTGTCGGTACGCGAGCTGCTCGACCTGCTCAACGCGTTGAAGCACAACGTGGTATTCGCCGACATGGACGAATTCTATTTCCTCGCGCGCACCATCCTGGTCAAGGACGAGCGTCATTTCGACAAGTTCGACCGGGCCTTCGGTGCCTATTTCAGGGGGCTGGAGAATCTCAATCAGCACCTCGAGGCGCTGATCCCTGACGAGTGGCTGCGCAAGGAATTCGAGCGTTCGCTGACCGACGAGGACCGCGCCAAAATCGAATCCCTCGGCGGCCTGGACAAGCTGATCGAAGAATTCAAGAAACGCCTCGAAGAACAGAAGGAACGTCACGAGGGCGGCAACAAATGGATCGGCACCGGCGGTACCAGCCCCTTCGGTTCGGGCGGCTATAACCCCGAAGGCATTCGCGTGGGCGATGCCGGCAAACGCCAGGGCAAGGCGGTCAAGGTCTGGGACCAGCGCGAGTACAAAAATCTCGACGACCAGGTCGAACTGGGCACACGCAATATCAAGGTGGCGCTACGTCGCCTGCGCAAGTTCGCCCGTCAGGGCGCCCAGGATGAGCTGGACCTCGACGGCACCATCGACCACACCGCCAAGGACGGCGGCCTGCTGAATATCCAGATGCGTCCGGAACGGCGCAACGCAGTCAAGCTGTTGCTGCTGTTCGACATCGGCGGTTCGATGGATGCCCATGTCAAGGTCTGCGAAGAGCTGTTCTCGGCGTGCAAGACCGAGTTCAAGCACCTGGAGTATTTCTACTTTCACAATTGCATCTACGAATCGGTGTGGAAGAACAACTTGCGGCGCACCTCCGAGCGCATGTCGACCCAGGATCTGCTGCACAAGTACGGTGCCGACTACAAGGTGATCTTCGTCGGCGACGCCGCCATGGCGCCCTACGAAATCACCCAGGCCGGCGGCAGCGTCGAACACTGGAACGAAGAACCGGGTTATGTCTGGATCAAACGGTTTATGGAGAAGTACAAGAAGCTGGCCTGGATCAACCCCTACCCCAAGGACACCTGGAATTACACCGCTTCGACCAATATCGTCCGCGAGCTGGTTAACGAGCAGATGTATCCGCTGACCCTGAGCGGGCTGGAAGAAGGCATGCGTTTTCTGAGCAAATAACAACGGGCCCGATCGGGCCCGTTGTTCGTTCAACCCAGGCGCAGCTTCAAGGTGTCGCCGGCAATGCCTCCTCCGCCGCCTCACGCCAACTGCTGTCCGGATCGAAACGGTCCATGGCCTTCGCCAGCGTCGCACTGTCCGGGCCGAGGTCTTTCTCGAACACCTGGCCATCGTGACTGATCATGAAACTCATCACCCCAGTGTCGCCATAGGCGCTCGGCCAGGCGATCAGGGCGAATCCCCGACTCATATTGTCGCCCAGTCTGTAGCCGTAGGCGCCGCCTGGCGCCGAGGGGCCCTGGGCCGTGAGGATGCGGTAGTGGTAACCCTGCCAGTCGCCGTCGGGCAGCTCGTCGCCGAACAAGGGCCCGAGCGGGCTTTGCTCGATGCCCTCCTCCTCGGCCCAATACAGGCCATCGTACTGGCCGTCGCTGCTCATGAATTTTTGCGCATACTCGAGAACCCCGTCACCATCGCGGTCGACCTCGGCATAGTCCATCTGCGCATCGTGGTAAGCCCGCACCGCCTGGACGGTGGCCAGTTCGTTACGGCCGATGCGCCGGACACGGATCACCTCGCCACCGGCCTTGGCATCGAAGGCCCAGCCAGCCTGGTTATGCACCAGCGGCAAGGGGAACTCCCAGTGTTCGCTACCGACCAGCAGATGGCCCAGGCCCTGACCATCCACCTGCACCTGGTGCGCCTGCCGGTACAAGGTGAGGAAGGCATCGACGTCCTTGCGTTGGACGTCATCGGTGGGGATAAAGGTTCGCCAGTCGGTCCCCAGCAGGGCTCCCAGGCGCTCGCCATCGGCTTCGGCGCTCCCCAGCGCGGTCACCAGCGCTTCAGCGGCGGCCTCGGGGGTGGGAAAGGCTTGTAGCGCCTGCACCAGCGGAGCCAGTGCCAACAGCGACAACAACATGAAGACACGCAATCCAGCACTCATGAAGAATCTCCTGTCAGCGCCGACGGGCGCCGCCGCTGCGAGAGGATGACGGAGCACGTTGCACGCGCTGGCCACTGGAGCGTGCCGATTGCGGACGGCTGGCCGCTTGCCGACTGGCCTGGCCACGGTTGGCCTGGTCACGCGTCTGCCCAGGGCTGCGGGCACCGGCAAAGGCATTGTCGCGGGCTCCCCGACTACCGGCCTGCTGCTGGCGCACCTGCTGGCGAGCCTGGGGGTTGCTTTGCGCACGCGGACGCGCCTGGGACTGTTGCCGGTTGAGATCCCGGGTCGCCGTCTGGGCACGAGCGCGGGCCTCGCGGTTACTGGTGGCCGGCGCCTCGATACCGCGCTGCTGCAAGGACTGGCGGGCGCGCTCGCGGTCATTGACCCGGGCGGCGTCACGGCCGCGGAACGCATCGCGCTGCTGACTGCCCTGCAGGCGCTGGCTGAATTTCTCGCGACTGGCCTGGTCGCGATAAGGCACGCCGTTGCGATTGGCGGCGTTGTGCTTCCAGTTGTTCTGGTTAGCATTGATCTTGCGATTGGAGTTGATGTTGTTGTAGCGATTGACATCGATGTCGATGTCATTGCTACCCCAATTGCAATCGCCCCACAGTGAGTCGATGATTGCCACACCGGCCGCAAAGCCCAGTCCGGTCGCGAGCGCGCCGCCAAAGTAGTAACCCGGAGGGGGCGGGTAATACACCGGTTGCGATGGATAGGGCCAGGCGCCGTAGACCACGGTCGGGTTGTAGCTGGGCACGTAGATAACCTGCGGCTGGGCAGGCTCGATGATGATGGTCGCCGGGGCGGGCTGCTGCACCACTTCGACGGTAGACGCCGATGCGGGGGCTGGCTCGGCCGGTTTTTCAGTGACCTGTTGCTGCTCGTTGGACTTCAGGTGACCGGCAGCCTTCGCCGCACGCCTCAGGCGCTGCACCGAATCCATCACTGCATCGGGTTGCGCGAGAAAGGCATCACCCACCCGCTGCACCCAGGCCGGATCCTGGCCCAGCATGACCAGCACCGTCGGAAAGGCCACCAGCGACTGCACGCTCGGATCCCAGGGTTGCTCAGCGACCGCACGTACCGCCGTATCACCGCTGCTGTCGGGATGCTCCATGGACCAGGCCGCGGCGTCGGCAACATTGCCCGGGTAAGTCGTCGCCATCAGCACTTGTGCCAATAGCGCATCGGGGTACAGGGCCAGGGGTGCCAGCATCTGGTCCAGCTCCTCCGGGTTGAATACGGCCTCGGAGGCCGTTGCCGCCGCTGCCGGAGCAGCAGCCGGCGCCGGTGCGGCGAAGCTCTTGTCGATATTCGAACAGCTGGCCAGGGCCAGTGCGGCAAGTAGCAGGGTCCAGCGGTAGTAGACGCGCATGACGCCTCTCCAAGGGAATAAGCGGATTCAGGTGCAGGGCTACGGCGACCGTTGACAGTCTGTCCAAACCCGAGCGTCGTACGCCAAGCGCAAGCCGAAACGGCGTCCTCACTCAGCCTAGTCAATTGATAGCGCTTTGCCGCCCGAGTCTGCACGCAATGCCGAGGGTCACTGCGCGCTTGGCTGGGAGCACCTCCCAGAGACCGCTCAACACCCGGTGAAGTTAGCGCCAGTGGCGTTTTTCATATCCAACGGCCCGGTGTTTGCGGCCTATCCCCAGGGTCCAACCCAGTCCAAGCAGCACCAGTTCCACCAGCCAGGCCAGCAGCAGCGCACAGCCGATGCCCCAGGCGATCGCCTCGGGGGCCAGCAATACCTGGTAGCGATAGGCCTGGAAAGTTTCCGCCCGTAGTTCGGGGTCGGCGGCCACCGCCACGTGCCACGCCTTGGCATACCAGGGGCCTTGCAACGCTTCCCACTCCCGTTGCCAACGCAGACCACGGCTCAGCAACAGGTTGAGACTGTCGGCATCGCTGCGCATCACCGGGTCCTCGCTCGCCCGGTAATGCCCCACCAGCGCCTGCAGGTCGCCGTTGAAAAAGCGCTGAGCCGTCTCACGGAAACCCTTGAGCCCCTCCTCGGACTCCAGTCGGTGCGCTTCCACACGATTGCCGTAATCATGCACGAAGCCTGGCACCTGGACGCCGATCAGCAGCCCCAGGGCGAATAATCCCAACCGCAGATAACTTCGTAGCACCTGTCTCTCCCTGTCTTATGGTTTACCCGCGACTTCAGTGACCTCAGCTCTGCCCCGCCGCCACGGATTCGCCGCGGCGCCAGAGGCTCCATTGCCCTGGCTGGTACAGCGTCCAGGTTTCGTTCTCGGTCAAGGGTTCGGTGGCCAATACCGTCACCACGTCGTTGGGCGTGGTTTCCGCCTGGAAGTCGACGATGACATCCACATCTTTCAACCGAGCCGGTCCGAAGGGCGCGCGCCGGGTGATCTGCGCCAGCTTGGTCGAACAATAGGCGAACAGCCAATCGCCGTCGCTAAGCAGGCAGTTGAACACACCCTTGTGACGAAATTCACTGCAGCTCGCCACCAGCAACGCCAGCATGGCGTCAATGTCCGCCGGCGCGGCGAACGCCAGACGCAGCCGATTGAGCAATTCGCAGAAGGCGGCCTCGCTGTCGGTGTCGCCCACCGGTTGGTAAAAGCCGTCGGCCGGCTGGAAATCCGCCAGCTGGCCGTTGTGGGCGAAACACCAGTTGCGCCCCCACATCTCGCGCATAAAGGGGTGGGTGTTGGCCAGACAGACCCGGCCGACATTGGCCTGGCGTATATGACCTATCACCACTTCGCTCTTGATCGGGTAACGCTGCACCAACTGCGCCACTTCGGACTCGCAACTCGCTCGCGGATCCTGGAACAGCCGCAGACCACGCCCTTCGTAGAAGCCAATGCCCCAGCCATCGCGGTGCGGCCCGGTACGGCCGCCTCGTTGCATCAGCCCGGTAAAACTGAACACGATATCGGTGGGTACATTGGCACTCATGCCCAGCAGTTCGCACATGGCTCAGGCCTCCTGCCGCAGCACGCCGCGCAACAGCTCGGCCTCGGCCACCAGGCGCACGTGCAGGCGCTGGCGGCCCAGGGGCAGGAAACGGGTCAGGGCGCGCCAGAGCAGCGCCGCCAGATCGCCGCGGCGACGTGGCACCAGGTGCAGATGCAGGTGCGGCACGTGTTGATTGGCCAAGGGACCGTCGTTGAGCATCAGATTGACCCCTTCGATACCCGCCCCGGCGGCATACAGCGCCCGCGTCAGGCGTTCCGCCAGGGCGAGCAGGCGTTCACGGGCCGGCACCGGCAGGTCGTGCAGAAAGGGCGCATGGGTCCGGCTGATGACCAGCAGGTGGCCTGGACGCAACGGATGGATATCCAGCAGCACCAGGAAATCCTCCTCCTCGTGCAACAGGTACGCCGGCAAGCGCCCGGCGACAATGGCGCAGAACACGCAGTCCATGGACGCTCCTCGATCGAAGGGGCCATGCTGACCGGCTGACGCCGACTGTGCAAGCGCCGCGCCGGATTACAGGCGCGGTTCGATCCGCAGGCGGCCGTTAGCATCGGCACTGGGTTGCAGTGCTTCGACGGGTTGCTGTTCCCTGTCCATGATCTCGCGCAAGGTCGGCTCGTCATCGGCAATCGGCGCCGGTTGACTGGAGCGGCCACGCCACCAGCGTTCGATCGGCCAGCGCAGCGCGGCGAATACCAGGTACAGGCCCAGGGCGATCAAGCCGTACAGCGCCAGGTCGGCCACCGCGCGCCAGACGTTGTTGCCGACCTTGAACAGCAGGTCCAGGGCGGTGATGGCGATCGCCGGGGCGAACAGCTCCTTGGTCGGATCGATGATGGTCGGCGTCAGCAGCAGCACGCCCATCAGCAGGCGCAGGGGCTCACGCAGGAAACGCCAGAGCCAGCCGGTCAGACGAAACCACACCAGCAGGCAGCCCAGTGCGGCGACGGCATAGGCGGACCAGGCGAGCAGGTAATCTTGTTCAGTCATAGGGTCGGAACATGGCGAGACGATTGAAAGGGCGCTTATGATAACGGCTTTTCCGCGCACCGGCGCGCCCGCCGTGATGTGCCGAGCGCAGCCTGACCGGCGCGTCCCCTTCTTGCCATCGAGTTGCCCATGCCCCCTGCGTCTTTTGAACTCAAAGCCCCCGTCGCCCGCCAACACGCCGGCCCCGACCCGTACCGCTGGCTGGAGGAACGCGACGCCCCCGCGGTGCTGGAGTACCTGAACGCCGAAAACACCTACCTCGAGACGCAGTTGGCCGATCAGCGGGAGCTGCGCCAGGCCTTGTTCGAGGAGATCAAGGGGCGGATCCGCGAGACCGACCTGTCGCTGCCCTCCCCCTGGGGCGCCTACCTGTATTACCAGCGCACCACCGCCGGCGACGAGTACCCGCGGCACTACCGCTGCGCCCGCCCTGCGGACGACTCGCTGGACGTGGATGAGGCCAGCGAACAGCTACTGCTGGACCCCAACACCTTGGCCGAGGGCGGGTTTATCGCCCTCGGCGCCTTCAGCATCAGCCCCGACCACGCCCGCCTGGCCTACAGCCTGGACACCAGTGGCGAAGAGATCTACCGGCTGTATGTAAAGGAGCTGGCGACAGGCGAGGTGATCGAGCTGCCATTCGAGCACTGCGACGGCAGCCTGACCTGGGCCAACGACAGCCAAACGCTGTTCTTCGGCGAGCTGGACGACACCCACCGCCCGCACCGCCTGCACCGCTATCGTCTGGGCGAGGCAAGCGCCGAGCAGGTGTTCGAAGAGAACGACGGACGTTTTTTCCTCAGCTGCTACCGCAGCAGTTCGGAGCGCCAGCTGATCCTGGCCCTCGGCAGCAAGACCACCGCCGAGGCCTGGGTGCTGGATGCCGACCGCCCGCGGGACAGCTTCCAGTGCGTCGCGCCCCGGGAAGAAGGCCATGACTATCACCTCGACCATGGCCAGGTCGAAGGCCGCTGGAGCTGGCTGATCCGCAGCAACCAGGCCGGCATCAATTTCGCCCTGTACCACGTGCCGGAGCAGGACGTTCCGCGGCGCGCGGCCTGGCAGACGCTGGTGCCTCACGACGACGCGGTGATGCTCGAGGACATCAGCCTGAACGCCCAGGCCCTGGTGCTC
Organism: Pseudomonas sp.; assembly: GCF_040514055.1. Lineage (GTDB taxonomy): Bacteria > Pseudomonadota > Gammaproteobacteria > Pseudomonadales > Pseudomonadaceae > Aquipseudomonas. Next base: position 24,282 of record NZ_JBEVDL010000034.1, read on the forward strand.
AGCCTGCGCCAAGGTGGCCTGCCGATCATCGAGGTGCGGGCCCAGGGCCTGCCGCCGGCGCGGTTGCAGCTGCCCGACGCGGCCTACAGCCTCCATGTGCACGACACCCTGGAATTCGACAGTCCGCTGATCCGCCTGCGCTACGAGGCATTGAACCGCCCCGCCCAGGTCCGTCAGCTGCACCTGCTCAGCGGCGAACAGCGGGTGCTCAAGCAGACGCCGGTGGAGGGACCCTTCGACCCGGAGGCCTATGTCAGCCAGCGCCTGTGGGCCCGTGCGCCCGATGGCACCCAGGTGCCGATCAGCCTGGTGGCCCGCCGCGAGGTGCTGGGTCAGCCCGCACCGCTTTACCTCTACGGCTACGGCGCCTATGGCGAGAGCCTCGACCCCTGGTTCTCCCACGCACGCCTGAGCCTGCTGGACCGTGGTTTCGTCTTTGCCATCGCCCATGTCCGGGGCGGCGGCGAGCTGGGCGAAGCCTGGTACCGCGCCGGCAAGCTGGAACATAAACACAACAGCTTCGACGATTTCATCGCCTGCGCCGAACACCTGATCGCCGGCGGCTACACCCAGCCCTCGCGACTGGCGATCAGCGGCGGTAGCGCCGGCGGCCTGTTGATTGGCGCGGTACTCAACCAGCGCCCCGAGTTGTTCGCTGCCGCCATCGCCGAGGTGCCCTTCGTCGACGTGCTCAACACCATGCAGAACCCGGACCTGCCGTTGACCCTGACCGAATACGACGAATGGGGCGATCCCCACGAACCCGAGGTCTACCAGCGCATCCAGGCCTACGCCCCCTACGAGAACGTCCGCGCCCAAGCCTACCCGGCGATGCTGGTGGTCGCCGGCTACAACGACAGCCGTGTGCAGTATTGGGAAGCAGCCAAATGGGTGGCCAAGCTGCGGGCCAGCAAGACCGACCACAACCCGCTGTTGCTCAAGACCGAACTGGACGCGGGCCACGGCGGCATGAGCGGCCGCTACCAGGGCCTGCACGATGTCGCCCTGGAATATGCCTTCCTGCTTAAGGTGCTGCGGCTGACCTGAGCTGCCAGCCGTACAGATCGAGAGGGATAGCCCGTGCAGAACCTGTTCTATCGTTGGCTGCTGCTGATCGGGCTGGGCCACGTAGCACTGGGCGTGGTATTGGCGTTTACCGCCCAACTGCCCATCGCCATGCCCTACTTCCAGTACCTGTACGCCAGCGTCGGGGCCGGCCAGGCCGCCTCGCCCGAGCAGCATTCCGTGGTGACCACCCTGGTACGCCTGTTCGGTCCCACGGTAGCCAGTTGGGGGCTGCTCTTCAGCCTGTTGGTACACCTGTATCGCCAGCACGGCCACGCCTTGATCAAACCTACGCTGTTCGCCGCCCTGCTGGTGTGGTGCTTGCTCGACAGTGGCATTTCCACCTATTACGGGATCCTTGCCCACGCCTACCTGAACATGGCGGCGGCACTGGCGATTGCCGTGCCTTTGTATTTTCTCGTACCGCTGCAGTCCGCCGATGACCACGCGCACGCCTTGCGCTATGCCAATGGTAAATCGCTGAAAATCCTTATGACCGGCGGTACCGGCTTTATCGGCCAGCCCCTGGCTATGGCGCTCAGCCTGGCGGGTCATGAGGTGTTGATCCTGACACGCCGAATTGCCCCAGCTGCGGACGCATTCAGTGGCCGGATAGCCTTCATTACCGATCTCCAGCTAATCCGCTCGGACGAGCGTATCGATGGCATCATCAATCTGGCCGGTGAACCCTTGGCCAAAGGGCGCTGGACGCCAGCGCGTAAAGCGATTTTTCTGCAAAGCCGTCTACAGGTCACCGATGCGCTGCTGCAACTGGTAAAGCGTCTGCAGCACAAACCCGAGCTGCTATTGAATGCGTCGGCCGTGGGCTATTACGGGCATCAGCAGGACGGCCTGCTCGACGAGCACGCAGCGGCTATCGACTGCTTCTCCCACCAACTCTGTAGCCAATGGGAAAAGCGGGCGTTGACGTTCGAACAACGTGGCCTGCGGGTCTGCCTGCTACGTATTGGCATTGTGCTCGGCAACAATGGCGGGCCGCTGCAGGAACTACGTCGCTCGTTCGAACTCGGGGTAGCAACGCAACTGGGCAGCGGGCGCCAATGGCTGCCATGGATCCATTTGCACGACGTACTGGATATCTGTGCATTTTTGCTGAGCAAACCCGAACTGCAGGGTGCGGTGAACGTCACGGCCCCCGAACCCGTAACCCAGGCGGAATTCGCCACAACACTCGCGCGACAGCTGGGCAATACGCCTTTCAGGATAAAGGTTCCGGCCAGGTTGCTACGCCTGCTGATGGGGGAGATGGCCGATGAAATACTCCTGAGCGGCCAACGGGTGGTACCGCGGAAATTGCTGGAGCATGGCTACACCTTTGCACATTCAACGCTCCCGGCAGCGCTGGCTGATCTGATCTGCGTCTCGCGGCAACGAACGAACTAGCCACCGCCACGCCTGATCCCACTGTTTCGCCCACTGCCGCGGGACTGCAATCGAGCACGGACCTGGCGGATAATCGCTCTCGTTTATGCCCTTAAGGAGACACCATGCCTGAATCCGCCCACCTGGTCGGCGCCATCCGAGACATGCTGATGGACTGCGGCCTGTTCGACACCCTGCTACCGGCCGAAGCGCAGTCGGCGGCGGGTTATTTCAGCATCAGCAAGATGACCCAGGACACGGTGATCTTTCGTGAGGGCGACGCCGGCACCTTTATGTGCATCCTGCACCAAGGGCGCATTTCCGTGCGCAAGAGCAATTCCAGTGAACAGCTGGTCGAATTCGCCACCCTGCGCAATGGCCGGGCCTTCGGCGAGATGGCGGTGCTCGACGGTGAACGGCGCTCGGCGACCTGCGTAGCCGCCACCGATTGCGTCCTGCTGATCCTGGCCAAGGACTCCCTGGAAAAAATGCTGCAGGAAGCGCCGCGCCCGGCGGCCAAGGTCATACGCGCCATCGCCGTGGCGCTGTCCAAGCGCCTGCGCATGGCCGACGGGCAACTGGTCGACCAGTGACGCGAAGGCCATGGACGAGCGGGGCCCGCCTTCATTCGCTGGCTTTGGGGACGCCCTCCGGCGCCGGTCGCGCGGGCTGCTGATTGCGTTGCAGCTGCTGTTCCAGCATCGGCACCGCGGTGTCGGACGGACGTGGCGAGGCCGCAGGGCGACGGCCGTTGTCCAACAAGGGTGGGGTATAGGCCGGACGCGCGGGCGTGGGCGGCACGGCCGGCGCATAGGGCGTCGGCGTGGCGGTGCCCGGCGAGCCGTTAGCCGCCTTGGCTTCGTTCGCCCCGCCGCTGAGCACCATCAGACCCAGCAATATCGCCAGCGGCGCACCGGCAGACAGGAATCGGGAGAAAAGTCGCATAGGGGGCTCCAGCTAAACCGACTTTGGCTTTATTCTGACAGCATCAGAACCCTTGCGTTCGCCCGCCCACCACAGGCCCTCCCATGAGCTCCAGCAATAGCCGTTTCCTGTCCTCCAAGGCCGAGGAAGATTACCGCCAGAAAGCCCTGAAGATGTACCCCCATGTCTGTGGTCGTTGTGCCCGGGAATTCAGCGGCAAACGCCTCAGCGAGCTGACCGTGCACCACCGCGACCATAACCATGGCAACAACCCTCAGGACGGTTCCAACTGGGAACTGCTCTGCCTGTTCTGCCATGACAATGAGCACTCTCGGTACACCGACCAGCAGTACTTCGCCGAAGGCTCCACGGCCAGCCCGCAAGCGCCGAAGTCGACCCATAAGGCTTTTGCCGACCTGGCCGCCCTGCTCAAGCCAAAAGAGTAAGCCGTCCCTAGCCGCTTGGTGCGGACAGGGGCACCCTGGTGACAGGGTTGGGTAGCCGCCTACCCGGGTATGAAGGGAACTAAGGGGCGAGTGACTTCACCGTAGTTCCCGCTCCTGCTATCCAGCGTTCCCCGTCGCTCCCAAGAAAGCGGGAGCCTCGGTACGACAAAGTCTCTGGATACCCGCCTGCGCGGGTATGACGGGGGTCTGTAGGCCGGTGGAGCTGTTCGGACCCGAGCTGCGTAGCACTGTAGGCCCATCAGCAGTGCCAGAGGCTTTACGTCCTTCCCGCGAAGGCGGGAACCCAGGGGCGACAAGGTTTCTGGAAACCCGCCTGCGCGGGTATGACGGGGGTCTGTAGGCCGGTGGAGCTGTTCGGACCCGAGCTGCGTAGCGCTCTAGACCCATCAGCAGTGCCAGAGGTTTTACGTCCTTCCCGCGAAGGCGGGAACCCCAGTGCGACAAGGCCTCTGGTTACCCACCTGCGCGGGTATGACCGCGGGCTGGAGGCCCCCGAACCGGTGCTGGCGAACTCAATTCCCCCTAATTGGCGAAGGTCACGCCCACTCGCGTGCGACCTTCTAGCAGCCGACTGCAACCCAATAGCACCTGCCTCGGAAAGCCAAACGTTTGCGCTGGGCGCGTGCCGTGAAGTCCGTATAATCGCGCCTCTTTGCATTTCTAGGGCACACGCACGTGGCGAACCGACGGTACAGTTGCATTGGCTTGTACAACCCCAAGTCTCCGGAAAACGTCGGCGCGGTCATGCGCGCGGCCGGGTGTTATGGGGTCAATTCGGTGTTCTATACCGGCACCCGCTACGCCCGGGCCCAGGACTTCGTCACCGACACCAAGAAGATCCACCAGGACATCCCGTTGATCGGCATCGAGGACCTGCAAAAGATCGTACCGCTCGGCTGTACGCCAGTGGCCGTGGAGCTGGTCGAAGGGGCCCGTTCCTTGCCGGAATACACCCACCCGGACCGGGCCATCTATATCTTCGGCCCCGAGGACGGCTCGCTGGGCAAGGATGTGCTGGCCTGGTGCGAGGAAGTGATCTACATCCCCACCAACGGCTGCATGAACCTGGCAGCGACGGTCAATGTGGTGCTCTATGACCGGATGGCCAAGGGCCTGAACACCAAATCCGGCCCGCTGTTTCGCTAGCCCCAGGTGTATCCGTGGCATCCGCGCGCGCCGGAGGACGCTACGCCGTCTGAACAGATGGCCGCGTGCGCAGTCAGTTATAGGGTCATTACCTTCAGGAGTATCACCATGCCCACCCTCTCCGGCCCCGTTCGCCTGGTCCCCACTACCCGGCGCGTCGACCTGTCGACCCACAATGTCGAGGGCTGGGAGCGCGCGCTGTCCGTCGCAGGCGGCGTGCTGATGCTGGCCAAGGGGCTACGGCGCGGCGGTGTGCCAGGCCTGTTCCAGGTCGCCGTGGCCGGCGTCGCGCTGACCCGCGGCATCAGTGGTTACTGCGCCGGCAAGAACCTGCTGATGGAGCGCCGCGCGCAACTGGACGATATTCGCCTGCAGCTGGAGGCCGCCCGCATCAAGTTGGCCGAACTGCAGAGCGCCGCGTTGGTCAGCGACGCCTGAAGATCGCTGGAACGACGCCCTGGTCTGTAGAGCCCATCGGCGGGCTGTCGCGGGACGGCGCGCCGAGGCCGCCCTATATCGGCGTCCGGCTGCTAGCGGCCGCCAGGCCACGCGCAGGCCAATTGCCCTTGCTAACGCAGCAATTCGCTATCCAATACCTCGGACGGTTCGCTCATCAGGTTCTGGCTGATCGCGATAAAGTCCGCGGTGCTGACCTGGTCGAGGCGCATCAAGCCACGCGCGACATCGTCCAACGAATGACGATCCTGGCTGCTCTGGCGAATTTCCCGGTCCAGGGCCTGCAATAACAGCACCGCGCGGGCGGTGACCGCACCATGTGAAGACTCTCCGCGCAGGCTCTCCACGTCCTCGCTCCAATCGATCAAATGCTCGCGCACTTTCTGGTAACGCTGTTCGCTCAGCCCACCGGCACGGCGCATCAGCTCGATGGCGTAGTACTCGGCCAGGCCTTCGGTGATCCAGTCACTGCGATCGGTGTCGTGGATGCGACTGAAGACGTGCACCAGCTCGTGCACCAGCGCGCTGGTGCCGTTTTCGCTGACCAGGGGCCGGTCGGCGTGCAGGAACAGGGAGTTGGAGGCCGACAGGCCGCCACGCCACATCGGGTCACCGGCGCCTACGATCAACAGCTTGCCCGGGTCCCGGGGAAACACCGCCTGCATTTCCGGCCAGACGAAGGTCAGCAGCGTCAGGATGTCCATGCGACGCATCTTCTCGCCGACCGGCGCGGCGATGGTGACATCGGTTTCGCCGAGTTTGGCGCGCCGCGTGCCCACCTTGCCAGCCAGGATCCAGCCGGTCGGGCGATCGAACTTGCGTGCCGGATTGTCGATGCGAAAGCGATTCTTGCCGATCCGCGGCCAACCGGTTTCGACGCTCTTCCAGCCCTCGGGCAGCTCGAATTCGAGACGGGCCACCAGTTCGGTGCCGTCGCTCTGGTTCAGGGTCGCGCTGGGCACCAGGTCGTCGCCACGCAGCAGGGCCCAGTCGGCGGTCATGCGCGCATCGAAATCGCCGGCATTACGCGGATGGCTGATGCGTACCCGGTACGTCAGGCTCGCCTCGCCGCTGGCCGGTGTCCAGGTGCCGCGCCCCGCACCCTCCTGCTGCCATTGGCCATCGGCCTGGAAATCGCTGAAGTAACCCTTGTCGCCCAGGTTGAAACTGAGGCTACGAACCCGCTCGCCCTGTTCCAGGCGCAGGCTGACTTCGGCCTGATCGGCGTCGGGCAGCAGGCGCACGCGGTAATCCAGATCGATTTTTTTCGTGGCCCAGACCGGCGCACTCAGCGCCAGCAAGGCGGCGGACAACAGCAGACGCGAACCGATGGACACCGGACTACTCCTGGATAAACGTATGGGGGGGGTTAACGGCGGCGCGGCACCGGCTCAGCCAGCGCGGAAAATCATATGCTCTTCCCAGTCGTCCTCGGCCACGGCGGTTTCGCTGAGCATGCGCCCCGACATGGAAATACCGGCGTTGTGCACGGCCTGAGGGTCGTCGCAAATCAGCGGGTGCCAGGGTGGCAGGTCCTTGCCCTCGGCCACCAGGCGATAACCGCAGGTCGGCGGCAACCACTGAAACTGGTTGGCCTGGCCCGGGGTGAGCTGAATGCAGTCGGGCACGAACTGTCGGCGGTCACTGTAATTGGTACAGCGGCAGCTGGTCAGGTCGAGCAGCTTGCAGGCGATGCGGGTGTAATAGACGCCACCGTCCTCCTCATCCTCGAGCTTTTGCAGGCAGCACAGGCCGCAGCCGTCGCACAGCGACTCCCATTCCTGCTGGTCGAGTTGCTCGAGGGTCTTGCGTTTCCAGAAGGGTTCGACTTTGGCGGCCATGGCAATTGAGGGTCTGAGGGGGCGTAAAAGGCCGCCAGTCTAGGGCTTGCCCCGCTTTATTGCCACGCCCGCGTGGCCTCACTGGACGGCAAGGCACAGGGTTGACAGCCGGCCCGCGTCGCGACCGCGCTGGCATGCACCATCGCGCCAGGTGAGGAGCACGGGACCGCCGGTCGGGGGCCCTGCGCTGAGCAGCTTGCACACCGAGGCCACGCTTTGCCGATACACTGCACGCCCCTGCGCCGCCCCCCCGGCGGCCGTCCTCAGTGAGCAGGAACCACTGCCCCATGACAGCCGAACAGCCTTCCCTGCGCGACAGCGTCTACCCGATCGACCCGCAGTTCATCGCCCGCTGGTCACCCCGCGCATTTACGGCGCAGGCGATCGACGAGCAGACCTTGCTGAGTTTTTTCGAAGCCGCGCGTTGGGCCCCCTCGTCCTTCAATTCCCAGCCTTGGCGTTTTCTCTACGCCCGCCGCGACAGCCTGCATTGGCAGCGCTACCTTGAGCTGCTCAGCCCGTTCAACCGCAGTTGGGCGCAACAGGCCTCGGCGCTGGTGGTGGTACTGTCGAAAACCACTATTACCGGCACCAGCGGCAATGTCCGGCCGGCGCCCTTCCACACCTTCGACAGCGGAGCGGCCTGGGCCTACCTGGCCTTGCAGGCCAGCCTGAGCGGCTGGCATGCTCATGGCCTGGGCGGGTTCGACAAGGCGCTGGCACGCCAGACCCTGGGCATTCCCGGGGAGTACGAGGTGGAGATCGCCCTGGCCATCGGCAAACAGGCCGACAAGCAGGTGCTGCCGGAGGACCTGCAGGCCCGCGAGCAGCCCAGCCCTCGGCTGCCACTGGCCCAATTGGTCAGCGAAGGGGATTTCGCCTGGGACTGACACCGCCCGCCGTGAGCAATCAGTAACCGCGGCGGAAATCCACCTGACCACGCAGGTCCTGACCGGTCTCGAGCCGCTGCAGGTTATCGAGAAACAGCTGCGCCATGGCCCCGGGCAGGGTCGGCGCGGCACTGTGGCCGGTTAGCAGCAGGCGCGGCACCCGCCACAACGGATGGCCCGCGGGCAGGGGTTCTTCACGGCAGACATCCAGTACCGCGCCCGCCAGGTGTCCACGCTCCAGGGCCGCGACCAGGTCCTGCTCGACCACCGCGCCGCCACGACCGGCGTTGATAAACAAGGCGTCGGGTTTCATCCGCGCGAACAGCGGCGCATCGTACAGGTCGCGGGTGTCTGGGGTATCGGGCAACAGGTTGAACAGGTAGTCCGCCCAAGCCGCCTGTTCCGCCAGGCTGTCCTGGCCCGTCACCTGCTCGAAACCGACCCGAGCACGGGGCTCTCGCGCAATGCCACGCACCTCGAGGCCCCAAGGCGCCAGGCACTGGGCGACCCGCTGGCCGATATCGCCGGCACCGACGATCAACAGCCGCCGCCCCGCCAGCGTGCCGGGCAACGGACCGTCCCAGCGCTGGTCGACCTGGCTGGCCAGCCGCCCCAGCACCCGACGTTCGTGGGCCAACAGGTAAGTCAGCAGGTACTCCGCCATCACCTGGCCAAAAATGCCCACGGCCCGACTGAGCCGATAATCCCGTGGCAGGTCCGGTGCCAGCAGCGGGGTAATGCCGGCCCAGGTCGACTGCAACCAGCGGGGCGTGCAGCCCTGGCGCAGCAGCGCAGCCAACTGGTCCGGTTGACCGAACCATAGCGGGCACTGAGCGGCCAAATCGACCACTGCCGCGTGGCTGGCAGCGCCGTGCACCTCGCGCCCGGGGTATGCCTGACGCACCCGGGTGGCGTACTCATGATGCTGTGCGTCGATAATCAGGATCGGCGCTGAATCGGTGGTGCTCATCGTTTACGGCCTATGGCGTGACAGGTGCCGGGGTCGCTCGAACCCGACTTAGATCGGGTCGTTACGGCGCAGCAGCTCTTCGGGCAGGTGCTGGATGTACTCGTCTTCGGCCGGCGGCATCTGCAGGTGATAACCCTGCTTTTCCAGGTTGGCCAGAACCTGGTGAATATCCTCGCGGGCCAGCGCCCGCTCGGGGCTGAGCACCAGGTCGAAGCTGTGGATGGGCGGTCCGAAGGCGGTCAACAAGGTCTCGGGCACCAGCTTCAGGGCGTTCTTTTTTTCCACGTAGAGGTACATCTCGTTGCGTCGAGGACTCTTGTAGATCGAGCAAATGCGTTTCATGGCGCCTCTCCAGTCACGGCCAGGCTGTCGAGCAGCGTCTGACCCATCAAGTCGCGGCGCCAACCGCGCAGCGAGTCCGGCAAATGGTAGGGGCCGTTGGGGTAGCCGGTTTTCAGCAAGGCCTCGAGGGTCTTTTTACGCAGCATCAGCTCGGGCGCCATGTCCAGGCGTTCGGCCTCGCGCTGGCCGACGCCGCGCAGGGTCTTGAGCAGGGCGGCCGCCTCCATGGGCAGGGGCTCGGGCAATGCCGCGGGCCACTCCGCGGCCGGCAGGGCCGCGGCCTGCTTGATCAGCTGCAGGATGACCTCGCCGTCCTGGCGCACGGTCTTGGGGTGCATCTCCTCGATACGCGCCAGGCTTACCAGATTATCCGGCTGGGAGCGCGCCAGCGGCCACAGCGAGTTATCGCGAATGATGCGGCTGCGTGGCTGGTTGCGCGCACGGGCCTCGGCCTCACGCCAGGCGCACAGCGCCCGCATGACCGCCAGTTGCGCGGGGGCCAGCTTCCACGCCAGCTTGGCCTCGCGGTAGAGCATCTGGGGATCGACCTCGCGGCGCAGGTTGAGCACCAGTTCGGCGCCGTCGTCCAGCACCCAGGCGGCTTTCTCCGGCGACAGCCGCGGGCGCAGGGCCGCATAGACCTCGGCCAGGTGCAGGGCATCTTCAGCGGCGTAGCTGACCTGGGTCTCGGACAGCGGACGTTGCAGCCAGTCGGAACGGGTTTCGCCCTTGGGCAGCTCGATGCCCAGGACTTCCTGCACCAACCGCGAATAGCCCATGGAAAAGCCGATATTCAGGTAAGCGGCAGCCAACTGGGTATCGAACAGCGGCGTCGGCAAGCTACCGGTCAGGCGCAACAGCACCTCCAGGTCTTCACTGCAGGCATGCAGCACCTTGACTACTGTCGGCTGCTCCAGCAGCGCGGCAAACGGCCGCCAATCCTCGATCAGCAGCGGATCGATGAGGAACACCCGCTCACCGGCGCAAATCTGCAACAGCCCGGCAATCGGGTAGAAGGTATCGACCCGCATAAACTCGGTGTCCAGGGCCACATGGTCCAGGGCTTGCCACTCGGCACACCGCAGCGCCAGCGCGGCGTCATCAGCAATCCAATGAATCTCGATGGGCACAGGCTTCTCCTCAAATAATGCCCGGCAGTATATATCGACCCTCACTCTCACCGCGCATCAACCGCTTGCCCCACCCGAACCAGGCTTCTATGCTGCCGACGCCCCGCGCAAAGGCCGCAGACGCTCGCCGTCGCGCCATCCGGCAGGCCGCGCCCCGCCCCGTCACAAGGACCGTCATGAAAAAAATATTCGGCCTGCTGGCAGTCATCCTCGCCGCTGGCGCCCTCTACCTGGCGCTGACTCCCAGCCCGATCGACCCTCTGGCCTGGGATGCACCGCCGGCGCCTGCCATGACCGGCCCCCTGGAGCCCAACGACACCCTGATGAAGGCCACGCTGCTGGCCCAAGGCCAACTCAGCGGCCCGGAAGACACCGCGGTGGACGCCCAGGGTCGGGTCTACGCCGCCTTGCACGACGGGCGTATTGTACGCCTGACGGACCGGGGCGACCCGCAGGCCTTCGCCGATACCCAGGGCCGCCCGCTGGGCATGGACTTCGACGCCCAGGGCCAACTGATCGTGGCGGATGCCTACAAAGGCTTGCTGTCCATCGACCCCGAAGGCCGAATCAAGGTGCTTAGCCAGCAGGCCGAAGGCGTCCCGTTCCGTTTTACCGACGACCTGGATATCGCCCGCGACGGGCGTATCTATTTCAGCGACGCCAGCCTGCGCTTCGAACAACCGGATTACCTGCTCGACCTGCTCGAGGCGCGCCCCTGGGGCCGCCTGCTGCGCTACGACCCGGCCACCGCACAGACCGAAGTGCTGCTCAAGGACCTGTACTTCGCCAACGGCGTGGCGCTGTCGGCCGCCCAGGACTTCGTGCTGGTCAACGAAACCTACCGCTACCGCATCACCCGCTACTGGATCAGCGGCGCCAAGGCCGGCCAGCACGAGGTGTTCGCCGACAACCTGCCAGGACTGCCAGACAATCTGCAGGGTGATGGCGCGGGTACCTTCTGGGTCGCCCTGCCCTCGCCACGCAAGGCCGATGCCGACTTTCTGCACCGCCACCCCTGGCTCAAGGCGCAACTGGCCAAGCTGCCACGGGCCCTGTGGCCAAAGCCGCAAGATTACGGGCTGGTGATCGCCTTGGACGAGCAGGGACGTATCACCCGCAGCCTGCATGACCCCAGCGGCCGTCACCTGCGCATGATCACCTCGGCCAAACCGGTCGGCGATTTCCTCTACCTGGGCAGCCTGAGCAACGATCGCATCGGCAAGCTGCAGCTTCGCTAAGGCTCCCCGTTATCCGGCGCCGCCCGGTCTACGCCGGACCACCCGACTGGTTTATCATCTGGTTTTTCGCTGACCACTGGAGCTCGCCATGCCCAACGCGTACCTGCTCAGCCCCTTGCAATTGGCCGAGCGCCTCGGCCAGCCCGACCTGGTGGTCCTCGACTGCCGTTTTGCCCTCGACGACCTGGCCTATGGTCAGCGCAGTTACGCCGAGGGGCATATTCCCGGGGCGCAATTCGCCGACCTGGAACAGCACCTCTCCGGTCCGATTCGGCCGGGGGTGACCGGTCGCCACCCCTTGCCGGACCCGGCCGCCCTGATGCAACGCCTGCGCGACTGGGGGGTGAACCAGCACAGCCAGGTGGTGCTCTACGACGACGGGCCTGGCGCGTACGCCGCCCATGCCTGGTGGCTACTGAGCTGGCTGGGTAAAAACAGCGGCGTGCAGTTGCTGGACGGCGGCCTGAAAGCCTGGCGCGACGCAGGCCTGACACTGCAGATCGACCAGGTCAGAGTCGCCGCGGGTCACTTCACGGGCGAAGCCGACGAGCGCATGCTGATCGATGCCGCGCAGCTGCTGGAGCGTCTCGGCGATCCCCAGCTGACCCTGCTCGACGCCCGGGCCCAACCGCGCTTTCGCGGCGAGATGGAGCCCATCGACCCGGTTGCCGGGCATATTCCCGGGGCCCAATGCGCGCCCTTTACCGACAACCTCGACGCGGATGGCTTCTTTCTGCCCGCCGCGCAATTGCGCGCGCGTTTTGCCGCCCTGCTGGGCCCTCGCCCGGCCGAGCAATTGGTGGCCTACTGCGGCTCGGGGGTCACCGCCTGCCACAACCTGTTCGCCCTACAGCTGGCGGGATACGACAGTCCGCGCCTTTATCCCGGCTCCTGGAGTGAATGGATCACCGACCCGAACCGCCCCCTTGCTCGCGGCGATTGAGTCGTTGCCCCTGAAGCACCTGGGGCAGGACCAGGTGCCTCAGCCGCCGCAATGGGGCCGGGCCGGCGTTACGCCAGGCAGTGCCCCGCTCGCTGCTCAGCTGGCGACCGGCAACCCTCCGATTGTGCGGTGCTGACCCAGACCGTTATCGTACAACCCACTGACATAACCCTCCCCGTCGTGCGCCGATTACGTACGTTCGATCCAGGATGTCCTGTTTTCCATGACGCCCTCTGCTGAATAACAAACACCTGAATCCATCGCCCGACCCGCGCCAGGTCGGCGAAAACCCAATCCATATGGGGTTTCAGGCGATGCCACTGTCCATTGGCCCTTCCGCCCATTGACAAGCTCCGTCAGGGCTGTCGATAATCGCTCTAGTTGTACGACAACGTATAACATAAAAAATAAGATCAGGGCCTAAGCATGTCCAACCCCAGGTTGATCGCCCCGCACCAGAGACGCCTTCGAATGCTTGCCCAGGGCCACGGCGCCGCGCGCCGTTCGCTCCTGCGCCGCTGCAGTTTTGCCGACGGCTAGCCTCGGCCAAAACCTGGCTCCTGGCCAGGCTCACCGCCCTCTCGTCAGGGCACATCACCGATCCCCGATCAGCATGTGCGCCCCCGTGGCCTGCAGGGGGACGGCTTTTGCATCACATAATGGGAGCACAATAACAATGACATCTCGCCGCACCCCTTCCCTGGTCCTGCTGAGCACCACCGCCCTGAGCCTGGTCCTGTCCGCCCAGAGCCAGGCCGCCGGTTTCGTGGATGACAGCAAGGTCAACCTGAACCTGCGCAATTTCTACATCAACCGCAACTTCGTCGACCCCAGCAATGCCCAGGGCAAGGCCGAAGAGTGGACCCAGAACTTTATTCTTGATGCCCGCTCGGGCTACACCCCGGGCATAGTGGGCGTGGGCGTCGACGTGCTGGGCATGTGGTCGCTGAAACTCGACGGCGGTGGCGGCACCGCGAACACCGGCCTGCTGCCGGTCCACGCGGGCGGCCAGCCCGCCGATGATTTCGGCCGTCTGGCGGTGGCCGGCAAGGTCAAGCTGTCGAAGACCGAATTGAAGGTCGGCGAGTGGATGCCGGTGCTGCCGATCCTGCGCTCCGACGATGGCCGGTCCCTGCCTCAGACCTTCCAGGGCGCCCAGTTGACCTCGACGGAAATCGACGGCCTGACCTTTTACGGCGGCCAGATGCGCGGCAACAGCCCACGCAACGACGCCAGCATGGAGGACATGTTCTATGGCGGCGCCGGCTCCGACCGTTTCAACTTCGCCGGGGGGGAATACGCGTTCAACGAGAAACGGACCCTGATCGGCCTGTGGAACGCCGAGCTGCAGGACATCTACAGCCAACAGTACCTCAACCTGGTACACAGCCAACCGATCGGTGACTGGACCCTGGGCGCCAACCTGGGTTACTTCCAGGGCAGCGAAGACGGCAGCGAACTGGCAGGTGAATTGGACAACAAGACCTATTCAGGGCTGTTTTCCGCCAAATTTGGCGGCAACACCTTCTATGTCGGCCTGCAGAAAGTCAGCGGCGACACCGGCTGGATGCGCGTCAATGGCACCAGCGGCGGCACCCTCGCCAACGACAGTTACAACGCCAGCTACGACAACGCCAAGGAGCGCTCCTGGCAGTTGCGCCACGACTACAATTTCAGCGCCCTGGGCATCCCGGGGCTGACCCTGATGAACCGCTATATCAGCGGCGACCAAGTGCACAGCGGTGCGGTGACCGACGGCAAGGAGTGGGGCCGCGAATCGGAACTGGCCTACACCGTGCAAAGCGGCACCTTTAAAAGCCTCAGCATGAAATGGCGCAACGCGAGCATCCGGCGCGACTTCAGCAACAACGAGTTCGACGAGAACCGCCTGATCTTTAACTACCCGATCTCCTTGCTCTAGGGTGATGTTTCAGTCGTTCCCGCGAAGGTCGGAACCCAGGCGCATGGAAGCTCCAGGATACCCGCCTGCGCGGGTATGACGGGTGCCTGGGGTGTGGGTGAATTCGCCGTCGTTGCCGCGCGGGCTATTCACCCTTCCTCGTCGTTCCCGAGCAACGGCAGTCAGGCCCTGCCTCGTGGAGGGCGGCTGAACCGCTTTCTGCAGTGCTCCACGCCCCACCCTGCTCCGCACGCAGCCAGAACCGGTTAACATCCTCTGCGTCTGGCGTCCTGCCCGGCGCGCGCCGCACCGGCTGCGGCGTCCCAGGGCAGCCGCGCCAGACCTCTGGATCCGATCGATTAAAATGGAGCTTTACTCGTGAACAAAACCCTGACCACCGCGCTGCTGGCGCTGCTAAGCCTCCCTGCCTTGGCGGCGAGCGAGACGGCGCCAAGCGACAAGGCTGCCACCCTGACCAATCTCGAACTGAGCCTGGAGGACGGCCGGAAGTTTGAGGTGCAGGCCACCACCACTCAACAGAACGGCAACACCACCTTACTCAGCGGCAATGTGACCATTACCCTGGATGACGTGACCTTCACCACCCAGCAGGCCACCCTGGTGCATGAAGCCGGCAGGACCCTGATCAAGATGGCCTCGGCCCAGTCGCGCCCGAACTGAAGCACACCGCCCCCCTGGCGCCTGACCGGCTTGACTGCCGGCTGCGGCGCCGCTTGCGCCGGTATCAGAGAAACCAGCGGTATTCCCGAGCGCTGACGTCGTTCATAAAGGCCAGGTGGTCCTGGCGTTTGTTTTCGCAATAGACCATCACAAATTCGCTGCCCAGGCCTTCGCGCAACACGCCGTGGTCCTGCATCTGCGCCACCGCGGTAAGCATGTCCTGGGGAAAATCGATGCCGCTCTGGCGATTCTCGTTGAGCGGCGCGATCGGTTCGCGCTGAGCGTCCAGGCCATGTTCCATGCCGGTGAGAATCGCCGCCAGGACCAGATAGGGGTTGGCATCGGCACCGGCCAGACGGTGTTCGATGCGCAGGTTGCGCCCGTCCGATTCGGGAATGCGGATGCACGCATCGCGGTCCTCGAACCCCCAGCTGGCGCGACTGGCCGCATTGACCATGGCCCCGTAGCGGCGGAAGGCATTGTGGTTGGCGGCGAAGATCGGCATGCAATGGGGCAGCAGCTCCAGGCAACCGGCCACGGCGTGGCGCAAGGGCCGCTGACCATCGCCATCGAGCAGGTTGTTGCCGGCCTTGTCGTACAGGCTGACGTGCACATGCATGCCGCTGCCCGGGGCCTGCAGGTACGGCTTGCTCATAAAACTGGCCCGGTGCCCGTGCTTGAGGGCGACGCCGCGGGTGCTGCGGCAGAACAGCGCTGCCCAGTCGGCGGCGCACAGGCCATCGGCGTTGTGACCGAAGTTGATTTCGAACTGGCCCGGTCCCAGCTCGGCGGTGATCACATTGGCGTCCACCCCTTGCTCGACCGCGGTCTCGACTATGTCGTGCAACACCGTGGAAAAGCGCGACAGCCGCTCGATATGCATGTTCGGCTGGTCGTCGGCGTCGTCGCACAGCGGGTCGCGCGGGAAACACGGCAGGCCGTCCTGCAGCTTGCGGTCGAACAGGTAGAACTCCAGTTCGAAAGCCACCACCGGATAAATGCCCCGGTTTGCCAGGCGCTCGAGCACCCGCGCCAGCACCTCCCGCGGTTCGAACTCGATGGGCGAGTCAGTGCCGTCCGAGCTGATCAGCATTTGCCCCAGCGGCTGGCCTTCCCAGCTCACCGGTTTGAGGGTGCCGGGGATCAGGCGCCGCAGTGCATCCGGATCGCCGTCGTTGAAGCAGTAATCCCCGATGGGATGCAGGCCGCCCTGGACGCCCAGCAACACGCAGTTCTGCGGGATCTTCAGCGGGCTGCCGGCGGCGACCTTTTCCAGCATGTCCACCGGGTAGCGCTTGCCGTAGAAATGCCCCGGGATATCCAGGGCGATCAGGTCGACGTAACGCACCTCGGGGTAGCGGGCCCGAAAGGCACGCACTTCGCTGAGCAGGTCGGATACAGGGGCCGTCATCATTCTTGTCCTTATTCGGGGCGGTAAGCGGTAAAAGCGCAGGCAGGGGTGTCTAGCGAAACACCCAGAGCACCCGCGCAGGAAATTCGGTGAGGTTGGCGTAGCGAAACTGTGCGTGGGGCGGCAGCTGGAACCCGTCGTTGGGGCCCAGGGTCACCGGCTCGCCATCCTGCCCCAGCCACAGGGTCAACTGGCCCTCGAGGACGAAACCGCCCTGCTCCGAGCTGTCGTCGAGATGCCCCTCACCGCTGGTGGCGCCGGGTGCCAGGTGGCTTTCGAGCATGGCGAAACCCGCCGACATGCTCGGCGACACCAGCACATCGGTAATGCCGCCAGCGTAATACAGGGTGCGCCGCTCACCGGGCCGGGTGACCCAGGGCAAAGCGCGCGGCTTGCTCAGGCTGTAAAAATAGGTGGTGGGTACGCCGAGGACTTCGCTGATGGCGGTCAAGTCGGCCACGGTCGGACGCGACAGGCCGCGCTCGACCTGGGAAAGAAACCCCACCGAACGTCCGACCCGCGTCGCCAGGTCGCCCAGCGTGAGGTTCTTGTGCTTGCGCAGGTCGCGGATCAGGATGGCCAGACCTTCGACTTCTTCTTGCATGTCCATCGGTAAACTTCCGATCAAGGGCCCGATTGGCCCGTATCTACCACCCCTGAGCGACAGCTGCCTCGCCCACGAATGAAATTTACAACTATTTATTTCATGAAAAATACACTGAAATTTTCACCAAGCCAAGCTGAACCTATCCCAGGCGCCACCTTTCGCCTTGCCAAAAGAGGACCCGATGCAACCCGGGGTGCGTTTCGCCGTCTGAGTTATCCAGTCAGGGCAGTCGCGCCCGGTTGTTTCACGCCCGCTCCTCAACCAAGGTCCATCGCCATGCGCAGTCAATGCTTCTCCTTGCCCCGCCCTGCGCTTGTTTTTTTTACCGACCCGGCACCGATCAAGGGCCTGTTGGTGGGTCTGGGGCTGTCGCTACTGGGCGGCTGCGTTACTCAGCAGACCCCGCCCACTCCGGCTGAGCCACCCGCGTCGGTAACCACGGCGCCTGCTCCAGCACCGGCGACCAGCCTCGAGCAGTTGCGCCAGCAGGCCAACCGTGGCGATGGCGACAGCCAGTTCCAGCTGGGCAGCCAGTATTTCGCGGCCCAACCCCGCGACCTCAATCAAGCCCAGCATTGGTGGAAACGCGCGGCCAACCAAGGCCATGCCGGGGCGGCGGTCAGCCTGGCATTTCTGCATACCGGCCGGACCGACCCGGCCTACAAGGACCCCCAGGCCATGCTCCGCTACCTCAATCAGGCGGCAGCCGGTGGCAATGCCATGGCCCAGCATGTGCTGGGCAACTTCTACCTGCGTGGCGAAGAGTCGGTACCGCGCGACCCACAACAAGCACGGCGCTTGTTCCAGAGCGCCTGCCAGCAACAGTACGCACCCAGCTGCAAGGCCCTGGCCGAGCTGCCCCAACCCTGAACGACAAACCCCGCGACAGGCGCGGGGTTGGCAAGCGGAACGAAGCAGACTCAGGCGGCGAAGCCGCCGTCGATGGTCAGGCTGGCGCCGGTGATATAGGCCGCTTCCGGACCGGCCAGGAAGGCGACGAAGGCGGCGATTTCCTCCACCCGGCCGTACCGGCCGACCGCCATCAGGTCTTTGAGGCTGTCGGCGAATTCACTGTTGGCCGGATTCATGTCGGTATCCACCGGCCCCGGCTGCACGTTGTTCACCGTGATGCCGCGCGGGCCAAGGTCACGGGCCATGCCGCGGGTCAGGCCGACGATGGCCGCCTTGCTCATGGCATACACGCTACCGCCGGCGAACGGCATGCGTTCGGCGTTGGTGCTGCCAATGGTGATGATGCGGCCGCCCTCGCCCATCTGCCTCGCGGCCGCCTGACTGGCGACGAAGACACTGCGCACATTGACCGCCAGGGTCTGGTCGAAGTCCTCCAGGCTGAAGGTTTCGATCGGCGCCAGCGCCAGGATGCCGGCATTGTTCACCAGGATATCCAAGTGGCCGAACCGCGCCACGCTTTGCGCCACGGCGTCCTGCACCGCCTGCGCATCGGCGCTGTCGGCCTGCACGGCCAGCGCCCGACCACCACTGGCCTCGATGCTGCGCACCAGTTCGGCGGCCTGCTCCGGCGAACGCGAAAAGGTCACCACCACGGCGGCGCCCTCCGCCGCCAGCCGGCGGGCGATGGCGGCGCCGATGCCGCGTGAACCGCCCTGGATCAGCGCGACCTTGTCGGTGAGTGAACGGGCAGTGGAAGTAAGAGTGGACATGGTGAGTCTCCGTAAAAGAGGGCCAGCGGCCCGGGGTGAGCTCAGTATCCACCGGGTATAACCTGCCGATAAGCCAGCAATCAGGCGTTATAATCGATCCAAATGGTTTGGAATGCGCCCATGGAAACCCTCAATGGCCTGGCCTGTTTTGTCCGCACCGCCGAAGCAGGCAGTTTTGCCGGGGCCGCACGGCACCTGGGGCTGACGCCCGCCGCGGTGGGCAAGAACGTCGCCAAACTGGAGACCGGGTTGGGCGTGCGGTTATTCCAGCGCAGCACCCGTCGCCTGACCCTGACCGAAGCCGGCGAGCGCTTTCTGCTGCAGGTCAGCGGCAGCCTGGGCACCTTGCAAAGTGCCATGGCCAACCTGGCCAGCAACGCCGGACAACCGGCTGGCGTGCTCAAGGTCAGCATGGGCCAAAGTTTTGGCCGGCTCTACGTGCTGCCCCTGTTGGGCCCGTTTCTACAGCGTTACCCGGCGATCCTGCCCGACTGGCATTTCGATAACAGCCCGGTCGACTTGATTGGCCAGGGCTATGACGCGGCCATCAGCGGCGCGATGGATCTGGCCCAGGGCATGGTTGCGCGCAAGCTGGCCCCGGCGCACCGCGTGCTGGTGGCCTCGGCGGCCTACCTCGAGGCGCACTCGACACCCGCCAAACCGGCTGAGCTGGCCCGGCATGGCGGTATCCTGATCCGTTCCCCGCAGACCGGCCGCATACGCCCCTGGGGTTTGCGCAATCGCCAGCAGGACGAAGCCGCCATCGAGCTGCCGGCGCGCCTGACCCTGAACGACCCCGAGGCCGCCTGCCACGCGGCCCTGATGGGGTTGGGCATCGCCCTGGTCAGCCTGCCCCATGCCCTGCCGTACCTGGACAACGGCGGCCTGCTTCGGGTGCTGCCGGATTGGCACGTCGATGCCGGGCATATCTCGGTGTACTTCGCCGGACACAGCCTGCTGCCGGCCAAGACCCGGGTATTCATTGACAGCCTGGTCGAGCATTTTCACCAGCAGCGATTGCCCGAGCGCTTCGACGCCCGTTGACTCAGCGGTAACAGGCCACCTCGACGCTGTAGCCATCCGGGTCTTGGGCAAACGCGGCGTAATGGGCCTGCGCCTCGCGCCATCCCGGGGCTCCACTGTCGCGCCCGCCGGCCTGCAGCGCCGCAGCGTGAAAGGCATCGACGACGGTGCGTTCGGGCGCACAGAAGCAGAATTGCGGCCGCGCCTGGCAGACACCGCGTCCGGGTCCCGCACTGACCAGGTAGAGCACGCCATAGGGCTGTTGGACCGGGCCAAAACCGGCGACCAGTGCCGGCCCCTGGGCGGTATCGGATTTGAGTTCATAGCCCAGCGTGGCCAGCACCTGTTGATACCAGGCGCGGCTGCGGGGGTAGTCGGAAACGACTATGGACAGGTGATCGATCATCGGGCGTGCTCCAGGTGACGGCGGCAGAGATCCATGGGTGGCGATGAACAGGGCAACGGCGGTCGGCAGACAGGCTAACGGCCAATTAGGCTATATTCCGTCCTAATTAAATGCTGCCAGGACATTTTTCATGGCCAACCCCACCGGCCGCGTACTGGCCCTGCTGGAACTGCTGCAAAGTGGCGGGCAACAGAGCGGACGGGCGCTGGCCGAGCGCCTGGGCGTCGATGGGCGCACCTTGCGCCGTTACCTGCGCACCCTGGAGGATCTGGGTATCCCGCTGACCAGCGAGCGCGGCCGCCATGGCGGTTATCGCTTGGTGGCCGGCTTCAAGCTGCCGCCCATGATGTTCACCCCTGCCGAAGCCCAGGCCCTGACCCTGGGCTTGCTCGCCGCCGGCGAGCTGGGCCTGGCGCAGCTCGCCCCCGCTGTGCACAGCGCCCGCGCCAAGCTGGAGCGGGTCATGCCGGCCCCTCTCAAGCAGCAGGTTCGCGCCCTGAGCGAAAGCACCGCGTTGGTGCTGCCTCGCAGCCGCGCGCTGGGTGACCAGCAGGTGTTGGCGACCCTGGCGTCAGCCTCCCAGGCCCGCGAACGGGTGCGCCTGAGCTACCGCTCGGGGCAGGATGCACTCAGCGAGCGCGAAGTGGACCCTTACGGCCTGGTCTACCGTGACGGACTCTGGTACCTGAGCGGCCGCTGCCACCTGCGCAACGCATTGCGCTCGTTTCGCCTGGACCGCGTGCAGACGGCCGTTCCACTGCTGGTGCGCTTCACCCGCCCGGCAGATTTCGACGCCGCCGCGCATTTGCAGAGCAGCCTCGCCAACCTGCCACGGGCCCATGCCGTGCAGGTGCTGTTGCACACCGACCTGGCCAGCGCCGCCCGGGAATGGGGCGAGCAGATGGGCGTGTTGATACCCCAGGCGCGGGGCGTACTGTTGAGCACTGGCACCGACCATCTGCAGTGGTTTGCCCTGCGGCTGGCGCGCCTGCCCTTCGATTTCGAGGTCGAGGCACCGCCGCAATTGCGCACGGCGCTGCAGGGCCTGGGGCAACGCCTGATAGCGTCGACCCGTTGAGGCTCAGGGCTGCAGGTCGAACTGCGCCTTGCCGCTTTCCATCTCGAAGGGCGCGGAGAAATGCTCGTGGATGATGGTCCAGCGGCCCTGCAGCTTGCGGTAGCCCTGGCTCACCCGCATCCAGGAGCGGTGCTCCTGGCCCTGCTCGTCGGTGCCGCCGCAATGGCACAGGTAGAACCCCAACCCCAGGTCGCCGCTGACGGTGATAGTCGGTTGATGGACCTCGAACAGGCTCATCCCGGCGCACATCTGCATGCACATCTGCCAATGGGCGCCATAGGCCTCTCGGCCCTCAAAGCGCAGCGGGCCGACGGCGTCGAAGGCGACTATGTCCGGTGCGTAGTGACTGACGATGCGCGCCACGTCCTTGGCCTGGGCGGCCTGGCTCCAATCGCGCAAGAGTTCGTGAATCTGCGTGACGTCGTTATTGCTCGTGGTGTTCATGCTGCACCCTCCTTTTCAGTCAATGATGGCCGCCATCAGTCGGCGGCGGGGGCCGCGCCGCAACAGGTCGGCGCCGCGGGGTCGATATAACGGTCATGCAGGCGGGTCCAGTTCATGCCTTGCCCGTGCAGGTCGGGCATGCCGTCCCAGCCTTCCTGACGGCCCAGGGGCGTCAGGTCCAGGTAGTTATAGGTGCCCATCAACAGGTCCAGGCCACGCCCGTAGCTGGAGTAACAGTGGTAGACCCGGGTACCGTCGCGCAGGAACACGCTGACCCCTGGCTGCTCGCCGGCCAGGTGATGGTCCAGCCCCAGGCGTTGCAGCTCGGCCTGGTCACGGTAGTTGTAGCGCACCGGCGCCACCGCTTCGTCGAGGGTCACCTGGTAGTCGTGGTTGAAGCGGCTGCCCAGCGAGCTGTACCAGGGCAGCGTCCAGCCCATGCGCCGCTTGAACGGTTGCAACTGCTCCTGGGACGCCCGCGACACCAGCACCAGGTGGGTATCGCGGGCATGCAGATGGGCTTGGTGGCCGATATTGTCGACCAGCGAGGAACAACCGAGGCAGCCTTCGCCGCGCGCCTCGAAGAACATAAAGTGGTAGACGATCAACTGGCGCCGCCCCTCGAACACTTCCAGCAAACCGAGCTCCGCGTCGACGCCCTGAAAACGGTAATCCTCCGTGACTTCCACCATCGGCAACTGACGCCGCCGGGCATTCAGCGCGTCGCGGGCGGCGGTCAAGGCTTTCTCCTCGGCCAGCAGGGCCAAGCGCGCCTCCAACCAGGTGTCAGCATCGACCACGGGGGGATAGGCGTTCATACGTCCGGCTCCACACCCGCCAGCTGGCGCACCGGCCGCACTTCGATCGAGCCGACCCGCGCCGGCGGGATCTTGCCGGCGATCTGCAGGGCCTCGTTGAGGTCGCGGGCCTCGATCAGGTAAAAGCCGGCCAGCTGCTCGCGGGTTTCGGCGAAGGGGCCGTCGGTGATCGACAACTGGCCGCCGCGTACCCGCACCGTGGTGGCGCTGTTCACCGGGTGCAGGGCTTCGCCGGCCAACATCTGCCCAGTGGCCATCAGCGAGGCGGCGTAGGCCTGACACTCGTCGTCATGGGGGCTGTCGGGGGAGTTGTGCAGCGCCTGTTCGTCGCTGTAAACCAGGCACAGGTACTTCATGGTGACCTCCAAAGGCGCTTAGGGTTAATCCCTAGTCGTGGGCGCGCTATGGAAATCGACAATAGACCAAAAAATATTTTCACAAACAAACGACGCGCGGAACGGCCCCAGACAAATGGGGCGCGCTGGCAGCCGCTCAGCGGATCACACTCGGGAGAGCGCCTACAACGGGGTCAGCAACTGGCCCCGCTCGACGAAGGCCCGCAGGTTGGCCAGCACCAGGTGCTCCATGTCCCCACGGGTTTCCTCGGTGGCACTGCCGATATGCGGCGCCAGCACCAGGTTCTCCAGTGCCCGCAAGGCGGCCGGTACTTGCGGTTCGCTGGCGTAGACGTCCAGCCCGGCACCGCCCAGCAGACCGTGTTGCAAGGCATGGATCAATGCCGGCTGATCGACCACCGAACCGCGCGCGACATTGATCAGGATGCCCTGGGGGCCCAGCGCGTGCAGCACGGGCGCATCGATCAGGTGCTCGGTGGCCGGCCCGCCGGGGCAGGTCAGCACCAGGAAATCGGCCCAGCGCGCCAGCTCCAGCAAGGCCGGTTCGTAGGTCAGCGCGCTGCCCACCAGGGGCCGGCGATTGTGATAACGCACCGCCATCTGAAAGCCACTGGCCCGCTGCACCAGCGCCTGGCCAATGCGGCCCAGCCCGACTATGCCCAGGCGCTTGCCGCTGACCTTGCGGCCCAGCGGCAGGGCCCGGGTACCCCAGTCGCCGGCCCGCACATGGCGGTCGCCACGACTGAGGCCACGCGCGGTGTCCAGGATCAGCCCCATGGCCAGGTCCGCCACGCAGTCGTTCAATACCTCCGGGGTGGTGCTGACCGGGATACCGCGCTCACGGGCCCCTTGCACGGCAAGTGCGTCATGGCCCACGCCAAAGCTGCAGATTGCCTTGAGGTTCGGTAACTGCTCCAGTTGCCCGGCCGAACAGCCAAAGCGCGCCGAGGTCACCAGCAGGCCGAAGCGAGTGCCCTGCTCGCGCAGAAAGGCGACGGGGTCGTCCTGCTGCCAGAGCGGCGTGACCCGGTAGCAGGCCGCGAGCGCCTGGTTGAAAGCCTCGCTCAGGGGGCCGACCTGCAACAGCTCGAATTCAGGCATGGGGCAGTGCTCCGGCAGGACGCTCAGGTGATGGGCGCCGGGTTGAACAGGGTGATGTCGTTGTGCAGCCCCAGTTGCTCGGCCGCGGCGCGTTTACGCCCGCTGGCGACGTCCAGGTAATAGTGGAACAGCTCCCAGCCCAGGGTCTCGATGCTCGCGCGACCGGTGGCGATGCGCCCGGCATCGATGTCGATCAGGTCCGGCCAGCGCTGCGCCAGTTCGGTGCGGGTGGAGACCTTGATCACCGGCGCCATGGCCAGGCCGTAGGGCGTGCCGCGACCGGTGGTGAACACATGCAGGTTCATCCCCGCTGCCAGTTGCAAGGTACCGCAGACAAAATCGCTGGCCGGCGTGGCGCAGAAGATCAGCCCCTTGGCAGTGACCCGCTCGCCCGGCCCCAGCACGCCGTTGATTGCACTGCTGCCGGACTTGACGATGGAACCCAGGGATTTTTCGACGATATTCGACAAACCGCCCTTCTTGTTGCCCGGCGTGGTGTTGGCGCTGCGATCCGCTTCGCCCCGCTGCAGGTAGCGATCGTACCAGTCCATCTCGCGCACCAGGGCAGCGGCCACCTCGGCGCTCTCGGCCCGGGCGGTGAGCATGTAGATGGCATCGCGCACCTCGGTGACCTCGGAAAACATCACCGTCGCGCCGGCACGGACCAGCAGGTCAGAGGCGAACCCCAATGCCGGGTTGGCGGTGATACCGGAAAAGGCATCGCTGCCGCCGCATTGCATGCCCAGAATCAGCTCCGCGGCCGGCACCGTCTCGCGGCGGCGCTGGTCAAGTTTCTTCAGGCGCGCTTCGGCCATGGCCATGATCTGCTCGATCATCTCGCCGAAACCCTTGCCCGCATCCTGCAGGCGATACAGCCAGGGCTCGGACAGGTCCACCGACGGATCGTCCGCGTGCATCACCTGGTCGGCCTGCAGCTTCTCGCACCCCAGGCTGACCACCAGGGCCTCGCCGCCCAGGTTGGGGTTGCGTGCCAGATTGCGCACCGTGCGGATGGGGATATAGGCATCCCGCGCGGTGATCGCCACGCCGCAGCCGTAGCTGTGGGTCAGGGCCACCACGTCGTCGACGTTCGGGTACCGCGGCAGCAGCTCCCTGCGGATGCGCGCCACCGCGTGATCGAGCACGCCGGTCACGCACTGCACCGTGGTGGTGATGCCGAGGATATTGCGCGTGCCGACGGTACCGTCGGCATTGCGGTAACCCTCGAAGGTATAACCCTCCAGGGGCGGCAGCGGCGTGGGTACCGCAGTGGCCATGGGCAGGCTGTCCAGCGGCGGCGCGGCGGGCATGTCCAGCTGGGTTTCCCGGACCCAGCTGCCCTGCGGCAGGTATTCGCGGGCGTAGCCGATGACGTGGCCATAACGCAGCACCGGGGCGCCCTGGGCGATATCGACCAGGGCGACCTTATGGCTCTGCGGCACGCCTTCGAGCACCTGCAGGCCATCGGGGAAGCGGCTGCCGGCGGCGACGCCCTGGTCGTTCACCACGACCACGACATTGTCGTCGGCATGCAGGCGCACATAGCGCGGGGAGTCAGAGTGGTCGATCAACTGCATGGAGGGTCTCCAGAGGGTGCGCTCGGATGGAAACAGCGACGCCGGACGTACCGGCGCCGCTTCGCTCAAGGACGTGCGGGAGCCAGAGGTAAAGCACCGGCCTGCCACCCGTATCGTCGTGCGCCCATGTCCAGTGAAGGCGACCGAGGCTCAACAGAACGGCCCGCCAGGGCAGGGTCCCGTAACCCGGGTGCGTGGGATAAGCCGAGCGCTGGCTCAACGCACCAGGCACGGGCGTTTGTTGTCGAAGCTCCAGTTGGGGATCAGGTACTGCATGGCCGCGGCGTCATCGCGCGCGCCCAGGCCATGGCGTCGGTACAGCTCGTGGGCCCTGGCCAGGGCATCCCAATCCAGCACGACGCCAAGGCCCGGCGTCTGCGGCACCCGCACCTGGCCGTCGACGATCTGCAAGGGGTTGCGCGTCAGGTGCTGGCCGTCCTGCCAGATCCAGTGGGTGTCGATCGCGGTGACCTTGCCCGGCGCGGCGGCGGCCACATGGGTGAACATCGCCAGGGAAATGTCGAAGTGGTTGTTGGAGTGCGAGCCCCAGGTCAAGCCCCAGTCGCGGCACATCTGCGCCACCCGCACCGAGCCCTGCAGGGTCCAGAAGTGCGGATCGGCCAGGGGAATATCCACCGACTGCAGCTGCACCGCGTGACCCATCTGCCGCCAATCGGTGGCGATCATATTGGTGGCGGTCGGCAAGCCGGTCTCGCGGCGAAACTCGGCCAGCACCTCGCGGCCGGAGTAGCCGTTCTCGGCGCCACAGGGGTCCTCGGCGTAGGCCAGCACCCCGCGCAGGTCCCGGCACAGGCCGACCGCCTCAGGCAGTGACCAGGCGCCATTGGGGTCCAGGGTGATTCGCGCTTCGGGAAAGCCTTCGGCCAAGGCGCGCACGGCCTGCACTTCCTGCTCGCCGGCGAGGACACCGCCCTTGAGTTTGAAATCCTTGAAACCATAACGGCCATGGGCCGCTTGTGCCTGGCGCAGGATCGCCTCGGTGGTCAGCGCCGGCAGATTGCGCGCGCGAAACCAGGGGTCGTCGGCATGCTCTTCGTCGCGATAGGCCAGGTCGGTGTCGCGACGGTCGCCGATGAAAAACAGGTAGCCGAGCATCTCCACGCGGTCGCGCTGCTGACCCTCGCCCAGCAGCGCCGCCAGGGGCACGCCCAGGTACTGACCAAGCAGGTCGAGCAGCGCGGTTTCCAGCGCGGTGACCGCGTGAATGGCCACACGCAGGTCGAAGGTCTGCAAGCCGCGGCCGCCGCCATCACGCCCGGCGAAGGCCTGCCGCGCACGGTTGAGCAGCCGTTGGTAATCACCGATGGATGCGCCCAGCAGCAGGCCGTGGGCCTCGTCCAGGGCCTGGCGGATCGCCTCGCCACCGGGCACTTCACCCACCCCGATGTGCCCGGCGTTGTCTTTGAGGATCAGGATATTGCGGGTGAAATAGGGCCCGTGGGCGCCACTCAGATTAAGCAGCATGCTGTCCTGTCCGGCCACCGGTACGACCTGCAGCTCGGTGATCCGCGGGGTGCCGGCAAAGGCCCCGGCAGTCTGTTCTGTACTCATGACCCTTCCCCTGTTGTTGTGCAGTCGGGTTTGACTGGTGCAGCACACAAAAAGCCGCGCGAGCGGCCATGGCATGTTTCGCAACATGGCGCGTGCGGTTGTTTTAATAGGCCGCTGAAAAACCTAGGCGAGGCCGCCGAGCCTGTTTTTAACGCCGTATCGGCAACGCAGCCAGTTATCGACCGCCTGTTAGCCGATATAGGTGGTTTTCACCGTGGTATAGAACTCCTGGGCGTACTTTCCCTGCTCACGACTGCCATAGGACGAGCCTTTGCGCCCGCCGAACGGCACGTGATAGTCGACCCCGGCGGTGGGCAGGTTGACCATCACCATGCCGGCCTGGACGTGGCGCTTAAAGTGGTTGGCGTACTTCAGCGAGGTGGTGCAGATGCCGGCGGACAGGCCGAATTCGGTGTCATTGGCCAGGGCCAGCGCCGCCTCGTAATTGGCGACCTTGACGATATTGGCCACCGGCCCGAAGATTTCTTCGCGGCTGATGCGCATCTCGGCGCTGCTGTCGGCGAACAGGGTGGGCGCCAGGTAATAGCCGTCTTTCGCGCAGCTCACCCGTTCGCCGCCCGCCACCAGGCGTGCCCCTTCCTGTTTACCGATCTCGATATACCTGAGGTCCTGGTCGAGCTGCGCCTGGGAGACCACCGGGCCGATGTCCACACCCTTCTCCAAGGCATGGCCAACCTTGATCGACTTCATCCGCTCGACCATGGCCTCGACGAAACGGTCGTGGATACCGGCGGTGACGATCAACCGGCTGGAGGCGGTGCAACGCTGGCCGGTGGAATAGAACGCACTTTGCACGGCCAGCTCGACGGCCACCTTGAGGTCGGCGTCGTCAAGGATCACCTGGGGATTCTTGCCACCCATTTCCAACTGGACCTTGGCCTGGCGGGCCACGCAACTGGCGGCGATGCCGCGGCCGACCCCCACCGACCCGGTAAAGCTGATGCCGTCGACCTGCGGGTGCTGCACCAGGGTCTCACCGACCACCCGGCCGCTGCCCATCACCAGGTTGAACACCCCGTCCGGAAAACCGGCGCGGGAAATGATCTCGGCGATCGCCCAGGCACAGCCCGGGACCAGATCGGCGGGCTTGAGCACCACGCAGTTGCCGTAGGCCAGGGCCGGCGCTACTTTCCAGGCGGGAATGGCGATGGGGAAATTCCATGGGGTGATCAGCCCCACCACGCCCAGCGGCTCGCGGGTCACTTCCACCGACACGCCAGGGCGCACCGAGGTCAGCAAATCGCCGGACTGGCGCAGGCATTCGCCGGCGAAGAACTTGAAGATATTGCCGGCACGGCTCACTTCGCCGATGGCCTCGGGCAGGGTCTTGCCCTCTTCTCGCGCCAAGAGGATGCCGAGCTCCTCGCGGCGGGCGAGGATCTCGCTGCCGACCTTGTCCAGGGCATCGCTGCGCGCCTGGATGCCCGACGTCGACCAGGCCGGGAAGGCGGCACGGGCGGCGGCGACCGCCTGCTTGACCTGCAGCGCATCGGCCTGGGCGTATTCGCCGATGACATCGCACAGGTCCGAAGGGTTGATATTGCTCGAATAGCTCTCGCCGGCCAGCCATTGACCGCCGATAAAATTGTCGAAGCGTTGTACGTTAGCCACTGAAGGCCTCCTCAGGGGATACCGCTCGCCGGCGAGCGGTGAAGTAAAAGGCCGGGGTTACTGCGCACCCTGGGCATGGATCAAGGCGGCCAGCTTTTCGTATTCGTCCGCCCGCAGCTCGGTCAACGGCGCGCGGACCGGGCCGGCGCTGTGGCCGACGATCCGCGCGCCGGCCTTGACGATGCTCACGGCATAACCCGCGCAGCGGTTGCGGATCTCCAGGTAGGGCAGGAAGAAGTCATCGATGATCTGGCCAACCGCGGCCTGGTCTTCCCGGGCGATGGCGCCGTAAAAATCCATCGCGGTTTTCGGGATGAAGTTGAACACCGCCGAGGAATACACCGGCACGCCCAGGGCCTTGTAGGCCGCGGCATAGACCTCAGCGGTCGGCAGGCCACCGAGGTAACTGAAGCGGTCGCCCAGGCGGCGACGGATCGACACCATCAGTTCGATGTCGCCCAGGCCATCCTTGTAACCGATCAGGTTCGGGCAACGCTCGGCCAGTTGCTCCAGCAGCGCCGCGGTCAGGCGGCAGACGTTGCGGTTGTAGACCACCACGCCGATCTTCACCGACTTGCAGACCTGCTCGACGTGGGCGGCAACCCCTTCCTGGCTGGCTTCGGTCAGGTAATGCGGCAACAGCAGCAGACCCTTGGCCCCCAGGCGTTCCGCTTCCTGGGCGTACTGGATGGCCTGGCGGGTCGAACCACCCACGCCGGCGAGAATCGGTACACCGCCAGCGCAGGTGTCCACCGCGGTCTTGATCACCGAGGCGTATTCGTTGGCCGCCAGGGAGAAAAACTCACCGGTGCCGCCGGCGGCGAACAAGGCGGTCGCGCCATAGGGGCTCAGCCACTCCAGGCGGCGGGCGTAGCTGGCGGCATCGAAATCGCCAGCGGCATCGAAGTCGGTCAGCGGGAACGACAGCAGGCCGGACGAGAGGATGGACTTCAGTTCTTGTGGATTCATTGTGCGAACACCCTGTGCAACATGTGATGGGTACGGAGGCGATGATTGCCCGCGAAGAGATACGTTATCGTACAACATTAAGAAATACCACTCCCTCTTGGTGGACTCCCACTGCAAACCCCTCGCAGCCCGATGTCGCGCCTTGACGTCAGCGAAAGCCTTATAAGACCGCCGCCGCATGGCGAATAGCCGGGTATAAAGGCGACGAGTCGCGGATGATGAATCCGCTGAATATTCCCCCTAAGTCGCGTTGACAGCAGGTGAATGGCTGATGATAATCGGACGATGTCATACGACAACCGATAACACATCATAATAATAATTCAGCTTCAGGGCCCCACCATGACCACCACCCTTGCCGCCATTCCCTTTAAACGCCTGCTGCTGACCGGCGCCGCCGGTGGCCTCGGCCAGGTGCTGCGCGAGCGCCTGCAGCCCTATACCGAGGTGCTGCGCCTTTCCGATATCGCCCCGCTGACCGCCGCCCGCGGCCCCCACGAGGAAGTGGTGCATTGCGACCTGGCCGACAAGGCGGCGGTTGACCAACTGGTCGACGGCGTCGAGGCCATCCTGCATTTCGGTGGCGTGTCGGTGGAGCGCTCGTTCGAGGAGATCCTCGGCGCCAATATCTGTGGGGTATTCCATATCTATGAAGCGGCCCGTCGGCACGGCGTCAAACGGGTGGTGTTCGCCAGTTCCAACCACGTGATCGGCTTCTACAAGCAGGGCGAGATCCTCGATGCCCATTCGGCGCGTCGCCCCGACGGCTACTACGGGCTGTCCAAGGCCTATGGCGAAGACCTGGCGAGTTTCTACTTCGACCGCTACGGCATCGAGACCGTCAGCCTGCGCATCGGCTCTTCCTTTCCGGTACCACACAACCGCCGAATGCTCAGCACCTGGCTCAGCTATGACGACCTGACGCGGCTGATCGAACGCGCGCTGTACACCCCCGATGTCGGCCACACCCTGGTCTACGGGATGTCGGCGAACCGCGAGGTCTGGTGGGACAACCACCTGGCGGGCCACCTCGGGTTCGAAGCCCAGGACAGCTCGGAGCGCTTTCGCCAGCAGGTCGAGGCGCAGCCCCTGCCGGCCGCCGACGACCCGGCGCGGGTCTACCAGGGCGGTGCCTTTATCGCGGCGGGCCCCTTCGACTGAGCCCACGCCCTGGCGTACCCGGCGCTTCGATCCAGATAACAACAAGAGACACAGGCCATGCACGCAGAATTGCTCGTCGATGCCCGCAACGCCGTGGGCGAAAGCCCGGTCTGGGTAGCCCAGGAACAGGCGCTGTACTGGGTGGATATTCCCGCCGGCCGCCTGCACCGCTGGAGTGCCGCCAGCGGTGCCAGCAGCTGGCAAGGGCAACAAATGCTCGGCTGCATTGCCCGCCGCGCCGACGGCAGCTGGCTGGGCGGCATGCAGAGCGGGTTGTTCGGGCTGCGTCCGCAGGCCGATGGCAGCCTGGCCAGCCAGGCGCTGATCGACACCCCCCACGCCGTATCGGGCATGCGTTGCAACGATGGGCGCTGCGACCGCCAGGGGCGTTTCTGGGTCGGCAGCATGCTGCTGGACATGGCCGCGGGACTGCCAGTGGGCAGCCTCTACCGCTACGACGGCGGCCAGGGCGGCGCGCTGACCGTCCACCTGGGCGATTTGATCGTGCCCAACGGTCTGGCCTTCAGCCCGGACGGTCGCACCCTGTACCTGTCCGACTCGCATCCCAGCGTGCAGGCCATCTGGGCCTTCGATTACGACATCGACAGCGGCACGCCGAGCAATCGTCGCCTGTTCGTCGACATGCGCCAGCACCCCGGCCGCCCCGACGGTGCCGCGGTCGACGCCGACGGTGGCTACTGGATCTGCGCCAATGATGCCGGCCTGGTGCACCGCTTCACCCCGAACGGAAAACTCGACCGTTCGCTGGCCGTGCCGGTGAAAAAACCGACCATGTGCGCCTTCGGCGGCAGCCGCCTGGACACCCTGTACGTCACCTCCATTCGCCCCGACGGCGACCTGACCGACCAGCCCCTGGCCGGGGCGGTGTTCGCCCTGCAAGCGGGGGTCAGCGGCCTGGAGGAGACCTGCTTTCACGGCTGAACCTGATCACTGCATCCACCCAACACCGACATCACAAAAACAAGACCGGAGAACCACCGATGAACGTCAAACGCACCCTGCTCACCCTCGCCGTGCCTGTCGCCTTCAGCCTGTCGGGCTTGGCACAGGCGCTGGACATCAAGTTCGCCGACATCCACCCGGCCGGCTATCCAACGGTGGTGGCCGAGGAGAACATGGGTAAAAAACTGGTCGCCGCCAGCAATGGCGAGCTGACCTTCCGCATGTTCGCTGGCGGCGTGCTCGGCTCAGAGAAGGAAGTCATCGAACAGGCCCAGCTCGGCGCCGTGCAGATGGCCCGTGTCAGTCTCGGCGTGGTCGGGCCGGTGGTGCCGGACGTCAATGTCTTCAACATGCCGTTCGTCTTTCGCGACCAGGCCCATATGCGCAAGGTCATCGACGGCGAGATCGGCCAGGAGATCCTCGACAAGATCACCCAGTCCGAATTCAACCTGGTGGCACTGGCCTGGATGGACGGCGGCACCCGCAACATCTACAGCAAGAAGCCGGTGCGCACCCTCGAGGACCTCAAGGGCATGAAGATCCGCGTGCAGGGCAACCCACTGTTTATCGACACCATCAACGCCATGGGCGGCAACGGCCTCGCCATGGACACCGGCGAGATCTTCAGCGCCCTGCAGACCGGCGTGATCGATGGCGCGGAAAACAACCCGCCGACCATGCTCGAGCACAACCACTACCAGAACGCCAAGTACTACAGCCTGACCGGCCACCTGATCCTGCCCGAGCCGCTGGTGATGTCCAAGGCCACCTGGGAGAAGCTGACCCCCGAGCAGCAAGCCCTGGTGACCAAGGTGGCCAAGGAAGCACAACAGGAAGAGCGGGTGTTGTGGGACGCCAAGTCCGCCAGCAGCGAAGCCAAGCTGAAGGCGGCCGGCGTCGAGTTCATCACGGTCGACAAAAAGCCCTTCTACGACGCCACCGCGTCGGTCCGCGCCCAGTACGGCGCGCCCTACGCCGCGATGATCAAGCGTATCGAGGCCGTGCAGTAATCCCGTCACTCTGATAATGCCGCGGCGCCGGGTACAGACCCGGGCGCTGCGAGCGTGGTGAAGCCCCATGAGAAGTACGCTGCTGCAGTTTAACGACAGGCTCTACATGGCCTGCATCTGGGTCGCCGGCCTGGCCGTGCTGACCATGACCCTGATCATCCCCTGGGGCATCTTTGCCCGTTACGTACTGGGCACCGGTTCCAGCTGGCCCGAGCCGACCGCCATTTTGCTGATGGTGGTGTTCACCTTTATCGGCGCCGCCGCCAGCTACCGGGCCGGCGCGCATATGGCGGTGGCCATGGTGACCGACCGGATGCCCCCGCCGCTGAAGGCCTCTGCCGCCATCCTGGTGCAGCTGCTGATGGCGGTCATCTGCCTGTTTATGACCATCAAGGGCTATTCGCTGTGCAAGGCCACCTGGGGCCAGTACATGAGTGCGATGCCGACCCTGCGAGTCGGCCTCACCTATGCGCCGATCCCCCTCGGCGGCCTGCTGACCCTGGTCTTCGTGCTGGAAAAACTCTTTCTGGGCGACCAGAGCAACCGCCGGGTCGTACGTTTCGACCTGGTCGAAGAAAACGAAGGTGCCGCTTAAATGGACGCGCTAATCCTGTTGGGCAGTTTTATCGTCCTGATCCTGCTGGGCATGCCGGTGGCTTACGCCCTGGGGCTGTCGGCGCTGATCGGCGCCTGGTGGATCGATATTCCGTTCGATGCCCTGATGATCCAGGTCGCGGGGGGCGTCAACAAGTTCTCCCTGATGGCCATTCCGTTCTTTGTCCTGGCCGGGGCAATCATGGCCGAAGGCGGCATGTCCAGACGGCTGGTGGCATTCGCCGGGGTGCTGGTGGGTTTCGTGCGCGGCGGCCTGTCGCTGGTCAATATCGTCGCCTCGACCTTCTTCGGCGCCATCTCCGGTTCCTCGGTGGCCGATACCGCCTCGGTCGGTTCGGTGCTGATCCCGGAAATGGTCAAGAACGGCTACCCCCGGGATTTTTCCACCGCG
The DNA here is from genome assembly GCF_040514055.1 of Pseudomonas sp. Lineage (GTDB taxonomy): Bacteria > Pseudomonadota > Gammaproteobacteria > Pseudomonadales > Pseudomonadaceae > Aquipseudomonas. The sequence continues at coordinate 58,474 of NZ_JBEVDL010000034.1, forward strand.
GTCACCGTCAGCGGTTCGGTGCAGGCGCTGCTGACCCCGCCCAGCCACAACTCGGTGCTCTACTCCCTGGCCGCCGGCGGCACGGTGTCGATCGCCTCGCTGTTTATGGCCGGGGTGATGCCGGGCCTGTTGCTCAGCGCGGTGATGATGGGCCTGTGCCTGATCTTCGCGCGCAAACGCAACTACCCCAAGGGTGAAGTGATACCGCTGCGCCAGGCACTGAAAATCGCCGGCGAGGCGCTCTGGGGCCTGATGGCCATGGTGATCATCCTCGGCGGCATCCTCTCCGGGATCTTTACCGCCACCGAGTCGGCGGCGATCGCCGTGGTCTGGTCGTTCTTCGTCACCATGTTCATCTACCGCGACTACAAGTGGCGCGAGCTGCCCAAGCTGATGCACCGCACCGTGCGGACCATCTCCATCGTGATGATCCTGATCGGCTTCGCCGCCAGCTTCGGCTATATCATGACCCTGATGCAGATCCCGATGAAGATCACCACGGCGTTCCTGACCCTGTCGGACAACCGCTACGTGATCCTGATGTGCATCAATGTCATGCTGCTGATGCTGGGCACCGTGATGGACATGGCGCCGTTGATCCTGATCCTGACGCCGATCCTGATGCCGGTGATCCTCGGCATCGGCGTCGACCCGGTGCATTTCGGCATGATCATGCTGGTGAACCTGGGCATCGGACTGCTCACTCCACCGGTGGGCGCGGTGCTGTTCGTCGGCGCGGCGGTCGGCAAGGTCAGCATCGAAAGCACGGTCAAGGCCTTGCTGCCCTTCTATGCCGCCCTGTTCCTGGTACTGATGCTGGTGACCTACGTGCCGGCGATCTCGCTGTGGCTGCCAAGCGTGGTGCTGTAACCTCGACGCCCCGGGACGCGCCGCCCGGGGCGGCGTTTCCCATTGGTCCAAGGAATCCCGCCGCTGATGCCCGCCTCCGCCCCCTTCCCGCGCCACTTCGCCGTTTTGCTGTTGGCCTTGCTGGCCAGCGCCTTTGCCGCCAACCATATCGCCGCACGGATCGCCTTCGACCACGACACCGGCCTGCTGCTGGCGATCCTCTGCCGTTCGGGGGTAACCCTGCTGGTGCTCGCTGGCCTGCTGTTGTGGCAACGCCAGTCGCTGCGCCTGCCGGCGGCTACCTGGCGCTGGCAGCTGCTGACGGGGCTGCTGATTGCCATCCAGAGTTTCTGCATCTATTCGGCCGTGGCACGGATTCCAGTGGCGCTCGCGCTGCTGGTGGTGAACCTGGCGCCGATCCTGCTGGCGCTGCTGACCTGGGCCCTGGGCGGCGGCGCACCGAGTCGCCGCTCGGCGCTGCTGATGGGGCTGATCCTGGTCGGCCTGGTGTTCGCCCTGGATGTGCCCGCGCGCCTGGCCGGACAAGGCACGACCGACGCCCGCTGGTGGCAGGGCATCGGCTTTGGCCTGACGGCCGCCGCGGTGTTCGCCTGCGCGCTGCGCATCACCGATACCCGCTTGAAGCAGCTGAACGGCACCCTGCGCAGCACCCTGACGCTGCTGGTGGTGTTTCTCAGCACGGCGGTGGCCGGTCTCAGCGGCCTGTTGCCTGGCGGTCTGGGCTTGCCCACGGCCGCGCCTGGCTGGTGGGCGCTGGCCTGCCTGGTGCTGTTGTACGGGGTGGCGTTTTCCCTGCTGTTCGGCTGCATGGCGCGCCTGGACATCGGCCGCAATGCGCCGGTGATGAACGTCGAACCGGTGGCGGGGCTGTTCTTTGGCTGGCTGATCCTCGACCAGACGCTCAGCGGCGGCCAGTTGTTCGGCGCGCTGATCGTGGTCGCCGGGATCCTGTTGCTGACCTACCGGCGCACGCCAGGATGAGCGGAAACTCCGCCCCGGCCCCGGAGTGGGACTCAGGCCGGGGTTTCGGCTTCTTCGTGGGCCCGGCGCAAGCGCTCGCGGCTGTTGGTCAGGTGCAGACGCATGGCCGCCCGCGCCGCCTCGGGGTCCTGACGGGCGATGGCCTCGTAGATTTCCTCATGCTCGCGGCTCAGCCGCGCCAGGTAGTGCTGCTGGTCGTCGTGGGCGATGCGCGCGGAGTTCAAGCGGGTACGCGGGATGATGCTGGTCCCCAGGTGCGTCATGATGTCGGTGAAATAGCGATTGCCGGTGGCCTCGGCGATCTGCAGGTGGAACTGGAAGTCCGACACCACCGCATCGCTGGCATGGGCGGCGTTATGAAAACCGTCCAGCGCCGCGCGCATCAAAGCCAGCTCCTCGGTGCTGCGCCGCGCCGCGGCCAAGCCGGCGGACTCCACTTCCAGGCTGATGCGCAGCTCCAGAATCGCCATCACGTCGCGCAGGGTGACCACGGTCGCCGGGTCGATGCGAAAGCCGCTGGGGCTGGGGGTGTCGAGCACGAAAGTGCCGATGCCGTGGCGGGTTTCCACCAACCCCGAGGCCTGCAGCCGGGAGATCGCCTCACGCACCACGGTGCGGCTGACCCCCTGGGTCAGCATGATGGCCGACTCGGTCGGCAACTTGTCACCCCGCTTGATCAACCCATCGCGGATCTGCTGGGACAGTTCAGTCACCAGTTCCTGGGCAAGGCTGCGGTGCTTTCTGCGCACACGCGGCTCGGGGCTCGGGGTGTCCATATCGGTGTTCGGTCTCGGCTGAAGGGCAAGGCCCTTATGATAGCCCAGGCAGTTGTACGATGACACCGCCACGGCCGCGCCTGTGCGTGGGCCTTTACTCAGGCTCCAGGAGGTTGCCGTGTCCCCTGACTTCTTGACCCTCGCAGACGGCCTGACTCGCCTGACCCTGGCGCCCGCCTGCGGCGGCAGCATCGCCAACTGGCAGCTGCTTGCCGGCGGCCAGCCCCTGCTGCGCCATGCCAATGAACAGGCGCTGGCCAGCGGCCTGCCTCGCCAACTGGGCTGCTACCCGCTGGCGCCCTGGTCGAACCGCATCGCCGACGGCGGCATGGCCCTGCCGTCGGGCTGGCTGGCCCTGGCGGCGAACACCGACCATGACCCTTATCCCCTGCATGGCAGCGCCTGGCAGCAACCCTGGCAGGTGATCAAGCACGCCCCCCGACGCGCGCACCTGCGCCTGGAGAGCGACCAGCCGTTCGCTTACCGCGCCGAGCAAGTGTTCACCCTGCAGGGCGGCTGCCTGAACATTCGCCTGGACGTCATCCATCGGGCCTCCTTCAGCGCTTGGCATGGCCTTGGGCTGCACCCCTACTTCCCGCGCACCCCCGCGACCCGCCTGCTGGCAGCGGCCAAGGAGGTGTGGGTGGGCGAGCCCGGCCGGTTGCCGCACCGCCAGGTCGAGCTGCCGGCGGCCTGGGATTTTCGCCAGCTGAGTACGCTGCCCGAGACAACGGTCGACCACGGCTTCAGCGGCTGGAACGGGCACTGCCGGATCCTGCAACCAGACCTCGGCTACGCCCTGGACTGTGCCGCCAGCGGCGCCGACCACTACCTGCTGTATTGCCCCGCCGCGGCGCCGTTCTTCTGCCTGGAGCCGGTCAGCCATCCGATCAATGCCCACCATTTACCTGGCCGGCCTGGCCTGCGCCTGCTCGAGCCCGGCGAGTCTCTGCGCCTGGAGTGGCAGCTGCGCTGCTCGCCGCTCGACGAGGGTCACTGACCGCCCGCGACCGCATCCGGCACGGTACGCTTGGCCCGGAGCGACGAGTCAGTCACAACTGGACAAAACATAGCCAAATGCTATTGCCGTGCTTGCCGGTTTTTTGGAAAATCGCAGCCCCCCAACTGATCACTCTCAAAGGCCTTTGAAATGGACTTTCCCCTCGCCAAACGGCTTGCTCCCCTGTTGTTCTGCCTTAGCCTGGCCAGCGGCATTGCCGGCGCGGCCGAGTTCGAGAGCGAAACCTGCACCATTGAAGATGAGTACTCGGATCTGACGGGCACCGATGTGCTGCGTGCAGCCAAAGAGGGCCACGCCACGGCGCAATTCAGCCTGGCCTGGAACTATGAATCCGGCTCCGAAGGTTTCAAGCAGGACGAAACCAAAGCCACCCAGTGGTACCAGAAGGCCGCCGAGCAAGGCCATGTCTGCGCGCAGTTCAACCTGGCCCACGCCTACGAAAATGGCACCGGCATCGAGATCGACGAGGAAAAATCCTTCTACTGGTACACCCAGTCCGCCAAACAGGGTGACAGTGACGCGCAGTACAACCTGGCGGTGTCCTATGAAGAAGGCACCGGCACCAAGCAGGATTACGCTCAAGCCCTGGTCTGGTACCGCAAGTCCGCCGACCAGGGCGACCCGGATGCGCAATTCGAAGTCGGCAATTTCTACGCCAAGGGTTACTCGGTGAAAGCCGACCCCAAAGAAGCGCGCAAGTGGTATGAGAAGGCCGCGACCCAGGGCCATGAAGCCGCCTTCGATGCCCTGGAAGCCATGGACTGAAGGTAGCGGTTAAGCACAATGCGCTATATGCGTCATAACCGGGCAATAGAAACGATTTAAAAACAGCCATTTACGACGTAAAGATACCACTACACTTGAGGTTAAGCGGTCTACCGCTTCCGGCCGGGACCGACGTCCATAACTGCGCTGCCACGCACCCAGGTCCCGGCCGGTCTTCTTCAGTGAGGGCCTTATGGGTATCGCCGCCAGTGAACTGAGCCAGCACGTGATCCGCCCCACCCTGATTTACCTGGGGCGGCATAACGCCAGTGCCGAAGCCTTGTTGCTCGGGGCGGCGGCCAGCCAATCGGCCCTCGGCTGGGCTCTGGACGACCGCCGTGGCCATGGCCTCTACCGGATCGACGCCCGCCGCCATCAGCTGCTCTGGGACCGCCACTTGGCCCGTGACCCCGAGCTGGCCAGCCAGGTACGCGGACTCGCCAGCCAGCACGCCTTCCTGGCCGCACCGCACCTGGAACTGACGGTTAACCTGCGTTATGCCACCGCCATCGCCTGGATGCTGGTGGAGGCCGAACAGCTCCCCCTGCCCGCCGCCGACGACCTGCTCGGGCTGGCGCGCCTGTGGCGCCAGGTATTCCAACCCCAGGGTCGCCTGCGGGATTTCACCGATGCCTGGTCGCGCTGCGTCGGCACCCTGCCGCAAGTGGCCTGACTCCGGCCCAAGTCTGATGATGGCGCACCGACAGCGCCGCGCACCCGCCGCTCTCGCCTCCTGGCGAGACAACTGCGGAGCACTGCACAGTACTCGCTAAAAGGCCCTTAAAAACAGTCAGACTGTCAGACAATATCCTTATAAATCATAAGCTTCTGTAGTTGGCAGCGGTCTGGGAACTCTGCTAGTTTGCCTCCCCCGCTGCCTTCCCTGCACAGGAGTTCCCGATGAAACACGCCTGGATCAAGACCACCCTCGCCCTGACCATCGGCACCGTGGCCGGCCACAGCCTGGCCAACGGCATCGCCATTAACGAGCAAAGCGTCAGTGGCATGGGTACCGCCTTCGCCGGCCGTTCGTCCTCCGCCCAGGATGCCAGCACGGTGTTCGGCAACCCGGCCGGGCTGGCCAAGCTGAAGCGTCGGGAAGTCAGCGGCGGTATGGCCGTGGTCGATGCCAGCGTGGACATCCACGATGCCCAGGGGCCAGCCGACAGCAGCAACAAAGGCGATATGGTGCCGTTCGCCGCCGTACCCTTCGGTTACTTCGCCACGCCCCTGAACGACGACTGGCACTTCGGTTTTGGCCTCTACGTGCCCTTCGGCGTGATCAGCGACTACGAGAAGAGCTTCCAGGGCCGCTACAAGGGCTTGTACAGCAAGGTCCAGGTGGTGACGCTGCAACCCACCCTCAGCTACAAGGTCAATGAGCGGGTCTCCGTCGGCTTCGGACCGACCTTCAACACCATCGACGGCAAGCTGACCAACAACCTGGCGACCAAGGGCCTGCTGGGCGCCGAACGCGACACCAAGCTCAGTATCAAGGGCAACGACACGGCGCTGGGCTACAACCTCGGCGTGCTGGTCGACCTGACCCCGAGCACGGCATGGGGCCTGACCTATCACTCCAAGGTCGACTACAGCCTGGAAGGCCATACCCAGGTCAGCAACGCGCCGGCTGGTCTGAACCTCAATGGCAACTATGACGCGGGGCTGGACATCAGCCTGCCGGAGTCGGTGGATACCTCGCTGACCCATCAACTCGACGAGCACTGGACCCTCTACGGCGGCGCGACCTGGACCCGCTGGAGCCGCCTGGAACAGATCCTGGTGGAGAACCAGGGCGTACCGGCCTTGGGCCAGAGTCTGGGTTTCGGCACCCTGACCGAACAACTGCAGTGGGAAGACACCTGGTCCTACGCCTTGGGCGCCGCCTACCAGTTGAACCCGCAATGGGTGTTGCGTGCCGGTTTGGCGCTGGACGCCGCACCGACCACCAATGCCCAGCGCAGCGTGCGCATTCCGGTGGGCAACCGCAAGGTCGTCTCGCTTGGCGCCGGCTGGTCACCGAACCCGGACCTGACGGTGGATATCGCCTACTCCTACCTGCGGGAAAACGAAGCGCCGATCGACCAGCATGAATCGGATTTCCAGCCGGCCTACAGCGCCAAGTTCGAGAACAGTGCCCACGGTCTGGGCACGCAAATCACCTACCGCTTCTGATAGCCAAGGCTGATTGCGCTACACTCGCGCGGCGAGCATAACCACAAGAAAAAGCCGCGCGAGGTACGCCATGACAGCGCTCTGCACTGCCCTGCCCGAACAACTCTGCCTGTTGCTGGTGGATGACCATCGGATTTTCCTCGACGGCCTGAGCCTGGCCCTCGGCCCGCTGAGCCCGGGCCTGCAGATCCATACCGCACAAACCGCCGCCGAAGCCGAAACCTGCTTGGAGCAGCGTGATTTCGACCTGATTCTGCTCGACCTGCGCTTGCCCGATCTGCCGGGCCTGGAACTGCTGCAACGCTGGCAGCAGGCCGGGCGAATGACCCCGGTGGCGATCCTCAGCGCCAGCGATTCGGCCCAGGATGCCGAGGCCGCACTGGCCGCAGGGGCCCTGGGTTTTATTCGCAAAAGCGCCGACGGTGAGGACCTGCGCCTGGCCGTGACCCGGGTATTGCTTGGCGAGACCCTGCCGGCACCGCTGCAGGCGCCGGGCAGCGCCCCCACGCCCCGCCAGCGCGATATCCTGCTGCTGCTCGCCGAAGGCCTGCCGAACAAGGCCATCAGCCGCAAGATCGGCCTGTCCGAAGACACGGTGAAAACCCACCTGCGCGCCTTGTTCCAGGAACTCGACGTGCACACCCGCACCGCCTGCGTCAGTGCGGCGCGGCAGCGTGGCTGGCTGTGACGGCCGGTGGCAGCAACAAGCCCAGCGCCTGACGCAGCCGCGCCGGCAGCAGCGGCTTGGCCAGCAGCGTGACATGGACCAGGGAGCAGCGCTCCTGCAGTTCGGGGCTGACATCGGCACTGATCAGCACGGCCGGCAGCATCCGCCCGGTTCGCTCGCGCAAGGCCTCGATGGCGCTCAGGCCGTCTTCCGCCGCGGCCAGGCGGTAGTCACTGATCAGCAGCTGCGGCAAGGCCTCTGCCAGCACCCCGAGGGCCTCCGACAGGTCCGCGCAGGGCCAGACCTCGCAGCCCCAGCGCTGCAGTAAGCCAGCCAGCGCTTCACGACCCGCCGCGTCGTCCTCTAGCAGCAGAATCCGCCCGTCCAGCGCCTTGCCGAGCACCGGCGCTGGCGCGGCAGGGCCCGCGGCACTGAGGGCCAGGCGCAGGCGAAAACGCGCGCCCTGCCCCGGGCTCGACTGCAACACCAGCGAGTGTTCGAGCAGCGCCGCCAGTTGACGGACGATGGCCAGGCCCAGGCCCAGACCGCGTTCGACATTGCGCCCCGGGTTGTCCAGCTGACGGAACTCCTCGAACACCACCTGCTGTTCCGCCGCCGTCAGGCCGCGACCGTCGTCGCCCACCTCGAGCATCACCGCGTCGTCTTGCCGTTCGGCGCGCAACCAGATCCGCCGGGCCTGGGCATGGCGCTGGGCATTGTTCAGCAGGTTGCGCAACAGACGTTCGAGCAACAGCGGGTCGCTGCGCACCCAGAGCGGCGGGCAGTCGAGGTCGAGCGGCGTGCCCTCGGGGCCGGCGGCCAGCCGCGCCTCGTCGACCAGACGGCCAAGCAGAGGTTGCAGGTTTACCGCCTCGGGGCGCGCATGCACCCCGCCCGGCAAGGTCAGGCGGGTGTAGTCGAGCAGCGACTGCAACAGCCGGCTGAGCTGCTCCACGGACGTGCTGAGACGGGTGCAGACCTGGCGGATGGCCGGCTCCTGGGCCTGTTCGAGCAAATGTTGGGCGTACAACCCCATGGCATTGAGCGGCTGGCGCAAATCGTGACTGGCCGCCGCCAGCAGGCGCAACTTGCGCGAGTCGTCGGCCTCGGCGCGCAACCGCGCCAGGTCCAGCAGCCGCAGATTGAGCCAGGCGCTGCGCTGGCCCTGCTCCTGCAGGTAGGCGCCGACACTGCCGATCAGGTTGGCGCAGCCGAGAAAGAGTCCCTGGTAGGCGAGGCTCGCCCCCGCATCGGTCAGCAGCAGACCGAGCAGCAGGAACAGGCCACAAAAGGCCCAGGCCGCCAGGCTGGCGGCGCGAAACGACAGGCCCAGCAGCACATAGCCAAACAGCAGCAGCAGGAACAGGCCATCGTAGGGCATGGCCACGCCCTGGGCCCAACACAGGTGAACGATCAGGGCGACGCTGGCGCCGTTGATCACATAAGTCAGGCCATACAGCCGCTGCGCGCGACGCGCGGGACTCTGCGGGCGGCGGCAGTACAGGTAGGCCAGCAGCAGACTGGCCAGGGCCAGCAGACGCAGTGGCAGCACCGACAACGCCACGGCGTTGGGCATCAGGGCGAAGTCCAGCAGGGTGTAGACCAACTGAAACAGGACGGCCGAGCTGGCAATCAGCAACAGCCGCCGGCGCATGCGTTGGACCCGGTGTTCGAGGAACGCGGACTCCAGCTCGGGAGCAAAACGCAGCCCGCGAAAGCCCCGCTGCTGCTGGGCCAGCAGCAGGCGCTCGACCTCGGCGGTCATGTCTCAGAGACCGGGCGTCGGGTCGGCCTCGGTTTGTTTGGCGGCAATCGCGTCATAGGTCTCCACCCGGTGCTGGTCGTCGGCCGAGAACAGACGCTGGCGCAACTGCTGGGCCTGGGCGCGTTGATCGTCGACACCAAGGCCGGTACTGGACAAACGAGTCAGCTCCTGACGGTAACTGTCGTAGTGCTGTTGCCAGGCACGATCGGCGCGCTGTTCGGCGAGCAAACGCTCGACCGTCGGCGGATCATAGGTCATTGCCAGGACAGCGCGCACCTGCTCTTCGCTGGCACCGTCGCGCCACAGTTGCTCGCGTTGCGCCTGCTGCTCGAGGGCCTGGGCCTGGCGCAGTTCGCTGTCGCGCAGGGCCTGGGGCAGCTGTTCGCGCAACGCCTCCACCGCCTCGGCCTTGGCCGTGGCCGACAGGTCCTCGCGGGCCTGCAGGCTCATGGCGTCCAGGGTGTAGCGTGCATAGCTCTCCTCGGCGCCGAACAGGGCCTCGACGGCCGCGTCGCTCAGGTGCGCTCGACGCAGCTGGGCCAGGCTGTCAAAGGCCTGCTGCAAGGCCTGCAACTGACCGGCGGGCGCACCCTGTTGCGCCGCGCTCAGGGGTTGCTGCAGCAGCGCCAGGCTGGCGGTCTTGTACTCCAGGTAATCGCCCAGCAGGCGTGACAGCTGGCCCAAGGCCGGCTCCTGCAGACGCCCGCCGGCATTTTCCACCAAGGCGCCCACGGCGGCGTCCAGGCCGACCTGATCGGCGGCGCTGAGGAAATAATCGAAATAATCGCGAAGCGCCAGGTCCAGCACCAAGTTGCCGGCGGCATCGGTTTTCAGCTCACCGTCGATCTCGGTGCCCGCCATGCCCGGCACCAGCGGTTGACGCAGCGCCTGGGTGGCGAGAGGCCGCGCGGCCAGGAGCGCCGGCAATGGACGGGGCGCAGTCGTGGCTACAGCCGCGGAGACAGGCGCCGGGTTTGTCATCGCAGGCGCGGCAGGACTCGGCCAGCGCCCATACAGGGTCAAGCCGGCAGCGCCCAAGCCCAGCAGCAGGGCCAGGCCAGGAATCAGGAAGGAACGTGTCATTTGAACTCCAGCGACGGCGCCAGGCAGCGCCGAGGGGGGAACCATACGCCGCCAGCCGGACCCCGGGGCCCGGCCGCCGACGCCCTGTTAGACGCCCTTGAGTTTCAGGCGATTGGCATGCTGGCGGTACAGCGACACCGGGTCGCTCCAGCCGCGAACACCGAACAGGTGGTTGATCGCATCGACGTGGTTCATGTTGTAGCCATCGCCGAGCATCTCGCCCAGGTAGGTGGAGCAGGTGCCCACCAGGCCATCGTTTTTCTCGCCGGCGAACACCAGCCCGGTGATCGCCAGGAACGGATCGACGGCGTCGAACACGTTGGTGTACGCCGAGTTGCCGGTCCAGGAGTAGTAAAGAATGGTCTTGCCGCGCACGTTCTGCACCGCGCTGGACTTGGCGCAGTAGCTCGCGGTGTTGACGCCCCAGGGATGGCGACTGTTGAGCGCGGCGGTGCCGGGAGTGGTCAGGGTTTTCAGCGCGGCCAGGCCGTCCTGGTTGTTGTCGCTGCCCGACAGCAGGTTGATCACCGCACCGATGGCATTGGCGATGGCATTGGCCCCGCCTTCGACGCCACTGCCGGGCGGTACGATGCCGCGCAGCACGTCGGCGACCCTGGAGCCCTTGTTGACGCCATTGACCGAGGTCACCGAGGCGACCAGGTCCGGGCGCAGCGAGGCCGCCACCCGGGAAGTGGGCGACCCCTGGCTATGGCCGATCAGGTTGACCTTGCCGCCGTTGGCGGTGGCCCAGGGCACGATCTGCCGCGCCAGCTCGGCACCGCGCTGTTCGCTGTCGTTGAACGCGGCAACGCTGGCGACATAGACCTTGGCGCCGTCGCGCTCAAGGTTCCAGGGGATGGTGTGGAAGTAATTGACCAGGCCACCGAGGGTATTGAACCCGGTGACCCCGTGCACCAGCACGATGGGGTATTTGGTCTGGGTGTAGTTGGCGTGGGCTTCGACGGCTCCGAAGAGCGCCACACTCGCCAGGGCGGTGGTCAGTACACGACGCATAAGTGCCTCCTGTCATTTTTTATTGTTATTGAACGTCCGGGCACGCCGGGCAAGGCTGTCCGGCGTAGGGCGAGTCTAGGCACGCGCAGCGTCCCGGCCTATCGCCCAGATGGGTGAACCCAACCAAGGATGGCTAACGACAATTCCGCTCTGTGCTAGGGCCGGCCGTGCGGATAGTGTCCACAGGCCCTAGGCCCTGTGAACCATCACCTTGCAGGCGGCCAGGGTGACTCTGGCCCGCGCCTGGGCTGGGGCCATTTTTTGCGGCAACGCGGCGTGTATGGCGAGCTCGCGATCGCCAGCCGCGGCTCGATGTGTCGTGCGCCTGGGGCATAAAAACCACAGGCAAAAAAAACCGGGACTGGCGCCCGGTGCGTTCAGCAGGTGACGTTCTCAAGTCGGGTCAAGGCGGCGAGGCGATCGCCTGCTCCACCGCCTCGATCAGCGCCGGATCATCGGGTTTGACCTTGCTGCCAAAACGGCTTAACACCCGGCCCTGGCGGTCGACCACGTACTTGGTGAAGTTCCAGCTCGGCGCCTCGCTTTGCGCCGCCAACTCACGGAACAGGGGAATGGCGTCGGCGCCGCCAACGACCTGGGGCTCGGTCATGCTGAAGGTCACGCCGTAATTGAGGAAGCAGACCTTGGCGGTTTCATCGCTGTCCTGCGCCTCCTGACGGAAGTCATCCGAGGGTACGCCCAGTACCTCGAAGCCCTGGTCCCTGTAACGCTGATAGAGGGCTTCAAGCCCCTTGAACTGCGGAGTGAAACCACAATGGCTGGCGGTATTGACCACCAGCAACGGCTTGCCGGCAAAGCGCTCACAAAGGTCGATAGACGCCTTACCGCGCAGCTGGGTCAACTCGCCCTGGAGCAGCGGCGGGCATTCGGCGGCCTGCAGCGTGGACGCGCCAAGTAACACAAGCAGGGCCAACAGTGGGCGCAAAGGGTTCATCGGACTGACTCCAGACAGGACAGATCAGACCCTAGCAGATCCTCGTATTCCGTTGCAGCGACAGCCGTCCACGGGACTCCCAGGCTCAGCCGCAGAGCTCCGACACAATAGCAGCAGGCCCGCGATCAAACCGGGGGCGGTTACGCCGGGCTTATCCGCACCCGTGCCACCGGCTCGATTGGGCGCCGGCACCAGCGTCATTGCCCGTTCGGCAGCGCCGGCGGCGAAGGCGGAAAATACGCCCGCCCGCGCTGCACTTCCCCGTCCAGGAAGGCCTCGAGTCCATGGCGAAAGGCGAATTCGATTCGCTCACCCCGCCACTGATGGCGCAGCTGCTTGGTACTGGCCCGGGCACGGGCGAAGGCCTCTTCCACGGCGACGGCATCCTGCTCGCCAATAGGGGTTTGCCGGATGCGCCTCATCCAGGCCGACAGCGTGGGGAAGGCATCCACTGCAACGCCCAGGGGGACCACACCGACCAGTTGGGCGTACAGCGCGATATCGGCGAGGCACAATCGGTCACCACAGAGGAACCGCTGCGAGCCAAGCTCGCGCTCGAACTGCGCCGCCAACGCCCGCACTTCATCGGCCCCCTGGGCGGCCATGGCACTCGCCAACGGCGCGTCCTTGCAGATCACCTTTCCGGCGAACACTGCATAGATGGCGGCGTCGAGGGTGCTGTCGCAGAGCGCCTCCAGCTGCCTGGAGCGTGCGCGCTGCCCAGGTTCAGCGGGCAGCATGGGGTTCGCCGGGTAGGCCTCTTCGAGGTATTCGCAGATCACCCTGGAGTCCCAGATCACCCGATCGCCATCCTGGAGGATCGGCACCTCTCCACGCGGCGACTTCAGCTTCAGTTCGGCGCTGGCGCCCCCTTCGCCGAACAGCCCCTCCATGACGCAGCTGTAGACCAGACCCTTATGGTCGAGCGCCATCTTCACCTTACGGGAATAGGGAGAAAACGGATTCCAGAACAGGATGATCATTGGCGCTCCTAACAATCGCCGGCCAGGGCGTGTCGCCCCACTCTACCCCATGGACAGGCCAGTCTTCCTAGCAAATCCCCACCCCCAGTTGCAGCAGCGCCAGGCCGCCGCGCTGCCAGGCCCAGGCGATCAACCCCAGCACCAGGAGCAGCAGGCCCAAGGCCAAAACGCCCCAGAGTCGCGGGCGGTTCACGCCGGGCTCATGCGCAAGCGCGCCACCGGTTGTTCGCGCACCGGCCAGTTGAGCGCGGCCGCCAGCAGGCTGAGGCCGATCGACAGCTGCCAGACCAGGTCATAGCTGCCCGTACGGTCGTACAGGTAACCGCCCAACCAGCCACCGAGAAATGCCCCGAGTTGATGAAACAGAAACACGATGCCGCCGAGCATGGACAGGTTACGCACGCCGAACAGGGTCGCCACCGTGCCATTGGTCAGGGGCACCGTGGACAACCACAGCAGCCCCATCGCCACGCCAAAGGCGTAGGCACTCCAGACGCTGAGCGGCGCCATGACAAAGGCGCCGATGACCACCGCGCGCGCCAGGTAGAGGGCAGTCAGCAGCCGCGGCTTGGACATCCGCCCACCCAGCCAACCGGCCAGGTAGGTGCCGAACACGTTGAACAGCCCCACCAGCGCCAGCACCGTGGTGCCGACCAGGGCCGGCAAATGCTGGTCGACCAGATACGCCGGCAAATGCACGCCGATAAACACCACCTGGAAACCGCAGACGAAAAACCCCAGGGCCAGCAGCCAGAAACCCGAATGTACCGAGGCTTCGCGCAGCGCCTCGCCCAGGGTCTGTTCATGGGCCTGGGGCGGCAGCGGTTTGTCGTGCAGCAGCCGGGTCAACGGCAGGATCAAGGCCACCAGCACACCCAGTACCAGCAGGGCCGTCGACCAGCCCAACCAGCCGATCAGGCCGAGGGTACCGGGCAGCATGGCGAACTGGCCGAAGGAGCCGGCGGCACTGGCGATGCCCATGGCCATGCTGCGCTTCTCGGCCGGCACCGCCCGCCCGACCGCGCCGAGGATCACCGAAAAGGAGGTGCCGGACAGACCGATACCGATCAGCAGACCGGCGCTCAACGACAACCCCAGGGGCGACTCGGACAACCCCATGCACAGCAGGCCGACCGCGTACAGCACCCCGCCGACCAGCACCACGCGGGCCGCGCCAAAACGGTCGGCCAAGGCCCCGGTGAAGGGCTGGGCCAGGCCCCAGATCAGGTTCTGCAGGGCGATGGCAAAGGCAAACACCTCGCGTCCCCAACCGAACTGCGCGCTCATCGGCGGCAGAAACAGGCCGAAGCCGTGACGCGTGCCCAGCGACAGGGCCAGGATCAACGACCCGCCCACCAGCATCCACAGACTTGCCCGCCAGACCGCCGTCATCATTCACTCCAAATAAGGGTATATACCCGCTTAACCGCATAAATCAACGTCAGTCCAGGTGTTCAAGATCATCCAATAGCACCAGCAACGCCTGGCGCTTGTCTTCGCCCAGGTAGTGGCCGACCTGCACCTGGGCTGAGCGCCAGGCCTTGTCCCCGGCAGTCAGCCGCGCCAGACCCAGGCCACTCAAACGCACCAGGCGGTTACGCTGGTCATCGCCGCCGGCGAGGTCCACCAGCCCGTCGGCCTGCAGCACCTTGAGGTTACGCCCCAGGGTACTGCGGTCCAACCCCATGGCCTCGGCCAGCACCGAGATGCTCGGCAGGTCCAGGCGCTGCAAATGCCGCAGCAGCGAGTACTGGGCCGCGCTGAGGCCAACCCCGGCCAAGGCGTCGTCGTAGATTTTGGTGACCGCGCGCGCCGCGCGGCGAAGTTTGGTGCAGAGGCATTCGGTGGTCAGCATATTTAGATGTATATACCCGCAATTAGCGGCAGTCAATCCTGGCCATTGTTCCCGACGTCGTCCAGGTTTGAGGGCCACAACGACAGGCGTCATTGCCCCACCCGTCAGACCAGACGAACGTCCACTGGCGCGCTCCGGTCAATGCTTAACCCCCCGGAGAAACCCACCATGAATAATACCCAGCGCTACCTGCCTGTGATCGAAGCCTGCACGGCCTCTGCCGTCGCCTGCGAGACCTGCGCCAACGCCTGCCTGAAAACGGCAGCGGGTTCCGATCGGGATATCTGTATCGCCCTCTACCACGACTGCATCGATCTATGCCGGCTGGCGGTGCGTCTGATGCAACGGCAAAGCGCGCTGGTCGACGAGATCTGCCGCCTGTGTGCCATTACCTGCCAGGCCGTGGCCCAGCAGTGCAACAAGTACGCCGACCTCCACTGCCAGGAATGCGCCCAGGTCTGCCAGCGCTGCGTCGAACAGTGCGAAGAGATCACCGCAGGGGCCTGACGGGGATGCATTCGCCGCTGGCGATAGACCATCCCACCTGACATCCAGGGTGCTGATCCGGGCCGGTGTGGCGGGCTGTCGCTGAACGGCGCGCCGAGGCCGCCCTACCCGCTGGTGGAGCAACTCGCGGCGGTCACTGTGCGGCCTCGCTACAAGGCCAACCCGACCAGCACCGCAGATTCCACCAGTTCCACCAGCGCACCGGCGGTGTCGCCGGTGGTGCCGCCCAGGCGGGCCAGCATCATGCGCCGCAGACCGGCGAACACCGCCAGCGCCAGCAGCAGGGCCAGCCATCCCGCGGCGCCACCGAGCAGCACCAGTACCGCCCACCCCGCCAGCAGCGCAGGCACGCGGTCACGGGGCAGGTGGTCGGCCAGGGCCTGGCCCAGGCCGCCGGCCCGTACATAGGGCGTGGTCAACCACAGCAGCGGCAACAGCCCGCGCGCCAGCCAGGGCGCCAGCACCAGCGCCAGTGCGTGGCCCTGCTCGACCAGCGCCACCAAGGCGGCGAACTTGAGCACCAGCACCAGCACCAGCACCACCACGGCCAAGGGCCCGCTGCGCGGATCCTTCATGATCAGCAGCGTGCGCGCCCGGTCGCCCAGACCGCCGAGCCAAGCGTCGGCGCTGTCGGCCAGGCCATCGAGGTGCAGTCCACCGCTCAAGGCCACCCAGGTCGTCAGCAGCAGCGCCGCGTGCAGCAGCGGGGGGCTGCCGGCCAGCACCCGGTTCAGGCCGAACAACGCCAACCCGACCAGCAACCCCACCAGGGGGTACCACAGCAGCGAGCGACCCAGTTGCTCGGCGCTGGGCATGCCCGCCAGGCGAATCGGCAGGCAGGTCAAAAATTGCAAGGCGATCAACAAGGGCTGCATGCTCATCCTCTCCGGTGTGGGCACGGAATCAGGGCTCTACCAGGCACAGCGGCGCTGGGCCTGTGACCCGCAGGGCGAACAGGGCCGCGTGTGCCACCTCGACCTGCAGCAACTGTTCGCGCGGCAATCCGCGGGCCCGGGCCAGCAACAGGCGCATCACCCCGGCATGGCTGACCAACAGCACCGATTGCCCGGCGAACTGCCGGTGCAGGTCGTCGATCGCCAGCAGTACCCGCTGGGCGAAGGCGGCCACGGGCTCGCCGTCGGGCGGGGTAAACTCATAGGGGTCGCGCCAGAACTGGCCCAGGGCATCGGCCTCGGTGTCCATCAGGGCCGCGGCGCTGCGGCCTTCCCAGGCCCCGAAATGCAGCTCGCTCAGCCGCGCGTCCAGGTGCAGCGGGATCTGCAGCCGGCCGGCCAGCTCGCTGGCGAAGCGCGCACAGCGCTGCAGGGGCGAACTGACGATGCGGGCCCAGCCTTTACGCCCGTCCAGCGCCACGCGCATCTGCGCCCAGCCCTGCTCCGTCAGCTGATCGTCCAGGCTGCCACGAAAACCGCCGCCACGTTCGGTCTCGCCATGCCGGAGCAGGTCCAGGTGCAAGGTCATGCCGGCTTATCGGCCACCGCCGCCTCGGCGAAGGTGGCCATTTCGTTGTGCAGGCGGCACGCCAGCTGCAGCAGGGGCACCGCCAGCGCCGCACCACTGCCCTCGCCCAGGCGCAGCCCCAGCTGCAGCAACGGTTCGGCGTCCAGGGCCTGCAGCACCCGCCCATGGCCCGGCTCGGCGCCGCGGTGGGCGAACAGCAACCAGGCGCGACAGCCCGGGTTCAGCCGCACCGCCAGCAGCGCGGCGACACTGCAGATAAAACCGTCCACCAGCACCGGCAGGCCCTGCTGGGCGCAGGCCAGGTAGGCGCCGACCAGGGCGGCGATCTCCAATCCGCCCAGACGACGCAACAACTCCAGCGGCGTGTCCAGCTGCGCGCCGTGAAAGCGCAGCGCCGCTTCGATGACCTGGGCCTTGTGCGCCACACCGGCGCTGTCCAGACCGGTGCCCGGCCCGGCCAGCTCCAAGGGGACGCAGTCGAGCAGCACACAGGCCAGGGCGCTGGCCGCCGTGGTATTGCCGATCCCCATTTCGCCGCCGAGGTACAGCTGCGCCCCTCCTTCCCCCGCGCGCAGCACGCTGTCGCGGCCAGCGGCCAGCGCGAGCAGCAGCTGCTCGCTGCTCATCGCCGGGCCCTGGACAAAATTCCCGGTGCCACGGCCCAGGTCCAGGTGGCGCACGCCAGTCAGCGGCTCGAGGGGCACCGCGGTACCCAGGTCGAGCACTTCCAGCCTGGCATCGAGCTGGCGGGCCAGCACGCTGATCGCCGCACCGCCGCTCACGAAATTGCGCAGCATCTGCCCGGTGACCGCTTGGGGGAACGCCGACACCCCTTCGGCGACCACCCCATGGTCGGCGGCGAAAATGGCGATCCACAGGCTGTCGACACAGGGGCGCGCGCGCCCCTGCAAGCCGGCCAGGGTTACCGCCACCTGCTCTAGCAAACCCAGCGAGCCGGCCGGTTTGGTCAGCTGTCGCTGGCGCGCGGCGGCCTCTTCGAGGATCAGGGGATCCGCCGTCCGACAGCTTGTTTCCCACCAATATTCATTCATCTCGCCTCTCCCTTGTGAACCCTCGGCAAACCCGCCACGGTGAACGTCAGCAGCACCCCGCCCGGGCCGGTTGAAGCCCCCACTCATATCGCCTTGCCCTTTAAAACCATCGGCAAACCCGCCACGGTAAAAATAACCCGTTCACAACGCGCGGCCAGCGCCTGGTGCAACCAGCCGGCCTGGTCGACGTAACGCCGGGTCAGCTCGCCCAGCGGCACCACCCCGAGGCCGGTTTCATTGCTCACCAGCAACAAGCGGCCTGGCAGCTCGTCCAAGCACGCCAGCAGCGCCTCGCGCTCGGCCAGCAGGCGCGACCCATCGTCCAGCAGCAGCAGGTTGGTCAGCCACAATGTCAGGCAGTCCACCAGCAGGCACCGCCCCTCGGCCGCCTGTTCGGTCAGCACCCGCGCCAGGGCCAACGGCTCCTCGACCAGGCCCCAGGCCGCGGGGCGCCGCGCCCGGTGCTCGGCCACCCGCTCGCTCATTTCGCCATCCAGCGCCTGGCTGGTGGCGATATAGGTCACTGGCCAGCCGCTGTCGCTGGCCAGGCGCTCGGCCAGGCGACTTTTACCGGAACGCGCGCCGCCCAGAATCAGCTCACGCATGACCGGCTCCGGCAGCGGCGCCCGGTTGCAAGCCGCACAGGTCGCGCAGCACCGCCAGGTCCAGGTGCTGCTCGACCATGTCCGCCAAACGTTCGATGTCGCGCTCGCGCAAGGCGTGGTAGTCGACCGTTTGCACCGCTTCCAGGCCAGCCCAGCGCAGCAACGCGCTGCAGGCCGCCGAAGACTCGAACAAACCGTGCAGGTAGGTACCGATGATCTGCCCGTCAGCGCTGCAGGCGCCGTCGTCCCGCCCGTCCTCCAGCCGCACCGCGGGGCGCGCCAGGCCGGGACCGCTGCACAGCCCGGCGTGAATCTCGTAGCCGGAGACCGCGGCGTCCTCCAGGACCAGTTGGCCGCGCACGCTGCGCAGCTGTTTGTCCGCCTGCAGCACGGTATCGATCTCCAGCAACCCCAGGCCCGCACTCGTGCCCGCTGCGCCCTCCAGACCCAGGGGGTCGGCCAGGGTACGCCCGAGCATCTGCAGGCCACCGCAGATGCCCAGCAGCTTGCCGCCGTAGCGCAGGTGCCGGCGCAATGCCGGCTCCCAGCCCTGGGCGCGCAGAAAGGCCAGGTCGGCGCGCACGCTTTTCGAGCCTGGCAGAATGATCAGATCCGCCGGCGGAATGGGTTGGCCGGGCCCGATAAACTGCAGGTCGACCTGAGGGTGCAGGCGCAGGGGATCGAAGTCGGTGTGGTTGCTGATGCGCGGCAGCACCGGCACCAGCACCTTGAGCGGCCGCCCGGCTTTTTCCGCCTGACGCAGGTCGATGGCGTCCTCGGCTTCCAGGTGGAATTCGGTCAGGTAGGGCAGCACCCCTAGCACCGGTTTGCCGGTGCGCTGCTCGAGCCAGTCCAGGCCGGGCTGCAGCAAGCTCAGCGCGCCGCGAAAACGGTTGATCACAAAGCCCCTGACCCGCGCCTGCTCCGACACGGACAGCAGCTCCAGGGTGCCGACCAGATGGGCGAAGACGCCACCGCGGTCGATATCGGCGACCAGGATGACCGGGCAATCCACCGCTTCGGCAAAGCCCATATTGGCGATATCACCGGCGCGCAGGTTGATTTCCGCCGGCGAACCGGCGCCCTCGACCATCACCACCTGGTAGGCATCACTCAGGCGGGCATGGGACTGCAGCACCGCCTGCATCGCCACCTGCTTGTAGTCGTGGTACGCCGCCGCCTCCATGGTGCTGATCGCGCGGCCCTGGATGATCACCTGCGCCCCGGTGTCGCTGTTGGGCTTGAGCAACACCGGGTTCATGTCGCTGTGTGGCGTCAGGCCGCAGGCCTGGGCTTGCACCGCCTGGGCCCGGCCGATCTCGCCGCCGTCGACGGTGACCGCCGAATTGAGCGCCATGTTCTGCGGCTTGAACGGCACCACGGCCACGCCCTGGCGCCGCAGCCAGCGGCACAGCGCCGCCACCAGGGTGCTTTTGCCCGCATCGGAGGTGGTGCCCTGGACCATCAGGGTGGTCGCGCCGGAGGTCGAACGGGTCATGGCAATGCCTCGGTGAATGCGTGCAGGCCCTGCTCCAGCCGCTGCCAACCGGCTTCATCCGGGGGCAGGCCAAAGCGCAGGCTGGGAGGATGGTTGAACAGTCGCAGCAGAATGCCGCGTCGGGCCAGGAAGACCTGCAAGGCTTCCGCCCGCGCGCTGGTACACCACTGGAACAGGTCGCAGCCGCCGTCAGGTGCCAGCCCATGCTGCGCCAGCAACGCACCCAGGCGATGGCTGGCCGCCGCCGCACGCGCGGCCTGGACCTGGTGCCCTGGCAGGTCGCGCAGGCACACCTGGCCCACCCACCGCGCCGGACCGCTGAGGGTCCACGGCCCGAGTTGCGCGGCCAGGCGCCGCAACAGGGGCGCCTCGGCCAGCACAAAGCCCAGGCGCAGGCCGGCCAGGCCGAAGAACTTGCCAAACGAGCGCAGCACGATCAGGCCCGGCAATTGGCTGTGACCGGCCAGGCTGAAGGCCGGGGTGCTGTCCATAAACGCCTCGTCGACCACCAGCCAGCCGCCTCGGTTGGCCAGCCGGGCGTGCCAGTCGAGCAACTGCTCGGGGGGTAGGCGCCGGCCTGTGGGGTTGTTCGGATTGACCAGCACCAGCACCTGCAGTCGCTCGAGCCAGGCCTCGACCTGCGACTCCGGCAGTTCGTGTACCTGGTGCCCGGCCTGCCGCCAGGCCCGCGCATGTTCGGCGTAACAGGGCGACAGCACACCGACCGCGGCGGCCGGGCGCAGGCGCGGCAGCAGCTGGATGGCCGCTTGCGAACCGGCCACGGGCAGCACCTGGGCGGCGCCGTAGAACCCCTGCGCCGCCTGCTCCAGGCCGTCGTCGGTTTCCGGCAGGCGTGCCCAGGCCCGTTGTGGAATCGACGGCAGCGGCCAGGGCCAGGGGGCGATGCCGCTGGACAGGTCGAGCCAGTCGGCCTCGGCAATGCCGTAGTGGCGCGCGGCCGCGCGCAGGCGGCCACCGTGTTCGAGCAGGCCCTCGGATTCACCCATGCAGACAGCCTCCCAGCAGCAGGATCAGCAACCACAGCAAGACACCACGGCGGACCAGTGCCAGCGCCCGCTCGAGGCTCTGTACGCTGGCCGGCGCCCCCGCGCCCAGCACAGGGCGCGGGTGCAGCTCGCCGTGGTAGACCGCCGGGCCGCCCAGGACCACCCCCAAGGCGCCGGCGCCAGCGGCCATCACCGGGCCGGCGTTGGGACTGTCCCAGGTCGGTGCCTGCCGGCGCCAACAGCGCAAGGCCAGGCAGGTATTGCCGAGCACCGCATAAGTCAGCGCCACCAGGCGCGCCGGCACATAATTGAGCAGGTCATCGATACGCGCCGCCGCCCAACCGAACCGCTCGAAACGCGGGGTGCGGTAACCCCACATGGCGTCCAGGGTGTTGCTCAGCCGGTACAACACCACGCCCGGCGCCCCGAGCACGGCGAACCAGAACAGCGCGGCGAACACCGCGTCGCTGCCGTTTTCCAGCACCGACTCGGTCGCCGCCCGGGCCACCCCCGCTTCGTCCAGTTCGGCGGTCTCGCGACTGACCAGATAACCGACCCGCTGCCGGGCCAGTGGCAGATCATCCCGGCGCAGGGCCTGGGCAATGGGCCCGGCGTGCTCGCCCAGGCTGCGCAGGCCGAGGGCGGCGTAGAGCGCCAGCACCGCCACCAGCGTGCCCAGCCCCGGCACCTGCCCCAGCAGATGCACCAGCAGGGTCAGCGGCAGCACCGCCAGCACCCAGGCCGACACGCCGTGGCTGCGCCAACCGCTGCCGGCGTTGGGCTTGGGCGGTAGCGGCTGCGCGTCGCCCCGGTTGACCGAAGCCAGCGTCGAATCATAAAAGGGTCGGTTGAAGCGACGCTCCAGGGCGTCGGCCAGGCGGCCAAAGCCCACCAGCGGATGCCAACGCCTGGGCTCGCCCAGCAACGCGTCCAGCGCCACCCCGGCCACACTGAGCAGGGCCAGGCTCATGGCCGCCCGCTTCGCGGTGAAGGACCGAACAGCGGGGCCGTCAGCATCCCTGCGCACCCCACTGGTCATCGAACAGTAACTCGCTCAGTGGCCGCGGCTGTGCCCAGCCCTGCTGCTGCAACATGGGTTGAGCGTAAAACGCCGGTACCGGCCCCAGGCAGAGGATGGCGGCGGCCTTGGCGCCGGGCGGCAGACCCAGCAGCGCGCCCAGCGCGACGGGATCGAACAGCGACACCCAGCCCAGCCCCAGGCCTTCGACCCGGGCAGCCAGCCAGAGGTTCTGGATGGCGCAGGCCAGCGACGCCAGGTCCATCTCCGGCAGGGTACGACGGCCGAACACATGCTGCTCACGGCCATCCATCAAGGCCACCACCAACAGCTCGGCGCAGTCGCGAATGCCTTCGACCTTAAGCCGCATAAAATCCGCGCCACGCGGACCCAGGGCTGCGGCGGTGTGCACGCGTTCGGCCTCAACCAGCGCGGCGATCGCTTCGCGCAGCGCCGGGCGGCGAATACGGATAAACCGCCAGGGCTGCATCAAGCCGACACTGGGGGCCTGGTGCGCCGCTTCGAGCAGGCGCGCGAGCAGCTCGGGCGCCACTTCGCCGCCGCTGAAATGGCGCATGTCGCGCCGCGCGGCGATGGCCCGGTAGACCGCCGCCCGTTCGGCTTCGCTAAAGGCCAGCGTTTCGGGGTCCGGCTGGGCCGGCGGCGACTGGGTCATGGCCGAAACAAGGCCGCGGCGGCGCGCGGGTTGGACGGAAAATACAGGTGGATATAGGAAGCGGTCAGCCGGCCGAGGCGGTAGACGGCCTCGGCGGTGCGCTGGTAGGTCGGGCAGACGCCACGGGCCAATGGCGCCAGATCGCAGGCCAGGGAGGAGTAATGGTAGCTGTGGCCACGCAAAAGGCCCTCCGGCAGTTCGACCCCTTGCAAGGCCAGCGCCTTCATGCGCGGGTGCATGGTCGCTTCGCCCGGCAACAGGCCCAGCAGGGCGCCCCTGGCGCCGTCCTTGTCGGTCAGGCCATCGAGCAAGTAGAGCATGCCGCCACATTCGGCGTGCAGGGGTTTGCCCGCGGCCTGGTGGGCACGGATAGCCGCGCGCATCGAGGCATTGCCGGCCAGGCGCTCGAGGTGCAGCTCGGGGTACCCCCCCGGCAGGTACAGGCTGTCGACCTCGGGCAACGCGGCGTCGGCCAGCGGCGAGAAGAACCGCAGTTCGGCGCCCAACGCCCGCAGCAGGTCGAGATTGGCCTGATAGAGAAAGGCGAACGAGGTGTCCCGCGCCACACCGATGCGCACCCCGGCCAGCCAGGGTTCGAGCTCAGGGGACTGGTCTGGCGCGGCAAAGCGCACCGGCGCCGGCAGCCGGGTATCGGCGCTGGCAGCCAGGGCATCGGCCGCCGCGTCCAGGCGCAGGTCCAGGTCCTGCAGCTCCTCGGCCTGCACCAGGCCCAGATGGCGGCTCGGCAACTCGATCGCCGTGCTGCGCGGCAAGGCGCCGTACCAGGTGATCGACGGCGGCAGGCAGTCGCGCAGGATCTCGCCGTGACGGGGGCTGCCGGTGCGGTTGGCCATCACCCCGGCGAACGGCAGGTCGAGCTGGTAAGTGGCCATGCCATGGGCCATGGCACCGAAGGTCTGGGCCATGCCGGAACCGTCGATCAGCGCCAGCACCGGCACTCCGAAGTGACGCGCCAGGTCGGCCGCCGAAGGTGTGCCATCGAACAGGCCCATAACGCCTTCGATCAGGATCAGGTCGGCCTCGCCGGCCGCCTCCCACAGCAGACGGCGGCTCTCGGCTTCCCCGACCATCCACAGGTCCAGCTGATAGACCGGCGCGCCGCTGGCCCGTGCCAGGATCATCGGATCGAGAAAGTCCGGCCCGCACTTGAACACCCGCACCCGCTTGCCCTGGCGCCGGTGCAGGCGCGCCAAGGCCGCGGTCACGGTGGTCTTGCCTTGCCCGGACGCCGGCGCGGCGATCAGCAGGGCCGGGCACTGGCGCGCCTGGGTGAGGGACGTACTCACCACTCGATGCCTTTTTGCGCCTTCACCCCGGACTTGAAGGCATGCTTGACCAGGGTCATGTCGGTGACGGTATCGGCCGCCTCGATCAAGCCAGGCGGTGCGCCACGACCGGTGGCGACCACGTGCTGCAGCAGCGGGCGGCCGCCGATATCCGCCAGCACCTCCTCCAACGGCAGGTAGCCATGTTTCAGCGCGATATTCAGTTCATCCAGCACCACCAGGCCGATCTGCGGATCCTGCAGCAAGCCGCGGGCCACTGCCCAGGCAGCGACCGCCTTGTCGATATCGCGCTGGCGGTCCTGGGTATCCCAGGTGTAGCCCTCCCCCATCACGTGGTAGCTGACCTCGTCGGGAAAGCGCCGGAAGAAGCTTTCCTCGCCGGTGCTCGCCGCGCCCTTAATAAACTGCACCACGCCCACTTTCAGGCCGTGGCCCAGGGCACGGGCGACCATGCCGAAAGCCGAGCTGCTCTTGCCCTTGCCAGTGCCGGTGTGCACCAGCAGCAGCCCGTATTCATCCTGGGCCTGGGCGATCTTTTCATCGATCAGGGCTTTTTTGCGCGCCATGCGCAGCTTGTGGCGGACGTCACGCTCTGCGGATTCGTTCATGCTCGGCCCTCGGGTGGGTGTCGGCTAATGGCCTGCGAACCCTGGCGGCGGACAGCGTCAGCCCGCCCGGGAGCCCGCGCAGGCCCGTCGGCAAAGGAAGTGGGGTCGTTCATCGGCGAATCTCCGTCGTGCCACCTGCGACTGGCAGGTCAAACAAACGGAGACAGTAGACGCGGGGCCACCCGCGCACAGGAGCCCACACGCCAGACAAAGCCCTCCGCAATGCCATGGACTGCGACAGGCCGGTCTCCGGGCTCACGAACCGGGGGTTCGTCTACCGTTGCGGGGGCAGCGCCGGGATGCTTGGCTATCCCGCCAAGGGCATTGAACCCCGGGGATGGCAAAGGCACCGGCTTCCCTGTTTCACCCCGTTGCGCATCGCGCAGGGGCACCTGAAGCAAGCCGCGCAGGTTAGAGGGTTGCCCGCGGAGCGTCAATCACGGCGCGGTCCACGGCCACCCATCGGCCTGGCGGCAGGCGCTAAAAGGCACTGCTAATTTTCAGGAGCACGCTTTCAATGGACGACTGAAAAAGGCGGACTCGGATGAAAATCGTCAGTTTCACCCTCAGGGACGGCAACAAATACGTGGGCAGCATCGATGGCCAGGAGTTCGCCATCGGCCGCCGGGTCAGTTTCGAAGGCAACAAGGGGCTGATGAATATCAGCGGCACTGCCGAACAACGTTACCAGCGCGACGAGTATCGCCCGCTCTACGGCCTCTGGGCCGACCTGATCCACCCTACGGCGGTGGTCGAGGGCGCGCTCTACCACACGCTCAACACCTACGACCGCGCGCATTTCACCTTCACCTTCTTGCAATTCGCCGCCCATGTACCCGAGGGCGACTTCGTGCAGTTTTTTCGCGCGCTGCTCAAACTGCCCCAAGCCGAGGACTATTTCCCCGACCTGCAGCTCAAGGATGGGCGCATCTGCCGAATTTCCGAGCACGGCTTGCAGGCGCTGGAAAGCAGCAGTTCGACCGAGGCGCTGATGCGCTACCTGAACCCGAGCACCGCCCAGGTGGAAGACACCGAGGTGATCCAGGCCGCGCGTTTTATCCACTGGTCGCAGAACGACCTGGCGCACCGGCAGACGCAGATTGAAGTCGGCATCCGTTTTTTCAAGGAAAAAATGGCCCGCTATGCCCAGCAGTACCGTCTCGATGGGGCCGCGGACAGTATCTGCCTGGTGGTGGCCGATATCCGTCACCAGGGCCGTGCGCGCAGCCCGGAAATCGCCAGCGCGCTGGCCAGCGCCGAGCCGCTGCGGGCGTTGCTGAAGATCGGCGAAAGCCGTTACCCGCAACGGGTCGGCGACCTGCGCCGGGAAGTCGAGAAACTCACGGCCGAGGGCACCCTGGGCGAGCATGTCTACAGCCGCGAGCTGGGAGACTTCGTCCCCCGTTGACCCGCGCTGCGGCACCGGGCATTTTTTGCCGAAGCCTGCCGCAACGCAGGTATGCTGTACGCCATGACGACTATTGTGCAGATTTCCGACACGCATTTCGGGACCGAGCAACCGGCGGTGGTCGCAGCCATGGAAGCCCATGTGCGCGAACACGGCGCCGACCTGCTGGTGCTGTCCGGCGATATCACCCAACGCGCGCGGGGCAGTCAGTTCGCCGCCGCCCAGGCCTTCCTGCAGCGCCTGCAGGGCTATGGCGTACCGGCGCGACTGGTGATCCCGGGCAACCACGACCTGCCGTTGCTTAACCTGGTCTCGCGCTTTATGGCGCCCTACGACAATTACCAGCGGTATTTCGGCGACGACCTGGAGCCGAGCTTCGAAAACGACCAACTGCTGGTCATCGGGCTCAACACCACCCACCCCAAGCGCCACAAGGACGGCCTGGTCACCCACGAGCAGGTCCTGGCCGTAAGCGAACGGCTACGCCGCAGCGACCCGGGCAAGGTGCGGATAGTCGTGGCCCATCAGCCCTTCGGTTCCCTGGTACTCAGCGACCTGGAGAACATCCAGCACGGCGCGCTCGCCGCCCTCAGCCGCTGGGCCGACGATGGCCTGGACCTGGTCATGGGCGGGCACATCCACCTGCCCTACGTGCTGCCGCTGCGCAACCAGTACCCCAGCCTGTCGCGGGATATCTGGATAGTCCAGGCCGGCACCACGCTGTCGTCGCGGGTGCGCGGCACGGCGCCGAACTCCTTCAATCGCCTGTACCTGGATACCCGCGCCGGCAAGCAGGCGCGGGTGGAGCGCTGGGATTACCAGGACACCGAGGGTGGTGTCTTCGCCATCGGTGCCACCTACGCACTGGCGTGGCCCGCGCCCTAGGCCCTGGTTCAGCGCTTGCGGCACAGCGTCAGGCCATCGCCCAACGGCAGCAGCGACAGGTCCAGACGCTGGTCGTTTTTCAGGCGCCGGTTGAGGCCCTGGATCGCCCGGGTATCGGCACTTTCCGGATTGCTCTCGAGAACCCGACCGCTCCACAGCGTATTGTCGAACAGCAGCAGGCCACCGGTACGCAACAAGACCAGGGCGTGCTCCAGGTAGGACGGGTAATTGGCCTTGTCGGCATCGATGAAGATCAGGTCGAAACTGCCGCTCTGCCCCGAGCGCTCCAGGTTGGCCAGGGTTTCCAGGGCCGGCGCCAGGCGCAGCTCGATACGCTCGGCCAGCCCCGCCTCCTGCCAGTAGCGCCGCGCGATGGCGGTGTGCTGCTCGTCGATGTCGCAGCACAGCAGCTGTCCGTCGGCCGGCATCGCCTGGGCCAGGCACAGGGCGCTGTAGCCGGTGAAGGTGCCGATCTCCAGCAGCCGCCGGGCCCCGGTCAATTGCACCAGCAGCGCCATAAACTGGCCCTGCTCGGGGGCGATCTGCCAGCGCGCCACCGACAAAGCGGCGGTTTCCGCGCGCAGGCGCTGCAGCAGGGGCGACTCGCGCAGCGAGACGTCCAGTAAGTATTGATAAAGCCCCTCGTCGAGGTTGAGGCTGCGATTGGTCATGCCAGGCTCCATGCGTGGAAGCGCCCGGGAGTGGCGCCGACGCGCCACCGCAGGACGTCAGGGGGTGCGTGCCAGGTGCGCGGGATCCAGCACCCGCTTGGCGCTCAGGTAGGTCTTTTGCCAGTAGGTTTCGCCCAGGTTATCCAGGCGAACCGTGCCGCCACTGGAGGGGGCGTGGACGAATCGCCCCTCCCCGACATAGATACCGGCGTGGCTGACTTTGCCGCCGCCGTTGGTGGCGAAAAACAGCAAGTCGCCACTCTGCAGGGCCTGGCGCGCCACCAGCGGCGCCCCCAGGCCTTGCAACGCTGCGGTAGAACGCGGCAGATTGAGGCCGGCCGCATCGCGGTACACGTAACCAATCAGTCCACTGCAGTCGAAGCCGCCCTCCGGCGTGTTGCCACCGTAGCGGTACGGGGTACCGACCAGGCCAAGGGCGCGAAACAGCACGTCTTCGGCCTCGGGCGAGAACGCCACGGGCGGCGCCGTGCCATGGGGTTCCAACGAAGGCGAATGGGTAGAACAGGCGCCGAGCAGCGCGAACAGGACCAGCAAGGCGATACGGGCCGTAACAGGCATGACGAAGCGGTCCTGAACGATGATGGCGCTACTCTGCCGTTCATCGGGGCCGCGCGCAAGTCGCGCGCAGCAAGCCGATCAGCGTTGCGCCGGTTTGCCGCTGCTGGGTGCCATGGCCAAGGCGCGTTTGGCCTCGATAAAGGTCCGGCTCCAGTAGCGATCATCCAGGCTGTCGACACGGACACCACCACTGCGGCTGCTGGAGGAGTGGATGAACTGGTCGTCCCCCAGGTAGATGCCGGCGTGGCTGACACGCCCCCGGCCCTTGGTGCCGAAGAACACCAGGTCGCCCGGTTTGAGCTCGGTACGCGCCACCAGGGGCGCATCGATATTGATCATGTCGCGGGACGAACGCGGCAGTTGCATGCCGACTTCCTGCTTGAACAGGTAGCCGATAAAGCCGCTGCAATCGAACCCGGAGGTGACCGAAGTCCCCCCGAAACGGTAGCGCGTGCCCACCAGCGCCAGACCATGGGCCAGGATGCTGTCGGCGAAACTGGGCAGTACATAGGGTTTGCCGCTGGCGAAATCCTTCCACTCCTGGGTGTCCTGGGGTGCGATGGGTTCGGCGGGGGCGTCGAGCAGGGAGGGCTCGAAGGGTGCTGAAACGATGTCGAAGGGGTGTGGCTCTGGGGGTGTCGGGCTATGGCCGGCACACGCCGCCAGCAGGAAACTGAGTGCGAGGGGCACGAGGGGTGCGAAGCGATTTAGCATGGGCACGACCGTGGCTGATTTCTAAGAAGTCGCGACTATGCCTTCTATGCCCTCTATTTGCAAATTCAATCGAACTTAATGTGACTCACGAGTTCCGGCAAGACATCTAAGGCCCTGCCGGCGATTTGCACCTCGGCTAAGCGCCCTAACGCCGTGACCGAGGGGTTGATGTCGACGGTAAATCCCCCGGCTAGACGGGTGCGCGTAACCGGCTCGACTATGTAGGGGAAGCTGGCTGTGGTGCCGACGGTCAGCACCACCTCGAAACCCTGGCGCAATTGCGCGTAGAGGGAATCGACGGCCGGTTCCGGCAACATTTCCTCGAACAGCACCACAGGCGGGCGCAGCACCCCGGCGCACAAGGCGCACAAGGGCGGCAGCGGCAGTTGCAAATGCGCCGCAAGGTCCGGGCTAAGGGCACCGCAGGATTGACAGTAGAGCGGCGACAGCTCGCCATGGATCTCGATCAGGCGCTCGGCCGCACTGCCGGCGGCACGGTGATAACCATCGATGTTCTGCGTCAGCACCCAGCACTGGGGCTTTCCCTGCTGCAACCGGGCGATGGCATGATGGCCGGCATTGGGCTGGGCGCCCAGGCACGCCCGCCCCAGCTCGGCCAGGTACTTCCAGCACAGGGCCGGATCACGGCGCAGCATGGGGCCGGACAAGGCCTCTTCGATCGGCAGCCCTTCCTGGGTCACAGCGTTGTACAGCCCCCCCAGGCCCCGGTAGGTGGGCAATCCCGAATCGGCGGACAGCCCGGCCCCGGTAATGACCAGGATACGCTCGGTCTGTTGCAGTTTTTCGGCCACCCTGCGGATGGTCTCGTCCATCGCCTGCCTCCCTCTCGTGGATCGTCCCCAACGCCTCAGCTTACCGCAGCCAGGGCGGGTGGGGCACCGCTGTGCCGGGCCGACCGCAGGCAAACGCGTCAGTGATTGACGGTATGCGCCAGCATCACCGACAGCTGGCACAGCGGCCGGCCGCTTTCGGCGTGCCACTGGTTAAAGGCGGCTTGCACGGCGGCCAGGTCGCGCAGGCTGGTGGGAACCTTGTCGACGATTTTTTGCGCCTTGAGCGCGGCGACCATGTCGTCGGATGGAATGAACGTGTCCTTGCCGACCATCCGCAGGAACCGCGGTGCCGACAACCCGCCCATCTGGCTGCCGTGCTTGGCCAGGTATTTCCACAAGCCGACGATATCGGTCACCGGCCAGTCGGCGATCAACTGGCCGAAACCGCCCTTCTCCTGGGCCACGTCCAGGACGAACTGGGCGTTGCGCGGCACGCTCTTGAGTTTGCCCAGGTGGCGGATCAGGCGCGCATCCTGCATCAGCCGCTCGAGGTGCTCGGCGCCCATCAGCACCACCTTGTGCGGTTCGAAGCCAAAAAACGCCTGCTCGAACGCCGGCCACTTGGCGTCCACCAGGCTGTGCTTGAGGCCGGCGCGAAACACCCGCAAGGCGATCAGCGACAGGTAACGGTCATCGCTCAGCGCCCGCAACTGCGCGTCGGGCAGCGGTTGCGGCAGGCGTGCCTCGAGGGCGGCCGCAGAGCCGAAACGGTTGAGGCAGTAGTGGTTCAGCCAGCTGTAATCGCGCATGGAAGCCCTTGCAGGGTGGGCGGCCAGGGTCGCCGCGGGCGGCGGCCCCGACGGCCTCAGAGATTGGTCAGGTTGACGAAGCGTGGCGCCGCCGTGTCATCGATGCGCAGGCTGGCGAAGTCGAACAGGTTGCGGTCGGCCAGTTGCGAGGGCATCACATTCTGCAGGGCACGGAACATGCTCTCGGTGCGGCCCGGCGCCTTGCGCTCCCATTCCAGCAGCATGTCCTTGACCACCTGGCGTTGCAGGTTTTCCTGGGAGCCGCAGAGGTTGCACGGAATGATCGGGAACTGCATCAACTGCGAGTAGGCCTCGATATCCCGTTCGCTGCAGTAGGCCAGCGGGCGGATCACCACGTTGCGGCCATCGTCGGCCTTGAGCTTGGGCGGCATGGCCTTGAGCGTGCCGCCGTAAAACAGGTTGAGAAAGAAGGTTTCCAGGATATCGTCGCGGTGGTGCCCCAGGGCCATCTTGGTCGCGCCGATCTCGTCGGCGAAGGTGTACAGGGTGCCGCGACGCAGGCGTGAACACAGCGAGCAGGTGGTCTTGCCCTCCGGGATCTTCTCCTTGACCACCGAATAGGTGTCTTTTTCGACGATGTGATAAGGCACGCCGATGGACTCGAGGTACGCCGGCAACACGTGCTCGGGAAAGCCTGGCTGTTTCTGGTCCAGGTTGACCGCGACCAGCTCGAAGCGGATGGGCGCGACCTTTTGCAGGTGCAACAGCACATCGAGCAGGGTGTAGCTGTCCTTGCCCCCGGACAGGCAGACCATCACCTTGTCGCCCTCCTCGATCATGGCGAAATCGGCCACGGCCTCGCCGGCCTGGCGGCGCAAGCGTTTTTGCAGTTTGTTCTGAGTAACCGACAGAGTGCCCATGGTGCGCTGGAATCCGGGGAGCCACGAAAGCCGAGCATTTTACCCAGAAAGTCCGCTCAGCCCCAGCCCACGACCCCATGGCAGTACCAGCGTCACATTCGCCATGACCGGAAAATCGCCGCCCCAGCGCCCTGTGATAGGCTCGCCCGATGAACGCCAACCTGGACCCCGCATCCGACCTCGCGCAGCAACTGCTGGACCTGCTGCGCGCGGCACCCGACGGCTGCAGCGAATACGGGCTGATCCAGCGGCTCAGGGCGCGCCAGTCGCCGCATGTGCCGCAGCAGCCCCTGACCGACAAGCTGGTGCTGTTTCGCACTCACTTCCTGCTGTTCAACGCCTTGTACCAGCTGCGCGACCGCCTGTGGCAGAGCGGCAGCGGCCACCTGGCGATCAGCCCCTTGTGCATCCAGCTGCTGCCCTACCAGCCGGAATCGGCGGCACTGACCCAGCACGACCCGCTACGCAGCTATTACCTGGACCTCAGTCAACTGCAGGACACCGGCGAGCGGGAGGTGGAGCAACTGTTGGCCAGCTTCTGGCAACGCCTGCGCGGCGGCGACGAAAAGCAGGCGGCCCTGCAGCTGTTCGAGCTCGACGCGGCCTCGCCATCCCTCGACCTGGCCACCGTTAAATACCGCTACCGCCAGCTGGTCAGCCAACATCACCCCGACCGCGGCGGCAGCCACGAGCGCCTGCAATCGATCAATCTGGCGATGGAGATACTGGAACGCTATTACCAATAGCGTTTACAGATCGATTCGCTCTAGCCCACAGCCCGCTTGCTCTCCAGCCCTTGCCTATACTGCGACATACGGTCGCAGAGGTTCGGCCTTGTACCCGTCTTGTGCACCCTGTGCGCGGCGGGCACACGCCGGGGGGCGACCGCCATAATAAGAGGAGGTGTTTGGCATGATTCATCACGTTTGGGGGCTCTTCACTCATCCCGATCAGGAATGGCAGGAAATCCGTGGCGAAGAAGAAAGCATTAGCCACATGTACCTTACCCATGTACTGATCCTGGCGGCCATTCCGGCCATCTCCGCCTATATTGGCACCTCGCAGGTCGGCTGGTCGATCGGTGACCGGGCGCCGGTCATGCTCACCGAAAGCAGCGCCATGCAGCTGACCTTTATGTCCTACCTGGCAATGCTGGCGGGCGTGGCGGTCATGGGCGCCTTTATCAACTGGATGTCCCGTACCTACGATGCCAGCCCAAGCATGGCGCAATGCGTGGTGTTCGCCGCCTACACCGCCACCCCGCTGTTCGTCGGCGGCCTGGCCGCACTTTATCCGAATATCTGGCTGGCCATGTTCGTCGGCACCGCGGCGATCTGTTACACGGTCTACCTGCTTTATGTCGGCATCCCGACCTTTATGAGCATCCCGCAGGACGAGGGCTTTCTGTTCTCCAGCTCGGTACTGGCGGTCGGCCTGGTGATGCTGGTGTCCATGATGGCCTTGTCGGTGATCGTCTGGGGCCACGGTGTGGGGCCGGTCTATACCAGCTGACCACCAACCAGCCCCACTTAAAAAGGCCGCCCAAGGGCGGCTTTTTTATGGGCGTCCCTATCACCACCCAGGCTCAAGCAAACCGCACAGGGCCGGCCATCAAGGCTTTCTTAAGCGCGTCGCCTAAGGCCTGTGGACAGTGCCCGTATCGCCGCGGCCCCGGCCAACGCCGCAGCAGACCTGCGTTGATCCAGCACTGCCCGCCCCACCCCGACCGGGCCCGGGAGGCAGTTCGCACCCGGGAACAGCGGCGCCAGCCTGCTGCCGCTGGCGCCGATTCCGGCGGTCTGCCGGGCTGTCGGCACTGCCAGCTGGGCGGGAGCCAGGTGGAGCCGGCCCAGGTGACGGCCATGGAAGCATCAGGCGACCAGTGACAGCAGCCCGCCGGGGTTTTGCGGCATAATTGCCGGCCGGAGGTCCCCCGTATGCCCGATCTGCTTTATGCCCGCGTGGACGCTTGTTATGAACAAGCGGAGATATTCTTCAAACGCCGGTTCATTCGTGCCGAAGTCAGCCTGAAGCTGCGCGGACAAAAAGCCGGCGTGGCGCACTTGGACGAGAACCTGCTGCGCTTTAATCCGCAGCTGTACCGGGAAAACCGCGACGACTTCCTCACGCAGACCGTGGCCCACGAGGTGGCGCATATGGTCGCGCGGCAGATGTTCGGCTCGCGGATCCAGCCCCACGGCGAGGAATGGCAGCTGATCATGCGCGGCGTCTACGGCCTGCCGCCCAATCGTTGCCATACCTATGCGATCAGCCGCCGCCAGGCCACCCGCTACGTCTATCACTGCCAATGCCCGGACAACGACTTCGCCTTTTCCGCCCAGCGCCACACCCTGGTGACCAAGGGGCGCCGTTACCTGTGTCGGCGCTGCCGTGGGCCACTGGTGTTCAGCGGCCAGCAACGGCTGGAGTAACGGTCGATCAAGCGGTGCTAAACAGGGTCGCCCGGGCCAATTCTTCCGCGCTGGGCGCTTCGAATTGCGACTCCATAAAATCGAACATGGCTGGCGTCACCTCGAAGGCAAAGGTCTCGCCTCGCGCGGCATTGCGCGCCAGTACGCGCTCACGGCGCAACGCCAGCGGCGCCGTCACAGGGTGCAATTGCACCGAGTAGCTTTCAGCCTCGGCCAACGCCAGGAAACGCGACCGGTCGGCGACCTTCATAAAACCCAGGTCGAGCACCACCCGACCACCGGTGCCAATGACCTGCAGGGCCGTCGACCAGATGCGCTGCTCGCAGCGCCTTACGCGCGCCATGATCCAGTGCAGGTCCAGGGGCTGTGGCATGTCGGGGCCATACAGTTCGCCCATCCATTCGTCGATGGAAAAACGCACCGCCCCGAACTCGGCGGCCAGTTGCAACGCATAGGTGCTTTTACCGGCGCCTTGGGCGCCAAATACCAGGTGGAGCTGGGTCATAAGCATCTCGCTAAGAAAAGTCAGGGCTGCGCGGCTTCGATCGAAGCCTGGGTGTGCCTACTCGAACACCGGCCGGAAAAAACTGCGCTCGTAGCTGAGGATGCAACCGGTCTGCTGGGCATAGCCGAATGCCGCCAGGCACTCCACATCGGTCATGGAGTCGATGCGGTACTGCTCGTAGGTGGCCAGACTGGGGAAGGTAAACAGCGCCAGGGCGATATTGTTGGCCCCTTCGGAGGGCAAAAAGTAGCCGTGGTGCTGGCCGCCAAATTTCTCCACCAGGGGAATCCAGAGTTTGCCGTAGTGCTCGAACTCGCGCACTTTGGTTGGATCGAGCACATAACGCAGGTAGCAGGTGACCATGGGGGTTCCTTGTGGACAGGGGTTCAGAAACGGATCGATCCGCCAGGAATCAGCGTTTGGCCGTCGCCAGCGCCGCGCCAAAACCGATAAAGGTCGCCCCGCCGAGGCGGTTGAGCAGCCGACCGCCACGCGGTGCGCTGAGCCAGCCTTTCGCCCGCTGGGCGAACAGCGCGTAGCCGCAATGGATCAGCACCACCAGCGCGCTGTAGGTCAGCACCAGGCTGGCGAACTGCACGGCGTAATCCCGACCCGGGTCGATAAACTGGGGAAACACCGAAAGAAAAAAGAAGATCGCCTTGGGGTTGGTCAGTTGCAGGGACAGGCCCTCGACGAAACGCCGGCCGAAGCGCGGACGGGCCGCCACGCCCGTGTCGAAGTGCAGCG
Source organism: Pseudomonas sp. (assembly GCF_040514055.1). Lineage (GTDB taxonomy): Bacteria > Pseudomonadota > Gammaproteobacteria > Pseudomonadales > Pseudomonadaceae > Aquipseudomonas. The sequence continues at coordinate 93,569 of NZ_JBEVDL010000034.1, forward strand.
GTGGCGCCCGCCACAGCTTCACCCCCAGGTAGATCAGATACGCCGCACCGATTAACTTGAGCACCGTAAAGGCCAAGGCCGAAGCGGCCAACAGCAACCCCAGGCTGGTCGCCGAGATGCCCGCGACGATCAACGCACCCACGGCAATGCCCAGGATACCGCTGACGGTGCCCTTGAACCCCGACTGCAAGGCGTTAGTCAGGGTCATCAGCACCCCGGGCCCCGGGCTGAAGACGGTGGCGGTGGCCACGGCGAGAAACAGCAGATATGGCGTCATAAGGCGTCCTGCCTCGAATTCATGTGGAAACAGCGCAGCGCGGTTTAGCGCCAGACTGGCATGCTCCTTGATACCACGCGGGCCGTTGCCTCGACCAGTCCCAGGCCGGAGCTGTTGGAGCAACCAGGGCGCTCAGGAAATCCAGCCGTAGCCGCCCGCGATAAAAACCGGGGCCAGCAGCAAGGCGCCCCAGAACGGTGACTTTGGCAGCGCCAGTACACTGACCAGGGAAATACCGAAGGTATAAAAGCCGATGATTTTGATCAGGCCGTAATCGGCATGACTGACCGCATACACCGCGATATGCCCACCCATGGCCAGCAGCGGGCCGAAAATGATGAACCAAAACGCCAACCGCCGCGCCTCGATGCCCATGAACTGACCGATAAAACCCTGGGCCAACGCCTCCTTGACCGGTGTCTTGAACCAGACCACGCCATACAGCACATGCAGGATCCCGAGCGCGAACAAACACCAGGCCGCCGTCATCAACATAAGTCGCTCCTTATTTTATATTTATGAGATTTTTCAGCCGCCAGGACCTTTAGCCTGCGGCGGCGAACGCCTGAGCGAGATACGCCACCACCCGGCACCGTTCGATATCCTCGGCGCTCCTCAGTTTCAGGTGGCGACGGCCCTTGCCCTGCCCTTCGAGCAGCCCATGCGAGTCGGCCAGGGCCGCGCCCTGACTGAACTCCAGGGACACATGCCCGCCGTAACTGAAAATGCCGCATAACGGTAGGGGCCGCGAATACACCAGGCCGCCGTATTTGACCTGTTCCTCGACCTCGGGGCCCAGGGCCAGCACTCGCGCCCGCACCTGCAGTACCCAGGCATGACGATCCGGGTCGATCAAGTGCAGGTCGGCAAGCCAGGTTTCGATAGGGGCAGCGAGCACGCAGGTACTCCTCACGAGGCAAACGCCGATCCTCGCATGTTGGTACGACAGCCACCACCGCCAGGTCGGGCATGTGCACCAGGGCCGGTGGACACTAGAGCACGTAGTAACGCACCGCGACAAAGTGCAGGGCGCTGCCGGCCATGACAAACAGGTGCCAGATACCGTGCCAATGGCGGAAGCGGCTGTCATAGGCGAAGAAAATGATGCCGACCGTGTAAAACACCCCGCCGCCGGCCAGCCAGGCGAAACCAGTGGTGCCCAGGCCGGCGATCAACGGCTGGACCGCCACCAGCACTATCCAGCCCATCACCGCGTAGATCACGATGGACAGCACCCGCGCTTCCGAGCGCGGCTTGATTTCCTGCAGCATGCCCAGCACTGCCAATCCCCACACCGTGCCGAACAGCGACCAACCCCAGGGCCCGCGCAAGGTCACCAGGCAGAACGGGGTGTAGCTGCCGGCGATCAACAGGTAGATCGACAGGTGGTCGAGTTTCTGCATCAGCCGCTTGGACGGCCCGCGGGCGCAGTGATAGAGGGTCGAGATGCTATACAGCAGGACCAGGGTAAAGCCATAGAGGGCGACGCTGACGATCTTCCAGGGATCGCCGTCCTGCCCTGCCAGGACCAGCAGCCAGAGCGCACCCAGACAGGCCAGAACCGCACCGACCAGGTGGGTCCAGGCATTGAATTTTTCACCCGAATACATGCGTTGTCCCAGACAGATGAAATAGCCCCTGGCTTATGCCTGAAAACCCTGGACTTGGCGAGCCATGCGAGGCGGGAAATTTTGCTCCCGGTGGACGCAGCCTCAGGCCGCTTTTGCAGACCCGGGCTCGGGTACGGCGCCTGCGGCCGCGGCCGCCCTGCGCTCATTCGACCGGGCGGAAAATACCTAAAGCCTGTGGACACTGGCCACACGCACCGCGTTGCCGCAAAAATGGCCCCAGGCCCTGGCCTTTAGGCCACCACCTTGTCGGCCCGCAGCTGGGCGATCTGCTCGGCGGCATAACCCAGTTCGCGCAGCACCTCCTCGGTGTGCGCCCCCAGCGCGGCGCCGATATGCCGGGGGGCGGGCAAGCCGGCGGAAAACTTGATCGGACAGGCGATCTGCGCCTGTGGCGGATGATCGCCACGGGGCACCTGGGTGACCAGGCCACGGGCCTGCAGCTGCGGGTGCTCGACCGCTTCGGCCAAGCTCAGCATCGGCTCGACGCAGGCATCCAGCGCGGCGAAACGCTCGCGCCAGTCGGCGAAATCGCGTTTCTCGAACTCCAGCTGAATCTGCGCCTTAAGCGCCTGCTGATCCTCGGGGCGCTGCGACAAGCCGCGGGACGCCAGCTCAGGGCGCTCGATGGCGGCGCACAGCAGTTGCATAAAGGCCGGTTCCAGGCTGCCCACGGCGAACCAGCGGCCGTCGCGGCTGCGGTAGTAGTCGTAGAAACTGCCGCCATTGAGCGCCTGGTTTTCCAACTCCGGCTCGACGCCGGCCGCCAGGTAGCCCGCCCCGGCCAAGCCGTGCAAGCCAAAGGCGCAGTCGGTCATGCTGATATCGACCTGTTGGCCGAGGCCGGTCGCCTGACGTTGGATCACCGCCGCCAGCAAGCCGATCACCCCGTGCAGCGAACCTCCGGCGATGTCGGCCGCCTGGATCCCCAGCGGCAAGGGACCGCTGTCGCGCCGCCCGGTGTAACTGGCGATACCGGACAACGCCAGGTAATTGATGTCGTGGCCGGCGCGGTCCTTGTAGGGGCCGGTTTGGCCATAGCCGGTGATCGAGACGTAGATCAAACGCGGGTTGATCGCGCTGAGCGCGGCGTACCCCACCCCCAGCTTGTCCATCACCCCGGGGCGGAACTGCTCCAGGACGATGTCGTACTCGCTTACCAGTTGCTTGACCACCGCCACCGCGGCCGCCTGCTTGAGGTCCAGCGCCATGCCGCGTTTGTTGCGGTTCAGGTAGGCGTGGCTGGCGGAGACACCACCGTCGTGGGGCGGCAGCACCCGCACCAGGTCCATCCGGCTGGGCGACTCCACCCGCAGCACCTCGGCGCCCATGTCGGCCAACAACAGGGAGGCGAAAGGCCCTGGCAGCAGGGTGGAAAAATCGAGGATTTTCAGCGTGGACAACGGGCCGTTCATGGCAGCTCCTGGGATCGTAAAAGGGTCATCGGGCCCGGCGCGCGCTTACTGCCAATGCAAGGCTGGCTCGGCATCGAGCCTGGCCACCTGGTCGGCGAAGCGCGCTTCCAGCACCGCGCGGCGGATCTTCATGGTCGGTGTCATGCAGCCGTTATCCACCGTCCAGGGCTCGCGTACCAGCACGAAATGGCTAAGACGTTCGTGGGGCAGCAGCTGCTCGTTGAGCCGCCGCAGGCTGGCCTCCAGCGCCGCCGTGACCTGCTCGCGGGCCAAGGCCCGGGCCGCCGGGCTGAGCTCGATCAGGGCCAGGGGCTGGTCCAGGCCGCTGCCCATCAGGCACACCTGTTCGACCATCAGGTTCTGCGCGATCGCCCCTTCGATGGGACCGGGCGCGACGTACTTGCCCTTGCTGGTCTTGAAGATGTCCTTTAGCCGGCCGGTGATGCGCAGGTAGCCCTCGGCGTCGACCTCACCCTTGTCGCCGGTGTGCAGCCAGCCGTCGCGCAAGGTTTTCGCGGTCTTTTCCGGGTCCAGGTAATAACCCAGCATCAGCGCCGGGCTGCGAAAGAGGATCTCGCCGTCTTCGGCGATGCGCAGCTCGTTGTCCGGCATGCTTCTGCCGACCGAGCCGAAGCGCACCTGACCGGGACGGTTGAAGGTGCCGTAGGCGAAGTGTTCGGTCATGCCATAACCCTCGCACAGGGTCAGGCCGATGCGCCGGTACCAGTCGAGCAGGGCCGGGGCGATGGCCGCCGCACCGCTGACCAGCACCCGGGCGCGGTCCAGGCCGAGCCCCTGTCGGATCTTCCAGGCCAGCAACCGGCCCAGCAGCGGCACTCGCAACAGCCGCTGCAGCCGTGCCTGGGGCAGCCGCTCCAGCACCCCCAGCTGGAAGCGCGTCCACAGGCGCGGCACGGAAAAAAACACCGTCGGCCGCACATGCCGCAGGTCGCGGGCGAAACTCTCCAGGGACTCGACGAAGGCCACCCGCCCACCGCTATAGAGGCTGTTCATCTGCACCAGAAAACGCTCGGCGGCATGGGACAGCGGCAAATAGGAGAAAAACCGGTCGCGCTCGTCGAGGCGCATTTCGGCCACCGAGCGGCTGGCGGCGAACGCGAAGGCACGCGGGCTGAGCATCACGCCCTTGGGCTGGCCGGTGGTGCCCGAGGTGTAGAGGATGCTGGCCAGTTCGTCTGGCCGCTGCCAGTGCCCCGCGGCCAACGGCGGGTAATGGCTCAACAGCTCGTTCCAGTGATGCTGCGCGGCCAGGGTCGGATAAGGCAGGGCGATGCGGATGACTTCGGCCGGAATGCCGGCGGCCAGTTTGTCCGGCTCGTCCAGCTTGCCGAGGAAGATCGCCTTGCACTGGGCGTGACGCAGCACGTAGTCGATGCTCTCGGGCGCCTGCAAGGGGTAAAGGGGTACGCTGACCAGCCCGGCGAGCATGATCGCCAGGTCGGCGATAAACCATTCGGCGCAGTTCTTCGCCAGCAGCGCCACCCGCTCCCCCGGCTGGCAGCCCAACCCACGCAGCGCACTGGCCATGCGCCGCGCCTGCTCGTCGACCTGGCACCAGGTCAGGTCGTGCCACTGCCCGTCCACCGGCTGGCTTAGCCATACCACCTGCGGGCGTTGGGCGACCCAGTGGGCCAGGCGCTGCAGCGGCAACTGCTCGCTCATCCTTTTTTCCCTTTTCTTATTATTGTCCGGGGGCCTTGCACCCAACCGCCAGCGACACGCCTTTTACAGTTTGAACACCCGCCGGGCATTGCCGTGCAGGAACTTGTCGCGCACCGCCTCCGACAGACCCAGCTCATCGACCTGCGCCATGCAACGGCTCAGGGACAATTGCGGGAAGTTGCTGCCGAACAGCACCTTGTCCTGGCCGTAGCTGCCCATGAACTGCAGCAGCTGCGGCGGGTAGTAGCGCGGCAGATAGGCCGAGGTGTCGATATGGATATTGTCGTGTTTCCAGGCCAGGCCGATCATCTCGTCGGTCCAGGGATGGCCGATATGTCCGGCGACGATACGCAGCTCCGGGAAATCCAGCGCCACCTCGTCCAGGTAGGGCACCGGCCGGCCGGTCTCGGACGGCATCAGCGGCCCGGTATGCCCGACCTGGGTACAGAACGGGATATCCAGCTCGATGCATTTCACGTAAAGGGGGTAATACCAGCGGTGGTTGGGTGGCAGCTGCCATAACCAGGGCACGATGCGCAGGGCCTTGCAGCCCAGCTCGGTGACCGCCCGCTCCAGCTCGCGCACCGCCGCCAGCGGCTTGCTCAGGTCGACCGTGGCCACCCCGACGAAGCGCTCGGGAAAGGCCCGGGTAAAGACCGCGATCTCGTCGTTGCTGCAGACCCAGCGACCAGGCCGGCACCAGGCCGACAACAACAAGGTAGCCACGCCGGCCTGGTCCATCTCGGCCACCGTCTCTTCGGGGGTCAGGCGGCGATCGAGCAGCTCGGCCGAACCGGACTTCTCGAACAGCCGCACCACCTCGGGCATGCTTTCACGGTAGGCACCAGCGGGCTGGGCCCAGGCATCGATGGCCAGGTTAACGGGGTTCATGGTCTCTCCTTTTGCTCAATCCGCTGACCCGGGACAGGGCCCACGCGGGTTACAGCTTCATGCCGCGGCTGATGATCTCTTTCATGATTTCCGAGGTACCGGCGAAGATGCGCTGGATACGCGCGTTCGCGTACATCTTGCAGATCGGGTACTCCCACATGTAGCCCCAGCCGCCGTGCAGTTGCACACCCTCATCCACCACCTTGCCCAGCAGTTCGGTGGTGAACAGCTTGGCCTCGGCGGCGACCTCGGGGGTGAGTTTTTTCTGGTTGTGGTCCATCACGCAGCGGTCGACAAAGACCTGGGCGACGTCCACCTGGGTGCGCATCTCCGCCAGCTTGAAGCGGGTGTTCTGGAAGTGCGAAATCGGCCGGTCGAAGGCCTTGCGCTCCTTGACGTAATCGATGGTGACCTGCAACGCCGCCTCGGCCCCGCCGACCGCGCCGCAGGCATTGGTCAGGCGCTCCTGGGCCAGCATGTTCATCAGGTAGAAGAACCCGCCCTTGGCATCGCCCAGCAGGTTTTCCTTGGGCACCTTCACCTGGTTGAAAAACAGCTCGGCGGTGTCCTGGCTCTTCATCCCGAGTTTTTTCAGCGGCGTGCCGCGCTCGAAGCCGGGCATGCCGCGCTCCACCAGGAACAGCCCCATGGCGTGCTTGTTGGCCGGGTCGGTCTTGGCCGCGACTATCACCAGGTCGGCCAGCAGGCCATTGGAGATAAACACCTTGGAGCCGTTGAGTTCGTAGTGATCGCCCTTGTCCACCGCCGTGGTGCGCATGCCCGCCAGGTCCGAACCGGCGCTCGGCTCGGTCATGGCCACCGCCAGGATGCACTCGCCGCGGATAATGCCCGGCATAAAGCGGGCTTTCTGCTCGGCGTTGCCGTACTCGGCGATATAGGGCCCGCACAACGCCGAATGCAACGGCAGCATAAAGCCAGCCTCGTTGATCGCGGCCAACTCCTCGCACATGATCTGCTCGTAGCGGAAATCCTTCAGCCCGCTGCCGCCGTACTCTTCCTCGGCCCAGGGCAGCAGAAAGCCCATTTCGCCGGCCTTGCGCCAGACCTCGCGGCTGACCACGCCGGCCTCCTCCCAGGCGTCCTGGTGCGGCACCACCTCCTTTTTCAGGAAGCTGCGAAAGGACTCGCGAAACATCTGGTGCTCGGTGTCGAAATGGATGCGTTGCATGGGGGCCACTCGCGGCAGTTGACTCGTCCTGCAGGGTAGGCCCCCAGTCGCCCTGCCCTCAATGACCCAAGCGCTCAGCCGCGATTGACCCTTTCGGCCACGCCGCGGGCCAAAAAAAGCCCGCATCGAGGCGGGCTGCAGGAGCCCCCGCCCTTGTGGAGTGGGGGTAAGGGAAATCACGGCAACGGCGGCCAGCAGGCGCGCCGCGCCGGTTCGCTCAAGACAGTGCGGTGACGGGTTTGAGGTCCGCTTGCGGGGTGCCGTTCAGCTCACGCTGCAGGCAGTCCTCGTCCAGCTGCTTGCACCACTTGGCGACGACTATGGTGGCCACGCCATTGCCGATCAGGTTGGTCAGGGCACGGGCCTCGGACATAAAACGGTCGATGCCGAGGATCAACGCCAGGCCCGCCACCGGCAGATGGCCGACCGCCGAGAGGGTCGCGGCCAGCACGATAAAACCGCTGCCGGTCACTCCGGCGGCGCCTTTCGAGGCGATCAGCAGCACCGCCAGCAGGGTCAGCTGATGGGACAGGTCCATATGGGTATTGGTGGCCTGGGCGATAAACACCGCGGCCATGGTCAGGTAGATCGAGGTGCCGTCCAGGTTGAACGAGTAACCGGTGGGAATCACCAGACCGACGACCGACTTCTGCGCGCCCAGTTTTTCCATCTTGGCCAGCATGCGTGGCAAGGCCGACTCGGACGACGAGGTGCCCAGCACGATCATCAGCTCCTCGCGGATGTACTTGATAAAACGCAGGATGCTGAAGCCATGGGCCCGGGCGATACCCCCCAGCACCACCAGGATAAAGAACACGCAGGTGATATAGAAACACAGCATCAGTTGGCCGAGCTGGACCAGCGAGCCAACGCCGTACTGACCGATGGTGAAGGCTATGGCACCAAACGCACCGATCGGCGCCAGCTTCATGATCACGCCAATGATGTTGAACATCACGTGGGCGATGCGATCGATAAATTCCAGCACCGGACGACCGTAGTCGCCCATGCGATGCAGGGCGTAGCCGAACAGCAAGGAGAAGAACAGCACCTGCAGGATATCGCCGTTGGCGAAGGCACCGACCACCGTGCCCGGGATGATATTGAGCAGGAAGGCCACGGTGCTCTGCTGGGCGCCGGCCTGGGTGTAGGCCGCGATGCCCTTGGTGTCCAGGGTAGTGGGGTCGATGTTCATGCCCACGCCCGGCTCGACCACATTGACCACGATCAGGCCGATGATCAGCGCGATGGTCGACACGATCTCGAAATACAACAGCGCGTAGCCGCCGGTCTTGCCCACCGACTTCATGCTCTGCATGCCGGCGATGCCGCTGACCACGGTACAGAAGATGATCGGGGCGATGACCATCTTGATCAATTTGACGAAACCGTCGCCCAGGGGTTTGAGCGCTACACCGGTTTCCGGATAGAAGTGGCCGAGGGCGATACCGATGGCGATGGCCACCAGCACCTGGACATACAAACTCTTGTAGAAGGGAGTACGGGTCATGACAGGAATCCTCAGGGGTGCTGCACCGCACCAACCTCGGTGTGTGCGTCACTGCTTATGCCCTCCTGCTCCGAAGGGCTTTCTTGTGCCCCGGCCACAGCCTGGGGTAACAGCCCTATCGCAAAGCCCGTGCCATTTTTTTTATTCTTTTTTTATGTTTAAAAACAATAAGTTATAAAATACAAAGAGACCTGCAAGGGAGATTGATGGCGGCTTTCCGCCCGCTCGCTGGCGGGATTCCCACCAACCACCCCATGTCCTCCGAACGGTGCGTGGCATCACGCCACGCCTCCCAGGCAGGCCCTGCCAGAGGTTCTATTCGCGCGCCTGGGACTTGTTCCTGCCGCCCGTGGCGGCCTACCATCCGGGCAGTTTTCCGACGAGCCCCGCCATGCGCGAACGCACCATCGCCAGCCATTTTGTCCGTGCCGCCCTGCGCGGTGCCGAACGCCAGGGCCACGACTGCAGCGCCCTGCTGCGCCAGGTGGCGATCCAGCCCGCACTCCTGGAGGAACCGCGCGCGCGCATCGCCCCCGAGCAGTTCACCCGGCTGCTGCAAGGCTTGTGGGAGGCCCTGGACGACGAGTACATGGGGCTGGGCGAGCAGCCGAGCAAGCGCGGCACCTTCGCCATGATGTGCCATGCCATCATCCATTGCCGCACCCTGGACAAGGCCCTGAACCGCGGCGCGCTGTTCTATGGCCTGTTTCCGGCGTCACCAGGTATCCAGTTGCAGCGCGAAGGCGACTGGGCACGGCTGACGGTCGACGGTGCGGCGCTACGGGACCCGGAACATTTCCTGGTGGAGAGCCTGCTGGTGATCTGGCACCGCCTGGGCAGCTGGTTGATCGGTCAACGCATCCGCCTGGAGGAAGCCACCTTCACCTACGTCGAACCGCCCCACGTCGGCGAGTATGACCTGCTCTTCCCCTGTTCCCGGCGGTTTGCCGCCGGGCGCACCAGCCTGCTGTTCCACGCGCGTTACCTGGACATGCCGCTGCTGCAGGACGAACGTACGCTCAAGCATTTTCTTGAGCATTCGCCGGCCGACCTGTTGGCCCGTCCCGACGGGGGCGACAGTCTGAGCAGCCAGATCCGCCGCCTGCTGGGGCGCACCTGCAGCGACTGGCCGGACCTGGACGCGGTCGCCCAGCACTTGCACATCAGCCCGCAGACCCTGCGCCGGCACCTGCGCGAGGAGGGTTCGAGCTTCCAGGAGCTCAAGGACCACCTGCGCCGGGACCTGGCGATCTACCACCTGGGGCGCGCCGACCTGTCGATCCAGGACATCGCCGAACAGCTGGGATTTTCCGAGCCCTCGGCCTTTCATCGCGCCTTCAAGAAATGGACCGGGCTGACCCCGGGCGCCTACCGCGCCCAGGAAAATTAGCCCGGTACAAAGCTGGTGTATTAGAGGGACAAACCACCGCACCGCCGGCCCCATAGGGCGGCCTCGGCGCGCCGTCCAGCGTCAGCCCGCCGCGGCGAATCGCCGCCCGCAGTGCGCGCAACAGGATAAAACGCAAAAAAAAAACGGGAGCCCAAACGGGCTCCCGTACTCAATCTCAGAGAAAAGGTCGACACCTGCGAAGACGTCGACAGTAACCTCACCTGCGTTCCCGAAGAAACACAGCCTGCAGTCTGCGCGGAACCTGTTCGCACTTCCGTTGAGCCTTTGTAGGCTATTTGCAACGAAGTGTAACCGGGCGAACCACCCGATGAGCGTACCCTCGACTCGCCGCCGCCCCTCCTGATCGGGCAGAATGCGGCGATGAACCTGCCTCCCCTGCCTGCCTGCTGCACCCCGCTGGACGATCGCTGGCCCCTGCCCTTCCCCGTGCCGGGCGCGCGACTGTTGCGCACGCGCTTTGATCCGGCGCTGTGGCAACCCGAGGATTTCCCTCGCCAGGGCATCGCCCCGGCCCGTGGCGTGGCCAAGCGCCAAAGCGAATTTCTCGCCGGACGCATCTGCGCCCGGGCGGCGCTGCTGCAGCTGACCGGCCACGCCAGTGTCCCGGCGGTCGGCGACGATGGCGCGCCGCAGTGGCCGCCCGGCCTGGTCGGTTCGATCACCCACGGCGCCGGTTGGGCCGCCGCGGTGGTCGCCCCCGCGAGCGGCTGCCAGGGCCTCGGCCTGGACCTGGAGCAACTGCTGAGCGCCGAACGCGCCGAGCGCCTGGCTGAGCAGATCCTGACTGCCAATGAGCTGCAGCGCCTGCAGCAGCTCCCCCAGGAACAACGCGCCCTGTTGGTGACCCTGACCTTTTCCCTCAAGGAGAGCCTGTTCAAGGCACTCTACCCGCTGGTGCGGACCCGCTTCTATTTCGAACATGCCGAGCTGCTGGAATGGTCAACGGACGGCCGGGCGCGCCTGCGCCTGCTGATCGACCTGAGCACCGACTGGCATCAGGGCCGCGCGCTCGAGGGGCAATTCAGCCAGGACGACGATCGCCTGCTGAGCCTGGTAGCCGTCTAATTAATTGATAACCATTAGCATTTTGATTTAAGGTTTCCCTCTTTTCGATACATCTGTCTCACTCCGGTCCGCCCGGAGTTGCCGGAGCCTTTATGTTCGAGTTGGAAGCCGTCAGTTTCAGCCTGCCCGATCGTCCGCTGCTACAGCCCTTGAGCTTGCAGATCCTACCCGGGCAGATGGTCGGCCTGATCGGCCATAACGGCTCGGGCAAATCCACCCTGCTCAAGTTGCTGGCCCGCCAGCAACCCCCTTCCTCCGGGCGGCTAAGCCTGGACGGCAGGCCCCTGTCCCAGTGGCAGGAGCGTGCCTTCGCCCGCCAGGTGGCCTACCTGCCGCAGCAGCTGCCGGCCGCCGAAAACCTCACAGTCCGCGAGCTGGTCGAATTCGGCCGCTACCCCTGGCACGGCCTGCTCGGGCGCTTCAGTGCCGAGGACCACGCCCAGGTGCAGCGTGCGCTGGAGCTGACCGATAGCCTGCGGTTCGCCGAACGTCAGGCCGACAGCCTGTCCGGCGGCGAACGCCAGCGCGTCTGGCTGGCCCTGCTGCTGGCGCAGAACAGCCGTTACCTGCTGCTCGACGAGCCGACGTCGGCGCTGGATATCGCCCACCAGGAAGAGGTGCTGGCCCTGGTCCGCCAGCTGTCCCAGAGCCTGGGCCTGGGCGTGGTGGTGGTGCTGCACGACGTCAACCTGGCCAGCCGCTACTGTGACCGCCTGATTGCCCTGCACAGCGGCCGCCTGCTGGTGCAAGGCAGCCCCGCCGAGCTGATGCGCAGCGACACCCTGCAGGCCATCTATGGCATCCCGATGACGGTGCTGCGGCACCGCGACCGTTCGATCGCGGTGGTGCACTGATGCGCTGGCTGTTCGGGTTGCTGGCGGCCGTCGCCCTCGCCTGCCAGGCCGCCGCGCCAGTAACGCCGCCGCGCATCGCGGTGATCGACTGGGGCCTGACCGAAACCCTGCTCGGCCTCGGCGTGACACCGGTGGCCGTGGCGCAGACCGAGGGCTACCGGCGCTGGGTCGGTGCCCCGGCGCTGCCGGCGCAGGTCATCGACCTGGGCATGCGCGTGGAGCCCAATCTGGAACTGCTCAGCCGCCTGACACCGGACCTGATCCTGATCACCCCGCAGTTCGCCGCCAGTCGCGCCCAACTGGAGCGCATCGCGCCGGTCAAGGTGCTGGCCATCTACACCCCGGAGGCCGAAGCCTATGTTGGCGCCCAGCGGGTCACCCGCGAGCTGGCCAGCCTGCTGCACCGCGAGGCGGCGGGCGAAGCGCTGATCGCCCGGGTCGAGGCGCGCCTGGCCGAGGTGCGTGGCCGCCTGGCCAGCCGCACGCAGCCGCCCTTCTACGTGGCGACCTTTCTCGATCAGCGTCACGTGCGGCTGTTCGGTAAACACAGCATTTATCAGGGGGTGCTCGATCGAGTCGGCCTGCAGAACGCCTGGCAGGGACCCACCAACTACTGGGGCTTTAGCCAACAAGGTATCGAGCGCCTGGCGGAACGCCCGGAGGCGGCCCTGCTCTACCTCGAACCCTTGCCCCCCGGTACCTCCCAGGGCCTGGCCGCCAGCGCCCTGTGGCAACGCCTGCCGCTGGTGCGCCAGGGCCGAGTAACGGCCTTGCCGCCGGTGTGGAGTTTCAACGGCCTGCTGGCCGCCGAGCGCTTCGCCGGCTTGCTGGAACAGCACCTGGCCGGGGCGGCCTTATGAGCAGCTCCAGCAGCACTGTTTCCTGGCCCACCCACGGCTGGGGCTTCGCCCGCCATCCGGCCTGGCTCTGCGGCCTGCTGCTGGCGATCGCCCTGGCCTTGGCCCTGAGCGACCTGGCCAACCGCCTGCCGGCGTCGCTCTGGTTACAGGCCCTGTGGGCCCCCGATGAAGCGGACATGCGCCAGTTGATCCTGCACTTCAGCTGGTTGCCGCGCCTGGTGATGGCCGGCCTGTGCGGCGCCACCCTGGCGCTGGCCGGCACCCTGATGCAACAGGTGCTGCGCAACCCGCTCGCCTCGCCGACCACCCTGGGCATGGCCAGCGGCGCGCAGCTGGCGCTGCTGATGGCCACGCTCTGGGCCCCGGGCCTGCTGCTGGGCCGCGAATGGGTGGCCCTGGCCGGCGGCGGCGCCGCGACTTTGCTGGTGTTCGCCCTGGCCTGGCGCCGCGGGCTGGCGCCGTTGACGCTGATCCTCGCCGGGCTGGTGGTCAGCCTGTACCTCAGCGCCCTGAGCACCAGCCTGATGCTGATCCAGCAGGAGGACCTCAACGCGCTGTTTATCTTCGGCTCCGGCTCGCTCAGCCAGAACGGCTGGCAGGGGGTGAGTTTTCTGCTGCCGCGCCTGGCCATCGGCCTGCTGCTGGTGCTGCCGTTGCTGCGACCGCTGGCCTTGCTGGAACTGGACGACAGCGGCGCCCGCAGCCTCGGCGTGCCGCTGCGCGCCTTGCGGGTGGCCAGCCTGGCGCTGGCGGTGTTCCTCAGCGCCTGCGTGGTCAGCACGGTCGGGGTCATCGGCTTTATCGGGCTGGCGGCCCCGGCGCTGGTGCGCCTGCTCGGCGCCCGCCGTCTGGGTGAGCGGCTGATCTGGGCACCGCTGCTGGGCGCGGTGCTGCTCTGGGTCACCGACCTGGGCGTACAGCGCCTGGCCGGCAGCCTGGCCGAACTGGTACCCACCGGCGCCGCCACCGCCCTGCTCGGCGCGCCATTGCTGCTCTGGTTGCTGCCGCGGCTGAAACTGGCCGGCGGCCAACCCCAGGCCAGCAGCGTTGCCAGCGCCGTGACCGCGTCGGCGCCACGCCGGCTGGCCGGGCTGTTGTTGCTGCTCGGCCTGGCGCTGTTGCTGGCCCTGGCGGTCGGTCAGGGGCCCCAGGGCTGGGACTGGCAGCTCGGCCAAGGGCGGCTGCTGGACTGGCGGACGCCGCGGGTGGTCGCGGCCGCCGCGGCCGGCCTGATGCTGGCCGTGGCCGGCACCCTGCTGCAGCGACTGACCGGTAACCCCATGGCCAGCCCGGAAGTGCTGGGCATCAGCACCGGTGCCGCGCTGGGGCTGATCGCCGTGCTCTTTTTGCTACCCGGGTCGGGCCTGCCGATGCAGCTGCTGCTGGGCGCCGCGGGCGCCTCCCTGGTATTGCTGCTGGTGTTGGGCATGAGCGGCAGGAGCGGCTTCGCCCCGGAGCGGGTGTTGCTGATCGGCATCGCGCTTGGCTCTTTTTTCGACGCCTTGCAGATCATCGTCCTGGCCGGGGGCGATCCGCGCGGGCAGAACCTGCTGAGCTGGATGTCCGGCTCGACCTATTTCGTCGGCCCGCAGACGGCCGCTTGGGTGCTGGGCTGCGCCGCGCTGCTGCTGCTCGCCACCTTGCCCATGGCCCGCTGGCTGGAGTTGTTGCCCCTGGGCGAGGCGCCCGCGCGGGCACTCGGCTTGCCGATTGGCCGCAGCCGCCTGGTGCTGCTGCTGTTGGCCGCGCTGCTGACCGCCGGTGCGACCCTGGTGATCGGCCCGCTGAGTTTTATCGGCCTGCTGGCACCGCACCTGGCGCGCCTGCTCGGCCTTAACCGGGCCCTGGCGCAGCTACTGGGCGCTGGCCTGCTGGGCGCGCTGGTGATGGTGCTGGCCGACTGGTTGGGCCGTAACCTGCTGTTTCCCGCACAACTGCCCGCCGGCCTGCTCGCCTCCCTGGTCGGCGGCGCCTATTTTATGCTGTGCCTGGGACGACGCTAGCCCGTTGGGCGCCTGGACATTGCGCCCTTGGCTGAGAATACGAGCCCTGTCCGCACAGCCTTTTTCGTCATTCCCGCGAAGGCGGGAATCCAGTAACGCGCGAGCCTTGATAGCAGGCACGGCTCGACGCCTGCTCACCTGATCTTCGTGGGCGCGACTGAATCACCAGGGCTGGATACCCGCCGGCGCGGGTATGACGACGTCGGTGAATGAAGCTGTGCGCCTGGGCAGAAACACAGCTGGTCGTCAGGGCATTGGCTGGCATCGGCACCCTGGATGCAGACCTGGATCAGATGCGTTCACCGTCATTCCCGCGAAGGCGGGAATCCAGGTGCGATAAGGTCTCTGGACACCTGCAGCGGCCTCGGCGCGCCGTCCGCGCCAGCCCGCCGCAGTCTTTTAATCCAGCACCGCTTCAGTGGCTGGCGGGCTGTCCAGGTGGGGGCAGTTGTCGCACATCTCCATGGCCAGCTGGTTGCGGATGCAACAGGTGCGCCGTTGCCGCCAGGGGTCGCAGCCGGGGCCCTGGTCGATATAACGGATCGGCTGGTACAGCGGATTGCGCGTGCCGTCCGGACGCTGCGCCTGCTGCAGCACGGCCCAGCCGTCGGCCAGCATGGCCGCGGGAAACGGCAACTTGCCGAGGGTCGACATAAACCACTCGAAGTAGTTGCCGGCATTGCTCCAGAGCACCCGCGGAGCCACCTTCTGGTAGGCGTTCAGGGCCTGGATAAACGGCTTGAGGTTACCCTCCAGCAATTCGGCGAAGCGCTCAAAGGGCGCCTGCGGCTTGGGTTGCCAGGGGCTCCCAGCATGGGGCAGTTTAAAGGCCTCGGGCAGGCCATCGGCCCCCACCACCACCTCGATCTCGTCGAAGGCCAACGGCAGGCGCCAGTTGCAAATCAGGCTGGCCGCCACCACGGGCGGGATCAGGCGCAGGAAATAGTACTTGGACCACAGCGACAGCAGCGCCCGGCGATCACCCGCCAGGTGCTCCGAGCCGAACCGCGCCAGCCACTCCTCAAGCCGGGCGGGCTCGACGAAGGCCCGGGCCGGCAGCGACTGCCGGGGGTCGTCGGGCAAGGCCAGGACGTCGCGATAATGGGCGAAGCCGCCCTGGAACAAGGGCGCCAGGGCAGCAATCATGGCCGCGGACCCCAGGGACGAGCGCCCCCGGATGTCACGGTCGCCGACGCGGCAACCCTTAAGCGCATGCCGCCGCCTGTTGCGGTCGTCGTCGGTTCAGCAACAGCGCATCGACCACTTCTTGGGACCGCACCGCCAGCACCGAGAGCAAGGTATCGCTCAGGCCGTGGCTGGCTTCGCAGCACCCCTGCAGGAAGATGTTCGGCTGGAAATGCGCCAGCGTCGGCTGCCGGTAGCTGCGCTCCACCTCGGCATCGGCGAAGTACTGGCTGACCCCTTCGAGCAGGTCCTTGTGTCCGTCGCGGCGATAACCGGTGGCCAGGACCACCGCGTCGAAGCCCCGCACATCCGGGCCGCCACCCTCGTCGCCGGCGCTCAGGGTCAGCTGGATGCCTTCGGGCTGCGCCTGGACGCCGAGGATCTGCCGGTTGTTCAGCAACTGATGCTGCACCTTGCCGGTCACCTGCTGCAGGTACAGCCGCTCGTACACCCGCTCGATCAGGTCCAGGTCGACCACCGAGTAGTTGGTATGGGCATGGGAACGGATCAGCGCCTGACGCACCGCGTGCGGCTGCTGGTAGATCACGTCGGTGTAGGACGGGTTGAAGATCTCGTTGACGAAGGGGCTGTCGTCCGCCGGCCGCAGGGCCTGGCCGCGCATCACCAGGGACACTTCCGAGTTCGGGAAACGCCCGGCCAGGTCATTGAAGATCTCCGCCGCGCTCTGCCCGGAGCCGATCACCGCCAGGCGGTGCCGGCCGTCACGCTGGGCGCACAGGTCATCGATGCGTGCCTGGTAGGTCGAAGAGTGGATCACCCGCGGATCGCGTGCCGGGCGAAACACCTCGGGCACGCTGGGCAAGCCACCGATGCTGACCACCAGGTTCCGGGTGATGCGCGTACGGGTACGGCCATCGGCGCTGCGTGACAGCACCCGCAGGCGACGCACCTCACCCTGTTCTTCCAGCGCTTCGACGCCTATCACTTCTTCGCCGTAATGCACACGCTCGGCGAAATGCCCGGCGGCCCAGCCCAGGTAGTCGTTGTATTCGAGCCGGGTCGGGTAGAAGGTGCCGATATTGCTGAAGGATTCCAGCCGGCGCTTCTGGTGCAGGTAATTGATAAAGGTGAAGGCACTGGCCGGGTTGCGCAGGGTGGCCAGGTCCTTGATAAAGGACACCTGCATGCGGCTGTCCTCCAGCAACATGCCACCGTGCCATTCGAAGGCCGGTTTTTTCTCCAGGAAACAGTAACGCAGGCCGCTTTCGCTGACCCGTGCATCTTCTTCCAGGGCCACCGCGATGGCCAGGTTGGCCGGGCCGAAGCCCAGACCTATTACATCGTATTCCAACGTTTCTATGCTCATGTCAGGCACCGACTTCCTCGTCTGTGGCTTGCTCAATCAGGGGGTGCGACTGCACCGCCCTCGCCCAACCTCATCAGCTTGCTGGCCGCATGCCACGGCTCGTATTGTTGTGCCGCAGGCCGCGAGGCCTGCTGGTGAAATAGCCATCAAGCCAGGGGACAGCGCTCGAAAAAGGCTTCGCGACGCAGCGCCATCAGGGCCGCGCGCTTGTGCGGAAAATCGAATTCCTTCTCCTTGAAAAACCCCAGGCTTTGCAGGTAGCCGATCATCTTCAGGTTGTCGGCCCGCGGCTCCAGCACCAGGGTCTGGGTCCGCGGTTCGTCCAGAAACAGGTAGTGCACCAGGGCCCCCAGCCAGGCGGCGACCTTGTGCGGGCCCCGGTGATGCTCTTCGCCCACCAGCAGGTGGATGCCACGGTCGTAGTCCCCGGCCGCGTAGAACGGCGCGATACGGTCCTCCTTGGCCCAGTAGGCTTCGAAATAGGCGAAGGGCTCATCGTCCAGGCAACCGATCAGGGTCAGTACCCGCGGGTCGGCGGCCAGGCTCTCCAGGTACCGGCGGTGCTGAGCCAGGTCGCCCTGCTCCTGCCAGAAATGCGCTACCCGCGGTTGGTTCTGCCAGCGACTGAAACGTTCCAGGTCCTGCTCCACCTCCAGGCAGCGCAACGACACCCAGGCCCCCAGGCGCGCATCGAAACGCCGATAGACCTCGCCCCTGGGCTTGGGTGGCCGGCGCGGATGGCGCCGACCCGACGCGTGCATGACCTGGGTTTGCGGATAGCCGGCGCTGCCGGGAACGCGCAAGCATGCCCCTGACAGTTGCCAGAAGGCGCCCCGCTCGATGCGCAGGCCCTGGCCGTCGTCGACCAGCAGGCCGCTGGCCAGCACGGCCGCCGGCACCTGGCCGAGGCTCAGCTGCACCTGCAGGCGTGTCGGCTCGCTGGCGAAGCACCAATAGGCCAGGGCCTCCAGTTGCGCCCCGGCCTGTTCGCCCACTAGGTCCAGCGGTTCGAAGACCCGCGCCGCGCCCAGGCCCTGCACGGCGACCCGCAGCAGCGGCTGGTCGTCCAGGCGCAAGGCCAGCTCGCCGGCCGCCTCGGTGGCGCTCAGGCGTTGGCCACCCGGCAGTGGCAGTTCCGTCAGCGGCTTACCAGGCATAACTGGCACTCGCCACCACGTTGCGGCGGTTGCCGTACCAACAGTAGTAATCGCAGGCCGTCACGTATTCCTTGTCGGCCAGGTTGTTGGCATTGAGCTGCAGGCGAACATTGTCCCAGTCATAACTGACCACTGCGTCGAACACCGTATAGGACGGCACTTCCAGGGTCTCGGTGTTATCGCCGTAAGTCTCGCCGGTGTAACGCGCGCCGGCGCCGAAACCGACACCGTCGAGGGTGCCGCCCTTGACGGTGTAGTGGGCCCAGATCGAGGCCATTTCATCGGCGATATTCGCCGGGGTCTTGCCCTTTTCCGCCGCGCGGGTGGTCTTGGTGGTTTCCGGATCCATGCGGGTGTAGCTGGCAATCAGACTCAGGCTTTCGGTGACATTGGCCTGGGCTTCCAGCTCGAGGCCGCGGCTACGCACTTCACCCAACTGGGTGGGCACGCCAGCGAGGGTCTTGCGCACGTTTTCCTGGGTCAACTCGAACAGCGCGGCGTTGAAGGAGCCGTCGAAACCTGGTGGCTGGTATTTCAGGCCCAGTTCCTTCTGGTTGCCGGTTTCCGGCTCGAAGGGGTCGTTGGTCACGCTGTTGATATCGGTGACCGGCAGAAAGAACTCCGAGTAGCTGACATAGGGCGTCAGGCCGTTGTCGAAGACGTAGGCCAGGCCGCTGCTCCAGGTGAAGTCCTCGTCGCGCACGTTCTGCTTGACCGCGGTGGTCTGGTTGTCGAAATCGGTGCGGGACTTGTCGTAACGCCCGCCGAGCAGGAATACCCACTGATCATCCAGCTTCAGCTGCTCCTGGGCATAGAAGCCGATCTGGTCGGCCCGGGTGCTCTTGTCTTCCAGCGGGAAACTGCCGATGGCGCCGCCGTAGACCGGCTGGTAGATGTCCAGTACCGGAACGATCGGCGCGGTCGGATAACCCCTGGGGCTGCGGTCATCGATCTTCAGCTGCTGATAGTCGACGCCCAGCAACAGCGTGCTTTGCAGGCGATCGGTGTTCCAGTAGCCCAGCAGGCGGTTGTCCACCGAGAAATTGTCGGCGTTGCCATCGTTGTAGGTCAGGCCGCGGTTGATCTGCCGCTCGTTGACGTTGCCGTAGAAAAACAGCTGGCGCAGCTCCAGGTCCATATGGCCATAGCGCAGGTTTTGCTGGAAATCCCAGTTGTCGTTGAGCCGATGGTTCAACTCGTAGCCCAGGGTGTATTGGGTGCGGTCGAATTTTTCGTAACCGGGGTCGCCCACCGCGGTGTCGGTGTCGATATCGCCATTGGGGTTGCCGACTATGGTGCCGCTGGACGGCAGGAACTGCAGTTGCGGGTCGGAGTTGTCCTTCTGGAAACTCGAGAGCAGGGTCAGCGAGGTGTTTTCGTTGAAATTGATGGTCATCGAGGGGGCCAACAACAGGCGCTCGGCGTCCACGTCATCGACCTGGCTGCCGGTGTCACGGCTCAGGGCGGTAACCCGATAGAGCAGCGCGCCCTGCTCGTCCAGCGGGCCGCCGACATCCAGGTTGAGCTGCTTGCGATTGAAGCTGCCGTACTGCACGCCGATTTCGCCGAAGGCTTTTTCGGTCGGCCGCTTGCTCTGCAGGTTGATTACGCCACCGGGTGGCGACTGCCCGTACAGCACCGACGCGGCACCCTTAAGCACCTCGATGCGTTCGAGCATATAAGGGTCGATCTGCCAGCTGTAGAAGGCGCTGGAATAGATGCGCGAGCCGTCGAGGAACAGGCCGTTGTTGGCCTGCTTGAAGCCGCGGATGATAAACCAGTCCTGTTTGTTGTCTTCGCCGTAGAAACCGGCCTGCACCCCAGGGGTGTATTTCAGCGCGTCGCTGATGGTCAGGACGTTGCGGTCGTCCATCTGCTCTTGGGTGACCACCGAGACCGAGCGCGGGGTTTCCGCCAGGGGGGTGTTGATCTTGCTGGCGCTGCGGCTGTTCTTGGCCACATAGCCGACATCCTCGCCCACCGGGCTGTCCAGCTCGCCGGTGACGCTGACGCTGTCCAGCTCCAGGGTCGATGGCTCCTCGGCATGGGCCGTCATGCCCAGCAGCGCCAGGGTCAAGGCCAATGGCAAAGGCCCGCGAGCGAACGGCACCATCGAGCGATACTTCAACCTGTTCCCCATGCCGCATTCCCCAGTCACTAAATTGAGCAGATAATCAGAAAGATTCGTATTAAGTATAAGGATCCTTAAAAGACGCGCCGCCCGCAAGAAAATTCGTCGATTTCAATGCAATTGATGGCGGTTTCTGCCGTCACTCCAGGTGCCTCCAACACTCGTCAATGGCGCCGGTCCCACCCTGGGGGCGGTGGCCGGCGCAGCCGTCGGTCAGCGGGCGCCGAGGTGCGCCAAGTGCCGGTCGACCGCCTCCAGCAGGGCCGGTGCGCGAACGATACCCAGGTGGTCGGCCGCCACCTCCTGCTCGCTGGCCGCAGGCATGCCCAGCGCCTGCTCCAGGGCGCCAGACAATTGCGCGGCCCGGCCGGGAGGCTGGCTGGCCCACCAGCAATGCGCCCGCACCCGCACCCGTGGCAGTCGATAGCCGGCACAGAGGTAACGCATATGCTGCTCCACGGCCCAGGCGAACAGCAGCTCCTCCAGGCTCTGGCGGGTGATGGCGTCCAGCGGCTGCTGGCCCAGCCAGGTGCTGCAGACCGCCGGCCAATCCAGCGGCGGCAGCGCGCTGAAGGTCTCCAGCAACGCCGTCCAGTGCGCCTCGGGCAGCTCCGGCGCCAGCAGGCCCAGATGCTCGATCAGGCGCGCACGGGCGCTTGGATGGCGCCAGTCATCGGCGGCGATTTCACTGCCGGGCACATAACAGTCCACCAGGCCGAGAAAGGCCACCTCCTGCCCGCGCGCCTCCAGGCGCGCCGCCAGTTCCAGCGCTAGGCTGCCGCCCAGGGACCAGCCCAGCAGGTGATAGGGCCCCTCGGGTTGTTCGGCCAGCAGGGCCGCCAGGTAGGCGTCGGCCATCGAGGCGAACGAGGCGTCGCGCCACTGCGGGTCGATGAAACTGCGGCATTGCAGGCCCAGCACCGGGCGTCGGCCATCGAGGCGCGCGGCCAGCGGCTGGTAACCGGTGGCCCGGCCGGTCACCGGATGCGGGCAGAACAGCGGCGCGGCGGCCGCCGGCTGGCGCGACAGGCGCTGCAGCGGCGACGGCCCCTGGGCCCCGGCGGCGGCCAGTTCCAGCAAGGCCAGCAGTTCCCGACGGTAGGCCGCGGCCAGGCCCTGCACGGTGCTCTCGTGGTACTGGCTGCTGGCGTATTCCCAGCTCAGCGCCAGCTCGCCGTCGAAGACCTGGCCATTGACCGTCAGCAGGCTGCCCAGCGGGTTGTCCGGGGCCTGCTGGGCCCCGCCGCCCTGCAGCGGACGGAACCAGCTAACCGCCTGATCGGCCACATACTGGCCCAGGTAATTGAAGGTCACCTGGGCCTGGGGCAGCGCCGCCAGCGCGGCCCGGGCAGCGTCGGAGCCGAGCCAGCGCAGCACGCCATACCCCACTCCGCCCTGCTCGACCTGCTGCAGCGTCTGCTGCACTCCGGTCAGGCACTGGCGCAGGTCCTCGACCTGGCGCAGCCGTACCGGGTAGAGGCTGGTGAACCAGCCCAGGGTGCGGCTGGGGTCCAGGGCGCTTTCCAGCGGCTCGCGGCCGTGGCCTTCGAGATTCAGCTGCAGGCCCGACTGGCCGCTCCAGGCACACAGCGCGCGCACCAGGGCCGTCAGCAGCAGGTCGTTGATGCGCACCCCCAGCGCCGCCGGCGCCTGGGTCAACAGGCGCTGGGTCAGGCCCTTGTCGAACGCCAGGCGTACGTCGCGACGCTCGCCAAAGGTGGCGCTGGCGGCCGGTAGGTCCTGGGGCAAGGGCAAGGCCGGCCCGGACAGGCGCGAACACCAGGCATCCAATTCGCGGTCCGCCACCGGGCTGCCCGCCCAGCGTTGCAGGTGTTCGGCCCAGGCCTTGAACGCGCTGGTCTTGGCCGGCAGCTGCACGGCCTGGCCAGCCAGGCATTGCTCGTAGGCGCGCGGCAGGTCTTCCAGCAGGATGCGCCAGGACACCCCGTCCATCGCCAGGTGGTGCACCGTCAGCAGCAGGCGATCGGCCTGCCCGGCTTGGCGCAGGTAGAGCGCGCGCAACAGCGGACCCTCGGCCAGGTCCAGACTGCGCTGGGCTTGCTCGCAAAACGCCAGGGCCTGCGCGTCGTCCTCGGCCTCGCGGTTCCAAAGCAGCACCTGGGTGGCTTGCACCGGTGCATGGTGCTGCCGCCACTGACCCTGTTCGACGACAAAGCGCAGGCGCAGTGCGTCGTGGTGATAGACCAGGGCCTGCAACGCCCGCTCCAGCGGTTCTGCCTCGAGTGGGCGCTGCAGTTCCAGCCACAGCGACTGGTTCCAGTGCGCCGGCTGAGCCTGCTGCATCGCGAAGAAATGCGCCTGGATCGGCGTCAGCGGCAGCGCGCCGCTGACCGGCCCCTGCTCGTCCTGGCTCGCCCCGGCACGCCGGGCCACCGCCGCCAGATCGGCCAGCCGTTGCTGTTGGAACAGGTCCCGCGGCGCCAGTGCCAGGCCTTGTTGGCGGGCGCGGCTGACCACTTGCAGGGCGACGATGGAATCACCGCCCAGCTCGAAGAAATGGTCCGTGCGTCCGACCTGGGCCACGCCCAGCACCTGCTGCCAGATGCCCGCCAGGATCCGCTCGTTGTCCGTCTCCGGCGCCGCATACACCTGCCCCTGCCACACCGGCTCCGGCAACGCCGCCCGGTCCAGCTTGCGCGCCG
>NZ_JBEVDL010000079.1:0-259654 GCF_040514055.1 Pseudomonas sp.
GCGCGCGCTTCGCATGATATTCACCGGCCTAACTTACTACATTACCTACGGCTCTGGCAGGCGCCGTCTGTAACCCTTTGTGAAACACTTTCTACACAATATTCGCTAATGCTCACGGGGCGAAATACGAAAATCCTATCGACCCGCAAAAAAACCTCGTTTTACTCACTACGGCCGCGGTAGCCCCAAGCCAGCATGTATTGCTCGCGGGAACTGCCACGGGAAGAGTCCGGCTTGATCATCTGGACCTTGTCGAATTTCCGACGAGCGTCCTTCACGTAAGCATCAAACCCTTCGCCCTGAAACACCTTGATCACGAAATTACCACCCGGCTTGAGTATCCGAGCCGCCAGATCAAGAGCCAGCTCACATAGAAACATGGCTTTTGGCATGTCCACCTCAGGCGTACCACTCATATTGGGGGCCATATCGGAAATCACAAGGTCCACCGGTTGATTACCGACCGCCTCGAGAATCTGCGTCAGCACCTGGGGCTCGGTGAAGTCACCCAGGATAAAGGTCACGTCCGGGATGCTGTCCATCTCCAGGATGTCGGAGGCGATTAGGCGCCCCTTGTCGCCCAGCACCCGGCTGGTGACCTGGGACCAGCCACCTGGAGCAGCGCCCAGGTCG
The DNA here is from genome assembly GCF_040514055.1 of Pseudomonas sp. Lineage (GTDB taxonomy): Bacteria > Pseudomonadota > Gammaproteobacteria > Pseudomonadales > Pseudomonadaceae > Aquipseudomonas. Next base: position 634 of record NZ_JBEVDL010000079.1, read on the forward strand.
ATCACGGTATTACCCGGACGCAGGATGCGGTCTTTTTCCTGGATCTCCAGCAGCTTGTAGCTGGCACGGGAACGGTAACCGTCCTTCTGCGCCATCTTCACGTACGGGTCGTTGAAATGTTCTCTCAGCCAGTTCTGGCTAGTTTTGGAACGGGCCACGCGGCACCTCAAAAGTAACGGGTAGTGATTAAACGGGCGGGCCCGGAGTGGCTCGGGTAAACTGGCCGCCGCTTTTTACAAGATTCAGACGTAGGGGTCAGATTATGCCGCTCACTCAGGAGCAGAAGAAACAGTACAAATCCATCGGCCATCATCTTAAGCCGGTTGTGATCGTGGCTGACAATGGTTTGACCGAAGGTGTGACAGCGGAGCTGGAGCGCGCGCTGAGTGATCACGAACTGATCAAGATCCAGCTGCGCATCACCGAGCGCGAAGAGCGCCTGGCCGCGATTGCCGCCATTTGCAAAGGCAGCAAAAGCGAGCTGGTCCAGGTCATTGGCAAGATGGCCTTGATTTACCGCAAGAACCCCAAGGCCAACAAGCTGCTGTCCAACGTCAGCCGTCACGCCTAAAGGGGACGCTCGGTGACTGAGCCGGCCCAGCCGACTCAGTGCCGTGCCAACCGCTCCTGGCTGCCGTCCCTCTGCGGAGCCGGCTGGACGACCAGCAACAGCCCACAAAACAGCAGTAGCAGATAACCGAACTGCAGCCACCAGGCAGCGTCCGGGGCCCACCGATGCACGCCAAAGTACGCCGCAGCGATCGCCAGCGCCGCCAGCAACGCCTGCCCGCGCCTGTCCCGCCACAACGCCGACAGGCCCGTGACCTGCACCAGCAGCAACGCCTGCACCAGTACACCCGCCACGGCCCCCAGGACCATCAAGGGCTTAAGGTGGGCACTCAGGTCTTCGACCAACAACGACGCCAGGCCAATCTTGCCCAGCGCCGGCAATACCGCGAAGTGCAGCAGCGCCAGGCCGCCGACCCAGCAGGTCTGCGCCAGCTGCCAACAGGCGACGGTAAACGTTGGCCGGCTAGAGATGACGGACTTCGACAATTTCATACTCCACCAAGCCGCTGGGCGTCTTGATCACCACCACGTCCCCTTCTTCCTTGCCAATCAGGCCACGGGCGATGGGGGAACCCACGGAAATCTTGCGCACCTTGAAATCGGCTTCGTCCTCGCCGACGATCTGGTAGACCACACGCTCATCGGTCTCGACATTGGCGATCTCCACCGTGGTGCCAAAGATCACCTTGCCGGTTGGCGTGATCGCCGCCACGTCGATGACCTGGGCGTTCTGCAAACGCCCCTCGATATCACGAATGCGCGCCTCGACCATGCCCTGCTGCTCACGGGCGGCATGGTACTCGGCGTTCTCCTTGAGGTCGCCCAGCTCCCGCGCCGTGCCGATGTCCTGGCTCAGCTTGGGACGGATCACCTTGGTCAGGTGGTGCAACTCCTCTTCCAGGGCGCGCGCGCCCTGAACGGTCATGGGGTATTTGGTCATGCCTTGATTCCTGCGTGAAGATCCTGCAAGCGACGCACGGTCTTCTCGGGACCGAACTTCAGCGCTTCACAGATCGCCGCGCCCGCCGCCAGGGTGGTGGTGCAGCAGATCCGGTGTTGCAGGGCATTGCGACGAATGGAATAGGAGTCAGCGATCGACTGACGCCCTTCGGTGGTGTTGATGATCAGCGTCACTTCGTCATTCTTGATCATGTCGACGACGTGCGGACGTCCTTCGGTCACCTTGTTCACGCGACGCACCGGCAAGCCGGCGGCCTCGATCATCTTGGCGGTCCCCGAGGTGGCGACCACTTCGAAGCCCAAGCTGATCAGGTCGCGCGCCAACTCGGCCACCAGCGGCTTGTCGTCGTCGCGCACACTGATAAAGGCGCAACCGCTGTTGGGCAGGATTTCACTGGCGCCCAGCTGTGCCTTGGCGAAGGCCTCGCCAAAACTGTCGCCCACCCCCATCACTTCGCCGGTCGATTTCATTTCCGGGCCAAGGATGGGGTCGACGCCCGGGAACTTGGCGAAGGGGAACACCGCTTCCTTGACGCTGTAGAAGTTCGGGATGATTTCCTGGGTAAAACCGATTTCCTTCAGCGTCTTGCCGGCCATGACCCGGGCCGCGATCATCGCCAGGGAGATACCGATGCACTTGGACACGAACGGCACGGTCCGCGAGGCACGCGGGTTGACCTCGATGACGTAGATGTCCTCGCCCTGCAGGGCCAGTTGCACGTTCATCAGGCCGACCACGCCGAGTTCCAGCGCCATCTTCTTGACCTGCTCGCGCATCTCGTCCTGCACATGGGCGGGCAACGAATAGGGCGGCAGCGAACAGGCCGAGTCACCGGAGTGCACGCCCGCCTGCTCGATATGCTGCATGATCGCGCCGATCACCACATCGGTGCCGTCGCAGACCGCATCGACATCCACCTCGATGGCGCAGTTGAGGAAGTAGTCCAGCAGCACCGGGCTGTCGTTGGACACCTGTACTGCTTCACGCAGGTAGCGCTTGAGCTCTTCCTCCTCGTAGACGATTTCCATCGCCCGACCGCCCAGCACATAGGAAGGACGCACCACCAGCGGATAACCGATCTTGTTGGCGCCGCGAATGGCTTCCTCTTCGCTGCGTACCGTGGCGTTCGGCGGCTGGCGCAGGTTGAGGCGCTCGACCATCTGCTGGAAGCGCTCGCGGTCTTCCGCGCGGTCGATGGCATCGGGCGAGGTACCGATGATCGGCACACCGGCTTCTTCCAAGGCGCGCGCCAGCTTCAACGGAGTCTGCCCACCGTACTGGACGATCACACCCTTGGGCTGCTCGACGCGGACGATTTCCAGCACGTCTTCCAGGGTCACCGGCTCGAAATACAGGCGATCGGAGGTGTCGTAGTCGGTGGAGACGGTCTCCGGGTTGCAGTTGACCATGATGGTCTCGTAACCGTCTTCGCGCAGCGCCAGGGCCGCGTGCACGCAGCAGTAGTCGAACTCGATGCCCTGGCCGATGCGGTTCGGCCCACCACCGAGGATCATGATCTTGTCACGCCCGGACGGCCGCGCCTCGCACTCTTCCTCATAGGTCGAGTAGAGATAGGCGGTATCGGTGGCGAACTCGGCGGCGCAGGTATCGACGCGCTTGTAGACCGGGTAGACCTCCAGCTTGTGGCGATGACGGCGCAGGTTCTTCTCGGTGACACCGAGCAGCTTGGCCAGGCGCGCATCGGAAAAGCCCTTGCGCTTGAGGCCGTACATGGCGTCGCGGTCGATCGAGGCCAGACCCAGGGTCTTGACCCGCTCCTCGTCCTTGATCAGGTCCTCGATCTGCACCAGGAACCAGTGATCGATCTTGGTCAGGGCGTAGACATCGTTCACGCTCATGCCAAAACGGAAGGCATCGGCCACGTACCAGATGCGCTCGGCACCCGGCACCGTCAGCTCGCGCTTCAGGATGCTGGCCGCTTCCGGGTTGCTCGGATCGACCTTGGGATCGAAACCATTGACCCCGACTTCCAGACCGCGCAGGGCTTTCTGCACCGACTCCTGGAAGGTCCGACCGATGGCCATGACCTCGCCCACCGACTTCATCTGGGTGGTCAGGCGGGCATCGGCCTTGGGGAATTTCTCGAAGGCGAACCGTGGCAGCTTGGTCACCACGTAATCGATGGCCGGCTCGAACGACGCCGGGGTACGCCCACCGGTGATGTCGTTCTGCAGCTCGTCGAGGGTGTAGCCCACGGCCAGTTTGGCGGCGATCTTGGCAATCGGGAAGCCGGTGGCCTTGGACGCCAGCGCCGAGGAGCGCGAGACCCGCGGGTTCATCTCGATCACCACCATGCGGCCAGTTTCCGGGCAGATACCGAACTGCACGTTGGAGCCACCGGTTTCCACGCCGATTTCACGCAGTACCGCCAACGAGGCGTTGCGCAGGATCTGGTATTCCTTGTCGGTCAGGGTCTGCGCCGGGGCCACGGTGATCGAGTCGCCGGTGTGCACGCCCATCGGGTCGAAGTTCTCGATGGCGCACACGATAATGCAGTTATCGTTTTTGTCGCGCACCACCTCCATCTCGTACTCTTTCCAGCCGATCAGCGATTCGTCGATCAGCAGCTCGCTGGTCGGCGAAAGGTCCAAGCCGCGGGCGCATATTTCCTCGAACTCTTCACGGTTGTAGGCGATACCGCCACCCGTGCCGCCCATGGTGAAAGAGGGACGGATAATGCAGGGAAAGCCGACCTTCTCCAGCACGCCGTAGGCTTCTTCCATGCTGTGGGCGATGCCCGACACCGGACAGGCCAGGCCAATGTCCTTCATCGCCTTGTCGAAGCGCGAGCGATCTTCGGCCTTGTCGATGGTGTCGGCGTTGGCGCCGATCATCTCGACCCCGAATTTTTCCAGGATGCCGTGCCGCTCCAGGTCCAGGGCGCAGTTCAGCGCGGTCTGCCCACCCATGGTCGGCAAGAGGGCGTCCGGACGTTCCTTCTCGATGATCTTGGCCACCGTCGACCACTTGATCGGTTCGATATAGGTGGCATCGGCCATGTCCGGGTCGGTCATGATGGTCGCCGGATTGGAGTTCACCAGGATGACCCGGTAACCCTCCTCACGCAGGGCCTTGCAGGCCTGGGCGCCCGAATAGTCGAACTCGCAGGCCTGGCCGATGACGATGGGGCCGGCGCCGAGGATAAGGATGCTTTTGATGTCGGTACGTTTTGGCATGGGTCTACTCTCGAATCCTTGGGTCAGTCGGCGAATCGTTCTGGCCGGCGCGCATCACCGGGGCGGGCATGCGCGGGGCGGGTTGATCGCCGTACCGCTGTCTACTGTCTCGTCGTGGCGTGCCGGGCAGTTGCCCAAGCGCCGCGCGCGACGCTTTCCCAAACGACCTGATTATTTGCGCTGGGCCATCGCGTCGATAAAGCGATCGAACAGGGGCGCCACATCGGCCGGACCGGGGCTGGCTTCCGGGTGCCCCTGGAAGCTGAACGCCACCTTGTCGGTGCGTTCAATGCCCTGCAGGGTGCCGTCGAACAGCGACTTGTGGGTGGCGCGCAGGTTGCCGGGCAGGCTCGCCTCGTCCACCGAAAAGCCGTGGTTCTGGCTGGTGATCATCACCACCCCGGTCTTCAGGTCCTGCACCGGGTGATTGGCGCCGTGGTGACCGTTGACCATCTTCAGGGTCTTGGCGCCGGACGCCAGGGCCAGCAACTGGTGCCCCAAGCAGATGCCGAAGACCGGGATCTCGGTTTCCAGCACGTCCTTGATCGCCTGGATCGCGTAATCGCAAGGCTCGGGATCGCCCGGGCCGTTGGACAGGAACACGCCATCGGGGTTGAGTGCCAGCACGGCCTCGGCCGAAGTCTGAGCCGGCACCACCGTCAGGCGGCAACCGCGCTCCACCAGCATGCGCAGGATGTTGGTCTTCACGCCGTAGTCGTAAGCCACCACATGGTAGGGCAGTTCGCTGGCGTCGATCTGCGGATGGCTGTCGCTCTCCAGGTTCCACACGCTGGCGCGCCATTCATAAGCCTTGGCGGTGCTGACCTCCTTGGCCAGGTCCATGCCCTTGATACCGGCGAAGCCGCGTGCGGCGGCCAGTGCCGCTTCTTCCGAAGCGCCCTCGCCGGCCATGATGCAGCCGTTCTGCGCGCCCTTTTCACGCAGGATACGGGTCAGCCGGCGGGTGTCGATGCCCGCGATGGCCACTACCTGGTTGGCCACCAGGTAGTCGCCCAACGACTGGGTGCTGCGCCAATTACTGGCCACCAGCGGCAGATCGCGGATTACCAGGCCGGCGGCCCAGACACGGGAAGACTCGGCATCTTCAGGCGTGGTGCCGGTATTGCCGATATGCGGGTAGGTCAGGGTAACGACCTGTTGGGCATAGGAAGGATCGGTAAGGATTTCCTGATAGCCGGTCATGGCGGTGTTGAACACCACCTCGCCAACGGTCTGACCGTCGGCTCCAATGGCTTCGCCGCGAAAAATGCTGCCATCAGCAAGGGCCAAAATGGCGGGCTTAAGGGCTGGCTTAGTCAAGAGACCTCCGATAAATCAAGCCTGACAGGGCATACGCGGGTTGTAAAAAAGCGGGATGACGTATGGACACGTCACCCCGCTTTTTTTCGAATCACTTTTTCAAGTTCCCGCGCGCTTTTAGTGGACACACTAAAGCTGTAGCTTACAGAAAAAGCCCTTTTTGGTCTACCCGCCATTGCTGCCGCGTTAATGGCCAGGCGACGAACCCCTCACCCTGCCCTCTCCCCAGGGAGAGGGAAACGCACCGTGCCATCTTCAGCGCACCGATCACACCGGCCCGACGAAAACCCACTGGCACCCGCACGTCCACCCCCTCTCCCGCCGGGAGAGGGTTGGGGTGAGGGGCTAACGGTGTCAGCGCAGCTCCAGCACGTCCTGCATGTCGTACAGGTTCGCCGGACGGCCTTGCAGCCACACCGCCGCCCGCACCGCGCCCTTGGCGAAGGTCATGCGACTGGAAGCCTTATGGGTGATCTCCACTCGCTCGCCTTCGGCGGCGAACAGCACCGTATGATCGCCCACCACATCGCCGGCCCGCACGGTGGCAAAGCCGATGGTCCGCCGCTCGCGGGCGCCGGTCTGGCCTTCACGGCCATAGACCGCCACTTCGGCCAGGTCACGCCCCAACGCCTGGGCCACCACTTCACCCATGCGCAGCGCAGTACCCGACGGCGCATCGACCTTGTGCCGGTGATGGGCCTCGATGATCTCGATATCCACCTCGTCACCCAGCACCCGCGCCGCGGTGTCCAGCAGCTTCAAGCAAAGGTTGACGCCGACGCTGAAGTTGGCGGCGAAGACGATGGGGATCTCCCGCCCGGCCTCGACCAGCAGCTGCTTCTCGGCCGCGCTGAAGCCGGTGGTACCGATGATCATGGCCTTGCCTGCCTGGCGACAGAGCGCCAGGTTCTGCAAGGTCACCGAAGGGTGGGTAAAGTCGATCAACACATCGAAGTCGTCCAGCACCGCCGCCAAGTCAGCGGACAATGGCACCCCCAGTTTGCCCAGGGCCACCAGCTCACCGACATCCGCACCCAGCAGGCTGCTGCCAGGCCGCGCGACCGCCGCCCCCAGGCGCGCCCCCGATTGTTGCACCGCCTCGACCAGGGCCTTGCCCATGCGCCCAGCGGCGCCCACTACGGCTATTCGTTGCATACCATCAGCTCCACGCAGCGAGCTGCAAGCAACGCCCTGCGCCGCCTGCAGCGGATTATCCAAACCCGAACAAACCGAGCAAACCGAACACACTCGGAACCGGAACGAGGATCGTCACGAGCGCAGGTCAGGCAAGGCGGAAGCAGGCGAAAAAAGCGCAGTTGACTGCAGTCAATGAGCATTTTTTTGCCTGCTTCCAACGCCGCATCACCAAGCGCAGTAGATCCTAGGCGTCGCCGAAGAAGCGCTTGACCCCATCGAACCACCCAGTCGCCTTGGGCGAATGGGACGTATCACCGGCCAACGACTTGCGGAACTCCTCGAGCAGCTCGCGCTGACGGCGATCCAGGTTGACCGGCGTTTCCACCGCCACCCGGCACATCAGGTCACCCGCACCGCCGCCACGCACTGGCGCCACACCCTTGCCACGCAGACGGAACAGCTTGCCGGTCTGGGTGCCATCCGGGATCTTCAGCTTGACCCGACCGTCCAGCGTCGGCACCTCCAGCTCACCGCCCAGGGCCGCGTCGGCGAAGCTGATCGGCACCTCACAGTACAGGTGCTTGCCGTCGCGCTGGAAGATCGCATGCTCGCGCACGTTCACCACTACGTACAGGTCGCCTGCAGGCCCACCCATGGCACCGGCCTCGCCCTCGCCCGAGAGGCGAATGCGATCGCCGGTATCGACCCCTGGCGGCACCTTGACCGACAGCGTCTTGTGCTCTTCCACGCGCCCCTGACCCTGGCACGAGGTGCAGGGGTCGGCGATCATCTTGCCGCTGCCGTGGCAGCGCGGGCAGGTCTGCTGCACCGAGAAAAAGCCTTGCTGCATGCGCACCTGACCGACACCGCCACAGGTGGTGCAGGTGACGGGCGCAGTGCCTTTCTTGGCACCTGACCCCTCGCAGGGCTTGCAGTTGACCAATGTCGGCACGCGAATGGTGACCGTGGTGCCGCGCACCGCTTCTTCGAGGTCCAGCTCCAGGGTGTAGCGCAGGTCGCTGCCACGCTGGGCACCGCCACGTGCGCCACCCCGGGCACCGCCGAAGAAGTCGCTGAAGACGTCGCCGAAGATGTCCGAGAAATTGGCACCACCGAAGCCCGGGCCACCCGCACCTGCGCTGGGGTCGACCCCGGCGTGGCCGTACTGGTCGAACGCCGCGCGCTTGCTGGCGTCAGACAGCACTTCGTAGGCCTCGTTGGCCTCCTTGAACTTCTCTTCCGACACTTTATCGTCGGGGTTGCGGTCCGGGTGGTGTTTCATGGCCAGGCGCCGGTAAGCCTTTTTCAGCTCAGCCTCGCTGGCGCCACGCTCCACACCCAGCACTTCGTAATAGTCACGTTTAGCCATAAGTCTTCTGCACTCTCAAAATCGTCTTCCCCAGACACGCCAACGCGGGAGCAAGCTCCCGCGCAGCGAATCATACCGGTCGGGCGAGGGCCGCGACCGGCTAGAACAGCAGCAAACCGCGCTTACTTGTTCTCCTTGACCTCTTCGAACTCAGCGTCCACCACGTCGTCGCCACCCTTGGCGTCGCCGCCGCCCGGGGCCGGCTCGCCGGCTTGCGGTTGCTCAGCGTACATTTTCTGCGCCAACGGAGCGGTAACTTCGGACAAAGCGCTCATCTTGGCTTCGATCGCCGCCTTGTCGTCGCCGCGCACCGCCAGCTCCAGTTCGCCCAGCGCTTTCTCGACCGCGGTCTTCTCGTCCGCAGTGGCCTTGTCGCCCGCCTCAGTGATCATCTTGCGGGTGGCGTGAACCAGGGCATCCCCCTGGTTGCGCGCCGCCGCCAGCTCTTCGAACTTGCGATCTTCCTCGGCGTTGGCCTCGGCATCGCGAATCATCTGCTGGATTTCGTCTTCGCTCAGACCCGAGTTGGCCTTGATCACGATGGACTGCTGTTTGCCGGTGGCCTTGTCCTTCGCACCGACGTGCAGGATGCCGTTGGCATCGATATCGAAGGTCACTTCGATCTGCGGCACGCCACGCGGGGCCGGCGGAATATCGGCCAGGTCGAACTTGCCCAACGACTTGTTCTGCCCAGCTTGCTTGCGCTCGCCCTGCAGCACGTGGATGGTCACCGCGCCCTGGTTGTCGTCGGCGGTGGAGAACACTTGGGACTTCTTGGTCGGAATGGTGGTGTTCTTCTCGATCAACGCGGTCATCACGCCACCCATGGTTTCGATACCCAGGGTCAGCGGGCTGACGTCCAGCAGCAGCACGTCCTTGACGTCGCCGGCCAATACCGCGCCTTGGATCGCGGCGCCCAGGGCAACGGCTTCGTCCGGGTTGACGTCCTTACGTGCTTCCTTGCCGAAGAACTCGGTGACCAGCTTCTGCACCAGCGGCATGCGGGTCTGGCCACCGACCAGGATCACATCATGGATGGCACCGACGTCGATACCGGCATCTTTCAGAGCGATACGGCACGGCTCGATGGTGCGCTGCACCAGGTCTTCGACCAGGGCTTCGAGCTTGGCGCGGGAAATCTTCACATTGAGGTGCTTCGGACCGGTGGCATCGGCCGTGATATACGGCAGGTTGACGTCGGTCTGCTGGCTCGAGGACAGCTCGATCTTGGCTTTTTCCGCCGCTTCTTTCAGGCGCTGCATGGCCAGCGGGTCACCCTTGAGGTTCATCCCGCTTTCTTTCTTGAATTCGTCGACCAGGTAGTCGATCAGGCGGATGTCGAAGTCCTCACCCCCGAGGAAGGTGTCGCCGTTGGTGGCCAACACTTCGAATTGGTGCTCGCCGTCGACTTCGGCGATCTCGATCACCGAGATATCGAAGGTACCGCCACCCAGGTCATAGACGATCACGGTGTGGTCGCCCTTGGCCTTGTCCATGCCATAGGCCAGCGCGGCCGCAGTGGGCTCGTTGATGATGCGCTTGACTTCCAGACCGGCGATACGACCGGCATCCTTGGTGGCCTGACGCTGGCTGTCGTTGAAGTAGGCCGGGACGGTGATCACCGCTTCGGTCACCGGCTCGCCGAGGTAGTCTTCGGCGGTTTTCTTCATTTTTTTCAGGACTTCAGCGGAGATCTGCTGCGCCGCCAGTTTCTGCCCGCGCACTTCCACCCAGGCGTCACCGTTGTCGGCCTTGGCGATCTTGTACGGCACCATCTGGATGTCTTTCTGCACGACCTCTTCTTCGAAACGACGACCGATCAGGCGCTTGACCGCATAAATGGTGTTGTGCGGGTTGGTGACCGCCTGACGCTTGGCGGACTGGCCGACCAGGATCTCGCCATCGTTGGTGTAGGCGATGATCGACGGCGTGGTGCGCGCACCCTCGGCGTTCTCGATGACCTTGGCCTTGCCGTTTTCCATGATGGCGACGCAGGAGTTGGTGGTCCCCAGGTCGATGCCGATAATTCTGCCCATTTTACTCTCCCGAAATTTTGAGTTGGCCACGATCCGGTTTTACCGCCCGCGGTAGTACGAAATCGCTTGGTGTAACAGATGGGGGCACTTGGCCGTATTTCAAGCCTGCTCGTCGATGGACGGCGGCGTTTCGGCCGGCGCCTTGCTCACCACGACCATGGCCGGGCGCATCAGGCGGCCGCTCAGCAAGTAACCTTTCTGGAACACCTTGAGCACACTATTGGGCTCGACATGGGTGCTTTCCTGCATCGCCATGGCCTGGTGGTGCTCCGGATTGAAGGGCACCCCTTCCTGGTCGATGGCCACCAACTGATAACGCTTGAGGGTGTCGTGAAAGATCTTCAGCGTCAGCTCCATCCCCTCGCGCATGGGCCGCAGGGCCTCACTGCTGGCATCGGACAGCTCCAGGCCACGCTCGAGGCTGTCGACCACCGGCAGCAGGTCGTTGGCGAACTTTTCCAGGGCGAACTTGTGGGCTTTTTCCACATCCTGTTCGGCGCGGCGGCGCACGTTCTGCAAATCAGCCGCTACCCGCAGGGCCTGGTCCTGAGCCGCAGCCAGCTCCTCTTCCAACACCTGGATGCGCGCATCCACGTCGTCGCCCGAGCCCATCTCGGTGTCGTCAAGGACGTCCGGCAAAGGGGTATCGTGGATCTGTTCGTCAGCCATTAGGGCTCTCCTCTCAAATTCGACTGCGCAGCTTAAATTTGCGCGGGTGTCGCCTATATGGGGCCGGATTCCCAGGCTTCAAGGCCGCGCACGGACACTCGACCGACAAAAAGCCGGAACCAATCGACAGACGGAGCATTGTCAGCCCGAAATAAAACACTGTATAAATAACCAGACATCCACCCCGGAGCGGCCGCCATGCTGGTGCATCTGTCCGTACACAACTACGCCATCGTCGAACACCTCGACCTCGAACTCGAGCGCGGCATGAGCGTCATCACCGGAGAAACCGGTGCCGGCAAATCCATCATGCTCGACGCGCTGGGCCTGACCTTGGGCGATCGCGCCGACAGTGGCGTGGTGCGCCCGGGCGCCGACAAGGCGGACATTCTCGCCAGCTTCGACCTCAGCGACATCCCCGAGGCCCGCGCCTGGCTGGCCGAGCGCGACCTGGACAGCGAAGGTCCCTGCATCCTGCGCCGAGTGATCACCGCGGAAGGGCGTTCGCGCGGCTATATCAACGGCTCGACCTGCCCCCAAGGCGACCTCAAGGCCCTGGGCGAGCTGCTGATCGACATTCACAGCCAGCATGAACACCAGTCGCTGCTCAAGGCCGACACCCACCGCCGCCTGCTCGACGAGTACGCCGGCAGCCAGGACCTGGCGCGCCAGGTGCAACTGGCTGCCCAGCGCTGGCGCCAGGCACGTCACGAGCTGGAGCGGCTGTCCAGCGCTGGCGATGAACAGCGCGCGCGCCACCAACTGCTCAGTTACCAGCTCGAAGAACTGGACAACCTGGCGCTCGGCGAACACGAGCTGGCGCAACTGGAACAGGACCACAAGGCCCTGTCCAACGCCGAAAGCCTGCTGGCCGCCTGCCGCCTGGTGCTGGAGCAATGCAGCGAGCACGACGGTGGCAACGTGCTCTCGGCCCTGACCTCCAGCCTGCAACGGCTGGCGCCGTTCAACAGCAGCCAGGGGCCGCTGGCCGAAGCGGTCAACCTGCTGGGCAGTGCCCAGATCCAGGTCGAGGAAGCGGTCGGCGAACTGAACCGCTTCCTCGACCATTTCGATGCCGACCCGGCGCGCCAACAGGCCCTCGAGGAGCGCCTGGACGCCATCTACACCCTGGCGCGCAAGCACCGCATCCAACCCACGGAGCTGGGCGCGCTGCAGCAGCAACTGTTCGAGGAACTGGAAAGCCTGAACGCCGACGACCAGGCCGCCGAACGCCTGGGCGAAGAATTGGCGGCCTACGCCCGCCATTACCAGGACAAGGCCGGCGAATTGAGCCAGTTGCGTCAGGGTGCGGCCGGCCGGCTGGCCGAAGCGGTGGAAGGCGAGATTCAGCGCCTGGGGATGCCCGGCGGCCGCTTCACCATCGAACTGCGCGGCGCCAACAGCGCCGAACCCCACCCCCAGGGCCTCGAGCATGTGGAGTTCCTGGTCAGCGCCAACCCCGGCCAACCCCTGAAGGCCCTGGCGAAGGTCGCCTCCGGCGGCGAACTGTCGCGTATTAGCCTGGCGATCCAGGTCATCACGGCACAGACCTCCCGCGTGCCGACCCTGGTGTTCGACGAAGTCGACGTGGGCATTGGCGGCCCGACTGCCGAGGTGGTCGGGCAATTGCTTCGTCGCTTGGGCGACCGTGGCCAGGTATTGACCGTCACCCACCTGCCGCAAGTCGCCGCCCAGGGCCACCAGCACCTGTTTGTACACAAGGCCCGTGGGGGCGATGCCACTCGCACCGCGGTGACCAGCCTGGATGGCCCGCAGCGGGTGGAGGAGATCGCCCGTATGCTGGGCGGATTGGACCTGACCGAAGAATCCCTGGCCCACGCCCGGCAGATGGTCAGCGCCGCCCAGGCTTGAAGCCGTAGGATAGGTGGGGCCGCCTAGGTGGGGCCGCCTAGAGCCGTAGGATGGGTTGAGCGCAGCGATACCCATGCTGAAGCGATACCCTCGGGAAATGGCCACCCATAAAAAAGCGACCCTAGGGTCGCTTTTTTGCCTGATGCCTGCCGTCTCGCAGGCGACCCCAAAGCTCAGCGTTTCTTGCGCACGTACAGAACCAGGTTATGGTCGACCAGCTCGAAGCCATGCTCCAGAACGATTTCCTTCTGACGCTTCTCGATTTCGGTATCGAAAAACTCGATCACGTCACCCGTGTCGACACAGACCATATGGTCGTGGTGGCCGCCATCGGCCAGCTCGAACACCGCATGACCGCCGTCGAAATTGTGCCGCACCACCAACCCGGCCGCCTCGAACTGGGTCAGTACCCGATAGACCGTGGCCAGTCCAACATCTTCGCCCGCCTCCATCAGTGCCTTGTAGACATCCTCGGCGCTCATGTGACGCTGCTCGGCGGAATCGAGCATCTGCAGGATCTTCACCCGCGGCAAGGTCACTTTCAGGCCAGCTTTGCGTAATTCGCTATTTTCAACCATGGTCGGCTTTTCTCTGCGGATGCTGCTTCGCAGCTCCCTGTAATGCGGGTATGATCGGAGGTCACTTTGCCCAGCCAAGATAGTGGAAGTCACCCACCGATGCAAAACTCCAAGCTATTGCTGACCAGCCTCACGTTCGCGGGACTGCTCGCACTCGCCGGTTGTTCGTTCCCCGGGGTTTACAAAATCGACATCCAGCAGGGCAATGTCGTGACGCAGGACATGATAGACCAGTTGCGTCCTGGAATGACCCGCCGCCAAGTGCGGTTTATCATGGGCAACCCGCTGATCACCGACACCTTCCATGCCAACCGCTGGGACTACCTGTACAGCATTCAACCCGGCGGCGTGGAGCGCCAACAGGAGCGTGTCAGCCTGATGTTCGGCAGCAATGACCAACTGATCGGGCTGACAGGCGACTTTATGCCCGGCGTGAGCCGCGACGAAGCGATTCTCGGCGAGGATGGCAGCAGCCCTGCGCAAAGCACCCCGCAGCCACAGACGGAAGAAAAACCCGCCCCCGGCTCGTTGCTGGAAAAAATCCAGGACGAAGTGGACAACGCCGAGACTGCACCGGTACCGACGCCCGAGCCCCTGGACACCACGCCGCAGTAAACCAGCACTCAAGAAAAAGCCCGGCATCGCCGGGCTTTTTTCTGCGTCGGGATCCGCCGCTCAACCCCGCTCGCCCTTGGCCTGGGCGGCACGGGCGGCGCGTTGCTTGCGGACCTCCTTGGGGTCGGCAAGCAACGGCCGGTACAGCTCGATCCGGTCACCGGCCTGCAGTGCATAGCCCTCGGGGTCGGCCACTGCACGACCGAAGATGCCCAGCGGGCAGGCCAGCAGGTCCAGCCCCGGAAAGTCCGCCGCGATGCCCGAACGCAACACCGCCTCGCGCAGCGAGGTGCCCCGCGGCACGCTCAGCCGAACCAGGCGCTGCCGCTCGGGCAGGGCAAACACCACTTCTATGGCGAGCTCATCCATGCAGCTGTTTGGCGCGGTGGCAAAAGGCGTCCATCAGGGTGTTGGCCGCCTGGTTGAACAGCGGCCCCAGGGTTGCCCGCACCAACGGACCGGCGTAATCGAAGGTCAGGTCCAGGCTGATCTTGCAGGCTTTCTCGCCCAATGCCTTGAACACCCACAGCCCGTGCAGTTGGGTAAAGGGCCCTTCCTCGAGGTTCATTTCGATCGACTGGCCAAAAACCAGGGTGTTGCGGGTAACAAAACGCTGGCGCAGCCCGCCTTTGGCCACCCCCAGGCTGGCACGCATCTGGGTGGCGTCCGCTTCCAGTACCTCGGTGCTCGAACACCAGGGCAAGAACTCGGGGTAACGCGCGACGTCATTAACCAGGTCGTATAGTACCTGGGCCGGATAGGGCAGCAGCGCCGAACGCTGGATATGGGTGCTCATGGGCGCCGTGCACCGACAGGGCCCGGCACCTCGTTCGCCCGGGCAAGCGGGATCGAAACCTTGTCGTCAGCCATGTGTGCGCTCGTGATACCTGTGAAAAGAACCGCCATTGTCCGAGATTCGCCGCGCGCCCTCAAGCCTGAGCCCGAATCCTACCCCCCGGACAACGACCTATAAGTGCCGCAGGATTGCACACCGCGACGCCTAAACTGTCGCCAGCCGGCCGGCGACTCCCTATAATGCGCCCCCTATGGCCAAACAAACGAAACACCCTCAGGGCACCATTGCCCAAAACAAGAAAGCCCGTCACGACTACTTCATCGAGCACAAATTCGAAGCAGGTATGGTGCTGGCTGGCTGGGAAGTGAAGAGCCTGCGTGCCGGCAAGGCCCAATTGGTCGACAGCTATGTGCTGCTCAAGAACGACGAAGCCTGGCTGATGGGGTGCCATATCGCGCCGCTGACCGCCACCAGCACCCACGTGATCGCCGACCCGGTGCGCACGCGCAAGCTGCTGCTGAACAAACGCGAGCTGGAAAAACTGGCCGCCTCGGTACAGCAGAAGGGCTTTGCCTGCGTGGCGCTGTCGATCTACTGGAAAGCACACCTGATCAAGTGCGAGATCGGTTTGGGCAAGGGCAAGAAGGAATACGACAAACGCCACACCGAACGCGAACGCGACTCCGATCGCGAACTGCAGCGGGCCGTGCGCAGCAAGGGCAAGGACGACTAGGGCGTTTGCCCGCCTCGGGAAAAACCCTGAGGTGGCGTCCCTAAGACCGTGATACCCGCGCAGGCGAGTATCCAGGGCCGCCGCCGGGCACCAACCGATGGCGCCCAGGTTCCGCGTCGCAGCGGTGCAGCACGTCCCAGGCGGTATTTCCACGCGAAGCGTGGCAACGATCAATTCGCCAGAACTCGCGGGCGTTGCCCGCCCTACAAAGAACCGATGCCTCCCACACTCCTGCGTGGGAGCTGCTCTACGACGCTTTGTGTAGCCGCCGCACGCTACTGAACCGCTGTGCAGGGGACGCGAAGCGTCAAAGGCTGCATTTCCACGCGGAGCGTGGCAACGATCAAGTCGGGGGGCGCCTAGCTACAAGCCCTGGCGCCGTTCCGCCCGGGCGGTGCGCTGGACTTCCTGTTGCACCTCGGCCAGCACCTCCTGCACATAATGGATATGCCGGTCCGACAGCGCCCGCGCCTGCTCGGCACGCCCCTCCATGATCGCCCGATACAGCTCACCGTGCTGCTCCATCAGCTTGTCGCGGGTTTCGCTGCGCTGGGCATACATGCCGCCGATGTTGGTCACTACGTTACGCTTGAGCAAATCGAACAGCCCGCGAATGGTGTGCAGCAGTACCGCGTTATGGCTGGCCTCGGCGATCGCCAGGTGGAAGCGCGCGTCGGCGGCGCCCTCTTCCGCCCGACTGACCGAACCGGCGCGGGCATAACAATCCTGCAGGGCCTCGAAGGCTTCCGTCAGGCGCTGGCGGTCGGGCTCGGTGGCCCGTTGCGCCGCGTAAAAGGCGCAGGAGCCTTCCAGGGTATGGCGAAACTCCAGCAAATCGCGCTGGGCCTCGGGGTTGCTCTCCAGTAGCTGCAGCAGCGGGTCGCTGAAGGTCGAACCCAAGGACTCGGCGACGTAGTTGCCGCCCCCCTGCCGACTCACCAGCAGGCCTCGGGCAGCGAGTTTCTGCATGGCCTCGCGCAACGAGGGGCGTGACACGCCGAACTGCTCGGCCAGCGCCCGTTCCGCCGGCAGCCGTTCGCCCGCCTTCAGCGACCCCTCGAGAATCATCCCTTCCAGCTTGTCGACGATATCGTCCGACAAACGGCGCGACTGTACTTGCCCGAACCCCATAACCCTTCCTCTGTTGCACCACCTGCGCCGGACGCTCTGCGTCGCGCCTGGTCGCCAGCCTACCCAGGCTCACCCGCCGGAGCAACGCCGGGTATCAGCCAGTATCCCGCGACCAAAGTTGTAGGACAGGAAATTGACAGGCCTACCCCAAGGCTTTTACCCTGGCTACCGTCAGCGGTAAATTGGTATTACCAATTTACCAAAAACATCACGCTAGCCGGCACCCATCCGGACCTGCGGCCAACGACTGCCCACCACAAGAATAAATCCGGGAGCCACGATGCAAACTTGGCAACAGCTGTACACCCCACTTGGCGGCCTAGGCCTGTCCGCGCTGGCGGCCCTTATCCCCATTGTGTTCTTTTTCCTCGCCCTGGCGGTGTTCCGCCTGAAGGGCCATGTGGCCGGCAGCATTACCCTGGGACTGTCGATCCTGGTCGCCATCTTCGCCTTCGGCATGCCGCTGGACATGGCGTTCGCGGCTGCCGGTTATGGCTTCGCTTATGGCCTCTGGCCCATCGCCTGGATCATCGTCGCGGCGGTGTTTCTCTACAAGCTGACCGTCAAGAGCGGCCAGTTCGAGATCATTCGCAGCTCGGTACTGTCGGTCACCGACGATCAGCGCCTGCAGGTGCTGCTGATCGGCTTCGCCTTTGGCGCGTTCCTCGAGGGCGCCGCCGGATTCGGCGCGCCGGTGGCCATCACCGCCGCCTTGCTGGTCGGCCTCGGTTTCAACCCCTTGTATGCCGCCGGCCTGTGCCTGATCGCCAACACCGCGCCGGTGGCCTTTGGCGCCCTGGGCATCCCGATCATAGTCGCCGGCCAGGTCACGGGCATCGACCCGTTCAAGATCGGCGCCATGGCCGGCCGCCAGCTGCCTTTGCTGTCGATCATCGTGCCGTTCTGGCTGGTGGCGATGATGGATGGCTGGCGCGGCATCCGGGAAACCTGGCCGGCCGCCCTGGTGGCCGGGGTGTCCTTTGCCGTCACCCAGTACTTCACCTCCAACTACATCGGCCCGGAACTGCCGGACATCACCTCGGCCCTGGTCAGTCTGGTATCGCTCACCCTGTTCCTGAAAGTCTGGCAACCGGCACGGGCCGCCCGCGCCGCCGTGGCCGGTGTGTCGCCGGCCAGTGCCGCGGTGATGGGTGGTTTCGGCGGCCAGCGCAGCACCACGCCGTCGCCCTATGCGTTCGGCGCGATCCTCAAGGCCTGGTCGCCATTCCTGATCCTCACCGTGCTGGTCACCCTCTGGACCCTGAAACCCTTCAAAGCGCTGTTCGCCGCCGGCGGCGCGCTGTACAGCTGGGTGTTCACCTTCGCCATCCCGCACCTGGACCAGCTGGTGATCAAGGTCGCGCCAATCGTCACGGCACCGACCGCCATGCCGGCGGTGTTCAAACTCGACCCGGTCTCGGCCACCGGCACGGCGATCTTCTTTGCCGCGCTGATATCCATGGTCGTACTGAAGATCAGCGCCAGGACCGGCCTGACCACCTTCAAGGACACCCTGGTCGAGCTGCGCTGGCCGATTCTGTCGATTGGCATGGTGCTGGCGTTCGCCTTCGTCACCAACTACTCGGGCATGTCCTCCACCCTGGCCCTGGTACTGGCCGGCACCGGCGCGGCCTTCCCGTTCTTCTCGCCCTTCCTCGGCTGGCTCGGGGTGTTTTTGACCGGCTCGGACACCTCGTCCAACGCCCTGTTCAGCTCCCTGCAGGCCACCACCGCGCACCAGATCGGCGTCAGCGATACCCTGCTGGTGGCGGCCAACACCAGTGGCGGCGTGACCGGCAAGATGATCTCGCCGCAATCGATCGCCGTGGCCTGCGCCGCCACCGGCCTGGTGGGCAAGGAAGCCGACCTGTTTCGCTTCACCCTCAAGCACAGCCTGATCTTCGCCGCCTTTGTCGGTCTGATCACCCTGGCTCAGGCCTATGTCTTCACCGGCATGCTGGTGCACTGAGGACATTCGGACCGGCTGCGCGTCGGCGATCCAGCGTTAGGCATGGCCTCGGGCTGCTTCTTTACACCTCGTAAAGTGCGTGCCCTCGGCCCTCTCTGCCTGGTCTGGCTCCAGCTCGCGAGATCCGTTCGACACAGTGTGGTTTTACTTTTTACAACCGGATGAGACACCCATGATCATCTCCGCCGCAACCGACTACCGCGCCGCCGCCCAACGCCGGCTGCCGCCGTTCCTGTTCCACTACATCGACGGCGGCGCCTATGCCGAACACACGCTCAGGCGCAATGTCGAGGACCTGGCCGGCATCGCCCTGCGCCAGAGGGTGTTGCGCGACATGTCCACACTGAGCCTGGAAACCCGCCTGTTCAAGGAAACCCTGAGCATGCCGGTGGTCCTCGCGCCTGTGGGCCTGACCGGCATGTACGCGCGCCGCGGCGAAGTGCAGGCGGCCAAGGCGGCCGCGGCCCATGGCGTGCCCTTTACCCTGTCCACCGTCTCGGTCTGCCCGATCGAGGAAGTCGCCCCGGCCATCGAGCGGCCAATGTGGTTCCAGCTCTACGTGCTCAAGGACCGCGGCTTTATGAAAAACGCCCTGGAGCGGGCCAAGGCGGCCGGGGTGACCACCCTGGTCTTCACCGTCGACATGCCGGTGCCGGGCGCACGCTACCGCGACGCCCACTCGGGCATGAGCGGCCCCCGCGCGCCGTTGCGGCGCATGCTGCAAGCCATGACCCACCCGCGCTGGGCCTGGGACGTGGGTTTGCTGGGCACGCCCCACGACCTGGGCAATATCTCCGCCTACCGGGGTAATCCCACCGGCCTGGCGGACTACATCGGCTGGCTGGGCGCCAACTTCGACCCGTCGATTTCCTGGAAGGACCTGGAGTGGATCCGCGACTTCTGGGACGGCCCGATGGTCATCAAGGGCATCCTCGACCCGCAGGACGCCCGGGATGCGGTTACCTTTGGCGCCGACGGCATAGTCGTATCCAATCACGGCGGCCGCCAGCTCGATGGCGTGCTGTCCAGCGCCCATGCCCTGCCGGCCATCGCCGATGCGGTCAAGGGCCAGTTGGCCATCCTCGCCGACTCGGGCATTCGCAGCGGCCTGGACGTGGTGCGCATGCTCGCCCTCGGCGCCGACAGCGTGATGCTCGGCCGGGCCTACGTCTATGCCCTGGCGGCGGCCGGCGGGGCCGGGGTCAGCCATCTGCTGGAGTTGATCGAGAAGGAAATGCGCGTGGCCATGGTGCTGACCGGCGCCAAGTCGATCCAGGCTATCAGTGCCGAGTCGCTGGTCCGCGAACTGCGGCCCGGCTAACGGCAAAAGGCGCTGCGACTTTCGCCGACGCGGCCACTCCTATCACTGCGCCTTGCACTAACCTACCCGCCGGCCGCTGCGCGGCCCGCCCACTGATCCGGAGCCTGCATGAGCCTGCCCGCCGCCTTTCTCGCCGCCGTTGACCGTCTGATCCCCGCCGAACGACGTTTCGACGACCCGCTGTCGACCCTGGCATTCGGCACCGACGCCAGTTTCTACCGGCTGATCCCCCAGCTGGTGGTGCGGGTCGAGAGCGAGGCCGAGGTGATAGGGCTGCTGCAGCTGGCCGGCGCCGAGCGGGTGCCCGTGACCTTCCGCGCCGCAGGCACCAGCCTGTCCGGCCAGGCGATTTCCGACTCGGTGCTGATCGTGCTGGGCGACCACTGGAACGGCCGGGAGGTGCGCGACAACGGCCTGCGCATTCGCCTGCAGCCCGGGGTGATCGGCGCCCATGCCAATGCCCTGCTGGCGCCCTTCCAACGCAAGATCGGCCCGGACCCCGCGTCGATCAATGCGGCGAAGATCGGCGGCATAGTCGCCAACAACTCCAGCGGCATGTGTTGCGGCACCGCGCAGAACAGCTACAAGACCCTGGCCGGGCTGCGCCTGGTACTGGCCGACGGCACTGTGCTGGACAGCGAAGATCCGCAGAGTGTCGCGGCGCTGCGCCAGAGCCACGGGGCGCTGCTCGAGCAGCTGGCGCAGCTGGGTCGCGACACCCGCGGCAACCCCGCGCTGGCGGCCAGGATCCGCCATAAGTACCGGCTGAAGAACACCACCGGCTTTTCCCTCAACGCCCTGGTCGACTACGACGACCCGCTGGATATCCTCTGCCACCTGATGGTCGGCTCCGAAGGCACCCTGGGTTTTATCAGCGCCGTGACCTACGACACGGTGCCCGACCACCCGCACAAGGCCAGCGCCCTGCTGGTCTTCCCCGACGTGGAAAGCTGCTGCCAGGCGGTACCGTTGCTCAAGCTGCAGCCGGTCTCGGCGGTGGAGTTGCTCGACCGCCGCAGCCTGCGTTCGGTGCAGGACATGGCCGGCATGCCGGACTGGGTCAAGGCGCTGTCTGCCGGCGCCTGCGCCCTGCTGATCGAATCGCGGGCCGCCAGCCAGTCGCTGCTGCACGAGCAGATCGCGGCAATCATGGCCGCCGTGGCGCCCTTCCCCCTGGAAAAGCGCGTCGACTTCAGCGAGGACCCGCGGGTCTACGAGCAGCTGTGGAAGATCCGCAAGGAGACGTTTCCGGCGGTAGGGGCCATGCGCCCGACCGGCACCACGGTGATCATCGAGGACGTCACCTTCCCGGTCGAGCGCCTGGCCGAGGGGGTCAACCGGTTGCTGCAGCTGCTGGAGAAACACCGTTACGACGAGGCGATACTGTTTGGCCATGCCCTGGAGGGCAACCTGCATTTCGTCTTTACCCAGGGTTTCGACGACCCGCGCCAGGTCGCCCGCTACGACGCCTTTATGCAGGAGGTGGCGCAGCTGGTGGCGGTGGAATTCGGCGGCGCACTCAAGGCCGAGCACGGCACCGGACGCAATATGGCGCCCTTCGTCGAGCTGGAGTGGGGCACGGAAGCCTACCAGTTGATGTGGGCAATCAAGCGCCTGCTCGATCCGCTGGGCATCCTCAACCCCGACGTGGTGCTGTCCGAGGATCCCCAGATCCACCTGAAAAACCTCAAGCCGCTGCCCGCCGCCGACGCGCTGGTCGACACCTGCATCGAATGCGGTTTCTGCGAGCCGGTCTGCCCGTCCCAGGGGCTGACCCTCAGCCCGCGCCAGCGCATCGTCATCTGGCGCGATATCCAGGCGCGCAAGCGTGCCGGCATCGACACCACCGCGCTGGAAAGTGCTTACCAGAAACAAGGCCTGGACACCTGCGCCGCGACCGGGCTCTGCGCCCAGCGGTGCCCGGTGGGCATCAACACCGGCGCCCTGGTGAAAAAACTGCGCAGCCTGGATGCCCCTCATGGCAAGCGGGCCGACTGGTTGTCCACGCATTTTGCCCAGAGCCTGCAGGGCGCGCGCCTGGTATTGCACGTGGCCAATGGCGCGCGCCTGATGCTCGGTGCGCCCCTGCTGAGCAAGGCCTCGAAGGCTTTCAGCAAAGCCTCAGGCGGACGCGTGCCCGAATGGAACCCGGCCCTGCCGCAACCGGAGCGGGTCATCCGCCTGCCCGTACCCGCCGCCAGCGACACGCGACCACGGGTGGTGTATTTCTCCGCCTGCGTCAGCCGGGTCATGGGCCCGGCATCGGGCGATCGCGAGCAGATGTCGCTGGCCGGCAAGACCTTCGCCCTGCTGGAAAAATCCGGCTACCAAGTGGTGGTTCCGGCCGGCCTGGACGGCCTGTGCTGTGGCCAGCCGTTCGCCTCCAAAGGCTATCCGCAACAGGCCGACGACAAGCGCCGTGAGCTGCTCGATGCGCTGCTGCAGGCCAGTCGCGGCGGCCTGGACCCTGTTTATTGCGACACCAGCCCCTGCACCCTGCGCCTGATCCAGGACCTGGCGGACAGCCGGCTGAACATCTGCGATCCGGTCAAATTCATTCGCACCCACCTGCTCGATCGTCTGACCTTCACCCCCCAGGCGGAGCCAGTCGCGGTGCATGTCACCTGCAGCACCCAGCACCTTGGCGAGGCCCAGGCCCTGATCGAAATCGTCCGCCGCTGCAGCACCCAGGTAGTGATCCCCGAAGGCATCCACTGCTGCGGCTTTGCCGGCGACAAGGGTTTTACCACGCCGCAGCTGAACCGCCATGCGCTGCGTAGCCTGAAGGACGCTGTGCAGCACTGCAGCGAGGGCATCTCCACCAGCCGCACCTGCGAGATCGGCCTGAGCCAGCACGGTGGCATCGACTACCACGGCCTGGTCTACCTGGTGGACCGGGTGACCCAGGCCAAGCCTGCCTCTTAGCCCTCAATCTGGACACAACCGCTACGGGGAAGCGACTGCTCGGCCGGAAAAATACTGAACCCTGTTCAAATCGCGGCAGTCCATTTTTCAAGCCCGATGCGTTGGGCCGATCTCGAGCGGTGATCACGCCACCCGGCGAACACCGTGATCAATAACGATGAGAGGAATACCCCCATGAAGCGTATTGCCCTGTTCTTCAGTGCCGCCCTGTTAGCGGCCCCGGTCTTCGCCGCCGACCTGTGCACGGTCAACATGCAAAAGCTCGACGACAGCATGGCCACCCATGCCAACCTGGCTTCGCCGCTCAAGGAACAGGTCGCGGAACATAAAAAAGCGGCTGAGGCTGCTCGTGCCGCCAACGACCTGGAAACCTGCGGCACCCATGCCCAGAAGGCCTTGCAACTGCTCGAAGCCCCAGGCGACAACGGTGAAGCCGACGCCGGTTGATAGCACCGTTGCAACGCCGCCAGGCCCGCCATTGCGCGGGCCTGCTGGTTTTAGCGCCTCGCGGAGGGCGCTGAAGGCACGCCCAGCGTCCTACCGTTCCTCCGCTGGCCCGCCTCGCACCAAGCATCGCCGCGCTCGCGACTGACACTTTTTACCTATAGTGAAAAGCGCCATCACCGTTCGAGGACACCATCATGCGCCGCCTTGCCCTTTGCCTGGGTCTGTTTTGTGCCACCCTCTGCAGCGCCCCGGCCTGGGCGATGCACTGCCCCGCCGATATGGCGCGCATCGACGAGATGCTGAAAAGCGAGCCCCCTGCCGATCCCGTGGTGCTGGAGAAGGTGAAAAGCCTGCGGGCCGAGGGGGAGGCGCTGCACAAGGCCGGCGACCACAGCGAGTCGGTCAAGGTGCTGGGCGAGGCCCTGCAGTTGCTCGAAGCCAGCGAATAACCCGCGCCGCGGCTTGGGCGGTGAAACTGTCACCCCGGGTGGTTGTGGGAAGCCCGGCTTCGGACCGAGGCCGTCGGGGCGCGCACGCACCGCGCCTCCCGCACTACACAATTGATAATTGATGGGTATCGCTTCGCTCAACACCATCCTACCCACCGCGTGAAAATGCCGTCCCTTAACACTCCCACAACAACAAGCTCCGTAGGGCGGGGTACACAGCCACGGCTCGCGGGCTGCACCCGACCTACACGTGCACCACGCGGAAACCTGAAGCCCCCGACCGTTTCGTAGGGCCGGCAGCGCCCGCGCCTAGCGCCCCAACAACGACAACGCCAGGCGACGCAACTGCGCCAGGTCGACGGGTTTGGCCAGGCAGGCTTCGGCACCGCGCTGACGCGCCTGGGTAAACAGGGTCTCGCCCACCGCGGCGCTCATCACCAGCACCGGCACTCCTTGCAACTGCGGGTTATGCCGTACCGCGTCGAGCACTTCCAGCCCGTCACCGTCCGGCAGGTCGAGGTCGAGCAGCAGCAAAGCCGGCACGCAGTGCTGCAATTCATCCAGCGCCAGCTGCACCGAGCGGGCCCCACGCACTTCGGCGAATTCGCGCAGGGCTTCCTGCAGCACCTGCAGGCACACCGGCTGGTATTCGACACAAAGCACCGTAGCCAGCACCGAGGTCGCCGGTTCGGCTTCCACCAGCGTGGACTCGGGCGCCGCCGAGCCCGGCAGGTCGATCCAGAAGCAGGTCCCGCGCCCGGGCGCGCTGCGCAGGCCGACCTCGCCCTGCATCATGCTGGCCAGCTCGCGACACAGCACCAGGCCGATACCGGTCCCGGGAATGCTCGAGTTTTCGCGCCCCAAGCGCTGGAAGGGTTGGAACAACTGCGCCTGCTGCTCCTCGGTCAGACCATTGCCACTGTCCTCGACCCACAACCGCACGCAATCCGAGCGCACCTCGTAACCCAAGCTGATCAGGCCCTGCGGACCGTTGTACTTGATGGCGTTGGACAGAAAATTGAGCAGCACCTGCCGCACTCGCCGCGCATCAGCCTGCACATATAGCGGCGAACTGGCCGGTGCCATCAGTTGCAGCTGTTGCTGGCGCTGCTGCAATTCGGGCTGGATCAGCTCCGCGCAACTGGCCAACAACTCTCCGATTTCCACCGGCATCAACTGCAGCTGCTGACGACGCGTCTCACTGCTGGACAGGTCGAGGATATCGTCCACCAGGGAGGTCAAGTGACGGCTGGCCTTGACGATTTCACGGGCATAACCGACCTCGACCTGCAAGCCGGCCTTGTCCTGGGCCTCCAGCTCGATCAACTGGGCGAAGCCATGGATCGCATTCAGGGGCGTGCGTAACTCATGGCTCATGCTCGACAGGAAACGGCTCTTGGCCTGGCTGGCCGCCTGGGCCTCCAGGCTGGCGCGGCGCAACTCCTCCTGTACCCGCTTGAGACGCGTAATCGCCACATGGGTACCGGCCACCCGCAAGGCTCGTCCTTCAGCGTCTCGCTCGAGAACTTTGCCGCGGCTAAGCAGCCAGGCGTACTCGCCCTGGGCATCGGCATAACGGTATTCGGCATCGAAATAGTCCTCGCCGCTGCTGGCGAAACTCAGGCGCAAATGACGCACGCGTTCCAGGTCGTCGGGGTGAATACGCTGGTTAAATTCACTGAAGGGCATCCGTTCGCAGGGTAAACCAAAGCGCTCGGCAAAACGGGTGCTGATATGGATCTGATGGCCATCCGCGGAGACTTCCCAGAGGCTTTCAGTGGTGCTTTCCAGCACCAGTTCGAGCAGGCGTTGAGCCTCGAATCGTTCGTTCTCGCTGGCCTGCAGCTGCGCGCCGGTCTGCTGCACGGCAAGGGCCATTCCCGACAGCTCCTCGATGGGCGTGTCCGGGGCCTGCGGCTGGTAATCGCCCTGGCCGAGCCGGCGCATCATTGCCACGATGCCGGAAATCGGATCGATCAGCGCATTGCTCAGGCGCCGTGAACGGACCCACATCCAGCCGAAAAACAGCACATAGAAGGCCACCAGGCCGGCGATCAGCAGGTAACCGATCTGCTGGTACCGCTCCGCCAGACGATTGGTTTCAGTGAAGATATTCGCTTCATCGACCACCAGCAGCAGACGCCAGCCGGTTTGCGGAATCTCGCTCCAGGCCACCAGTTGCTGCCGGCCACCGAGCGAAACCTCCTGCACGTTGCTCTTGCCTGCGGCCATGGCCTTCAACAGCGATTGCATGTCGGGACGACGGGCCAGGCTGAAATCTTCCGGCTTGAGCACCTCGCGCCGCACCGCCTCATCGTAGGAGTACTGGGTCAGCTCGCGCAGGCCCAAGTCGTGCTCACCGGCGGCCGGCAGTGCCATGATGCTGTGGTCGCGATTGACCAGCATGGCGTAGCCCTGCCACGGCACCTTCAGCTCGCCGATCTCGGCCAGCATCTGGCCGACCGTCATGTCCAGGCCGACCACGCCTTCGAGGAAGTCGCCACGGTACACCGGCGCGATGGCCGACAACGTCCAACCCTGACCCGCGGGGTCCAGGTAGACGTCGGTCCAGGCCACCTTGCGCGTCGGGTTGTGCTTGGCATCGGCCAGGTAATAGAAATTGAACGCCGGAATCACCATGTCGTGGGGATACTGCTCGGGCGTCATAAAAAACGGGTAAATGCGGTTGTAGCTGTCCCAGGTATTGAAATAAATCGCCGCCACCAGCGGGTTGACCGCGCGGATCGAACGCATCAGGGGATCGACCTGGGACAACCGCAAG
Organism: Pseudomonas sp.; assembly: GCF_040514055.1. Classification (GTDB taxonomy): domain Bacteria; phylum Pseudomonadota; class Gammaproteobacteria; order Pseudomonadales; family Pseudomonadaceae; genus Aquipseudomonas. The sequence continues at coordinate 27,511 of NZ_JBEVDL010000079.1, forward strand.
GCCTTGTCATGGTCCTGTTGAGCCACCGGCGTGCTGCTGGCATAAAAGGATGCCGCCCGACCGTCGTCGCTGCGGCTGTAGTACACGCCATCCTCGCTCAATACATGGCGCTGACGTTCGAGCGCGTCGGGTTGAAAGCGCTTGTCCTCCAGGGCCGTGCTGACCGCATCACGGTAGATCTGCACCTGGGACTCCACCAGGCGCAGACGACTGTCGATCACCTGCCCCTCGCGCTGAACCGCGCTGGACAGGTCGCGCAGGGCGCTCTGCTGCAGATGCTCCACTTGGGCATCGCGGATCGCCGTATTGGTCAGCAGGTATACCGTGATCAATCCGGACTCCACCAGGATCAGCGGCAGTAACGAACTTTGCACAAAGGCACGCCAGATCCACTGGCGCAACGGATAACGCGACGGTCGCGGCATAAGGCTCTCTCGGGAGAATGCAACGCTAACAATAGCCGCGGATGATATCGCGTGACGGACTGTCTGACGTTAAGACATGCCAGCATTTTCTTGGTTAAGTGATATCAGCGGCCTGCAGTGCAGCCGAGCGAGTCGCTCCCACGGCGAGCGCCATTCCATCATACCGCCGCCCACCGTCAATGCCCGTCGAACCTGCGCTGGGGGGAAGGCGCAGGAAGCAGGCAGCCCTCTAGCCCTCCTCATACCCGCGCAGGTGGGTATCCAGCAGTATTGGCGAGTGACTGGGGACGCGGCCCGAACACCCCCTCGATGCCACCATCACACGGACGACATACCTTGAGCGCACGCTTGACCGCCAACCGCCGCAGGTACGGATCGTCGCAGCCCTACCGCGGGTGTCGACGCTCGGGAACCTTTGCCGTACACTGCGCGTCCTACCTTGGTAGCAAGGTTGTTTTGGGGCCGATTAGGATTCGACGCCGGTTACAAAACTTTAGGGGCATGCCGAGTTGGTAACAGAACTCGTAAATCCACTGTTGCACAATCCATAATTGCCAATGATGACAATTACGGTGCTCAACTAGCTGCGTAAGCAGCCTAGTCGCACTTCTGGTAGCTTCGGCTCCAGCAATCATTAGGGGATGTCTGTAAACCCGAAATGATTGTCAGATAGAACAGAATCGTCGCCTAGTACGTTGTGGACGAAGCGATTAAAACTTACACAACTCGCCCAAAGCACCCTGCCCGTCGGGCGGCTGAGGGTTAACTCAATAGACACGGCTAAGCATGTAGGCCCGACAGCGGCGAACTGGCGGACGGGGGTTCAAATCCCCCCGGCTCCACCATTTTGATATCAAAAGACGTCCCAGGACGTCTTTTTTTATGCCTGGAATCCAGCAAATCCGGGGGTTTAGCGTCCACTGACGTCCACTGAGCGCTACTGAAAGCTACTGCGTTTGGTATTCCCATTGGTATTCCCAGCCTTCCGCAGCTAATTTTGGGAATACCAAAAAGCGCCAGGGAGGCCGTGCCATGGGCCCTCGAGCCACTCGTCTGACGGATCGTCAGCTCAAGGCAGTCAAACCCAAAGACAAGGATTACGTGCTCACTGACGGCGACGGGCTGCAGTTGCGCGTCAGGGTCAATCGCTCGATGCAGTGGAACTTCAACTACCGACATCCCGTCACGAACAACCGCATCAACATGGCACTCGGCACCTACCCCGAACTGCCGTTGGCACTGGCCAGGAAAAAAGCCCTCGAAGCCCGCGAGCTATTGGCCCTGGGCATCGACCCCAAGGAGCAACGCCAGGCGCGGGAGCAGGCCCGACAAGCCGAGACCGAACATACCCTGGAGAACGTCGCCCGCGCCTGGTTCGAGCTGAAGCAGGATGCGGTCACGCCCGCCTATGCCGAAGACATCTGGAGCTCGCTGACCCTGCATGTCTTTCCCAGCCTGGGGCCCCTGCCGCTTTCGCAGATCAGCGCCCCCATGGTCATCAAGATCCTGCGTCCCATCGAGACCAAGGGCAGCCTGGAAACGGTCAAGCGCGTGAGCCAACGGCTGAACGAGATCATGACCTACGGCGTCAACGCCGGGCTGATCTTTGCCAACCCGCTCAGCGGCATTCGCGCCGTGTTCAAGAAACCGAAAAAGCAGAACATGGCGGCGCTCACGCCTGACGAGCTCCCCGAACTGATGATGGCAATCGCCAATGCCAGCATCAAGCGCACGACCCGCTGCCTGATCGAGTGGCAGCTGCACACCATGACCCGTCCGGCAGAAGCCGCCACCACGCGCTGGGCCGATATCCAGGTCGACCGGAAACTCTGGATCATCCCCGCCGAGCGCATGAAAAAACGCCGCGCCCATGCCATCCCCCTGACCGAGCCCGCCCTGGCGCTGCTGGAGACCTTGCGACCCTACAGCGGCCACCGGGAGTACGTGTTCCCCGCCGATCGCGACCCGCGTACCCACTGCAACAGTCAGACGGCCAATATGGCCCTCAAGCGCATGGGCTTCGAAGGGCGCCTGGTCAGCCACGGCCTGCGCGCCATGGCCAGCACCATACTGAACGAACACGGTTGGGACCCCGAGCTGATCGAAGTCGCCCTGGCCCATGTCGACAAGGACGAGGTGCGCAGCGCCTACAACCGCGCGGACTACATCGAGCGAAGGCGCCCGATGATGGCCTGGTGGAGCACCTATATCCAACACGCCGCCACCGGCAGCCTGCTAGCCAGTGCGATCAATGAAAGCCGGGATAGGAATGTCGTGCCGATACGGTGATCAACCCGTGTAGCCGCGCTTTACGTTGGGCGGGTGGGGCCGCCTAGGCTATCCCGTGCCCCTCATTCCCTCATGCGCTTGCCAGCGTACTCTGCGTCGGCGAAGGTCATCTGCTTCATCGGGAAGCTCGGCGGGTGGTGTCCCGATATTTTGCCAAAATCAGGAAGTCTTTTTCACCGTTCCCCTAATGCAGAGCCTCACGCCGTTCCAGCCAGCAGGCTCTCATAGGGTATATTCAGGCCATCGTGCAATCGCTTAATCATTGCCAGGCTCAACTTGCGCTTGCGGTTGAGCACTTCGGAAACCCGGCCGCTCGAGCCGATAAAAGGCTCTAGGTCACGCGGGGTCAGCCCCTGCTGATCCATGCGAAATTTAATCGCCTCAACCGGGTCGGAGGCCGGCATTTGATAGTGCTCGTCCTCGTACTTGCCGATCAGCAGCCCCAGAATCTCCAACTCGTCGCCGGCGGCAGAGCCGACAGGTGCGCCCCACAATTCATCCAGGCGGGCCATGGCAGCTACATAGTCATCCTGGGTACGGATTGGCTTAATATTCATTACACGGTCTCCGCGTTGATTCTGTCGTATTGGGCATGGGTGCCGACGAAGCGAACCTTGGCAAGCTGCCGGTCATAATCAATGGCCAGCACAACCCGGTACTTGTTCCCCGCGATGTTGAACACCACTCGCCCTCCCTTGAGGATACTGGCCGTGCGGATCTCCGCTTTCAGATCCTGCGGAGTGCGATAGGTAGCCTTCTCCATGTGCCGGTACCACTCGACCAGCGGCGTCTGCGCGTCATCGAAGGCAGCACTGCTCTCCCAAAATGCCCGCAGCGTACCCCTCGAAATAACATGCACCACCAAGCCCTCCCATTTTGGGAGAATATACCGAAATGCCTACAGCAGAACAAGCGGAGGCGGTTGTGCCGCTTTGCTTCTATCAACGTCCCCCTTTCCCGCTTCCCGCTACACATCCTGCACCGGCCGTACGAGCCATATCGACCGGAAACTCTGGATCATCCCGGCCGAGCGTATGAAAAAACGCCGCGCCCATGCCATCCCCCTGACCGAACCCGCCCTGGCGCTGCTGAAGACCTTGCGACCCTACAGCGGCCACCGGGAGTACGTGTTCCCCGCCGACCGCGACCCGCGCACCCACTGCAACAGTCAGACGGCCAATATGGCCCTCAAACGCATGGGCTTCGAAGGACGGCTGGTCAGCCACGGCCTGCGCGCCATGGCCAGCACCATCCTCAACGAACATGGCTGGGACCCGGAGCTGATCGAAGTCGCCCTGGCTCATGTCGACAAGGACGAGGTGCGCGGCGCCTACAAGCGCGCCGACTACATCGAACGCCGCCGCCCGATGATGGCCTGGTGGAGCGCCACCATCCAACACGCCGCCACCGGCAGCCTGCTAGCCAGTGCGATCAATGAAAGCCGGGATGGGAATGTCGTGCCGATACGCTGATCAAGGGCTACGACCGGCGAGAAGCTGTCCTTGGGGGCGTCTGAAAACTACTGCGACTCAGCCGGCCGGATTGAGCTTTACCTCTGCCGGATGGAACCCGCATCGCCACTCGCGCGACAGGTCATTGCGCGATCCCTCATTGCCTGATGCAGGTCTTCGAGCAGGAGGCAGTACCCGTGCAGCCCTACACGAGGATTGTGCAGCACTGAGCGTTCACCTTTGCCGCCGATCCAGTCATGCTTACCCTCTCTCACCTACACCGGAGTGCGGCATGCTCGCGCTGATTCACCAACACCCGCTGCTGATAGCCGTCGGCCTACTGCTCGCTGACCTCGCGTGCTGGCGTCTGCTGCCCGCCGAGGGCAAGATCTGGCGTGTGCTGCTGCGCCTGGGATTCTTCCTCGCCTACAGCCTGGTGATCATCGAAGCCGGGATGAGTCCGCTGCAGCCACCGCCGTGGACCGAGCCGGCGCTGAACATGATGGGCTCGGTGCTGGGCATCGCGTGGTGGCTGTTGTGCGCACGCACCCTGACCGTGGTCCTTGGCGTCCTGCTGATGCCACGCAGCGGCCACGCCGGACGCCTGCTGCAAGACGTGCTGGGCGCGGTGATCTTCCTCGCAGCCCTGGTCGCTGCCGCTGCCTACATCATGCAGCTACCGGTCAAGGGCTTGCTGGCCACCTCTGGGGTGGTCGCCATCGTCGTCGGCCTGGCGCTGCAGAGCACCCTTAGCGACGTATTCTCCGGCATCGTGCTTAACACCACCAAGCCGTACCGACTGGATGACTGGGTGTCGATCGACGGCACCGAAGGCAAGGTGATCGAGATGGACTGGCGCGCCACCCACCTGCGCACCAGCCAGGGCGGTACGGTGGTGATCCCCAACTCGGTGGCGGCCAAGGCCAAGATCCTCAACCTCAATCGCAGCGCCGATATCCACCAGCTCAGCATCGGTGTCAGCGTGCCGGCGCAGGTGCGCCCGCGCCTGGTGTTCGACGCGCTGAACCGCACCCTGCAGGGCGTGAGCGCGCTGCTGCCAGCACCCAAGGCCAAAGTCACGGTGAAGGCCTCGGACCTGCATACGGTGGAATACGAGATCAGCGGCTACGTCAGTGCCCAGAGCAACAAGACCGAGGTTCGCAACCTGATGTTCGACCTCGCCCACCGCCACCTGCAAGCCGCCGGTATCCTGCGCGGCAATGAGACCCAGGAAGTGGCGCACAGCCCCCAGCGCGCGCTGCTCGACAACGTGAAGATCTTCCGCTCGCTGAGCGCCGAGGAGAAAGATCGCCTGGCCGAACAGATGCAGCCGCTGGCCGTCAGCGCTGGCCAGGTGGTGCTGGAACTGGGTGTGGTCAGCGAACAGTTGCTGGTGATCGGTACCGGCGTGGTGTCCGCCGCGGTGCACGACGGCGAACGCTTCGTCGAGGCCGGCCGCATGGGTCCCGGCGAGATTCTGGGTGAACAGGGCGTCATCCACGACACACCTTCGCAGGCGCGTTTTACTGCACTGCGTTCGGGCATGCTCTATCGCATCGACAAGCCCCTGCTCCAGGCCAGCCTGGAGCAACACAGCGAGATCGGCAACGCCCTGCAAAAGATGCTGAGCTTCCGCGAGCAGAGCAGCGCATCGCTGCTGGAGCCGAAGCCTGTAGAGACCAAGAAAGGCGGTTTTCTCAGCTGGCTGCAGCGTTCCTGAGCCGCTAATCCTGCAGCAGAGCAACGGTCACCCAGCAGGCGTGGCCGCCGTATGTGGGTCGAACGCGACCTTCTGGACCTGGTTACTAGCAACGTTCTGTCGCTCAGGGCCAGAGCTGGGTACCCAATACGCCTTCTATCTGTCCACCGACCGGCGAGCAGCAGGCAAGCCAGTCGGACTGGGCAGTGTCTGTCTTCTCCAAAGGTTTCCCGTCGGCGGCATGACTGAATCCAGGAAGCCGCTACCGGCAGCCTGCTGGTCAGCGCGATCAATAAAAATCGGGATGGGAACGTCGTGCCGATACGGTAATCACGGGCCAATACCGGCCAGAAGCGGACTGCCTGTAACTAAATCCGCCCCCCTTTCGGACTTTTCAGTTCAATAGTGCAGGCAGATCTTGCCAAAGTGACTGGCTGTGATCTGGTGGGCAAAGGCCTCGGCAATCTGCTCCAGCGGCTAGCGGCTAGCGGCTGTCGATGACGGGGCGCCAGCTGAAGTCTTCCAACGTACGCACCCTGTCCTGCTGCTGCTCGCGGCTGCCGACGATCAGGCCTCGCGTTGAGCTGTACTTCAACTGGACGTGCTCTTATTGCGCATGCGGGCGGGCGGTCAAATCAACACCCAGCGCCCGCATCACTGCCAGCATGGTTTTCAGTGTAGGGTTCCCGTGTTCGCTGAACGACTTGTAAAGCTGCTCTCTGGCCAGGCCCGTTTCCTTGGCCAGCTCTGTCATCCCCTTGGCGCGGGCAACCACACCCATAGCCTTAGCGATATAGGCGGCGTCTCCAGTGTCCAGGGCGTCCGCGATAAACACCGCTATCGCCTCCGGACCGTCCAGCGCTTGCGCGGGGTCGTAGTCATAAATTGGCTCGGTCATTGCGGTCTCCACTCACCTGCTAGGCGCTTCGCCGTTTCTATGTCCCTGGTCTGGCTGCTCTTGTCTCCACCACATAGCAGGATGACGATTTCCGTTCACGCTGCTAAAAGTACACCCGATAGCCAGGGCCATAGGGAATCCTCTACTCGCTTACTCCCTGACCGACGGGTAACACATCGCCAGGCAGACCATTCGCCAAGCGGAATATGCGGGCGGCAATTGCGGCCTTTGCCCGCTGATTCTTCAGCTTGCTTTCCCAGGTCATGAACGTGGCGGTTCGTTTGATTTCGACCATGGGGCTACTGTGCTTTATAAATCACACCAGGTCAATCAGGCGCGGAGCGACCTTGCTTTCCCGGCCAGTGGGAGTCGTTCATCACGCCCAGGACGGGCAGGCGTTCGCGCCTGCTTGGCCATTTGCGCGCCGCGGGTGCAAGTGCACACCGCCGTAATGCAACGCTGAGCAAAGTAAAAGCTCGCGGCCACGTGCTCTACAGGGAAAACGGCTGCGCTTACGGCCGTGTATAGCGCTGCACGATCCGCGCATAACTGCCATCCACCACCAGCTCACGTAGCGCATCGGCATAGGCCTGGACAAACGCGGGGTCGTTAGAACGCTTGCTGAAGGCAATCTCCGCTGCCTCACTGGACACCACCACGGCTGTGGGCTTGATCCGGTCGCTGAGGCCGAGCTGCTGGATCTCGTAGGCGCCGGTGTTTTCGTCGGCAATCACGCCGTCGATACGTTCCTTGCCAACCATGCGCCAGAGGTTGCTGCGATTGGCCACCAGTGATAGCTGCGCGGCAAACGCCGGCTCACTCACAAGCTGCTCATAGTCTGCGCCGTAGGCCACGTCGATCTGCGCGCCCAGGCGGAACTCGGTGTGTTGTAACTCCAACAACCGGGTGAAGGACCAGCGCTGCAGCGCCTGTGAATGCATAAACAGAATATTGCGCGAGGGCGGCAGCACCGGGCCGGAGAAATACGCATACGACTCGCGCTCCGGGCGGCGGAAGGCACCGGGGAGTATATCCAGGCGGCCCAGTTCCAATTCCTTGAGCGCACGCGCCCAGGGCAGTTTGCGTAACCTGGTCTGGCAGCCCAACAGGGCTAGTGCAGCACGGTTGATCTCAATCGAAATACCAACCACCGTGCCATCCTCCGTTTGCATGCTGAACGGCGGATCATCATCCCAACGCAGAGTCTTCTCGCAGGCAGCTGCCGCCAGGCTCGGCCAGCAAGCCAGCAGCAACAGGGCAAGTAACAAGGCTAATGGCGAGCGGCGTACCTCGACAGCAATCAAGATCATTACTCACGCTGGCTCGGGGGAGTGAAGGTGAGTCTAGCAGCCCTTTACCTCACTCAAGCAAGCCGCCACCGCGCCGGGGGCTCGCGGACAAATCAGGGGTAGACCAGATAGCACAGACCCAGGTTTTGGCATGAATGAGCACGCAGCGGAGAAATGAACCGTGGCCCGTCCTCGCCTTCATCGCGCACATTTCGCGGGTTGCACCCACCCTACAAAAAGCCCCAGCAGCGCCCGCGCGGGACGGTATCGACTAAAGCAGGCATGTCCGCTTTTGTAGAGTGGGTGGGGCCGCCTAGGCTAGCCGCGCAGAACGACGGCCTGGCAGACCACGCACAGGCTCCGCGCGGCGTAACCCACGCGGATAGGTGTCCAAATGCAGTTGGCCATGCCGTGTTTTGCCGGACGGCGGCTCTACCCAGCCGAGATTGCTAAAGGGGGGTTAAGACGCTTTTGTAGGGTGGGTTAGCCGCGCAGAACGACGACCTGGCAAGCCACGCACAGGCTCTGCGCGGCGTAACCCACGCAGGCCGGCGCCCAGGTGCGATAAGTCTCTGGATACCCGCCTTCGCGGGTATGACGGTTTGCCTGAGAGCATGCCGCGCGCCCTCTAGGTAGGCCGCGGGTTCAGCCGCAAGGTAGCCGCCTGGGGTCAATGGATACTCGAATGGGCAAGTCCCCGGCAGCGCTTCGCCATCATGACCACTACAATGCGAATGCGTGGTTTGGGTTGATCTGATCGCGGCGTCGCAGCACTCCAGATGACAGCTGACCTCAGGAAACAATGCCTGGCACGGCTTTACAGCTGTGCGCAGATGCCGCTGTAATGGCCACTGATCTGTCCGATAGGATGCCTTAATGCCGGAGTCAGACGCCGGATCGAACTTGATCCTGATTATCGACGATAGCGTCGATACCATCCGCTTGCTGAACAGCATGCTCACCGAGCAAGGCAAGATCCTGTTCGCCATCAACGGTGAGGCAGGCATCCGCTTGGCCAAGCTCCAGCAACCGGCGCTGATCTTGCTGGATGTGGAAATGACCGGCATGAACGGCTATGAAGTGTGCGCCGCACTCAAGGCCGATCCCATCACCCGGGATTGCGCCGTCATCATCATCACCGCACACGTTGGCATGGAACACGAGATTGCGGCACTGGAAGCGGGTGCCGTGGACTTCATCAGCAAACCTTTCAATCCGCCAGTGGTGCGAGCCCGCGTTCAGACTCACCTGCGCTTGCAACAACAGGCGGCCATGATGCGCCAGCTGGCCAATCGCGACGGTTTAACCGGGTTGTACAACCGTCGTTACCTCGATGAAGTGCTGGCGCAGGAATTCGAGCGGCACCGGCGGCAGCAATTGCCACTCGCACTGGCGATCATCGACGTCGATCATTTCAAGGCTTACAACGATCACTATGGCCACCCCCAGGGCGATGCGTGCCTGCAAGGCGTGGCCAATGCCATCAACAGCGGCGCCCGCCGCCCAGGCGAATGGGTGGCGCGTTACGGTGGCGAAGAGTTCGCGGTCATCCTGCCGTACACCGACGCGGCTGCCGCCGAAGGTTACGGCCAGTGGATCTGCGAGCAAATACAGGCTCTGCAGATCCCGCATCAAGGGTCGACCACCGCCCCGACTGTGACCATCAGCGTCGGATTGGTTTCGCTGGTCCCGACGCTCCAGTCCTCCATGCAACAGCTGGTTGCCGCCGCCGACCAGGCGCTCTATCAGGCGAAAACGGACGGTCGTAACCGGGCCATCGTTCACCACTGTTCTTAGCTACCCGACAGACCGGCAGAGGCTTTGCCCATGCGCTATAGAACGCGGCCCCCCACGACTCGCGGGCAATGGCTGCTCACTGTCCTGGTACTGGCCGGCATTTATTATGCCGCTGCCCGACTCGGGCTCCTGTTGGATTTCGCCAATACCAACGCCTCCCCGGTCTGGCCACCGTCGGGCATCGCCTTCGCCGCCCTGCTGCTGTTCGGCTATCGCATCTGGCCTGGCATTACCATCGGCGCCTTCGCCGCCAACTTCGCCGTGTTTGCCGCCAATCATGTTGCCGCGGACAGCACCTCGGTCCTCGTCTCCTTGCTTATCGCCGTGGGTAACACCCTCGAGGCCATGCTCGGCTGTTACTTGTTGCGGGCTTGGGTGAAGTCCGAACGCTTCCTGCCGTCACCGCTAGCGGTCGCCCAGTTTGTGCTGATCACCCTGCTGATGTGCACGGTCAGTGCCGGCATTGGCACCAGCAGCCTGGTCCTCAGTGGCATCGCACCCGAAGCCGCGCGCATGGTCATCTTCACGACCTGGTGGCTGGGAGACGCCGCCGGCATTGTCATGCTGACACCCTTGCTGGTCAGCTGGACCACCCGTTTCGACCCACCCTGGCCCGCGCGATCCGTTGTCGAGATGACCCTGTCCGCTCTACTGCTGGTGCTGGTGCTGGTGGTCCTGTTCGGCCAGCGTATTCCCGGCGATGCCGAGAATCGGGCGCTGGTGTTTCTCTTGCTGCCGACCATCGCGTGGACCGCCTATCGCTACGGATTGCACGGCGTCACGGCGGTCCTGTTGTTGATCACCGGTAGCGCCGTCTGGAGTACAACACAGGGTTACGGCCCCTTTGCGACCGGCACGCTGAATGAATCCTTGTTGACCCTGGAAGTCTTTATTGCCCTCGCCAGCGTCACGGGCCTGGTACTGGCGACTGACCTCACCGAGCGGGCAGGAGCCCTTCACAAAGCCTTCGGCACAGTGCCCTTTCGCCATGTTCGCCCGCAGTGGGGAGCGCTGCTGGTCAGCCTTGGCCTGACCATACTGACCTGGCATTTCGTGGCTTCAGGAGCGCAGGTCCAAGCGACTGATCGTTTCGAATACCTGGTGAGCGACGTGCAGCAGCGCATCGAAGAACGCCTGCGGACCTATGAGCAAGTGCTGCGCAGCGGACAAGGCCTGTTCCGCGCCTCCGCATCGGTTGGCCGAGATGAATGGCGGGAGTTCGTGCAGGCGCAGCAGATCGAGCAAAACTACCCGGGTATCCAGGGCATCGGTTTCGCCAAACTGTTTCTCCCTCAGCAGAAGGCAGCGCTTGAAAGTAGTGTGCACGGGGATGGTTTCCCAGACTTTCGGGTGTGGCCCGAGGGCGAGCGCGAGGAGTACAGCGCGATCCTGTTTCTGGAACCCTTTACCGGGCGCAATCTGCGTGCCTTTGGTTTTGACATGCTGACCGAGCCGGTGCGTCGCGCCGCCCTGATCCAGGCCAGAGACTCGGGCCTGCCGACCCTCTCGGGCAAGGTCAGGCTGGTGCAAGAGTCCGACAGCGATGTACAGCCCGGCGCCCTGCTCTATTTGCCGATTTACCGTAAGGGCCTGCCGCTCGCTACGCCAGTCGAGCGCAGAGCGGCATTGGAGGGTTTTGTCTACAGCCCGTTCCGGATGAAGGACTTTATGACGGGTGTACTGGGCACGAAAACCGCCGAAATTGGCATGCAGATTTTTGATGGCGACGGGATGGGCGAAGCTGCACTGATGTTCTCCAGTGGCTCAGCGTCACGGGAGCAACAGGCCAAGTATCCCAACCCCTTGGTGCGGCAAATCACGATTTCCCTCGCCGAGCATCAGTGGACGCTGAGGATCACCACCTTGCCGGCATTTGAAGCCTCGATAGACCGCCAGAAATCGATTGTGGTGCTGGTTGGCGGCTCGCTTATCAGCCTCCTGCTATTTTTTGTCGTGCGAAATTTAACCACCCTACGCGAGGACGCCAAGACGCTCGCCAAGCAACTGACCGTCGCGTTTACCGAATCCGAGATCCGCTTTGGCACGCTGGTCAATGCCGCCAGCGAGTTCTCGATCATCGCTACCGATATCAGCGGCACCATCCAGATATTCAATACCGGGGCCGAGCAGATGCTGGGCTACCGCGAGGCCGAACTGGTCAATCGGCAAACACCGTCCGTGCTGCATGTGCGCGAGGAAGTGGAAGCACGCGGCGCCGAATTGAGCCAGCTGCTTGAGCGTCCGGTCACGGGTTTCGAGGTATTTGTCGCCCTGGCCCGCCAAGGTCGGGCCGAGACGCGCGAATGGACGTATGTGCGCAAGGACGGTTCACGATTCCCCGTGCAGCTTACGGTTACCGCCGTGCGTAATTCGGCGGGCGAGGCAATGGGATTTCTTGGCATCAGCAAAAATATCAGTCACGAAAAGGACGCGGCGCAGCTGCTACTCAACGCCATGGAGCGGGCTGAAGATGCCAGTCGGGCGAAAAGCGATTTCGTCGCCAGCATGAGCCACGAGATCCGTACCCCGATGAATGCGGTGCTGGGCATCACCCAGTTGCTGTCGAATACTCCCCTGTCCGCCGCGCAGGGCAAATACCTGCAGATGCTCCGGGGAGCGGGCGAATCCTTGCTCGCCATTCTTAATGACGTACTGGACTTTTCCAAGCTCGAGGCTGGGCACCTGGCTATCACTCACGCGCCGTTCAGCTTGGGCGATGTGCTCGGTGCGCTGGCCACGATGATGTCGGTCAACGCCGCCCACAAGGACCTCGAGCTGGTTATCGGAGTGGAGCCTGATGTGCCGGACGCGCTTATCGGTGACGCGCAGCGCTTGCAGCAGGTGCTGGTCAACCTGATTGGCAATGCCATCAAGTTCACCGAGCACGGGGAAGTCGCGTTGCTCGTCCAGCAGGCAAGCTCCGAGGGTGGACCTCTGCGCTTGTGCTTCCGGGTACGGGATACCGGCATCGGCATCACGGCTGAGCAACAGGCGCGCCTGTTCGCACCCTTTACCCAGGCCGACAGTTCCATCGCCCGCCGTTTTGGTGGCACCGGGTTGGGGTTGGCGATTTCGAAGCGCCTGGTGTCGCTCATGGGCGGAACCATCACCCTTGATAGCACGATTGGCAGCGGCAGCATGTTCGACGTTGTGCTTCCGCTTGCGCAGCAGCAAGACCAGGCCAGCCAAGACATCGCTCGCTCCCGCGGCAGCCTGCGCATCCTGGTCGTCGATGACAACCCCACCAGCCTCGACTACCTCTGTAAAACAATCGCCAATTGGCAGTGGCACGTCGATGGCGTGGCCTCCGGCAAGCAGGCAGTGGAGCGGGTGCATAAACTGGCCCTGCGCCACGAAGGCTATGATGCGATTATCGCGGACTGGCAGATGCCCGAGATGGATGGGCTATGCACCCTACGGGAGATACGGGCGTCGCTGCCGAATCGCCCCCTCCCCGCGATCATCATGGTCAGTGCCGTCAATTACGACGCGCTTATGCAGTCCGCGGCGCCGACGGAGATCGCTGCCGTATTGATCAAGCCGTTCACCAGTTCCAGCCTGTTCGATAGCCTGCACAAGGTGCAGGCAACACGCATGGGCCTGGAGAGCTCCGCTCACCCGGACAGGGTGCATGCAGCGGCCGGGAAGTCCTTGCAAGGCGTTCGCCTGTTGCTGGTCGAAGACAACGTACTTAATCAGTTTGTGGCCAAGGGGATGCTGGAAAACGCCGGGGCCAGTGTAGATATCGCCGAAAACGGCCAGCAGGCGATCGACAAATTGCGAGAAGATCCACAGCGCTACCAGCTGGTGCTTATGGACGTGCATATGCCGGTCATGGACGGATTCTCGGCCACCCGTTTGATCCGCAATGAACTGCAGCTGACATTACCCATAGTGGCCGTTTCCGCGGGGGTGTTGAGTCACGAACGCGAGCAATGCGCCGCGGCCGGCATGGATGCGTTCCTCGCCAAACCCATTGACTGCGAGCAAATGCTGGCCACCATCCGTCAACACCTATCATTTACTGTTCAAGCCGCCAATCTGCAGACAGCCTCCACGGCACCAACAATTCCAACGGACACGGAAGAGAACCTTGAGGTCTTTGATATCGAGCCGTTGCTCAGCCTGGGCACGGACGCCCCCGCCTATCTGGATAGCCTGATTGCGATGGTCAAGAGGACGGTCGCCAATGGACGCTCGCCCGTTACCGACGTGCAACGTGCCTGGCAGGAAGGGCGGCCTAACGATGCAGCCGGGCTACTGCACACCTTGCGTGGCTCCCTGGGCACGTTCGGGGCCAAGCCCTTTGCCGCAACCACCCTGCTACTCGAACGGGCCATTTGCGAGAACGACGCTGCACGTGTCGATGCGTTGTTTCCTGTGCTCACCCAGGACCTGGACGCCACGCTGGCGGCGGCAGGGCGCTGGCTAACACGTCACGCCGCCCAGCAAGCCGGCGCGCACCAGTCGTTGGCATGCGATCTCACCCAGCTACCTGAGCTGTACGCGCTGCTGCAGCAACAGGATCTCGCGGCCTGCCAACTCTACAACCACATGCGTTCTTCGTTGTTTGCTGAACTGGGCAGCGATGATCGAAGCGCGTTGGAGCTGGCCATGGAGCAATTGGACTTTCAGGCGGCAATAGCGGTGATTCGGCCGATGCTGGAAAGCATGGCGAAGCCTATAGGCTGATCAGGCTTGAGTGAGCGCCTTGGTGGATGCTCTGTTACTCACACGGTGGGCTGTCGTTGAACGGCGCGCCGAGACCACCCTACGTCCTCGTTGAACAGGGCTTTTTCATATGCGCTGGACGCCATAGTGGTTTTGCCACGGGTGGAATGCCGTTCGTAGGGTGGGTTAGCCACGCGAATCGCCGGCCTGGAAACCCCACCGCACGCTCCGCGCGGCGTAACCCACGCGGGTCGGCACTCCAGCCGTTCGTGACCGACGCTAACGGTCAGGCGCAGAAGCGGGATTGGAGTGGCCTGTTGAACGGATGATGGGAGGCCATTTGCAACAGGCTGGGCGTTTGGCCCATGCCACGGTCTATAGTCTTTTTGCCCTTCTTAGCCAGATCCCCCTTTGAGTAGCGCCCGGCCCACCAGGTAGCACATTTGAGATATCCGACACTTATAGCGGCGCTGTGCTGCCTGTTGCTCGGCAGTCCTGTCTGGGCCGAGCAGTATCAGGTCGTTACCGAGGAGTGGGCGCCGTATAACTACCGGGAAAACAACCAGCTTACCGGCATGACCACGGAGATCGTTCGGGCCATCATGGCCCTGACCGGAGACGACTTCGAGGTGGTGCTGCTGCCCAGTATGAGAGCCACGCTCGCCTTGCAGAGCCGCCCCAAGACCATCATGTACTCCCTGTTCCGTACGGCGGAGCGCGAGCCGTTGTACAAGTGGGTCGGCCCCATCGTCGAAGAGTCCATTCACCCCTATCAGTTGGCCAACGCGCCGCAGCCCGTGCATTCCCTGGAGCAATTGCTGCAGGCCCCACAGATCACCACGCGCCATGCCGGCCTGGTGCCCAAAATGCTGCAGTCGCAAGGTTTCAAAAATCTGGACAAAAGTGCAACCACCAGCCTGCAGCTCTACCGCATGCTGCTGGCCGGCCGCACCGACCTTATCATCGGCGACACCGATGCGGGGGTGGCGTACTACAGCCGCCAGCTGAACATGCCCCCCGGCACGCTGCGGCGGATTCCCATCGAGCTCTATCGCGCCTCGCTGTACATCGCCTTTAGCCGTGACTGTGATGAGCAGTTGGTAGCCGCCTGGGCCCTCGCCCTGGAGCAGCTGCGCCGCTCGGGGGAACTGGCGCGCATCCAAGGTCGGTACGAGCAATCGGGAGCAATCGGGGTGGGAGTAAATAAAAGCGAATGAAGCACCGTTGGTACAACCCTTAGCCTGCACCCCTTAGCCTATTGCTCCCCTGCACCGTTCACACCCCGCCAATGGCCTCGCGCACAAAGGGTTCGTAGCTGCGCAGCGGGCGTCCCTGGAGGGTCTGCAGCCGCTCCACCGATACTTCGGCCTCTTGCATGCCGAACTTCTGGATGCCGGCCATCATCAGCCGCATGTCGTACGCCGCGCTGGCGAACCACGCCGCACGCGCCGCGCGGCGTAACGCACGCGGACAAGTGCCCAGTGCGAGAAGATCCCTGCGCACGCCTGCAACAACCTGCGGGTTGCACCCGCCCTACCGGAGCGCCATCGCCCAGCGCACCGCTTTTCGTAGGCTGGGTTAGCCTCGCGGAACGCCGGTCTGCAAACCACACCGCGCGCTGCGCGCGGCGTAACCACGCGGGCGGGTACTCGGGTGGGATCAGGTCCCTGGATACCCGCCTGCGCGGGTATGACGGCTGTCTGTGCGCCGTGAGGTCTGATCGTGCAGCGGCGTGCAAGGCGCTGTCTGGCCATCCGCGGCCCTGGGATGTCCGTCGTTCCCGCGAAGGCGGGAACCCAGGTGCGAGGCCACGCACGCGCACAACAGCCGGCGGGTTGCACCCGCCCTACCAGAGCGCCATCGCACCAGCCGAATCGCTTTTCGTAGGCTGGGTTAGCCGCGCGGAACGCCGCGCTGGCCAACCACGCCGCACGCGCCGCGCGGCGTAACCCACGCGGGCGGGGGCCCAGGTGAGACAAGGCCTCTGGATACCCGTCCGCGCGGGTCTGACGGGTGTTTGCAGGCGCCCCGTCAGATGCGCCTCTGACGCCATACCCCTACTCCGCCGCTTGGGGGGCGCTGAGACTCTTGCTGTAGTGGCCGGATTGATCGAAGCAGCAGACGCGGCGTTTGCCCGCCGCCAGCATTTCGCAGGCACTCTCCAGTCGCTGTTTACGGGTCTTGGCCTGCTTGGCAGACTCAATCCAGTGGATCCAGTCCAAGCGCGCAATGGTCGTAGTGTCTTCCCAGGTGGCTTTAGCCGCCGCAGAGGCAGCCAGCGCTTTTTGTAGCTCATCGGGTAGCGGCGGCTCCGGCTCCGCTTCGATCGGAGAAATTTCGACTGTGACGACCTCTCCGATACAGGCGCTGGCAGCCTCACGCAGCTCCTTATGCACCCTGAGCCAGTGGCTGAGCTGGCCATCAGGCTCAAGCGTGGCTTGGAATGGATGGCCGTTGAGGGTGCCCATTACTGTGGTTCGTCCTCGCCTGGGTAGCGTGTCACTGGCAGTCTTGGGCAGGATAAGAAACGCCCAGGAGTCATCGTTACCCGGCGTTGCCGGACGCAGCAGCTTTGTTGTAAATGTCGATTTCATGCCGCCACCCCAGGATGCATTGGGCACCGTCAGCCCCTGCCTAGCCTAGTGGTGATTGTGGTAAACGCGACAGCGCTTGGGGAAAAATACGACAGGCTTCACGGCAACCCCTGCTGTCTTCCTGCGATCGAAGGCGACTCCGGTGTCGCGAGACGCCATACCGATTTTGCCACCGGATACCGTACTGTTCGTAGGGTGGGTTAGGCGCATGACACGGCCTTTCGGTTGACGCGCTTAACCACTGCACCGTAACCCACCAGCGGGCACAGACACCAATCCCCCAAAAGCAGCTGTCCGCTACAGAGGCTAACGAGCGGGTTGGGCCGCTCAGACCAACCGGGCGCCGCCGTCGATATGCAAGGTGGCGCCGTTCATAAAGCCGTTGCTCATCAGGAACACAACGGCGGCACCTGCCTCGCTGGGGGTGCCCAGCCGATGCAACGGCAGCGACTGTTCCAGCGCGGCCACGAACGCATCACGCCCCTTGCCCAGCGCCTTGCTGAAAATAGGGGTGTTAATCGGGCCGGGTGACAAGGTGTTGACCCTAATTGGCGCCAACTCCAGGGCGAGGCCCCGCGCCAGCGCTTCCATGGCGGCCGACGCCGCCGCCAACACCGCACTGCCATGGGCATTGGGGCGGTCCGACAGCATCCCGGAGATAAAGGTGATGGAACCGTCTTTTGCCAGGCGCTCGCCAAGGGCGCGTATGGCGTGCACCGACGCCCACATACGCTCCTCAAATGCCCGGCGCAGGTGGTCGATCTCGGCATCCATGACTTTACCGACCACATAGGTGCCGGCCAGAAGAACCAGGTGATCCACCTTCGGGATATCCACCAAGGCGGCGTGGAGGGCTGTGCTGTCGGTAACATCGGCTGCGCGCCAGCCGTCCAGGCCGTTGTCGCGGGCGGCCTGCTCGGCACGGGTGGCATCGGAACCGATTACGGTCACCTGTGCGCCGTCGGCCTTGGCCTGAATGGCCGCGGCCAAACCGATGCCCGACGTCCCCCCGAAAATCACCACGGTCCGGCCCTGCAGATTGGCGGGCAACGTACGATTGAAAGCAGCTGTAGCAGTCATATCCATCTCCTTTAACGCCGGGATGGCGTCGGTGGGAGAAAGGCTAAAGCCTTAGGTCGAGATTGATAATTAGGGCACAAGTCGCTTTACTGGTGCCATGAAGGAACAAATAGGGTTGGACCGCCTGACCGGTCTTATTGCCTTTGCTCGCGCCGCGTCCCTGGGCAGTTATACCGCCGCCGCCCGCGACCTGTCGGTCTCACCCTCCGCCATCAGCAAAAGCGTGCAGCGCCTGGAACAGCACTTCGGGCTGAAGCTGTTTAGCCGCACGACCCGCTCGCTCACCCTGACGCCGGAAGGGCGGGATCTGTACGAGCGGGCCTTGCGCATTTTGCGCGAGGTGGACGATATCGATCAGGCTGCCGTGGCCTCTCGGGCCGAGCCATCCGGCACCTTGAAAATCACCGCACCACCGCCGATCGGTCTGAACATCCTGGCGCCGGCACTTCCTCGGTTTCGCGCGCGCTACCCAAAGCTCGCCATCGACCTGCGTCTGGGCGACCAGTTTTCCGACATCATCGAGCAAGGCATCGACGTTGCGGTACGCGTGGGCAACCTGGCGGATTCGCGGCTGATCTCGAAAACCCTGGGGCCCCATCGCATCGCCGCGTTTGCTTCACCGGTTTACTTGGCCCGGCGTGGCACGCCCCAGCAGCTCAGCGAGCTGGCGCACCACGACTGCGTAAATTTCCGCTATCAGAGTTCAGGCCAAGCGCTGCGCTGGCCGTTCCAGGTGGACGGAAAAGTGATCGAGTTAGTGCCGGACTCGGCCATCGTCATCGATGCCAGCGACGCCGTTGCAGCCGTGCTCGCCGCGGGGGGCGGCATAGGCATTTCGCCTACCTATGTAGCGGCGCCCTACGTGGCGCGCGGGGAGTTGACGCCGCTGTTTCCCGCGCTGGCGGTGGAGCGGTTTTCCATCACCGCGTTATGGCCGGAAAGCCGACGAGGCAGCCCCAACGTCAAAGCCTTTGTGGGTTTTCTCGAGGAGCTGTTTCCGACCCCCACCCCCTGGGACAAGATCGTCCGCAACGCCTGAAGAGTGGCTTGGGGCAGGCAGCAGACATTGAGCGACGGAAAATAAATCGATCCCCGTTGGCCGACGAGCCCGCCAGACTGAATACAATATCCCCCCGACTCTCCCGGGCCATGACTATGGCTACCCCGGACACAGGAACTCGCCTCCATGGCCTCTCCCGATAAACAGCAAAAACGCGCCCAGCGGGCCAAAGCCAAGGCCAAGCAGAACCGCGTAGGCAAATCCAAGTCCCCGGTCGTCCACCCGGTGCTGGCCAACCCGCTGATCAACGAACCCTTCGATGACGTTGAAATCGACCTGAGTACCTTTGACTTCAAGGACATCGAAGAGCACGGTTTCGACCCGGCGCACTTCGACGACCTGTTTCAGGCGATGAAAGTCGGCGAAGGCATCAGCCTGCTGGCGCTGTGCGTGGTGTTCCTGCAGTACCCGGTGTTGGAGCTGGTGATCGCCGAGGAAGCAGAGGATGCGGCGACCGACTTTATGATGGGCCTGCTGATCACCTATCGCGGGATCTTCCACGATGAAGACGAAGACACCGCCGTGGAGTGGATCGGCGGCAGCGCGTTCCAGCATGCCTACAACGAGGCGTCGCTGATCCTGCAGAAGAAAAACGCCCGCGCCACCCCAGGCGCCCGCGCTTAACGAACAGGATGGATCGGCCAGGCATAAGGTCGCCGACACCGGATTTTGCCAGCGGATGTAATGCCTTTCGTAGGGTGGATTAGGCGCATGACCACGGGTTATCTGCTGAGGCGCCAACTGGTTGCGCCGTAACCCACCGGCGGAGCCTGCACCGTACGAATGGCCTCGCGGCAATGGTTACCAGCCCATGGTTGGCAGTATCGGGCACACTAGGCACAAGGCATACAATCAAATGACTACCATCCCTTTACAAGACTCTAAAATGACATGGACTACTAAATACATATTAACAATTACTCCCCCGATACTTTTTTTCCTATTTTGGAAGCTGGGGATTTTTTCCTATGACTACTTCAACTGCCAAGGAGGTATCAAAAATCTTGCCCCATGCTCAGCCGGGAGCATTGATCTACTACCATGGCTAGGCTTCAGCCTGTTTTTTAGTCCGATTTTATTTTATCTATCGTTACCTATCTGTGGATTTTTCTTAATAGATACCGGTGCGAAACACATTGGCTCCAAACGGGGAGTTATAAATCCACCATGAAACAAAAAGCACTGACTTGGTTAGCCAAGCTAGCAAAAATAGTCACTCAAACAATATTTTTGAAGCAGAGCGATGCCCCTTCGAGTCCGTATTCTGGAGCAGCATCAATGACTTTTCGAACGAGCCTGAACTACGCCGAGTTACCAGCAAGCTTGAAAGCAACAGTGGGTGAATCTGATTTCCTCAAGGCCTACAACTGTCCCGACAGTGGATCAGTGGTCGCGTGGATTATCAACCGGTCGCTGGGTCGCCAGCAGGAACTTGAATTTTCCTTAAGCCTGTCTCGCCTCTTATCGCCGCTGGAACGAGAGCAAGCATTGCCCGAACCGGTTGAGGTAGCTGTTCCCGGGCTGGACGTCAGTGTCATAAAGACTTATCGGCTGGACCAATGTACCGACGTACGTTATGAGACCTATACAATTTATTCAAAAGATCTTCAGGCGCAAATTGCCACATGCGAGCAGGTCTACTTCTTGCCAGCACTAACGGATGTTGCCGATATGGTTCGCCAGGCCGTTGAGTCAGCTACGTTTCCAGCGACTTATGGTGGCTGGACGTTGCCAGAGCAAGTAAACCATTGGGTTTACGTTTTTTACCGTATTAGACATCAGGCTGGCGAGACGGGTGCTCATGAGGACGTCATCTTCAGTATCAAACTGATCGAAAAAATGAAGGAAACAGATTTGAACATCGAGCAGATTTTGCCCTTTATTATAAAAGGGCTGGCAACAATGGAATCGATTGACCCCGTCGAACTAACAAAATCGTTCAACCGACGCACCGGGCTGAATATTGCGCCCTAATAGATTATCGAATAGGCATGAATCACTGGGACGGGCTTATATTCGCCCTCTCGCTTACAGTGACATGTGCAAGGAGGCGTCGTGACTTCAAAGTGGGATGACTATATCGAGGCCAGGAGCAGCGGCCTCAAGATTAAATGGAAGCCATTGCTGGCTGAGCAGTTAGGTTATATCGCGGATCTGGGTGAAAAAGAGAAGAAAGTTTACTTGGAAGAGTTATGCCACCAGTACTTTGACCTTGGAAAAACCCAGATTCCCATCCAAGAACCAGCGATATGGGATGCCATCTTAGTCCTTTGGAAAGACAGGTTGAGCTGGAATGATGAGCAGCTGCTCTTATGGATCGTAAAATCGATCAGCTTCAAAGGGACGTACCAGCTACTCGAAAAAGATCCTAGAGAGCTGCTCAGACGGATTCTAGCGCTTAATCCGGGAAAGCTTGAAGCCAAGACACTGCTATTCGAAGAGCTACTGGATATATTGGATTTTGCCATGCATTCAATCGACACCGGGATGCTGATTGATAAATCCGTTGGTGAGGCGGTGATTTGCGAATGTGAGGTTTTGCTGGCGGGGGAGCCGGACCTTAAATTGTGCAAAACCAGGTTTGGCGGTGACTTCGCCTACTACAAAAATAGGTTTCTAGCCGGATATGATTATTCAAGGGTAGAAACCGATTTGAGTTTTGATGAGTGGTATAACAGCACCATATAAAAAACATGCTGTATGCCTCTTCGGGGTTGGAGTTAATCTCTAAGAGTCCCCCACCCTGCGCTTGATCTGCCCTGCAGCCCCCGATAACCCTGCAGCCGCCTGCCGGCATGCCAGCGCCGCAGTTGGTACCACGGCCGGACAACAAGGACGCTTAATGCCGTGCCGGAGGCTCAGGGGCTGCCGGTCCGCGGCACGCTGTTCGCCAACCCCAATGGCAAGAGCGAGCGTGACCTGTTCCTCGGCGAACCCGACCTGAACGACTACGACCGCACCCAGTACGTGCTCGGCTACGAACTGTCCCACCAGCTCAACGACACCTGGCTGCTCTAGCAGAACGACCGCTACGCCTATGTGGATGATCACTGGGTGGCGCCCCTGCACGGCTATCGGTTCGTCACCAACCCGCAGACCGGTCTCGACGTCATGCGCTACGGCGTCGACTGGCAGCAGACCAATCGTGGGCTTGGCATCGACAACATCGCCCAGGCCACGTTCGCCACCGGAGCGCTGGCTCACACGTTGCTGATCGGTGCCGACGACTACCGCTTTACCTCGAAAGTCGACGGCCTGTACGACTACAACCCGCCGATCATCGACCTGTTTGAATCGATGTATGGGCAACCGCTGAATTTCGGCAATTGCTACCGCTGGGACAACAGCATCGACCAGCAAGGACTCTACCTGCAGGACCAGATCAAACTGCAGAACTGGGTGCTCACCCTAGGTGGCCGCTACGACTGGGCCGAGACCAACATACGCCAGCGACAGCGAAGGCTCAGACTACGCCGACAGCTTCACCGTGCCGTCCTACACCCTCCACGACGCCGCGTTGACCTACGACCTGCAAAGCGCGCCCCTGCCCGGTGTGCGCCTGGCACTCAATGTCGAGAACCTGGCAGACAAGCACTACGTCGCCACCTGCAGCAGCAACTTCGATTGCTACTAGGGCCTGCTGTCGAGCGTGACTTACGACTGGTAAGCCTGGCTGGGGCGGGCGGGCTAGGTCCGCTCGCCGGCGTCACCATGAGTGGAACGGCGGGGCTAAAGAGCGGCGCTAAATGACGCCGTTAAAACGTGAGACGCAAACCGGTTGCGCCTTAACCCACCACAGGGCCAGACCGAGCACTGCTGGGTGGGTTATCACAAGTACAGATCCCACACTTGCTTCACTCACCCGGTTCCGCGGACCTTGCCACCGCGGGACACCGGACCGTGCAACCGGGGACAGACAACGGTTTGCAACCGGGGACAGACAACGGTTTAACCTGAGGTGATCGAGTAGTAGCGCAATTAATCATGGCCGGCCTCAGTCACCTCTCGGTTGAATCCAGGGTATCGCGCAATTTCAGGGCGTTGAGCAAGCAAAATAGATCAGACCTCAGAGGGACCTTGGCGTTGGGCTAAAACACAGTCATAATTCCTGGTCAGGTTTGCTATTCATCTAACCATAGCCTTGTGGGGGCCGTAATTCATGCCCTATGCAACATGTCCGAATTGCGGCTGTTATTTCCACTTAAGGGCTACAAGCAGTATCGCAGCATGGAATATAAAACTCCCAAAATCGAGCAATTGCACCAGACATTTAGAGTGTTTTGGGTGTTGGAAAGAACTTGTAGAATATGATGTCGTTGAAGTTCTCCGAAGACCGGACCCTGGGTTAGATGAGGTTATGGTCGGCGAAAAAGGAGCCGTAGTATTGAGAGACTCTGATATTGCATTCGAAGTGGAATGCGCAAACACAGATGGCACAACCAGATGGATGCACGCCTTCCTGAGGAAAGACATAAAATATGTCCAAGCATAGGAATCACGCTTTATAAAACACGGTCTCGAATGGCAGATACAAACCGGCGGGCATTATTCATCGACTTGCCTTGAACACCCCGCACCCCATTACTCTTGGATACTTCAATCCGCCTCCCGCTCCGGCGCTGGATATCCGAACATTAGGCGAAGAAATAGCAGGTGGAAATCATGAACGCTTGGGAAAAATTCAGGAATTCGGTAGAGCATAAATTCTCATACCATGCTGATTCGCTCGCAGATGGAGCCACTGCTCATGACCTGGCAGATTTCCAGGCTCGCTTAGGCATTGAGCTGCCGCTATCCATTACCGACATTTATAAAAATGCAAATGGG
The DNA here is from genome assembly GCF_040514055.1 of Pseudomonas sp. Lineage (GTDB taxonomy): Bacteria > Pseudomonadota > Gammaproteobacteria > Pseudomonadales > Pseudomonadaceae > Aquipseudomonas. Next base: position 51,591 of record NZ_JBEVDL010000079.1, read on the forward strand.
CAAAACCAAAATAAAAATGCGTATTTCTTTGGTATGGAATTTCTCTCCCTTGAAAAAATCACTGAAAAAATTGATGCGGAATTAGAACTACTCGAACAGTTGGCTGACGAGTGGGACATGTGCTCCTCCACACCAAAGGAGCATATTCGCCAAGCTTATGTGAATCCAAAATGGATCCCTATTTTCCATGTGAACGGCGCCTACATCGGAATAGATCTTGACCCAGACAAAAACGGAAACCTTGGCCAAGTCATAAATTTCGGCATTGATGACGAAGACAAATTCGTTCTCGCGAGGTCTGTGGATGAATTTATTGAACTGTGCACGGGTCTAGTGAGCGACAGTAAAGAGATTGAGCCGCAGAACCAGCCAGGAGTGTACTCCTACAATAATTCATATTTAGTCAACGCACTCACTAAAAATTCAATTTCACACGAAACCAAATCCTTCATCCCCAAAGACCCTGGCTATACTTCTATATGGCTATGCCAAAAAACTGACCGGGCAAAACTCGAGGCTTACTTTGAAGGTCACCGATGCTCTTTCATACATGACTTTCAAATTAACGCGAACGAATTCAATTCAACCGGGTCGATTTCTTCCCAAGATGGTTCACCTGGACCGCTTGAAACATGGATCAAGCTAGAACTATGTTTTGGAAACTCCGCACGAACGGCCTTGGAAAGGGCTAAAGAGCTAGGCATTAGCCATGTCACAAGAATGTATTGCATCAAAGAGTATAATTACGAAAAACTATGCAGTGGAATTATTCACAGTGATATGGCGATTTTTCTTGGCAGCTTTAGAACCGAATAATTTTAAATAACTGGGAGGCAGGTCGCAGTTTCGGCTGGCCTGAGCAAACAGTCTCCCGTCCCTAACTGACGCCGTGAGATCGGCGTCGCGACGCTTGGTCATTAGCCTCTCATCATTAGAGGTGGCTGGAATACGAAACGTGAACAACTGCTAATGATACTCCCCCCTTCAGCTTCCGAAGCCAACGTGGTTCCTTGCCGCTTAATCAAGACCCCTTACATCCCAGCCCGATGGTGATTTCCTCATTTTCCAACACGCCCTCGTCGGACTCGACAAACAGGAAGGCTTGCCTGGACTCCTTCAGCAGCAGATCCTCGTACCTGACTACCTGCGGGCCATTACGCACCTGATAGCTCCCCCACATCGACCGGCATCCACAGTTCCCGGTACTGGCAAACACCTCAAGCTGGACCTGGTAAAGCAGCACATTGCCATGCCTCACCAGCGAGCCATTGCTGAGGGCCACACAGCTTTCCAAATCGTTGACAAGGGTCACCACCGGCTCTGCGGCCCTTGCCGGGAACGCAACAAACAGAAGCCAAATACAAATAGCCAGGTGACGGTACATAGGTGCCTCGGTAGAGAGATACAGGAGGGAACAGGCCGCGGCTGGAACGATCGGGTGGTGCGCCCACCATTTTTCCAACGAGACCAACTGGGACGGCACGTACAGCCCCCTGCCATCCGGCCCCAGAAAACGCTCGTTGCACGAAAGAGGCTACCCCGCGATGGGATCAAACAACAATGGCCTGCGTTACGTACTACTGGGTCCTGACTTCTTTCAGCAGCTCGGGATGGCGATCACGGACCTTGATGACGGGTGTGTGCGAGCGTACTGGGGTAGCCTCCTCCCGCACGGCCCTGTGGCAGACAACTCACTGTCGTTCCCGCGCAGGCGGGAACCCAGATGCGAGGAGTTGCTGGATACCCGCCTGCGTGGGTATGACGGCTGTCTGTGCGCCGTGAGGTCTGATCGTGCAGCGGGGTGCAAGACGCTACATGGCCACTGCGACCCAGGGTTAACCGTCGTTCTCGCGAAGGCGGGAACCCAGGTGCGAGGCGTCTCTGGATACCCCGCCTGCGTGGGTATGACGGCTGTCTGCAGGGGCCCGGTCGTATGACGGAGGCCGAGGCGGCGGCGCCCAGTCGGTAGATGCCGGCTTGCAGCTCGGTGAGCAACAGCCTGCGGGTTGCACCCGCCCTACCAGAGCGCCACTGCCCCAGCCGAGTCGCTTTTCGTAGGCTGGGTTAGCCGCGCGGAGCACCGGTCTGCAAACCACACCGCACGCGCCGCGCGGCGTAACCCACGCGGACGCGCGCCCAGATGCGATAGGGTCCCTGGATACCCGCCTGCACGGAAGCAGCGATGCCGGCTTTACCCGCACCGCCTTATGTGACGCATGCGCGGCGCGATGTACAGTACCAGGCTCTCCAGCCCTCTCCCGGCTTCACAGCGCCGGCGGAGACATGGCGTAAAGGCGCGATTGGCCACTCTCCTTCAGGAGCCTTCTGTGTTCTCTCATACGTTTATCGGCGTCACCGACTTCGAACGCGCATTCTCGTTCTACACGGCGTTAATGGAGGTCCTCGGCAACTCGCTGCGGTTCTGTGATCGCGAACGTCCGTGGGCGGGCTGGCAGTCAGACCCGGAGCCCCGGCCGCTGTTCCTGATTGGCGCTCCGTATGACCAGCAGGCACATGACCCGGGTAACGGACAGATGATCGCGTTCCTCGCACCTACGCACGCAGCGGTGGACCAGGCGTATCGGGTGGCGTTACAGCAGGGTGGGGTGTCCGAGGGCGCGCCTGGCCTCAGACCTGACTACCACGCACACTACTATGGGGCCTATTTCAGGGACCCAGAGGGCAATAAACTCTGCGTGGTCTGCCACGACGCGCAGCAGAGTCCAGATAGGGAACCAGGCTCCTAGCCCCACCCGGATTAAACGGGCCGACCTGTTGTCGGTACCCGCCGCAGGGTCGCGCAACGGCGAATTTCGGGGTCTGAGCACTACTCGGGCGACACCGGAAGCAGCCTGAAAGCTTGCCCCCTTATCCTATCTTTAGGCACTCACCATGGATCAGCAACAACCCGACACCGTACTGATCCCGCTTGCCCGGGACGAAGCCGTTGTGCTGTTTGCGTTTTTACGGCGCTTTAGCGACACCGATACCCTGGCCATTGAAGACCCCGCGGAACAGCGAGCGCTGTGGAACCTATGTTGTGCCTTCGAAAAGCACGCTTCATTCTCGTTCGAACAAAGCTATCCCGAATACTTGGAAGCAGCACGCGCAAGGCTCAGGGAGGAGTGAGCCTGCCCGGCAGACGGCGTAAGGCCACCTCAGTCGGAGTTAATAAAATTCTGTTTACCCTATGGACCCCCGTCAGCTTGAGCAGTGAACTGACGGGGTGAAGTGGCAGTAAGTTACGGCGAACAGCATGCAGCGAGGCGTGCACGGTTTGAATTCACTTCTAGCACTAGCGCTGGTACGGCAGCGAACAGCGAACACAACAACCGCCAAACCACGGCATCCAATAGACAATCAAGCAGCAAGAGAACCAATTGTGATCCGCCCCCTCGATTACTACCCGCATACGGCACGTTTGTGCGACAGTTATCGCAATGTCGCGTTTTCGTATATTTTTGACCCAAACTGCAAACACGTTCGCTGATTAACAAAAGGAAAAACGCATACTCCGCGCTCAACTCCTCGGCAAGAGCAGTATCTTGACTCCCTGGTTCGATTTCACCACCCTTTCCCCGGCAGACAGTTCCTCGGCGCTGCTGACGGATATCCATCGCCTGCGCCACGAGGTCTATTGCGTCGAACGGGGCTTTCTCGACCCCGCGCAGCATCCGGACGGGTTGGAACGCGACGAGTATGATCGGTGCTCCGTGCACATCGGCGCCAGCTCGCTGGATGGCGACCTGGTCGGCACGGTCAGGCTGGTGCAGCCCAACGGCGGCATGCCGTTCCCGTTCGAGGATCACTGCGCACTGTTCGATACCGTGGCGTTGCCGCCACGCGAGCAGGTGGCCGAAATTTCCCGCCTGATCGTCAAGAAAACCTACCGCCGCCGACGGGGCGATTCGCTGGAAGGTGTCTCGGCGGAGTTTCTCGAAAAAGGCAGCGCCGCAGCGATCCTCCCGCCCGCCCCTTCCGGCGACGCGCGCAGTAACAGCCCCTTGCTACTGCTCGGCATGTATCGCGAGATGTATCGCTACAGCCGCGCCAATGGCGTGCGCTACTGGCTGGCCGCGATGGAGCGTGCGCTGGCGCGCTCGCTGGACAGGATGGGCGTCAAGTTCGTGCCGATCGGGCCGAAGTCTGAATACTATGGCCCGGTCACGCTGCACCTGATCGACCTGGACGTCCTCGAACAGAGCATGCGCACGGAAAACAAGTTTCTCGCCGCCTGGTTCAGCGACGAACCGATTCCCACCTGGATGATGCTCGAGACCGTGCTGGGTGGCTTGGCCGCCACAGGGTCTCGGCCGGCCCCTACCCCTATTTGCTGATATCGATGTGTTGGGTGACGTGATTGCGGAAGCTGTGCGCCAACAGGGTTGGCGACTCCGGTACCGGCAGGCCGGCCAGCATATCGTGCATCATCGCCACCGCCATGGCCGCCACGGTGAAGCTGCCGACCGCTATCTGTGACGCGGGGCAGGGCCGGCCATCTTCCATGATGGTCAACGCCTTGCCGACCTGCTCGACCACCTGGCTGTCCAAATGGGCGCCTATGCGTCCCATCAGCTTGCCGAAGACCACCGCATAACTGGCATCGCCCTCGGCCTGCGCGGTTTTCAGGTCGTTGGCGATGATCTGCGGCAGCGACGCCTGGGTTTCCGGCGGGAAGTAGAGCACGCCCGCGCCGAAACCGATCGACAGGGCCGTGAAGACCGGCTTGCCCATGACCTGCGCGGCCATATGCAGGCTCATAATGGCTTCGAGGTCGAGGAAATCGATGGTATCGAAGACGATATCCACCTGCGCCACCAGCGACTGGACGTTGGCCTTGTCCAGGTTGGCCTGGACGGCCTGCACCTCGGCCTGGGGATTGATGCGCAGGATCTGCTTTTGCAGTGCCGCTACCTTTGGTGAGCCGATATCCTCGAAGTCGTAGAATTGCCGATTCAGGTTGTGGGCATCGACCGTGTCGCCATCGATCAGGACGAAACGGCGAAACCCCATGCGGGCGGCCGCGATGGCCGTGGAGGCGCCCAGCCCGCAACCGGCGATCAGCAGTGCGCTGTCGTGGATTTTCTGCTGGGTGGATGTATCTACATAGCCTTCGTTACGGGTAACGAAAGTGTCGTAATTGAATTCGGCGGACATGAACGGCCCTTAAAGAATGGGTGCAGGCCAAAATAATAAGGCATTATTATTTTCCTCACTACGCCTGCCTGACTTATTGACCTGAGGACAACAGGATGCAGATCACAGTTACGAGAAAATCATCAATCAGAAGCAAAAATAAAACGTAACCTTACCCACCAGCGGCACATAAATTCAGCCAAATACTAAAACGCGTTTCGCGCTTCACTTCAGCGATAACCCCCTCGTATTTTTACCAATAACCTAGTTACCCTGGCAGCTCCCAGGAAAAGCCTTTAGCCAATTCTCATATTCTGCCCCATGATTAACCTCTGCTTCGGCAATCAAACGACTAACGTGCCGAAACTCAAGAGTACTCGCAACTTCGTGAAGCTCCTCAACCGACAGCCCATCCTCATAAAGATAAATAAGCAGGACGGCTAGTGCCGCTTGCGCGGAGGGCAGCACATGGTGCAGCTCATCGATTGCTTCCAAGGAAACTTGCTCATAGGTGCAACTGGCACAATTGTAGTAGGCTATAACCGTACCGCACTCCCAGAGTGGAACTATATCCCGCTTGGCAAGCGGGGATCCCTCCAGCAAAACGGAGGCTGACATCGAAAGCCAAGGAGACTGTCATGGTCAAAATTCTCTATGTGCTGTTTTAGACCCTCTGAGAATCCAAGATTTTTCAAAGTCACCATCAGAAATGTCCAGTTTTAAGCAGGGTACGAAGTGCTGCATGACAAGCAGAATCGAGGACCGACAGCATCCTTTGGCAGAGATAGAAAAGCGCACTAGCGGGACCCTACCATATGTTACCCAGCGGTTTCTATTTTCAATTATAATTGAAATAAATCGTCACCGGCCGCTGATTTCTCATAGCGTATGGCGGCAGAAGCTCCGATTTTGATGCGCCTTCCTTTCGCACTCCGGCAGTGGCCGCACGGGGCCGAAAATGCAGTTCCCTGAGGCAGTCCATTTTCGGACCATCCCTGACAGGCTTATTCTTCCTCAGCTCTGCTGATTAATATAACTGCCCCCCGTTATCATCCAAGCGGAGAAAACGGCGCCTACTCGCCTCCCACGTTTTCGCTGATAAAGTCCAGGCGCTGGCTTAGCCACTGCCGAACGATTTCGGCCGCGGCCTGTTGCGCCTCATCCGCCGAAAAGCCGTGCTCGTGCTGCAACCAGGTGCTGGTTACCTGCCGGGCGGGCTCGAGGGCCGCAAGGGCCTGTTGGCGCAGCGTTGTCGGCCAGGACGTCTCGTCGTTCCAGTCACGCACGATCTGTTCGAGAGCCTGCGCCGGTGCAGCCGGGGCCTTGAGAAAGGCACGCGGCGAGCTCGTAGCCCTGAGCGCCAGCAGGTTCCAGTCGGCGTAGCTGGCAAAGCGCACAGTGCCGCTGTTTTCGCTTGCCGCGGACACCGCCTCGTCAACACTGCTGCTCAGTTGCTGCCAAGGCGCTTGTTCGAACAGGGGGTCCAGGGGTTCGCAGATCGGCGCAAAGCTGTCGCGGGTAGAACCGTAGAGCGGGCCAAAGGCGTCGTAGGCGGCATCCCCCTGACGCGAGAACACAAAGCAGTGCACATAGGCGCGCTGGTCGGCGAAGAAGGCGTACTCGGCCCGCTCGATCATCATGCGCAGCAGCGTCAGTTCGACCCGATCACGACTCACCGACTGATCGCGTTCCAGGTCATCGAATAGCGAGCGCGGGTAGTCATCGCTGGCCAGTGCCGCGAGTACCTGGCGACGGCTGCCGTCGGCCTCCCCTTGCGTCACCCCACTGGCCGGCTCAAAACGATGCAGATACACCCGCCAGGCCGCAGCCAACTCATTGGTCGGATAACGCCTCAACCCTTCTGCCGCCTCGGTCGGACGATAGGGAATGCTGGCGATAATCGCGTCCAGGGCCGCCGTGTCCGGCTGGGTCAGTTGGCCCACGTCGATCACTCGCTGGCGCAACAGCGGTTGCAGGCAGGCAACCAGTGTCTGCCGGGCATCGCCGCAGGCATCGCGGATGTGCAACCAGGCTCGCTGGCGACTGCGCAAGGCTTCGCGCTGATCGGGCTCCAGGTTGGCCATCGCCCGCTCGTAGTGCGCGCCGAGGGTGCTGTCCAGTGCACTTAATTCGGCATCGGCACAGAGCGCCCGCTCCACGCTGGTCGAGGCGTTCTGGCAGTCGAAGGACGCCGCCCCGGCAGGTGTGCCGGCACCCAACAGCAGTCCGGCAAACCACCCCAGGGATACGCGGGGCGAGAAGGGACGGGCCATGCTGGCCTTGGGTGTTTTATTTCGATTGCGCATTGGGCCAACACAATAGGTTAAGGGTCGAAATCATTATCCTTGAGCACCCCGCCCCTGCACCACCGGACAATCAGGTGACCGCACACGCTCTGTCCGGCGCCGAGGTTGCTGCCCGGCGCTCAACGTCCCTGGGGTTACGCCCATTGCGCGGCCCTTAACTGGACGAGGCTGGAAACGGCGTTTACGCTCCTAGCCATTCTGCTGATCCTCCATGGGGAGATCCGCCGAGCCTGGGGAGCCTATGAAAGACTCTATTCGGTATGCCGATTACCTGCGCATGATCGGCGCAGGCCGCCGCGAAATCCCCCTACGTGACCTGGTCGGCGCGCCGGTTCGCGGCGCCGATGGCCAGTGGCACGCCGCGCCCCAGCCAACTGCGAAACTGCGCGGGAACGAAATCACCGCCGTCCTCAAGCCCTATATCAGCGTGCGCCTGAAGGAGCAGTTTCGCGCCGTGGCGCCCTTGGCGCTGTACCTGGCACTGTTCCAGATCCTGATCCTGCGCCAATTGGTGGAAGACTCGCTGCTGGTCACGGCGGGTCTATTCGCCGTAATAGCCGGGCTGATGCTGTTTATGGAAGGGCTGAAACTCGGCCTGATGCCTTTCGGCGAAATCATTGGCAGCAACCTGCCCCGCAAGTCTTCCCTGCCCGTGGTGTTGCTGGTCACCCTGCTGCTGGGTATCGGGGTGACCTTCGCCGAACCCGCTATCGGCGCACTGCGCGCCGCCGGACAGAACGTCTCCGCGGAACGCGCGCCCTACCTCTGGGCAATTCTCAATCAGTGGACCAGCGAACTGGTGCTGGTGGTGGGGGCCAGCGTCGGTCTGGCGGCGGTAATCGGCACGCTGCGCTTCCTCTACAGCTGGAGCCTGAAGCCATTGATCTACCTGTCGCTGGCGCCCGTCCTGTTGCTGACGGTGTTTCTCGCCCTTGACCCGGAACTGAGCAAGGTGATCGGCCTGGCCTGGGATGCCGGCGCGGTCACTACCGGGCCGGTTACCGTGCCGCTGGTGCTGGCGCTGGGCATCGGCATCGCGTCCGCCGCCGGCAAGGGCGGTTCCGGACTGTCGGGCTTCGGCATCGTCACGCTCGCCTCGCTGTTCCCGGTTATCGGGGTGATGCTGCTGGCGTTGTATGTGGCTGCTACCTCCTCGACGGCGGAGATCATCGCCGCGGCACAGGCGGCAGCCGGTGCGGGCCAGCAGGTCTCGGCCTGGTACGAGGTCAGCCCGGGGCTGGAGATCGTCTCCGGCGTGCGGGCCATCGTGCCCCTGGTCCTGTTTCTGCTGGTCGTACTGAAACTGCTGCTGCGCCAAAGCCTGCCGCGGCGCAGCGAAATCCTGCTCGGCATCGTGCTGACCGTAATGGGCATGTGCCTGTTCAATCTCGGCCTGACTTACGGCCTGTCGAAACTGGGTGGGAGCGCGGGTTCGTTGCTGCCGGCGGCGTTTATGTCAATTTCCGGCGCGGACAATTCCCCGCTGTATCTGTACCAGGTAGGGCTGGTGCTGGCCCTGGCCTTCGCCTGGGTCCTTGGCTACGGAGCGACCGTCGCCGAGCCTGCGCTGAACGCCCTCGGCGTCACCGCCGAAACCCTGACCAACGGCTTTATCCGCAAACGCAGCCTGATACGGGCGGTGTCGATCGGCGTGGCCTGCGGTATCGCGGTGGGCGTGGCCAAGCTGGTGTTCGACCTGCCATTGGTTTGGCTGGTGGTGCCGCCCTACCTGTTCGCCGCCGCGCTGACGGTTTTTTCGAGCGAAGAGTTTGTCAACGTGGCTTGGGACAGCGCGGGCGTGACCACGGGCCCGATCACCGTGCCGCTGGTGTTGGCCATGGGCCTGGGGCTGGGCAATGCCACCCAGGCCGTCGAGGGGTTCGGCATTCTCTGCATGGCATCCGCCGGCCCCATCATCAGTGTGATGCTGCTCGGGCAGTGGGCGCGTTACCAGCAGTGGAAACAGGCGAAAGCCGCCCTGGAACAGCCCGCGAGTCCATTTTTACCTACAGGGGAAGCGGGATGAAAGCTGAAGGGATCACCTACCTGACCGACGTTGCCCTGATCACCTGTGTGGTCGCCGCTGGCCGCTCAGATGCGGTGATCCGCGCCGCCCAGGGCATGGGCGCGCCGGGGGCCGTGGTCTACCACGCCCATGGCGTGGGGCCCCGCGAGCGCCTCGGCCTGCTCAGCATCGCCATCGACGCGGAGAAAGAAGTGGTCAGCCTGCTGGTGGCCGCCGACTACCAGGACGCGGTGCTCGAGACCATCTACCGCGCGGCCGGGCTGGATGTGCCTGGTGCCGGCATGATCTATGCGACCGCGGTGGAAAAAGTGGCCACCTATATCCCCCGTGAACTGCTCGCCCAAGGGAAGGCCTCGTGAACGGGGTGGCTGCGGGCATACCGGGCGGGGCGGCCAAGCTGATCACCTGCGTCTTGCCCGACGACGGTACGGACCGTCGCCTGTTGCAGCTGCTGCGGGAGGCGCACGGCATTACCCGCGCCGACAGCGTTTACTGCCGCGGCGTGGCGGTGCTTCAAGCCGCCCAGGCTCAGGGCAACCAGGTGCCGGAGGCGACCCTTGCCCGGGTGATCAACGTGGTGGTGGATGACGCCCAGGCCGACGCGGTGTTCGAGCTTATCTGCGTGCACGCCCGGCTGAGCGAGCCGGGCAATGGCCCGGTGTACAGCGTTGCCTTGACCTTCGCCACGCCGCTGACGATGCCCGTGGGCCTGCCGGAAGAATCCGAGGCGTCGGAGAGCCTTTAGCCGGCGCCGCACCTACCGCGGACGGGGCACCACGCACAATCGCTGCCCGTTCCGTGGGCTTGCCTGCACGCCCCGTGCACCTGCCCGTTGTCCGGTTTCACTGTGTGCGGCGGGCTGTCGCTGGACAACGCGCCGAGACCGCCCTACCGCTATGTCCCAGGCGCCTTAACGCCCGGCCGCTCGCCCGCCACGCCACCTGTTCGCCAGGGACTTATGCAAAGCATATCGAAACGCAAATGGTCCGCGCTGACCCAGTCAGCCGGAGAAGGCAATGCCGATGCCCAGTGGGAACTGGGCTACTACCTGGAGCATGGCGCCGTCACACGATCCGGAAAGGTCCTGGCGACTCCCGACAGAAGCGCAGCCACGGGTTGGTACCTGCTGGCCGCCCAACAAGACGACGCCGGTGCCAAAAACGCCCTTAGCGCCCTGCTGAGTGCTGGCGATAACCCCGACTACAAGGCGGCGATTTTCTGGGCAAAATCGGCCATTCGGCAAGGCGACGCCAGCGCTGCCTACAACCTGGGCATCATCTACCGGGACTTGGGCAAACCTAAAGCCGCGTTTGGGCAGTATCAGCTCGCGGCGGCAATGGGGGACGCCGATGCCCACCTGCAAATTGGACTCTGTCATTTGCTGGGTCAGGGGACCGCCATCGATCATGGCGCCGCGCAGGCCAGCCTGAACAAGGTCCTGCTTGCCCCTTCCATTGGGACAGCCAAACGTACCCGGGAGGATGCGCTGTACTGGCTGGCGCTGATCAACCTGATGGGCCTTGGCCAGCGCCGAAACCTGGGGCAAGCCCAGGATATGCTGGAACGGACCAACGCGGACGATGATCATGAGCAGGCCAATGACATCCTCCATGTCATCGGCCATGCGGCCACACGTCGGCTTCGATCACCGGTGTGATCTGTCGCTCCCAGGGAGCCCGGCAGCGGACAATACCGCTATTGCGCAGGCCTGGACCGGCGGCGCACAGGCTCAGGGGACTGTCCGACCTTATTAACGATGCAAACTATATTTTATAACCGCCTCTGTACAACTTACGCATCGAAAACAACAAAAAGAGCGGCTGTACTTTTTCATTTACAGATGAACTTCTGCATACTCCCAAGCAAATAACTCAGTCCCATGGGGCCGTGATGCAGGATCCACAGCCATTGGCAGCGGCGCTTACCGACAACGACCGATATCGCGTGTTGGTGGAAGCGGTCATCGATTATGCCATCTACATGATCGATCCCCAGGGCATCGTTCGCAGCTGGAGCACCGGCGCCAAACGGATCAAGCTGTACGAGGAAGCCGAGATCATCGGCCAACATTTCTCGATCTTCTATAGCCCCGAAGACCGTGTCGCGAATCTGCCGATGAAGGCCCTGGCGATCGCCGCCAGCGAAGGGCGTTTCGACGGAGAAGGCTGGCGGCTACGAAAGGATGGCACACGCTTCTGGGCGCTGGTGGTGCTCGACCCCATCTGGGCCGAAGACGGCAGCCTGATCGGCTATGCCAAGGTCACCCGGGACCTGACCGAACGCAAGTTGGCCCAGGAGGCTCTGCGCGCCAGCGAGCAGCAGTTCCGTCTGCTGGTTCAGGGCGTGACCGACTATGCGCTCTACATGCTCGACCGCAACGGCATCGTGACGACCTGGAACGCCGGTGCGCAGCGGATCAAGGGATACGAGCCCAACGAAATTATCGGCAAACATTTCTCGTTGTTTTTCGAGCCTGACGACGCCGAGAACGGCGCTCCCCAGCGCGCCCTGGAAACCGTGGTGCAAGACGGCCGCTTCGAGGGCCAGGGTTGGCGCCTGCGTAAAGATGGCTCACGGTTCATGGCCCATGTGGTCATCGACCCGATCCGCGAAGACACCGGCACCATCATCGGCTTCGCCAAGATCACCCGCGATATCACCGACACCCACCTTGCCCAGGCGGCGCTGAAAGAAGCGAAGGAAGCCCTGTACCAATCACAAAAAATGGAAGCCCTGGGTCAGCTTACCGGCGGAATCGCCCACGACTTCAACAACCTGTTGATGGTCATTCTGGGCAGTCTGGAGCTGGCGAAAAAACGCCTGACAAACCAGCCGGCCGTTCTGCCCCTGCTGGACAACGCCATCGCCGGCGCTCAACGGGGCGCGTCGTTGACCCAACGCATGCTGGCGTTTGCGCGTCGGCAGGAACTCAATCCCCAGCCGGTCGATGTCGGCACCTTGATCCGGGGCATGTCCGACCTGCTGGCCCACTCGCTGGGCCCGCAGGTCGCCATCGAAACGCGTTTTCCCTTGGTCCTGCAGCCCGTGCTGGTGGACGCCAGCCAACTGGAAATGGCCATCCTGAATTTAGCCATCAACGCGCGCGACGCGATGCCCAACGGCGGCACCCTGGTCATCGCGGCCAGGGAGGAGCGGATAAGCAGCGCGCCAGCCCTCGAAGACCCGGACATTTTCGTCTGCATCTCTGTCACAGACGAAGGCATCGGCATGGACGAGGCCACCCTGCAGAGGGCCATGGAGCCGTTCTTCACCACCAAAGGCCTGGGCAAGGGCACTGGTCTGGGCCTGTCGATGGTGCACGGCCTGGCCCAGCAATCCGGCGGCGCCTTCAGCCTGAAAAGCGTACTGGGCCAGGGCACCACCGGCGAGTTACGGCTGCCGGTTTCGCCTGCGCTGAACCCTGCCATGGACGGCGACGCGGCCCCCTCCACCAGGCCACGCGCCAGTGCTGACCCGGCTCGGCTGAAGATATTGTTCGTCGACGATGACCCGTTGCTGCTGCTCAGCGGCACGGCCATGCTGGAAGATTTGGGGCACTGGGTGCTGGCGGCCGATGGCGGCGCCGACGCCCTGGCGTTGTTGCCGCTGCACCCGGATTTCGACCTGGTGATTACCGACCTGGCCATGCCGGGCATGTCCGGGCAGCAACTGGCCGAACAGATCCTGCGGCTGGTGCCCGGGCTGCCGGTGATCCTGTCGTCCGGCTTTACCGAGTTCGCCACGTCCAGCACCCACGGCCTGGCGAGGCTACCCAAGCCCTATACCCAAAAGGAGCTGGCCCAGGTGATAGCCAGGATACTCACCCCGGCCGGCATCCGCGCCACGCCGTAGCCGGCTCCCGGCACCGCCGGGCGGCGCTGGCGCCCCCTTTCCCTGCGACAGGTGGGACTGTGCAGGGACAGGCCGATTGAACCGCGCAGACCAGTGGCGCGCACGCGATGTCCAGCGCGACCTCAACCGAGAACGACAACGCCGCGGGAGCGCGCATATGATCACCACCCGGGTTATCGATATTCGCATCACCAGGGCCAGCGGCCAGGTTCGGGCCGGGGCATCAGAGTTACTGGCCGGCTTGAGCTGCATCGGGCCGGACATGGAAATGTAGATCTGCTCGCAACCCCATCACCTGCCCTCTCTACACGCCATACTAGCGTCCCTGTGTGGCAATCATCCCTCGCGGCGAAAGCATAAGCGCATCCGCAGACACAGTTCTCAAGCGCTTGGCGCGTCCATGGGAGCGTTTTGCCCCATGACTTTTCCGAGGGAAACATTTAAATTGACGCCTCTTTGTCTAAGACCCTCCTTGGCGGGCAATCCTCATTGACCGTCGCGTGCCCCCATCAGGCTTTAACGTGCGCGCTACAACAGCGGCCTTCGGCCTGGGTCCTTCACTTACATAAAAAATAATCACCCCACCTTACGGATATAGGACCTTATATGGAAACGCTTAGGCAATTATTGTCCGACCCCCTTAGAAAGAAAGCTTTTATAGGGTTAATCGCGTTCAGCCTGCTTAATACAGTACTGACATACAACCCAAACACACTTGACGTAACCCTGATTTATCTGCTGCTTTGCCCAGCATTCAATGCATTTGCAATTTATCTGATACTTACGCTACGAGGCGAGGAGAAACTTCATCGACTGAAACCTCAGCTGGTCACCAGCATTGGAGTTTGGGGTTACTTATGGCGCTCGTACATTATCATTGGCACGGCGACGCTTATGGCATTCCTCTCCCTGTATTGGGTGTTCGGCTTCCACTCGGCGGGATCGAGCGGCACGCAGTATCTCGCACTTTCCATGCTTGCCCTGTTCTGCATGCCAATCACCTGTTGGCTGTTTTTTTCGATAGCCAGGCAGGCACAGCTTGCACAGCTCCTGACGCTGTTCAGGGGGGTCTAGCCTCACGCGCCAAACCTTGCTGGACCCAAGCAGGGCTGCTGGACGTTATCAACCATTCGGCGTAGCCCTGCTACTCACTGGCTCCGCCGACATAGCGTGAGTCTGCGCGGCAACAGGGCCTGCCAAGCCTGGAAATATCCACTATCGCGCGCAGGCCAAAAACCGCCGGGCCTTGTACAAAACTTACAACTCTCCCTCTTGTGCGCAGTTGTATCAAGCGGTGATGCTAGGGCCAGATCCAATGGGCCTGGATACTGTTACTCCGCACATTCGAAATTCCGCTGATGGACGTAATTCGGCCCATGCATCTGCTGCCCGGGCCGAGACAATGTTCGCTGCAAACGTCACCCTGCCTGCCATCGCCGCCTTCGCGCTGGCCCACAACCGTCGCGCATCAGCCGGTCACCATATCCTTGGAGCTGTCATGCCTTTCTCCGCCTTCGCCTGTATCGACAACGGTATCGATGCGTACAGTTGCGGCGATTACCTCACCGCGTTCAACGAGTTCTCTCAGGCGGCCCAGGCGGGGGAACCCGAAGGCAAGCACTTGCTGGCCAGCCTGTATTACCAGGGACTGGGTACCGAACGCGACCTGCAACAGGCCGTGCGGCTGTTTCAGGAAGCCGCCGACGCCCACTATCCGCCGGCCCTGGCCAACCTGGCGCTGATGCATGGCAATGGCGATGGCGTCCCCCTGGACCCCAAAAGGGCACACGAATACGGCCTGAAGGCGGCGCAAGCGGGGGATCCACAGTCGCAGTTCAACCTCGGGCAGGCCTACCGCAAAGGGCTGGGCCTGGCGCAGGACCTGGAACAGGCCGCCTATTGGTACCGCCAGGCCGCGGAGGCGGGCTCGCTGGCCGCGCAGAACGAGTACGGCCTGTTGTTCGCCCAAGGCCTGGGCGTGGCCCTCGACCCGGTGCAGGCCTTCGCCTGGATCGATCTGGCGGCCAGTGCCGGCGATCCTCAGGCGCTGAGGAACCGCGCACAACTGCTACGCGTGCTCGAGCCGGACCAACAGCACATCGCACGCCAACTGGCGGCGGAGTATGCCGCCCGCTACGCCGCTCACCCATAAACTGCGCACTCATCCGTTTGCGTTTTTTGTGGACCTCACTACCACGGCTCCCAGGGCGCCGGTGGTGTGCGGAGCAGAGTGTGCCTGGGAAGTGGAGCTACTGCGGGCCTCAACCTGCCGAAAAATCGGGACTTTCCCTAGCAAAGCTTATAAAATTTTACACCGCACAAACGCTTATTTCGCTGTGCTCCTCCACAGTTCTACGGGCTAACCGAAAAAAGCAAAAGCTTGTAACTTTGCTACGCCCTACTTCAGCCTTCGAACTCACATTCATACGGAAATTCCGATATGCGCAAATTATTCATCATATTACCTCTTCTTTTCGCCACTCACACGTTCGCTGACGCCAAAAGCGAAAAAATCGGGGAGCTGATGAAAGCACAGGGGCTGCTTGAGACCTGGACTCAGCAAATCGAACTAGGCAAGAAATATAATAAGAAAACCAGTACCGATGCAATTGAACAGGTCCTCTCGAAGCTAAACCCCAGCGACGAATTCAAGAAACGTCTCAGGATCGCGGCTGACACATTTATCAAAAAAACAGAAGCGCCCTGGACACCGGAAAAAATTGTAGATGTTTGGGCGGGTTTTTACGGACCGGAATTCACCGAAACCGAGCTCGATCAATTGATTGCATTCTACCGTTCGCCACTGGGACAAAAAGATATCCGCGCCTCACGCAAAGCGGTAGATAATTTCTCTAAGTATTTCCAAGAAGCCAGCCAACCCATCCTTGAAAAAGCCACCTCGGATTTCGTAGAGGAACTCCAGATTATTGCCAAGGAATGCAACTGCGCCAAATAGACTATTGCGTCAGCCGCATTAACAACATGGTGAAGGCGTATGGCTAGCGCGTTGCATTCAACGTCACCGGTACAGCCATAGGGCGACTCCCCGAGGGCCTGTTGACACTACCCGCACGGCCGCGCCGAACCTAGTTTTGAAACCAGGCCCGGCATGAAACGGGCCGTCGGGAGCGTCAGAACGAAGCACGAGTAACCCCTTATCGCATCAGAACAGGACCGGCGTGGCGTGGCGTGGCGTGGCCCGACCCTGCGGGTTGCGCGAAAAAGTGCACAATGCCGCGTGGCGAACCTGGGCAAGGGAATGACCCTTGCCGGCGTCTCGCGCCTTGCCTGGAACCCTTCTTCGCAGCACCGCGCCTCGCGAGGGTTAATGCCCACAGGCCCTAATCCGAACGAAGGTTGACTTCAGCCGGGTCGGCCAGCGCCTGGGACGGGTACACCTGCCACCAGGCGCCTTGCCCCGAACAGTGGAATTTCCGCTCGAGCGGCGCCTTGACCAGGCGCAGCACTGGCTGGTCGTCGACGCTGGACGTGGCCCAGTTGCGGTTCCAGTCCCAGCCGTCCTGGAACGGCCGGGACAAGGTCGCGGTCAAAACCTCCCGGCCCTGGAGCACGGTCACCTTGTCAGCGGAAACAATCAACTTGTTGCCGCCCGCGCCCGGCGCCCCGACCGTGGACCAGGTCCGGCCGCTGTCGGTGGTGAAGTCGATCGGATCGCGACAGCCGCCGCCGTTGGAACCACAACTCCCGGAATCCTTTCGCCAGGGCGCAACCAGGTACTGGCCGTTGCCGGCGTCGATAATGAATTCGTCCTGTGGAGCGATGGAGTACGAACTTCCATCCCAAACCCTGACCAGGCTGCGGATGCCCAGCTTCTTATCGACGTAGGTCAGGTTACCCTGGATGCAGGCGTAGGCCTGCCAGGGTTCGAACTCGAAGTAGCGCGCTTCGTCGATGCGGTAGACCACTTGAGGGGCCGCAACCGGTCCGCGATACAGGGCTCGTTGATCGGCATCCGCGTATTGATCGAGGTTGGGCTGCAGATCCGCCCAGAAGCGGAAATCAAAATCCGTGGACAGCTCCCTCAGCTCACCGTTCTCCTGCACCTCGGCTCGTACTTCCGCCGCCTTGAGGTGAATGCTGTCGCCCTCGAGCCAGTAGAGTGCGAACGCGAACGAATCGACCGGACGTTTGCCCACATTGCCGTAGGTCATATTCTTCGCCTCCAGCAGATACGGCCTTGGGCAACCGGGCGTGGCCTGGCGAATCCGCTTGCGCAGCTTGTCGCGACCGTCACCCGCAAGACGAAAGGGGCTCAAGGCGCTCCAGTCCACCAGGTGTTGCCGTATCCCGCGAGCCTGATCGACGTAATACAGATCGGGTACTCCACACGGGCCACCCACCGGCACGGCCTGGATAAAACGCTGGCTGTCGATCTGGTTGACGATGCCACCTGGTCCGGGAGTCGCCGGTTTGGCCACATTGGCACCGGGTGTGCTGCAGCCCAGCAACCAGGGCAGGGTCAGCCCCATCAGGCGGATCACGGATCTCATGCGCTGTCCTTCGGGTGGCGTTGGGTCGACCTGCATCTTGCCTGAATGGCCGACCCGTTAGCGCTTTTATCGGTCAGCCATTCGGACACAGGCCAAGGCTCACGATCGCCGCGGAGGCGATGCGGCCCTGGCCCCAACCCGCGGGCACCTCCACTGGCGACTCAACCCCGCAGGGTCTGCGCCAGGCGTCGCGCCGCCGCGTCAATGGCGGCGCAGTCGTATGGCGCAAAGCCCATGACCAGGCCTGGTGGCCGCGGCCGGGTGCAATAGCAATAGCGCCCCAGCGGCAGCACATCGATACCCGCCTCGTTCAGGCGTGTCCAGGCCAGCTGCTCGTCGATCCCCTGCAGCTCACCGACCACGTCGAGTCCGGCACGAATTTCCGGCACCTCGATCAAGCCGCGCCAATGGCCATGGGCGGCCTCGGCGAAGGCGTCGGCGCGCTGCCCATAGAGTTTGCGCATGCGCCGTACATGGCGGTCGAGATGGCCCTGAACGATAAAGTCCGCCAGCACCGCCTGGGCCAGGCTGTTGGCGTGCCGGGCCAGCAGGGCCGCGGCGCGGGTAAAGGGCTCCACCAGGGGCGCTGGCAGCACCATATAGGCCAGGCGGATCGACGGAAACAGCAACTTGCTGAACGTGCCGGCCAGAATCACCCGACGTTCACCGCCGGGCAGGCTGCGCAGGGCCGGAATCGGCTTGGCGATAAAACGGTACTCGCTGTCGTAGTCGTCCTCGAAAATATAGGCATCCTCGGCGCTCGCCCAGCGCAGCAGTGCCAGGCGCCGCGCCGGCGACAGCTCGGCGCCCAGGGGCGCCTGGCGCGACGGCGTGACATAGGCCAGACGCGCCCTGGGCGCCATGGCAATGCCGACCTCGACCTGAATACCCTGCTCGTCCACCGGCACCGGCACCTGGGAAACCCCCATCAGCGCCATCAGCTGGCGCGCCCCGGGATAGCCCGGGTCCTCGATCCACACCTGGCCGTCGACCGGCACCAGCAAGCGCAGGCTGAGATCGAGCGCCTGCTGCACGCTGCTCAGCACCAGGATGTGTTCGGCGGCTACCCGCACCCCGCGGCTGATCGCCAGGTGGCCGGCAATGGCTTCGCGCAGCGCCGGCAAGCCGGCGGGGTCCGCGTCCATCAGCGCCGGCAGCCGTGAGTGGCGCAGGTGCTGGTTGTGCAGCTGGCGCCAGAGGTCCACGGGGAACGCCCGCACGTCGCCGCGATGGGGGAAAAACGGGTACAGCCCGGGCGTCCTGTCGCGCTTCGCGAAAATCGGCGTAAGTCCCGCTACCCGTTGCATCCAGGGTGTATCGGGCAAGGCCTGGGGCAACTCCGGCGGCGCCACCTGGCGCCGCACATAACCGGTGTGCAGCCGAGCGTCTGGCACCACCTCGCTGACCCGAGTGCCACTGCCGACGCGGGTCAGCAGATACCCCTCGGAGCCGAGCTGCTGGTAGGCCGCCTGCACGGTACCCCGGGCGATCTGGTAATGGCCGGCCATCGCACGGGTGCTGGGCAGTTGGCTGCCGGCCGGCAACCGGCCACTGAGAATCGCCTCGCGCACGGCTTCGTACAGCCAGCGTTGCAGACCGACCCCGGGCGCAGGCGGAGCCAAAGGCAGAAGTACAACGAGGGGCGAGTTGTCGGCGGCCATGGCACATCCAAAGTGGACTAATAAAGTAGGACAAAACTGGCTCAATACCATGAGCCATAGTACCGACACAATGAAGCCGACTTCGCCAGCCGTCCCGCGCTGGCGAGCCCAGGTTTCTACTCGGAGCTCCTCCCCATGCAACAGCACATCCTGATCATCGGTGCCGGCTTCGGCGGCCTTTGGAGCGCCTTGAGCGCGGCCCGCCTGCTTGACCTGCACGGCAATCGGCAGATCGCCATTACCCTGCTCGCGCCCCAGGCCGCCTTGCAGGTGCGCCCGCGTTTTTACGAAGCCAACCCCGCCAGCCTGAGCGCCCCGCTGGAGGCCTTGTTCGACGCCGTAGGGGTGAATTTTGTCCAGGGCCTGGCGGTCGCCATCGATAGCCTGGACCAACACGTCCGCTACCGGGACGCGCGGGGCGTCGAGGCCGAGCTGCGCTACGACCGCCTGATCCTCGCTGCCGGCAGCCAGGTCAACCGCCCGGCCCTGCCCGGCATCGAAGAATTCGCCTTCGACGTCGACCGCCTGGACTCGGCCGTCGAATTGGAGCGCCACCTGCATCGCCTGCGCGAGCTGCCCGATAGCCCGGCGCGCAATACCCTGGTGGTGGCCGGCGGCGGATTTACCGGCATTGAAACCGCCACCGAACTGCCGGCGCGGCTCAAGGCGATCCTCGGCGAGGACACGCAGGTCCAGGTAGTGGTGGTCGACACGGGCAGCCGTATCGGCGAAGCACTGGGCAGCGAGATCGCTCCCCTGGTCGCCCAAGCCAGTGAGCAGCTGGGCATCCACTGGCGACTTGGCTTACCGGTGGTGGCGGTCGATGCCGGCGGTGTGACGCTGCAGGACGGCAGCCGGATCCCGACCAAAACCCTGGTGTGGACGGTAGGGGTCAATGCCTCGCCGCTTACCCGCCAGATCGAGGGCGAGCGTGACCGCCAGGGACGCCTGCATGTAGACAGCCGCCTCAAGGTCGTGGGCCAATCTGCGGTGTTCGCCACGGGTGACACTGCCTACGCCGCGCTGGACGACCAGGGCAACCATGCCCTGATGTCCTGCCAGCACGCCATCGCCCTGGGCCGTTACGCCGGCCACAACGCGGTGGCTGACCTGCTCGGCCTGCCGCCGCTGCCCTACCGTCAACCCAAGTACGTGACCTGCCTGGATCTGGGGGGTTACGGCGCGGTGTTCAGTGAGGGCTGGGAACGCAAAGTACTGCTCACCGGCGCGGACGGCAAACAGCTGAAGACCCAGATCAACACCCAGTGGATCTATCCACCAGCGGCGGATCGCGCCAGTGCACTGGCCGCCGCCGACCCGCTGATTCCGGTGGTTGCCTAGGGCCCCATGCGGTAACACGGGACTGGGCAGGGGGATAATCAGTCCTCTCCCCCTTGTAGGAGCCCCACCCTCAGGCCGAAGCCATGGCGGGGATCCCTGGGCAACACGCAGGTATCAGGGCCCCTCCGGTGCAAGGGCGCGCCGCCCACTGGATGCAACGCCAAGATAGCAGCCTGCCAGCGTCCCGCGACTGGCCTGTGGACATTATTTCGCGGCAACGCGGCGCGTATGGCCAGTGTCCACCAACCCTGGCCGCTCGGCATTGGTCAGGAGAGGATCAGGTCGTCGTAGTCGCTGATCGGAAAGTCCTCAAGAGAACACCCACCCCAGCCGACACGCCGTAGTAGAACTACGCGGGTGAGTCCCCTGCCGGGGCAAACTGCGCCCCTCGTTCGAATGTCCAACGAGGAATAAACAGTTGCCGGCAGTTCAGGCCCATCCCTTGGGAACACCCGCGCGGCTGGATCTTCCAGCGCTTGTCCCGCGCTGACGTCGCCTCGTATTGACACCTGTCTACCCTATCCAGCCTTCACCTGGACCTGCTGCCGAGGGATCACGATGTTCACTAGCAAACTGAAAAAAGAAAATGCGGCCCTGCGCGCCGAGCTGACCAGCATGCAGAAAATCCGCGAGGCGCTGAACCAGGAAATGCTGGTGCTGGAGCTGGACCCCGCCGGCTATATCCGCATCGCCAATGAACAATTCCTCAAGGAGCTGGGATATACCCGGGAAAGCTTGCTGGGGCGCAGGCTGGAGGAGCTGTTCCCCGCCAACTTTCGTGGCGAGGTCAATTTCAGCAAATACCAGAACGCCCTCCAGCGCGGCGAGCACTGCAATGGCGCCTTTCGCTTTTTAGCCGCCAACGGTGAGGAAACCTGGTTACGCTGCATCGTCCAACCGGTCCAGGATGAACAGGGCAAGTCCAGGAGCATATTTATCTGCGCATCGAACCTCACCCGTACCATCGCCACCTCCCGCGACCAACAATGCTTCCTCGATGCCCTCAACCGCTCCACCGCGGTTATCGAGTTCAACCTGGATGGCACCGTCATCACGGCCAATGAGCAGTTCCTCAAGGGCATGGGCTATTCGTTGGCGCAGATCAAGGGCAAGCACCACCGGCTGTTCTGCGAACCCGAGGAGCACCATTCCTCGCAGTACAAGCATTTCTGGGAGCGCTTGAACCGCGGCGACTACATCGCCTCGCGGTTCAAGCGGGTCGACGCTCGAGGCCAGGTGGTCTGGCTGGAGGCCTCCTACAACCCGGTCCATGACAACCACAACCGCTTAAGCAAGGTGGTCAAATTCGCCACCGTCATCACCGACCAGATCAACCGTGAACAGGCAGTCGCCGAAGCCGCCACCATTGCCTTCAGCACCTCGCAGCAGACCGACCTGACGGCGCAAAAAGGCGCGGCGGTGGTCAAGCAAACCGTCGAGGTCATGCGCCAGATCGCGCAAAAAGTGCAGGAAGCCGCGGAAGGCATTGGGGCCCTGGATAAACAATCGCTGCTGATCAGCTCGATCATGAAGACCATCAGCGAAATTGCCGATCAGACCAATCTGCTGGCCCTGAATGCGGCGATCGAAGCAGCAAGGGCCGGCGACCAGGGCCGTGGTTTCGCCGTGGTGGCCGACGAAGTGCGGCAACTGGCGGGTCGCACCAGCAAGGCGGCCGAGGAAATCATCGGCGTCGTGCAAAAGAACCAACAGCTGGCGCAGGCCGCCGTACAAAGCATGGCCAGCAGCAGGGAACAGGCCGAGCAGGGGCTGACCCTCGCCAGCGAAGCCGGCGAGGTGATAGTCGACATTCAGGATGGGGCACAGAAGGTCGTCAGCGCCGTTGGCCAGTTCGCCAATCAACTGACTTGAGAGGCGGCCCGCTATGCCGCGCCGCAATGACCAGCGAGTGACCGGCCCAAGCGGCCCGATCGGGGAACAGCCCATGGGCGCCAGCGGCGGCCTTCAGGCGTTGGGCTTGGCCGGTTTGAACCGCCAGGACTCGCCCGGTGCCTGGAGTTTGGGCAGCGCGGTACCCAGGTCGCGGACCGGGCCCGGCGTGGACTTGTAGACAGCCCAGCCACAGGGTAGCCGCTGTGAGTAGCGGATCGGGGAGGTCGGGCGGTAACGTGCCCTGGCTTGCGGCTGAGCGCCGCGTGCCCATATGTGATTGCTCGCCATGGTGTCGCCTAGTTCAAGAGACTAGAGATCGCAGCACCGGGAGTGGTTCACAATTTGGTCAATTCGTTGAGTATGGCGGACTAACATCAAGCGGGTCGGTTAACCCGATGGGCGGATAAACCCTTATCGAGTGATGCCAGTTCTGTGTCGGCGCCCCGGCCGGCCTGGGCAACCGAATCAGCAGGGCCAACAGCACCGAAAAAGGCGGGGGAAATCAGGGCGCTGCCGGTTCCGGCGTATCGGTGGTTTCAGGCGGCCCCAGCGCCATACCGGTGCGCGCGGTCAGTGCCTGGGTGACCGCCGTCAGCATTTCTCGGCCTTGCTGGTCATTGTTCGGATACACCGCGCACAGCGGGAAAAAGGGCAGGGGAAACTCCAGGCTGGGGCCTCGCCCAAACGGGTATTTGCGTACCAGGTACAGACTGGAGCAGGCACGCGCGGCGTCGCCATCGGCCCCTTGGTCACTGTACCGATAGACCGCCAGCAGCTGCGACACCTTCAAGCGCTTGACCTGATTGCATTCGGGACGATGGGTGAAAGTGCGGGACCAGACCAGCTGCTTGGCATCCGGGTCGAGCACCAGTTCCTCGCGACCGACCGTGTCCAGCCGCTGCCTGTAGGCGCGCCACACCCGGCCGCTGGCCAGGGTGCGCAGCAATAGAGCCAGGTACAGCATCACCAGGATGTCGAACAGGCTCAGGACAACCCAGTCTTCCAGCAACCACGGGAGCACGCTGCCCGGGAACAAGGTTAAAGACAATGCCACCAGCAGTATGGCGCCCAACACTTCGCCGACCAGCTGGTGCAGCGGTTTCGCCGTGGTGACCCGGCTTTCCAGGAAGATCGGCCGGCCAAGATCGCTCAGCCGCTGGCGCAAACGCTCGGGGCTGTCTTCGATGCGCTTGCACTCGGTGTTGTGCGCGGAAATAAACGCCTTTTTGACGGGCTTTTTAGCCGTTGCAGTCTTTGAACCGGACACTCTGGGTTCCAGCGGTAACGCGAGGGCGCGAAGCGGCCCATGGTAACCGCAAGCCACGCCGCAGCCACGATCCCGCGCAGTTTTAGCTGGCGGTTCGGCGAACAGAGGCCTGTTCGGTAAAGGCTGGGGATTGGCGCGCCGTCCGGCGACAGCCCCGCGTGGCGCCCACCCGCCCATAGACCTTTCGGAAAACTGCTCTAGCCTTGGGTAAGCGAACCGCCGATCGGTTCGTGGCCGAGGCGGCCCGGCAGCGCGCCGTTCATTGAGCAAGGACGCTTATCTATGAACCACCGGCAAGCGTTGCGCGAAGCACGTATCAGGCAGGCGCTGGGCATCGGCTTGGCCGTGGTCAGCCTGACCAGCACCCTGCTGTCACTGCTCAAGCTGTTGGCCCAGCAGCAGCCAGCGCTGCCCTGGGCACGCCACCTGGCAGAACCCGGAGGCCTCTTGCAGGGCCTCTGGGTCCTGGCGCCGACGCCCGATCCCCAGCACTGGCTCAGCGGCCCCAACCTGGCGTTCCTGGCCCTGTATTGGGCTTTTTTTGTCGGCCTGGCGTTTTTCGCCTCGGGCCGGCAACTCGGCGAAAAGGCGGCGACACGCCATGGGCCGGTGGGCGCCACCGCCGAGGGCCCTGCCGTCGAACCGTCAATTAGCCGTCCGAGCATCCTGAGCCAGGTCCACCAACTGTATGTGGCGCCGATCCTCACCAGCCTGATCGCCGGGCTGCTGCTCAAATGGATCTTCGAGTTCTAAGGCCACGCGACAACGGTTAGGTGCTGGATGCCCGGCTCAATCGAGCTCCTCGTCGTCGCGAATCAGCACGCAACTGCGGCCGCGCGGGTCTTCGCTGCAATCGTGCACGTAATACATCACCACCTCGCCCAGGCCGGGCATGGTCGCGATGTAATCGCCAATTTCAGTGACGAAGAACTGCGCGGTGGCTGGTTTGGCCTCGCATTCCACGAAGGCGGTGACAAACAGCTCGGGGTCGCTGTCGCCAAAAAACGCCTCGCGCTCTTGGGCATCCCACGCGTCTGGCGCCTGGAAGGGACCGGTAAACAGGATACGCGCATCACCCAGGTCGATTTCCTCGGCCTGGGGATCACGTTCGTCCGCCCGGTAAACGGTGCAGTCCTGGGCGGCAGGGTCGTTGAGAATGGCCTGGCGTGCGGCCAGGCGCTGTTGCGGATCGAGGGTCGGCACGGGGAACTCCGGCGGAAAAAGAGGGCTCGGGCCTGCATTGTTGCAGTGCCAGCCGCCCCTTGACCAGCGCCACCTCCCCGCTTCAGGCGCGCGGGCGCTGCAGCAACTGCTCGATCAGCTGTTCCACCCGGCGCACCTCGGAGATGGCCATAAAGCCTTCCTGCCGGGTCTGGCGATCACCGTCGCTGTCGCGGTAGGCCTCCTTGCGCAGTATCAAGTTGCCCGTGCCGTCCGGGTGCTCGGTGCGCTGCAGGTCGAGGATAGTGCCCGGCAGGTAGTTCTTGACCGTCACCGAGCGGGCGCCTTCCAGCGTCAAGGCCCGCTGGTTGGTGATGGCATAGATGATTGAATGCGCCTTGCGCCGCATCCAAAACGGCGTCCCCAGCCCACCCAGGCCGATCAGCAAAAAGGGCAGCCCAAACAACGGAAACCAGTTCCAGCCGCTGTCGAAGCGCGGCCATTCGAAGCCAGCTGCGCCGCAGATCCAGAACGCCGCAAACGCCGTCCAGGGGATAAAAAAAAGCCATATCAGGAAACCCGAACGCATATAGCGCCCTGGATCGGGTTGGCCCACCCAGACCAGTTTTTCGCCGGCTTTGAGCTCGCCCTGCAGGCGCTGCTGCAGCGCTGCCGGTAACGCCGAAATGCCTGTCATGCTTAGCTTCACCCTGTACAAGTCGCAGTCGCGGCGACGCTACCCAATCGCTGGGGCATTGTCCATCGCCCCGCAGTGCCGAGGTGCTTGAGCGAGCGTGCAGGTGGGTCGGCGGCCAAGGGTCAGTGCGGCGCAGCGCGCAAACGCGCCATGCTGAAAGCCGACGCATAGATACCGTCACGCACGGCATAATCCTGAAACTCACCTTCGATGGCAAAACCGAATTTGCGGTACAGGGCCAACCCCGCTTCGTTGTCGGTGTACACCGTGAGCTCGACGCGGCGCAGGTTCATCCAGTTGTCGGCTACGTCCAGCACGGCGGCCAGCAGCTGGCTGCCGATGCCGCGCCCCTGCCACTCGGGAGCAACGGCCATGCCGATCTCGGCGCAGTGGCCGCGGCGCACCCGCGCATGCTGCTGCAGGGTGCAATGCCCCACGACCGTAGCCTGGTGCAGGGCAACCAACCTGACCAGGCGTTCGCCATCCTGGCTCAACCGCGTGCGCCACAATTCGGGCGACGGGAATGGCAACTGCAACACCTGGCGCGCCACCCGCGGGTCGCCATACAGGGCGATCAAACCCTCGAGGTGCGCTTCGCCTCCGCGCGCGAGGGTGACCAGGGATTCGCCGGTCGACATATGCGTTCGTCCTTACAGAAGGTGGCGGGCCAGTCTACGGAGCCCATCCGACCTTTGACCAGCCTCAAGGGTGCTCGCGCTCGATGGAGGCTCCCGCCTGGCGCTCGGCGGGCGCATAGGCCAGGTGGGCCAGGCCGGTCAGCAGGACCACGGCCAGCAGAAAGACGCTGCTATGGTCCTGCAGCAGTTCGATGGACAGCATGGGTAAGTTCCTCGTATGTCCGCTGAAAACCTGAGCCGACCCTAAGCCGCTTCGCCCAGGCTGTCGACCTGTCAACTTTTCATGCGTAAACAATGGGTACAGGTCCTGGTCCGACGGCACGCCTGGTGTAAGCTGGGGCCCCCTCTGGTTTCCTGTCGTCGAGCCCTATGCCGTTCCTTGCCAAACGTTCCGTACTCGCTCACCTGCCCGGTTTTCCGCTGGCGGCCGATGCCGTCGAGATCCTCGACAGTGCAGCCGACTTTCGCCGTTGCCTGCTCGAGCGTATCGCCCGGGCCGAGCGGCGCATCTCGCTCGCGGCGCTGTACCTGCAGGACGACGAAGCAGGGCGCGAGGTGCTCGAAGCCCTGTACGCGGCCAAGGCCTCGCGGCCGGCACTGGAAATCGTGGTGCTGGTCGACTGGCTGCGCGCCCAGCGTGGCCTGATCGGCGCGGGTAAACAGCCGGGTAACGCCGCCTGGTATCAGGCCGAGCGCCTGGCCCATGGCTGCGAAGTACCGATCTACGGCGTCCCCGTGCAGACTCGCGAGCTGTTCGGCGTGCTGCACCTCAAGGGCTTCGTGATCGACGACTGCGTGATCTACAGCGGCGCCAGCCTGAACAACGTCTACCTGCACAAGTTCGAGCGCTACCGCCACGACCGTTACCACCTGCTGCACAACGCCGCGCTGGCCGACTGCCTGCAGCGGTTTATTCATCAGGCGATTCTCGCGTCCCAGGCCGTGCACCGCCTCGACCTGCCGTCGCCGCCCACGACCCGCAGCATCGGCCGTGCCATCCGGCATTTTCGCAGCCGGCTCAAGAGTGCCCGCTACGAGGTGCCCGCAGCGCTTGGCAGTACCGACGGCCTGCGGGTCTGCCCGCTGGTGGGCGTCGGCAAACGCAACCCACTGAGCCAGGTGCTCTGCGAGCTGATCGCCTCCACCCGCCAGCAACTGACGCTATGCACCCCCTACTTCAACCTGCCGCCGATCCTTAGCCGGGAGATCGACAAGGCGCTGGCCCGTGGCGTGAAGGTCGACATCATCATCGGCGACAAGACTGCCAACGATTTTTTCATCCCCCCCAGCGAGCCGTTCAAGATCATCGCGGCCCTGCCGTATCTCTATGAGATCAGCCTGCGGCGTTTCGCCAAGCAGCGTCAGCAGGCCATCGACCGGGGCCAGCTGAACCTGCACCTGTGGAAGGACGGCGATAACACCTATCACCTCAAGGGGCTCTGGGCAGACCAGCGCTACACCCTGCTGACAGGCAACAACCTGAACCCCCGGGCCTTCCGCCTGGACCTGGAAAATGCCCTGCTGATCGACGACCCGCACCAGCAGCTGGTTGGTCCGCGCCAGGCCGAGCTGACGCAGATCATGCAGCACACCCGCCGCATCGACAGTTACCAGGCCCTGCAGAAACCCGACGATTACCCCGACGCGGTGAGCAAGTTCCTGCGCAGGGTCAGTCGGGTACGCGCCGAGCGGCTGCTTTACCGCATTCTCTGAGCGCCAGGATGGCGGGCTGGCGCTGGCCAGCGCGCCGAGGCCGCCCTACGCCGCACGAAACCACCGCCTCCTGTCTGCCCGCCCAACAACATCTAATTAATAGATAATAAATCCGCAATAAATGCGCTTATATCCAATTCATAACTGATTGATCATCTGTTTCAAGCCCAGGGCCAACCGCCCGACGCCGGCCTCGACGGTCGGCTGTCGGCGCTGCGCCCTCCCTACTCAGGAGCACTTGAACATGATCGACGTACGGCCTTTTCAGCAATTGGGCGGCGCCCACCACGGCTGGCTCAATGCCCGTCACCATTTTTCCTTTGCCGAGTATCACGATCCCGCCCGGATGAACTGGGGCACGCTGCGGGTCTGGAACGACGATGAAATCGCCCCGCACAGCGGTTTTCCCAAGCACCCCCATCGGGACATGGAAATCATCACCTATGTGCGCGAGGGTGCGATCACCCACGAGGACAGCCTGGGCAACCGCGGCCGCACCGAGGCGGGCGACGTTCAGGTGATGAGCGCGGGGAGCGGTGTCGCCCACAGCGAATACAACCTGGAGGACCAGACCACACGGATCTTCCAGATCTGGATCACCCCGAATCAGTTCGGATTGCCGCCGAGCTGGGGCGCAAAGCCTTTTCCACGGGGCGAGCGGGCGGGGGCTTTTGTCACCCTGGCCAGTGGCCAGGCCGAAGACCGGGACGCGTTGCCGATCCGTGCCGACGCTCGGGTCGTCGCCGCGACCCTGCAGGCCGGGCAAAGCACCCACTACCACCTGGGCAAGGGCCGCCAGGCCTACCTGGTGGCGGCGGCCGGACGTTTCGAGGTCAACGGGGTGACGGCCGAGGCGCGCGATGGCGTGGCCATTCGGGACGAGGAAGTGCTGACCTTTACCGCCCTGGCTGACACGGAGCTGGTGTTGGTCGACCTGGCCTGAGGGTATTCGAGCACGCGGGTGGACAACGCCTTGTTGTTCACCCGGACACCCGAGCGGCATGGCAACGGCCGTTCGGTATCCGCCGGGCGCCTCAGGTCGGCGCCAACCGCCAGACCCAGATCTCGCCCTGGTCGGGGTGCTCGAAGTCCGCCTCGAGGAAAAAGCCCAGTTTGGTCAGGATGGCGGTGCTGGCACCGGCCAGGGGTTCGCTGTGGGCGATCAGCTCGACCCGCGGGTCGCTGCCGTGCGCGAGCTCGACCAGGGCCTGCGCCAGGGCCGATGCCACCCCCTGTCCCTGGTGTTCGTCCAGGGTGGCAAAGCGTATCTGCACCTCACCATTGACCGGCGCGCTGGCAAACCCGCCGTGACCGACCACTTGCTCCCCCCGAACCGCCAGGTAACCGATCCAGGGCGCATTGAAACCCTGGTGAGCATACCTCTGCGCGGTCGCCGCGCAAATCGCCCGCAGGGGCTCGTCGAGTAGCAGGGCGGCATCATCCGGGGTACCGGATGCAGGAACAGGCAGTAAACGCAGTGACATGGCCAAAGGGTCCCGAACACAGGGCGCCCGCCGGTTGCGGTGAGGCAGCGGGACGCAAACAAGGAAGGCCGCCATTGTCCGGGTTTTACCCCGGACGTCACAAGCCACCGCGTAACCTTCAGCGCTTGGGCCACTGCCCGCCCGCGCTGCGTGGCATGCCCAAACCTGGATGCGCAGCGGATCCCGCCGCCGACGCGGCCGTGCGCGGGCTAGGCCGGACCGGTTTCGGCCACCGGCGCGCTGGCCTCAGTCTTTTTGTCTGGCAGCAGGAAGTACGACAGCGCCGGAATCAGCACCAGCGCGCCAAGCATGTTCCACAGGAACATAAAGGTCAGCAGGATGCCCATGTCCGCCTGGAACTTGATCGGCGACCAGGCCCAGCCCACCACGCCCACCGCCAGGGTGATGCCGACCAGGCCCACCACGCGACCGGTGAAGGCTACCGCCCCGCGATAGGACTCCGACAGCGACAGGCCCTGGCGCTGGTAATGCAGCTGCACGCTGAGCAGGTACAGCGCGTAGTCCACGCCTATTCCCACGCCGAGGGCGATCACCGGCAGGGTGGCCACCTTCACGCCAATGCCCATATAGACCATCAGGGCCTCGCAGAGGATCGAAGTCAGTACCAGCGGCAGCAAGGCCACCAGCGCCGCCCGCCAACTGCGGAAGGTCACCAGGCAGAACAAGGTCACCGCCAGATAGACGAACAACAGCATGGTGCGGTTGGCATCACGCACCACGATATTGGTCGCGGCCTCGATGCCGGCGCTGCCGGCGGCCAACAGAAACTGGCGATCCGCGGTGCTGTTGGCCTTGGCGAACTGGTCGGCGATGGCCACCACTTCATCCAGCGTCTCGGCCTTGTGGTCCTTGAGGAAGGCGATCACCGGCATCACCGAGCAGTCGGGATTGAACAGCTCCGTGGCATTGACCGAGGCTTGCTGCGCGGCGTAGTTGAGCACGTTCTGGTTGCGCTGGAGGCTGTTGAGCTTGGGGTTGCCCTCGTAGGTGCCGGCGGTGATCTGGCGCACCGCATTGACCAGCGACACCGTGGTTTGCACCCCCGGATTCTGCTGCAGCTCCCAGGCCAGGCGGTCGGCGAGGACCAGGGTCTGGTAGTTCAGGCAACCTTCCGGCGCGGTCTTGACCATCACCGCGAACAGGTCGCTGGACAGCGCGTAGTGGCTGGTGATGTAGGCGTTGTCGCGGTTGTAGCGCGAGTCCGCGCGCAGTTCCGGCGCACCGCTGTCCAGGTCGCCGATCTTCAATTGCAGGCTGACTACGAAGCCGCCAATGCCCAGCAACAGGGCGACCAGCACGGCACCGATCGCCCAGTTACGGGTGGTGAACAGGTCGAGCAAATCCCACAACTTGCCAAAACCGCGATGGGCGTCGGCCCGCGAGTCGATACGCAGGGCTCGCTCTGCCGCCTTGCGGCCAACGCCGACGTAGGACAGTGCCACCGGCATCAGCAGCAGGGAGGTGAAGATCAATACGGCGACACCGATGCTCGCGGTAATCGCCAGGTCCTGGATCACCGGAATGTCGATCAACAGCAGCACGGCGAAACCGACGGCGTCAGCCAGCAAGGCGGTGACCCCGGCGATAAACAGGCGGCGGAAGGTGTAGCGCGCCGCCACCAGCTTGTGGGTACCGCGACCGATGTCCTGCAGGATGCCGTTCATCTTCTGCGTCGCGTGGGACACGCCAATGGCGAAGATCAGGAAAGGCACCAGTATCGAGTAGGGATCGATGGCGTAACCCAGCCAGGCGACTATGCCCAGTTGCCAGACCACCGCGGTCAGCGAGCAGGCGATCACCAGCAGGGTGCTGCGCGCGCAGCGGGTATAAAGAAAGATGATGACCAGGGAACTGACCACGGCCAAGGCGAAGAACAGCATCACCTGGAGCATGCCGTCGATCAGGTCGCCCATCAGCTTGGCGAAGCCGATGACCCGGACCTTGTACGGACCACTGCCCTCCACGCCGCTCGAATGCGCCTCGCCGTCACCGGCGAATTCGTACTGGCCGCGCAGCTTTTCTTCCAGCGTGCGGGAGAACTGGTGGTAATCGATGCCCGCACCGGTCGCCGAGTCCTGCTCGAGCAGCGGCACCACCAGCATGCTCGACTTGAAGTCGTTGGCCACCAGGCTGCCGACGATCCCGGCGCGGGTAATGTTCTGCCGCAGCTGCTCGATGTCCGCCGGCGAGCCCTGGTAGCTGTCGGGCATCACCGAACCACCCTGAAAGCCCTCCTCGGTGACTTCGGTCCAGCGCACCGCCGGGCTCCACACCGACTTCAACCAGGCGCGGTCGACGCCCTGGGTGAGAAACAGCTCATCGTGGATCTTCTTCAGTACCTCCAGGTACGCCGGGTCGAAGATGTCGCCCCGGGTGTTTTCCACCACCACCCGCACCGAGTTGCCCAGACCCCGCAGCGACTTGCGGTTCTCCAGGAAATTCTGAATGTAGGGCTGGCTCTGCGGAATCATCTTCTCGAAGCTGGGGCGCAGCTCCAGACGGGTCGCCGCCAGGTAACCCAGCACCAGGGTGGCCAGCGCCATCAGCAGCATAAACAGCGGCCGATAGTTGAACACCCAGCGCTCCAGCCGGTTGCCGGAGCGCGGATCGAAGTCAGCAAGGTCGCGGATCACCGGCATGCTGTCTTGCTTGATATTGCCCATAACCTGCTACTCGCTCTGATTCTTCTTGTTATTCGACGGGCAACACGCGCACGCCACGACTACCGACCAGCACCAAGGCACCGTCGGCCGCCTGGACGGCGCTGGCGATCGGCGACTGCTCCGTTTGCGGCACGCGCTGCAAGGGACTGTCGCCTGCCAGGGTCTGCAGCATGTGCCCAGCCTGGGTGAAGAGCCGGTAGCGCCCGTTGTCGCCTAAAAACGCCGTGGTGATGTTGACCTGCAGGTCACTCCCCAGCGGCTGCCAGCTGGCGCCGTCATCGGTGCTGCGAAACACGTGGCCGCGCAGGCCATAAACGAGGACCTCGCCGGGCTGACCGATGACGCCGAAGTAACTGCCCTGGTAAGGCGTCTGCACGGTGTTGAAACGCTGGCCGCGCTCATCCCACTTGAGCAGCAGGCCTTGCTCGCCGGCGATGTACAGCCCATCGCCGGTCGAGGCGATGGCGTTGAGGTGGAACCCCTGGGGGTTGTCGGTGAGGTCCTGACAGGGAGTCCAGGTTTGACCGCCATCCTCGGTACGCAGGATCAGGTTGAACACCCCGACCACATAACCCAGCTTGTCGTTGGCGAACCAGACGTCGAGGAAGGGCTTGTCGGCGCCCTCCTCCACCAGTCGCTGGCCTTCGGCGGCCAGCAGGCCCCACTGTTCATTGTCCGGCTCGGCAGTGGCCAGGTCGCTGTAGTGCTTGAGCACCAGGGCGCCGATCTGGCGACCGTCCAGTTGCTTGTTCCAGGTCACCCCGGCATCGCCGCTGTGCAGCACCACGCCGTCGTTGCCGACCGCCCAGCCCTGCCCGGCGGAAGGGAAATGCACGGCGCTCAGGTCGGAGCTGACCGGTACCTCGGCCTGCCGCCAGCTCTTGCCGGCATCATCGGAATAAAGAATGTGCCCACGCTGACCCACTGCCACCAGACGCTGCCCGGCACGGGCCAGGTCCAGCAAAGGGCTGTGCATGGCCAGGGCGCTCGGCCTGGCCGGCAAATCCAGCACGTCGACATAACCGGCGCCCTGGGCAACACCCTGCGCCAGCGCCAGCCACGCGCCCAACGCCAGCAGCACGCAGTTCTTGAATGAACACATAACGCGACCTCTTGAAAAAAAACGCCGGGGTGCAGTTCCGAGCCAACCCGACGCCTGAATCAGGCCCCGGCTGGTCGGTCAGCACGCCGACCTCCCGCTGCGCTGTCGGGAAACCACAACGCAGCGGCCGGAGCTTTTGTCACAGCTCGCTCAGCGAATGCCGGCGCCCGCCAGGGACTCGGCTGCCCACTGGGCGTTGGTCAGCGACTCGATGTAACGGATGCCGCCGTACGGCCCGACGATGCCGTTGATGTTGTAGGAGTTGCCCACCAGGTCGTAGATCACGAACGGGGTGGTGTCCGGTACCTGCTTGTCATAACTCTGGCTGAGAAAGGCGAAGGAGCCACGGTAGATCTGGCCGCGGGCATCGTACTGGTCGGACGCCAGGGCTACCCAGCTGTCCTCGTCCAGGTAGAAGCGGCGCTTGGCGTAGATATGCCGGGCGCCGTCCTTGAGGGTGCCTTCGACGACCCAGACCCGGTGCTTCTCCCAGCGCACGTGGTCGGGCGCCAGGTGGTTGGCGGTGGTCAGGGACTTGGGGTCCTGGGCGTAGGTCAGCTCGTAGGTGTTATAGGGCAGGATCATTTCCTGCTTGCCCAGCAGCTTCCAGTCATAGCGGTCCAGCGCACCGTTGAAGACGAACACGTCATCGTAGGTGCCGGCGCCGGCAGTGCCCGGGTTCGGGGTGTCGTAGGCCAGGCTCGGCGCCAGCTTGACCCGACGTTGGCCGGGCAGGTACTGCCAGGCGCGGCGCGGCCGCTCGGTGGCGTTGGCGGCATCCTTGAGCATGATCGCCTCGCCGGCACGGCGGGCCGGACCCGAGTAGTACAGCTTCATCTGGTAATACACATCGGTGTTGACGATGGGCTTGTTCAGGTCTTCGTAGATCGGGTAATTGATAAAGGCCTGGCCGGTGGTGGCCAGCGTGGCCACACCCGCGGCGTCGACGTTCCAGGAGTCGTACTTGGAGTTGATGGTGACTCCCTGGTAACGCAACAGGTGATTCCACATGGCCTCGACGCCCGACTGCGGGATCGGGAAGGGCACGCCCGGCAGCACGTTATCCAGCGCCAGGCCGCCATTGCCGGTCTTGGCGCCGGTGGCATTTTTCACCGCGTTATCCAGCACCGGCTGGGGCATGGCCACGGTGCGATGGGTCGGGTAGACGTCGACGCGAAAGCCCGGGTAGCGCTTGGCCAGTTCCACGGTGGTTTCGGTCAGCAGGTTCTTGTACTGCTCGACGTTCTTGCCATCGATCGCCAGCAGCGGCTGCTCGCTGGCGAAAGGGTCCGGACGCATGCTGTCGCCAGCCTTGAAGGCAGCCGGCGCAGTGGTCAGGCCGCCCTCATAGGCAGGGATCGAACCGTCGGCATTGGCCGCTTTCTCGGCGCCCACCAGCGTCAAGCTGCTGCCCAGCTTGGCCGCTTCTTCCGGGGAAACGGCGGCGTGCACCGCACCGGCGAAGGCCACGGCCAGGGAAGTCGCCATTACACTTTTCACGAATGTCATCTTGTCGGTCTCCTGCTCGGGTCTCGAGCAACGCGGATAGTCAGAAGGTGGTCTTCAAGGTCAGGTAAACCGCGCCACGGTCTTGCGTGGTCGCCCCGCCGCCAGAGAATGAGGAGTAGCCTGCGGCGTAACAGGTGTGGCGCTGCCCGGCATCCAGTGCATTGGGTGTCGAGCCATCGGTGGCGCCGTTGCTGCACTTCTCGGCATCGCCGAAAGAATCCACGTACTTCAGGTCAACGAAATACTGGTTGTAGATGACCGCGCCCACACCCACCGAGTAGGTGCCGGTGTCTTCGGCGCCGCCACCCTGGACCGGCGATACGCCGTCCAGGCCGAGGTTGACCGACATCGGCGCCGTCATGTCCACACCGGGGAACACCTGGAACCAGGTGGGCGTGAAGTTCACCGCCACACCCCAGTTGTCGCGGGTCGCCTGGTCGATGCCGTGGTAGCTGTCCTGGCCCTTGTAGAGCGCCTGGTTGTGGCTATCGAGTTTCAGCAGGTTGCTGTAGTAGAGCTCGCCCAACAGGGACGCCGAATCGAACAACGGCGTGTCGCCGATGGTCATCAGGCCGTTGAGGGTCCAGTGCAGGGTGTCACCGGTGGCGCTCATGCTGTCGCCGCTGCCTGGCAGCTCGGTGACCACGCCAGTGGCCGCCACGCGCGCAGGCAACACGCCAAGACCGTTGGCCAGGCCGCCGGGGCCCGAGGCGCTGAGAATGGCGGGGATGCTCGCCAGCGGCATGTTGTGGCGGATATTCAGGTCGCTGGCGACGCTGATGCCGGCGACGTCCTTGGACAGGCTCAGGCCGATGATGTCGATGTCGTCGCCGTAGGCGAACTGATAGCTGGTGGTGCTGATGGAGCGCTGCACGTTGGCGATCGGACCGCCCGTGCCCTGTGCCGTCATCCGGGTGGCATCCAGCACCGCCTGCGGCAGGATCTCCGAGGTGTTGCGGTAGTAGGCCCCCAGGGTGCCCTCCAGCCACTCCGGCGACCATTTGAGCATCAGGCCCCAATCACCACGCTTGTCCGGGGTGAGGTCGTCGCCACGGCGAATGTTGGTCAGGGTGCCGTTCGGCCCCGCCAGGCCCGGGCCACCGGTATGGCCGAGGAGGAAGGATTGAGCGCCAAAGCCCACCAGGTCCGAGCTGCCGTAGTAACTGCCGGCTTCGGGCAGGCGCGCCGCATCCCAGTCGAGGAAATATTGGGCGCCGAGGGTCAGTTCGGGATTGACGGTAAAGGACGTGGAAATCTGGTTACGTGGTGTGAACAGTTCCTTGGCCTCGGTACCCGGCGCCGCGGCAAGCTTGGCCAGGTCCAGACCGGACTGGCCGTAACTGATGGCATGCACCGGGTTGAGCAGGGTCTCGCCCCAGAACACGTTGTGCTGGCCGGCCTTGATGCTGAGCATCGACTCGCCGCCGATTTCAGTGCTGTAGAACACGAAGGCGTCGAGAATTTCGCCGGACGGGCCACTGTAGTAGCGCTGGGCATAATTGCTCAGGTGCGGGCTGCCCAATACCGGGTTGCCGGCGCCGGGCTGACCAGCGATGCTCGAG
Source organism: Pseudomonas sp. (assembly GCF_040514055.1). Lineage (GTDB taxonomy): Bacteria > Pseudomonadota > Gammaproteobacteria > Pseudomonadales > Pseudomonadaceae > Aquipseudomonas. The sequence goes on from NZ_JBEVDL010000079.1 coordinate 88,134, forward strand.
AAGGCCTGGTTGCCGTTGACGAATGGGTTGCTGTTGGAGCCGGCGTTGTCATAGGCCTTGTCATACCAGCTGGCCGTGCTGAGGCGAAACCCCTTGTTGCCCTGGTGGATCACGTCCAGCTCGGTCAACAGATCGACGCGGTTGGTGATATTGCTGCCGGAACGCCGGAAGTTGTAGTCGCCATCGTTGTTGTTCGGCGTGGCCAGCAGGGTCTTGTCGGCACTTTCGGTGCGCACACCGTAGTTGTACTTGACGGTGTTGTCGAAACGGATAGACCAGTCCGGATGACCCGTGTCGACCTCGAAGGCCTGGGCCACTGGCGCGCCGGCCAGCAGGATGGCCGTGGCCAACAGGTTGCGCCGCAGGCGGTGAGCACCGCGAACGTTCGTGTTGTACATGGGCTTGTCTCCGTAGATTGTTGTTATTGTGTTCATACGACCTCGGGTATCGCGTGGCGGGCGGTTGAGCCCGTCCCCGTGTCACGGTCCAGCGCTGCAATGAAGTGCTCGGCCTGCGGCCAGGCGCCGTAGCCGGCCTGGGGATTGAGGTGGCCAACCGCGCCCAGGTCGACCAGCTCAGCGCCCCACTGCGTGGCCATGCGCTCAACCGCCGCGAAACTGGCCAAGTGATCGTTGCGGCTGGCGGCCACGATGCAGGGGAACGGCAGTGGCTCGGCGGGGAGCGGATCCCAGCCGTTGGCCTGCAAAATGCTCGGGCTCGGGTAGCCTTCCGGCCAACTGGCGGCGAGGTCCGGGGGCGTCGCCAGCAGTGCACCCTGGATGGCGTGGCGGTAACGGGCCGCCCAGTGCGCCACCATCAGCACCCCGGCGCTGTGGGCGACCAGGATCACCGGACCGTCGATCTGCAGCAGTTCGTGCTGGATGGCTTCGACGCGCGCCGCGCAGCTGAGCTTGCAGGTCTGCAGCGGCGGCACCGAGCGCACCTTGGCCAGCCGGGCCTGCAGCACTGTCTGCCAATGCTCGGCCACATGGTCACGCAGACCCGGAATAATCAGCACGGTAGCGGAGGTTTGTAGCTGTTCCATCCAAACACCTTTGGGTTCAGGGACGCGCCGGCTGCCCAGCCGCACGCTTCTGACTCCACACTAAAGAGCCCTCCCCCCGCCCGCTTCACATTCCACGTCAGCGACTTTTCATTTAGTGACAAGGGCGACGCGCCGGGCCCAGCGGCGGCCAGAGCCGGCGGGGCCCGACGCCCCACAGGCCACCCGAAAACAGCCGCTGAACGCGGTGTGGCGGCCCCCCCCTGTCTTCTCATTTCACGACATTTTGGCTATAACTAATAAACCGCCGGCGTAGCGGGAACCCCTTGATAACGCGGGAAAACCACAAGAATGATCACGTTCGCCCGCATTGCCGTGCTGACCAATTACCTGGAGGTCGCCCGCCACCTGGGGCTTAACGTCTACAGCCTGCTGTCGCAGGTAGGCCTTAGCCCCACGCAGCTGGAAGACCCCAAGCAACGTATTCCGATAGACACGGCCGTTACCCTGCTCGAGGAATCGGCGCGTCTCAGTGGCTGCGAGACGCTGGGTTTGCGCATGGCCGAACAGCGCCAGCTGTCGGACTTCGGTGAAGTCAGTCTGTTGCTCAGCCACCAGCGCAGCCTGCGGGATGCCTTGCAGGTGATCGTGCAGTACCGCCACCTGCTCAACGACGCCCTGGCGATTCATGTCGAGGAAGCCGGTAACCTGGTGATCATTCGCGAGGAAGTGGTCTCGTCCGCCTACAGCCGCCAGGCCATCGAGTTGGCGATCGGGATCATGCACCGCTTCTGCGCCGTGTTGCTCGGCGCGCACTGGCACCCGACCTGCGTGAGCTTTACCCACCAGGCACCGGCAAACCTGGCCGTACACCGGCGCATCTTTGCCTGCAAACTGGAATTCGGCAGCGAATTCAACGGCATCGTCTGCACCGCCGCCGACCTGGATACCGCCAACCCCCAAGCCAATGCCGCCATGGCACGCCACGCGCAGCGTTATCTCGACTCGCTGCAAACCGAAGGCGAACCCTCCCTGGTGTTCGACGTGCGCAAGAGCATCTACCTGCTGCTGCCCATGGGTCGTGCCACCATCGAGCAAATCGCCCAGACCCAGGGGATCACGGTGCGGACCCTGCAGCGCCGCCTGAATGACGACCACGCCAACTTCAGCGACCTGGTCAATGGCGTGCGCTGCGACCTGGTGGTCCGCTACCTGGAGAACCCCGGTTACTCGCTGGGACGTATCGCCGACATGCTCGGCTATTCCATGCCCAGCTCCTTTACCCGCTGGTTTATCAGCCAGTTCGGCATGCCGCCGGCGGCCTGGCGCAGCGCCAACAAGATTATTCCGGACAGGTCCTAGGCCTTATCCACCGCTACCCGCCGCCGCCCCGCCCTCGGCCTCGACGGTGACGGCCAGCTCATCGAGATCGATCACCGCACGACCGAGGTAGAACTCGGCGCCGCCATGGGCCTGTCCCGTGCCCTGCAGCAGTTCGGCATGCACAAACTGGTAACTGCTCCTGATCTTGCGCAGCTCGGCAGCATGCTCGGGATACTTCGTGAGCAGAGCCTCGAAACGCTTCTGGATGCTCGTGTCGAGCGCTTGCAGTGCTGCACTCGACAGCAACCATCCGGCCTTGTCCGGCAGAGGGTAATGGCGCAGCTGATAATCCAGCAACAGGCTGGCCAGGGCATTGCCCTGGGCGTTCAAGGGCAGCCGCGCGTCCAGCTCGGCCTGGCTCAACGGCGCCTGGAGTTCGTTGACCGCCTTGAGCAACGAGCGCTGCTGCAGCAGCAACTGCTGGACGAGTTGCGGATAACGCTCGCGCTGCCGGATCGGCAGACTGTCCAGCTGCGCGAAGACCCGTTGCATGACGCGTACCGGTTGCACCAGCTCGATCGGCTGGCCCAGTTGCAGCACCGTGGTGTCCAGGGTTTGCAGGTGCTGGTAAACAGCAGTCAGGCCGCGCGGATCGGATTGCCGCTCCGACGGGTTGAAGTACAGCAAGGCGCTGGCACAGAGCAACTGACTGCGACTGCCAAGCTCGCTCAGTTGCTGGGCCCGGCGTTCATCACCCCAGGCCCATGGGCTCAGCAGGCACAACAGACACAGCAGCAACTTCGTTCGCATCTTCCCTCTCCTCGCTTTTTTGTTGTTATGGCGGGTGCTTTGACGAATGGCCGCGATTGCTTCGGGTAACCTTTCCTGACGGCAAGCAGGGCCAGTACGGCTGTGCGCGCCAGCGCAACAGAGCGCTCACGGCGCTGAAATAAAAAAACGGCCGACTGCCGAAACAGTCGCCGTAAAGGATCCGGGGGAATGCAACCCCGGACGAGTGACACGCACCGCCATGGAGTAACGGTGCGCGGTTCGTAGGGCCTGTTGACACTATGCGCGTGTGGCTAGTGTCAACCGGCCCTACCGCAGGATCTGGCAGCCGGTGGCCGCCTGCAGATCCGCAAAACTCACGTCGGGGGCCATTTCCACCAGGCGCAGACCGGCAGCGGTGACGTCCAGTACGGCCAGGTCGCTGATGATCCGGTCGACCACGCCGACACCGGTCAGCGGCAGGTCGCAGCGCTCGAGGATCTTGTGCGTGCCGCCCTTGGCGCAGTGCTCCATCAGCACCACCACGCGTTTGACCCCCGCCACCAGGTCCATCGCCCCGCCCATGCCCTTGACCATCTTGCCGGGGATCATCCAGTTGGCCAGGTCGCCCTGCTGTGACACCTGCATGGCACCGAGCAGGGCCAGGTGGATATGGCCGCCGCGGATCATGCCGAAGCTTTCCGCGCTGTCGAAGAAGCTGCTACCCGGCAGGGTACTGACGGTCTGCTTGCCGGCGTTGATCAGGTCGGCGTCAACCTCCTCCTCGGTGGGGAACGGGCCGATGCCGAGCAGGCCGTTCTCGCTCTGCAGCCAAACGTCCATGCCCTCCGGGATGTAGTTGGCCACCAGGGTCGGCAGGCCGATGCCCAGGTTGACGTAGAAACCGTCCTGCAGTTCCTGGGCGGCGCGCTGCGCCATTTCTTCACGGGTCCAGGCCATGCTCAGTTCCTCACCGTACGCACTTCGATACGTTTTTCCGGATGGCGGTTGAGCACCAGACGCTGCACATAGATACCGGGCAGATGGATCTCGTCCGGGCTCAGCTCACCGACTTCAACGATTTCCTCGACCTCGGCGACGCATACCCGGCCCGCCTTGGCGCACAGCGGATTGAAGTTGCGCGCGGTCTTGTTGAACATCAGGTTGCCCGCCTTGTCCGCCCGGGCCCCCTTGATCAACGCCACATCAGCGGTCAAGGAGCGCTCCATGACATACCACTGGCCCTCGAACTGGCGGGTTTCCTTGCCTTCGGCGACCAGGGTGCCGTAGCCGGTCTTGGTGAAAAAGGCCGGGATACCGGCACCGCCGGCACGCAGTTTCTCAGCCAGGGTGCCTTGAGGCGTGAAGTCCAGCTCCAGTTCGCCGGCCAGGTACTGGCGCTCGAACTCCTTGTTGCCGCCCACATAGGACGAAATCATCTTGCTGATCTGCCGGCTGAGCAGCAGCGGTCCCAGACCGAAGTCATCCACCCCGCAGTTGTTGCTGATCACCGTGAAGCCGCGCTTGCCGGTTTCGCCCAAGGCTTCGATCAGTCGCTCGGGGATGCCGCACAGGCCGAAGCCGCCGGAGGCGATGGTGATGCCGTCGTCGACGAGGCCGGCCAGCGCGGCCTGGGCGTCGGGATAAATCTTGTTCATCTGCACCTCTCGTTGTTGTTCTGCAGCGCAGCCGTGGCCCGGCTACATCGCCCAGCGCAGTAACAGCAGCACCAGGGCCGCCAGGAAAACGGTTTCACCCACCATCAGCAGGATCGGCTTGATGCCCACCGCAGCCAGTTCCTTGAGCTGGGTTTTCATCCCCAAGGCGCTGATGGCGACGACCAGGCACCAGCGCGACAGATCGTTCAGCCCACCCTGTACCAGCGTCGGCACCCAGCCGGTGCTGTTGACGCAGGCGAGCAGCAGGAAGGCGACCGCGAACCAGGGCAGCAACGGCGGACGCTTGCCGGTGGGATCGGCACCCTGCAGGCGGGTGATCATGGCGGCACTGACGATCACCGGCAGCAGCATCGCCACGCGCATCAGCTTGACCACGGTGGCGGTGTCGCCGGTCTCGGCGGACATGCTGTAGCCGGCACCGACCACCTGGGCGACGTCATGGATGGTGGCGCCCAAAAACACCCCGGCCATCTGCGGCGACAACTCGAACCAGTTCGCGATCATCGGATAGAGGATCATCGCCAGGGTCGACAGCGCCGACACGCCGATCACGGTGAACAGCGTGGCCCGCTCCTTCTGCGGATGGTTGGGCAGCGCGGCGGCCAGTGCCAACGCCGCCGAAGCGCCGCAGATGGCGGTGGCACCGCCGGTGAGCATGCCGAAAATACGCTTGAAGCCCAGCGCCTTGGCCGCCGCCACCGAGACCAGAATGGTCACCAGCACCACGACTATCACCAATGCAATCGGTTTCCAGCCCAGTGCGGCGATTTGCTCCAGGGTAATGCGCATGCCCAGCAGGGCGATGCCGATGCGCAGCACGGTACGCGCGGTAAATTCGATACCGGCCTTGCACTTGCCATCCGCCGCCAGGAAATTCAGCGCCAGCCCCAGCAGCAGGGCAAACAGCATGACCGGGGCGCCGTAGTGTTCGGACAGAAAACTCGCCGCCGCGGCGGCGATCAGGCTGACGATAAAACCGGGGGCCAGTTCCCGCGCGCGGCTATTGAAGCTGACCAGAGCGATACTGCTCATGACACGGACTCCTCGGCATCGATGACAATGAATACCTGGCCCTCGAGCACCTCGACCGGGTAGTGGCCGACCTTGAGCGCGGTCGAGTTGAGCAGGTAACCGCTGGCCAGGTCGAAGCGCAGGCCATGGGCACAACACTGGATCACCCGTCCCTGCAGCAGCCCGCCGCACAACGAGGCTCCCTGGTGCGGGCAGCTGTCATCGATGGCGTAGAACTGGCCGGACACATTGAACAAGGCCAGGCTCTTGCCATCGAACTCGAGCAACTTCCGGGCACCGGGTGCCGGCACCTGGCCGGGCTGAATTGCGTAGCGCTGGCTCATTGCGCGCTACCCTTCGCCAGGGCTTCCTGCATGGCGCGGAGCAGCACCTTGGCCGGTTGCGCACCGGACAGCGACAGATGGCGGCCGAAGACGAAATACGGCACACCGTTGGCGGGCATGCCGCCGGCCACGAAGGGGCGGCCGTCGCCCTGCAGGCTGTCGGTCAGATCCGCTAAGGCAAAGCCGCAGGACTCGGCGATCGCCAGCAGGGTGGCGGGATCACCCAGGTCTTCGCCGTTCTGGAAATAGGCCACGAACAGGCGCTCCAACAACCCATCGCACTGCGCCGGGCTGCCCAGCTCCGCGGCGCGGGCCAGCAGGCGATGGGCATCGGCGGTATTGGGCATGCGCGCAATAGCGGCGAAATCGATGTTCACCCCGGCGGCGCCTGCCACCTCCCGTACCTGGGCCTGGCGCTGGCGCACGGCCTGCTCGCTGCCCAGCCGACGCACATAGAACTCGGCAAATGGCAAGCCGCTGGCCGGCAGGTCCGGCAGCAACTGCACGCCGCGCCAGGTCACATCCACCACCGCCGCCGGTTGCGCGGCCTGCAGGTCGGCCAACGCACGCTCGAACTGGCGCTTGCCGATCAGGCACCAGGGGCAGATGAAATCGAAGAACACCTCGACCTGTAACGGGCGGCTCATGGTCGCGCCTCCCGTACCGCCGCGGCGGCCGGTTCGGCTACGGGTTGCGCATTCAGCCGCGCCAGATCGTTGTGGTAGTGGCGCCGGGCGTAGAAGAACACCGCGGCGGCCGCGATGCTGATCAGCGGCACCAATTGGAATGCCGCCTGCAAGCCGATCAGGTCGGAGACTTTGCCGGTGATCAGCGGCCCGGTGGCCAACCCCAACAGGTTGTTGCACAACGTCAAGGTCGCGAAGGCCGTGCCGTGCACCCTGGAGTCGGTCAGGTTGGCGACCATGGCGCCGGCCGGACCGGTGGTGCCGGCGGCGATCAGCATGCCCAGGCCGATCAGCACCAGCTGCGGCATGCCGGACGGCAGGGCGAAGGCCAGCGACAGCAGCGCGCAGCTGCCCAGGCAGTAGCCGATGGCCAGGCTGATCTTGCGATCCGGACGGTTGCGCCCCAGGCGGTCGCAGAGCATGCCGCAGAGGATCATCCCGGCGCCGCTGCACAGGACGATGATCGCCGCCACCGCGCCGGCCTTTTCGGTGGTCATGCCGTAGAAGCGGTTCAGATAGCTGGGCATCCAGACGACCACCGTGCCGCCGACGAACAACTGCAGGCCGCTGCCGACATAGGCCCCGATCACCGAGCGAGTGGAATACAGGGTGCGCAGCGGCCTGCTGACCTTGTCCGCCACCTTGCCTGCCGCCGCCACGGCACGCGGCGGGGCAATGCGCGCCCCACGAACGATCAGCGGATAGAGCATGGCCAGCAGCAGACCGAACAACGCCATGCCGGCAAAGGCCCAGCGCCAGCCAAAATGCTGTGCCATAAATCCGCCAGCCGCCATACCCAGCACCGAGCCGAACATGCCACCGGAAATGAAGGCGCCCGAGAGGCTGGCCCGCATCTCGCGGGGGAACACCGAGACCACCACGGCGATGCCGACACTGCCGTAGGCCGCCTCGCCGACCCCGACCAGAAAGCGGGCGATTAACATCTGTTGGTAGTTCTCCGCCAGCGCGCAGCCCAGGGTCGCCAGGCTCCACACTACGGCCATCAGGGTCAGGCTCTTGACCCGGCCGAAGCGATCGGCCAGCAACGACAGCGGGAAGGTCAGCAGGCCGACCATCAGTGCAACTATGCCGCTGAGCAGGCCGAGCTGACTGTCAGTCAGCGCCCATTCGCCCTTGAGCAGCGGGAATACCGCATTGAGCACCTGCCGCGACATATAGTCGGAGATCAGCAGCCCGAAGGTGAGTGCGAAGACGATCCAGGCATAGGTGCGCGGAATGCCGAGCGACGTATCGATACCGTCGTCGCTGATGGGGTGTGCGGCCATACTGCCTCCTAGAAAGCGTGTCTTGTACGTGGAACCGGCTGTGAAAAAGCGTCCCCCGACTCTTTGTGGGAGCGGGCATGCGGCACCGGCTCTTGCCTGCAGGGCGACAAGCGGGAGCGCCGAACGGGCAGAAGCTTTTTCACAAACGAATCGAAGACGGTCGGACAGGGTTGGCAGGCCAGCCGAGTACGCCCTGCCCCCGCGCTCATAGCGTCCGCGAGGGCGTATTGCATGCATCAACGACACTACGGGAACGCTGTAGGGCGGTGACCGAAGGCCACAACCCTCCCGGCACCCTGCCGGGACGCCCCGAAGCTGTCTGCTGACATTCATGCTGGGCTACGCCACTGTCACGGCCAACCCACCCTATTCCTACGGATGAGTCACTTGCGCAGGAAGCCTTGCTGACCCCCCTTCGGATTCGGGGCGAAGCCGTTGGCGGCCAGGGTTTCTTCGACCGTCTCGTAGAAAACACCGATCTTAAGGATCTCGCGGGCTTCCTTTCCGTTGGCAACAGGACGGCCGATTTCTTTTGCCAGGCGTACCAACTGTTCAATCTGCTCGACGGAAGTCATCTTGCGCGAACGGTCCTGGGTCCAGAGGTTGTCCTCAATCCCGCAACGCACGTGAAGGCCCATAGCCATGCCCATCAGGTTGATCGGCAGGGTGTTGAGCATGGTGCTTTCCACCGTCAGCATGGTCCCGTCGGGGATGGCGCGCAGGAAGTTGGCCATGCTGTAGATGTGCGGCTGGTCCATGCCACCACCAATCGCCACCCAGTTGCACACCAGCGGCCCCTTGTAGCCACCGCGGCGAATCAGGCGCTCCACCGACTCGTAGCTGTTGATATTGTAGAACTGGAAGGCGCTCTGGATGCCGGCGGCACTCAGGCGGCGCACATGCTCCTCGATGAAGCTCGGGCCGGAGGGCACGATCATCTCGCGGTAGGCTTCATAGGTATCGCTGCCCATGGACGTACCCGCGTAGTCGCGCGCGTCCATCTGCTCGATGACGTTCATCTGTGTGGTGTTGACCGTCACAGTGACCTGGTCGGGTTTGGGATCGAGTTCGGCAAGCATGTGGCGGGTGTCGTCATGCAGCCACTTCGCAGCCGCGCCGTCTTCCGGGGGGGCGAAGGAGATAGAGCCGCCGACCTGGATGACCATGTCCGGTACGGCCTTGCGCACACCGGCGATCAGTTCGTTGAACATGGACAGGCGCTTGGACCCCTTGCCGTCCAGCTCGCGCACGTGCAGGTGCAATACAGAGGCGCCGGCTTCGTAGCAGTCAACGGCCTTCTGAATCTGATCTTCCATGGTCACCGGAATGTCTTCCAGATAGTCGGAGGGGAACCATTCCGGGCCATAGGGAGCAGCGGTGATGACGAGCTTATCCTGGTTTTCAGGGAAGAGAGAACCGTCAAGAAAGTTCATTTCTGTTGCCTCCAACAATTGAAAGTGAGTGGTGCCACCAGGGCGTTCCGACTCAGTAGGTCTTGTCGCCGATGATCCCCGCGCGTTCCATCTTGCGATGGCACGGCGGGTAGTCCATGACGGCGTAGTGTTGGGTGCTGCGGTTGTCCCAGATCGCCACGCTGTTGGGCTTCCAGCGCCAACGCACCTGGTACTCGGGGATGTAGGCCTGGCTGATCAGGTAACGCAGCAGGTCGGCGGCGCCGGGGTTGGCGTCCTGGCCGAAACGCACGCGCTCGGGGGTGTGGTAGTTGCTCAGGTGGGTGGTGAAGGCGTTGACGAACAGCACTTTCTCACCCGTTTCCGGATGGGTGCGCACCACCGGGTGCTCGGCGTCCGGGTACAGCGCCTTGAGCGCCAGGCGTTTTTCGATCGGCATGGCGGCACCGAAACTGGCCTCGATGCTGTGACGGGCACGCAGGCCCTCGATCTTCGCCTTCACCTCCGCCGGCAGGTTCTCGTAGGCCAGCACCATATTGGCCCACATGGTGTCGCCACCCACCGGCGGGCACTCCACGCAGCGCAGCACGGAGCCCAGCGGTGGCGCCTCGCGCCAGGTGGCATCGGAGTGCCAGGCGTTCTCGTAACGATCGTTGGGCTTGTCCGGGGTCTTGTAGATCTGCACCAGACCCGGATGCTCCGGGTCGCTGCCGGCCACCGGATGGTCTTCCAGCTCGCCGAAGCGGCGGGCGAAGGCCACATGCTCGGCGCGGCTGAAGTCCTGGTCGCGCAGGAACAGCACCCGGTGCTTGAGCAGTTGAGCGCGGATCTCGGCGAACAGGCCGTCGTCGTGGATGGCATCGGCCAGCTTGACGCCGACCAGCTCGGCGCCGATGGCACAGCTCAGTTGTTCGACTTGCATGACAGTGCCCTCCTCAGATGACGAAGATCGACGAGCCGGTGGTCTTGCGCGACTCAAGATCACGATGGGCGTCCACGGCGTCCTGCAAGGCGTAGTGCTGGTTGATCTCGATCTTGATGCGGCCGCTGCCGACGTGGTCGAACAGCTCGCCGGCCAACTCGGCTTTCTCGGCCGGATCGGCAATGTAGTCGGCCAAAGCCGGACGGGTCATAAACAGCGAGCCCTTCATCGCCAGCATGACCGGTTCGAAGGCCGGGATCGGGCCGGAGGCGGTGCCGACGCAGACCATCAGGCCGCGGCGCTTAAGCGAATCCAGCGAAGCCATAAAGGTGTTCTTGCCGACGCTGTCGAATACCACGTTGACGCCGACGCCATCGGTCAACTCGCGCACGCGCTTGGCGACATCCTCGTGGCTGTAGTTGATGCAGTGGTCGCAGCCGTGGGCACGGGCCACTTCGGCCTTGGCCTCGGTAGACACGGTGCCGATCACGGTCAGGCCCAGCAGCTTGGCCCACTGCGCGACGATCAGGCCGACACCGCCCGCGGCAGCGTGCAGCAGAATGCTGTCGCCGGCTTTGAAATCGTAGAGGCGACGCATCAGGTAGGCCGAGGTCAGGCCGCGCATGGTCATGGCCGCGGCGGTCTCGAAGGCGATGGTTTCCGGCAGTTTGATCAGCGGCGCGGCCTGGATCAGGCGCTCGGTCGAGTAGGCGCCGAGGGTATTGAGAAAACCGGTGTAGGTGACCCGATCGCCCACCGCCACGTTGCTGACGCCCTCGCCCACCGCCTGCACCACGCCGGACGCTTCCACACCCATGCCGTTGGGCAAGGGGATCGGGTAGGTACCGTTACGGAAATAGGTGTCGGCGTAGTTCAGGCCGACCGCCACATGGCGCAGGCGCACCTGGCCGGGACCGGGCTCACCGACCTCGACGTCCTCATAGCGCAGCACGTCGGGACCACCGGTTTCATAGAAGCGTACGGCTTTGGCCATGCCACCTTCTCCATTTGGAATTGTTATGTTTTGGGATCACAGACCCGTTGATTGAACTTTAGGGAGACTGTCGCGCGCACGCTTCTCATCCCACGACAGCCGCTTTTCATTTCATGACAGCCCCTCTAACGCCAGGCTGCCCGCCCATCAACCTGATAGCATTTATCCCGGCGCTGTTGCTGCCTGGCCGGCAGAACGAGCCAAGCGTCGCCAGCCATTCAGCGTCCGGCGACAGCCCTTGAACCTAGCGAAGAGTCCCCATGGCAATCGCCCTTATCCTCGGCATTCTGGTAGGAGCCGTCCTCGGCGTGACAGGCGCGGGGGGTGGGATACTGGCGGTGCCGGCCCTGGTCGCCGGCATGGGCTGGTCCATGCAACAGGCCGCCCCGGTAGCCCTGACGGCGGTGGTCAGCAGCGCGGCGATCGGCGCACTCGAGGGGCTGCGCAAAAGGCTTGTGCGCTACCGTGCCGCGATCCTGATGGCGATCAGCGGGGTGCCCTTCACCTTGCTGGGCCAGCAGCTGGCGCAGGTCATTCCGCAGCCCTGGTTGATGGGGCTGTTCGGCGGCATCATGTTGAGTGTCGGTATTCGTCTGCTGCTCAAGCATGGTGCCCACGCCATGCGCGTCGAAACCACCATGGGCGCCCTGGCCCGCATCAATCCGCAAACCGGGCGCTTTCACTGGTGCTGGGGTACCGCGCTGCTACTGGGCGGTATTGGTGCCCTGACGGGCTTGCTCACGGGTCTGCTGGGGGTCGGCGGTGGCTTTGTCATAGTGCCGATGCTGCGGCGCTTCACCGATGTCTCGATGCATGGCGTGGTCGCCACGTCGCTGATGGTGATCACCCTGGTGGGCAGCGGGGGCATCGCGCTGGCGCTGGCCCAAGGCGCGGCGATGCCGATGCAGGCCACGCTGCTGTTCGCCATGGCCACCGCCGCCGGCATGGCCAGCGGACGCCAAGTTGCCGCCTACCTGTCCGAACAGGCCGTGCAGCGCGGCTTCGCCCTGCTGCTGATCGTCGTGGCGCTGGCGCTGATGGTGCGCGCCAGCCTCTGACCCGGCGGCCGCAGCGCCGAGCTAGAAATCGACGATATTCAACCCGCCATTGCCGAATTTTTCCGGTTCGTGGCCCACGGCGAACAGGCGGAAATCGTTATGGGCGAAGTTGCCCAGGTACTTGCCCTGGGTCGCCAGGGTCACGCCGATATCCTGCTGGCGCTCCAGGACGTTCTGGCTCAACGCCAGGTCGAAGGCCAGCAACTGGCTCTCCACCCCGGCCAGGGTATTGGCATCGGCCACCAGGCTGCGGTAACAACCTGCGAGGGTGGCACCGCCGCCGGTGGCATTGCCGGCCTGTTGCACCTGCTTAAACATCTCGTCGCCCAGACGCACCTCGCGCAGGCGGTTATTGCGCAGGCGCAGGTGACCCGGGCCACGCAGCAACTGGATACGCCCGTCGCGAATACCTGCACCGAGCATTTTCATCTGCGTGTCATTGAGGGTCTCGCCATGACTGGACTCGCCATACAATGACAACCGCCCCAGCAGGCGATTGTCGGTCAACAGGGTGTCGGCGTCGGCGTCGGCCAACGCCAGGGCGAAGCCGGGCTGGTTGATCAGCAGGAAGCCGCGCAGGCGCCCCAGGGCCATGCCGATTTGTCGTTGGCCGACCTGTTTGTCCAGTCCCGTGCGCAACGCCAGCAGCGCTTGTTGCTCGTCCGTGTCCAGATTGAAAGGCGCGGTACCGTTGCGCAGCAGGGCATCCATCTGGCTGAAAAGGGTTTTGCGTTGCGCCGCGGTGTACGCGACGAAGGCGTCCACCACCTTGGCCGACACCGGCGCGAACAGGCTGTCCTTGGCCAGGCTGGCTTCGAAGGGCGCCAACAAGGGCACGGCCTTGATCAGGTCGATACCCCGTTGCGGCGAGATACGCTGATACGCGTCCAACACGCACCCGGACAACTCGACCTGTGCCGCCCCCTCGATCTGCAACAGGCTGTTGCCGGGGTCGGTCAGGCCCATCAGCCGCATCCCCTGCAAGCGCACCTCCTCGCAACGGACCAGGCGTATCACCAGGCCATCGCCCAGGCTGTTGATCTCGAAGTCGCGCAGGGTGACCGAGCCGAAGTTGAACAGGTTGAATTCCTGCTCGCGCACGATCAGGCGGCTGGCCGGACCGGCGCCATGGATATACAGGTAGGTGTTTTCCGTGACCCCCAGGTCGATGCTGTCCGAGAGCATATGCGCGCCCGGCAGCAGGCACAGGCAGATATCACGACGGCCCTGGTCGACCAGGGTCTTCAGGGCCTGGTCCAGGGTGGCGAACTCGCCGCCCTCGCCGACACTGGTGCAGCAGCCCCCGCCATGGTTCTTCAGGCATAGCGCATCGAGCGCCTCCTGCACGGTATTGATGCCCTCGGCCAGCATGTCCGGGCATTTGCTCGAGTCGTAGGCCACTTGCGCCGCCACGGCCAGGCGGGCGGAAAAATGCAGGTCGTTGTACTTGCCGGCCACCGGTTGTCCGGCCTCCAGCAACTCGGCCCGGCAGCCCTGGTCGAGCACATCGGGGGCCAGTCGCCAGACGACCGCCGCCACCCCCTCGGCGCTGGTGTTCACCACCTCGCTGAGGCTGCCGTTGGACAGCAGGCCAGCGGTCGCGGTGAAGCGTACCTGGGCCCCCACCACGGGAAACTGGCCGTTGAACACCGCCACCTCGAGCGGGCTGGGCAGGGCCACCGGCTGCGGCGCCAGTGGATCGGGCATCACCTGCTGGCCATCGCCGCCCAGGTAATACAGGTTGGTCAACTGGCTCAGCGCCGGAAACAGCGAGCGACAGTCGGTCAGCGTGGTCCAGGCACTGCCCTGGCAGCGCAACACCGCCAGGCGGGTGAACGCCCGCAGGATGCCCTGGGGTGCGACAAATTGCGGTTTGTTCGCCTCACGGGGCCATTCCACGTCCGCCGTGGCCGTGCGCGCGGGCACCGTCCAGTAGTCGGCCACCCGGTACTGCCCGGGCACGAACTTGATCTCCACCCCGTCTTCCAGTTCGACCCAGCCGTTGGCGCTGTTGGGCGCGGCCGGCAGCAGTTCGGCCCAGCCATCCCAGCGACGTACCCGCGGGTTGCCGCTGAAGGCGGCCTTGGTCAGTGCGCCGGTGGCGCTCGCCAAGTCGAGGGTCACCACGTTGCCTTCGGTCTTGAGCACCTGCACCAAGGGGCCGGGTTGGCCGAGCAGGTCGTGGGTGTCGCTGTAGAATTCCAGCCAGCAGCCTGCGGTAATCGCCAGGTAGGCGTCCCGGCCGATACTGGCGACTTCGAATTCGTTGGCGTTCGGCTCGCCCAGCCAGCGGGTCACCCGGGTCTGGATACTGCCGTTATCCCGCGACCACTTGTAGCGCAGCTTGCTGCCCAGGCTGCCGTCCTCATGGATCTCGACCCGGTAGAGCAGGTTCTCCAGGCGCCGGAAGCCCGCCTCGGGGGTCAGCAGGCAAGGGTCCTTGGGCGGCGTGCTGGGTTCGGCGCGGGCCGCCATCTTGCCATCTGGCGCCGCGCTGAAGCTGGTCCAGGGCTCGGCGCTGAGGCAATTGAGGTTGGCGTTCAAGTCACCGGCGCGGAGCAATTTGACCTGCCACACCAACTGGTCGCGAGTGGCGGTATCCGGGCCGCCCAGGGCCACCTCGCGGATCAGCGGATCCTCCAGCGCGGTGACATGCCGCAGCCAGGCTTCCAGATAACCGATGTACAGGCCGTCCTCGGGGGCGATCGCTGCGCCGCTGGCGTCATAGACGCGAATGGCGTTCAAGGCCGCCGCCCCGGGTGGCGGCAACGCCAAACGGCGGCCGCCGGCGGGCACTATGGGCGACACGTTCGCCGGGACATGGGACTGGGTCAGGAGGGTCAGCGCCAGTGGGTTATCGCACAGCAGGCCCTCGACATAGTAGCGGCCGGCGCCGATATCGATGTTCTGGCCGTTGCCGGTGAGTTTGAAACCGGCCTGGGCCCACGGCCCGGCGCCCTGACCCAGGGTGTCGCGGGTCTCGGTTTCGAGGCGGCGGTTGAGGATGTCCTGTTGCTCGTTCCAGTCGGCATCCAGCTGTACCCGGCCCTGCTGCATGCGCACGGCCCGGTAGTGCTGGCGCGGTTGATCGGTGGAGCGAGTGAGATCGGCTTTCATGGGATCGTCCTGATAATGACGCGGTCAGTTCGCAAGCTCAATTGACAAAAATCACCCCGGCCTCCAGGCCGAAGCGCAGGTACTCGTCCAACGCCTGGCGCAGGTTGGCCTCCCGTTGAGGCTGCTGCAGCAGGTTCCACACCCCCATCTCCGCACCGTTCTCGGCCCCGGCGCGGATCTCCGGCGCAGTCGACAGGCTGAGCTGGGCATAGGCCGGATGGCCGAAGGTCACCGCGGTAAATGCGGGCGTGACTCGCACCTGCTCCAGCTTGGCCTGGCTGGCCGGCAGGTCGCGGGTCACCAGGTCCGGCTGGCAGCGATAACGCCGCGGGGTCAGCGACGTCGGCGGCAGGTAGCTGAAGCGCACGCAGCCGGTCTGCCGGCGGGTGATCTGCACCAGGTCGTCGAACAGGCTGTCGCTGGCGTGCAGCTCGCCGGCCGCCGTGCCGCCGAACACCGTGCAGCGGGCCAGGCTCAATGGCGTGTCTGGCAGCGCGAACGCCTGGCCACTGGCATTGTCGAACAGGCTATCGACGGCGCCGACCCCAGCAATGGCGTTGTCCACCCGGACCGGCCCGCACAGGCAATGGCTCAGCTCGAGGGCCAACTCGCTGCCGCTGCCGGTGTGGCGAATGCCGCCCGGCAGCAGGCTGCAGTGGCGCAGGTTGACCCGCCGCAACGCGCCGCTCAACCCCAGTTCACCGTCGAGCAGCAGCCCGGACAGGCTCAAGCGGGTATCACCGTTGCCCCGCAGGCGCAGTTCGCCGATCAGCACCGGCCGACGGCGATTGAGCGCCTCGATGGCCAGGTGGGTGTCCGGCAAGTCGAGGTCGACCATCAGGACCTCGGTGCTGTCGTTCATCAATCGAACCAGGGTCCGTGAACCGGGCACCACCGCAGCCAACGCGGCAGCCAAAGTCGGCTGATCGCCGGGCACGCGCAGCAGCGCGTCGAAGTCCGACGGGTCGAGCAACCCCAGCGCCGCCTCGTCTTCGCGCCGCAGGGGACGGCGGTCGTAGGGGCCGCCACCGATATCCCCGGGGAAACCGTAGGCATAGGCCACTTCCACCCGGCCGGCGCTGGCCCCCGCAGGGAGCGCGATCCGCCCCAGCACCGGGTCGAAGCCCACCAACGACTGCCCCGCCAGCGCGGGGAAACTGCGGTCCGGCCGACCGGCCTTGCGCGCCGTGACCAGCAGGCTCTGCGGCGGGCGGCGCCACTCCTCGGGCACCACGCCGGGCAGCGGCGACAGGTTACAGACCAACAGATGCTCGGGCGGCACCTCGACGCCATCCAGCCAGATGCGCAGCACGGCACCACCGGCGACGTCGGCGAAATAGGCCAGGCGGGGTTCCTCGCCGTCGGTCAGGGCCTGGCGCAAGGCCGTCAACTCGTCGTGCAGCACTCGCCGTGACAGGGGTTCCGGGACGTTGATCGGTTGCGCCAGCTGGGTGATCTCGGTTTCAGTGCGCGGCCGGTTGAACAGTAGCCCGTCGTGCTTCAAGGGGTCGTCGACGAACGTCCGACCCAGGGCATCGAAACTGTAGAAGCCCTGCAGCGGCAGCAGCCGTGCACGGGCCGTGGCCCGCTGCAGCGCATAGGCCTGCAGCCGCCACAGGTACAGGCCGAGGTTGGCGATGTTGTAGCGCCCGGCGGACAGGGGCCGGACCTCGCCGCTGTGGGCAGTGCGATCAAAGGGCCCGTCGAGCCGCTCCAGGCGCGCCGCATCGCGCAAATCCGGGGTACGCAGGTTGTGCGGGCGCAGATGGTTGAGCGATTGGGTGGTGGCCAGCAGCTCGAAGAATTCCACGGCGCGGGCGCGCCAACCGCTGGTGTCGAATGCCAGTTGCTCCAGCACCGGCACGGTGCCCTTGCGCTGGCGCAAGCGCAGGCTGTTGGCGACATAGGCGCGCATGCCGAAGGCCTGGGTACCGCTGACCGAATAGAGGCCCCGCACGCCGAGCAGGTCGCCGATATAGGGGATCAGCCAGTCGTCACAGGTTTCGATAAACCAGTTGTCGTACAGCTGGGCGATATCCGCCTCGAGCAGGTCGCCCTGCTCGGCCAGCACGCCCAGCAAGGCCCGCAGCGGACCACCCTGCTCGGCATCGCGGGCGCGGTAGAAGGCCGGCAGCTGGTTCAGCAGGAAGTCGGCGTCGATGGTCATAAGGTCAGCTCCGTCAGCAGCACATCCAGGGGGTCAAGCAGCAACAGCTGCGCCGGCAGGATCTGCCCGTCCTGCCAACGGGCGCCGCGCGCGCGCAGGCGACCGTCGGGGCCGGCGACGCTCTGAACCTGCAAACCGTCCTGCAGGCGCAGCGTGTCGAGGTCGATACGCGCCACCCCCGGGACCGCCTGCATCACTGCCAGCACCTCGCTGCCGCTCAGGGACTGACCATAGCCCCGGGCGGCGAAGCCAAAGGCCGCGCCCAGGGCCTGGTGCAGGGCGGCCAATACCTGGGGGCTGGTATAAGCCGGCTCCACCCGCACCTTGGCACTCAGGCCGAAGCGCCGAATCACCCCGGGTTCGACGCGCAACGCCTGGTGCGCCGGGCGTACCCGATCCACCGCCGCCACCAGGTTGCGAAACAGCGCGGCGCCGGGTTCCAGTGGCTCTCCATCCACCGCGCTGACCGTCAGGTGCACCAACCGCCCCTCGCCATTCCACAACCACACCGCCTGGGCCTTGCCGATGCCGGCAAACGCCGCGGCAAAATCCTCGAAGTCGCGCAGCGAGACGATACGATCCAGGGTCAACACGGTCAGCGGTGCATTCTGCCGCGCGCGCTCCCGGGGTTCGGGGTCGGTGCCGCCCGTTGCCGCCACCGGATTGATCACGTCCTTGACACCCAGGGGCCGGTTCAGCAGCAGGCTGATCTGGCCCTGCCCGACATTACCGGCCGCGCCGATGCCGACCCGGTAGCGGGCCTGGACGTTCATCTGCCCGCTGGGCAGGCGGCGGCCATGCTCGCCATCGCCGAACTGCACCCAGGTCGTGCCATCGTCGTCGCGGCGCAACAGGTAAGCGCTGTCCTGGGCCGTCAGTTCGCCGATGCGCGCGGCTTCCTGCCAGCGCAGGCCATCGACCCGCACCTCGAGGGTGCTGGCGATGCCCGTGGCAGTGGGCGCGCTGACATGGGTCAGGGGTTTCTGGCGCAACGCGAAGCGTTGGTAGGCCCGACTGCCGTCGCCGCTGCCGAGCACCTCGGCCTGTACCTGCATCTGTTTGCTGTCGCCATGGCTGGCCGGCGCCACATTGGCATTGATGCGCAGGGTCGACGGCAGGTAGGCATTGAGCAAGTCGCTTTCCAGCTCCAGGCGCGAACGGCCGTTGACCACCTCGTTGCGCCGCACCTGCACCACTTCCGAGGCGAACCCCAGCTCGACCTCGAACACCTGCCCCTCGGCGAAGGACAGCCTGGCCTGCACGCCGTCGCGAGCGATCTCCAGGGCCGCCAGGGGTTGCCCCGCCAACAGGCGCTGGCGGGCCTGGGCGTTCTGCGCCAGCGCAGGCAGGGTATTGCCGCTGAGCGCCAACCAACGCTCAGGCTCGAGACCGGGCTGCAGGCGGTCCAGGGTCAACAGATGCCCGTTGATAAAGCCGGAGCGTGGACGGCTGGCCCAGGGCAGCAGCAAGGACTCGCCGAACACGCTGGTGTCGCGCAGATGTTCGTTGAAGCGTTCGCGCAGCTGTTCCCCCTGCAGGCTCAGCCGACTGGTCTTGGTGCTGAGGGTAAAGGCCGCACGGGCGTCCTCACGGTTATCCAGCACCCGGTACAGCTCCTGGTAATCGGGGGTCGCCAGCACCAGCCAGCTGCCACTCACCATCCGCGGATGGCTGGCGTCCAGGTGCACCGTGTGCACGTCCCGGGGGTACAGCCGGTTCTGCGCGATGATCTGCTTGGCGAGGCCCGGGCCGGACCAGCGCAAGGCGATGGAGGCGTTCGCCGAAATCTCCCTGTATTCCAGGCGCAGGTCGAGCTTTTGCCCCGCAACCAGGTTGTTCAGTACCGCGCTGTGTTCCAGGTCCACGTCGCTGTTGGTCCACTGGTCGATCAGCAGTTGACCGGCGATCCACAGGCGTACGCCGTAGTCGGCTTTGACAAAGAAACTGTAATTGCCGCTGGCCGGAATCTGCAGCCAGCCGCTCCAGCGGATGGAAAAACTCTCGCTGTCGATCCCCGGGGCCGGACTGCCGGTGCCCCAGTCGAAATTGATCGTGGCGTCGGTGCGGGTCAGTTTGCGCTCCTGCAAGTCGTCCCGGTCGAAGTACTCGCCGTGCAGGCCACTGCCGCTGGCCACGGCCGTCGGCGGATCGGAGATGTCCGCCAAGGTGAAACCGGGCCACTGCCGATAGAGGCTGATCGGCGCCTGGTCGTCGTTGTCGAAGCCCAGGTAACTGGCGCGCAGGCTGCGTGGCATGGCGCGCCAGTCCGGAGCTGCCTGGCCGAACAGGGCGGCCTTGGTGCGCAGGGCATAACAGCGCGGATTGAGCTGGGCGGGATCGATCGGTGGCTGGTTAGAGCCCAGCGGCTGGTCCAGCGTCACCAGGCTGTAGCCTGCCAGCGGATCGACGCTGGCCTGCGCCGGGGCCACCACCTGCACACGCACCACCCGGCGAAAATCCCAGCGTTCGCTGCCCGGGTCGTTCTGTCGCTCGTCCCCGACCACCAACAAGGCATCACCGGCATTCAAGCCGGTATTCTGCCCTTTCAGGTACAGCACCGTGGCGCCGCGCTGGGGCAGCAGCGGCTCCTCTTGGACCACCTGCAGGGCATTCCAGTCCGCCCGTGCCTGCAGCGCTTGCAGCGTCTCGAACACCTGGGCCTGCTGGTCCTGGCCCGGCACGCTCTGGCAACGTGCCCCGGCGTCGATACGGGCCTCGGCCGGCGCTCCGGGCGCCGTTTCCAGGGTGAAGGCCAGAAAGGTCGAGGCCGCCACCCCGGGGCGCAGTTCATAACCGATGGCCCGGCCGAGTTCCAGCACCGAACGACGTTCGCTGGCCGTGCGCAGGAAACCTTCGTTGACGATCCGCTCCTGATAGAAGCTCAGCACATCCAGCACCCCGGACCAGGCATCCAGTAGCGCCAGCGCCGGATCGTCCGCGGCGCGGCTGGTCAAGGCCTGCAACTCGGGCTGAGCCGCCAGGCGGGCGCGCTGGCTGGCGTAAAAACGACCGTGGGTGCCAACCCGATAACGCAGGCTCGGTTGGCCCGGCGGGTTAAGCGCCTCGACCGGGGTCAGGGGTGTCACCCCGGCACAGCAATCGCAGAATTTGCCGTCGCTCACAGGCCACCTCGCATGTTCAGCCGCAGGCGGCCGTTCTCGGGGAAATTCGGGTCGTTATCCAAGCGCAGCACCTCCAGCGCCGCGGCGCTGATCAGCCCCTCCTCGCGTTCGCCCTTGGCGGTCTTGCCCCAGCGCTGGAAGCGCAGCACCTCGACCGAGGCCACCCCCGGCACGGTCTGCACCGCCGCGATCAGGCGCGACAACGCCAGGCCCTGGCCGAAGGTGAAATGATCGGGGTGGAAAAACCCCCGCTGGCCTTGCTCGTCGCGCACGCTGGCCAGGCGCCGCAGCACGGCGAGCTTGACCGCGGCCGCGAAGTAGCCGGGCAGCACGCAGAGGGTCAATTCGATATCCAGGGCCACATACACCGGCTCGCTGAGGTCCAGGTCATAACCGGCCAGCCGGAAGGTCTCCAGGTGCTCGAGCAACTGTGCGCGGAACGGCGCGTCCAACGGCTTGCCGTCCTTGCGATCGAGGCTGACGAACACCGTGTACCAGCTGCCGGTCCAGCGCAGGCGGGCCGCGGCGCGCTGGACCTCGGGGTGGCGTTCGGCGGCCCGCGCGTAATCCTCTTCGGTCACCGCCCGTTCCTGACTGCGGAACGCCTCCGGGGCGAACAGTTTCACCGCCTCGGCGCTTTCCGGTTCGGCCCCGCCCTGAGCCGCCAGGGGGTTGCGCACCCGGTCGACGAAGGGCGCGATCGCCAGGTCGTCGCTGACCAGCCGGGTGATGCTGTCCGCCCCGACATTGCCCAGACTGCCGCCACCCTGGCGGTAGCTGGCCAGCAGGCGGCTGCCCGGCTCGGGTTGCAGTCCGAAGCGGTTATCGCCGAAGCGCAAGTAGACCGCGCCGTCGGCTTCGGTTTCGACCACGAACTCCTGGGCGAAACGGTCACTGCCGAGCAGGTCACGCTGCGGCCGCCAGGGCGTGCCGCCGGGCAAGGGCTGGTTGCCGAACTGGTCCGGATCGTCCGGCAACAGTTGCATATCGGCTGGCCGGGCTCGACGAGGGTCCTGGCGCAGGGCGCGCCGGGCCGACCAGCCGGTCTCCAGCGCCGTTTGATGGGCATAGGGTTCGGCGTAGGCGATGCCGAACTCCCCCAGACGCGGACGGTATTTGCCGCTCAGCGGCACCGTCGCCGGCAGCAACGCCTCATATGCCCGGCTCAGGCCATGGTCGGCCAGCACCACGTTACCGCGGGCCACCGCGATCTCGCGCACGACCTGGGCGCCACCCTGCTCGAACTCGGCGCTGACGCACAGCGCGAAGGGCAAGGCATCCTCCTCGTGCCAGCGCACCAGCTGCAGCGGGGTTTGTGTCAGGGCATCGAATCCCGGCTCGACCGCGACCAGGCGCACCGGGTGGCGGTGCGAACGATCGGCATCGGCGCCGGTGCCCAGGGTCGGGCTAAGCACCTCCTCGAGGATCATCACCATCCCCGGTTCCAGGGCCAAGGCCGGCTCGTCCACCAGCGCCGCCTCCAGCGCGCCCCGGCCCAGGCAGAAGGCCGTGTCGCCCCAGGCGTGCAGGCGGATACGGTTGTGCGAGGACTGCAGGCGCAGCGCGTGCAGGGTCTCGAACACCTGGGTGTTGGCGTCGGGCAACAACTCGAGGGTCGCCAGACGCACCACCGCTGCATTATCGACGCCCCGGGTCAGCAGCCGGCTGCGGGCGGGCAATGACTGGCCATCGGCACCGGCGCGGACCTCCAGGGTGACGTGCACACGACTGTTGCAGCCGTCGTGAATGGGGTAGCCGAGCAACCGCGCGTGCCGACGCAGGGACACCCGGCGCCGCGCCGTACCCAGGTAGGCCTCGGTGGCGACGGCGTCCTGGTAGTAACTCAGCTGATCGCCGACATAGGCCAGCATTTCCACCAGGGCCACGGAAAAATCCGCCGGATCGCGCTCCTGGAAGCCGGGAATCAACTGCCCCATGCGATCGAGCATCAGCCGCCGGAAACTGCTGAAATCCTTGGCCAGGTAGTCGAGCAAGGGTTCGAGCGGCGCGGTCGGCAGGCAGGCACTCTCCTCGGCGCAATCGAATTCCGACGGGCATTGGGCCTTGAAGCTGAAACGAATGCTCGACAGGCAGGGGTCGAACCCCGCGGGCACCTCGTCCGGCGCCGCCGGGTCGAGCAGCACGAAGTCATACCAGGAAAAATCGCCGGCACGGTCGACCGTGATCTCCAACTGCTTGCCATTGACCGTCAGGCTCTCGATGCGAATGCCGCGAATGCGCACCCCGCCGTCGATCCGGCAGTGATCCAGGGTCAGGCCGAACACCGGGTGGACAAAGACCAGCTTGAGGCTGCGCTGATCCTTGCTCGTTACTTCCAGGTAATCGATGCCATTCAGGCTGGGCGGCTGCAAGTCGCGCAGCAGCTGCAGGCGGTGGGGATTATCGCTGCGAAATTGGCGTTTCATCGGGCTTTCATCCTTGTGCCAGACCGCGGCTGAAGGTCGCCAGTTGGCGCTCCCGATCACGGCGGACCTGGTAGAGCACCGTTACGTTGAGGCGCGCATCAAGCGTCTCGAGCAGCACCTCTTCCACCTCGATCAGTTCGCCCAGCCACTGCTGCAGGGCGCCCTGCACGGTCATCTGCAACGCGGCCGCCAAAGTGTCGCTGTTGGGGGCGAACACCAACTGCAGCAGGCCGCAGCCGAAATCGGGACGGTTGACCCGCTCGCCGGGCACGGTGAACAGCACCTGCTCGATCTGATTGCGAATCCGCGCATCGTCGAAGACCTCGGCACTGCGGCCGCGCGAGTCGATGCGAAAGGGGAAATCCAAGGCCATGTCAGACTCCTGAAACCCGTACCTGGGTGACCACGACCTGCATCGGCGTACCGGTCGGGGTGCAAATGGAAGTGCTGGACTGCAGCAGCACCGGTTGTCCACCGGCCAATACCCGGGTGGCGCCGACCAACCACTGGCCGCTGACGCAGGGGCCGTTACCGGCCGACGGCGGCGGCATGCTGCAGCCGGCGATCACATAGGGCGCGGCCAGGGTGGTGACGGGCTGGCCGGACAGGGTCACCCGGGGAAACGGCGCGGTAGGGGTGGCCTGTCCGCCATGGGCACAGAGCACCGTGGCGCCGACATGCAGGAGAAAGCCAGGCATCAGCGTTTCCCCGCGGGCGATGGCACCCGACCGTCGATATCCCTCGCGGGGCTTGATTTGCCGGACAACGCTGCAACGCTGCATCCCTTCATGGCGGTTCTCCTTGGCCCTAAATCACGGTCAGTGCACCCTGGTTGATGTTCACCGTCGGCCCGGTCAGCATGATGGTCGCGCCCTGGCCATTGCTGATGGTGATGCCGATCTCATTGATTGAAATCATCGCGCCCAGGGCGGTCTTCAGCAGAATGCCGCCGGTGGGCCCCGGCAGGTCGGAGATCATCAAGCCGTTCTGGTTGCCGGTCTGCAGAACGATGCTCGGCGACACCGGCAATCCGGCCAGGGCCAATACCGGCACCTCCGCCGCGCTGGCCCAAAAGCCACCCACCCAGATCGGGTAGTCCTGATCGCCCTGTTCGAACTCGACCCAGACCCCGGCACCGATCTGTGGCACGACAAACACGCCACTCTGCTTGCCCGCCAGCGGCACGCAGGGCATCGCCCAACTGGACAGGCCGATGCCGAGCACATCGGGCACCTGTACCTGGATCCGCCCCATCTGCATGGGGTCGAGGTTGTTCAGCACCATGCCGCGGTACTTGCCATAGAATTTGCCTTCGCTCATGCCGGCACCCTCGGTACGGTTGAAATCAGGCCATTGCGGGTCAGGGTGAAGCTCTGCTTGAACTCGCCCGGCTTGAAGCTGCTGCTGACGGTCTTGACGTAGTAGAGGCCGTCGAACGCCGCCCCGGCGCCGCGCACCCCGACCAGTTGCCGCGCCTTGAGGATATGGCCATAGCGCAACACATCGACCGAACCGGTGGCGGTCACCACATCGGCCGAGCCGGCCGCGGCCGCCAAGCCTTTCGACAGCGCCGCCATGGGCGACAGCTTGGCGGTTTCCTTCATCAGGTGAATGGACTTGGGCAAGGGCGGCAGCGCCCCCAGCGGCGGATTGGCCAGGCTGATATCGGGAATCGGCAGCGGAATCGGCAATTTGCTCAGGGCGTTCTGGATAAACACGATGGGCAGCGACGCCTTGGTGTTATCCACGCTGAACGACAGCGCCTCGACATTGCTGTGGGCGTCCATGCCCAGGTTGAGTGCCGGCTGCGGCACGCCGAGCTTGATCTCGGGGCCCCAGTAGGCGGTGTTCATGCCGGGCAGCGGCCCGGGCTCGACGTAGAACACGTAACCGGCGTCCTTGGCCAGCTGTTGCACATAGGCCAGGTCGGTGCCCTCATGGGTGGGGATCTTGTCCACCGGGACGGGCACGTCGTTGAACAGCGGCGGGATCACCAACGGCACCAGGCCGAACAACGCGTACTTGGCGATGATCAGGGCCACCCGCGCCGGCGCCGGCATGGCCGGATACGGCAGGCCGTTGAACTCCTGCTGGTCCATAGCCACCGAGAGGTCCTCACCGGTGATGGTCAGGGTGCTCTGCCCCGGCTCGTTGGAACCGCTGACCTCCTGCTTGGTGATCAGGCCGTCCATCATCACCATCGGCAGGCTGTTGATGGTCACCAGAATCATTACCCGCAACCAGGGCACGCTGCCACCGGCGAGCAGCAACAGGCTGTGCAACGGCGACTGGTTCTGCAGCGCGAAGCTGATCTGGAAGCCGCTGCGGGTGCCCGCGGCCGAGGTCACCTGGACGGTCTGCAGCGCGTCCATCACCGCCTTGGGCACCGGGACCGGCAACGCCGGCCCGACCAGCAACGAGAGGTGCAGGCCCTTAAGCATGGTCGGCCCCCAGCATGCCCTCGGGCAGCGTCAGGCGGATGCGCCGGCCGATCTCTTCCAGCTCCAGGGGGTGCAGGCTGCCGTTGGCGTCCGGCAAACGCCAAAACTGCTGCGGATCGCCGAGCACGGCCGCGGCCATGCGGTCGAGGCGGTCGCCTTCCACCACCCGATACTCCTGCACGGTCACGAAACGCCCCGGGTCCGGGACAAAGCGCCGGCGCAGGTACACCACCGGCGTCCCCTCGGGGGGTAGCCACTCGGCGGTCTCGACGCTGTGGTAGCGGCTGTTGGGCGCGAATCGACTGTCGTTCATACACAAAGTCCTTTTTTGTTCTGCGCTGGCAAGCCAGGGCGCGGCTAAAACAGGTTACTCAGGCCCAAACTGGCCAGGGTGGCGCTGGAGGCCTTGCGCGCCATGCGCTCCCGGCTCTGGTGGTAGACCATGTACAGGTGGCCACCTTTGTCGCCAAACCCCAGGTCGTTGACGTTGAGGACCCGCATGCCCAGCGAGACCCGCGCGCGGATCGGGTTGAGGTTGATGTCGAACGCCTCCTCGACGATGCTGAACTCGGTGATGCGTACCGGCACCACCCGGGACGGGCTCCAGACGAACAGCGGCAACGGCGCCTGCACCGGAACGATTTCCAGGGTGCCGGCATTGGCCATCTGGTTGTTCCGAATCAGCGCGCCGCTCTCGGGATAGACGATGGTTTCCAGGGCCGCCAGCTGCGGGTGCAACCCGACCTGGACCACGGCGCCATGCTGATCGGGAAATTCCAGCTGGTCGGTGGCGTCCAGCTCCGCCTCGAGCTTGAGGGTTTCCACCGGCGGGCCTTTCAGGCGCAGTGGCTCGCTCAGGGCGGCGCTGCCGCCGGTGCTCTGCGGTTGCAGGCTGCGGGTCAGCAGGTCGGGGGTGTACTGCAGGGTGATCACCCGCAGCACCGCGCCGCTGGACGGGTCGATCAGGATCAGGCCGCCCTTGAGCAGCCGCGGTGACGTGCTCAGACCGGTCATGCCTCGCGCTCCTCTGATTTGGCGTCGCCGAACAGGCTGGACAGCATGCTGCTCGGACTGAGATTGAGCTCCGCCGGCTCCGGCTTGATATCGGAGAGTTTCGGCATGCGGAACCCCTCGATGCTGTCGTAGTGCAGCGGCATGCGCACGCCCAGGCTGAGCCCGGTATCGAATTTGCCGCCCAGCAATTCCCAGGTCTTTTCGGTGCGGACCTTGAACTTCCAGACCCCGGCCTCGGCATACACCCGGGCGTTCAGCTTGGCCGCCAGCACCACGCTGCCGCCGATATAGGCGCTGGCATCGACGCTGAACTTGTCCTTGCTGTAGGCGATTTCACCGCCCAGTTCGGCCTTGCCTTCCAGACCGGCGCTGGCCTCCACGTTCAAGCCGCCGCCGACCTCGGCGATATAGGCGTCGATCACCACGTCGGCGCCGACCTTGCCGGAGATGCCGCCGCCGGCCGGGATGCTGGCCTTGGCCTTGAGCGAGAAACTGAAGTCCGGGTTGTCCTCGAACGGGCTGAACTTGACCGCGGCCTTGATCCCGGTGAGCACCCCGGGACCGACATAGTAGTAATACCCCAGGCTGCCCCAGAGCTTGACCTTTAGCCCGATGGGCCCGATCGAGGCGCCGGGGATCGGAATGCTACCGGAGGCGGAAAAGATCGGCGTGACCTCCTTGCGCTCCGGAAACCGCTTGAACAGCTGGATATCCGGAAAACTCAGCTCGCCATCGAAGGTGATCTTCTGGTTCTCGTCGACCGTGATCGCGGCGCTGGCGACCATGTCCTTCTTGATTTCATAAGACAGCCGGCCCTTGCCGGTGATTTTTTCATTGGGGTGCAACTCGACGACTATGTTGCCTTTGGCGCGGCCCTTGTCGATCTTGATATCGCCCTTGCCGTAGACTTTTTCCTTGCCGTTCTTGTTCTCGTAGGTGGCGTCCACCGTGCCGTCCAGACCGGCAAACGCGAAGCCGGCCTCGCCCTTGGCGACAAACAGCTCGCCGTCGTACCAGAGGCTGGCCTGGATGGGCTTGAGGTAGGGACTCTTGACCTTGATCTTGCCGCGTCCCTGGAAGATCCATTTGCTGCGGGTGTAGTTGAGCTCCAGGGAGGCCTCGTTGCCTCCCGGCAAGTCCAGGTTGACCTTGCCGGTGGCGTCGATCTTGCCGCCCTTGAGGAAGACATCGACCGCGCCGCTCTTCACATAGGGGATCTTGCCGGCCATCTGGCCGGACTCGATATGCACCGCCCCGCTCCACTCGCCGCCCTGGTATTTGACCTCGCCCTTGGCCTCGTCCACCCCCGGCAGATAGACGAACAATACGCCGTTGAACAGCAGGCCATTTTCGTCGGCGCTGACCTCCACTTTGCAGGCCGCGAGTTTCGTCGCGCCGCCGAACTCGAACGCAATGCTGCCCACCGGCTTCAACTTGGGTGCCAAGTCCAGCGCCAACGAGGCCTCGGTGAGTTTCACCCCGGCAAAGGGCGGTTGCAGCTTGCTCTTGTCCAGCGGCGCCTTGAGGCGGAAATAATCCGGCCCGAAGGACACCTCCAGGCGTTTGAGAAATGGCACCTTGGTCGGCGTGATGTAGCCCTCCCCGGCCACGCCACCGGCGACCTGCTCGAGCTTGGTAAAGCGTCCAGGGCTCAGGTAGTCGTAGGTAAAGGCGATACCGGCATCTTTCTTGGCCTTGTCGGAGAGCTTCAGGCTGCCGTCCTCGGCCACGTCCAGCCCGACCTCCTGACCTTTGGCCGGCAAGGTGATCGGCAGGCGCGTGCGATCACGGGCGTCGATCTGGGCGCCAATACTGTCCTTGCCCTTGCCACGGCGGTGCAAGGTCATCAGCAGCAAACCCGGGATGATTTCGGCACCCGCCACATTGGCCGGCTCGCCGGACTCGAAAATCGGCGGGTTCTTGGTTTTTTCGCTGACCCGCAGCACCACGGTGTTGCCACCGGCCATGATCGGATAGTCGATCAGGATTTCGGTGGACTTGTCGGCCTTGCCCTCCGCCGTGGGCTTGCCGAGTTTTTTCGCCGTCTCGCAGCAGGGCCCGCATTTGCCGGCCGCCTTCATCTTGGCGTCCTTGAACACCAGCCGGACCTGAGCCGGGAGTTCCTCGCCCGCCTCTTCCATCTTGCCGGCGATGCTCTGGGCCAGGCCGAACACCTGCTGCTTGATCAGGCTGCCGCTCATACCGTTGTCGGTGCGGTCGAGGACCTGGATGTTTTCCTGGGTGTTGTCGCCGCCAACCTGCAGCTCGATGATATGGTCCATCTCGCAGGTACCGCCGGCCGCCTTGGGGAACTCGGCATCGCCGCCGGCCTTCTGCCAAGCCGCGTTCAGCGCATCGCCGGCCTTCCAACCGCGCTTGTTCAGCCAACGGGCGCGCAGCTCATCGGAGCTCACGCGCATCTGCCACAGGCCCGCCTCCTGGGCCTTGCTGCCGGCCAGGGTGATGGTGCCGCGCAGCGCACGGGCCTTGGACTTGCTTTGCCACTCCTTGAGCACCGGACCTTTGACCTCGTGCAACTCCAGGTGGTCGACCTCGAACGAGGCCAGCTCCTTATCCTTGGTCCCGACCTTGGCCGTGGTCTTCTTCTCCGGCGTGACCTTATGCCCAGTGGTCATTTCCACATCGCGGTAGCGGCTTTCGATCTCGTGATCTTCGCTTTTGCCAGTCCCGGGCGCGGGTGGTGCCGCCGGCTTGGCGGGTTTGCGCGACAACCGCGGCCCGCCCTGGCTCAACTGACCCGATGCCAGCGGCTGGCCGCGCATCACCGTGTCAGCCGCCACATCGGCCTCGCGCTCCAAACGCCAGTAGTCGGCCCCCTGGTCCGCCAGGTTGCTGATGCCCGCGCGCTGAAGGCCCTGCTGTTGCAGCGTGTGGGCCAATTCGTGAGCCAGCAGATGACGGCCCTCGGCGCTGTGCGGTTGATAACGCCCATGGTCGAAGACCATATGCTGTCCAACGGTGTAGGCCTGGGCATCCACGGCCCGAGCCGAGGCGGCGGCGGCACTGTCGTCATGCACCCGCACCCCGGCGAAATCGCTGCCGAAGCGATCTTCCATAAAGGCCCGGGTATCGGCATCCAGGGGACGGCCGGGGCGCGACAGGGTGTCGTCGACGGCAGCGGGCAATGCCGGCTGCGCCTGGTTACCACCGCGCCGCTGCAGGGCCGGGCGCGCCGCGCAACTGTCGCACTCACCGCTGGCGCCCGCGGAAGCCCCACAGGCGCATTTGCGTTGCAGCAACAGGCTGTGCGTGGCCTTGTGCGGCGGGGCCTTCGACGAGGCCGCTTCGCGCTCAGCGGGTGGAACCAGGGCATGTTCGGCCATGACGCTCCTCAGGGCTGCAACTGTTCGGCGATCGCCCGTGCCAGGCGGCGGCCGGTGCGCTCAGGGCGTTCGCCCGGCGCCAGGAAAAAACGCGGAATCTGCAGGCTCTCGGTCTGCCGACTGGGTCCGCCGGCCGGCGCTTGGCTCAGCAGGCGTGACAACTCGCGTTCGAACGCGCCAGCCAGCCGCGCGCCCTCGCGCGGCGTATACCCGGGCAGTACCAGACTGCCTATCTGCAGACGGAGCGCCGGAGCGCTGCTGGCCGGCGGCAAGCCACGTGACGGCCCGGAAGCGAGGGGGCTCATGCCCAATCGCCTATTTCGGCCATGGGCAGGGGCCGTTCCAGCTTGGCGAACTCCGATTCCGCCGCCAGTCGCAGGTGCCCCATGCTGATAGGGCTGTCCTGGTCGGCCGCGAGAAACGCCGCATTCAACGCCAGGTTGCGGATGTGTCCGCCGGACAGCGACAACCGCGCCAGCTTGTCGATGTCCAGGCGGGCCACCGGCGTGGCAGCGGGAAACACCCGTGCCCAGATGGCACCTCGCGCCTGGGCATCGGGAAATGGAAACTGCACGATAAACCGCAGGCGCCGCTGGAAGGCAGTGTCGATGGCCTGCTTGAGGTTACTGGTGAGTATCGCCAACCCGCGGTAGGTTTCGATTCGCTGCAGCAGGTAACTGACTTCCAGGTTGGCATAACGATCATGGCTGTCGCGCACCTCGCTGCGCTTGCCGAACAAGGCATCGGCCTCGTCGAACAGCAGGATGGCACCGCTGGTTTCCGCCACCGCGAACACCCGCGCCAGGTTCTTTTCCGTTTCGCCGATGTACTTGCTGACCAGCGCCGCCAGGTCGATGCGATAGAGGTCCAACTGCAATTCGTTGGCCAACACCTCCGCGGCCAGGGTCTTGCCCGTGCCGCTGCCGCCAGCGAACAGGGCACTGATGCCCAGGCCTCGACCGCTGCGGGCGGCAAAGCCCCACTCGCGATAGACCCGGGTGCGCTGGCGCACCTGGGCGGCAATGGCCCGCAGGCTGGTCAGCGCGGCGTCAGGCAAGACCAGGTCGGCCCAGTCGGCGCGAGCCTCGACCCGCTCCGCCAGGTTCTCCATGCCCCGGCGTGCTTCCGCTCGGCAGGCGTCCCAGAGTTGCTCGGCAGTCAGGCCCGCGTCGACGCCACAGTATTGGCTGACGCGGGCTATCGCGCCGCTGGACAACTGGAACTGCTCGGCGAGGGAGCCCAAATGGCCGTTGAGCCCATCAGCCTGTACGCCCAGGCAATGCTGCCAGGTTTGCAGCCGAGTGCCCGCGTCCCCCCCCAGCCAGGCCAACGGGCGCTGCGGCCGGCGCAGGGGCAGGTGGGCCGAGCCGGTAACCAACACCAGGCCCTGCAGGTGCTCGATAAAGTCGCCGAGGCGCTTGTTTTCCAACGTGCTGGACTGCTCCACATCCAGCCATAACAGCGCATTGTGCAGCAGGGCCTCACGCTCCCAGAGCCGCGCCAGCTGCTCACGCTCCAGTGCCGAGGCCGGCAGGTTGTGCTCGGCCAGACGGAACAGTTTCAGCTCCAGCTGGACCGCCAGGGTATGGGCGCAGCTTTCCCCATCGCCCTGTTCCAGTCGCGCGACCACGGCTTGCGACAGGTTCGCGGCCGCCTGCCACTCGAGGCCAAGCAACGCCACTTCACTGTCGAACGGCACGTTCTCTGGCGAGGGCAGCGCCTGTAGGCGAAACCAGGGTTCCAGACGGGGCTCGACATAACGCAAGCCCGCGATCCGGTGCAGGGTCGATTCGTCCACCAGCAGGCGGGCGTGCAGCGGGCCACCCGCACCCACCGGTTCCAGCAGGTTCCAGCGCCGCAGCCGGGCGGCCGGCGTGATCGCACTCCAGTCAGCGTGGGGCAGCAGCAACAGGGCCAGGTTGAAACTCAACCAGGGTTTTTCCGGATCGCCCTGGGCCTTGGCCAACAGGGGGCGCATCCGCGTGTCGAGCTCGGGCGCCGCCGCCAGCAACAACAGGTCCAGCTCGAAGCGACTGAGTTCCAGGCACTCGCCCAGCGCCGCCAGCGCCGGCGGCACCTCATGGTAGGTGCCCAGCGGCGCCGGTTGGCCCGCCAGCCGCAGGTTGATGTAGAGCATCAGCTCTTCCAGCGCCGTGGCCAGCGCCCGTCGATTCTGCGCGAACTCATGACGCACGCTCATGGTGCCACCTGCGGGCCGCTGAAACGCCCCTCGCCATCGACCTGCAACGGGCTGCTGCCGGCATCCACCTGCAGACGTGCCAGGTAGTTGCCCTGCACCACCTGCCGGTAGGCAATGCTCAGGGTCGTGCTGGACTCGGCGGGCGGGACAATGCCGTTGCCGTCGCTCAGGGCAAAACTGTAGGCATGTGGCGGTCGGTCATTCGGCGGCGCCAGCTCATTGAGCAGCAGGCGCACCCGCTGCCGAGCATCGACCGCTGGCGTGCAGTTCACCGTAATGACCCCCGAGCGGTAGATCACGCCGTTGACCGGCGTGCTGATGCCCCCTGGCTCGACGGTGAAATTGGCCTCGGGGTTAAGGACAAAGGCCTGCAGGTTGGATTCCACGCCCCGGTGCGCGACGGCAGGCGACCCCATCAACTGCGGATGCACCACCTGCACCGTGCAGACACCCGCGCGCAACCCCGGCGCCAACACGGGCGGGCCTGGCACGGGCGGTGGCAGCAGAAAACCGAACTCCAGGCGATCGTTGTCGAGTTGCTGCAGCGCGCCAGTCAGGTCGAGCCCGTTGACCCGCAACAGCACCTGCGGTGCTTTCAGATTGGCGCCACTGAGGCTCAGCAGCGAGCTGGGCAGAATGGGCACCGCCGCGCCATCCAGCGCCTCGACCCGATCCAGCCGCGGTGCACGCAAGGGCAGCGCATAGAGGTTGCGTGAACGCACGGGCAAGGGAGTCCGCGCACTGCGGCTGGATTCCTGCAGCAGCACGCTGATCAGGTAGGCGGCGCTGGGCCGTGCCGGCACCTGGATCGCCGACCAGATACGCGACAGTTCATCGGTGTTGTGATTGAGCGGTGTGATCCGCAGCTGTTCCACTTGGTCCGCCAACCCGGCCAGCTCCAGCTCCTTGGGCAAGTTGGGTTTGTTGGCACCCGGCTTGAGCGCGGCCCGAATGCCCTCGCGACCGAGGCCGGGCGTTTCATGCAGGATCTGCATGGCGGCGCCCAGCAGGATCTCCGCCTGAAAGTCGGCAACGCCATAGGCGCTCAACAGGAAATGCAGATCCAGCGCCAGTGGCGGGTTGGCGATCCGCTCGCCACGGCTGTCGCGACTGGGCAACCCCTGATTGGCCCAGCCGGGATTGCGCGTCTGGTTGTAGAGGAACAGGTTGAGCTGGCAGCTGTTGGCATCCAGGTCGATACGATCAGGCGCGATGCAGCTGACGGTCGGGGTGCCTCCCAGAACATCGTCGAGCTTGAGCGCGGCGAAGCCATTGACCAACAGCTGCTGCAGGGCCGCGGCGGTCGCAGCCAAACCAAGTGCGCTGCTCATGGGCGCCCTCCCCGGCCATTACGCTCACTCAGGTAGGCCTCCAGGGATTGCGCGTCACGACGCGTCACGGCGCGTTCGGGGGGCGCCACCTGCGCGGGGGGCGCCGACGCAAAGAGCTCGATACGGCCGATGCTGATTTCCACGACGGGTACGCTGGCCGGCTCGCGAGCTGCGGCGACCACCAGCGGCGCTGGGGGGGGCGACGCCAAGACGCCGGCCATCGGACTCGCCGCCGCGGTGGCGACTGGCACCAGTCGCTCGACACGCTGTTCGATCAGTTCGCGAGTCACCCGGTCCCGTTCAACGGATTCAATGGAGTGGACCGTTGCTGTCGTCGGCCCGGCCTCCGGCTGCGCGACCGCACCCAAGGGCGTCTCCCTGGTCGCCGCCATCGGCGTAGCCGACAGCGCCCCCGACAGCGGCACCGGTTGGGACAAACTGGGCTGGGTCACCCGCGGTATCGCCGCCATCACCGACAGCTCAAGGGGCTCGATGGCCGCTGGCACTTGCCTCTCGCGAGGCAGTTCCGCCCTGACGGCAGGCTCGGGCAGATTCGCGGCCAGGCTGTTCGCCCCCGACTCCGACTGACTCGGCATTCGGGCGGACTCGACCTGCCGCGGCGCAACCCATTCACTTACCTCCGGCGGGGTGTGCGGCGGCGCCGTCAAGGGCGCCTGCGTATCCCCCTCGAAACGCGACAGTCGCCGCGGGCGAAGGGTGGTCGGGGCCAAAACCCGGCGCGCCAGCAAGCCGAGAAAGTCGTTCATGCAAGCACCCGGGCCAGGTAGCTGGCGCGGCGGGCCGGGCTCAACGCCAGCACCTGGGCCTCGCTCCAGCCGTAGCTGTGGGCCAGCAGGTGAACTTGATCGAGGGTCCGCTCCGCCCATTGCCCCAGGCTTTCCAGCAGGAAACCGCCAATGTCGAACGCCTCGCGCCAGGCGCCGCTGCAACTCGGGCAGACCAGCTCCAGCTCCAGCGCCGCCTGGGGGTCCAGCGTCGCCATGGCCTCGACCAGTTGCGTCCGTAACGCGTCGGGGAGCTGCTCGAACCTGATAGGGACACCGTCCTGTTCGGCGCTCAGCACGCAGCGCCGCAGCAGCCGCTCGCGGGCCTCCTCCAATGACTCGTCGGGGTCGAGGGTCGCCAGATCGTCACTGCAGACCAAGCGGTAATCCACCCGGTAGTTCAGCCAGTCGAGTTGCAGGGCGCAGGTGTCGAGTGGCGACAGCGGTTGGCGCAACGCCTCGCTACTCAGCGCCAACTCCAGGACCTCACCACAGCCTGGGCAAGGCACCACGGCATTGAGCTGGGGGCCGAACAACGCGGTATTCAGCTCCAGCAGCAGCGCATCACGCCGCCCAATCGCGAGCTGCTGGGCCGCCGGCTGCCCATCGGGCAGCAGTGGCGCCAGCAAGGCACAAGGTTGCAACACCGGCGCAAGCGTCCGGCTGTGCTCCCAAACGTCCAGCCAGTCGGCGGCGCTGAGTGCAGGCATGGTGGTGGTCTCCCTTGGGCGAAAGCGCGGAACCGGCTATACCGGGCGCCTGCCATCCTTGACGGGGCAAAACGCCGACGCGGCAAAAACCATCCAGGTTTAGGCGATGTCCTTTAACTCGGTTCGATAAAACTCGGCTCGCTGGGCTCGACCACCTCGTAGTCGCGCTCCCACCCTTCGTTCTCCAGCTTCAATCGCGCGATGGCCACCGCGTTGGCGTTGGCGTCCAAATCCGGCAGCGACTGGAACTCACTGACCCAGCAGCGAAACACCTTGTAGCTCAAGGCCAGTTGTCCGGCTTCGTTGTACAACTCGATGATCAGGTCCTTGCGAAAATCCTTGAGCGAGACCTCCGCGCCCAGCCCCGAGGCAAAATTCCACACCTTGTTGGCCCATTTTTCGAATTCGGTATCGTGGGTCACGCCGCGCTCGAGCGTAATCGCCTCGTACTCGGTGCGGCCAGGGGATTTGCGGCTGCTGCTGGGGTCGCCCCCTTCGCGGTGCTTGACCACTTCGGTGGTGCGTTTTAGAGCCGAGACCTTGCTGATACCGGCGACATAACGACCATCCCACTTGACCCGAAATTTGAAGTTCTTGTACGGGTCGAAGCGCTGGGCGTTGACGGTGAATTGGGCCATTGTGCTGTTCTCCCTACCTGCCTGGCGGGCCTATGGCCCGCGCGAAATCGACCACCCCGCCTCGTAGGG
This sequence comes from Pseudomonas sp., assembly GCF_040514055.1. Taxonomy (GTDB): domain Bacteria; phylum Pseudomonadota; class Gammaproteobacteria; order Pseudomonadales; family Pseudomonadaceae; genus Aquipseudomonas. Next base: position 123,984 of record NZ_JBEVDL010000079.1, read on the forward strand.
CGGAGCGTCCCTGATCAAACCTGGATCTGCCCAGCCAACTGCTGGATCTTGATCACCACGAATTCCGCCGGTTTGAGCGGCGCGAAGGCCACCAGGATGTTCACCACACCCCGGTTGATATCGTCCTGCGTGGTGGTTTCCCGATCGCACTTGACCAGGTAGGCCTCGCGCGGTGTCTTGCCTTGAAAGGCGCCCTGACGGAACAGGCTGTTCATGAACGCCCCGAGGTTGAGGCGGATCTGGGCCCACAGCGGCTCGTCATTGGGTTCGAAAACGACCCATTGGGTACCGCGATACAGGCTCTCCTCGAGGAACAAGGCCAAGCGCCGGACCGGCACGTACTTGTACTCGGAGGTCATCTGGTCAGCCCCCCGCAAGGTTCGCGCCCCCCAGGACACCGCGCCGTACACCGGGAAGGTGCGCAGGCAATTGACGCCCAAGGGATTGAGGCTGCCGTTCTCCCGATCGGTGAGTGAATAGTGGGTCGCTTGCACCCCAACCAAAGTGGCCTCGGTACCCGCCGGCGCCTTCCAGACGCCGCGTTCACCGTCGGTACGGGCATACAACCCGGCGATGGTGCCGCAGGGTGCACTCAGGCGCAGCCGGCCATTCTTCAACGGATCAGCGATAAACACCCAGGGGTAGTAGACCGCCGCATGATCCGATTTGGGCAACGCGGTACCGGACACCGCGGCGACCATCTGCTCGGGCGTGGTCACCGAGGCGGGCGCATCGATCACGAAGAAGGCCCGACGCTCCTCGCAATAGGCCGCCGCATCCATCAGCACACCGGTATCGGTCACTCCGGGCAGGCAAAGAATATTGAACAGGTCCACTTCCTCCAGCGCGTACAGGCCCTGGCGGGTCGCACGATCACCGATAAAGGCGGGATACAGGTCGGCGGCCGTATACGGGGTTTCGCTGCCGCCTTTCAGGGTCTGATTGGCCGGTTGGCTGCTGACGGCCCCACCCAGCAGGTGCAGCTCGCTGGCGATGCTGTTGAGCGGCGCGGCACTGATCGCCAGGCTCGACGCGGCCCCCTGGGTGCCGGTGGCCAGCACCAGGGTGCTGCCCACGCGTTTTGCCCGGAAGTGCTGGTAGGCGGGGTGCGCGGGTTTCAGTGCGCGTACCGCGGCCTGAAGCCGACTGGCCACATCCTCCAGTTTGGCATCGAGGTCCGCCCCCGCTGCCGCCGCATCCCCGATGTTCACAGTGTCCGGGCCCACCCCATCGAGGCTGATGCGCAGACTGTTGTGGGTGGCATCCGGCAGGGCATTGAGGTCCGCCGCCGCATACGCCGCACTGGTCAGGGTGGCCGGTTCCGGGATGGGCATCGGCCGCAGGCTGGCCACTGCGTCGACGTCGACACCGCCGCCCTCGCTGCCCAGCTTGAGCACACCGCTGGCATTGTTCTTCTGCCCCGGCAGAATCCGCACGCTGGAAAACTCGCCGCCGACACCGGCGGTCATAAGGATTTGCTGCGTACTACCAGGACGGGCACAGGTGAAGGCCGAATAGGCGGTCTGACTGTTGGCCTGCGCCCGCACCTTGGTCTCGATGGCGGCGCACAGGGTATCCAGCCGCTGAGTAGGCGTTCCGCCGCCGACATCCGCCGGCAAGTTGATCTGCACGATCACCGGGGCCAGACCATTGACGCTGACACGAAACTCCCGGTGGCTGGCATCCAGCAAAGTCGCGACATCCGCCAGGGTGGCGCTGCGCGAGGTGCCGGCGGGCAAGGCATCGAGATCGGCCTGACTGGCACTGCGGGTCAGCCGCACCAGTTGGGAAACCCCGTTGACCTGATCCACTGCATAGCGGGCGTCAGCCGAGTTCAACGAGACATTCGCATAGGCCTCCGAGCGTGAATCACTGGCACGTAACAGGGTCAGGTTAAAGGTGCTGCCCGGATTGCTGGTGAGGTGATCGACCCGCACTTCGATGCCGTTGCCCGCGGACCCAGCGTCCAGTGCCAAGACTTTTAGCACATCGACCAACGCCTCGTTCTGCAGCGTCAGCTCGGCGCTGGTGGCGCTTTTAACGATTCGGATGGCATACGCCTCGGTGCCACCGTTCTGGAAGAACTGGCGTACCGCATAGCCCATCTCGGAGTCGACCGCCAAGCCCCCGAAGCGTCGCTCGTAGTCGGCGAAACTGAACAGACGTTGGGCGCGGTTGATCGGCCCTCTCGGCGCGGCACCGGCAAACGCGGCTACCGAGGTAGCGACACCCGTCAGGGTACGTACCCCACTGGGTAGCTCTTCGATATAGACGCCGGGATAGCTGAGTTGTGCAGGCATGCGGGGACTCCTTCCTGGATAGAAGCGGCAGTCGAATAGAGTGCTTTGAGGCTTTCAGATAGGGGGTCGCTAATACGACCCGGTTCCCTACAACTCGACTAGATCCGCATCCCATCCACAGCGCGGAAGACTGTTGACGATCTGAAAACCAAACAGGTATTGCCTGATGATTCTTTTGCTGCCCAAAGGCACAGATAGCTATAGATCGCTTTATTGATTACGTAAAACCCCTTGTAGTTATATTTTTTGGCAATCGGAAAAACTTAGCGGCGATTGATTAAAAGCCATTAAATAGCCATGTATAAAAACGCTATAGAGTTTATTTTAAATATAAATAACGATGTAATTTGACGCCTTCCCATTGACGCCATTTCCCATACGCCGCGGTTGTCCTGAGGCTGCACAAGAAGGGCCAGCCGAGGGCGCCAGGACGGCCTCCCAGGTCGGGATACGCGGTTCAATGGGCGACTCGCTGGGCACCACTGTCCCGGTAGCGGCGCATGCGCGGGGCGTTTGCCCCGCGCCCGACGAAAGCCCCGGCACATCCACGCTGCGGCGCAGGCGGCCAAACAAGCGAGCTCAGACTGCGTAGCCGCACCGAAGGAGTGACCCAGTGAAGCCAAAGCGCCGAGGTGGCCAGGCTGCAACAGCCGCAGGCCCTAGGCTTTAACCGGAATCAACTCCGGTACCCGGGTAATCGTCGGCAGCTGCAAGTACTGCCAGATATCGCTGTCGGTCTTCAGGCTGTCATCCAGCAGCTCCAGCAACCAGGCCAGACCGATACCCCCGAACAGACCGACCAATAGCACGCCGATCAGCACCAACCAGAGTTTTGGACTTACTGGCCGATCACTGGCCACCGCCCAGTTGACCACCGAGACGTTACCGATCTGCGCCCCCGCCTGAGCGGATTGGAAGCGGGTTTCCTCGTTTTTCTCCAAATACAACTTACGGGTATCGCGCAGCACGTCCAGTTGTTGGACCAGCTGTTTGTACTGCGCCTCGGAGGCGTTCAGCTCCGCCATCCGTGCCCGCGTCTCACCTTCCAGCGCCTGCCAACTGGTCAATGCCTGCCGATACCCGGCGAGCAGGGCTTCGTTTTTCAGCAGGTCATCGCGCACCCGGGCATGCAGCGGGTTGATGCCCTGCTGGGAAGAGCCATACCGCTGCGCCTGCTGACGGGTCAACAAGCCGTCGACCACGCTGATCTCCTCGCGTAGGGTCTGCAACCGCGGATCGCTGCTGGAGAACCGCGCGCCGATATCCGCCTCCTGGCGCTTGAGGTCGGCCAGTTGTTTGTTCATTTCGCTGATGGCAAAGCTGTTGGAGGTCTGGGCTCCGCTCAGCTCGGTGGTCGATGGCATTGACGCCAGTTGTGCGCGGAGCACCTGGCTCTGGCGTTCGCCCTGCTGCACCGACACCCGGAATTCATCCAGGCGCTTACGGACATCGTCCAACCGGTCGATCTGCAGGCTGCGCTGGCGCTCCACATCGACGATCTGTCGTTGGTCGCGGTACTGCCGGACCGCGGCCTCGGCTTCGGCCAGTTGCTGGTTCATCTGCCCCAGCTGCTCGGAGAAAAACGCCGTCTGCTCACGCTGGAAGATCCTTACACGCTCGGTGAGGTAGCGCTGCACCAACGTATTGACACCCAGCGCAGCCGAGTGCGGATCCTTATTGCGCAGCGACACCTCGATGATGTTCGAGCTTTTGAGCGCCGTCGCACTGAGATCGTTGCGCAGGCGATTGACCGCCTTGTCGACCAGGCTACGGTTGGCCGACAAAGGGAAAAAATAATCCTCCACACGGCCGTACCACCGGGTCAGGGTTTGCGCCACGCCCTTGGGCGTATACCAGGGGTGCTGCAGATCGATACCCGGAAACAGCACTGCTGGAGTCAGCTCGTCCACCACTCGGCGGGCCAGGGTGGCACTGGTGAGAATGGCCGCTTCCGAATGCAATTGCTCCTCACGGACCACCGACATCATGGGCGTGCGGAACTGACTGGAGGCCAGCGCGGGCATGTAGATATCTTCCTGACCGATACGCACCAACAACCGCGCGGTCGATTCATAGGTCGGGGCGATCAGCGAAAGGCCGGCGAAGCCGCCGGCCAGTGAGGCTAGAAAAAAGCAGACGACTACTAGCTTGCGTTTGAACAAGAGGTTGAGAAGGTCTCGAGTAGTCATCGTAGCTTCCTGCTAGTGGGTGAAACTGCGGAACATGCTGGCAGCGGGACGTTCGGAGCCATCCTGGCGATAAAAACCGAACGTGCCCATGCCATCGGGTGAGGGGTAGTCCTCAAGGGCGAACCAATAGACCCGCTGGACGTTGGCGGCCAAGTTGCGGATGCCAATGCCATAGGGAATCACGGTCAAGCGTGAAAGGATGAATTGCAGGGTGGTCTGCATGCGGTCGGCGGCGCCCTGCTCAGTCAGACCCAGGTGTTGACTGCCAACGATATAGCCCATTTCGGTGATCCAGATCGGCTTGGGCGAGCCCTTGAGCGTCATCAGCAGTTGCAGGTTGAAGACTTTGCCCAGGTAGCCCGGGTCGGTGACGCTGCCCACGACCCCCAAAGGCGCAAACTGCGGCTGGTCGGCATCCATGGCATCGGGCTGGCGGATGCCATCGCGCCAATCGAATACATAGGGGTGCACGGCCATGACGTCGAAGGTGTTGCCATAGGCGCTGTCGGCCTCCCACAGCTGCCACAGGAACAACACATCGGCTTTGGACAGTCCGGCATGCACCAGCTGGATACTGCCCCGCACGTCGGCGGTTTCCTGCTGTACCCGACGCATTAACCAGGCAAAACTGCCGGAGTTCGGCTCAGGGCCCCAGAACTGCTTGAGGTTCGGCTCATTCCAGATCTGCCAGTGCACGATCGGGGTAAAGGGCACGCCCGCATTGCCTCCCGGCCCGTAACGCTTGATCGACGCCTTGACGAACCGCGCGTAGGCGTCAAACGCCGCTTCCGCCGGTGCCATTTCATAGACATCGTTGGGCTTGATTCCCGCCACCTGCGCCCAATTGGGCGCGTAGTGAATGATCGGCAACAATTCGATGCCCTCCTGATGGGCAACCTGCACCAAGGTGTCAAGTTGCTGCCATTGGTACTGCCCCCGCACCGCTTCGACCTGACGCCATTCCCAATCCAATCGCACGCTTCTGACCCCCAGGGATTTGGCTTTCCTGAAACGACTGCTCAGGCTTTGGCTATCCCCAGGGCCCCACATGGTGTTCAAGCCATAACTCAAGGGAGCGGCCGGGGACGGTACGGCCCAGGCCAGCAGGCACAGGGACAACAGGGCGGCCAACAGCCGGGGCAAGGGGCTGGATGAATACATATTTTTTATCAATGTCAGTACTCCACACCTATGACACGGATTGAACGCTACCGGGCCCATCCCGGTACTGCCATTCAAATCGCCCCCGGAGCCTACACACAAGCGCTCCATTACGCGCCCAACTAGCCAAATTTAGCGATAAGCGGTAGATTTCACTATTGACATTTATAATAAATGTAATATCAAAAAAATATCATTTCATAGCCATCAGTCGTCATCGTCATCGTTTTCCTCGATGACATAGTTGACCCCGAACCCGAGCTGCACCCCTTTGAACAGCACCAGATCGGTGATGTACTGCTGCACCCAGAGGTTGGCATTGGCGATGGGGGAGCGCGGCACGTAGATGACATCGGAGGGCGACAGGGCGACCTGAAGGTCCGGCAGCCCCTGCTCCACCGCCTGATCGCTGAGGTTCAGGTGGTAGGGTTGCGGCTTACCATCATCCCCCTTGCGAATCAGGATGATCGAATCCATGTAAGCCGTGGGCAGGTTGCCACCGGCGCGGTAGATCGCCTGCAGTACCGACATGCCACCCTCCAATGGCACCACCTGGGGCACGGCGACCTGGCCGCCGACATAGGCACGAAAGCCTTTGAATGAGCGAACCATCACCGAGACATTGGGTTTCTTTATGTAGGGCCGGTATCGGCTCGTCAGCTCTTCATCCAGCTCGTCCGGGGTCAACCCAGCCACTTTGACGTCGTCGAGCAACTGCAGGGTGATAAAGCCATCGGGGCGAACCGAAGCAGTCTCGTTCAGCTCCCGGGTGTAGAAAAACTTGATGTCCAGGTCATCCCCGGGGCGAATCCGGTACTGCTGCTCCGCAACTCCTCCGGCCGTGCCCACCAAAGGCAACCCTTCGGCACCCGGCAACTGCGTGACCTCGATCGATGAGCAGCCACTTACGACCGCCAGCAGCATCAATCCCACGACGTGTCCCGCGCGAATCCAATATCCATTTGCTTGCGCCACAGTACGTCCTCCCTTAGAGCCACCGGTACAACCAATCGGGAATGAAATTGGCGCTGCGATTGAGCACCACACCGAGAAACTGGCCCCCGCTTTCTTCAAGCCGGTCCCGCACATGGCGGGCCACCGGACGCCGTGTTCGACCGGCCTGGGCGACCAGGATGATGCCGTCCAGCACCTTGGCCGCGACCAGCGCAACGGAGGTGACAGTGGGCGGCGGCATGTCCCAGAGCACGACCGGGAATCGCTCGTGCAAGCGGGTCAGCAACCGGCGCAGCTCCTCGTTCTCCAGGCTGAACAGGCGCAGGCCGGTGTTCAGCGACAAGCGCGTTCGGGCCACCAGGCTGCCGCTCGACACCAGGTGCTCGAGGTCCCCATCGAGGCGATGGTCATCGCGACCCTCGGTGCAAAGCTCGATGATCAGCACTTGCCCGAAGACCTCCGCCAGGTGACTGGCCGCCTGCTGGGCAACAAAGCTGGCGCCCACTCCCCGTGCAACACCGACCACCATCAACTGACGCATCGGACGCGTGCGGTTTTCGCGCAACACCCGCGCCATCAGCTCCTGCATCGGCCGGGTCAATTGTGGGTCCTGGCTAGCCGCCAGCCCCAGCGTTTCCTGATTGACTAGAATATTCATAGACCACCTCCCTGTAGGGCTACCCTGGCCGAGCCGTGGATAGGCGCTTGCCCAGTTCGATAACCGGTTTTTCCAACCAACGGTGGGTAGCCAACCCCACCGCGATAGCCAACACCGCCGCCAGCCCGATCGCCAGCCCCCCTGCCAGCGGGGACACATCGAGATAGGGAAAAACCTTGCCGCACACGGCCAGCACAAACGGATGGGACAGGTACAGGGAATAGGACGCATCGCCCGCCTGTACCAACCAGTCGCGCGTCAGGGGCATCCGTCCCTGGGCACGCAAATGCCGCTCGCGGTTGAGCAGCGCCAACAGCACAAAGCCGTAACCGAACCCGAATGCCAGTACCCGCAGCGGCCATTCGCGATTGATTGAGCCAGACTCGGCAAACACCGCCCCCACCAGCAGGCACAGCGCGCCCAATGCCAATGGACGCTTCCAGCCATCGGATGGACGGCCCACCCAGTACCGGTACAGGCAGGCGCCCAGGGTGAACTGGGCGATGTAGAGGGACAGCAGGTGGTAGTCCCAAAAATCCACGCCGGTGTAATGCCGCAGCAACCACTTGGCGAACGCCAACAAGGTCAGGGTCAGCAGTACCGTGGTCAGCCAGGGCGGCGATAAAAAACGCGCAACGACGAATACCAGGCTGTAGAACACCAACTCGTGCTCGAGCGTCCAGCCGACGAACAACAAGGGCAAACCGGGCTGCGGCAGGATCAACAATGAGCGCAGCACCGACCCCCAATCGTGCTCACCTGAGCCCATGGTCATGGCCGGGTTGTAGAGCCAGAGCACGACGACCAGCCCGATGAAGAACATGGCCATCGGGTAAATACGAATGAACCGGTTGATCAGCCAGCGGCGTGGCTCGAACGGCATACCAAAGGTGATATAGGTCATGATAAAGCCGCTGATCACAAAGAACAGATCAGGGGCCGAGTAGCCGATGCAGCGGGAAAACAGGCTATGGAAATCCGCCCAGCCGGGCAGTTTGCGAGCAACGTCCTCGACGTGGAACGCCAACACCATCAACACCGCGACGCCACGCAAACGCTGCACACTCAAGAGCTCGTTCTTCAACACCCGCGACTTGTCCCGCGGCCTCGCGTACAGCCCGCTGACCCCGCGCCAGAGAGCCGTCATGGACGCCCCCCGCCCAGAGACCGGCTCGAGGAACGCGGATCGGGCCGGGGCGGGGACGGCCGCCTTGCCGGAAGCATCCTCATGTTCTGTCACTCCGCACCTGCCCCCCAGGTCAGTGGCCGCCAGATGGGCAGGGATTCATACAGGCGATGCAACCGCGCCACATGCGCCTCCCGAGTATGCTGATGGGTCACCAGGACCCGTCCCGCCTGGCCGAGCCCGGGCAAGCGGGCGCGTTCGGCCAGCGCATGCTGCAGCCACAGCGCCAGGCTATCTGTCGAGGCGTGCTCGGTGAGCCAGCCGGTGACGTCATGCAGGACATAATCGGCAATCCCTCCCACCGGGAACGCCAGCACCGGCGTCGCGAAGGACAGGGACTCGATGCCTACCAGTGGCCCCGGATCGTCCCAAATCGAGGGCAGCACGAACAGATCGGCCCAGCGGTAATAGCTCGCCAGCTGGTCCTGGGGCACCCACTCGATAAAGTCGACCTGAGCCGCGATGCCCAACCGTTGCGCCAAGGACTTGGCCTGCGACAATCGCGGGCCGGCGGCAACTGCTTTCAACTGCCAGGCGCCCTGCACCCGAGCCAGGGCACGCAACAGCACCTCCAGGCCCTTGCCCTTGATCGCCTGGCCGGCAAACAGCAAACGCAAGGTGCACGGCGCTGGCGCATCGGCCAAGGCGTCGTCGGGGGGACCTCCGTAGCCCAGGGCCTGGCGATCGAAACGACTGAAATAGGGCAGCACGTGCACCTTTTCGGCGGCGAATCCATTGAGCAGGAGCACCTGGCGCATATGCTGACTGCCCACCACGGCCATGGCGAACTCCCGATACAGCGCCCGCTCCCGCAACTTGCCCGGCAAATTCGCCAGGCCGGGCCGGTAGCCGCCGGGCAACGGCGGAGCAATGCCGCAGCCATAGGCCAGGCATGACCAGCCCAGCGGACGCTGGCAGCGGTCCCCTGGGAAGCGCCGACGTCCACGCCGCAAGCACAGCGAGCTGTAGTCATGGAAGGAGCGCAACAGCGGCACCTCCAAACGCGGCAATGCTTCGAGCAATGCCAGCGCGCTGCACAGGTGCACGTGCACCAGCGTCGGTTGCCAGGCGTGCATGCGGCGCAAGGCCTCGGTCGCACCGCGGTCCGTGGTCAGGGGCTCGCTCGCCAACCGCAGCAGCTCCAACCCTGCCGTATCCAGGTGCGCCGGCAGCGTGAGGCTGGCGTGGGCAACCGCCACCTGATCGCCATGGGCGGTAAGCGCCCGGGCCAAAGCCAGCACGTAGTTGGGCAAGCCGCCGATGCCCAGGGTCTCCACCAGCAACAGGATCCTCATGGGCTACCCCCCTCGGCGGTCGACGTTCGCGCAAGCCCATCCGAAGCCTCCGCCTGCTGCAGCAACCCCAGAGACAGCAGCAAGACCAGCAGAAAATGCATGTTCTGCAGCAGCAACATGTCGACCATGGCAAACACCAGGTACGCGCTCAGGGTCCCGATCGCGGCCAGGGTGAAGAGATTCGCCTCGCCAGGGTCGGCCGGCGACCAGCGCCGCAGCAGCGCCCGCCCGACCGACCAGAGAAACCACAGGTAGGCGAGCAAACCCAGGGCACCGGTACCGGCCAGTATTTCCAGAAAGGTGTTGTGGGCATGCAGGGACGGGTAGCCCAGCTCGACATTCAAGGCCACCGGATGAGCAAAAAACGCGTCGCGAAAGTTGCCCAAACCGACCCCCAGCAACGGGTGTTCGGCAAACACCTGCCAGACGACGCCCCAGAGGATCAAACGGTCCTGAACCGCAGCCTGACGGCCCGGCACCAGCCCGGACAAGCTGCCATCCCAACCGGGTAGAAAGCCCAGGACCATGACTCCCGCCACAACCGTCAATGTCGCCAGCCACAGCAGCGGTGCGCGCCAGGCGGGCTTGAGCATCAACAGCATCACCGTCGCCACCGTCACCGCCCCCAGCAGGCCACCGCGCGACTGGGTGGCCGCCAGACCGGCCAGGCTGATCAGCAGGCTCACACCTGCCAACCGGCGTAACCAGACCGTGGCGGCCCGCAGCAGGTGCGCGATCGACACGCTCATGGTCATCACCAGGAACATTGCCAGCCCCTGGGCGCCGCCAAAGGTGCTACCGGCCCGGCCGGAAATATCGAAGGTATGGCGGATCTGGGCCTGATCGCCGTCAGGTACCGGCACCCCAATGCCCAGCATTTCGGTCAAGCGCTGGCCGTCGCGGGCCCACTCGATCAGACCGTCCAACGCAAAAAGACTTGGCACCACCAGCAGCAGCACAGCGACAAACCGCCAGAAGCGCGGATCCGGTGTGAATACCAGCAACAGCAGCGGCAACACCACGAACCATTCGACGATGCGCAGCAGTTGCTTGAGGCTGCCCTGCCAGGCGATCGACGTCGCTTGGGCCAGCGCCACGGCCAGGACAAACGGCAGGACCGCCTTCACCAGTACCGGCAGGTGCAACCGGGCGTTTCGGCGTAGCAACAGCCCGGGCAGCAGCAGGCACCACAGCAGCACTATGCCGTCAGCGGTATTTAACGGCAGCCCTGCCAGCGTTCGCTGCACGGGCAACGCCAGGCTCACGACAAAACCCAGCAGCAATAGACTCGGCCAGCGAACCACCGACAACAGGCCGCACAGGGACATCCCCAACAGCAGTCCCGGCACCGGCCAGGCCACCGTAATCAGACTGATGCCAAAGCCCAGTAGCAGGCTGACGGCCAGCGCCGGCGCGGCCAGCATCGACAGCGGTCGTTCAGCGATCATCCGCGGCTCCCGGCAGGCTGAAGGGGTTGAGCCCGAGCACGCGCATGTTGGAGCGCAACAGCGCGGCAGCGGCGTCGCGCCGGCTCGGGCGCAACAGCCACTGCAGCGCGGGCCGCAGGCTTGTCAGCAGAATCATCAGATCGGTCAATAGCTTGAGAACACAGAGCTCCCAGGGATGACAGTGCTTGCGGTACAAGCGATAGCGGCTGCGCCGAAGCTCGTAACGCATGCGCAGTGCTGTCTCACTGAGGGTCTGGTGCCCGCGCAGACCCACCGGCAGCCGCCCGGAGGAGCTGCCCCCGTGGTGCAGCACCCGGACATGCGGCAGCAGCCACAGCTGCCAACCGGCCCGCCGGGCGCGTACGCACCAATCGACGTCCTCGTCGTACATGAAAAAGCTCGCGTCCAGCAGACCGACCGTACTCAGCAACGCCCCACGCCACATCATGCAGGCGCCATGCAGGCGCTCCAGCGTCACCGGCCCCTGCTGCCCGGCAGCCGGGTACTGGGCGCCACAGATCGCACGGCGCAACATCTCCAGCAGCGAGGGAAATCGGCTGGGATAATCCTGGTCGGCGTGGTCCGAGGCGTTGACCACCCGCGCGCTGACGGCCCCGACCCAAGGGTTATCCAGCAGGGCATGCAACATACCGTCCAGCGTACCGGCTTCGACCCGCGCGTCACTGTTGAGCAACAGCACAAAATCACAGCGGCAGTCTCGCAGCACCTGGTTGTTGCCCGCAGCGAAACCCAGGTTGTCGGGGCAGGCGATAACCCGGACATCGGGATGGGCGGCGCCGATCACCTGGACACTGCCGTCACCCGAGGCATTGTCGACCACGACGATTTGCAGCGCGGCGCAACTGGGCGCAAAGGCCTTAAGCGAGTCGATGCACTCGATCACCAGTAGCGGGGTTTTGTAGTTGACGATCGAGACGATCAGACTATGCATGGGAATGCCCCTCTCGCCTCGCCCAGGCGCCGACCAAGGGCCCGGCAGTAGTCGCGCAGCTGCGCTTGCCCGCAGCCCGCAATCGCAAACGCCTGGGTTGCTGCGCCAATGTCCAACCAGAACGGATCGTGCTCGCGTAGCTGGCTGACCACCAGCTCGCCTCCACCAAAACCCTCGATCAACCATTGGGCGATACGACCGGTTGGCGTGCCCTGACCAGCGCCGATGTTGAACAGTCCCGGCCGCAGTCGTCGAACGATGCCGGGCAACCAGCCCGCCAGCACCTCGACCGGCAGAAAATCGCGCTCGACAAAGGGGCTCATGTCCAGCGTCACCCGCCCTCGTTCGAGCAGGCCGCGCTGGGCGAGGGCAAAAAAACTCTGACGTCCTTCCTGGATTTCGAAGCCGCAGATATTGCTCAGGCGCAGCACGGTCAGGCGCGGTCCTAGCAGGGCCGATAGACGCTGCTCGGTCATCAACTTCGCCTGTCCATAAAGGGTGGCGGGGCGCGCCCGTGTGCGCTCCTGAAGACGGCCACTGAACGGAGCAGGCCCGTACACCTGACGCGAACTGAGCATCAGATAACGGACCCCAGGCATCTCCAGGACCCGCTGCGCCAGATGCATATCGACATCCAGGGCGGGGTTATAGGGCGAGCTTTTCAGCTGGGGATCGTAGGCGCAATTGATCAGCGCGCTGGCGCCTGTCAACCACTGATCGGACCCCAGGGCTTCGCTGGTCCTGACAAAGCTCCAGCCGGCGGTTTCCTTGCGCTGGCGCAGGCTACGGGCAATAAAGCTGTTCCGACCGACCACGACGACCGTCATGCGCGCCCCCACTGAGCCGCCGCGCAAGTAGGCAGAACGGACTCAGAACGCATTTTTGCCTCCGAAGCCGCCCAGCAGTGTTTTGCAGACAATCCAGATATCCAGTTCGATGGACCAGTTCTGGATATAGAGAATGTCGTAGGCAAAGCGCTCGGTCAGATGCGCCTCGGTAAAGGTGTTACCCCGCAGCCCATTGACCTGAGCCCAGCCGGTGATACCGGGATGCACCTTGTAGCGTTCGGCAAAGTCAGCCTCCACCGCCTCATAAGGACGCTGTCCGGCCTTGACCCCCGGCGGATGTGGGCGCGGTCCCACCACCGACATCTGGCCCAGCAGCACATTGATGAATTGGGGCACCTCGTCGAGGCTGGTCCGGCGCAGGAACGCCCCGAGACGCGTCACTCGCCGATCCTCGCGTTCCGTCAGGCGTACCGCTTTGCTGGCACCGGCAGGGTCGTAGCGCATGCTGCGGAATTTATAGATCTCGAACAGTCGATTTCCGAGCCCGTAACGCAACTGCCTGAAGAATACCGGTCCCGGGCTTTCCAGCTTGATCAGCAGGGCGATCAGCACGCCCAAGGGCAAGAACACCAACAGCGCCGACAGCGAGAACAACAGATCGAATAGGCGCTTGAGGACACGCCCCGAAAAGGGCAGGCGATTCACGCCCAGCACCAGCATCTTGTGCGGCCCCTCGCTTGGCCAGTGCGCAAAGGTATGACGCAGCATCGGCAGTTCCGGCGCAACGTAAATATTCTCGAGTTTCACCCGCAGCCGGGAGGCCAACTGACAGGCCCGTTGCGCCGCACTGCTGGGCAGCGCGATGATTACGCCGTCCAGGTCGGGCGGCAGCCGCTCGAGCTCGAACGTACTTGCCAGCAAGGGGAACGGCAGGTTCCTCAGGTCGATGCGGGACAGGCGGTCATCGATAAAGCCGACAACCTCGATGGCCGGCTCATGCTCGATCAGATAACGTGCGCTCGCCTGGCCGAACTCCCCCGCGCCGAGAATCGCCAGCCGAAACGGGCGGTTCCAGGGCCTGAGCAGCCACGCGATCAAGCCCCTGGCGCCCAGCGATCCGAGGCTCGCCAGGCCAAACAGTGTCCCCAGGAACACAGGTCCGGCTAACGCATGCCCGGCCAACCCGAGCAACAGCTGGACGCCACCAACCAGCAACAGGCTTTCGAGCAGCGTTCTGATGGTCACCAGAATCCCCGACAGTCCAGGGCCGCCCAGCGCGGCGTATGACTGCAGCGGACGACAGGCGCTGGCCGTCGCCAATAACAGCCCCCATAACCGTGGATCCGCCACCGTTGGAACGGCGAGCGCGGTACAGAGGGCGAGCGCACAGTAAGTCGCCAGCAAGGCCGAAGCCGCTTGCGTCAGGCGAAACAGGAGAATGCCGACGCCTACCGGGGCAGACGAAGTGCTGATCGCCGAATTGATCACCGGACGCAGCAGCGATTGCGGCAGCCGATACTCGGCGCCGCCAGGATGGGGCTGGTCGAGGGTATTGGTGCGACTGTCCATGTCCATCCGTCCTTGCTCATCCTGAGCTCAGGGCTGTTTGATCCACCGCGGGCATTACGCCCTACTGAGCGAAGCCCAGGTTCACTCCGTTATGAACCGGCCTCCACAACGTAACCATCCGCGGCGCCCTGCAACAGGGCGAGGCTGTTATCGAGCAGCGGCGGCGGCGCGAATAATTCGCCGTAGCGATCCAGATGGTTTCGGTACCACTCCACCAACATGCCAAGGTCTTCCACCAGTCGATTTTTCGGGGTCCATCCCATTTGCGCCAACTTCCCCCAGGAAATAGAGTAACGGCCATCATTAAAAGGGCGGTCCGCCACGAAATCCGAAACGTCATCCAATGATTTTCCGAAGAACGCACAGACCAGTTCCGCCACCTGCAGGTTACTGTACTCTTCACTGGTCCCGATGTTATAGGTCTCCCCGACTACGCCTTGATCGGCGATAAATACCACCGCTTCGGCGAAGTTCTTCGCGCTGAGGTAATGCCGACGGTTGCTGCCATTACCATGCAAGGGCAAACGGCGTCCCGTCAACATATGGCAGATAAAACGCGGAATTATTTTTTCGGGAAACTGCCGCACACCGTAAAGGTTATTGGCTCGAATAATCACGATAGGCTCGTGATAGGACTGCACATAGCCGCGCAGAATCATTTCCGCGGCGGCTTTCGACGAAGAGTAGGGATTGGTCGGGCGTAGCACGTCGTTTTCAACCGCCGCACCGCTCATGACCTCGCCATAGACTTCATCAGTGCTGACATGCACCACCTTGGGCACTTTTTCCTGGCGACAGGCCTCCATCAAACTGTGAGTGCCCAACACATTGGTGCGGGTGAACTCCAGGGAGTTGCCAAAAGAGTTGTCGACATGGCTTTCCGCCGCCGCATGGATCACCAGACTCGCCCCCTTAACGGCACGTCGGCAAAGCTCCAGGTCAATGATATCGCCAACCAGCAATTGCACCCTCTGCGAGAAAACATGATGGGATATGTTCCGCACGTCTCCGGCATAGGTCATCTTGTCGAGGACCACTATGCGGGC
The DNA here is from genome assembly GCF_040514055.1 of Pseudomonas sp. Classification (GTDB taxonomy): domain Bacteria; phylum Pseudomonadota; class Gammaproteobacteria; order Pseudomonadales; family Pseudomonadaceae; genus Aquipseudomonas. The sequence goes on from NZ_JBEVDL010000079.1 coordinate 139,530, forward strand.
TTCTGGAAATTGTTGGCAGACTTCATCGACGATATGCGAGCCGGCAAAACCGGCACCACCGGTAATGACTATTTTGCGCATCTAACACCCCTCTTCCTCCCGCCCTCGGTATTTAAACCGCCGCACTGGAGGTTTCGACGATAAGCAGCACTCGCAACTTTGCAAATACCGCCCGACTTTAGAGAAAGCATTGACCGCACAAGAAAAAACAGCTGTGCACCGAAGCCAACCGCACGCTTTTCTGACCGTATCGATAGCACTAACAGTGACTGCGGATACGACCCAGGAACAGCAGGACCAGTACCAACAACGACGCCAAATTAACACCCGCGTACATCGCGCCCAAGACCTTAAGCGACAAATGGTCTGAAAACACTACTGCCGCGAACACCGATAGCGACAGCGCCGTGGCATGGTAGTAAAGATTGGTGACAGGTGCCCTGACGGCAAGCAGCGCAAGTTGTAACGGCGCTGATACAGCTATTGAAACTACCCCCACCCCCAACCAGGCCAAGGCTGTTCCCGCCTCGCGATAATCCACACCATAGACCAGTTCCAATAAGGATCCACCCCATCCCAGGCATATCAGGGCATAGGCCAAGGACGGCAGCAGGAAATACACTAGCCGCCACGCGGTATAGTGCGCCAACTCCCAGCCACGCACCGCTACCGCGCGCTGCATGAAATGAGGTCGAAAATAATTGGTCAAGCCCACCAGCAGCGGGTTGATCAGATTGGCCAAGGTGCTGCAGGCGGCGAACAGGCCCGCCTGGCGCGCGCCACCCCCGACGAGCGCCAACCAGGGATACAATTGCACGCTGGCAACATGACAGGCGCCACCGACCATCAGCCAACGCCCGTACTGGGCAAACGCCCGGATCCATCGGGGTGCCTGTGTGCCCAAGCTTGTCGGCTGCCTACGCAGATGGCGCGGCAGCAGGTACAGCAAGGGCAGCCCTGCGGCCAGCAGGATCGCGACAAAGGCGGTCCACGCCGACAATTCGCCGCAGAACCCCAGCCCGCCGACCAGCAGCACCTGTAGGCAAGCCGACACTGCATCCAGGCGCCAGGCCTGGCGCAACAGGCCCATCACATAGCAATGCCGTCTCAGCAGCTCCCGCAGCACCAGCACCAGCATCGCGGCGGGAACGACCACGGCCAGCCCGTCCAGACTCTGCAACCCCAGCGCCAGGCTCAACCAGAACAGTGTCGCGACCAGCAACGCGATGCCGACGACACCCGTCAGCGCGGCGCTGAACAGCGGCGCCTCGACCTCCTCCCCGCGGGCAGTGAAATAGGTGTAGGGCGTGGCGATCAAGGTATCGCTTAAGGAGATCGCCAAAAAGCAAAAGGAATAACCCAGGGCAAAGGCGCCCAGCGCCTCCTGGGACACCAGTCGCCCCAGCGCGATCGCGCTGATAAAACTGGCGATGCTCTGCACCGCCTGACCTGCCACCACCCACACTGCCCCCGAAAGCCGGGGCTGCAATCCATTGCGCGCCTGTGCGTCCATGGCCACTCCATCCCTCGATACCGCCCCTGGGATCGGCCGCTCGGGCCACCCCTCTACGCGCGAAAGCCAACCCTCCCGGCCCGACCTCGCCTGACACACCATAGCCGCTAACCGGCCGTATAGAAGCCTGCAACGCAGTTCAAGGCGAGGTTCGCCGGCTTACCCGCGGATAACGAAGGATGTTATGTTGGCCCGCCCGCGCTGCAGCCCCCGCGTCACCATGAGAGTCAGATGAGTAATCACAAGATCGGCATCCGCCTCAAGAACACGGAAAGGATCCTGCTTGCCGCCGAACAGGTGTTCGCCGAGCAGGGTTTCGCCGGCACTTCGATGCAGGACATTGCCCAGCTGGTAGGCCTGCCCAAATCCAACCTGCATTACTACTTTTCGACCAAGGAAGAGCTGTACCGTGCGGTATTGCTCAGCCTGCTGGAGTTCTGGAAGCAGGATGCCCTGTGCTTCGAGATGTTCGACGATCCGCGAGTGGTCTTGACCGGCTACATTCGCGCCAAAATGAACCATTCACGCAGTCGACCCCATGGTTCCAAGGTCTGGGCCGACGAGGTGATCCATGGCGCCCGGCACCTGGGCAACGCACTGGACGGTAATCTCTACGACTGGGCCAAGATCCAGGAAGCGAAAATCCGCCAATGGGTCGACGACAAGCGCATTCTGCCGGTGGAGCCCGCCTACCTGCTTTACATGATCTGGGCATCCACTCAGCACTACGCGGACTTCAGTCACCAGGTCGCCATCCTCAACGACCAGCAACCGCTATCGGACCTGCAATACGAGCGCGCCGTGCAAACGGTCACCAGCGTCATACTGCGTGGGATTGGCCTGGAGCCCTGACCGGTTCTACTTCCCCAGGCTCGCCGGGCATGGTCTTTTCACCGGGCTCCTTGCCCTCGCGGGCATGGTGTTCGATCACCGCATTGAGCTCGGCGCCAAAGAGCAACACGGCCGACGAGATGTACAGGTAGAACAGGAAAATGATGATCGCCCCGATACTGCCGTAGGTGGCGTTGTAGTCGGCGAAATTCTGTACGTAAAAGCCGAACGTCACCGACGCCGCGATCCACACCACCACGGCGAGCACCGAGCCAGGCGTGATAAAGCGAAACTCCTGCTCGACATCGGGGGCAACGTAATACACCCCGGCGACCACGACCATCAACAGGACCACCACCAGGGGCCAGCGTAACCAGGACCACAGCACCACCACGATCTGCTCGATGCCGACTTGATAGGCCAACCAGCCCATTACCCGCGGTCCCACCACCATCAGGGCCGCCACCAGCAACAACGCAACGGCGATCAGCACCGTATACAACAGCGACAGCGGGATACGTTTCCAGGCCGGCCGTCCCTCCTGCACGCCGTAGGCGCGATTCATCGCATCCATGGTGGAGCGCACCGCGGCCGAGGCCGTCCACAACGCGACCAAGATGCCCACGGAAAACAGGCCCGCCTTCTGGCTTTGCAGCTGGTCAATGGCAGGATTGATCAGTTCCACCGCCGCCTGGGGTAACACCAGCTCCGCTTGCTGGCGCAACCAATCGAAGAAGGGCTGCAGGTCCAGCACACTGATCAGGGCGATCAGGAACAGCAAAAAGGGAAACAGCGAAAAAAACAGCTGGAAGGCCAAGGCCGAGGCGTAAGTCGGCAACTCGTCAGTGACAAAATCCTTGACCGTGCACTTAAGCAAGGTACCGGCACCGACACCGCGAAGGTCCGGAAAAAACATGACATCTCCTTGATCGCTCGGGCTTTCACCCCTCTTTGATGATGGGACGGCCGCAGGCCACAGGAGTTCGCGCGAAATTTCAGGGGCTTCCCAAGCGTCGCGGCGTTGCCCGCCATGCGGCATGGTCTACTGGCTGTTCGCCAAGACAGCAGTGACTATGCTTGATGGGAGGTCCGCGGGTGGACCGGGGGGAGATCTGCATGCGCGCCGTGATTTCCGCAACTTGCCTGGGCCTGGGGTTATCCGTCGCCTGCATGGCGGCCGAAGTGGTGACCCTGACCAATGGCGAGTATCCGCCATACCAATCCGAGCATGCCCCCCACTATGGCATTGCCTCCCATGTGGTTAGCGCGGCCTTCGCTCTGGAAGGGGTCACCGTCCAGTACGTTTTCCTGCCGTGGAAGCGCGCCTACCAGGAGGCCGAGAACGGACGCTACGACGGCTCCCTGGTCTGGACCATCGAAGCCTCTCGCCAGCAGACATTCCATTTCAGCGACCCGGTGTTCGACGGTCAATCGGTGTTTTTCCAGTTGAAGAGCAACCCGTTCAGCTGGCACAGCTTCGATGACCTGGTGGACAGCAAAATCGGTGGCACCCTGGGTTATACCTACGAATTCGAGAAAGACCCCCGAATTAAGGTCGAGCGGGCCAGGACCGATGTGGAGAACTTCCGCAAGCTGCTGGCCGGGCGTTTCGACCTGTTTCCCTCCGACCTGCAGGTGGGTTACGCAGTCTTGAAGCAAAATTTTTCCGCCGAAGAGATCGCCCGCATCACCCACAATCCCAAGGTCTACAACAGCACCACCTATCATCTGATCCTCAACCGGCAGCACCCGCGCAATCAACGACTGATCGCTGTGTTCAACCGCGGCCTGCAGAAGCTGCGCGACTCGGGCAAATACGCTGAGTACTTCGCGCTACCACCCTAAGGTGCTACCCCACAGCCGGACCGGCGCCCTGTTTTGACAGGGAGACGAGCGATTGGGCAAAACGCCGCACGTTCATCTAATCGCAATCTGCGCACGGCACCCTGGCAGCCCTTCCCACCTTGTATTGGAATAGGCATGTCCATGCTCAAACCCCTGACCCTCGTCCTGCTCACCAGCCTGCTCGGCGCTTGCGTCCTAGCCCCGCAGGACAGCGGCAAACCCAGCGAAGCCAAGCTCAACAACGAGGACTGGTACCAGGTCCGCAGTGAGACCCAGCTTTACCTGTTCGACGACCAGCAGGTGTTCCAGGACTTCCTGCGCACCGGCCGCGCGCCTTATGTGAAAGACCTGGGGCAACAGGACAAGTATGGCCAGGCCATCCTGCTCGGCTTGCGCGCCGAGGATCAGAACACGCCGCTGGAGCAGCTGAGTGCCTACCGCTTCCTCCAGGTGGCCCAGCCGCCCGCAGCGTCCTTCTACGGCGAGATCCGCCAGGAAGGGGTGATTTATGTGTTTGCCCGCTATGGCGACATGGTCGACATGAACAAGATCGGTGAGCCCACCTTCAGCCATACCGAGATCGGCAGCGGCCCCAAGGGGGAGCGGGTGGTGTATGTCCTGGCCAAGGAAGAAACCAAGCCAGTGGAGCAAATCAAGCGCTTCCAAGCCCGCTATAAGGGCGCCTAAGCCGCACCACAGGCTGGGGGCTGGGCCGTGCGACCCCCACCCGCAAGGACGCTCTTTCGCCACGCGTCGGCTCTGCTAGGATTGCGACTTTGCTCGCCGGAGCCGCTCCACCATGCAGCCACTGCAGTCCCAGCACACCCAAGCCTATCTCGCCCACCTGGGCTCGCCGGACACGCGCCATCTCGATCGCCCGACACTGGACCTGTTGATCCAGGCGCAGCTGCAACGGGTGCCGTTCGAGAACCTCGATGTGCTGCTGGGCCGCCCCATCGTACTGGACACCGAGGCGCTGCTGAGCAAGGTGGTCGAGCAGGCCCGCGGCGGCTATTGCTTCGAAGTCAATGGGCTGTTCGCCCGCCTGCTGTCTGCACTGGGCTACCGAGTCAGCCTGCTGGCGGCGCGGGTGCGCTGGGGGCTGCCGGACGATGCGCCGCCGACCATGCTCTCGCACCTGATGCTGCGGGTGGAACTGGTGGACGGTCCTTACCTGGTCGACGTCGCCTTCGGCGGTCCCTCGCCCTATCGCGCCATCGCCCTGCTGGACCCCGGTGCGAAGACGCCAGACTTTCCTTATCGCCTGTGCGGTCCGCAGGGGGCCGAAGGCCTGTACCGGATGCAGGTGCACTACAAGGGCGCCTGGGTGGAGATGTATCGCTTCGACCTGCAGCCCCAGGCATGGGTCGACCAGATCGCCCGCAGCTGGTACAGCTCGACCCATCCGGAGAGTATCTTTACCCAGGTACTGACCGCCGCCCGCAGCGAGGGCGATATGCGCTTGAGCCTGCGTAACGACAGCTTCAGCCGACGCTTCGCCGATGGCCAGACCGAACAGCTGACGCTTGCCAGCGCCGAAGCGGTGGTCCAGGTCCTGGCAGAACACTTTCACCTCGACCTGGGCGCGGACCGGCCGCGACTGCTCGCGCGCGTCCGCCAGCTGCTGGACAGCGCGGCGGTGGATGCCTGACCCACGCGCAGACCAGCCACGCCGTTGCCACGGCCCTGTCGACCATCGCCTGGCGGTGTATCCCATCCAGGGGAGGCGCGGCCCCGCGGCCAGTGCCGACAAGCCGGCCCGCTGCCCTGGCGCGGCGGGCAGGCATGGCGCACACTTTGGCCAACCGCGGTCGCGCATAAGCCTGTCGCGCCCTACCTCCGTATCGTTGCGAGAATCCTCTGCATGGCACCGCTGCTGTACTGGCAACTCGATGTATTCGCCGAATGTCCGTTGGCCGGTAACGGCGTGGCGGTTTTTTCCGACGCTCAGGCGCTTTCGCCCACGCTGATGCAGGCCCTGACCCAGGAGTTGCGTCAATTCGAATCGATCTTCCTGATACCCGGCAGCCAGCCGCAGCACTACGACGCGCGCATTTTCACCATGGAGGAGGAGCTGCCCTTCGCCGGTCATCCGATCCTCGGGGCCGCCGCCTTGCTCCATCACCTTCACGGCCCGCTCGCCGAGCAGCAGGCCGAATGGACCCTGCACCTGACGGCCAAGTCGGTGAGGGTCAGCACTCATAGACGGGGCCGTGGGTTCTATGCGCAGATGGACCAGGGGGAGGCCGAATTCGGTGAGCGACTCAGCCTCGCGCAGGCGCAGGCGATAGCGGCCGCGTTCTCCCTGGGCGCCGCTGCGCTGGACCCTTTCTACCCCGCCTGCGTGGTCAGTACCGGCCTGCCCTACCTGTTGCTGCCCGTCACCGCCGAGGGCTTGGCGCGGGCGCGCCAGACCCAGGCGCTGGACACGCAACTGGCATCCTGTGGTGCGGCCTTTGTCTTCTTGCTGGATGTAACCGCCCACGAAGGCCGGACCTGGGATCCGCTGGGCGTGATCGAGGACATCGCCACCGGCAGCGCCGCCGGACCAGTCGCCGCCTACCTGGTGGAACTGGGGCTGGAGCGGCCTGACCGACCCTTCACGCTGCACCAGGGACGCTTCCTCGGACGCCCCAGCCGCCTGGACGTCTGCGTCGCCGGGAATGGCCGGATCAGCGTGGGCGGCGCGGTGCAACTGCTGTCACGCGCCGAGTTGCTGATTGACAGCGACGCACTGCAGAACCCGGCACGGTAACACTAAACCATCCGTCGCCGACGGGGTCGAAGCCCCGTGGCCCAGGCACCGAAGGCACACCGCCCGAGACCTCACCCCCAGGAGTACGCAAAGATGCGCTGGCAACGAGCACGACGCAGCGACAATGTGGTGGATGCCCGCGGCAGTGGCGGCGGTGGCGGCATGCGCTTGGGCGGCAAGGGCCTGAGCCTGGGCGGCATCGCCATCGTGGTGATCATCGGCCTGCTTAGCGGACAGGATCCGATGCAGATTCTCGGCCAGTTGGCCGGACAGGCGGTACAGCCCAGTGGGGAAGTCCACAGCGAAGGCGCGCCACCGGCCAAGGATGAACAGGCGGAGTTCGTCCGTGCCGTGCTGGGCGATACCGAAGACACCTGGCGGGCGATATTCCAGCAAGCCGGACAGCAGTACCAGGACCCCAAATTGGTGCTGTTTCGCGGTGGCGTCAACTCGGCGTGCGGCTTCGCCGACGCCGCGGTCGGCCCTTTTTATTGCCCCGGCGACCGCCAGGTTTACCTGGACCTGGATTTCTTTCGCGAGATGGCGCAACGCTTCGCCGCCGCCGGCGACTTCGCCCAGGCCTACGTGATCGCCCACGAAGTCGGTCACCACGTACAAACCCTGCTGGGTGTGTCGGCCAAAGTGAACAGCGCCCGTCAGCGCGGCGAACGCCTGGAGGGCGCCAATGGCCTGCTGGTGCGTCAGGAATTGCAAGCCGACTGCCTGGCCGGCGTCTGGGCCTTCCACGCGCAGCAACGCCTGGACTGGCTGGAGAGCGGCGACCTGGAAGAAGCTTTGAACGCGGCGAACGCCATCGGCGATGACCGTCTGCAACGCCAGGGCCGCGGCCAGGTGGTGCCAGACTCCTTTACCCATGGCACCTCGGAGCAACGCATGCGCTGGTTCAAGACCGGCTTCGCCCAGGGTCAGATCGGCCAGTGCGACACCTTCAAGGCCGCGCGTCTGTAAAAGCCGGTCAACCGCCAAGCGGGGAGAGGGCACGCGTGCGGCGTTAGCCATTCCCTCGGCACGCCGCTGGTCCGGGCGACTCGCTCTGGAGTCCGCGCGGTGCCCGCTAGCGGTCGTCCAGGGTGGCGGAATAGACCTTGGGCGACATGCCGAACCAACCCTTGAACGCCTTGTAGAAGGCACTGGGCTCACTGAAGCCCAATTCGCGGCTGAGCTGCTCGACCCGGCAACCGGGTTGCGCCAGGCGCAGCACGCTGTGGCGACGGCGAACCTCCCCCAGCAGCTCGGAAAAACTGCAGCGCTCAGCCCGCAAATGACGATGCAAGGTCTGCCGGCTGATACCCAGACGACGGGCCAGCCGCTCGACCGACAGTTGACCGCCGGGCAAGTCCTGCTCGATCAGCCGCAGCACCTGACCACGTACAGTGTTCTGCGCGGGCAATTCTGCCTGCATGGCGCTGACTCGCTGCTGCATCAGACCTTTCAGGTAAGGGTTGGCCCCCAGCACCGGCAATAGCAGGTCCGTCTGCAGCCATTCCAGGTAATCGGTGGCTTCGGCGAAGCGCACCGGCACGCCGAACACCTGGCGGTAGATCGCCGGCGCCACGCGCGGCGCATGGCAAAAACCCACGGCTTGCGGCACCAGCGGCAGGCCCGTGAGCTGCCGCACCCAGCACAGTGCCGAACTCAGGCTGTGTTCGCTGATCACCGCGTGGCCAAGCAGGGGCGTCTGGAACAGAAAGTGAACACGCACTCGCCTGGCCCGAGGTTCCACCCGCAGGTGTTCGCTTTCGCTCATCACCGTGATATAGCAACGAAACAACTCCAATGCCTCACCCAGGGTCGCGCTCTGCGCGGCCAAATGCGCCACCGGTCCCCGGGTATGCAGGCCCCGTTGCTGACCGATCCGCAAACCCAACTCGGGGCCGGCGCCGCGCCTGGCCGCAAGCTGCCACAGGCGCAGCGCCCAGTGCACCGGCACGCGCATTTCCAGGTTTTCCAACTGCGCCGGCTCGATCCCCAGCTCGCGCACATCATCCGGCCCCACCAGCCCCCGGCGTTGCAGCGACAGGTAGAGGTCGAGCAGTTGCGAGGCCGTGGCGCTGGGGAGGTTCGCCATCCGCATGGAGCCATCCTGTTGGCATCGAGGGTCGCCGATTGTGCATCGCGACTGAGACCAATTGCCAGTGTCGTGCAACCGGCGGCTATCCACAGCCGCCGCGCGAGCGGCGTAGATTGACGAACAACAATAACGAGTGCCCAGCACTGGAGCCTATCGCCATGAGCCCCCCCGACCTGATCACGCTACCCCGCCTGCTCGCCCGCCTGCCGTACCTGCTGAGCCACCTGCCGGCCATTCTCAAGGGGCTGCACATCGGCAATCGCAGCCGCGGACGCAGGCCCGGTGGCTTGGGGCACTGCGTGGAGCAAGCGGCCGCCCGTAACCCGGACGGCCTGGCGCTGATCCAGGGCGACGAACAGCTGAGCTATGCCGCGTTCAACCAATGGGCCAACCGCCTCGTGCATTACCTGCACGCACGGGGATTGCGCAAGGGTGACACTGTGGCGCTGATGCTGGAGAACCGCCTCGAGGTGCTGGCCTGTGTAACGGCCTGCGCCAAGCTCGGCGTGGTCAGCGCGCTGATCAACAGCAGCCAACGCGGCCAGGTGCTCGCCCACAGCCTGAAGTTGGCCACGCCGCGGCTGGTGGTGGTCGGCGAAGAGTTGCTGGACAGCTTCCTCGCCATCGAAGCAGACCTCGGGTTGCCGGCCGAAGCCCGGGTGTTTTTCGCCGATCGGCCGACCTGGCGCGATCCCGGCCGCGCGCCGGCCGGCTGGCAGCATCCGGCCGCCGAGCTGCATGCCTATCCCGCGCACAACCCGCAGCCGGATCAGCCCGTACGCGCCGAAGATGCCTGTTTCTACCTCTACACTTCCGGCACCACCGGACTGCCCAAGGCGGTGGTGTTCAACCACGGACGCTTTATGAAAGCCTATGGGGTCTTCGGCTTCAGTGCCGTCCGGCTCAAGCCAAGCGATCGCCTGTACGTCAGCCTGCCCTTTTATCACGGCACGGCCATGGCGGTGTGCTGGGGCTCGGTGCTGGCCGGCCAGGCCACCTTGATCATGGTGCGCCGATTCAGCGCCAGCCGTTTCTGGGACGAAGTACGGCAGCACCAGGCCACCGCTTTCGGCTACGTCGGCGAACTGTGCCGCTACTTGCTGGACCAACCGCCGCGCGATAGCGATCGCGACAACGGGATCCGCGTCATGGTCGGCAACGGGTTGCGAACCAGCCTCTGGCAGCCCTTCAAGCAGCGTTTCGGCGTCGGTCGGGTCATGGAGCTGTACGCCTCCAGCGAGGGCAATATCGGCTTTAGTAACCTGCTTAATTTCGACAACACCGTGGGGTTCTCCCCCTACCCCTACGCCATCGTTTACTACGACCGGGAAAGCGAAGCGCCGGTACGTGACAGCCGAGGCTTCCTGCAACCGGTGCGCAAAGGGGAAGCAGGCCTGCTCATCGGCCAGATCACCGACAAGACCCCTTTCCATGGCTACACCGATGCCGGCAAAACCGAGAGCTGCATCCTGCGCGACGTGTTCGAGCCAGGCGATGCCTGGTTCAACAGCGGCGACCTGATGCGCGATATCGGCTTCAAGCATGCGCAGTTCGTCGACCGCCTGGGTGACACCTTTCGCTGGAAAGGGGAAAACGTCTCCACCTCCGAGGTCGAAGCCATACTCGACGGCATCGAGCAGGTCGGCGAAGCCGTGGTCTACGGGGTGGAGATCACCAACACCAATGGCCGTGCCGGCATGGCCTGCATCCGCCTGGACGTACCCGCTCAGGACTTCGACTTCCAGGCCTTGCTCGCACGCCTGAAGCGCGAGCTGCCCGGCTACGCCGTGCCGTTGTTCCTGCGGCTGAGTGCCCAGGTAGAGACCACCGGCACCTTCAAACATAAAAAAGGACCGTTGCGCGAACAGGGTTTCGACCCGAACCGCTGCCCCGATCCGCTCTACGCCTGGCTGCCCGGCGGCGATCGCTATGTGCCGCTGACTGTCGAATTGCAGGCGGCCATCACGGCCGGCGCCTACCGCTACTGAAGCGCCGCAGCGGGATCGAACAGCGCCTCGAGCAAGGCTTGGCAATCGTGGGCATGGACATCGGTCAACTCCGGCCAGGGATTCTCCGCCAGGTTGACCAACACGCCCCGGGCACCCGCCGCCCGGGCGCAATCGAGGTCGAAACGGTAATCGCCGACCATCACCAAGTCCCGCGGAGCGACGCCCCAGTGCGCGGCCAGGTGCAACAAGCCGCCTGGGTCGGGCTTGGGTGGCGCTTCATCACGGCCGAGCACCAGCTCGGCGCTAAAGCAATCGGCCAGGCCGATAGCCTGCAGCGTCAGCAAGGCCAGTTCACGGGCATTGCGGGTCAGGATGCCGAGCCGACAGCCACGTGCCTGCAGCTCACGCACCAACTGCACGGCGCCGGCTGCCGGTTGCGCGGCCAGCGCCAGCTCGCGCTCGTGCTCCAGCAACCAGGCGTGCTTGGCGGCGGCTTCCGCGGCCGGCAAGCTCGCCAGGTGGTGCAGGATATCGGCCGCCAGAGGGATCTGCAGCGCGCGCTTGATCGCCTCGAAATCATGCACCGCCACCGTCAGGGTGCCATCCATGTCGAACACCCAGTGGCGTGAGCGGGCCAGTGCCTGGCCAGTGGAGTCGGTCATCGTCATGCACCCTGGGCTGAAAGCCCACAGCATACCCGCCCGCGCCGCATCTGCCTCGACAACCGCTCATAGGCTGCCGCTAGCGAGTCGCTGCCAGAACGCCAGCCGGCTATTTCCAGTCTTCGCGCACCCGGGTCAGCCCTTCCTGGGCCACCGAGGCCACCAGCTGACCGGCACGGTTGAAGATGCTGCCCCGGGAAAAGCCGCGGGCATTGCCGGACCAGGGGCTGTCCATGGCGTACAACAGCCAGTCGTCCATGCGCAGGTCGTGGTGAAACCAGATGGCGTGGTCCAGGCTGGCGACCTGCATGAATTTCTGGAACACCGACACCCCGTGGGGCTGCATCGAAGTGGTCAACAGGTTGAAGTCCGACGCGTAAGCCAGCAGGTACTTGTGCAGTTGGGATTCCTCCGGCAGGGCGCCATCGGCCTTGAACCAGACATACTTGACCGGCTCGCAAGGTTTCGGGTCGAAGGGGTTGATCAGCGTCACCGGACGAATCTCGATGGGCTTGGCGCTGGTGGCCCGTTCACGCATGCCTTCGGGAATCATCGGCGCCACCAGGCGCGCCAGCTCGGTTTCCGACTTGAATTGCTCGGGGCCAGGCACGTCGGGCATGGAGTTCTGGTGGTGAAAGCCCTCCTCGTCGTACTGGAAGGAGGCGCTGCAGGTGAAGATTGGCTTGCCCTTCTGGATCGCCGTGACCCGCCGGGTGCTGAAGCTGCCGCCATCGCGGACCCGGTCGACCTGGTACACCACCGGCAGGCTGGCATCGCCCGGACGCAGAAAATACCCGTGCAAGGAATGCACATGGCGGGCCTCTTCGACCGTCTGGCTGGCCGCCGACACGCACTGCCCCAATACCTGACCGCCGTACAACTGGCGAAAACCCAGGTCCTGGCTGGTACCGCGAAAGAGGTTTTCCTCGATCTGCTCCAAACTCAGCAGCGCCACCAAGTTGTCGAGTAATTGGCTCATGGGTACTTCCTCATAGATCACGGCAAGGTCAATTATCAGGGGGACGCCGGGGTGGAGCAGCCGCTGGCGAGACCAGGCACTCGTCGCCACTCCCAGGGTTCTGGATGAAATGGTAAAGGCTTTGCCCGCCGCTGTCGGCAATCCCCGCGCAATTAGTATGCCCATGGAGCAAAAAACCGCCTGGGGCGATGGCGAGCACCTCCGCGAGTTCGGCGGTACCGGTGCGAAACACCGCCGGCATGCTAGATTCGCCGCTGTTCAACCCAATGCCGCCCGCCCCATGCCTTTGCCGCTGATTTACCACGACGACTACAGCCCGCCCTTTCCGGTTGCGCACCGCTTCCCCATGGAAAAGTTTCGCCTGCTGCGCGACCACCTGATCGACAGTGGCTTGACCGAAGAAAGGGCGCTGTTGCGGCCCTCCTCGTGCCCCGCCGAGGTGCTGGCCCTGGCCCATGACCCGGCCTATATCCGGCGCTTTCTCGACGGCGCCCTGGGCCACGAGGAGCAGCGCCGCCTGGGCCTGCCCTGGAGCGAAGCGCTGGCCCGGCGCACCGTCCGCGCGGTCGGCGGTTCGCTGCTGGCCGCTGAGCAGGCATTGCGCAATGGCCTGGCCTGCCATCTGGCGGGTGGCACCCACCATGCCCACTACGATCATCCGGCCGGTTTCTGCATCTTCAACGACCTGGCGGTGGTCAGCCGTTATCTGCTGCACAGCGGCCAGGCGGACCGGGTGCTGATCGTCGACTGCGACGTGCACCAGGGCGATGGCACCGCGCGGATCCTGGCGGACACGCCAGAAGCGATCACCCTGTCGCTGCATTGCGAAAAGAACTTTCCGGCCCGCAAGGCCCAGAGCGACTGGGATATCCCGTTGCCGATGGGCATGGGCGACGATGACTACCTCAGGGTGCTGGAGGATGCGCTGAATTACCTGCTGCCGTTGTATCGGCCCGATATCGTGCTCTACGACGCGGGCGTTGACGTCCATCAGCACGATGCCCTGGGCTACCTGAAACTCACCGACCAAGGCCTGGCCCGCCGCGACGAAACCGTCATGCGCCAGTGTCTGGGCCGCGATATCCCGGTGGTGGGACTGATCGGCGGCGGCTATGACCCCGATCGCCAGGCCCTGGCCCGACGCCATGGCATCCTGCACCACAGCGCCCAGCGGGTTTGGCAGGATCTGGGCTTGTAACGCAAGCGCAGCCTTGGGGGGGCGATAAGGTCTTGATACACTGGTGGCCTCCTGCCGCTTCCTCACTGGATACCACCCCGATCATGGATGCCAAGCCTTACCAGGCGCCTCAAGCCGAACTGACCCCCAACGTGTTCTGCCGCCAGTGCGGCGCCCCTATCACCGCCAGCGCCAGTCAATGCCCCAGCTGCCACACCAGCCAAAACCTCAATCCAAAAAGCAAAGGCACCGCCGCCGTACTGGCACTGCTGCTGGGCGGGCTGGGCATACACCGCTTTTATCTGGGCCAATGGTGGGGCATCTTTTACCTGCTGGCGTTCTTTACCTGGATTCCCGCCGTGATCGCCATAGTCGAGGGCATCGTCTTTCTCTGCACCGATGACGCGCGCTGGCAACAGAAGTATGGCAACGTCAAGGGTGGCTCTTCTGCCCTGGTAGCGATAGTCGCGGCTGTGGTGGTCGTGGCCATCATCGGCATTCTTGCGGCCATCGCCATCCCTGCCTATTCGGATTACACCAAACGCGCCAGAGCGGCAGCGGAACAGGCGCAGCAACGACAATCGCAGCCACAACCCTGAGGCCCGCTCCATGCGCAGTCTGAACATCGGCCTGATCGGCGACCATGACGCCTCGGTCATTGCCCATCAGGCCATTCCCCCGGCCCTGCAACTGGCCGCCGCGGCCCTGGACGTGAATCTGCAGGCCCAGTGGCTGCCCACCGAGCACCTGGACAGCGACGCGCGTCTGCGGGGGTTCGATGGGCTGTGGGCGGTGCCCGCCACCCCCTACCGGGACATGGACGGCGCCCTACTGGCGATTCGCTTCGCCCGTGAACGGGGCGTTCCCTTTCTCGGCACCTGCGGTGGTTTCCAGCACGCACTGATCGAATACGCGCGCCATCAGCTGGGTTGGGCCGACGCCGAACATGCCGAAACCGCTCCCGAGGGCGCCCGGCTGGTGATCGCACCGCTCAGCTGCGCACTGGTCGAGGTGCAGGGCAATGTACGCTTCTCTCCCACCTCGCGCCTGGCACTGGCCTACGGTAGCGAGCAGGCGGACGAGGGCTATCACTGCCGTTTTGGCCTTAACCCGGCCTTCAGCGAAGCCCTGGCCAGCGGTCCGCTGCGGATCACTGCGGTCGATGGCTTCGGCGACGCGCGCGCCCTGGAGCTGGACGACCATCCGTTTTTTGTCGGCACCCTGTTCCAACCGGAGCGCGCCGCCCTCAAGGGTGAAGTACCACCCCTGGTCAAAGCCTTTGTCCAGGCCGTCGTTCGGCACGCCCAGACCTGATGCCACGGGACGGCCCGCCCCCGCACAGCCCCCCAGGAACGTCCGCCATGGCCGCCGTCCGCACCTTGCTCGCCGATCAATTGGACCATAGCCGGCGCAAAGCGCCGGGCCTGTCGCCGCTGAACACGCTGGTCTGCGTACTGATCCTGGTCTCCGCCCTGCTGACCATGGTCGAAACCGAGGACAGCGTCCGCCTGGGCCACGAGGGACTGTTCGACTCGATCAACCTGATCTTCAACGCCCTGTTCCTCGCCGAGTACCTGATTCGGCTCTGGGTCTGCGTGGAAAACCCCAAGTACCAAGGACCACTGCTGGGCCGTCTGCGCTATGCTTTGACGCCCGCCGCATTGATCGACCTGCTGGCCATCGTCCCTTCGCTCCTGATCCCCACGGTCAACGAAACGTTGCTGCTGCGCATCTTTCGCGTACTGCGCATCCTGCGCCTGGCGCGGCTGGGACGTTTCACCCACGCCCTGGGCCTGGTCAGCGCGGCATTGCGCGAACGGCGTTTCGAACTGCTGCTGACACTGATGGCCGCGGCCTTCCTGCTGGTATTGACCTCGACCCTGCTGTACCTGGTGGAAGGGGGCGTGCAACCCGAGGCGTTCGGCTCCATCCCCCGCGCCATGTGGTGGTCGATCGCCACACTGACCACCGTTGGCTACGGCGACGTCTACCCAATAACGGCACTGGGTCGGACACTGGCGGCCCTGACCGCCATCACCGGCATCGGCCTGATCGCCATGCCCACCGGCATCCTCGCGGCGGCATTCAGCAGCGCCATGCAACACCGGCGCGACGCAGCCGCCTCGCCACCGCCACCGACCGAGCCCTGAAGCGGTCGCCGGCCACGGCCCGGTAACGAGTGGGCCGGCTGGGGTAGAATGGCCGCCTTTCCCCAGACCTGCCGTTGCCGCCATGACCGTCGCCCCCCCTCGTATTTCTGCCGTGATCATCGGTGGCGGCCCCGCCGGCCTGATGGCCGCCGAAACCCTCGCGCAGGCCGGCGTGCGGGTCGAGGTGTTCGATGCCATGCCCTCGCTCGGCCGCAAGTTCCTGCTGGCCGGCGTGGGCGGCATGAATATCACCCACGCCGAGGGCAAGGCGGCGTTCCTGTCCCGCTATGGCGAACGCGAGAAGGCCCTGCGCGCGCTCCTGGAGCCGTTCGACGCCGATCACCTGCGCGAATGGATCCATGGGTTGGGCATCGACACCTTCGTCGGCAGCTCCGGTCGGGTCTTTCCCCGCGATATGAAAGCCGCACCGCTGCTGCGCGCCTGGCTCAAACGCCTGCGCGAACTGGGTGTCGGGCTGCACACCCGCCGGCGTTGGCTGGGTTGGAGCGAGGACGGTGAGTTGCGCTTCGCCACGCCGGAGGGCGAGCAGCGGCTCGCAGCCGACGCGGTGCTGCTGGCCCTGGGCGGCGGCAGTTGGGCACGGCTCGGCTCGGACGGCGCCTGGGCGTCGCTGCTCGCGCAACGAGGTATCGCGGTGGCGCCGCTGCGGCCCAGCAACTGCGGCTTCGAGGTGGAGGGTTGGAGCCCCTGGTTCCGCGATAAATTCGCCGGGGCGCCGGTCAAGTCCTGTGCCCTGGCCCTGGCGCCCGCGGGCCCGCGCCTGGGCGAGTTCGTGATCACCACCCAGGGCGTGGAAGGCAGCCTGATCTATGCCCTGTCCGCCGCCATTCGGCAGCAAATCGAACGCCAAGGGACGGCGACACTGCACCTGGACCTGCAGCCCCAGCGCAGTCTGGAACAGGTGCAGAACCTGCTGCGTCGACCCCGTGGCAGCAAGTCCTTGAGCAATCACCTGCGCGTGCAACTGGGGCTGGATGGTGTGCGCGCCGGCCTGCTGCGCGAGCTGAGCGACCCAGCGACGCCTGCCGATTTCTTGCGGCTAGCGGACGCGATCAAGGCCCTGCCGCTGACCCTGGTGCGCACCCGCCCCCTGGACGAGGCCATCAGCAGCGCCGGTGGCGTGCCCTTCGAGGCCCTGGACGCCAACCTGATGCTGCACCAGCTACCGGGTCTGTTTTGCGCGGGCGAGATGCTCGACTGGGAAGCCCCTACCGGCGGCTACCTGTTGACCGCCTGTTTCGCCAGCGGGCGAGCGGCGGGGCTGGGGATGCTGGCCTGGTTGCGTGGCCAACGCCCGTAGCGCACCTAGGGTGCAAGGACCGCTACTGAAGGACGGAGGATTAATGTACGATCGTTCCAACTTTGCCAGACTGCCCTTCTGGAGCGCGCCATGTCGCTGTCCTTCCGCCCCGCCCAACCGGGCGATGCCGATCAGGCCGTGCCGCTGATCTACAGTTCGGGGCCCGCCGCCTTCGACTACGTCTTCCGCCACCCGCGCCGTGGATCGGCCGAAGACTTCCTGCGCAGTGCCTTCAGCAGTCCGCAGGGGGAATTCAGTTACCGCCTGCACCAACTGGCCCTGCTCGATGGCCGCGTCGTCGCGTGCGGCATGGCCAGAGCCGGCGGTTCGAACCTCGCCCATACCCTCGCCGCCCTCGGTCAGATCCTGCGGTTCTACGGCCCACGCCATGCCGCCGGGGTGATCCGCCGCGGCCTGCAGGTCGAACGCACCGTTCAGCCGCCCAAGGCCGGGGTGTTTTACCTGGGCCATCTGGGGGTCGACCCCGCCTTGCGGGCCCAGGGCCTTGGCCAGGCACTGATCCTCGAATTGTTGCGCCAGGGCCTGCACCAGGGCCTGCCCACCGCCGCCCTGGACGTCGCGGCCAGCAATCCACGGGCCGAAGCGCTGTACACGCGCCTGGGCTTTCGCACCCGTGCCGAACGGCCTGCGGCCGTGGCAAGCATCACCCCGCATCGCTATATGGAACGTCCACTGCGAGAAGGCACGCCCTGAGGCTGGGGCCCACGCATCAATGCCAGCGGCTATGCTTGTTCTGAGCCGGCCGTATCGTCGGCGTTAGCCCGCAGTGGTGACCTGTTCGTGATACCTCTTCTGGTCTGTGATGACTCCATGATGGCGCGCAAGCAATTGATTCGCGCGCTGCCGCCGGAATGGCCGGTGTCCATCACCCAGGCCAGCCAGGGTGAAGAAGGCCTCACCGCCATTCGTCAGGGCCTCGGCGCCGTGGTCCTGCTGGACCTGACCATGCCGGTGCTGGACGGCTACCAAGTGCTGGCGCAACTGCAGGCCGAAGGCCTCCATCCCAAGGTCATAGTGGTGTCCGGCGATGTCCAGGAAGATGCCGCCCGCCGGGTTCTGGAACTGGGTGCCCTGGCCTTTATCAAGAAACCGGCCGAGCCGGAGATCGTCCGCCAGACCCTCGAGCGCCTCGGCCTGCTGCAACCCATCGCCGTCGACGACCCGGTACCGCTGGCGCAGCCACGACCGGAGTGGTTGCTCAAGGTCAATTTTCGCGACGCCCTGCGTGAGGTCACCAATATCGCCATGGGCCGCGCCGCCGCGCTGCTGGCCAAGGTGCTGGGGGTCTTTGTGCAGCTGCCCGTACCCCAGGTGAACATCTTCGAGGTCAGCGAGCTGCACATGACCTTGGTCGACGCCCAGCGCGGCGAGCGCTTCAGCGCCGTTTGCCAGGGTTTTATCGGCGATGCCATCGCTGGCGAGGCGCTGCTGCTGTTCCACGATTCCGAGGTCCGCGACATGGCCAACCTGCTTGGCTGGCAGCCACGGGACGACAACGACACCTCGGAAATGCTGATGGACCTGGCCAGCATCCTGATCGGCGCCTGCCTGGGCGGTATCGCCGAACAGATCGACGTGCGTTTCTCCCAGGGGCACCCGCAACTGCTCGGCCAGCATTCCTCCATCGAGCGGTTGATCAAGGTCACCCAGCAACGCTGGCGCAAGACCCTGGCGGTGGAGATCAGCTACAGCCTGGAAGGGCACAGCATCCACTTCGACCTGTTGCTGCTGTTCACCGAAGACTCGATCCAGCGCCTGACCAACAAGATTCGCTACCTGATGGACTGAGCCATGCCCGCGCAGATCGACATCAAAGAGGTTCACTGGCTGCTCGATATCGTGCAGTGCCTGGACGTGGGCGTGGTGGTACTGGACCGCCAGTGCCGCATCGAGGTCTGGAACAGTTTTATGGAAAACCATTCCGGCCTGGGGCCCGATACGGTGCAAGGCAAGAGCCTGTTCGAATTGTTCGGCGAAATCGACGAGGCCTGGTTGCGGCGCAAGATCGATACGGTCTTCGAGCTGGGGACCCGCGCCTTCAGCCTGTGGGAGCAGCATCCCTATCTGGTGCATTTCAAGACCTACCAGCCCATTACCGGCCAGGAAGATTTCATGTACCAGAACGTCACCCTGCTGCCCCTGGCGGCCGCCCATGGACCGATCGAGCACCTGTGCCTGGTGATCTACGACATGACGGCCGCCGCCCAGCACAAAAAACAGTTGGCCGCGCTGCGGGCCGGCCTGGACGACTCGGCGTGACGGCAGGCGTCCCAGGCACAAAGCCTAACCTTGGAAGACAGGTCGGCCCGGCGATGGTTCCCCGCTTGAGACCAAAGCGTTAACCATCGCCCACCGCGGGTGTCGGCCGTCGGCGCGGCGCTCGCGCGACTTGCACCCGGGGATTTCACGGCTTTAACTTCTTCACCGGTACAGGCGCCATGGCGCCCGCCCGCCCGGGTTTCCCGAGTGCCGATCAGCCCACAGGATGTTGCTGATGCGACCGTTGTTCCTGACCCCGTTGGTAAGCTGCCTGCTCAGTACCCCGCTGTTCGCCTTCGAGGAACTGCGGGTCACCCAGACCGGCGACAGCCTGGACGGCCGGTGCGACAGCCACTGCACGTTGCGCGATGCGGTCCAGGTCGCCAATCAACTGCCCGGCACCCAACGCATCCTGCTCGGCGCCGGTGTCTACCGACTCGAACTGCCAGCACCACAAGACGCCCAGGGCGTGCCCTACGATGAAGACGCCAACCGCAACGGTGACCTGGATATCCTCGATCACCTGCTGATCCAGGGCAGCGGCGCCAGCCAGCTCAGCGGCTCGGCCGCCAGCCGCGACCGGTTGCTCGACGTGGCGCCTGGCGTCAGCCTGGGCCTGCTCAACCTGTCACTGGAAAACGGCAGTAGCGCCTACAACGGTGGCGCCGTGCGTAACCGTGGCCACTTGCACCTGGGTAAGGTCGATGTGCGCAACAATCGCGCCAGCACCCAGAACCCCAGCTACCAGGAGATGCCCGGCGAGCTCGGCTATCGCTCCGGCCAAGGCGGCGGGATTGCCAACTATGGCACCCTGATCGTGCACGCCTCGCGGTTCGAGAACAACCGTGCCTGGGGCTACGGCGACAACAACCTGGGCCGCGGCGGCGCGATCTTCAACCGCGGCAGTCTGCAGGTACGCGACAGCACGTTCAGCGGCAACAGCGCCGCCGACGAGTCCGAACGCAGCGCAGGCGGCGCGCTCTACAATGCCGGCGTGGCGGACGTCGCCCGCAGCATCTTCAGCGCCAATCGCGGCTCCGAGGGCGGCCGCGGGTTTGCCATCGCCAACGACGACAATGGCCAGCTGAAGCTGAGCAACAGCACCCTTAGCGGGCACTATGGCACTGGTGGTGCCCTGAGTAATGGCTACTACGCCAACCCCGCGAGCAACGACCCCAGTGCCCAGTTGATCCATGTGACCATCGCCGGCAACAGCGGCTTCGGGGTGCGCAACAGCGGCCAGCTGCGTATTCGCAACAGCCTGATCGCCGGCAACCTCGGGGTCTACGAAGACGAGGTGACTAACTGCCGCAATGAAGGCCCACATTACCGCTACCAGGCATCTGGCCTGCTGCTCAACAGCGAGCCGAGCGACTGCAGTGCCGACCTCTACCTCGACTACGCGCAAACCTTCGAGCAATTGCTGCTGCCCCTGGCCGACAACGGGGGCCGGACCGCGACCTTTGCCCTGCGTCCGGGCAGCCTGGCGCTCGATGCCGCTGTGGGCTCCTGTGCCGGTCACGACCAGCGCGGCCTGCCGCGACCCCAGGACGGCGATGGCGACGGCGTGGTGGCCTGCGACCTGGGGGCGTACGAACTGACTTCACCCTGAAACCCGCCAACCGGAACGCTCGCCGCCACCCGGACGGCCAACCTATCAGCAAGGACGCCACCTATGTTCGCTCTGCCCCGCACTACGCTATTGGGTCTGATCATGGCACTGCCCCTCGCCAGCGCCGAGGCTGCCACCTGGCGGGTCACCACCACCGCAGACGGCGACGACGGCTACTGCACCCAGCAGTGCACGTTGCGCGAGGCGGTGGCCAGCGCCAACCGTTCGGTCGGCGCACAGGTGGTGCTGCTGCCGGCGGGTATTTTCACACTCAGCCTGCCGGCGCCACTCGATCCGCGCGGCGCCCCGCTGGACGAGGACGACAACCGCCACGGTGATCTGGATATCAGCGGCGAGCTGCGGATCCAGGGGGCCGAATCCCTGGCTAGCCGCATCCAGGGCGCGGGGCATGGGCGCCTGCTCGAGGTCCGCCCCGGTGGCCGCCTGGTGTTGCGCGACCTGGTGCTGGAAGGCGGCCACAGCGCGGATAACGGCGGCGCGGTGGAGAACTACAGCCAGTTGCAACTGCGCAATGTCCTGGCACGGAACAACCGCGCCATGACCCCGGATACCGCCGGGGTGCCGCTGCCCGAAGCCGAAGCCTTCGAGCATGGCCAGGGCGGCGCCATCGCCAACTATGGCGACCTGCAGGTGGTCGCCTCGCACTTTCACGACAATGTGGCCTCGGGCGCCTTCTGGAACAACAACCTCGGCCGCGGCGGAGCCCTGTTCAACCGTGGCAGCCTGCAGGTGCTCAACAGCGAATTTAACGCGAACCGGGTCGACGACCAGGGTGACCGCGGGGCCGGCGGCGCCCTCTACAACCAGGGTACGGCCACGGTCGGGCGCAGTCTGTTCACTGCCAACCGGACGGCCGAAATGGGTCTGGGCGGCGCTATCGCCAACGAGGCCGGTGAGCTGCTGCTGTACAACAGCACCTTGAACGGCAATGGCGGCGCGCTAAGCAACGGTTTTCCCGGCAATCCGGCGCTGCCCCAGGCCAGGGCCACGCTGATGCAGGTCACGGTGGCCGGCAATGCGGGATTCGCCGTGCTCAACTGGGCCACCCTGCTGCTGCGTAACAGCCTGGTCGCCGGTAACTTCGACCTCTACACCGACGGCCCGGCCAATTGCCGCAACCTGGGGCCACACTTTACCTACCAGGCCAAAGGCCTGCTGTTGAACAGCGAAGCGAGCAATTGCCGTGGCGACCTGTTTATCGACTACCCGCAGACCTTCCAGCAGTTGCTCTTTCCCCTGGCCGACAACGGCGGACCCACCCGCACCCATGCCCTGCGGCCAGGCAGCCTGGCCCTGGACGCGGCCATCGGTAACTGCAGTCAACAGGACCAGCGCGGCGTCTCCCGTCCCCAGGATGGCAACGGCGACGGCGTGACGATCTGTGACCTGGGGGCCTACGAATTGTTTCAGCCCTGAGCCCAGGAGCGAGCGCCGATCGAGGCGGTTCCTGCGGCGCGTTCTTTTCTCCATCACGAGGTAGCGTCATGCCCATGCCAACAATCGGCGGCCATTCAGTCGCCCAGCGCGTCGTCCCACTGCTGCTGACCGGAGTCTTGGCCGGCGGGTCGTTGAACGCCCTGGCCGCGGATTTTTCCGTCAGCACCGGCGAAGACCAGTTCGACGGCATCTGCAACAGCCATTGCTCCCTGCGCGATGCGGTGGCAGCAGCCAATGCCCTGCCGGGCGCCGACCGCATCCTGCTGGGCGCGGGATCCTACACCCTGAGCTTGCCGGCCGACGTGGGCGGCGAAGGTGAATCCCTCGACGAGGACGCCAACCTCAACGGTGACCTGGATATCGACGACGAGCTGAGCATCGTCGGCCTGGGCGCCGAGCAGAGTTTCGTTCGCAGCACGCCCGCCGCCCGCGACCGGGTCTTCGAAGTCCTGGGCAACGGACGCCTGCTGCTGCAACGCCTGGCGGTGGAGAACGGGCGCACCTGGTTCTACGGCGGGGGCCTGGAGAACCACGGTCAAGTGCGTCTAGATCGGGTCCACTTCAATTTCAACCGGGCCTCCGGGGCCTTCGAGCCCGGCAACGGCGGCGGCATCGCCAACTACGGCAGCCTGATGGTCGACAGCTCGCGGTTCCAGAATAACTCGTCTTCCGCGGGAGAAGGCTCGTTCGGCCATGGCGGCGCCATCCTCAACCGCGGCAGCCTGACGGTGCGCGACTCCAACTTCAGCGGCAACAGCGCCTCGGACGACGACGACGCGGCCCTGGGCGGCGCCATCGCCAACCAGGGCCAGGCCGATATCACCCGCAGCGTCTTTGTCGGCAACCGCGTGCCGACCAATGGCAGCGGCGCGGCGATCTCCAACGACAAGGGCGGCGTGCTGAAGTTGACCAACAGCACCCTGAGCGGCAATTTCGGCCCCGGCAGTGTCAGCAACGGCCAGTACTACCCGCCTGGCGGTGGCATCCCCCGTGCGCAGCTGATCAACGTCAGCATCGTCGGCAACACCGGCTACGGGCTGAACAACTTCGGCAAGTTGTCGCTGCGCAACAGCCTGATTATCGGCAACCACGACGAATATGAGGAGGAAGCGCTCAACTGCAACAACATTGGCCCGCAAGCCAGCTACCAGGCCTCTGGCCTGCTGTTGGGCAACGGTCCGGGCAACTGCACGGCCGAGCTGTACCGCGAGAACAGCCAGACCTTCACCCAGGTGCTCTACCCGCTGGCGGACAATAACAACCCGGCGTTGCCAACCCATGCCCTGCGGGCAGGCAGCCCGGCGCTGGATGCCGGCCTGGGCAGCTGCACCCAGCATGACCAGCGCGGTGCCAGCCGGCCCCGGGATGGCGACGGTGATGGCGTGGCGGTGTGTGACCTGGGGGCTTACGAGCGGCCCAAACCCTGAGATCCGCTGAAGTTCTGCCATCACTGTTGCTGTTGTCCATACCAGGAAAAATAATGCACAAACCAGCCATCTATCCAGGCACCTCGTGTGCCTGCGCCTTGCTGACCGTTGCCCTGTCCAGCCTGTCGCTGGCCGCCAACGCCCTCGACCTGGCGGTGACCACGGGCGAGGATCAGTTCGACGGTGTCTGCGCGGCCCATTGTTCGCTGCGCGATGCCGTGGTCGTGGCCAATGCCCGCCCCGGGCCCGACCGCATCCTGCTCGGGGCCGGTGCCTACACCCTGAGTTTGCCGGCCCCCAGCGGCGAAACAAAGTGGGGAGACCAACCCGGTGATACCCTGGACGAGGACGCCAACCTCAATGGCGACCTGGATATCACCGATGAACTCAGCATCATCGGCCTGGGCGCCGAGCAGACCTTCGTGCGCGGCTCGCTCAGCGCCCGTGATCGGGTTTTCGAGGTGCTGGCCACGGGGCGCCTGCGGCTGGAGCGCCTGGCCGTGGAGCATGGCCGTACCTCCTTCTACGGAGGCGGCCTGGAAAACCACGGCCAGGTCAGCCTGGACCGGGTCAGTTTCAATTTCAACGAGGCGGTCGGCACCTATGAAGGGTTAGGGATCGGCCTCGGCGGTGGCATCGCCAACTACGGTAGCCTGGTGATCGACAGCTCGCGCTTTCAGGACAACCTCTCCTTCAACTACGACAGCGCTTCTAGTGAAGGCGGCGCCATCCTCAACCGCGGCACCTTGACCGTGCGTGATTCCCGCTTTACCGGTAACAAAGCCACTGGCACCGACGAACATGCATCCTTCGGTGGCGCGATCTCCAACCAGGGCCACGCGGACATCAGCCGCAGTGCCTTTATCGACAACCATGTGAGGGAATATGGCACCGGGGGAGCGATTCACAACGGCACGCTGTGGAGCCCAGCATTTCCCAACGGCGTAGTATTGAAGCTGAGCAACAGCACCCTCAGTGCCAGCATCGGCGCGTCCGCTTTTAGCAACGGCCAGGCCTGGCCGTCAGGAAGAGCAGTACCTAAAGCCCAGTTGATCAATGTGACCATCGCCGGCAATACCGGCGGCCTGGAAAATTTCGGCCAGCTGTCGCTGCGCAACAGCCTGATCATCGGCAACTACGACTCATTCATCGAGGACGAAGCGCGCAACTGCAACACCACCGGCCCCAACGCCACCTACCGGGCCTATGGACTGCTGCTGGGCAACGGTCCGGGCAACTGTACCGCCGAGCTGTACCGCGAGAACGGGGAAGCTTTTACCCGGGTTCTCTATCCGCTGGCGGCCAACAGCAACCCGGCGTTGCCAACCTATGCCCTGCGTCCAGGCAGCCCGGCAGTGGATGCCGGCCTGGGCAGCTGCACCCAGCAGGACCAACGCGGTACCAGCCGACCCCGGGACGGTGACGGCGATGGCGTGGCGGTCTGTGACCTGGGCGCCTATGAGCGACCAAAACCCTGATCTCAGCGCTGGGATAACGGCGCGTCGGCCGAGCCCGATGATCGTGGGAAGGCCTGCGGGTGGACTTGGACGCGGGAGCGTCGCGGGCGGCTTTCCCACGCGGAGCATGGGAACGATCACCCACTTTGGCGGGTTAGCCATCCGGCTCACGCGAGCCGGATAGGCGCTATTTCTTCTTTTTCGGCCCGGTGTTGAACAGCGGCACCTTGCGCACGGCCTTGACCTGGGGACTGGCCGGCTCGTCGCTTTCCAGCCACTTGCCCAGGTTTTTCTTGCCGCCGCCACCGACCACCTTGGGCTTTTTCGGCTTCTTCGGTTTTTTCAGAACCTGGCCGCTGGCGTCGGTCAGCGGCACCCGGTGTTCGGGCTCGAAGTCCTGCTGCTCGACACGCTTCAGGGTCTGGCGGGTCAGCACCTCGATGGCCGCCAGCTGGTCGACTTCGTCGGCGCAGACCAGGGAAATCGCCTGGCCCAGGGCCCCGGCACGGCCGGTACGGCCGATACGGTGGACATAATCCTCGGCCACGATCGGCAGGTCGAAGTTGACCACCAGGGGCAGGTCGTCGATGTCCAGCCCGCGGGCGGCCACGTCGGTGGCGACCAGTATCTGCACCTCGGACGCCTTGAAGCGGTCCAGCGCCCGTTGCCGGGTGGCCTGGGGCTTGTCGCCGTGGATGCCGTCGGCGTTGACGCCCTGCTGCTGCAACAGGCTGACCAGTTGGTCGACGCCGTTACGGGTCTTGGCGAAGACCAGCACCTGGGTCCAGCGCTGGGTTTCCAACAGATGGCTGAACAGCTCGGCCTTGCGCTTTTTGTCCACCGGGATGACCCACTGCTTGACGCTGCTGGCGGCCTGGTTGCGCGGGCTGACCTCGATGCTCAGCGGGTTGTCCAGCATCTGCCCGGCCAGGCTCCGAATGGACTCGGAGAAGGTCGCGGAAAACAGCAGGGTCTGGCGTTTTTTCGGCAGCGCGGCATAGATGTCGCGCAGCTCCTCGGAAAAGCCCAGATCGAGCATGCGGTCGGCTTCGTCCAGCACCAGGGTCTGCACCTGGCCGAACTTCACCGCGTTCTGCCGGTGCAGGTCGAGCAAGCGCCCCGGGGTGGCGACCAGCACGTCGACGCCCTTGCGCAGTTTCATCATCTGCGGGTTGATGCTGACCCCGCCATAGACCGCGTAGGTGCTCAGCGGCAGGTTAACCGCGTACTCGCGGATGCTCTCGTGCACCTGTTCGGCCAGCTCGCGGGTCGGCACCAGGACCAGGGCGCGCACGCCATTGCTGGCCACCGTCGGCCCCTCCAGGGTCAGGCGCTGCAGCAACGGCAAGGCGAAACCGGCGGTCTTGCCGGTACCGGTCTGCGCCGCGGCCATCAGGTCGCGCCCCGCCAATACCGCCGGAATGGCCTGGGCCTGCACCGGCGTGGGGATGGCATAACCCAGGGAGTCGAGGGCACGCAGCAGGGGGTCGAGCAGACCGAGGGAGGCAAAAGTCATGACGGGAAACCAGAAAGGGAAATACGGATACCGCGAGTTTACCCTGCCCGGCACGCCGCGACCCGTTTCTATTCGGCCATCGTTTCGAACTCTCGGCGCCGGTTGGGTTCTGTTAAGCACGGATTCCTTCGCTGGCACGGCTTTGATAGCCAATCGCCTTGATGCCGGCTAGGGTAATGACGTCACGCGCGCTTTCAGCTCATCGATCAGGGGAACGGTAGGACCATGCAGATCACCTCGCACAGACGCACACAGGGCCGGATCATGACCTGGCTGCTGCTGGCCACGCTCCTCAGCGGTTGCGGCATCAACAACATTCCCACCTATGACGAACAGGTCAAGGCGGCCTGGGGTGAGGTGGAGAACCAGTACCAACGCCGTGCCGACCTGATCCCCAACCTGGTCGAGACCGTCAAGGGTTACGCCAAGCACGAACAGGACACCCTGACCGCGGTGATCGAGGCGCGGGCCAAGGCCACCTCCATCCAGGTCGATGCCAACACCCTGGACAATCCGCAGAAACTCCAGCAGTTCCAGCAAGCCCAGGAACAACTCAGCGGCGCCCTCAGCCGGCTGATGGTGGTTTCCGAGCGCTACCCGGATCTTAAGGCGAACCAGAACTTCCTGGCTTTGCAGTCCCAGCTGGAGGGCACCGAAAACCGTATCACGGTGGCCCGTCGCGACTTCGTACTGGCGGTGGAGCGCTACAACACCGAGATCCGCACCTTTCCCGGTCGCCTCTGGCACAGCCTGATGTACAGCGAGCTGCAGCCCCGTGAAACCTTCAAGGCCACCGCGCCGGCGGCTGAAAAAGCCCCAGAAGTGAAATTCTGATGAGCCGCTGGCGGTCCCTGCCACTGCTGCTGGTGTTGATGACCTGGGCCTTGCTGGCCCAGGCCCAGGTCGCCTTCCCCGCACTGACTGGCCGGGTGGTGGACCAGGCCCAGCTGCTCGACACCGCAACCGAGCAGGAGTTGGCGCAGCGGCTGGACGCCCATGAAAAAGCCAGCGGCCAGCAACTGGTAGTGGTCACCCTGGAAAACCTGCAGGGCTTGGGCATCGAGGAATTCGGCTATCAGCTGGGCCGTCACTGGGGCATCGGCCAGAAAGGCAAGAACAACGGTGCCCTGCTGTTGGTCGCCCGCGACGAACGCAAGGTGCGCATCGAAGTGGGCTACGGCCTGGAAGGCCAACTGACCGACGCGCAGTCCTGGGCCATTATCCAGCAGGCGATCTTGCCGTCCTTCAAGGCCGGCGACTTCCCGGCCGGTATTCGCGCCGGCGTGGCCGCGATGCTCCAGGTGCTGGGCGGTGAACCGCTGCCGGTGGCGCAGGAGCAGCCGGGCGAAGCCGGCGACTCGCCCTGGCTGATCCTGCTGGTGGTGCTGTTTTTTATCCTGATCAGCCTGGTGGGCAATGGCCGCCGCGGCTCGCTGGCCGGTGGCCTATTGGGCGCTGTGCTAAGTGGCGGCAGTGGCCGTTCCAGCGGCGGCGGATTCAGCGGCGGTGGCGGCAGTTTTGGTGGCGGCGGCGCGTCCGGCGGCTGGTAACCCTTTGCAATGAGAAGCCCATGGCGTTATTGAACGAACAGGAACAACGGCAGGTGGCCCAGGCCATCGCCGCGGTCGAGCGCACTACCGATGCCGAACTGGTCACGGTGCTGGCGGCCCGTGCCGATGATTACCGCTATGCCGCTCCGCTCTGGGCCGCGCTGCTGGCCCTGCTGGTGCCCGGCCTGGTTAACTTTTATGCGCTCTGGCTGGATGCCCGCTACCTGTGGTTGCTGCAGCTGGCGTGTTTTGCCGGCGTGACACTGCTGTTGCAACTGCCGGCCCTGAACCGCCGACTGGTGCCACGCCGGCTGCGTCATTGGCATGCCGCCAACCTGGCGCGACGGCAGTTTCTCGAGCAACGCCTGCACCACACCGACGGCGCTACCGGGATACTGATCTTCGTCTGCGAGGCCGAACGCTACGTGGAGATACTGGTGGACCGCGGTATTGCCCGGCACCTGCCGGATGCCAGCTGGCAGGCAATGGTCGCCCGCTTTACCCAGCAGGTGGGCCAGGGCCAGACCCTGCAGGGGTTTCTCGACTGCATCGCCGGCTGCGGCGAACTGCTGGCGCAGCACTTGCCCGCCAGCCATGAGCGCAACGAACTGCCCAATCACTTGGTGATCCTGGACTGAGAATTCCGCGCTGGACCCGGCGCCCTCGCCCCGCGCCTAACAGGCTCTCCCACAGGAGCGGCCCCTGGCCGCGAAACGATACTGCGCCCCACTCCCTACGCCCCCAAGGGCAGCACGCCCATGGACCCACTAGAAGCTGATATGAACCGACGGGGCGCTGCGCCTGGCCTCACCGTGGTACACCGCCTCGATATTGTTGCCCTCTGGATCCAA
This sequence comes from Pseudomonas sp., assembly GCF_040514055.1. Classification (GTDB taxonomy): domain Bacteria; phylum Pseudomonadota; class Gammaproteobacteria; order Pseudomonadales; family Pseudomonadaceae; genus Aquipseudomonas. The sequence continues at coordinate 168,955 of NZ_JBEVDL010000079.1, forward strand.
CACGAACGCGGCGTAATAACCCGGGTGGTAGCTGCGTTCGCCAGGCGGACCGTTATCCGTGCCGCCACCGGCTAAGGCGGCCTGGTAGAAGGCGTGCACCGTGGCTCGGTCCTGAGCTTGGAAAGCCAGATGCTGCCGACCGGTCAAAACCCCCAGCGCGGCGTCACTGTCGGGTGTACTGATAAATAATTCGTCGGCCCAGAAGTAGCTGTCGGCGCTGCCGGCGATTGGGATATTCAGGGTCTCCAGGATGGCGCCGTAAAATCGCCTGGCGGCGGCAAGGTCCTGGACGACCAGCTGGATATGATCGACCAGTCGACCACGGTGCAGTTCTTGCGTTTCCATCACTCTCTCCTCTTTGCAGCCTCGGCGAGGGGCAGACCGCGTTGCGAGCGTGGACCGTGGTTTGAGTGAAGGGTTAAGCGACAACCTAACGCTGCCAGCACACCCCAAAACCATCATTGCCCCAGCCAATGTTTATAAAAGCTGGACTGAGCCTGATGGAGAAGGTTCCTAAGAGGCGATACATCACCCTGGGTTCGGAGTGAATAAATACAATTGACCCACACTAAGTGACTACTCCCCCCGCGCTGCTCAGGCACCGCGTCGCTCGCGACGTAGCGCCTCGCCTACCTTGGCCGCGGGAATCTTCTGCAAACGGCACAGCAGGCCATGGCTGAGTTGCCGCAGGCCGTGGCGTTCGCGTAACAGCGCCGCCAGGTAGCCGGTCAGGTTGGCGGCCATTTCCGCGTCGGCCATTGCCCGGTGCGCCTGGCCGGTGACCGGTAGCCGCGCCCAGGTGTTGAGCGTGCCGAGTTTGTGGTTGGGCGCTTCGGGCAGCAACCGGCGCGCCAGCAACAGCGAACAGGCGAAGGGCTGCAGGCGGGTGCGGCGGATCCGGGCCAGCTCGGCATCCCAGAACTTCTGGTCGAACGAGGCGTTATGGGCCAGCAAGGGCGTGTCGCCGACAAAATCCGCCACTGCCGCCATCACTTCGGCGGCCGGCGGCGCGGCGCGGACCATGCGGGTGCTGATGCCCGTCAGTTGCTCGATAAAGGGCGGCACCGTGACGCCAGCGTTCATCAGGCTCTGGTAACGCGCGACGATACGCCCGTTTTCCAGGATCACCGCGGCGATTTCGGTGGCGCGGGCGTTCTGTCCAGGCGACAGCCCAGTGGTTTCAAAGTCGATTACGGCGATGCGTTCCAACGTCAGTCCTGCAAGTAGTAGGTTCAATTCTTCAACAGCAGGCTGCCTTCGATCGGCACGTAGCGGCTGGCGGCGCGGATCAGGGACTGCGCGGTCAGCCCGGGGACGCCATAGGCGACCGCCGTGACCCCATGCCGGCTCCTGATACGCTCGAGCAGCATATCGAAATCGCCGTCGCCGGAAGCCAGCACCACCTCGTCGACCTGGGACGCGGCGTCCATGATATCCATGGTGATGCCCACGTCCCAGTCGCCCTTGGCCGAGCCGTCGCTGCGCTGGATAAAGGGTTTGAGTTTCACGGTAAACCCCAGGTTGCGCAGGATCTGCTGAAACTGCTGCTGCTTGGCATCGCCGCGGTCGATGGCATAGGCGTAGGCTTCGACGATCTGCCCATGCTGGCTGATATCGGCCCACAATGCCGCGTAGTTGAAATGGCAGCCGTGGGCCTGGCGCACCGTGTAATAGAGGTTCTGGACATCGGCGAATACGGCGATCTTTTTCACCGGCACTCCTGGTGGCGCGGTTGCGCTATGGCGGGCCACTGGGCCTGGGTTAAAGTCGGCCCCCAGTATGCCAGCCCGACGGCCGCTTGCCGCAGCCTTGTCGCGCCGGCGCGTGAAATCACCCTGGCCATCTCGCGGAGCCTGCCATGCCCCACACTACCCCAGTCGTCCCGCGCATGGCCCCACCGGCCCTGCTGATCATCGACCAGCAGCAGGGCATGCTCGCCCCTCACCTGGGGCCACGCAATAACCCGGCTGCCGAGCAGCGCATGCTGGACCTGCTCGGGCACTGGCGCCAGCGGCACTGGCCGCTGCTGCATGTGCGGCATATCTCGCGCTCGGCGACCTCGGTGTTCGCTCCCGGCCAGGTCGGCGCGCTGTTCCAGGCGGCCTTCGAACCCGGGCCGGAAGAAGCCTTGTTCGAGAAAAACGTGCCGGACGCCTTTGCCCAATCCGGGCTGGAACGCTGGCTGCGGGTACGTGCCCTCGACCAGCTGGTGATAGTCGGGGTATCCAGCGAAAACTCCGTGGAGTCCACCGCCCGCAGCGCCGGCAACCTGGGGTTTCGTGCCTTTGTCGCCGAAGACGCCTGCTACACCTTCGCCAAGAATGACTTCCACGGCCATGCGCGCAGCGCCGAGGAGGTTCACGCCATGGCCATGGCCAACCTGCACGGTGAATATGCCCAGGTGCTGGACTGCGCCGCGCTGCTGGCGCGCTTCGCGGACTGAGGAAGGGCGGCCGATCGGCGCGCGCTGGCATTGGAGGCCAGGTCGCCTTGGGCTACAGTGGCGGACTGATTTCCTTGCGCGACCCCCTTATGAACCCGCTCCCGATCCTGCGTGACGCTTGGTACTTCTTCAGTCGCAACCTGGGTGATATCGCCCGTCTTTGCCTGCCCCTGATCATCCTGGAAAACCTGGCCCAGCAAGGAGCCCTCGCCTGGGCCAGCGAAGCCAGCGCGCCCACCTACCAGGTGCTGATCGGCCTGTTGTTCTACCCAGTCTACAGCGCGGCGCTGATTCTCTACCTGGATGCCCGCAGCCGCGGCCTGCGCCCGCGCGCCCGCGACCTGCTGACCATGGCGATGTGGTTGTGGCCCACCTTCGCCCTGCTGGTGGGGCTGTGCACCCTGCTGATCATGCTGGGTGCCTCGCTGCTGCTGTTGCCAGGGCTCTGGGTGATGATCAAGCTGGCGTTCGCCGAATACCTGCTGGTGCTGCGTGGCCTGACGCCACTGGAAGCCCTGAAGGAAAGCTACCGGCAAACCACCGGCCATTTCTGGACCCTGCTGTTCTGTGTGTTGACCGTCATGCTGCCGCTGCTCGCGCTGGACTGGTGGAGCTACCCCGGCGAAGGCCAGACGGCCAACCTGCCATTCACCTTGCTGCTGGACTCCCTGAACGGTTTCCTGCTGCTGTTTTCCACCGTGGTGCTGTTCCGCGTCTTTATGCTGTTGCAGGAACCCCAGGTAAACGACGCCTGAGCCCTCGGCGCCTGGGTGGCACCCACCCGGACGGGCCCGTCTGGACTAGGCTGTGACAACGCCATCAAGGAGGATCCCCATGAGCAACCCCAGCATCCTGTCCCATCTGTCCCTGGGCACCAATCAGTTCGAACGGGCCGTGGCCTTTTATGAGCGGGTCCTGGCGACCCTCGGCTGCAAACGGCTGATGGCACACCCCGGAGCAGTGGCCTTTGGCCGTGACTACCCGGAGTTCTGGATCCAGGCCCCGATCGATGGCCAGCCGGCCACGGTCGGCAATGGCACCCACTGCGGCTTCGTCGCCGACGATCCGGCTGCGGTACGCGCCTTCTACCAGGCCGCCCTGGAGGCCGGCGGCCGCGGCGAAGGCGAACCCGGGCCGCGCCCGGACTATGGCGCGCCCTACTACGGCTGTTTTGTCCGCGACCTCGATGGCCATAAGATCGAGGCCGCCTACTGGGACATCAACCTGGCCACGACCGGTAACGGCGAGGCCCATCAGCACTGACAGCTACCGGCGTGGGGCTTCGCGGGCATGGCCCATAGCTTCGCAACGCCGCTCGCAGGGCTGTTGTGGATAGCCGGTTTTCCGCCACTGCGACTGCCCCCATGACCGGGTTAAACGACTCAACAGCGTACCGTACCCGGGCGACGAACCTCGCCCCACGCCACCAAGCGCCTAAGACTGGCTGGCGGCCGCCACTGACCGTCTAACACTCCTATCCGTAATCCGGACCTGGCAGCCCCTAGGGTTTACGCCGTTTGCCGGTAATCATCGACAGCGGCAGGTTCTCGCGCAAACGGTAGCTTTCCAACAGCTCCGCGCCAAGGTGCAGCTCCACCAGACCGAGCAAGGCGTTGGCAAAAACCGCATGCAGCTGCAGGGGCGGGTCCGCCCCCCAGAAATAGTCGACCTCCTCCATCAGGAAGCCGGTGACACCCAATCCGGCCAGCAGCAATAGCATCAGAATCATTACCAGGCCGCCAATCGGAGAATGCCCCAGGCGGTGATAAGGCCGCCCGCCGATCAAGGCCCGAGCGTGTTCGATCAGGCGCCCAGGGCGCGGCCAGAAATCTGACCACCGCGCCGGGCCCGGGCCGACAACCCCCCACACCAACCGGATCAGCAGCCAGGTCAGGGCGTAGTAACCCAGCCAGCGGTGCCAACCATCGCCCTCTTCGGTAAAGAAGTAGTTAGCGACAAAGACACCGGCCAGGGACCAGTGGCACAGGCGCACCAGCGGGTCCCAGAGGAGCAGGGTAGCGCTGGGCATCAGTCCTCCACTTCTTCCTTGACGACCTTGCCGCTCACCGGATCGAAGTAGATCTCGACCTTGCGCTTGTCCTTGTCGAAGCCGTAGATCTCGTAGCAATTGCCGCCAGTCACCTGAACTTGTTGATCTGGTAGCCCTGGCTTTTCAGCTGCTCCTGAAACCTTGTCTCGTCCTGCCATTGGGCCTTGTCGGCAGTGGTGCATTCGGTTTTTGCAAAGGCCAGGGGGCTGGCCAACGTCAGAGTCAGCAGTAACAGGTGGCGCATGGGCACGTCCTCGTGATGGCGTGCCAATCAGAGCTTGCAGCCTGCAACCTTGCAGGCCCCAAACCAGCTTAAGCCACCGTACAAAACCTGCCAAACGAGGTCCACCAGTGCCCGCTCAGCCGCCCAGCGCCCGCCGGGCGGCGGGCAGTACGCGCGCCAGCAGCAGCCAATCGACCACGCCGATCACCAGCAACGAAGCACCGACCAGGGGAAAGGCCAGACCGAGCAGCGCCACGATCACCAACGCGGTTTTCCACAGCGGCAGGTCATGGCGCAACGGCGGCACGCCCAGGCGGCCCTGGGGCCGGCGCTTCCACCAGAGCACCAGGCCACTGACCGAGCTGAGCAGGATCATCAGGCAGACCGCCAGCATCAGCAGTTGATTGGCCAGGCCAAAAAACTTGCCCTCGTGCAGCATCACGCCCATTTCCACGCTCCTGGCCAGGCCGTTGTAGTCGCGCCAGCGGATATCGGCCAGCACCTTGCCGCTGTATTGGTCGAGATGCAGGGTGGCGTCGTTACGCGGGTCATCGGCGAACACGGCAATGGTGTAGACCGCTTCCGCACTGGTGGGCAAGGTCACGCTGTAGCCCGGCACCACGCCTCGCTCGTTGGCGATCCGCACCACCTGCTCCAGGCCGATGGGCGGCATCGCCAGGGCGCCATGGGCACTGTGTTCGCTGCCGCCGGCACGGTGTTCCGCATGAGGGTCGGAGGTCGGCAGCGGGGTGTTTTCCACCGCCCAGGCCACGGTCTGGCCGGTGACGGTATTGAGGCTGCGTGCCTGTACGTCAGACTGCGGCACCGCGTTCCACATCGCCGCCGGAAAGCTATTCCACACGTCGGCGAACTTGGCGCCCCAGAAGCCGGTCCAGGTCATTCCGGTCAGCAGCATAAACAACAGCAACAGCGAGCCCCAGAAGCCGGTAACCGCGTGCAGGTCGCGCCAGAACAGCCGTCCGCGGTTGGCCAGGCGCGGCCAGAAGATCCCGCGCAGCCCGTTGCCACGCGGCCACCAGAGGTACAGTCCGGACACCACCAGGACGATTGCCCAGCCGGCCGCCAACTCGATCAGGCGATCGCCCAGGGTGCCGATCAGCAGCTCGCCATGCAGCCCGCGCGCCCAGGCCTGCAGGTTGTTCTGCGCGTCCTGCTCGCCCAGCAACGTACCGCGGTAGGGGTCGATAAACAGGTTGAGCTCGCGGCCATCGGCCCCCAGCACAAACTGCGCGCTGCGCCCCTCGGTCAGCGGCGGCAGGTACTTGTCCACGCTCGCCTGCGGGTAGGCCTGACGCACCCGCAGCAGCAGCTGGTCGGCGCCCAGGGCTTCGCCGGCGGGCTCGACCTGCAGCAGCTCGGGGTACATCAGCGCGTCCAGTTGCGGCTTGAACAGGTAGAGGATGCCGGTCAGCGAAAGCATGACCAAAAAGGGAATGACAAACAGCCCGGCGTAAAAATGCCAACGCCAGGCCTGCTGATAGAACGACGTACTGTCCTTGCTCATGGAAAAACTCCTGGTCGTTGCCGCTGAAACGCCTGTTGCGAGAGAGGATTCAATGCTGGTGCACCTGGGCTTGCTCGGCCGGCGCCTCCTTCTGCACCGCGACCTCCACCTGCACATCGCCGGCTTTCTCGAAATGCAGGGTCAGCGCAAACCGCGTGCCGTCGCGCAGCGGCTGTTTCAGGTCGAACAGCATGACGTGGTAGCCCATGGGGGCAAACACCGCCTCCCCTCCCGCTGGAACATCCACCGCCGCCACGTGTTCCATCTTCATCAGGCCATCGCGATTGAGGTGCTGGTGCAACTGCGCCTTGCCGGCGACCGGGGTATCGGCACCGAGCAGGCGGTCGGCGCTGGCACCCTGGTTGTGCACCACGAAGTAGGCCGCGGCGGTGGGTGCCGTGGGCGGCATTTCCCGCGACCAGGGATGGGCGATATGCAGGTCACCCTGGCTGTACTCGTGGGCCTGGGCGAGCAGGCTCGGGACCAGGCAGAAGGCGAACAGCAGGCTTTTGGTCAGGTGCGTCATAAAACTCCCGGTTTTCTTGGCAAGTCGCAGCCCACTGGGTTGCAGGTTGGATGATGTCCCGGCAGCCCGCGCCGGGTCGGTGGATTCGCAGGCATCGCGCGTGCTCATAACCGCCACTCCAGGCCGGCGAACAGGCTACGGCCATCGCCGGGCATAAACTGCGCGCTGTCCTGACCACGGGCGTCGGCGATCACCCCCGTGGTGGCCACGTAGGCCCGGTCGGAGAGGTTGCGCCCTTCGATGAAAAAGCCCAGCCCGTCGCCCGGGCGATAGCCGCCCTTCACCCCCCACAGCGCGTAGCCGTCGCTGTACAGGCTCTGGGCATGGTCGACCGCATAGTGCACGGGCACCCATTCGACGGTGGGGCCGGCATACCAGCCCTCCCGCTGCCACAGCACCTCGCCGCGCAGGAACTGACTGGGCACACCGGCAATGCGGTTGTCGCCGTAGACCGGGTCGTCCTCGAAGCGAAAATCGTTGAGCAGGTACTGGCCACGCAGGGTCAGGGCCCCCAGGGTCAGCGTCGCGCCCAGCTCGACCCCCTGGTGCAGGGTGCGATCGGCGTTGACGGTGCCCAGCGGGTTGCCGGCCGGGTCGTTGAGGGACAGCAGCTCATCGCGAATCTCGCTGCGATAGAGCGCCAGGTCCAGTTCCAGGTCATCGCGGTTCCAGCGCAGGCCGGCTTCCAGGGTAGTGGCCCGCTGGGCGTCATTGGCGGTGATCACGCTCCCCCCGGTCAACTCGCTGAGGGTCGGCGGTTCGAAACTCTGGCTGAGGTTGCCAAACAGTTGCACACCGTCGGCAAGGTCGTGACGCAAGCCGATACGGCCAATCCGCCCCAGGTAGCCGCGCTCGAACGAACTGTCGGCCGCCCCCAGGGGGTGGCCGCTGGGACCGAACCGCATGGGCAGGCGGTCGTCCACTTCGCGCTCGCTGCGCAACCAGGCCAGTCCTCCCAGCAGCGCCCAGCGTTCGGCCAGCGGCACTTCCAGTTCGCCGAAGGCCTTGAGGCTGCTCGCGGTCTGAGCCAGGGCATCCACCTGCGGGCCCTTGCGGCCCGCCTGGTTGACGAAATTGTCCTGCCAGTTGCGCCCCTCGAGCGCCTCCAGCCCGCCACTCCAACGCCAGCCCAACGGCGTCTGCCAGTGGTACGCCAAGCGCGCGCCGAAGTCCTCGCTGTCGACCTGCAACACCTGGTAAATGGGGTGCCACAGGGTTTTCTCGCTGTAGAAGGTCGACAGCTCCAGGCGCTGGTCGTCGCCCAGGTCCAGGCTGGTCAGGTTGCCCAGGCGGTTAAGGGTGAAATCGCGCTTGTGCTGGTTGAGCCGGCTGGCGGCATTGGCCTGTCGGGGGTCGTCGCGCACTTGGGCCTGGGTCAGGCTGCCGGGTATCTGCGAGTCGGTCTCCACATGGCTGAGGTAGAAACGGGTCGACAGCCGCTCGTTCAGGCGACCGCCGAGGTTGCCGAAGTAACGCTGGTTGGCCTGTTCAGCATGGTCGCGATCGCCGTCCTGGGCGGAATCGGACAGGCTCAGGTAACCATCCCAGTCGCCGAGCGCACCGGCCAGCCCGGTGAACAGGCGCCGGTAACCAAAACTGCCAACTTCGCTGCGCAACGCGAACGGCGCCGCCGTACGTCCGCTGGGGCTGACGAAGTTGATCGCGCCACCCAGGTTGGCGGCGCCGTAGGACCAGGCGTTGGCGCCACGCAGCACCTCGATATGATCCAGGGCCAGCGGCTCGATGGCCTGGAAATCGCCGCTGCCATCGGCCAGGTTGAGCGGCGCGCCGTCCTGCAGCAGCAGGATGCCACGCTGGTGGAAGGTGCGTTGCAGCCCGGAGCCACGGATCGACAGGCGCGACTCCTCGGCCCCCGAGCGCGGCTGGATAAACACGCCGGTGGCCAGCCCCAGGGCATCCTGGGGCGAACTGCTGCGCCCGCTCTTGTAGGTTTCGGCATCGACCAGGCCGGCGCCACCGGGAATACGGGCAAAGTCCTCGCGTTTGTGCGCCAGGGTTGGTGCGGTCGGGTCGTACTGACGCTGGGCGGTGACCCGGCTGTCTTGCAGCTCAAGGGGTTCGGCCTGCAGCGACGGCGTCAGGCCGACGGCAAGCAAGCCGAGTACAGGTAAATGGCGCATGCGCCGTTCCTTTGCTAACTGAGTGTGGAGGCAGCCCCAGCACCGACCAGCGGTCGCCAGGGGCGACGACGGGGCACAGCGTTGGGGGCCGGCATGGGCGTCGCACGCGACGCGCAGGTGCTACCCGGCCGCAGGCCTCGGGGGCCAGGCGACACGGCAGCGGCCGTTCAGGCGAGGAAGGGAGAGGCGCGAGGGTTGGCCGAGGGCCAGGTGTAGCGAGGCGGCGCCTTGCACCGCTGCTCGGGGGTTGGTGCCGGGCAACGCGCGGGACGGCGCAACCAGCTCAGGCAAAACAACAGGGCCAGGCCAAGCCCCAGGCCCAGCCCTACACAGACCAGGCCGCCCAGCAGACTGCCCAGGCCACTGCCGGCCTGCCCGGCAAATCCCTGGTCGAGTCCCGGACCGCTGTTGCCCTCGGCGGAGCAATAAAGCCCACCGATACCACTCAGTTGCAGGCCGGCCATTTGCCCATGGCCGACGCTGCAGGCGAGCGCACTGAACAGGATGCAAAAATACAGCATCCAGGCGGTCAGTACTCGGGAGTGGCGGGCCAGTTTCATGGCGATAACTCTACCAGCGCGATGCGCCGAGGCAAACCGTGACAACCTGCCGCAGTCGCTTTTTTAACGATTTGACTCCGGCCTTCGATCGACTTGCTCAGGTCAGCCAGGGCGCGCGCTTGAGCAGCTGGGCGCAGCGCCCCTGGACGAATTCGCGCAACAGGTGCACCGGTTTGCTCAGCTGGGCGCGGTGGGCGCAGATCAGGTTTAGCGGCGCGGGCTCGCCCAGCAGCCCCGGCAGCAACACGCGCAAGCGGCCGGCCTGAACATCGCCTGCCACATCCAGCCAGGATTTATAGACCAGCCCCGCGCCCGCCACGGCCCAGCGGCGCACCACATCGGCGTCATCGCTGACCCGGTCGCCGCCGACCTTTTGCCCGACCTCGTGCGGCCCGTCGCGAAAGCGCCAGTGATCGTGCGCCCGGCCGCCCAGCATATAGAGCAGGCAATTGTGCTCCTGCAGTTGTGCCACCGACTGCGGCTCGCCGCGCCGCGCCAGATAGGCCGGCGCCGCGCACAGCACCCGGCGGTTCTCGGCCGCCACCGGCAGGGCGACCAGGCTGGAGTCTTCCGGTGCGCCATAGCGCAGGGCGATGTCCACCGGCTGGCGGAACAGGTCGCTGTTGCGGTCACCCAACAGCAACCGCAGGCTTAGCAACGGATGTTCGCACTGCAGCTCGTCCAGCCAGGGTAACAGGGCATTGCGGCCAAAATCCGAAGGAGCGGACAGCTGCAGCACACCGCTGATCTGCGCCCTGCCGCCCGCCAGTTGCTGCTGGCCCTCGCGCAGGCTGGCCAGGGCTGCGCGGGCGTGCACCAGGTAGGCCTCGCCCTCCGGGGTCAACCGCAGGCTGCGGGTGGAGCGCGCGAACAACCGCGTTTGCAACTGGGTCTCCAGGCGTTTGAGCGCGGCACTGGCCACCGCGGGCGACAGATTCAGCTGGCGCGCCGCGCCCGACAGGCTGCCGGCATCGGCGGTGTGCACAAAGGTGGCGAGGTCATCGAGACGCAGCACTCCGGCCTCCATTTTCAATGCGGCGTTGAAAGACCCTCTCCTATTACCCGGTTTTTCCAGCGAACGAAATAGCCCAGCATGATTTCACTCAACGGAGACCACCGCCCATGCCCCTGACCCTGATCGCCACCCTCACCACCCTGGACGCGCCGAGCCCGGCCCTGCTCGAAGGTCTGAACAGGCTGATCGCCGCGTCCCGCGCCGAACCCGGTTGCCTGCAGTACGACCTGCATCTCCAAACGGACAATCCGCGGGTACTGGTGATGATCGAGCAATGGCGTGATGCCGCGGCACTCACCGAACACCAGGGCAGCGCGCATCACCAGGCGTTCGGCCAGCACTTCGGCGCCCTGTTGCAGGGCGTTGTGCTGCAACACCTGCAGCGGATTGCCTAACTTTATCACCCGGAGTTTTCCATGAAAGCCGTCGCCTATTTCAATAGCCTGCCCATCGACCATGCGGACGCGCTGCAGGACGTTCAACTGCCCGAACCCACGCCGGGCCCGCGGGACCTGCTGGTCGAGGTCCGGGCCATTTCGGTCAATCCGGTGGACACCAAGATCCGCCGCAACGTCGCCCCGGAAAACGGCGCGGCCAAGGTCCTCGGCTGGGACGTGGCCGGGGTGGTCAGCGCCATCGGCAGCGCAGTCAGCCTGTTCAAGGTGGGCGACCCGGTGTATTACGCCGGCTCCATTGCCCGTGCCGGCGGCAACAGTGAACGCCATGTGGTGGACGAACGCATCGTCGGCCATAAACCGCACAGCCTGAGCTTCGCCGAAGCCGCCGCGCTGCCGCTGACCGCCATCACCGCCTGGGAACTGCTGTTCGAGCGCCTGCAACTGGCCGAGGGCACCAGCGCGCTGCCGCGCCAGCTGTTGATCGTCGGCGCCGCCGGCGGAGTCGGCTCGATCCTCACCCAATTGGCGCGCCAGCTGACCGACGCAACGGTGATCGGCAGCGCCTCGCGCAGCGAAACCCAGGCCTGGGTACGCGACCTGGGAGCGCACCAGGTGGTGGACCACAGCCGCCCGCTGTTCGAAGAACTCAAGCGCCTGGGCCTCGGCTCGGTCAGCCACGTGGCCAGCCTGACCCAGACCGACCGGCACTACGAGCAGTTGGTCGAGGCCCTGGCGCCCCAGGGCCGCCTGGGGCTGATCGATGATCCGGCCGTGCCACTGGACGTGCTCAAGCTCAAGCGCAAGAGCCTGTCATTGCACTGGGAGCTGATGTTCACCCGCGCGCTGTTCGAAACCCCGGACATGATCGAGCAACACCACCTGCTCAACCGGGTTGCCGAGCTGGTCGACCGCGGCGTGCTGAAGACCACCCTGGGCGAGCATTTCGGCCGCATCGACGCCGCCAACCTGCGCCGCGCCCATGCCCTGCTGGAAAGCGGCACGGCCCGCGGCAAGATCGTCCTCGAAGGGTTCTGATGCTGAGGTTTGGCAGTGGGAAACCCAGGGGTGGATAAGGTCCTTCCTATCCACCCTGACCGACCGCTGGAGGGACAGAACCTCATCCACCCTGGTGTCACGCATGGCGCTTTGGCGACGTCCGCCACCAAGATTCGCTCCGACGAGTAGGCTGTACTGGCCGGAGGCAGTACACCACAGGACTTTCAACCTGGAATGCAGACCACGGCCACATACGGTGGGCTGTCGCTGGACAGCGCGCCGAGACCACCCTACGTCCTCGCTGAACAGCGCCCTTGTTCGCCGGGCATTATGACGGTAGCTACACAACTGCCAGGGCAGTTTTTGCCTTAAAGAAGCACAGCCAAACGGGCGAAAAGGCCCGTCCTAGACGGACCTAGCCACCGTCAGTCGCCGACTTGATCCCGGTCAGCAAAAGTCTCCGGGCACGGGTTTACACTGCTATTCCTCTCACCGGGAGCAGTTGCCATGCAGATTCAACTCAGTCCCATCACCACCTACCAGGGCCATCGTTGGCAAGTCAGCCTGGACCGCCACTGCGTGAGCTTTCGCAGCGAGGCAGAAGCCCGCGCTTTTATCGCCACCTTGCAGGCACGCTTGCAGGCGCCTCATCACCTTCCCCATGAGCGACAGAGCGAGGCCGGCTGAATCCGGCGCAGGGTTTCAGGCCCTGGCCGTGCTGGTCTCCAGCTGACCGCTGTACCAGGCCAGTACGGCGGCGACCAGGCCGCACAGGGTAATCACCAGGGCCATGGGGACCGCACTGCCGTCGTGCAGCAGACCGACCAGGGCCGAGGCGCCCGCCGCCACGCAGAACCCCAGGCTGCCCATCAGTGCCGAGGCGCTACCGGCCTGGTGACCCTGCTTGGCCATGGAACAGGCCGAGGCATTGGGAATGATGCACCCCAGGGTGGCGATACTGATAAACAGCGGCACCAGCAGCGGCCACAAGGCGGCCGGTTTGAGCAAGGTCAGCACCAGCAGCGCCACACCACTGGCGGCATGCAGCCAGACGATGCGGCGCAGCCAGAAACCCGGCCCGCCATAGCGCATCAGCCGCGCGTTGACCTGGGCCGCCAGGATAAAACCGGCGGCGTTGCTGCCAAACAGCCAGCCGTAGTGTTCCGCGGGCACGCCATAGAGTTCGATAAAGACAAAGGGCGAGCCGGCGATATAGGCGAACATGCCGGACATGGCGACGCCGCCCGACAAGCCATAGGCGAGGAACTCGCGGTCGCGCAGCAGGCTCAGGTAGCGCCCCAGGGTACCGCGCAAGGGTTGCCGCGGCTCGTGCGGGCTGAGGGTCTCCGGTAGCCAGAAGGCCAACGCCAAGCCGACCAGGGCACTGAACAGCGTCAGGCAAACGAAGATCGAGGCCCAGCCGAACTGGGCCAGCAGCAGCCCGCCGGCCAGGGGCGCGAGGATCGGCGCCACGCCCATCACCAGCATCAGTTGCGAAAAGGCCTTGGCGGCATTGACCGGGTCGCACAGGTCGCGCACCACCGCCCGCGACACCACCATGCCGGCGCAACCGCCCAGGGCCTGGACGAAACGCGCGACGATCAGCGCCTCCAGGCTCTCGGCCAGGGCGCAGCCGATCGACGCCAGGCTGAACAGTCCGACGCCGAACAATAGCGGCAGGCGCCGCCCATAGCGATCGGCCAGCGGGCCGTAGGCCAGCTGGCCGATCGCCAGGCCGGCGAAGTAGGCCGCCAGCGACAGCTGGATATGCTCGACATCGGTGGCGAACACCCGCGCCAGGGTCGGAAAACTGGGCAGATAGAAATCGACGGCCAGGGGGCCAAAGGCGCTTAGCGCACCAAGAATCAGGATAAGACGTGGGTGCATGGGGCCTCGTTGGCTGACCGCAGAAATTCAGGAAATATGCAATGCTGTGGCGAGCCGAGCGCTTCGTCAGCGGGGTGGGAAGGCCTTATCTTGGCCTGCTATTTCGAACTCGACACCGAGAGTCGCCCGCAAAAGCTCGCGGGTTGCACCCGCCTACCCCGAGCGGCAACGCACCCCCCGCAGGCTTCACCGAAGCGATTTTTCTCAGGGTGGGGCCGCCCAGGTGAGCCGTGCGGAAAGCCGGTCTGGCCAACCACGCCGCACTCGCCGCGCGGCGTAACCCGCGCGAACGGCCCCCAGGTGCTAGCCCGCCTCAGGCTCCTTGCCCAGCGCCACCGGCGTCTTTTTCTTGCGCCCGAGCTTGTCCGCGCCGGCTTCCACCAGCAGGTAGAACATCGGGATCATAAAAATCGCCAGGAAGGTGGCCGCCAGCATGCCGCCAATCACGCCGGTGCCGATCGAATGACGGCTGGCCGAACCGGCGCCACTGCTGATCGCCAACGGCACGACCCCCAGGATAAAGGCCAGCGAGGTCATCACGATCGGCCGGAAGCGCAGCTTGGCCGCCTCCAGCGCCGCGTCGAAGATGCTCATGCCCTGGTCGCGGCAGAGCACCGCGAACTCGATGATCAGGATCGCGTTCTTCGCCGCCAGGCCGATCAGGGTGATCAGCCCGACCTGAAAGTACACGTCGTTCTCGATACCGCGCAGCCAGATCGCCAGGATCGCGCCGAACACCGCGAAGGGCACCGCGGTGACCACCGCCAGGGGCAGGGTCCAGCGCTCGTACTGGGCCGCCAGGATCAGGAAGACCATGATCAGGCCGAAGATAAAGGCCGTGCTGCCCGAGCCCTGGGTCGCCAGCTCCTGGTAGGCCGAACCGGTCCAGCCGATGCCATAGTCGCTGCCCAGCACCTCGCCCGCCACCGCCTGAATGGCGGCCAGGGCCTGGCCAGAGCTGTAGCCCGGCGCCGGTCCGCCGAGAATCTTGGCCGCCGGGTAGACGTTGAAACGCGCATAGGTATCCGGGCCGAGAATCCGCCGCACCTTGACCAGCGACGACAAGGGCACCAACTCGTCGGAGGCCGAGCGCACGTAGACCTGGGACAGGTCCTCGGGCTTGCTGCGGAAATTGGATTCCGACTGCAGGCTGACCTGGAAGGTCCGGCCGTAGAGGGTGAAGTCGTTAACGTAGTAGCTGCCGAAAGTCGACTGCATGGCGGTGAACACGTCGTTGATCGGCACCCCCAGGGCACGCGCCTTGGTCCGGTCCAGATCGATGTAGTACTGCGGCACATTGGCGTTGAAGGTGGTCTGCAAGCCGGCCAGTTCCGGGCGCTTGCCGGCGGCGGCGAGGAAGGCCTGGACCTTTTCCGCGAGCTTTTCGGTGCTGCCACCGGAGCGGTCCTGGATAAAGCCCTCGAAACCGCCGGTGGTACTCATGCCGGTGATGGGTGGCGGATTGAAGGTCATCACCAGACCGTCCTTCTGCGCCGCGCCCATGCCCATGAAAGCGCCCGGCAGGTTACGCGCGTCCAGTTCGGCGGTGGTGCGTTCCTTCCAGTCCTTGAGCGGAATAAAGGACACCCCGGCGTTGCTGCGGGTACCGAAGGTCAGCACGTCGAAACCGGCGAAGGTCACCACGTCCTCGACGGCCGGGTGTTTCATCAGCTGCTGGGTGACCTCGCTGGTGAGTTTCTCGGTGCGCGTCAGCGAAGCTGCGGGGGGCAGGAAATAGGCGTTGATCACATAACCCTGGTCCTCGTTGGGCACCAGCGAACTGGGCACCCGGCCAAAGAGCACGACCATCACCGCAATCATGCCGCCGAACAGCAGCAGGCCGACCAGCGAGCGCTTGAGAAAGAACCGTACACCGGCGGTGTAACCCTGGGTCATGCGGTCGAAGAATCGGTTGAACAGGCGAAACGGCGCGGCCGGTTCATGGTGCCCAGGCTTGAGCAACAGGGCACAGAGGGCCGGACTCAGGGTCAGGGCGACGATGCCGGAGATCACCACAGATACTGCAATGGTGATCGCGAACTGCTTGTACATCTCCCCGGCCAGGCCGCCGAGAAAACCCACCGGCACGAATACCGCGCACAGCACCAGGACGATGGCGACGATCGGGCCGGTGACCTCCTCCATGGCCTTGATGGTGGCTTCCCGCGGACCGACCTTGTCGGTGGCCATCACCCGCTCGACGTTCTCGATCACGACTATGGCGTCGTCGACCACGATGCCGATGGCCAGCACCATGCCGAACAGGGTCAGCAGGTTGATGGAAAAACCCAGCAGGTACATGCCGGCGAAGGTGCCGATCAGGGACACCGGAATCGCCAGCACCGGAATCAAGGTGGCGCGCCAGTTCTGCAGGAAGATAAAGACCACCAGCACCACCAGCACCAGGGCCTCGAAAAAGGTGTGGATCACCTCCTCGATGGAGACCCGGACGAACTTGGTAGTGTCATAGGGGATCTTGAAGGTCATGCCTTCGGGAAAGTTCTTGGACAGCCGATCCAGGCTGCTCTGTACCGCCGCGGCGGTGTCCAGGGCATTGGCGCCCGGCTGCAGGTAGATGCCGAACGCGGCGTTCTGTTGACCGTTGAGCGAGGTCATCAGGGAGTAGTCCTGGGCACCCAACTCGATCCGCGCGACGTCCTTGAGCAACAGGCTGGCACCGTCGGAGTCGGTGCGCAGGATCACGTTCTCAAACTCCTTGGGGTCGGTGAAGCGGCCCTGGGTGGTCACCGTGTAGGTGAAATCCTGCTCCTGCTCGAGGGGCTGCTGGCCGAAACTGCCAGCGGCAAACTGCGAGTTCTGCTCACGGATGGCCTGCACCACCTCGCTGGACGTCAGGTTGTACTGCGCCAGTTTGTCCGGGCGCAGCCAGATGCGCATGGAGTAGTCCTTGGAGCCGAACTGGCGGGCGTCACCGACACCCGGAATGCGCTTGAGCTCGTCGATCACGTTGATCAACGCGTAGTTGCTGATGTACACCGGATCCCGGGAGTTGTCCGGGGAAAACAGGGTCACCACCTGGAGAATGTCCGAGGACTTCTTCTCCACCTTGACCCCTTGCCGGCGCACTTCTTCCGGCAGCTTGGCCAGGGCGGCCTGCACCCGGTTGTTGACGGCGATGGTGGCCTGGTCCGGGTCGGTACCCACCTTGAAATACACCGACAGGCTCATGGCGTTGCCGCCGGAGTTCGACTGCTGGTAAATCATGCCGTCGACGCCGTTGATCGACTGCTCCAGGGGCGCGGCCACAGTCTCGGCGATCACCTGGGCGCTGGCGCCCGAATAGCTGGCGCTGACCGAGACCTGCGGCGGCAGGATCTGCGGGTACTGGGCGACCGGCAGCGAGCGCATGGCCATCAGCCCGGCAAGCACGATGACGATCGAGATGACCGCGGCGAACACCGGCCGGTCGATAAAAAAGCGAGAGATCACGGGCGCTGCTCCTTAAGGCTGCTGGGCGCTGGGGCTGGCCGAGGCATCCGCTGCCTCGCTGGCATTCACCGGCGTATCCGGCCGTACCTTGGGCAGGCCTTCGACTATCACCCGGTCACCGGCGCCCACACCGCTCTCTATCACCCAGCGACCGTGGGCCGTTTGTCCGACAGTGACCGGGCGCACCCGGGCGATGCCCTGCCCGTCCACCACGTAGACGAACGTGCCCTTGGGCCCCTGGGCCACCGCACGCTCGGGCAGGGTGACGGCCTTGGGCAGCGAGATGCCCTTGACCAACAAGCGCACGAATTGCCCGGGCAGCAGTTCCTGTTGCGGGTTGGGCACCACCGCCCGGGCACTGACGGTGCCGGTGCCGCGGTCGATCAGGCTGTCGGTGAAGTCCACGAGGCCCTCCACCGGGTAGCTGCTGCCATCGCCGAACTTGACCTCGACATTCAGCTTGCCGTCCGCCGGCAGCTGCAGGGTGCCATTCTGCAAGCCGATGCGCAGGCGCTCGGCTTCGGCATCCGGGTAGGCGAAGTTGACGAAGATCGGGTCCAACTGGGTCAATTGCGTCAGCAGGCTGGAACTCGGGTCGGTGGCGGCCACCAGGCTGCCCTCGGAACGGGTTTCCTTGCTGGTCATGCCGGTGATCGGTGCCTCGACCGTGGTGTAGTCCAGGTCGATCTGCTTGGCCTGCACCTCGGCCTGGGCGGCCTGGATATTGGCTTTGCTCTGCTCGAAATTGCTGATCGCGTTGTCCAACTCGCTCTCGCTGGCAAAGCCCTTGCCCTGCAGCTCGCGAATCCGCTTGAGGTCACGCTCGGTCTGGCGAAAACGCGCCTGCTCCTGGGCCAGGGCCCCCTTGGCGCGAGCCAAGGCGGCGGCATAGATACGCGGATCGATGCGAAACAGCACCTGGCCCTTCTGCACCCGGCTGCCTTCCTGGTAGGTGCGCTCCTGGATGATACCGTTGACCTGGGCCCGCACCTCGACCTCGCGGTAGCCGGCGGTACGCCCGGCGTACTCCAGCACCAGTGGCAGCGACGCCACCTTGGCCGTCTCGACCACCACCGCCGGCGGTGGCGGCGCGGCCTGGGCCGGGGCGTCGGCGGCGAAAACCGGCAGGCACAGGACCCCGCTCAGGCTCAGAACCTGGAGCGAACGAAACAGCGGGCGAGCAAGCGACATGTGGATCTCCAGGACAACGCGGAGCAGGTAGCAAAAAGGGGTCACCATGCTAGTTACATACAATAACGTTTGTAAACAAAACTTCTGTCGCACAATCGCTACACTCTGTTTCCCAAAACAGAGCCTAGCCACTGAATAGCCAGCAATCATGCGCCGAACCAAAGAAGACGCCGAAAAGACCCGCCATGCGCTGTTGGCCGCCGCAGAGCAGCTGTTCCTGGAAAGAGGCGTGGCCCATACCTCCCTGGAACAGATCGCCCGCGCCGCCCAGCTGACCCGTGGCGCGGTGTATTGGCATTTCCAGAACAAGGCCGACCTGTTCCACGCCCTGCTCGAACAGGTGCGCCTGCCGCCAGAACAACTGACGGAGCGCCTGTGCGCCTGCCTGGACCTCGACCCGCTGACCACCCTGCGCGACCTCTGTGTGGAGGCCATCGAGAACCTGGTGCGGGACGAGCAGAAACGGCGGATCTTCACCATCCTGCTGCACCGCTGCGAATTCACCGACGAACTGCGTGAAGCCGAGACTCGCCATCACGCCTTTATCGCGCAATTTATCGACCTGACCGAACAACTGTTCGAGCGCGTCCGTGTCCGCCTGCGCCCCGGCCTCAGCCCACGCCTGGCCTCCCGCGCCCTGCATGCGCAGATCATCGGCCTGTTCACCGACTGGACCCGCGACCCGGACCTGTTCGACCCGCTGCAGGACGCCGCGGCCCTGATCGATGCGCTGTTTCACGGCCTGGTGCACGACTGGCAGTAAAGGCGCTGCACGGCGAGGCGTAGGGTGGTCTCGGCCCGCGTTCCAGCGACAGCCCACCGTGTTGCTAGGCATAGAGCTGTATTTCTCCAGTGACGTTACAGTTGCGAACCTGACCTCAAGTATTCGGACGACGCAAACCGCCCCTTTTCAGAAGGCCGAGCCCACTCGTTGTGCAGGGGGTCGAGCGGCAAGGATGCCGCGAGAGTCGTGATGGGCCAGGGATGGCCCTTCGCGACGGGCCCTCGGATCAATGAGGGGGCGAGGGTACCTGCCGCAGGCGGGCCGAATGTCAGGGGCAAGCCTTTTGGGTTAGTTGTGGGGCGCCTGCAAGGGCGCCTGCCAAAAGTGACCCGCCGTCAGGGCGGAACCCGAGGTCGGTACCGATATACAGGCACTGTTTGTGCGCCGAACTGATCAGCCCAGATCTCTGACCACATCGTTTCAGGGCAGATACAAGGCTATTAATCGCTGCACCTTGCCTACTCCTGGGCCACCACCCACTCCAGATTCAACTCGGCCTGCCAGGCGAAACGGGCGAAGTGGCTGCCCACCACCTCTTCCAGGCGCTGGCGCTCCTCCGCCTGGCCGGCCTGCACTTGCAGGTCCAGGTGTTCGGCGCTGGCGCTGAGCAGGCAGAGGCCAAAGGGAAATTCGATGCGACCCTGCTGCTGATCGAACTCGACCGGCAGCTTGTGCTGGAAGTGCTTGCACAGCCGGCCGATATAACGGGCGGCGCTGGGCGTCGGCACCTGGGCCGTGGCGATAAAGGTCATGGCAACTCCTGGATCAGGCCACCGGGCTTGGCCGGTAACCCTGGTGTGAAGGGCTGGGCGATTCAGGCCGCGACGGTAAAGCGCCGGCCAGGGTGCTGGGGGGTTTCAAGCTCATCGATCAGTGCCACCGCCAGGTCGGCCACCGAGATAGCGGCGGGCTGCTCGCCGTCCATCAGCAACTGGTCGCCGCCCACCCGGTAATGGCCGCTGCGCTCGCCCGGTTGCAGCAGGGCCGGCGGCGACAGGAAGGTCCAGTCCAGGTCGCGTTCGTCCCCCAGCAGATTAAGCAGCTGGCGCGCCCCTTCGGCGCCCTCCTTGTACTGGGCGGGAAAATGTGGCGTATCGATCAGCTGCAGCCCGGGAGCGACATACAGGCTGCCAGCACCGCCGACCACCAGCAGGCGCTTGACCCCGGCCGCCTTGGTCCCGGCGATGATCGCCTGGCTGCCCTGAAGAAACCGTGCGCGAATCTCGGCATCGCCCCAGCCGGGGTTGAAGGCGCTGATCACCGCAGCATGACCGGCGACGGCCGCGGCAATGCTGTCGGCCTGGTAGGCATCGGCCTGTACCGGCAGCAGGTGGGCGTGGACCGGCAATCGCTCCGGGTGGCGCACCAGGGCGCTGACCTGATGGCCGCGCGCCAGGGCTTCCTGCAGGAGCGCGGCGCCGACAAAACCAGTGGCACCGATCAGGGCGATTTTCATAAGGACTCTCCAGGGGGTGGGGCAACGGGGGGTCTATGATCGCCTCTGGATAAAGTCGGGATAAATAGGCTAAAAAGGCTTTCACTCTTAAGCAAAACTAATGAATGAGGGCCTAATGGAGCAGCTTAAACGCATGGTGGTGTTCGCCACCGTGGTCGATCGCGGCTCCATGGTCGCGGCCGCCGAGGTGCTGGGCATGAGCCCCTCGGCGGTCAGCCAGCAGATCCGCAAGCTGGAGCTGAGCACCCAGATCAGCCTGCTGCACCGCACCACCCGCAAGCTGACCCTGACCGAAGCCGGCGCGCTGTTTTACCAAAGCTGCGCCCAGGTCCAGCAGCTGGCGCAGCAGGCCGAGCAGCGCCTGGCGGAGCTGCGCGACGCGCCGGTCGGCGAGCTGCGGATCGCCGCCCCGGTGGGGTTTTCCGGCCGCCCCATTACCCAGGCGCTGATGCCGCTGCTGCAAGCCCACAGTGGCCTGAGCCTGAAGCTGTTTTTCAATGACGAGCAGATCGACCTGGTCGAACAGCGCATCGACCTGGCCATTCGCGTCGGCCGCCTCGAGGACTCCAGCCTGGTCGCCCGGCATATCGGCGACTCGCGCATGCTGCTGTGCGCCGCGCCGGCCTACCTGGCGCGCAAGGGGCCGGTGAGCCATCCCGAGCAGCTGCCCGGCCAGGACTGGCTGGCGCTGAACAATGAGTCGCTGGCGCCGCTGCTGCTGCGCGGCCCCCAGGGCCAGGAATACAAGCTGCGCATCGACAGCCGGGTCAGTTGTAACAATATTCTTGCGCTGCGGCATTTCACCCTGGCCGGCATGGGGATTTCCCTGCAGCCCCAGCAGGAAATCCGCGAGGAACTGGCCGATGGCCGGCTCCTCGCGCTGCTGCCGGACTGGCAGGCGCCGTCGTTTGGCATCTATCTGGTGACCCCGCGGCGGGATGCGCAACCGGCCAAAGTGCGCTATGCCCTGCAGGCCTTGCAGCGTCATTTGCTGCCCGGCCCGTAGTGCCCTTGTACGATCAACGGTCGCCATCTGCTGGGCGTCGAGGGACGATTGCCGTATAACGTGCATCAACAGCGTGTTTGGCCTTACAGGACCCTCGATAAAAGCTGATGAAGACTCCTAAACGTATTGAGCCTCTGATCGAGGACGGGTTGGTGGATGAAGTGCTGCGCCCGCTGATGAGCGGCAAGGAAGCAGCGGTGTATGTGGTGCGTTGCGGCGAGCACCTGCGCTGCGCCAAGGTCTACAAAGAGGCCAACAAGCGCAGTTTTCGTCAGGCCGCCGAATACCAGGAGGGTCGCAAGGTCCGCAACAGCCGCCAGGCGCGGGCCATGGCCAAGGGCTCGAAGTTCGGCCGCAAGGAAACCGAGGACGCCTGGCAGAACGCCGAGGTGGCGGCGCTGTTCCGCCTGGCCGCCGCCGGCGTGCGGGTGCCCAAGCCGTACGACTTCCTCGAGGGCGTGCTGCTGATGGAGCTGGTGGCCGACGAGTACGGCGACGCCGCGCCGCGCCTGAACGACGTGAGCATGGAGCCGGACCAGGCCCGTGAATACCACGCCTTTCTGATCCAGCAGATCGTGCTGATGCTCTGCACCGGCCTGGTGCATGGCGA
The DNA here is from genome assembly GCF_040514055.1 of Pseudomonas sp. GTDB lineage: Bacteria > Pseudomonadota > Gammaproteobacteria > Pseudomonadales > Pseudomonadaceae > Aquipseudomonas. The sequence goes on from NZ_JBEVDL010000079.1 coordinate 191,216, forward strand.
CCTGTCCGAATTCAACGTGCTGCTCTGCCCGGACGGCCCGGTGATCATCGACCTGCCCCAGGCGGTCGACGCAGCGGGCAATAACCACGCCTTCAGCATGCTGGAGCGCGATGTCGGCAACATGGCCGCCTACTTCGGGCGCTTTGCCCCTGAACTCAAGCGCACCAAATATGCCAAGGAAATGTGGGCCCTCTACGAGGCCGGCATGCTCCATCCGGCCAGCGTCCTGACCGGCGAGTTCGACGAGCCGGAGGTGATCGCCGATGTCGACGGAGTGATCCGCGAAATCGAGGCCGCGCGCCTGGACGACGAACGCCGCCAGATAGGACGTGCCGAAGCCGAGGCACCGAGCACCAAGAAGTCCGAAGAGCCGCCACCGCCGCCCTGGATGCAGTAGCGCTCGCTCGATATGAAAAAAGGCCATTAATGGCCTTTTTTCTTTTGCCGCTCAGGCATGCGGGCTGTTTATCCGACGCGGCCGACAGGCGTGATCGACCACTGATGGACGGCATTTGCGCGCGGTGCCTGGGAGGGATCGATGCTGGGGGCAGCATGGGAGCGATTGGTGCCACGTGCAGCATGGGTATCGCTGCGCTCAACCCATCCTACGCGCCTACCGGGCCCATCCGGCGCGAGGGCCCGGCGTGCCTAATGGCAGTGGCTGCCGGACGCCAGGTCCTTGAGGATCGGGCAGTCGGGGCGCTCGTCGCCGTGGCAGTGCTCGACCAACTGCTGCAGGCTGTCGCGCAGCCCCACCAGTTCCTCGATACGCCGGTTCAGGTCGTCGACATGGGCCCTGGCCAGGGCCTTGACGTCGGCGCTGGCGCGCTGCCGGTCCTGCCACAGCGCCAGCAGCTGGCCGACTTCCGCCAGGGAAAAACCCAGGTCGCGGGCACGCTTGATAAAGACCAGGCGGTTGAGGTCGCCGGCGGCGTAGTGACGGTAACCGCTGTCGCCGCGTTTCGCCGCCTGGAGCAAGCCGATGCTCTCGTAGTAGCGGATCATCTTGGCACTCAGGCCGCTGTGGCTGGCTGCTTGACCGATATTCATCACGGATGCCTCTCGCGGGTCGCAGGGAAAATCACGCCGGGCGCTGGTCGGGGTCAATCTGTACAGCTATTTCGGGCGTCCAGGTCTTGAGCAACAAGGCATTGCTGACCACGCAGACACTGGACAGGGCCATGGCGGCGCCGGCCAGCACCGGGTTGAGCAAGCCAAAGGCCGCCAGGGGAATGCCGATCAGGTTATAGACAAAGGCCCAGAACAGATTCTGCCGGATCTTGCGGTAGGTAAGACGGGCGATCTCCAGCGCCGCCGGCACCAGCCGGGGGTCGCCGCGCATCAGCGTAATGCCGGCGGCATGCATGGCGGCATCGGTGCCGCCGCCCATGGCGATACCGACGTCGGCGGCCGCCAGGGCGGGCGCGTCGTTGATGCCGTCGCCGACCATGGCCACCACGTGCCGTTGTCTCAGCGCGCTGACCTTGGCCGCCTTGTCGGCCGGCAATACTTCGGCCTCGAAGGCCGGCAAGCCGAGGGCGTCCGCTACCGCCTGGGCGCTGCCGCGGTTGTCGCCGGTGATCAGCAGGCTGTCGATACCCCGCGCACGCAACGCCTGGATCGCCTGCCCCGCACCGGGCTTAAGGCTGTCGCCAAAGGCGAACAGGCCCAGTACACGGGCCTGTGGGGCCCGTTCGAGCAGCCAGGACAGGGTCCGCCCCTCGGCCTCCCAGGCCTCTGCGGACGGCCCCAACTCACCGGCCTCAAGGCCGCTTTCCGCCAGCAGGCGGCGGTTGCCCAGCGCCAGTTCCCGTGCGTCGAGACGCCCGGCGATGCCACGCCCGGCCAGCACCTGGCTGTCCTGCACCGCCGCCGGCGATACGCCACGCTCCGCGCAGGCCTGCAGCACCGCCTTGGCCAAGGGGTGTTCGCTGCCACGTTGCAGGCCACCGGCCAGGCGCAGCAGCTCGTTATCCCAGTTGTCCCCTTCCCCGTTCGGGCGCTGTTCGTCATCCCCGCGCAGGCGGGGACCCAATAAATGCACGATACGCGGGCTGCCGGAGGTCAGGGTCCCGGTCTTGTCGAACGCCACCAGGGTCACGCCATGAGCGATCTCCAGCGCCTCGGCGTCCTTGATCAGGATGCCGTGGCGAGCCGCCACACCGGTACCGGCCATGATCGCCGTGGGCGTGGCCAGCCCGAGGGCACAGGGGCAGGCGATCACCAACACCGCCACCGCATTGATCAACGCGTTCTCCAGCGTGCTGCCGGCCAGCAGCCAACCGCCCAGGGTGGCAAGGGCCACCAGCAGGACCAGCGGGACGAACACCTGGCTGACCCGGTCCACCAGCTTCTGGATCGGCGCCTTGGCCGCCTGGGCGTTCTCCACCAGGCGAATGATCTGCGCCAGCACGGTTTCCGCACCGACGGCCGTGGTCCTCACCAGGAGCAGACCTTCGCCGTTGACGGCGCCACCGGTGACCCGGTCGCCCGCCTGTTTCGGCACCGGCAGGCTTTCGCCACTGATCAGCGCCTCGTCGGCGTGGCTGCGGCCTTCCAGCACGTCGCCATCCACCGGGAAGCGTTCACCGGGCTTGACCCTGACCAGATCGCCCAGGCGCAGCTCGGCGATGGCCACCGCTTCTTCCTGGCCATCACGAACCCGTAGCGCCCGCTCCGGGCGCAGCGCCTCGAGGGCGCGCAAGGCACTGGCGGTCTGGCGTTTGGCGCGGCTCTCGAGGTACTTGCCGAGCAGGACCAGGGCGATCACCACCGCCGAAGCCTCGAAGTACAGGTGCGGCATGCTCGCCGCTGGCGCACGCCACCACAAGTACAGGCTCAGGCCATAGCCGGCGCTGGTGCCCAGGGCAACCAGCAGGTCCATATTGCCGCTGCCGGCACGCAGGGCGCGCCAGGCGGCCCGGTAAAAGCGCGCGCCGAGGACGAACTGCACCGGCGTGGCCAGGGCGAACTGCACCCAGGCCGGCAGCATCCAGTGCAGCCCGAACGGCTCCAGCAGCATGGGCAACACCAGGGGTATCGCCAGGGCCAGGGCCAGCAGCAGCTGCCAGCGTTCGCGCCGTAACGCATTACCAGGGGCTGGCGCCTGCTCGCTGTCCAGACGCCGCCCCTGGTAGCCGGCAGCGCTCACCGCCTGCAGCAAGCCGTCGAGGTTCGGCGCACCGGCCAGGCTCAGGTGGGCGCGTTCGCTGGCCAGGTTGACACTGACCTGGAGTACGCCAGGCACCCGCTGCAAGGCCCGCTCGACCCGGCCGACGCAACTGGCACAGGTCATGCCTTCGATGGCCAGCTCGAGGTGCTGCTGCGGCACGCTGTACCCGGCGTCGGCAACCGCGGCGACCAGATGGGCCAGGTCGGCGCCACTGCTGTCGATGCGGGCCCGCTCGCTGGCCAGGTTGACGTTGACCTGCTGTACGCCGGGTACCTTGCGCAGGGCGCGCTCGACGCGACCGGCACAACTGGCGCAGGTCATGCCGACGATGGGCAAGTCTAAGGTCGTGGCGGTTGTCATGGGCAGTCCTCCAATGTCAGCGCATGATCAACCCTGACACGATGGCAAGGTCAAGCCCTGACGCCGGTCAAACAAAACGCCCTGCAGGCCCTTGACCTTGCCACGGGGGTAAGCCGGAGACTGTCCACCCGTCGCTCACACCCTTGGAGGAGTCCATATGCACGCCGTGGAAAATCATCTGTTCAGCGTCACCGGCATGACCTGCGGTCATTGCATCAAGGCCATCACGGCGGCCGTGCGGGCCAAAGACCCAGCGGCCGAGGTGCAGGTCGACCTGGCGAATGGCCAAGTGCAGGTGCGCAGTACGCTGCCGGCGGCGGCGCTGATCGCGGCGATGGACGCTGAGGGTTATCCGGCGCAGCCGGCCTGAGCGGTTTGCCCAGGCCGGCGGCGGCAAGGTTCAGGCCTTGGCCGCCTTGAGCGAGGCCGCCTGTTCGGCGGCCTTCGCCTCACTGGCCCGACGTCCCTGGCGCCACTGGGGCAGACCGATCAGCACCACCGCGCTGATGATCACCGCCATCGCCAACCACTCTTCGGGGCCGACCTGTTCCCCGGCGAAGACGATGCCGAGCAACACCGCCACCACCGGGTTGACATAGGCGTAGCTGGTGGCCGCCGCCGGGCGCACATGCTTGAGCAGGTAGAGGTAGGAGCTGAAGGCGATGATGGAGCCGAACAACACCAGGTAGGCCAGCGCGCCCCACCCTGCAGCGGTGGGCCATTGCTCCAGGCGTTCGCCGCTGAGCAGGCTGCCGCCGAGCAGCACCACGCCCCCCACCAGCATCTGCGCCGCGCTGCCCATTGGCCCCTGGGGCAGCGTCAGGCTTTTGCCCCACACCGAACCGAAGGACCAGGCCGCCGTGGCGAACAGGATCAGGGCGGCACCGGCCGGGCTGGCCTGCAGGTTCGACCCCAGGTTGAGCAGTGCGATGCCCAGCAGGCCAAGCACGATGCCGGCCCATTCCAGCTTGGTGTTGCGCAGGCCCCAGAACAAGCCGAACAACAGGGTGAACAAGGGCACCGAGGCCACCACCAGCGCCGCCACGCCCGATGCCACGCCCTGGTGTTCGGCCACCGTTACCCCACCGTTGCCGCAGGCCAGCAGCAGGAAGCCGATCATGCCCGCGCCGCGCCACTCCTGCGCAGTCGGGTTGGGCACGCCACGCCAGCGCAACCAGCCGTACATCAAGCCGCCGGCCAGCAGAAAGCGGATCCCCGCCATCAGCAACGGCGGCCAGGATTCCACGCCGATGCGAATCGCCAGATAAGTCGACCCCCAGATCAGGTAGAGCGCCGCAAAAGCGCCGATCAATGCAAAAGGAACACGCGTGGACATGGACGGGACTCGACAGGCCGGAGAAAATGAAGCCCTAGTGTAGGGCGCCGCCTTCGAGCGTTTAAGATGGGCCGCACGCTTCTGCCCCGGCGGCGCCTCATATTCCACGGAAATGTCGCGCCCCGACCGTCGTTTCAACACCTCTGCCTTGCGAGTGCTACATGGACAGGTACGACCGCCTCATTCTCAGCGCCCTGATCGAGGACGGCCGCCTGTCCTTCGCCGAGCTGGCCCGGCGCGTCAACCTGTCGCCCCCGGCGGTGGCCGAACGGGTGGCCAAGCTGGAAGCCAACGGCGTAATCCGCGGCTACCGGGCCCAGGTCGACCTGGCGAAGATCGGCCTGCCCATCGAGTGCCTGATCGAAGTCAGCATCAGCGAGCACAAATCCCAGAGCGCCGCCCTCGAGGCCCTGGCGGCCATGCCCGAGCTCAGCCGCTGCCACCTGATCACCGGCGAGGCCTGCCTGGTGGTCCAGGGCGCGGTGGCCTCGATGCCCGAGCTGCAGGCCCTGATCAACCGCATCTCGGTCTACGGCACCAGCAAGACCTCGTTGATCCTCTCCAGCCCCTTCAACGACCGCATGCCGGGTCCGCTGCGCACGCCGAGCAACGGTCAGCGCTGAAACCGAGGTTTCAACGCTCGAGAATCGCGGTCACACCCTGGCCGCCCGCGGCGCAAATGGAGATCAGGCCGCGCCCCTGCTGCGCCACGGACAACAGCTTGGCCAGGTTGGCGACGATGCGCCCACCGGTGGCGGCAAAGGGATGACCGGCCGCCAGCGAGCTGCCCTTGACGTTCATCCGGCCGAGGTCCAGGGCACCCAGCGGCGCCTCCAGGCCCAGGCGCGTACGGCAGTACTCGGCATCCTCCCAGGCCTTGAGGGTGCACAGCACCTGGGCGGCGAAGGCCTCGTGGATTTCGTAGAAATCGAAGTCCTGCAGGCGCAAGCCATTGCGCGCCAGCAGGCGCGGTACCGCGTACACCGGCGCCATCAGCAGGCCTTCGCGGCCCTCGACGAAGTCCACCGCCGCCGTCTCGCCATCGCGCACATAGGCCAGGATCGGCAAGCCACGGGCCTGGGCCCAGTCCTCGCTGGCCAACAGCACCAGCGCGGCGCCGTCGGTCAGGGGGGTTGAGTTGGCTGCCGTCAAGGTGCCGCGCGGGCCCTTGTCGAATACCGGTGCCAGGGCCGCGAGTTTCTCCAGGTCGATGTCCGGGCGCAGGTTCTGGTCACGGTTCAGGCCAAGGTAGGGCGTCAACAGATCGTTCTGCCAGCCTTCGGCATAGGCGGCGGCGAGCTTCTGGTGGCTGGTGACCGCCAGGCGGTCCTGCTCCTCGCGACCGATGCCCCAGGTCTGGGCCATCTGCTCGCAATGTTCACCCATGGACAAGCCGGTACGGGGTTCGCCATTGCGCGGCAGGGCCGGCACCAGGTGCCGTGGGCGGATCTTCAGCAGCGTCTTGAGCCGGTCCGCGGTGCTCTTGTCGCGATTGGCCTGCAGCAGGATGCCGCGCAGTTCCTCGTGCACCCCGATCGGTGCATCGGACGTGGTGTCGACGCCCCCGGCGATACCGCAGTCGATCTGCCCCAGGGCAATCTTGTTGGCCACCAGCAGCACCGCTTCGAGGCCCGTGCCACAGGCCTGTTGCAGGTCGTAGGCCGGGGTTTCGGCGGCCAGGCGCGAGCCCAGCACGCATTCGCGGGTCAGATTGAAGTCCCGCGAGTGCTTGAGCACCGCACCGGCCACCACCTCGCCCAAACGCAGGCCGTGCAGGTTGAAACGCTCGACCAGGCCGTCCAGCGCGGCACCGAGCATCGCCTGGTTGCTGGCAGTGGCGTAGTGGCTATTGGAGCGGGCGAAGGGTATACGGTTGCCGCCGACGATGGCGACGCGACGAGGCGGATGCATGATCAGTCCTTTCGGTAATGGGGCCTGGCCCACAGGCTAGCCTGCCAGCCGCAGCCTGCATTGGCCCAACCGCGCCCGCGCGGGGCGAAGCGGTCAATGCAGGAAACATCCAGCCGACTACAGTGGTCAGACTTTGAGTCCCCCGCGCAGGAGCCCGTTCCCCATGTCCGACCGTTATCTCGACCTCGCCACCTCCACTGTGGGCCAGCGCCTGGTCGGCGCCCTCGGCCTGCCGACGCCGGTGCGCCTGGAGCGCTGGCAGAGCGGCCGCATGCATCCGGTGGACGGCGCGCTGCTGCTCGGCGGGGCCAGCCTGGCGGCCAGCCTCGCTGACGGCTGGCAGCGCCTGAGCGACCAGGGCTTCGCCAGCGAGGCGGGTCGCTTCGACCTGCCGGTCTGGGACCCCGAACAGGGCCCGGCGCTCAAGGCACTGCTGTTCGATGCCAGTGCCTTGAGCCGTAGCGAAGACCTGGATCAGCTGCGGCGCTTCTTTCAACCGGCACTGCGTCACCTGACCCAGTGCCCGCACCTGGTGATCCTCGGCCGGCCACCGGAATCACTGGCCGACCCCATGGCCGCCAGCACCCAGGCGGCGCTGGAAGGCTTCAGCCGCTCCCTGGCCAAGGAACTTGGCCAGGGAGGCACGCTGCAACTGCTTTATGTCGACGCGGGCGCCGAAGATCAACTGGAGGGCGCGCTGCGCTTTTTCCTCTCGCCAAAAAGTGCCTATGTGTCCGGCCAGGTCCTGCGCCTGCGCGCGTGCGCGGCGCGGGTCGCGGACTGGACCCGCCCCCTGGCCGGGCGCCGGGCGCTGGTCACCGGTGCCAGCCGCGGCATTGGCGCGGCCATTGCCGAGACCCTGGCGCGCGACGGCGCCGAGGTCTGGCTGCTCGACGTGCCCCAGGCCAGCGACGCCCTGCAGGCCCTGGCCGCGCGCCTCGGCGGGCACCCCATCGCCCTGGATATCAGCGCGGCGGACGCGCCCCAGCAACTGCTCCAGGCGTTGCCACAGCCCCTGGATATCCTGGTGCACAACGCCGGCATCACCCGCGACAAGACGCTGAAGAACATGGATGACAGCCTCTGGAACAGCGTGTTGGCCATCAACCTGCAGGCCCCGCTGCGATTGACCGAGGCGCTGCTGGACGGCGGCGGCCTGGCCGACCACGCACGGCTGGTGCTGATCGCCTCCATCAGCGGCATCGCCGGCAACGCCGGGCAGACCAACTACGCCGCCAGCAAGGCCGGCCTGATCGGCCTGGCCCGGGCTTGGGCGCCATCACTGGCGAACCGCGGCATCAGCATCAACGCCGTGGCACCGGGTTTTATCGAAACCGCCATGACCGCCACGATTCCCTTCGCCCTGCGCGAGGCGGGCCGCCGGATGAACAGCCTGGGCCAGGGCGGCGTGCCCCAGGATGTCGCCGAAACGGTGGCCTGGCTGGCCCAACCTGGCTCTGGCGCGGTCAGTGGCCAGGTGCTGCGGGTCTGCGGGCAAAGCCTGCTGGGTGCCTGATGGCAGGATCCTCAGTGTTTGCCGCGCTTGCGAAACTCCACCGGAGTCTCGCCCACCCAGCGCTTGAAGGCGCGATAGAAGGTGCTGGGTTCGGAAAAGCCGGTGCGCTCGACTATCACTTCGATGCGCTCGTCGGTGTCCAGCAGCAGTTGCTTGGCCAGACGGCAGCGGTGGTCGGTGACCAGGTCGTTGAAGCGCACCCCGGCCAGCGCCAGGCGCTCGCGCAGGCGCCGGGCCGGCATCTGCAGGCGGCTCGACACCTGTTCGAGGGTCGCGCCCTCTTCCAGCAACAGCTCGGCGATCAGCCCGCGCACCTGACGCACCAGGTCCAGGCGCTCGACCTCGCTCAGCTGCCGCCGCGCCAGCGCCTCATGGATGCGCAACAGGTCGGGCGCGGCATGCCGCGACGCGCGGTCCAGCACTGCCGCATCGAACTGCAGCGCGTAACGCTCGGCCCCCAGTTGCACCGGACAGCCATAAACCTCGGCATAGAGCTCGCTGGGGGCCCCGTCGGCGTGCTTGAGCTGCAGCCCATGGGGACGAAACGCTCCCTCGGTCAGGCCGCCGAACAGGCGGATCACCGCACCCGCGAACATTTCCGGAAAGTGCCGCGGCACCGGCGCCCCGAGTTCGAGTACCAGGGTCGCCTGCGTGCCGTCGACCTGCAGCTGCGCGTGCAGTGTCTCGGACAACAGCCGCAGGTAACGCAGCGCATGGCGCAACCCCTCGCCAAAGGTCGCGCTGGAGAGAAACAGGTACTCCAGCAACAGGCCGCTGAAGGGGGGCAGAAAACGCGCCAGGTACAGGCCGATGTGCTCCTGGCCGCACTCGGCACTGGCGGCGGCCCAAAAGGGTGCCTGGGCGGCGTGAGGATAGCGTCCTGCGGGCAGGCCGCCCGGTGGCAGGCCCAGACGCGCCAGGACCCGATCAGGGTCGACCCCACTGCTGCGCAGGGCCTCGAGCACCAGCCGCAGCAGGGCCACATCGTCGGTCAGATCGCGCATTGTTGTTCTTTTTCTGAAGGCGGGAGCGGAAAGCCGCGGCCGCCATCTTAGGCAGTTTTACCCACGCGGCTCAAGCCAGGTGCCCTCGCCGGCCCTGGTGCCGCTTTCCCCAGGAGTCCACGGATGCCCAGCGACTGGCTTGATCTTCCCGCCCCGCCCGCACTGCCCTTGCTTTATGCCCGCGCGGTGCTGCGCGGCGGCGTGCGCGGCGACACACTGCCCAGCCAGGGCCTGCGTTGCCCGGTCAGCGTGGAGCCCGCGCACCTGGAGCGCTACCGACAGCTCTGCGGTTTCGCCGAAGGCTCCCTGCTTCCGGCCACCTACCCCCATCTGCTGGCGTTTTCGCTGCAGCTGAAACTGCTGACCGGGCCGAGCTTTCCGTTTCCCTTGCTGGGCCTGGTGCACCTGGAGAACCGTATCCGGGTGGTCCGCCCCCTGGGCGGACTCGGACCCTTTGTCGCCAGCGTGCAGGTCCAGCACCTGCGGCCCCATGAAAAGGGCCAGGTGTTCAGCCTGCTGACCCGCCTGGAGGATCAGTTGGGGTTGCTCTGGGAAGGCGACAGCCTGCTGCTGCGGCGCGGTCCCCCGATGGAGGGCGGGCCGGCGCCACACAGCGAGGAGCCCGCCCTGCCCTTGGCAACGTTGGCGCAGTGGCCAGCGCCGGCCGCCATTGGCCGGCGCTACGCACGGCTCTCGGGCGATTACAACCCGATTCACCTGAGCGCGCTTAGCGCCCGCGGGTTCGGCTTTCCCCGGGCCATCGCCCACGGGCTGTGGAACAAGGCGCGGCTCCTGGCCGCGCTGGGCGAACGCCTGCCCACGGCCGGCTACAGTGTTCAGGCGCGCTTCCAGAAACCGCTGCTATTGCCCGGCGAGGTCAGCCTGCTGGCCAGCGAGGTGGCCGACGAAGGGCACTTCCGGCTGCAGAGCGATCCGACCACGCCGCATATCAGCGGCGGCTGGCGGCTGATCTGAAGGCCATTGAACACGCCACGACACGGCCAGCGGGGGCATAATTAACGAGATTGCTTAGGAGCTGCGATGAACCTCGACGAACTCACCACCCGCCTGCATGCCATTCGCGAACGCAACGACTGGCGCGGCTTTCACAGTCCGAAGAACCTGGTGATGGCTGCCAGCGTGGAGATGTCCGAGTTGCTGGAAATCTTCCAGTGGTTGTCCGAGGAGCAGTCACGTCAGTTGTCGCCCGAGCAACTGGAACATGCCGGCCAGGAGGTCGGCGATGTAGTGCTCTACCTGTTGCTGCTGTGCAGCGAATTGGGTATCGACATGGAACAGGCGGTGCGCGCCAAGCTGGCCGACAGCGAACGGCGGTTCGCGCCATGAGCGACCGGCATTTCGATCAGTTGGCCACCCGCTTCGCGCAGAAGATCTACGGCGGCGCCAAAGGCGCGATCCGCCTGGCCGTGCTCCAGGCCGATCTCGACGAGGTGCTCCCCGGGCGGCCGCTGCGGGTTCTGGATGTGGGTGCCGGGCTGGGCCATATGGCCTTGTGGCTGGCCGAACGGGGCCACCAGGTAACACTCGCCGAACCCGCCGAGCCGATGCTCGAGGGCGCACGGGAACGTTTTGCCGCTGCCGGGCAGAACGCCACGTTTATCCAGGCGCCCTGGCAGGACCTGCTCGGCCGCCTGACCGAACCTTACGACCTGGTGCTCTGCCACGCGGTGCTGGAATGGCTGGCGGAGCCCCAGGCCATCCTGCCGGTGCTGCACCAATTGACGCGGCCCGGCGGCTGGCTGTCGCTGGCCTTCTACAATAAGGATGCACTGATCTACCGCAACCTGCTCAAGGGTCATTTTCGTAAGCTGCGCAAAGAGGAGTTCGCCGGCGAGAAGCAGAGCCTGACGCCGCAGCGACCACTCGATCCGGGCGAGCTGGCGATGCAACTGGCGGGGCACTGGACAGTCCAAAGCCGCAGTGGTGTGCGGGTGTTCCATGACTACATGCCCATGGACTTTCAGGCCAAGGCGACACTGCCCGAGCTGCTGGAAATGGAGTTGGCGCACCGTCGCCATCCAACGTTTATGGGCCTGGGACGTTATCTGCACTGGGTCTGTCGACCGCTCTAGCAACAGCCGTGACCGCCCACCGGAGGGGCCACTGAGATGGCGATCGGCTTTACCGGCCCGGCTCTGGCGCTCGCCCTGCTGCTGAGTGCCTGCCAGGGCGACAACCCCTACCGCTATTCGTCGACGCTGCCGGCAGCGCGCGGCGCGCCGGACTGGAGTGCCTACCCCGCGGCACCCCGGGACTTCAGCGCCTACCGCAGCTGGCGCTGGCGGGATTCAGCGCCGCGGATCGACGCGTCCTGGCGCGATGCCAGCGGGTTGCGCGAGCGCATCGCCGAGACGCTCGATCGGCGCGGCCTGCGCCCGGCGCGCCCGGGCCAGCCCGCCGACCTGGAGGTACAGGCCCGGGTCACGAGCGAACAGCGCCTGTACCGTTACGCGGACAGTGACCGCTATTCACGCTACGACCCGTATCAAGACACGAACCTCTACTCACCGACCTGGCATACCGCGGCCGAAGAGGTGCTGGTGGTCCACATCGAGCTGTACGATACCGCCGAGGGCCAGCAGGTCTGGCAGACCCGCGCCGAAGCACCGGCAAGCGCCCGGGATGCGCTGCGCAGCGCCGTACAAGCAGCCTTGGCCGATTACCCACCCCGCTGAGCACCCTGTGCCACAACGGGCCCCACGCTGATGTCAAGGGAGTACGCAGCATGCACGCTCGCTCATTGATCCTGGCCTTCGCCTGGCTATTGGCGGCCTGCCAGGGCCCGCAGGTCGCCCGCGACTACGACCCGGCCCGCGATTTCAGCCGTTACCGCAGTTGGGCCTGGCAGGAGCCCGGCGTCCGTTATCGACCCGACGAGCCGCAACTGGCCAGCGACCTGACCAGCGACCGGCTGCGCCAGGCGCTCACCGAGCAGCTCGACCAGCGCGGCCTAAGGCCGGCCGTGGCGGGCCAGACGCCGGACCTGCGGGTGCAGGTCTGGTGGATACTCGAGCAGCGCCAGGAGCAGGTCGTACACGCCTACGGCTCGCCCTGGGGCAATGGCTGGGGCCCCGGCTGGAACGGCTACTGGGGCGGCCCCGTGTTGACGGAAACCCGCAACCTGACCTATCAAGTAAATACCCTGCAGGTCGACCTGTTCGACGGCAAGGATGGCAAGCTGGTCTGGCGCGGAAGTGCCGAACAGCCTCGGCATGACCGGCAGCAAACGCCTGGCGAACGCACGGCGGCCATCGGCCAGACGCTGGCCCAGGTGTTGGCCCAGTACCCGCCGCACTAACCCTGTTCTTTTTTTGGAGTGACACGCATGGATGCGCTGACCCCTTACCTCGCTCATCGACCGGCCAAGACCACCGACCTGGCGGCCGTCGCCGCTTTTGCGCAAACCCCCGAGGAGCTGTTCTTCTGCTATCCCACGGCCACCTGGCCGCTGGACGCCGATCAGTTGCAGCGCTCGATGACCACCCGACGCGACAGCACCCTGGCCTTGGTCGACGAGCGCGCGGTGGGTTTCGCCAACCTCTACCAATGGCGACACGGCAAACACTGCGCGCTCGGCAACCTGATGGTCGCGCCCGGTCAACGCGGCGTCGGCGTGGCGCAGTACCTGGTTGGCGCCATGGAGGAGTTGGCCCGCACCCACTTCCAGGCCCGCTACTTGAATGCCTGCTGCTTCAACGCCAACAGCCCGGCCCTACGCCTGTACCTCAAGCTCGGTTTCCAGGTCACGGGACTGGCCGAACAGCTCGATCATCGCCAGCAACGGGTAGTCCTGGTGCAGCTGCAAAAAAACCTGCGGCCAGGCCCCATCGCCGCCTGACGCTGGCGAGCGCAGCCAGGGGACTGTTCGGGCATACTGGCCGACCTTTTTTGTCGGAGACACGCATGCCCGCCCCTGCCTGGTGGTTACTCGCCCTGCCCTTTATCGCCGGAGCCTGCCTGCCGTTGCAGGCCGGCATCAATGGTCAGCTCGCGCGGCAGTTGAGCAGTACCTTCGCCGCAGCGCTGATCTCCTTCGCCGTGGGTACGCTGGCGCTGCTGCTGATCGTGCTGCTGCAGCGGGAAACCCCGGGAATGGCGACCCTCAAGGGCCTGACCTGGTGGCACTGGAGCGGCGGCCTGCTCGGGGCATTTTTCATCACCTGCGCCGCCTTCGCCGGCCCGCGCATCGGCGCCCTGCTGTTTATGACGCTGGTGCTGGCCGGTCAGCTGGTGATGGCGCTGGGCCTGGACCACTTCGGCTGGGCGGGCTTTCGGCAGGCCCTGGTCAGCCCCGGCAAGATCGCCGGGCTGCTGTTGATCTTCGCCGGGGTCTGGTGTATTCGCCGCGGCTGAAGCGGTAGAACAGGTTCGGCTCGCTGACCAGGTACAGGTTGCCATGGCCGTCCAGGGTCAGCCCCTCGGCCTGCGGCACACTGCGCCCAAGCCCGGCGAAACCACGCAACAGGGAGCGGGTGGCGATCAGCTCACCCTGGTCGCTCAACTCCACCAGCAGCCTGGACTCGTCGCTGAGCAACAACAGATGGCCGCTGGCGGCATCGAAATGCACCGCGGACAGGTCGGTCACCAGGGCCTGGTCAAGAACCCAGGCGGAGCGGTCGAGCACCGCCAGATCGAAGGCGCCGTGCACGCTGCGGCGCAGGCCCTGGATTTCATAGAGCGCCAGCGGCGAGCGCTCCTTGACCACGTACAGCCGGTCACCCTCGCGGTCATAGGCCACGCCTTCGAAACCGTTGTTGCCACCCGCACCCAACCCCAGGGTAAAGGCGCGGTAGTCGGCACGTTCAAGCGGACCGGAGCGGGTGGGCAACGGCACCACCACCAACGCGTGGCTGCGTTCCTCGACCAGCAGCAACAGGTCGTCGCCCAGCAAGGTCAGGTCTTCGACGTCCTGAAAGCCATTGAGCCCATAGCGCTCCAGCACCGCGCCGCTGGTGCTCAGCAACTGCAGCTGCGGTGGGCTGTTGACCACCGACCAGAGCTGATCCCGTTGCGGGTCGTAGACCACACCGGAGAGATTGCCGTCGATACCGGCAAGCGGCAACGCCTGCTGGCGGACGCGCAAGCCGGCCAGTCCAACACCGGCAGGGCTGCTGTCGCGCTGGGCATTGGCCAGCCACAGCGACAGATGGCGGTGCAATTGCAGGGCCAGTACCTGCTGCACCAACAGTGCCAGTAGCAGGAACAGGCCGATCTGCAGCAGGCGAGTGGGTGCCGATCGCCATGCCCGGCGCCTGAGTGCATAGCTCATCGATAGGAACCTTCACAGCCAGGGAGTCAGCCCAAACTGCGCGATCGACATGTCAGTTTTACCTGCGGCCACTCCCCCCGGCAAAAAGCCAAATTGCCATCATCGTAAAAGCGTGTTTATGCTCAGCTTCGTCGATCGGTACGCGCACCCCATGGCCACTGTCCAGCTGCCCCAACAAACCGAGGTTTTCAGCCTCTGGCGTGAAGCCCAGGACACCCGTTCGCGGACCCGCCTGGGCGGCATCTATTACCTGCTGGCCTGGCTGCTGACGTGGCTGTTCGGCGTCGCCCCGGCGGATCAAGGGGTGCTGGGCCTGGCCGGCAGCCTGTTGTTCGCCCTGCTCTTCGCGCTGCGCCTGCTGCACCGATTGCCCCTGGAGGAGGATGCGACGCTGCTGCAACGCTGGCTCGATCGCCACTGGACGCTGATCCTGCTGACGGCGCTGGCCTGGGGCTCGGTGCACGCCTGGGTGCAGTTGAGCCCGGCGTTTGCCTCCTCACGGGCCATTGCCACACTGGCCACCGTGGCATTCAGCACCGCCATGACCTTTAACTTTTCCATGCGCAAGGGCCGCGCGGTGCTGGCCATTCTGCTGCTGTACCTGCCCGGCCTGATGGCCCTGGCCAGCGCAGGCGAGAGCCAGCGCGCCGCCTTGATCACCCTGACCTGTTACCTCAGCTACCTGCTGCTGGCCCTCAATCGCAGCCACCGCGAGTACCGGGCCACCCTGCTGCTGGAGCTCGAGTTGATGCAACAACGGACCGTGCTGGAGCACCTCAGCCGCACCGACAGCCTGACGCAGCTGGGCAACCGCTACCTGTTCAACAACCTGTTTCCCGCCATGGTCGCCAACTGCCAGCGCCAGGGCGGAACGCTGGCGCTGGTGTTGCTGGACATCGACTTTTTCAAACGGGTCAATGATGAACATGGCCATGGCACGGGCGATGCCTGCCTGTTCGCCTTTGCCGAGCGCATGCGCGAGGTATTCCGCCGCGACAGCGACGCCCTGCTGCGCCTGGGTGGCGAGGAATTCGGCGTGCTGATGCCCGACACCAGCCTGGAGCAAGCCTGGCAGTTGGCCGAACGGTTCCGCCAGGACCTGGCCCATAATGGTTTCCAAGTGCAGGGCCAGCGCCTGCCGCTGACCGCCAGCCTGGGCATCGGCTGTTTCGAGCCGGGACGCGACGCCAGTGCAGAACAGTTTTTCAAGCGGGTCGACGAAGCGCTGTACCGCGCCAAGCTCGAAGGTCGCGATCGCCTGGTACTGGCCGTACTCGATTGACTCAATGACAGGTCGACAAGGCAAACGGCGGCGAACCCTTTAAACTGAGTGGAGCGAGACCGGCACCGACGCCGGCGCTGCGGTTATCCGTTCCGTTGCCTAGAGGTTCGCATGTCAGCCCATCACAGTGGCAGCCAGTCCCTGCAGCTCCTGTTGTTTCGCCTCAGCAGCGGACGGCTGCTGGGCATCAATCTGCTCAAGGTGCAGGAAATCATTCCCTGCCCCACGCTCACCCAGCTGCCCGGGGCCCACCGCAACGTCAGTGGCGTGGCGCAGTCACGCGGTACCTCGCTGGTGGTGATCGACCTGAGCCGCGCGATTGGCGACCGGGTTCCCCAGGACCTGCGGTCGGGCTGCCTGATCATCACCGAGCTGAGTCGTTCCAAACAGGGTCTGCATGTGCAGAGCGTGGAGAAAATCGTTTATTGCGATCCACGTGAAGTACGCCCGCCGCCCGCCGGCAGCGGTCCACGTGCCTATATCACCGGGGTCACGGAAATCGCCGGGGCCCTGGTGCAGATTCTCGATATCGAACGCATTCTGCACGAGCTTGAGCCGCCTTCGGCGGCGGCGGCGCCACCGCTGGACGCCCAGGAGGGCGAGCTGCTCCAGGGCCGCCGCGCGCTGCTGGTGGATGACTCCACGGTCGCCCTGCACCAGACCTTGAACGCCCTGCGCGCCCTTGGCCTGGATTGTCAGCCGCTGCGCAACGGCAAGGAGGCCCTCGACGAGCTGCTGCGCCGCGCGGGCACGCCGCAGGCCATCGAAATCCTGGTGTCGGACATCGAGATGCCGGAGATGGACGGTTACGAGTTGACCCGCGCCGTACGCAACAGCCCCAGCCTGAAAGGGCTTTACGTGTTGCTGCACACCTCCCTGGACAGCACCATGAATACCGACCAGGCGCGCCTGGCGGGTGCCGACGACGTGCTGACCAAGTTTTCCTCCCAGGAGCTGGGCAAGGCGCTGCTGCGTGCGGCGCGGTCCCTCGACAGCTGAAACGCGCCGGCGACGACGCTAGTGGCCTGTTTGGTTAGTTGGTTAACTTAAGTTCGGATGCCTGGGGTTCTGAGACAAGGCGCTGGGACGAGTCATAGCCGGCTATGGCGAGGAGCAGCAACGCCATATCAGGACGTCAGGCGCCGAAATTGACTAATCGAACTAGGCAAACAGGCCACTAGAGCCGGAAGCGGCCCACCTGGGTCGCCAGGTCATCGGCGAGGTGCCGCAGCGTCTGGCAATCCTCGCGGCACAGCCGCACCTCGCTGGCGGTCGCATGGGCGAGGTCGGCGATCCCCTGCACGTTGCGGTTGATCTCCTCGGTAACCGTGGACTGTTGCTCGGTGGCGGCCGCGACCTGGGTGTTCATGTCGCTGATGCGCTCCACCTGGGCGGTGATTTCGCCCAACGACTGGCCGGTACGTTGGCTCGCCTCGACGCCAGTACCGGTGGCGGCCTGGCCGGCCCGCATGGAATCGACGGCCGTTTGCGCCCCGTTCTTCAGGCGCTGGATCATCTGCTGGATCTCGCCAGTGGAGGCCTGGGTACGGCTGGCCAACGTGCGCACCTCGTCGGCCACCACGGCGAAACCGCGCCCCGTTTCGCCGGCCCGGGCCGCTTCGATGGCGGCATTCAACGCCAGCAGGTTGGTCTGCTCGGAGATCCCGCGAATCACCGCCAGGACCTGGTCGATGGACGCCACCTCCCTGGCCAGTTCCGCCACCGCGCCCGCGGTCTGACCGATCTCGCCGGACATCTTCTCGATATGCACGATGGAATTGCCCACCACCTGGCGTGCCTGCAGGGCCTCGTCGCGGGCACTCTGGGAGGCCTCCGCGGCGTGGCTGGCGTTGCGCGCGATTTCCTGCACGGTCAGGCCCATTTCATGCACCGCGGTGGCCACCCGGTCGGTCATCTCCTGCTGCTGGCCGGAACGCCCCACGGTGTTTTCCACCACCTGGGCCACCTGGCCCACCGCGCCGCGCAAGCGCTCGCTGGTGGCCAGCACCGCGCCGATCAGTTCGCGCTGGCTACCGACAAAGCTATTGAAGCCTCGGGCCAGATCGCCCAGTTCATCGGCCCGACTCTCATCCAGTCGCCGCGTCAGGTCGCCGCCACCACCGCCGATTTCCATCAGGGCCTGGGTGACCTGGCGGATCGGTCGCACCAAACCCGCGGCCAGCCAGACCAGCAGCCCCAGGAACAGCAGCGCCACCGCCACGCCGATCAGGCTGCTGATCCACAACGCCTGGCGCGCCTCGGCATAGATTTCAGCCTCGGGCACCTCGCTGACCAGCACCCAATCGAGGGCCTGCAGGGGCAACGCAATGGCCAGGAACGCTTCGCCGTCGCGCTGAAAAGACACTGCGCGACTGGACTTGCCCAGCAGCCCGCGCGCCGCCTCGGCGCCGACCAGCTGGCTGAGTTCGCGCCTGTCGTTGAACTCCGACTGCGGATGCACCTTGACCTTGCCCTCGGCGCTGACCAGGTAGACCCGTCCCGCCTCGCCGAACTGAAAGTCACGCACCATGTCGGACATCGCCCCCAGGCTAAACCCCAGGCCTGCCACGCCGAGGGTCTTGCCCGCGACGCTGATCCGCTGGTTGATAAACAGGGTCGGCTCGCGCGTGGTCTGGTCGATATCGATGTCCAGCGAGCGCGTCTTGCCACTGTCGATAAACCCATAAAACCAGTTGTTCTCCGCCGGTCCGCGACTGAGGCGGCGATCCAGTCCCTTCCCCGTCAGGTAATGGCCGCTGTCCAGCGCCACGATAAAGGTGGTCAGCGCCTTTTGCTGGACCTGCACGCCCGCCAGGTAGCGGCCGAAGGCCTCTTGCCGCGCCGGCTCCTCGCCACTGCTCAGCCAGTCGCTGACCAGGCTATTCTCGGCGATGCCGCGGGCCGCCGTCAGCGGCTCGGCCAGCACCCGCTCGAGATCATTGCGGATGGCCAGGATGCTTGCCGGCAACGCCTGCTCGATCAGGTAACGCTCGGCCAGGCGATTGACCACCAGGCTATAGAGACCGGCCACGATCAAGATACTGCTCAGCAATGCCGCCCCCATGCTGAGAATCAACTGCCAGCGAATACTGCGTTGCCAAAAGCGCATGGGTTCACCCTTCATCGAGACCATAAACTGGATACAGCATTGTGCACAATAAATGCACCAAAAGCCTTATCCGGTTTATCGACCTTAGCCGATGGTCCCGCAGGGCGATTGCGCGCCATCGACCGACGGTCGTCCTGATGCGGGCCGCCTCGAACATTAATCGCTCAGGCTGAACTCCAGCTGGGCGGTCTGGCCCCCTTCATCCAGCACGCTGAGCTGATAGCGGCCGCTGCGCTCGAACAGCGGGTTGATCGTCTCCTCGCCGCGGCTGCTGGCCAACGGCGCGCCGTCGAGGAACCACCAGTGCCTCCCCGTGCCACCCAACACCGACAGCTGCAGCCGCACCGGCGCGCCGCCGACCCGGCGCAGGCTGTCGCCTTCGTTGACCCCGACGATCGACAAGCCGGCGGCCGGCGGCGGCAATGCCGGCGGGCAACGCGGATCGACCGCCCCCAGGCGTTCGCCGCGCCGCTCGCGGCGGGCCAGCCAGGGCTCCAGCGGTGCTGGCCATAACGCGACGCGTCGTTCACGGGCGCCGGGACAAGTCGCGGCCACCCTGCGCCCCTCGGCATTGACCCAGACCGATTGCAGCAGTCCCAACCCCATGGGCTGATCGAGGCCCTGCAGGGTAGGCGGCGTGGTGCCCTCCAGTGTCCAGGCGAAGCGTTGGCGTCGGCAATTGTCGTCGCCGGGCGGCAGCGGCTGACCCAAGGGCCAGCAGATCGCCGCGACCCCGATGCTCGGCGGCACCGGCTCGGCGGGCGGCGGCAGGCCGCGTTGCTGGTCACGGTTGACCAGCAGGTCGTGCACCTGCAGCAGCAGGGGCGCCGCCGAGGCCAGGCCGAATTGCCCCGAGACCGGTGTACCGTCCGGTCGACCGATCCAGATCCCGATCAGGTAGCGCGGCCCGACCCCGATCGCCCAGGCATCGCGAAAGCCATAACTGGTGCCGGTCTTCCAGGCCAGGCTGGGCCGTTGCACCAACTGCGCTCGCGGATCACGGTCCGGACGGGCCTGGCCACTGAGGATGCGGCGGACTATCCAGGCGGCGCCCGGCGACAGCAGCTCGCGCTCTCGCAGCGGGTCGTCAGGCTGAAAGCGCAGCAAGGCGGTCTTGCCACCACGGGCCAGGGCGCTGTAGCCGGTCACCAGTTCGTCCAGCCGGCTGCCGGCACCGCCCAGAATCAACGCCAGGTTGGGCGTTGCCAACGGAGGCAGCGCCAGGGGCACGCCGGCGCCGCGTAATTCACCGGCAAACCGCTTGGGTCCGTAGGCCTCCAGCAGTTGCACCGCCGGCAGGTTGAGCGAGGTGGCCAGCGCCTGGCTGGCCGACACCGCGCCGCTGAAGCCCGCGGAGAAATTGCCGGGGCGGTAATCGCCGTAACGCCGCGGCACGTCCTGCAGCAGGCTTTCCGAATGGATCAGCCCTGCATCCAGGGCCATGCCATACAAAAAAGGTTTGAGCGTCGAGCCGGGCGAGCGCTGCGCACTGATCATGTCGACATGGCCAAAGCGTTGGCGATCAGCCAGGTCGACCGAGCCCAGATAGGCGCGCACCGCCATGGTCTGGTGGTCGACCACCAGGATGGCGGCCGAGGTATAGTCCGGCAGGCGCGCCCGCCAGCCCAGCAGCAGCTCTTCCAGCCGCCGTTGCAAAGCCGCATCCAGGGTGGTGCGGATCAGGGGCGGACTGCCGGGACGGTTCAGCCGTCGCGCCAGCAGCGGCGCCAGACGGGGCTCGCGGCGCGGGGCCAGGAGTACCGGTTCCTGCAGCGCCTCGTCCACCGCCAGGCGCGGCCACACGGCGAATTCGGCGACCCGGCGCAGCACCTTGTCGCGGGCCACTTGCGCCCGCTGCGGATGGCGATCCGGGCGCAAGCGACTGGGCGCCTGGGGCAACACCGCCAGCAGCGCGGCTTCGGCGCGGGTCAGCTGACTCGGCGGCTTGCCCAGGTAGGCCCAGCTGGCCGCCGCCACGCCTTGCAGCGTGCCACCGAAGGGCGCCCGGTTGAGGTACAGGGTGAGGATCTCCTCCTTGGACAGGTGCCATTCCAGCTGCGCGGTGCGCCACAACTGGCGCAGCTTGCCCAGCAGCGTGCGAGGGTGCGGCTCGAGCAAGCGCGCCACCTGCATCGACAGCGTGCTGCCACCCGACAGCACGCGCCCGCCGGTGAGGTTCTGCCAGGCCGCGCGTCCCAGTGCCAGCGGATTGACCCCGGGATGGCGATAGAACCAGCGATCCTCGTAGGTCAGCAGGGCCTCCAGGTAATAGGGCGATACCTGGTCGGGGCGGATCGGATAGCGCCAGACGCCGTCGCCATCGGCAAAGCGCCAGAGGGGTGTGCCGTCCTCGGCGAGCACGACGCGCGCCAGATCGTCCCCCGGCAGCGGCAGCGGGAACAGCCGGTCGGCCACCGCCAGCAGCACTACCAGCAGAGCGGGCACGGCGATCCAGCGCCGCCAGGGTCTGAATCTGGCCAGCAGTGCGCGCGGCATGGGGCGAAGGCAGGTAAACACAGAAGGCAAAGGCGGCTGTCCGGCGGGATACGGCGCACAGCATAAGGGAGCGCGAGCAAAAGGGCAGCCCGCAGTGGCCGCACCGAGCACTGCCCCAACGTTATGGTGCGTTTTCAGGAAATGCCCGCCTGGGCCTTGGGCTGCAAAACGTTTTTTGCCCAGAAGAAGCGCCGGTTGTCCGGCCGATCCTGGGTCAGGGAATGCACCTGTGCTGGTGCGAAAGCGGAAACCCAAATGCGATGACGTGCCCGGATACCCGCCTGCGCGGGTATGACGGTGTGACGATATGCGACGCGCCTGCAGCCCCGGCTGAACAGCTTCGTAGGCTGGGTTAGCGGCGCAGGCATTAAATCGACCGGCCCCCGATCGGGTAAGGGCGCCGCGTAACCCACGCGCAGCGCGGGTATAACGGGGGCCTGAAACTGCCCTAGGCTGCCAACGCGGCACGGTCGTAGTTTTTGGCATAGGCGTTTTCCACGCCGGGGAGAATTTCCAGGATCTGGAAGTAGCGGTCCCAGAACGGTGTTTCCCGCAGGTCCTCGACCAATAGTTCATACGCATGGTGATCGGTGGCCTCCCACATCCACAGGTCGGTGACCCGCGCGCTGTAGAACTCGATGTCGAAGAAACGCAGCGTGACCCGGCCCTTGTAGCGGGTCAGCACGGGCTCGAAGTGCTCGCCCAGCAAGCGAAAACGCTCATCGATGCTAAAACCCAGCCACTCCGGCGTGGTCTTGACCAGCATAAAGACGCTTATCACGACCGGTGCCGCCGCGCCGCCAAGGTCCAAAGTGTCAGGGGTTTCAGAGGTGTTCATGGTTGTATCTCCAGGTTCAAAAGGGATAACAGCCCGGCTAGAATATGAGTCTTTACTCACATTCGACCACTCGCATACGCCCATGGCCACACGCCCCTCCCGCCGCTCGCTGGACCCGCGCAAATCGCCGGCCCAGGCCCGTTCGACCGACACGGTCAACACCCTGCTCGAAGCCGCGGCTCGCATTCTGGAAACCCAGGGCTTCGCCGGTTACACCACCAACGCCATCGCCGAGCGCGCGGGCGTCAGCATCGGCTCGCTGTATCAGTACTTTCCTGGCAAGGATGCCCTGACCGTGGCGCTGGTCGAGCGGGAGACGAGCACGCTGCTGCGCGAGATCGCCGCCGCGAACCAGGCCGCCAGCGCCGCCGACGGCTTCGAGCGGGTGATCGCCGCGGCGGTGGCGCACCAGATGCGCCGGCCGGCCCTGTCCCGGCTGCTCGACTTCGCCGAGGCCCGTCTGCCCCTGGACGCGCGCAACGCCCGGGTCGCCGAGCGGATCCAGGGGCAATTGCTGGCCCTGCTGGAACGCCCCGACTTGTCCCTGGGCGCGATGCTGATACCGCTGCCAACGCTCGCCCACGATCTGCTGGGGCTGATCAAGGGCCTGATCGACGGTGCCGGTGAACGCGCAGAACGGGATGCCGTGGACCTCGAGCAACGGGTCCGCCGCGCGGTATTCGCCTACCTGCAGGCCTCGCGCAAACGCCAGGTGTAAAAAAGGAACTCGGCTGCCATCATGCAGCCCAAGCTGCGGACTGGTACCGCCAGCTCCCCCCTTTTTCCTCAGGACCCTTCCATGCAGACAGGCGGTTTCTTCGAATGGCTCGGCCAGGCACTGGGCGCCGTGATCCGTTTTATCGTCGAGGGGCTCGGCTGGCTCTTCGACCTGTTTGCCAACGCCGGCAGCAGTTTCCTCCATGGCCTGTCCAGCGCCCTGGGTCTGCAAACTTCGGTATTGAGCCTGGTGGCCCTGGTGATCGGCCTGCTGTTGCTGGCCGCCGCCGTCCGCGCCTTTATCAAACGGTCCTTTGTGATGGGCACGATTTGGGCCCTGCTCGGCCTGTGGCTGCTGAGCTGGCTAATCAATTAAGGGCTGCGCCCAGCGCCTGGCGTTGGCGAAGGCCGTGTTAAAAACGCCCCAACCCGCTCACAGACGGCAGGCCGAATGATCGATTAGGATGCAGCGCTTTGAGCCCTTGCCCCCTTCATCGACTGCCCAGGTCTAACGATGCACAAGCTCATCTTTACCGCCATTGCGTTGCTCGTCCTCCTCGTGGTGTTGGTGTTCGCTTCCGCCAAATTCTATTTCTGGCAGCCCAGCCAGTTCACCGCAGACTCCCTCGCTTACCGCCTCAAGGTTCACTCCGCGATAAAGGCGTTCCCGGTCTGGGCGCCAATCGCCCCGCCGCTCTATCTATTGCGCGTGGCAGATGGGGCGCAGCGCTCGCTGGTGGCGATGACTTATCACAGTGAACTCGAGCAGGACGATCTGCTGGACCGAATCCAGGCGCTGGGCTTTACCTGCGCCCCGGCGCTGGAGCAGGTTATCCAGTGCCTCAATAAAACAGATTCACTGCATGAAGTGTCGGTGTCGTTAAGCCGAAAAAAACCTGGCGAAAAAATACGGATTGAAACCACGTTCATAGGATATGGCGATGAGTAAGAGAGAGGACATAGTGGATGGACGCGACGATGCCAACCTGCAGAAAAAATACGGGCTGATCTACACCTGTCGCGCCGGCTGGATTGACCTCGGACATCTCAACCCCTCCAACCCGCGCATCGAAATAGGGGCGGAAAATCTCTGGAAGCAGTTGACCCATGAAGGACCGGCGATTGTCGATGCAGCCTGCGGCCCTGCACCCTTCATGGCAAGCGGGCTGCAGACGCTGGCTCATCACCTCGGCAAACCCGAGCGTTGCAGCAGCGACCCCGCGTACAAGTTCCCCGACGGCAAAACCGGTTTCCAAGTGGTTTTCAGGCAGGACCACGCCGGCTATCCGGGCAAACCCGGGTGCGAGGGCCGCTACATTGTCAAGCACGGCCTGCGGGACGACCAGAAGCGGCAAATCGCCCTGGCGATCTTCATGGAAGTGTCCCACCGTTTCGAGAGTTTTCAGAGCGCTCTGAGCCTGGTGACCAACAGCGGTTACAGCCAGGAGGACCTGGTGTCGAATCTGATCGGCTTTTATATTGGCATTGGGGAAATTGAAAAACTGGCCGCATTAAGGCTGTGCCACCCGGTTTCTGCCGCGACCGCCTACAAGATCTGGGACCGCGAAGGCGCCGTCGGCGCAAACAAAAACACCCAGTGGCAACCCAGGTACGCCTCCTCCACAGTGCTAATCGATGAGCAACAGTGCCGTGACGAATGCGCCCTGGTGCCCAAAGGTTTTCCCGACGCATTCACCCGCCTGCAGCCGGCGATCAAGGGCTCGCATTTCTACGAACTTCCTTGAACAGCGCCGGGTCTGTCCAACGTTGGATGATCGCCTCCAGAGTGCCATTGGCCTTGAGTTTGTCCAGGCTGCGCTGGAAACGCTTGGCCATGCGTTCGCCGCCTTGGCGAAAACCGACGTAGCGCGGTTCGACCGACAGCGGCGTGGGCAGGAACTCCAGTTGCTCCAGCACCCCCTGTTGCGCGGCGATGGTCTGCAGCAGCAGTTGGTCGCCCACGATCAAGTCCACACGCTTGGCCACCAGCATGCGCGGCAGCATGTCCGAGCGCGTGGCACTGCTATCGACCTTTAGGCCGGCGTCGTCGAAGCGGCTGCCGTAGGCATAACCCGCCACCGTGGCAATGCTGTAAGGACGCAGGTCGCTCAGCTGGCTGAAGGCGATGGCGCAGCCGCGACGGCAGGCGAACACCGACCGTCCTTCGCGAAACGGGCCAACCAGCAGGTACTGGGCGCGTCGCTCGGGGGTGTCGAGAAACTGAAACGCCAGGTCCACCTGGCCATTGCTGAGCAGGCGCTTGACCCGCTCCCACGGCAGCATCTTGAAGTCGTAAGCCACCTGCACGTCGTCCAGGATGGCCGTCACCAATTCGACATCCAGCCCCGTGGGTCCGCCATTGAGCGGGTCGGTGTAGTTGTAGGGTTGATAGCCTTCCTCGGTCGCCACATGCCAGGTTTCGCTGTAGACCAGCGAACTGAACAGCAGACAGGCCAGCAGGCCGCCCCAGCGATAGCACCCCATTCCACGACTCTCCGAAAACGCCACGCCTGCCGGGCGCGGCACGGCTACCTGGCCAACAGGACCGCGTGCCCTCTTAGCTAGCGTAGCGGTTCAGCCGCCGGGATGACGCAGCGATTGCGACCTATCGTCTGGCGCACGCGGCCCAGGGCGTCCCCGGGCCGGGCGCTCAGGTCAGGGGGCGTCCTGGCCGCGAATCACCAGGCGCGCCGGAGTCTCGCCCAGGGCGTGCCAGGCGGGCCGGTACATGGACTCGACCTGGGGTGGCGGTACCCGGTAGGTGCCCGGTGTCACCGCCCGGGCCAGGTAGAGCAGATGAACCGTGTCATATCCGTTGACGTCCACCGCCGCCACATAGCGGTCATCACGGAACTCCTGGTGTTTCAGGCCGGCGTTCTCCAGGGACTGGCGCCACTCTTTCACCTGGGCACTGGCATCCTCCAGGCTGGCAGCGCTCTGCGCCAGGTTCTGGTTTTCCAGTTCCAGGCCGGCCGGCAGCAGGTCCACCACCAGGGCATCCGGGACCCGCTGCTTGGCCGCCAGTGCCAAGTGCACCAGCACCAGCTCACCGCTGACCAATTGCTGCAGGTCGAGCGGCTTGCCGTCCAGGCCCAGGTACTCGCGGCGGATGCTGAGGTTTTCCGCACTGGCCTGGGGCGCCGTCGCGGGATAACCGGACAGGGTCAATTGCTGGTAGAGCGGCGTGTTGCTGGTGTTGCGCAGCGTCAGCGGAGCGGCCAAGGCCGCGCCTTCGAGCTTCAGCTCCGACTGCTCATCGCTGAGCACCTGGTCCAGACCCGGGGTGGTCAGCTGCGCCGTCCAATCGCCTTCCGGTCGGCCGAGCAGGCCGCGACCGGCCAGGTACAGGGCGTTGCGCTCCTGGGTCGACAGGTAAGGGCTGACGGCCAATTCGTCCGACAGTTTGAACAGCCTTTCCTCACGCGCGCCCTTGGCCAGGTCGTGCTCCTCGAGCAGCGCCAGGATCAGCGCTTGGTCGCGTAACGGGCTGCCATAGTCGGCCAGCCAATCCTCGGCCTGGCGCGCACGGCCCAAACCGATGCTCAGGGCCTCGTCGGCCCGCGGCTGGTCGCCCATTTTTTGCAGTGCCACCGCCAGTTGCACCAGCGGCAAACCGGACAAGGACAACGCGCGCCGTTCATAGAGTTCGCGCAGCGCCCCCAGCGGCGCCTGTTGGCTGCGAGCCAACACGTAGCCGGCGTAGGCCTGCACGGCGAAGCGGGTATGTTCGGCGTTCTCGCTGTAGTTGACCTCGATCAGGCTGCTTTCCTGCAGGTAGCGCAGCAGCCGGGCGCTGGCATTCTCCAGCGCCTGGGGCGGCACGGCGAAGCCTTGCTCACGGGCCCGCAGCAGGAAGTCGGTGACATAGGCGCTCAGCCAATACTCCTCCTCGCTGTCCGCCCCCCACAGGCCAAAGCTGCCGTTTTCCCGCTGCATACCCAGCAACCGCTCGATACCCAGCTCGATGGAACGCCGGCGCTGCTCTTCGGGCTCGCCGACCAGGCCCAGCCGCTTGAGGCTGGCGGCATCGGCATAGAGCGAGGGATACAGGCCACTGGTGGTCTGCTCCAGGCAGCCGTAGGGATAGGCTTTTAGAGCACGAATCTGCTCGCCGAGGTTCAAGGGCGGTCGACTGGACAGGGCCAGGCGGCTCTGGAGCCCGGCCGGTTCGAAGGCCTCGAGGGTCCCTGCGGGCAGGCTCCAGGGTTCGTCCTTGAGTAGGGTGCGGAACTGTTTGACCTGGGCCGGGTAAGCCGGCCGAATACCCAGGCTCCAACTCCGGCTAAAGGGCGGCAGGGTCTCACCGGGCAGGTCGAGGCCTTGCACCTTGACGTTCAGTCGACCCTGGCCATAACCGCCCAAGGCCCGCACCGGAATACGCAGCGTGGTGCGTTCGCCCTTGGCCAGTTGCAAGGGCGCCACCTGGGCGCCCGGGCTTTGGATCAGGCTCAGTTGGCCTTCGGTGCTGATCTGCACGTCCAGTTTTTGCGTCTGCTCGGTCAGGTTGCTCAGGTCCAGCGCCAAACTGGTCTCGTCGCCGCCGGCCATAAAGCGCGGGGCCGACAACTCGGCGACCAGGGGCGCGGCGACCACGGTCTTGGCTTCGGCCATGCCATAACGCTCGTCGCTCCAGGCCTGGGCCATCAGGCGCAACTCGCCGTTGAAGTCCGGAATGTCCAGGCTGACCACCCCTTCGCCTTGGGCATCCAGGCTGATCGGCTGGCTTTGCAGGGCGACGATCAGCACGCTGGTGTCCGGCCGCTTGCCGCCGCCGGCCAGGCCCGCGTCACCGCCGTAGGCCAGGCTGGCCAAACGGCCCTGGCCCGCTTCGATCAGCTGCCCGTAGACGTCCAGTTGATCGACGCCGTAGGCCTTGCGCCCAAAGAGCGCGGCGAACGGATCGGGCGTCGGGTATTCGGTGATATTGAGAATGCCGACGTCCACGGCGGCCAGCAGCACCTGCACCTGCTTGGGCACACTGCCGTCGGCGTTGAGCGCCTTGACCTTGACCTGCAGCGGTTGCCCGGGACGCATTTTTTCCGGGGCCTGCAGGCTCAGCGCCAGTTTGCGCGGCGCCCGCTCCAGCGGCAGGTGCAACAAGCCCACCGCGCGTTTCGGGGTGATCGCCGCCTTGCGCTCGCCGGGCCGCACGATCAGCGCGCTGACATACAGGTCATGTCGCGCCCAGTCCTTGGCCAGGGGGATGGAAAAGGCCTTGCCTTCGGCCGGAACCTCGATTTCCTGCCACCAGAGCGGCCCATCGCTGGACTCGACCAACAGGTAGCCGGTGCCCGCCGACGGCGGCGTCACGGTGACCGTGGCGGTGTCGCCCGCCGCGTAGGCCGGTTGGTCCAGCGCCAGTTTGACCTGGTCGGGCCGCACGGCCCCGCCGTCGGCGTTGTCCTGCCAACGGTAGCCGGCCCAGAAGCGTACGCTGCTGACCAGGCCGGTGCTCGGGTCTTCCACCTCGACCCGGTAGGGGCCCCACTCCACCGGGAAGCTGACCTTGGCCGTCGCGCCCGCTTGCAGGTTCAGGGTTTCCTCGCTGAGGTTGAGGAATTTTTCGTTGAAGTGGTAGCTCCAGCCCTCGCTCTCGGCGAAATTCCAGTAATAGTCGCGGCGCTCGCGCACCAGGCGCACCTTGAGGTTCTCGGCGGCCAGTTTGTTGCCGGCGGCATCGGCCATCAGTAGCTCGAACTCGGCCAGGCCGTCGGCATCGATTTCCTCGCCCTCGAACAACGCGCGGATACCCGGCAGCTGCTTGGCCGGCCAGACCGGCTGCACCAGCCGCCGGGTGATCGGACGGCCGCCGGACTCCTGCAGGCTGGCCTGCAGGATCAGCTTGAGCGGCGACTTGGCATCGGCCCAGCGGGTTTCGACCTTGAGCAGGGTCTTGCCTTCGGCGTCCAGCGTAACCTCATCCAGTTCCAGGTCCTGGGTCAGTTCTTCCTCGGTCACCGAACCGAACTGGTAGCCGGGCAACGCCGCCACCGCCTCGCGCAGCGGCCGCACATACACCTGCCCGGTCAGGCGATTGCCGGCGGCAGGCGCGCCATACAGGTAGCGCCCGCTGACATTGAATTCAGCATTGTCCGAGGGGGTGAACGGCGTGTCGCTGCCCTTGAGTTCCAGCGCCAGGCGTTCCGGCAGGAAGTCCTCCACCAGAAACTCGTACAGCTGGGGTTTGCCGTCGCCCAAGTCGAACAGCAGTTGCCAACGCCCGGTGGGGGCTTCAGCGGCCAGTTGCAGCTCGTATTGATAGAGTCCGGTGGCGCCAGCCTCCCAGACAAACTTGCGGCTGACCTGCTCATCGGGTCGACGCACCTCGACATTCACCGGCTGGGCCTTGACCGCCACGCCGTCGGCGTCGCGCAACAGGCCATTGAGCAGCACGGTCTCGCCGGGGCGATACAGGTCGCGCGGGCCGAACACGAAAAACTGCAGGGGGTGCGCCTTGGGGCCATCGATCTTGAATTCGGCCAGGTCCAGGGCACTGCTGGCCAGGCGCAACAGGCTAACCTGGTCGCCCTGACGGGCCAGCAGCACATCCGCCTTGGGGGCCAGTGGCATCTCGGCGTGCCCGGCCGCATCGGTGGCCGCGCTGGCCAGTACCCGACCGCTGGCGTCAAGCAGCTCCAGGGCCACCTTGTCCAGCGCCTTGCCGCCGTCCAGGGCCTGGGTGAACACATCCAGGCGGTTTTGGTAGCGGTGCGCCGACAACCCGATATCGCTGAGGGTGAACAGGGTCGCCGGTTGCGAATAGTTGTAGTTGCCCGCCGCGCGCATCACCGCCAGGTAGACCCCTGGGGTCTTGAACGGCTCGAGCCCGCTGATGGGCAGCAGCAGGGTTTCACGGGTGTTGCGGGCCGGCTTCAGGTCAAAGCGCCCGCCGTAAACCAGTTCCGCCATCGGCAGCAATTCCTGGGCGGCCCAGTACTCCATGCTGCTGCTGCGGCCCCATTTGGCGAGGAAGGCCGGCACCGACTGGTCCTTGATCCGGAAGAACTCGACATTGACCGTGTCGACGTTCAAGGCGATCACCGGCAGCCCCTCAGCCAGGCGCGTGGGCAACAACGAACCGCGGCTGGCAAAACCAACGCTGGCCTGCAGATCGCGCGTGACCAAGCGGCTGACCTGTTCCTTGGCCAGGCTGCTGCCGTTCACGCCACGCAAGCCGGCATCGACGGTCAGCACCAATTTACGCTGGGGCTCCAGATGGCGCATGCGCAGTTCCATCAGGTTGTCAGACAGCTCCCAGGCGCCATCGACCTTGCCGTCCACGCGATCCACCAAGTGCAGGCGCTCGGCGAATTTCTGCTCGGGATCCAGGGGCACGGAAAAGGTCACCGACAATACGCTGGCCCCGTCCAGTTGCACTTCGGAGGCATCGACCAGGGTCAGCTCGCGGCCGGCGTATCGCTTGGCCAGCGCCACCAGGTCGTGCTCGGCCTTGGGGGCTGTGGGCTCGGAGGTCGCGGGCGCAGCCACCGGCTCGGCCGTGGCGCTCTGGGCGGGCGGGGCGCTGCTGGCGGCGTGCTCGGAGGTGGAGGAATCACAGGCGCTGAGCAAGCTCAGAGTGAGTGCCAGAAACAATCCGAGCTTGGGCATTGCGGGCTCCCGGGAGAGGGCGGTGGCGAAGGCCGCACTATAGCCGAGCGCCAGCACAGCGACGAGCTGAATAACACCGAAGCCACGACCTGCGCACAGGCTCGGAGCGTCGCGCTGGCGGCGGCCAAACCACCTGTTGATCAGCGGCGCAACAACCCTGTGCGGGCCGATATACTGCGGCGTCTGTCCGGAGCCTGCCATGCACCTTCTACGTCACGCCTGGTGCCACCCGCCCACCCACCGCCGGGTTTGGGCGCTGGCGGCGCCGATGATCCTGAGCAACCTGTCGGTGCCCCTGGTGGCCCTGGTCGACAGTGCCGTGGCCGGCCACCTGCCATTCGCCCACCAGCTCGGCGCGGTGGCGGTGGGCAGCGCCCTCTATGTGCTGCTCAGCGGCGTCCTGGGCTTTTTGCGCATGGGCACCACCGGTTTCGCCGCCCAGGCGGCCGGCCGCGGCGATGCGGGGGCATTGCGCCGGGTGCTGCTGCAGAGCCTGGCCCTGAGCCTCGGGCTGGCGCTGCTGCTGGGGTTATTGGCCTGGCCGCTGGCGCAGTCGGCCCTCGACCTGATGGCACCCTCCGCGGCGCTCGACCAGCAGGCCCGGGCCTTTTTCCAGGTGCGGCTGCTGGGACTGCCGGCCGGGCTGGCCAACTATGCCCTGGTCGGCTGGTTCCTCGGCACCCAGAACGCGCGGGCGCCGCTGATGATCCTGCTGGCTACCAACCTGAGCAACGCCGCCCTGGCGGTCGGCCTGGTGATCGGGCTGGATTGGGGGGTGACCGGGGCGGCCTGGGCCGCGGTGATCGCCGAGTGGGGCGGCGCGCTGCTCGGCCTGACGCTTGCCCGCCGGGCGCTGCGCAGTCATCCCGGCCGGATCGACTGGTCGAGCCTGCGCCTGTGGCGCCATTGGCGGCCGCTGCTGGCGGTCAACCGCGACATTTTCATCCGCAGCCTGGCGCTGCAACTGGTGTTCTTCCTGGTCACCGTCCAGGGCGCTCGCCTGGGGGACGCCACCGTGGCCGCCAACGCCCTGCTGCTCAACGGTCTGCTGGTGTGCGCCTACGCCTTGGATGGCCTGGCCCATGCGCTGGAGGCCCTCTGCGGGCACGCCATTGGTGCCGGCGATCGCCTGGCGCTGCGCCGCACCCTGGTGGTGGCAGGCGGCTGGGCACTGCTGGCGAGTGGCGCCTTCGCGGTGTTTTTTGCCTGCGCTGGCGGCTGGTTCGTGGCCCTGCAAACCGATATCGACGACGTCCGCGCCGTGGCCCAGGACTACCTGCCGTACCTGGCGCTGCTGCCGCTGATCGCGGTCTGGAGTTACCTGCTCGACGGCCTGTTTATCGGCGCCACCCGGGCCCGGGAAATGCGCGACGCCATGCTCCTGGCGCTGGCCTTGGCGTTGCCGCTGGGCCTGGCCCTGCAAGGCTGGGGCAATCATGGCCTGTGGCTGGCGTTTCTGGGTTTTATGTTATTACGCGGCCTGATCATGGCGCTCTATGCTGGATCCCTGACGCGCCGCAACGGCTGGACCGAGCGGACCGCTTGAGTCCTTCACCTCGACCCCAGGAGCGAGACCGACCATGGCAGACGCCATCGCCGCCTACCTGCACTACCTGTCGATTTTCCTGCTGTTCGCCTTGCTGACCCTTGAGCATCAGCTGTTCCGCCTGCCGCTGGACCTGCCCCGGGCCCGCAGCCTGTTTCGCGTGGACCTGGCCTATGGCGTCAGCGCCGGACTGGTCCTGGCGACCGGCGCGGCGCGCGTGCTGTGGTTCAGCAAGGGCCTGGACTATTACCTGCACAATGGCCTGTTCCACGCCAAGTTAGGCGTGTTCATCCTGGTGGGCCTGATCTCGGCCCTGCCGACCTTCACCTTTATCAACTGGCGTAATGACCTGAAGGCCGGCCAAGTGCCAACCCTGAGTCCGCGCCAGGCCGGCCTGGTGATGCTGACGATCCGCCTGGAACTGCTGCTGTTGCTGTGCATTCCGCTGCTCGCGACCCTGATGGCCCGCGGTCACGGCACCCTGGGTTGAAGCGCAGCATGGCCTGTTTGAAGGCATGAAAAAGCCCGGCCGTAGCCGGGCTTCGGGTCCCTGCCTCAGGACGACAGGTAGGAGGAGCGGGTCAAGCCCAGGCGCAGCGCATCCAGGTACTGGGTGCGCTCACCGGGGGTGATGCGGGCACTGGCGACCTTGTCCCGGTAGTGAGTCATCAACTCCTCCGGTGACAGGTGCACGTAGCGCAGCATGTCCTCGATGGTGTCGTGGGTCTCGATGCCGGCGTGGTACACGCTGCCGTCCGGGTTCTGGTAGATGTTCACCGAGTCGGTATCGCCGAACAGGTTGTGCATGTCCCCGAGAATCTCCTGGTAGGCGCCCACCAGGAAGATGCCCAGCAGGTAGTCCTCGCCCTCGCGCACCTCATGGACCGGCAGGCTGGTCTCGATGCTCTGCTCGTCGACATACTGCTTGATCTTGCCGTCGGAATCGCAGGTCAGGTCCTGCAGCACCGCGCGACGCAGGGGCTCTTCGTCCAGGCGATGCAGCGGCAGGATCGGCAGTACCTGGCCGATGGCCCAAGTGTCCGGCAGGCTCTGGAACACCGAGAAGTTACAGATGTACTTGTCGGCCAACTTGTCGTTCAGCTCGTCCAGCACCTGGCGGTGGGAACGCTGACGGGCCTTGAGCGAGTTGTGCAGGCGCCGGCAGACGGCGAAGTAGCACTGCTCGGCCAGGGCCTTCTGGGTCAGGCTGATCTTGCCGTCGGCGTACTGGGTGGCCACGTCGCTCATGTAGTGGGTGGCGCGCCAGTAGGTCTCGGTGACCATCTCGATATCGGTCGGACCCAGCAGATCGACCAGCCACTGCACGGTCTCGGGCAGGCTGTCCTTGTTCTCGATCAGCGGCACGTCGTCGTTGTGCTTCTCCACATCGGTCACCTGCACCACCAGCATGGCGTGGTGCGCGGTCAGCGAGCGGCCACTTTCCGAGAAGATGTGCGGGTGCGGCAGCTCCTGGGCGTCGCAGAACTCCTTGAGCATGCCGACCACCACCCCGGCGTAGTCGTCCATGTCGTAGTTGATCGAACTGGCGTTGCGCGAATGGGTGCCGTCATAGTCCACCCCCAGGCCGCCACCGACATCGATATGGTCGACCGGCAGGCCCAGGCCGCGCAGCTCGCCGTAGTAGCGGATGGCTTCCTTGAAGCCATGCTGGTAGTCCGCCAGGTTGGCGATCTGCGAGCCCATGTGAAAATGCAGCAGGCGTATGCCCTGGTCGAGCTTGGCCGCCCGGAAACGCTCGACCACCGACAGCAGTTGCGCCGCCGACAGGCCGAACTTGGATTTTTCGCCACCGGTGTCGGCCCATTTGCTCGACGCCAGGGACGACAGCCGCACGCGCAGGCCAATCTGGGGCGCGACCTTCAGCTCGGCGGCCTCCTCGATCACCAGCTGCACTTCGGACTCTTTTTCGATCACGATAAAGACGTTGTGCCCGAGTTTCTGCCCGATCAGTGCCAGGCGGATAAATTCGCGGTCCTTGTAGCCGTTGCAGACGATGGTGCCGCCCTTGGGCGCCAGGGCCAGGACCGCCAGCAATTCGGGCTTGGAGCCCGCTTCCAGGCCGATCGAGACGTTCTGCGTGGCGATGATGTTTTCCACCACCGCCTCCTGCTGGTTGACCTTGATCGGATAGAGTGCGGTGTACTCGCTCTGGTACTCCAGGCGGGCGATATTGGCATCGAAGGCGCCGGTCAGCTGGCGCACCCGGTCCTGCAGGATATCCGGGAAACGCACCAGCAGCGGCAATGACAGCCCGCTCTGGCGCAGCTGTTCGACCTGGGCAAACAGGTCGATCGGCGCGCTGCCGACCCCGTTGGGCCGTACCTCGACCCGCCCGGCGTCATTGATCGCAAAATAACCGGCGCCCCAATGGCGGATGCCATAGACGCTGCGGCTGTCCGCGACTGTCCATTGGCTACCGTCATCTTTACGTGTGCGTCGTACGGACATCGAGGGTCTCCCTGAAAAGAGTGGCACCGGCCGGGTAACGGCCGAGCGAAGCAGAGTATGCGAGCAATGGATGAATGGGGTTGACCTGCCGACGGCCCGGGAGGTTCGCACGCCCAGGGCGCACGGGCCCGAACCGGACGATCAACCGCCGGATTTTTTCGCTTTGAAACCGCGTTTGAGCAGCTCGTCGAGCAACAGCTGCACATGATCGCCCTGAATCTCGATCACCCCGTCCTTCAGTGCACCGCCGCAGCCGCAGCGCTTCTTCAACTCACTGGCGAGGCTCTTCAGCGGTTCTTCGGCCAAGGGCACGCCACTGATGGTGGTCACGGTTTTACCGCCACGCCCCTTGCTCTCGCGGCGCACGCGGGCAATACCGTCACCGGCCGGGAGCGTCGCCGATTTGCACAGGCAGGCCTCCAGCGGCTGGCTGCAGTCCGGACAATGCCGGCCGCCATCGGTGGAAAAGACCAAACCGCCTAAGGCGGCGAAGGAAGCAGCTTTCTTGACCACCGGGTAATCCTCGTTGGGGTCAGAAGGACCATCGCGCTCGACACGCGGCAAAGATGGACCTGAAAGCGACAGGCTGACCAGGGTCAGCCGCGAAGCCCCACTCTGGCAGGGGCAGCGCACCCCGGCTGGGGGCCGGGGCTTGAAAAGCCGCGCAGTGTAACGGCAAATTCCTCCGCTGCTAAGGGCCTTGATCAAGGAAATGCTCAGCCGGCGGCCGCGGGGCCGGTGCCCTGGCGAAAACGCTGCAGCGCCGCCAGTGAATCCGGGCAATAGGGTTTGCTCGCGGTTTCGCGCAATGCCTCCTCCAGCGCAATAAACCGGGCTTCCAGCACCTCTTCCGGCTGCAGCAGCAGCGGCCCGTCCCACACCGCGGAAAAAGCCGTGCAC
This sequence comes from Pseudomonas sp., assembly GCF_040514055.1. Taxonomy (GTDB): domain Bacteria; phylum Pseudomonadota; class Gammaproteobacteria; order Pseudomonadales; family Pseudomonadaceae; genus Aquipseudomonas. The sequence continues at coordinate 226,770 of NZ_JBEVDL010000079.1, forward strand.
CATAACCGGCTGCCCTGGTCCTCGAAGTAGAAGTGCGCGTGCTGGCGCAATTCCACCCCGCTTACCCCAAGCTCTTCGCGCAGCTCACGGCGCGCCGACTCGGCGTAACTCTCACCCTGGGCGACCATACCGCCCGCCGCCACGTCCCAGTATCCCGGATACAGCGCCTTGCTCAATGTCCGGCGATGCACACAAAGCTGGCCCGCGGAGTTGAACAGCAGGATATAGGTGCCCCGCCCGATCAACCCGCGACGGCGCAATTCTTCCCGGGGCAAAGCGCCCAGGGGGCGATCGGCCTCGTCGACCCAGACCACCTGCTCCCGGTCGGAGGCGGCGCGGTGGGCCAGTTCCGCGGCAGAAAACGCCATGGCTCAGCCCTGGCTCAGCAATTGGCGCAGGTCGATGATGGCGGCATTGGCGCGGGAAATGTAATTGGCCATGACCAGCGAATGGTTGGCCAGAATCCCGTAACCGCTGCCGTTCAGGACCATGGGGCTCCACAGTGGTTCCTGGGATGCCTCCAGCTCGCGAATGATCTGCCGCACGCTGACCGTGGCGTTCTTTTTCGCCAGTACGTCGGCGAAATCCACTTCGATGGCGCGCAACAGGTGCGACAGTGCCCAAGCCTGGCCACGGGCCTCGTAGAACACGTTGTCGATCTGCAGCCAGGGCGTCTCGTAGCTTTCCTCACTGAGCTGCGGCACTTCGCCGGGTGCCAGCGGCTGTTCCTTGAGGTCGGTGTTCAACCGGACCTGACCGACGCTGGCGGACAGCCGCTGGGACAGGGAGCCCAGGCGCGTGGCGGCATCGCCCAGCCAGTTGTTGAGGTTGTCGGCGCGGGTATAGAACTGCGCGTTGGGCTGGCCGGGGTCGGACAGGCTCACCAGGTAGCGGTCCAGGGACCGAATGCCTTCGCGGTATTCGGCTTCGCTGGCCGGCAACGCCCAACTTTTGTTGTCGAAGTTGAAGCGGGGCTCGGCCTTGGCCAGGTCGGCGTTTTCGGTGGATTGCGACTGGGAGCGGGCGAAATCCTTGCGCAACGCCCGCGACAGGTCGCGCACCTGCACCAGGACGCCATATTCCCAGCTCGGCATGTTGTCCAGCCACAGGCCGGGGGGCGTGAGGTCGTTGGACAGGTAACCGCCCTGCTTGCTGAGCAGGGTGCCGGCCACCTGTTTCAAGGTTTCCACCGTGGTGTAGCCATTGACCAGTTTGCGTTGCGCCTTTTCCGCCGCGGCCTGGGCATGCTGCTGCACCGGGAACAGCGCCGGCTCCTGGCTCCAGTACCAACCGACCACCAGCGCCACCAGCAGGTACACCAGTACCACGCCCCCCAGTATCCGGCTTAGCCAGTAACCGCCGAAGTAACTGCGTACGTCCTCCACTGAATTGTCGACGCGGTCGCGCAGGTTTCCGTTACGGTTCTTCCAGTCCAGCATGATCATTTCCTTTTGCTCGCGGAATTCAGGGTTCGACCGCAACCCGCACCCAGGGTTGCCCTTGCCCCACTATAAGGCAAGGCATCGACGATGCGCAGCGTCAGACACTTGCCCGTGCCGCCATCGACGGCTGGCCCGGGAGTTAGGGGCAAAGCGCTTGCCTCGTCACGGCCGTGGCGTTCGAACTAGGCTAGTCTGAGCAGGGTCAGGATGGATGGATGGCGCCAGAGGATCGGCGGTACTGCCTTATTACGAGGCAACTGCTAGCATAGCGCCATTATTCACGCCACTCACTGCGGCACTCCAACGAAGTCGGGCCATGACCCAGCAAGAAGACCCCAGTCGCGATCGCCTCAAGCACCATTTTGCCCAACGGGTGATCCATCAGGCTCGCCAAGTGCTCGAGGTGTGGCAGCGCCTGCAACGTCGCGAATGGAACCCGGCCGATACCGCCGAACTGAGCGAGGCATCCACCCGCTTGCGCCGTTATGCCGAACGGTTCGAGCAAGCCGAACACGCGCAACTGGCCGAAAGCATCGGTCAGTGCCTGGTCGCCATCGAGGCCAACCGCGGACGCTTGACCAGCGACTTGATCACCGAACTCAATCAGCTGATGCAGCGCCTGTCGCGTACCGGCCTGCGCCACAGTGACCAGTTCGAACAGACCTCCCTGCCGCCGCTGCGCAAACCCGTGTACCTGGCCCTGCAGGACCATGAACGGGCCGGGCGCCTGGCTCAGCAGCTGGAATTCTTCGGCATGGCCGCCCAGGTGTTCAACAGCACCGACGGGTTCCGCGCCGCCATGGTCGAACGGCACCCCGCCGCCATTTTGATGGAAGTGGATTTCGCCGGCCCGGGCCTGGGCCTGCAACTGGCCGAGGAAATCCAGCAGGGCCTGGAGCAGAAGCTGCCGCTGCTGTTCTTCAGCCATGAGGAAAGCAGCACCGAAACCCGCCTGGCGGCGGTGCGCGCTGGCGGCCAGGAGTTCTTTACCGGCACCCTGGACGCCTCGAGCCTGCTCGAGCGCATCGAGGTGATGACCCATGTGTCGCAGTACGAACCTTACAAGGTGCTGATCGTCGACGATTCCCGCGCCCAGGCGACCCACACCGAACGGGTGCTCAACAGCGCCGGAATCGTCACCAGCATCATCCTCGAACCGATTCAGGCGATGGCCGAGCTGGCCGAGTTCCAGCCCGACCTGATCATCCTCGACATGTACATGCCCGAGTGCAACGGCACTGAACTGGCCAAGGTAATCCGCCACAACGACCGCTATGTCAGCGTGCCGATCATTTACCTGTCGGCCGAAGACGACCTGGACAAGCAGCTCGACGCGATGAGCGAGGGCGGCGACGACTTCCTGACCAAACCGATCAAGCCCCGGCATCTGATCGCCACGGTGCGCAACCGCGCCGCCCGCGCGCGCAACCTCAAGGCCCGCATGGTGCGCGACAGCCTGACCGGGCTGTACAACCATACGCATATCCTGCAGTTACTGGATGACGCGCGCTTCCGTGCCCGCCGCGATGAGTTGCCGCTGACCTTCGCCATGCTCGACATCGACCACTTCAAGAAGGTCAACGACACCTATGGGCACCCCATGGGCGACCGGGTGATCAAGAGCCTCGCGCTGTTTCTCAAGCAGCGCCTGCGCAAGACCGACCATATCGGCCGCTACGGCGGCGAAGAGTTCGCCGTGGTGCTGCCCGACACCACCGCCGAAGCCGCGGCCAAGGTGCTCGACGAGATCCGTCGCCGCTTCTCCGAGATCAACTTCCCCGCGCAACCCGCGGACCTGTCCTGCACCTTCAGCTGTGGCGTCGCCCAACTGCAGCCGGGCGTGGACATCAAAACGCTGTCCAAACAGGCCGACGAGGCGCTCTACGCGGCCAAGCACGGCGGGCGCAACCGGGTGGACATCTACCAGGGTTGAGCTGCACCCAAGGCGAGCGCCCATGAACCCCAGGCGCTCGGCCGCACCGCCTGCGGCTCGGCTGACCTACACTAGGGGCTGTTGACACCTCGGGTGGTATTTCCATGCGCCTTGCCCTGCTGTTGATCTGCGCCTTGCTGGGCCCCTCCGCGGGCGCCACCAACCTGTTGGTCGCCATGGAAGACGCCAACAACACCCCCTTCGAGTACATCGACGAAAATGCCAGGCTCACCGGCTTTCATGTCGAGTTGCTGCGGGCCGTGACCGAACGGCTCGGCTGGACCCTGACCTTCAAGCGCTACCCCTGGAAGCGCACCATGAAGGCGCTGGCCGCTGGCGAGGTACAGGCCGCCAGTTTCGTGGCCAAGAACGCCGAGCGCGAGCAGTTCGCGGTCTTTCTGCCGGACAACTTGCTGCATGTTTCGCGTACCACTCTCTATATCAAACGTGAACGGGCGGCCGATATCCACTATCGACCGCCCTTGGACCAGATGGCCAGGCGCTGGCGCACGGCCTTGCCCAATGGCTACTACATGAGTGATCAGGTGGTCGAGTTGGTCCGCCAGGGAGTGCCGATCGAGCAACCCACGGTCACCCAGTCGCAGCTGTTCATCATGCTGATCAGTGGCCGCTTCGACGCGATTTTCGGCTCCACCAGCGCCCTCAGCCGGGCCAGCGCCGAAATCGCCGACCTGGACCAGCAGGTCCAGCGTCTGGAGGGCGCGCGCTTTTCTGGCAAGCCCATGTACCTGGCCTTTTCCACTACCGCCCCGCCCTCCTTGGCCAAGGAATTCGCCGAGGCCTACAGGCAGTTCCGCCTGGAGCCGGCCTATCGGCTACTGGCCCAGCGCTTCGGCATGCTCGAGCTGCTGCCCGAGCCCGGCGAATTCCAGTGAGCACCCGCAAACCGGGTCGACACACCGGCTGAAACCCGCCAATGCAGCCCCCCGTGCCACGCCGGGCAGACGAAAGACGCCGACGCAATATCCGCCTGCCGCTTGTTTCCCGGGTCCGCTATCATGCGCCATCCCCGATGTGCGAGACCTCCATGCGCCGCCTGTTGACCCTGCTGCTGATACTGATCGCCCTCCCCGCCCAGGCGGCGTTGTTCGACAAACGCGCGCCCTCCGCCCCGCTGGGTGCGCCGCTGAACAACAGTGGCGACTTTCTGCCGGTACGCGAGGCGTTTCGCTTGAGCCTGGTGGAGCACAGGCCGGAGTCGATCAAGGTGCGTTTCGTCGCGGCAGAGGGGTACTACCTGTACCGCCATCGCTTCCAGTTCAGCAGCGTACCGACCACGGTCACCTTGGGCGCGGCGAAGCTGCCGAAGGGCGAGGCGAAGCACGACGAGTTCTTTGGCGACGTCGAGGTCTATCACCAGGTGCTGGACATCGAAGTACCGGTGAGCAACCCGGACGGCAGCGCGTTCACGTTAAAGGTCGGCTACCAGGGCTGCGCCGACAAGGGCCTGTGTTACCCCCCGGAAACCGAGGTGTTCGAGTTGGGCGCGCCCGGCTCCGCGACGGTACCCGTGGCGCTCGAGTCGGACGCCGCTGCCTCCCCCCCCGCCGTGGGCGAGGCCCCGGCCTGGAGTTGGCATGAACTGGCGCTGTTTTTCCTCGCCGGTCTGGGGCTGGCCTTCACTCCCTGCGTGCTGCCGATGCTGCCGATCCTTTCCGGCGTGGTCTTGCGCGGCCAGGCGGGAGGCTGGCGCGGCTTCAGCCTGGCGACGGCCTACGTGGTGCCCATGGCCGGTTGTTTTGCGCTATTGGGCGCCTTGATGGGGGTGTTCGGTGCCGAACTCAACCTGCAGGCGCGCTTGCAGTCGGCCTGGATCCTGGTGCCCTTCGCCTTGGTCTTCGCGCTGTTCGCCCTGGCCATGTTTGGCCTCTTCGAGGTGCGCCTGCCACGGCTGATCAGCGACCGCCTGGACCGCCTGGCCGGCAATGCCCGGGGCGGCTCGTTATGGGGCGCGGCCTTGCTCGGGGTGGTGTCCAGCCTGCTGGTCTCGCCCTGCGTGTCCGCACCACTGGCCGGTGCCCTGCTGTATATCAGCAGCAGCGGCGACGCCTGGGGTGGCGGGCTGAAATTGTTTGCCCTGGGCCTGGGCATGGGCGCACCGCTGGTGCTGTTCGCCACTGGCGGCGGCGCACTGCTGCCCAAGTCCGGGACCTGGATGGTCACGGTGCGCAACGCCTTTGGCGTCTTGCTGCTGGCGGTGTCGATCTGGCTCCTGGAACGGGTGCTGCCCGGCCAGGTGGCGCTGGCCCTCTGGGGACTGCTGGCCGCTGGCCTGGCGCTGTTTCTCGGAGCGCTGGAGTTTACCCTCAAGTCGCCACGGCAAAAGTTCGCCCAATTGGCCGGCCTGGCGCTGCTGGTCTATGCCCTGGCGGCCTGGACCGGTGCGCTGCGCGGCGAAGAGGACCCGCTGCGGCCGCTGGGACGCGGCCTGGCCGACGCCGCGACGCCGGACGCCAGCCCGACTCGCACGGCGCAGTGGCAGACGCTGACCACCGCCGCACAGCTCGACAGTGCCCTGACCGCCGCGGCCGCCAAACAGCAGCCGTTGCTGCTGGACTGGTACGCCGACTGGTGCATCAGCTGCAAGGTGATCGAGCGGGAAGTGCTCAACGCGCCGGCGGTCCTGCCCCTGCTGGACGGCTACCAGTTGCTCCGCTTCGACATCACCGCCAGCGATCCGGGCCAGCGCGCGCTGCTGGACCGCTACAAGCTGTTCGGCCCACCGGCCTTGATGTTGTTCGCTGGCGACGGCCAGGAATGGGCCGACTTGCGGGTGGTGGGCGAGATTGACGCGCCGGCCTTCGCCGAGCGCCTGCGCCAGGCGCAAGCCCGGCGCTGAGGCCCCTAAACCCCGCGCCCAGCCTGCTGGCACCGACCCGCACGGCCACACCGGAAGCTGTTTTAGATCAGCCCGCCCATGAAACGCCCTGTTTGCTGTGGCCCAAAGCCCGCTTGCTGCCGAGCAGGTCCGGCCTCGCGGGCGATGCTAGCAAATGGCCACAAAGCGCTACGAAACGTGGCACGGCAACGACCGATGCCCAGGCTCCGCGCCCGGCCTGGGGCACTTCATCGCAACAAAGCACCTTGCGACAAAAAGCTTAATGAGCCCTAGTTCCGCAATTAGCGGCTATCGTGTGGTCTATTGCAGGGAAACTGGACAGCTCCCGAGGGCTTGGGCATAGTCCCGGAGCTTTCTCTGGGTTCGAACAAGGATAGCTACATGGCCACTCTTCTGGTGTTGCACGGCCCCAACCTCAACCTGTTGGGGACCCGTGAACCCGGCGTCTATGGCGCCACTACCCTCGAGCAGATCAACCTCGACCTGGAGCGCCGCGCCCGTGAGGCCGGCCACCACCTGCTCTATTTGCAGAGCAACGCCGAGTACGAATTGATCGAGCGCATCCATGCCGCCAGCGGCGAAGGGGTGGATTTCATTCTGATCAATCCGGCGGCTTTTACCCACACCAGCGTGGCATTACGTGACGCGTTGCTGGCGGTGAGCATCCCATTCATCGAAGTGCACCTGTCCAACGTGCATAAACGTGAAGCTTTCCGCCATCACTCCTACTTTTCCGACGTTGCCGTGGGAGTGATCTGTGGCCTTGGCGCCAGCGGTTATCGGCTGGCCCTGGAGGCTGCCCTGGAACAACTCGAACGCCCCTGACCCGACCATGGGAGTGAATTAGCAACATGGATATTCGTAAAGTTAAGAAACTGATCGAGCTGCTGGAAGAGTCCGGTATCGACGAACTGGAAATCCACGAAGGCGAAGAGTCCGTACGGATCAGTCGCCACAGCAAACAACCGATGATGCAGCCGATGTATGCCCAGGCGCCGGCCCCCGTGGCTGCCGCGCCGGTCGCCGCCGCCGTCGCCCCGCAAGCCGAAGCCGCTGTCGCGGCGCCGAAGATGAACGGCAACGTGGTGCGCTCGCCCATGGTCGGCACCTTCTACCGGACCCCCGCGCCAACCTCGCCGTCCTTCGTCGAAGTGGGCCAGAGCGTCAAGAAAGGCGACATCCTCTGTATCGTCGAGGCGATGAAGATGATGAACCACATCGAGGCCGAAACCAGTGGCGTGATCGAGTCCATCCTGGTGGAAAACGGTCAACCGGTGGAATACGACCAGCCACTGTTCACCATCGTTTGAAGCGCGGAGAGCCTGCGATGTTGGAAAAAGTGCTGATTGCCAACCGTGGCGAAATCGCCCTGCGAATCCTGCGCGCCTGCAAGGAGCTGGGCATCAAGACCGTCGCGGTGCACTCCACCGCCGACCGCGAACTGATGCACCTGGCCCTGGCCGATGAATCGGTCTGCATCGGCCCGGCGCCCGCCGCACAGTCCTACCTGCATATCCCGGCCATTATCGCCGCCGCCGAAGTCACCGGCGCCACGGCCATCCACCCGGGCTACGGCTTTCTCGCGGAAAACGCGGACTTCGCCGAGCAAGTGGAAAAGTCCGGTTTTGCCTTTATCGGCCCGAGCGCCGAGACCATCCGCCTGATGGGCGACAAGGTATCGGCCAAGGCGGCCATGAAAAAGGCCGGCGTGCCCACGGTCCCAGGCTCCGATGGTCCGTTGCCGGAAGATGAAGAGACCGCCCTGGCGATCGGCCGCGAAGTAGGCTATCCGGTGATCATCAAAGCCGCCGGTGGCGGTGGCGGACGCGGCATGCGCGTGGTGCACAGCGAGGACGAGCTGATCAAGTCGGCCAAGCTGACCCGCACCGAGGCCGGCGCCGCTTTTGGCAACCCCATGGTGTACCTGGAAAAATTCCTGACCAACCCGCGCCATGTGGAAATCCAGGTGCTGTCCGACGGCCAGGGCCAGGCCATCCACCTGGGCGACCGCGATTGCTCGCTGCAACGCCGGCACCAGAAAGTGCTGGAAGAAGCGCCCGCCCCGGGCATCGATGAAAAGGCCCGCCAGGAAGTGCTCGACCGCTGCGTTCGCGCCTGCATCGAGATCGGCTACCGCGGCGCCGGCACCTTCGAGTTTCTCTACGAAAACGGCCATTTCTACTTTATCGAGATGAACACCCGCGTACAGGTCGAGCACCCGGTTTCGGAGATGGTCACCGGTATCGACATCGTCAAGGAAATGCTCAGCATCGCCGCCGGCAACAAGCTGTCCTTCACCCAGAAGGATGTGGTGATCCGTGGTCACTCGCTGGAATGCCGGATCAACGCCGAGGATCCGGCCAGCTTTATGCCCAGCCCTGGCAAGGTGACCTACTTCCATGCCCCGGGCGGTAACGGCGTGCGGGTCGACTCCCATTTGTACAGCGGGTACACGGTGCCGCCGAACTACGATTCGCTGATTGGCAAGCTGATCACCTACGGCAGCACACGGGAGGAAGCGTTGGCGCGCATGCGCAATGCCCTGGACGAAATCGTGATCGACGGGATCAAGACCAATATCCCACTGCACCGCGACCTGGTCCGCGATCCCGGCTTCTGCAAGGGTGGGGTCAATATCCATTACCTGGAACACAAGCTGGCGATGGATAAGCACTAAATCGAGCGGCAAGCTGCAAGCCTCACGCAGCACGCTGTACGATATGCACCTCAATGGAGCGGCCTCGGCCGCTCCTTCTTTTTCTTGCAGCCTGCAGGGGGCAGCCACCCGCCTTGCAGCTTGTAGCTACTTTTTGCAGCTTGAAGCTTGTGGCTTGAGGCTGCTTGCCGAAGGAAAGCCCCCATGCCCTGGTTACAAGTCCGTCTCGCCATCACCCCGGAACAGGCGCAAACCTACGAAGACGCCCTGCTGGGCATAGGCGCCGTGTCGGTGACCTTTATGGATGCCGAAGACCAGCCGATCTTCGAGCCGGACCTGGGCACCACGCCGCTTTGGTCGCACACCCATCTGCTGGCCCTGTTCGAAGCCGACACCGACGAAACCGACCTGCTCGCGCACCTGCAGCTGCTCAGTGGCGCCCCCTTGCCGCCGTTGCAGATCGAGCGCATCGAGGATCAGGACTGGGAGCGCAGCTGGATGGACAATTTCCAGCCGACGCGCTTTGGCCAGCGCCTGTGGATAGTCCCCAGCTGGCACACCGCGCCGGAGCCAGAGGCAGTCAACCTGCTGTTGGACCCCGGCCTCGCATTCGGCACCGGCACCCACCCGACCACCGCGCTGTGCCTGGAGTGGCTTGACGGGCAGGACCTGGCAGGCTGCCAGCTGCTCGATTTCGGCTGTGGTTCCGGCATCCTGGCAATAGCCGCGCTGCTGCTGGGCGTCGAGCGGGCGGTGGGCACCGATATCGACATCCAGGCCCTGGAAGCCTCCCGCGACAACGCCGGGCGCAACGCCATCGACCCCGCGCGCTTCCCCCTTTACTTGCCCGAAGACCTGCCCCAGGAGCCGGTCGACGTGCTGGTGGCCAATATTCTGGCCGGTCCACTGGTCGCCCTGGCACCCCAGCTGATCGGACTGGTCAAACCCGGCGGACGCCTGGCCCTGTCGGGCATTTTGGCCGAACAGGGCGAGGAAGTCGCCGCCGCCTACCGTGCCGCGTTCGACCTCGACCCCCTGGAAGTCCGCGAAGGCTGGGTGCGCATCAGCGGCCGGCGGCATCTCCTGGCGTAAGCCTGCATGGGCCAACGCCCAGCCTTGGGGTAGACTAACGCCTCGTTTTTCCTGGACCGCCGCATGACCGACAGCTTCGTCACCCAGTGCCCGCAATGCCGCACCAGCTTCCGCGTGAGTCGTGCCCAGTTGGGCGCCGCCCATGGCGCGGTGCGGTGCGGTGCCTGCCTGCATGTGTTCAATGCCGCCCAGCAATTGCAGCATGAACTGGCCAGGGCAGTGGCACCCGCCGTAGAGCTCGCGCCGCTGATGCCGGCGCCCAGCCCGCCGGTGGCGCCCGCACCGCCAGCGAACGCGGAAAAAAAAGCCAGTGACACCTTGTGGATTCATGACGACCTGGACCTGGACAGCCTCGACCTGGACGAGGAGCTGGCGAAGCTGGAGCAACAGGAGCAGCAGTTTTCCCAGGAGTTCCTGGCGCTCGAACGCAACCCCAAGCCGCTCGACAACCCGCTAAAAACCCGCGAGCCGGCTCACGACAAGCACGATGAAGGCTGGGCCGAGGCGCTGCTGGCGGACGAGACACCTGCCCCGCTGGTCCCGCGCTCGATCCCTTCGCTGATGCCCCGGACACCCGAGGTGGCGCCAACGGTATCGATCCCGCCGCGCCCGACCCCACTGTTGGATGTCGGGGAGCCCGGGGAAACCTGGCACAAGCCAGCCAGCACGGCACCCGCCCCTGCCGCAGCGTTAACACTCGGCGCTGAAGCGGACCCAGCGCCGTTCGGCGGCGCCCGTACGGGTGCACGCAAGCGCCTGGAGGACGCACCTGAAGCGGCAGCCGAGGAGAGCGAACAGCGCGACGAGCCCCCTGAGAACGAGGCTCCACCGCCACGGGCGGCGCGTCGCGAGCGGCGGGCGCGGGAACGACCGGCACCGGCCATCGCTGCGCGCAGCGAGGCGGACCTGTTCGACCTCGCCGAGGAACCGCTGCAGCTGGATTGGCAGCCGCCAAGCAAACCCTGGGGACGCTGGATCGGCTGGGGGCTATTGAACCTGCTGGGTATCGCCGCCCTGAGCGGGCAGTACCTGTGGTACCACTTCGATGAGCTGGCTCGCCAGGACCAGTATCGCCCCTGGTTCGAACAACTGTGCCCGAGCCTGGGCTGCAGCCTGCCCTCCAAGGTCGATATCAGCCTGATCAAGAGCAGCAACCTGGTGGTGCGCAGCCATCCGGAGTTCACCGGGGCCCTGGTGGTCGACGCCATCCTCTATAACCGTGCCCCTTTCGCCCAGCCGTTCCCCCTGCTGGAAATGCGCTTCGCCGATATCAACAGCCAACTGCTCGCCAGCCGACGCTTCAAGCCCAGCGAGTACCTCGCTGGCGAACTGGCCGGCCAGCTGGAAATGCCACCGCAAACGCCGATCCACATTTCCCTGGACATCCTCGACCCCGGGATCAAAGCGGTGAACTACAGCCTCAGCTTCCACTCCCCCGAGTAGCCCGTCGCGCCGGTTTTCCGGCGCGCGCGCGTGCCAGCCACGCATCTTAAACTGCTCAGAATTTGTGCAAAACGACCTTTATCCGGTCATCGAGAGCGGGTATTATGCCCACCCTTTTTCGCACTCTCCGATCGACCCAAGAGCAGCCTCCTCAGCAGGGAAGACCCATGTCGGCGGTACGCATCGGCCCATACACACTACCCAACGCCCTGGTGCTCGCGCCGATGGCCGGGGTGACCGATCGTCCGTTTCGCGCCCTCTGCCGCCGTTTGGGTGCTGGGCTGGTGGTATCGGAAATGGTGACCAGCGACATGCGCCTGTGGCACACCCGCAAGTCGAGCCTGCGCCTGATGCATGAAGGGGATCCGGAACCGCGTTCGGTGCAGATCGCCGGCGGCGATCCGCAGATGCTGGCGGATGCGGCACGGGCCAATGTGGCCCTGGGCGCGCAGATCATCGACATCAACATGGGCTGTCCGGCGAAAAAAGTCTGCAACAAGGCCGCCGGTTCGGCGCTGATGAAGGACGAACAACTGGTGCGGGCCATTGTCGAGGCGGTGGTCGCCGCCGTCGACGTCCCGGTGACCCTGAAGATCCGCACCGGTTGGGACCGGACAAACAAGAATGGCCTGGTCGTCGCGCAGATCGCCGAACAGGCCGGTATCCAGGCCCTGGCCGTGCACGGACGCACGCGCGCCGACCTGTACACCGGCGAAGCCGAGTACGACACGGTGGCCGCGATCAAGCAGGCGGTGTCGATCCCGGTCTTCGCCAATGGCGATATCGACTCGCCGGACAAGGCCCGGCGAGTGCTCGAGGCCACCGGTGCCGATGGCCTGCTGATCGGTCGGGCCGCCCAGGGGCGGCCCTGGATTTTTCGCGAAATCGCCCACTACCTGGCGACCGGCGAATACCTGCCGGCCCCCGGGCTGGAGGAAGTGGAAGGCATTTTGCTGGAGCACCTGGCCGCCCTGCATGGGTTTTACGGCGAGGTGATGGGCGCGCGAATCGCCCGCAAGCATGTCGGCTGGTACCTCGCTACCTTGCCGGGGGCCAAGGAGTTTCGGGCCGAGTTCAATCGTCTGGAGAACACGGACGCGCAGTGCGCCAAGGTTCAGCAGTTCTTCGCTGAACACTATTCAAACCTGAGCACAGGGAACGAAAAGGGGGTGGCCGCATGACGTTGATGACAGAGACCTTAGTGAGTGGAACCGTGAGCGAGAACGCCAACTTGAAACAGCACCTCAATACGCCGAGCGAAGAAGGGCAAACCCTGCGCGGCAGTGTGGAAAAGGCGCTGCACAACTATTTCGCCCACCTCGATGGTCAGGACGTCTCCGACGTCTACAACCTGGTGTTGTCCGAAGTCGAAGCGCCGTTGCTGGAAACCGTGATGAATTATGTCAAGGGCAACCAGACCAAGGCTTCCGAGCTGCTGGGCCTGAACCGCGGCACCTTGCGCAAGAAACTCAAGCAATACGACCTTCTTTAACACAGCGCGGGGCCTGGAGTGGCACGCCCGGCCACTCAGGTGTCGGCCCCTCGCCTGCAGCCCCCTGGAACCCCTATGACCGACCAGACCCATCGCCTTCCCGTACGCCGCGCGCTGATCAGCGTCTCCGACAAAACCGGTATCCTCGAGTTCGCCCGCGAACTGAGCTTGCTGGGCGTCGAGATCCTTTCCACCGGTGGCACCTTCAAGTTGCTACGGGACAATGGCGTGGCCGCGGTGGAAGTCGCCGACTACACCGGGTTTGCGGAAATGATGGACGGCCGGGTCAAGACCCTGCACCCGAAGATCCACGGTGGCATCCTGGGCCGTCGCGGCATCGATGACGCCATCATGGCCGAACACGGGATTCGCCCGATCGACCTGGTGGCGGTCAACCTCTACCCCTTCGAAGCGACGGTGGCCAAACCCGGTTGCGACCTGCCCACCGCCATCGAGAATATCGACATCGGCGGCCCGACCATGGTCCGCTCGGCGGCGAAGAACCATAAGGACGTGGCCATCGTGGTCAACGCCGCCGACTACGCCGCCGTGCTCGACGGCCTCAAGGCCGGCGGCCTGACCTACGCCCAGCGCTTCGACCTGATGCTCAAGGCCTTCGAACACACCGCAGCCTACGACGGCATGATCGCCAACTACCTGGGCAGCGTGAACCAGGCCGCCGAGACCCTCGGCACCGAGGACCGCCACGCGTTCCCGCGCACCTTCAACAGCCAGTTCGTCAAGGCCCAGGACATGCGCTACGGCGAGAACCCGCACCAGAGCGCGGCGTTCTACGTGGAAGCCCACCCGGCCGAAGTCGGTATCGCCACCGCGACCCAGTTGCAAGGCAAGGAACTGTCGTTCAATAACGTCGCCGATACCGATGCCGCGCTGGAATGCGTGAAAAGCTTCGTCAAGCCGGCTTGTGTCATCGTCAAGCACGCCAACCCCTGCGGCGTCGCCGTGGCCCTGGATGCCGAAGGCGGGATCCGCCAGGCCTATGAACTGGCCTACGCCACCGACACCGAGTCGGCCTTCGGCGGCATCATCGCCTTCAACCGCGAGCTGGATGCCGAAACCGCCAAGGCCATAGTCGAGCGCCAGTTCGTCGAAGTGATCATCGCGCCGAGCATCAGTGCCGGGGCCCGTGAAGTGGTGGCCGCCAAGGCCAATATTCGCTTGCTCGAATGCGGCCAATGGTCGTCCGAGCGCGCGCCGGCCTGGGATTTCAAGCGGGTCAACGGCGGGTTGCTGGTGCAGAGCCGCGACAACGGCATGATCGGCGCGGCCGACCTGAAGATAGTCACCCGCCGTGCACCCAGCGAACAGGAAGTCCACGACCTGATCTTCGCCTGGAAAGTGGCCAAGTACGTCAAATCCAACGCCATCGTCTATGCCAAGAACCGCCAGACCATCGGCGTCGGTGCCGGCCAGATGAGCCGGGTCAATTCCGCCCGGATCGCCGCGATCAAGGCCGAACATGCCGGCCTGCAGGTGGCCGGTTCGGTCATGGCTTCGGATGCCTTTTTCCCGTTCCGTGACGGCCTGGACAACGCGGCCGCTAATGGCATCACCGCGGTAATCCAGCCCGGCGGCTCGATGCGCGACGCCGAAGTGATCGCCGCCGCCGATGAAGCCAATATTGCCATGGTGTTCACCGGCATGCGCCATTTCCGCCACTAAAATCGGCCGCACTCGGACAGGCATCTGCGGCGTTGCCCGGCCCTTCCCCCATGCTCATTGCCAGACGGCAACTCCGCTGGGTGAAGGATCGGGCGCCTTGCATCTACCAGCCCGATCGCGACCTCGACATTTGTAGGGTGGATAACGCTTTGCTTATCCACCGAAAGGGCCACGGCCCAGCCTCCCCCAGGAGTCCGACATGAACGTACTGATTATTGGCAGCGGCGGGCGTGAGCATGCCCTGGCCTGGAAAGTCGCCCAGGACCCACGGGTCCAGAAGGTCTTCGTCGCCCCGGGCAACGCCGGTACCGCCATCGAGCCCAAGTGCGAGAACGTCGCCATCGAGGTGCAGGCCCTCGAGCAATTGGCTGACTTCGCCGCGGCCAACGTGCAACTGACCATAGTCGGCCCGGAAGTACCGCTGGTGGCCGGCGTGGTCGACCTGTTCCGCAGCCGTGGCCTGGACTGCTTCGGGCCGACCAAGGGCGCGGCCCAACTGGAAGGCTCCAAGGCGTTCACCAAGGACTTCCTGGCACGCCACAAGATCCCCAGCGCCGACTACCAGAACTTCACCGACGTTGACGCCGCCCTGGCCTACGTGCGGAAAAAAGGCGCGCCCATCGTGATCAAGGCCGACGGCCTGGCCGCGGGCAAGGGCGTAATCGTGGCAATGACGCTGGCGGAGGCCGAAGCGGCAGTGCGCGACATGCTGGCCGGCAATGCCTTTGGCGAGGCGGGCTCGCGGGTGGTGGTCGAGGAATTCCTCGACGGCGAGGAAGCCAGCTTTATCGTCATGGTCGACGGCAAGAACGTGCTGCCCATGGCCACCAGCCAGGACCATAAACGGGTCGGCGACGGCGACAGTGGCCCCAATACCGGTGGCATGGGGGCCTACTCCCCGGCGCCGGTGGTGACCGCCGACGTGCACCAGCGGGTCATGGACCAGGTGATCTGGCCCACCGTGCGCGGCATGGCCGAGGAAGGCAATGTCTACACCGGCTTCCTTTACGCCGGCTTGATGATCGACGCCGCTGGCAACCCCAAGGTGATCGAGTTCAACTGCCGCTTCGGCGACCCGGAAACCCAGCCGATCATGCTGCGCCTGCAATCGAGCCTGGTGCTGTTGGTCGAGGCCGCCCTCGCCCAGGCCCTCGACAAGGTCGAGGCGCAGTGGGACCCACGCCCCAGCCTGGGCGTGGTGTTGGCCGCCGGCGGCTACCCGGGTGAGTACGCCAAGGGTCAGGCGATTCATGGCCTCGACGCGGCGGGCGCGCTGAACGGCAAGGTCTTTCATGCAGGCACCGTATTGCAGGACGGCCAGGTGCGGGCTTCCGGCGGCCGGGTGCTGTGCGCCACCGCACTGGGGGAAAGCGTCTACGCCGCTCAACAGCAGGCCTATGCCTTGGCCGCCGCCATCGACTGGACCGGTTGTTTCTACCGCCGGGATATCGGCTACCGGGCCATCGCCCGGGAACAGGACGAAGTCAAACGGTAATATTCGGCAAAAAAACTACCAAAGGCAGCCAAACGGCTGCCTTTGGCGTATTACCCCAGGCAATCGCGTGGCTATAATCGGGCCACTAACCTTCGAAGGGATTTCGCCCGTGCTTCGGCTCAGGATCGCCATAGGACTCACCGTCAGCCTGCTGTTGAGCGTATTGGGCCTACTTCCCGTACAGGCGGCCGAAGACCCCACACCCTGGTCAGTGCTGCTGGACAACCAGGCCCAGCTGCAACTGGACGACATCCGTTCGCCACGTTACCGCCCGCAGTTCACCCCGACCCCGCTGAGCGAGATCTACACGCCCGGCGGTGAGCGCGCCCTGTGGTTGCACCATCGTCTGCCGGTCGCCGACCGTGAACAGCTGCTGCGCGTGTTCGCGCCGTACCTGACGTACCTGGACCTCTACGTGCTGCAGGGTGATCAATTGATTGCCCATACCAAAACCGGCAGCAACTTGCCCTTCGCCGACCGACCGCTGCCCAGCCGCGACTTCCTGATGCCGCTGCCACAGGCCCGCGAGCCACTGGACCTGTACTTGCGCCTGGCCTCCGAGCACGCCTTGCGCCCCGGCATCAGCCTGCAGAGTTCGGCCGAGTTGGCCGCGGACGACAGCCGCGGGCTGCTGTTCGGCGTGCTGCTGGGCACCCTGGCCATGCTGGTGCTCTATAACCTGGTGCGCTTTGCCTACACCCGTTCCTACAGCGGCCTGTGGTTGGCCGCCTGCGCCGCCTGCGTGTTATCGGCCAGCGTCAGCCTGCTGGGCATCAGCACGCCCTGGCTGGGCGCCTTGCAAACGCTGCAACCGCAGATCGCCAACCTGTCCATGCTATTGGCCATGCTCTGCATACTGGCCTTCACGCTCAGCTTCTTTCGCGGGGTCTGTCCAGATACCGC
Organism: Pseudomonas sp.; assembly: GCF_040514055.1. Lineage (GTDB taxonomy): Bacteria > Pseudomonadota > Gammaproteobacteria > Pseudomonadales > Pseudomonadaceae > Aquipseudomonas. Next base: position 243,769 of record NZ_JBEVDL010000079.1, read on the forward strand.
GCTGAACCGTCTGTTGACCATCGAAATCGCCCTGATCGGACTGACCTGCATGGTGCTGCTGATCGCCACCGACCTGCAGTTCAACCAATGGGTCTACCTGATCGCGGCGCTGGCCGGGCTCAGCGCGCTGGCCGTCGCGGCCCACCACTGGCGCCACGGCTACCGTCCCGCACGGCTGTTCAGTTTGGCGCTGCTGGTGTTTTGCGCCTCGCTGCTGGCCACCCTGCCGCCCTTGTTCGGCTATGGCGCGGTGCAGAGCGACTGGCTGCTGTTCGGCGTGTTGTCGGCCGCCGCGCTCACCGGTTTTATGCTGAGCATGGCCTTGAGCGAGCGACAGCGGCGCATCCTCCAGGAAGAGTTCAGCAGCAGCCGCGCCCTGGCCGCCAGCTCGGCGGAACTCAAGGCCAAGGCGGAATTCCTGGCCAAGATCAGCCACGAAATTCGCACGCCCATGAATGGCGTGCTCGGCATGACCGAACTGCTGCTCGGTACGCCGTTGTCGACCAAGCAGCGCGATTACGTGCAGACCATCCACAGCGCCGGCAACGAATTGCTGACGCTGATCAACGAAATCCTCGACATCTCCAAGCTGGAATCCGGGCAGATCGAGCTGGACGACGTGCAGTTCGACCTCACCGCGCTGATCGACGACTGCCTGGATATCTTTCGCGCCAAGGCCGAGCAGCAGAAGGTCGAACTGATCAACTTCATTCAACCGCAGGTACCGCGGGTGATCGGCGGCGACCCCACGCGGCTGCGCCAGACCCTGCTGAGCCTACTGGACAACGCCTTCAAGCAGACCGCCGAAGGCGAGGTGCTGCTGGTGGTGGCTCTCGACAACAGCGGGACCGGTACGCGCCTGCGCATTGCCGTGCAGGACAGCGGCCGGCCACTGGAAGCCAGCGAGCGCGATGCCCTGCTCAATGCCGAGCTGCACAGCAAGGATTTTCTCGCCGCGACCAAGCTCGGCGGTCGCCTGGGCCTGATCATTGCCCGCCAGCTGGTGCGCCTGATGGGTGGCGAGTTCGGCATCCAGAGTGGCGGCACGCAGGGCAGCACCCTGTGGCTGAGCCTGCCGCTGGATGCCGAACGCCTGGAGCAACCGGCCAGTGACCTGGACGGCCCGTTGCAAGGCGCGCGCCTGCTGGTGGTGGACGATAACGACACCTGCCGCAAGGTGCTGGTGCAACAGTGCACGGCCTGGGGACTGGCGGTCAGCGCGGTGCCTTCCGGCAAGGAAGCCCTGGCGCTGCTGCGCACCAAGGCACACCTGCGCGAGTACTTTGACGCCGTGCTGCTGGACCAGGACATGCCCGGCATGACCGGCATGCAGCTGGCGGCCAAGATCAAGGAAGACCCCAGCCTGAACCATGACATCCTGATCATCATGCTCACTGGCATCAGCAACGCCCCGAGCAAGATCATCGCGCGCAATGCCGGGATCAAGCGCATCTTGGCCAAACCGGTGGCTGGCTATACGCTCAAGACCACCCTGGCCGACGAGTTGGCCCAGCGCAACCATGGCAGCGCCAGTTCGGCCCAGGCGGCGATCAGCGCACCGCTAAAGGTGCCCAGCGATTTCCGCATTCTGGTGGCCGAGGACAACAGCATCTCGACCAAGGTCATCCGCGGTATGCTCGGCAAGCTGAACCTGCAACCGGACACCGCCAGCAACGGCGAGGAGGCGTTGACCGCGATGAAAAACCAGCAGTACGACCTGGTGCTGATGGATTGCGAGATGCCGGTGCTCGACGGTTTTTCCGCCACCGAACAGCTGCGCGCCTGGGAGCAGGTCGAGCACCGCAGCCGCACCCCGGTGGTGGCCCTCACCGCGCATATCCTCGCCGAACACAAGGAACGCGCCCGGCTGGTCGGCATGGATGGACATATGGCCAAGCCGGTCGAGCTGTCGCAACTGCGCGAGCTGATCGAACACTGGGTCGCCGAGCGCGAGCAGCGCCGCCTGCAGCCGTCCTGACGGCGGCCGGGCCGGTGCCCATGGATGTGGCTCGAAGCACGAGGCAATAACCCCTACACTAATGCCCTATCGTCCTGGCGACCTCCCGGTCGTCGCGCCAGGGGCCCTGTCAGTCACCGGGGCCCACCGTTCCGTCCTGACCAAGAGCCTCGCCATGCTGTCCGAGCTGTTCAGTCTGTACCTGAGTTTGCTGGTGCTCTACAGCCCGTTTTTCGTGCTGTCCTGTTTTATCGGCCTGACCCGTGGCTACACGGTCAAGGAACGCAAGCGCCTGGCCTGGAAGGTGGCGCTCGGGGTGCTGGTCTCCAGCGTGCTGCTGTACCTGTTCGGCAACAACATCTTCGGGCTGTTCGGCATCACCATCGATGCCTTCCGCATCGGCGCTGGCAGCGTGCTGTTTATTTCCGCGCTCGGCATGGCCCAGGGCAAGCCGGTGGTGCAGGCCGACAACGTCCAGCAGGACGTGACCATAGTGCCGCTGACCATTCCGCTGACGGTCGGCCCCGGCACCATCGGCGCCCTGTTGTTGATGGGCGCCAGCCAGCCGCATTTGCAGGACAAGGCGCTGGCCGTGGTGGGCATCGCCATCGCCAGCCTGACCGTCGGCGTGGTGCTCTACCTGTCGAACCAGTTCGAACGCCTGCTCGGCGACCAGGGCCTGCAGATCGTCAGCCGTCTGATGGGGCTGTTCGTTTGCGCCCTGGCCGTGCAGATCATCTACACGGGTGTGCGCAACTACCTGCTGGCGGGCTGAACCATTGCCCCCGGCGCGCGCCAGAACGGCGCAATCCGGCCGACCGCTCAGCGCCGTCACGCACTAAAGGGGCGCAACCTGCGCGGCCCAAAAACACCGAAAAAACCCTTATAGCCCTTTAGTTTCAGCGACTTGCGAAGCCTGGCACGGATACTGCGATAGGCCTGGCGACCTTCGGGTCCCACCCTACCGTTGTGCACGGACACCCCAGGAGCCGCACCATGAAACGTCGTCCTCTGCTGAAATCCACCCTGGCCGCCAGCGCACTGCTGCTCAGTGGCCTGTTCCCGTACAGCCTGCAGGCCGCCGAGACCATCAAGGTCGGCATCCTGCACTCGCTGTCCGGCACCATGGCGATTTCCGAGACCTCGCTCAAGGACATGGCGTTGATGACCATCGACGAGATCAATGCCAAGGGCGGCGTGCTGGGCAAGCAACTGGAAGCCGTGGTCGTGGACCCCGCCTCCAACTGGCCGCTGTTCGCCGAAAAAGGCCGACAACTGCTGACCCAGGACAAGGTCGACGTGGTCTTCGGCTGCTGGACCTCGGTGTCGCGCAAGTCGGTCTTGCCGGTGTTCGAGGAACTCAACGGCCTGCTGTTCTACCCGGTGCAGTACGAAGGCGAAGAGCTCTCGCCCAACGTCTTCTACACCGGCGCGGCGCCCAACCAGCAGGCGATCCCGGCCGTGGAGTACCTGATGAGCGAGGACGGCGGTGCGGCCAAACGCTACTTCCTGCTGGGCACCGACTACGTCTACCCGCGCACCACCAACAAGATCCTGCGCGCCTTCCTGCACAGCAAGGGGGTGGCGGACAAGGATATCGAGGAGGTCTACACCCCCTTTGGCCACAGCGATTACCAGACCATAGTCGCCAACATCAAGAAGTTCTCCGCCGGCGGCAAGACCGCGGTGATCTCCACGGTCAACGGCGACTCCAACGTGCCCTTCTACAAGGAGCTGGCCAACCAGGGCCTGGAAGCCACCGACGTGCCGGTGGTGGCGTTCTCGGTGGGCGAAGAGGAGCTGCGCGGCATCGATACCAAGCCCCTGGTCGGGCATCTGGCCGCCTGGAACTACTTCCAGTCGGTGGAAAACCCAGTCAACAGCCGCTTCGTCGCCGACTGGAAAGCCTATGCCCAGAAGCAGAAGCTGCCGGGCGCCGACAAGGCCGTGACCAACGACCCGATGGAGGCCACCTATGTCGGCATCCATATGTGGGCCCAGGCGGTGGAAAAGGCCAAGTCCACCGAGGTGGACAAGGTGCGCGAGGCCATGGCCGGACAGACCTACGCCGCGCCTTCCGGTTACACCCTGACCATGGACAAGACCAATCACCACCTGCACAAGCCGGTAATGATCGGCGAGATCCAGGCCGACGGTCAGTTTTCCGTGGTCTGGCAAACCGAAGGGCCGCTGCGCGCGCAACCCTGGAGCCCCTTTATTGAAGGCAACGACAAGAAGCCGGACCACGCGGTGAAGTCGAACTAGACCGGCAACACCCGCCCCCTGCCCGCTGCGCACCGGGCAGCGGGTCGCCTGACCCGATCAGGTTCCCGTTCAGAAGGATTCTGCCATGCCCACCGCCTTCTACCGACTGCTCGTGTCACTGGCGCTGCTGCTGCCGGTGATGACCCATGCCGGCGATGCCGCCGACTTCGTCGGGGCCAATTCGACCCGGCAGGCCAGCCTGCTGGAAAGCTGGGCGGCCCAGCCGGACGCCAGCCGCCTGCCCCTGCTCGAGGCCTTGCAGGCCGGCCGACTGGCCAGCGACAGCCAGAAAAACCCCTTTATCGAATCGGCCGGCACCTTTGCGGCCGCCGAGGGCCAGGCGAGTCCGGCCGACACCCCGAAAACGCTACGCCTGAACAACCGCCTGCGCGGCCTGCTCAACATCGCGCGGGCCAGTCATGACCTGCTGGCCGAAGACCCGGCGGTGCGCCTGGTCGCCGCCCAGCAGCTGCAGAAAAGCGCCAAGCCGGCCCAGCTCGCCCTGCTCAATCAACGGGTCAGCCGCGAGGAGGACGACCAGGTGCGCAGCGCCCTGACCCTGGCATTGGCCAGCCTGCAACTGGTAGACCCCGACCCGGCGATACGCCTGGCCGCCGTGCGCCTGCTCGGCGAAACCGGCGAACCCCTGGCCCGCACCCGCCTGGAAGGCCTGCTGGCCCCCGGCATGGAAACCGATGACGGGGTACGCACCGCCGCGCAGACCAGCCTGGCCCAGGTCAACCGCCGCCTGTTGATGGGCGAAGTGCTGGGGCAAGCCTTCAGCGGCATGAGCCTGGGCTCGATCCTGCTGCTGGCAGCCCTTGGCCTGGCCATCACCTTCGGCCTGCTGGGGGTGATCAACATGGCCCACGGCGAGATGCTGATGCTCGGCGCCTACGCCACCTACCTGGTTCAGCTGACCTTCCAGCGTCACGCGCCGGAAGCCCTGGCGTTCTACCCACTGGTGGCCTTGCCGGTGGCGTTTTTCGTCACCGCCGCCATTGGCATGGCCTTGGAACGCACGGTGATTCGCCACCTGTATGGCCGACCGCTGGAAACCCTGCTCGCCACCTGGGGCATCAGCCTGATGCTGATCCAGCTGGTGCGCATGCTGTTTGGCGCGCAGAACGTCGAAGTGGCCAACCCGGTCTGGCTGTCCGGCGGCCTGCAGGTGCTGCCGAACCTGGTGCTGCCCTATAACCGCCTGGTGATCATCGCCTTCGCGCTGTTCGTGCTGGGCCTGACCTGGCTGCTGTTGAACCGCACCCGCCTGGGCCTGAACCTGCGCGCGGTGACCCAGAACCGCAATATGGCGGCCTGCTGCGGGGTGCCCACCGGACGGGTGGACATGCTCGCCTTCGGCCTCGGCTCGGGCATTGCCGGCCTCGGAGGCGTGGCCCTGAGCCAGGTCGGCAATGTCGGCCCCGACCTGGGCCAGGGCTACATCATCGACTCCTTCCTGGTGGTGGTGCTCGGCGGCGTCGGTCAACTGGCCGGCAGCGTGTTCGCCGCCTTCGGCCTGGGCATCGCCAACAAGATACTGGAACCGCAGATTGGCGCGGTGCTGGGTAAGATCCTGATCCTGGCGCTGATCATCCTGTTTATCCAGAAACGCCCCCAGGGCCTCTTCGCACTGAAAGGACGGGTGATCGATTGAACCAGCCCCTGTTGCTTACAGCCACGCAGCACCTCGGCCCGCGTCTGTCCCTGCTGCTCGGTGCGGGCCTGCTGAGCGTGCTGCTGGCCTTGCCGTTGCTGTCGCTGCTGCCGGCGGAGCATGCCCTGCACGTCTCGGCCTACGCCCTGACCCTGGTGGGCAAGATCCTCTGCTACGCGGTGGTGGCGCTGGCCCTGGACCTGGTCTGGGGCTATGCCGGGTTGCTGTCCCTCGGCCACGGCCTGTTTTTCGCCTTGGGCGGCTACGCCATGGGCATGTACCTGATGCGCCAGGCGGCGGGCGACGGCCTGCCGGCCTTTATGACCTTTCTCTCCTGGCGCGAGTTGCCCTGGTATTGGGCCGGCACCCAGCATTTTGCCTGGGCCCTGTGCCTGGTGGTGCTGGTGCCCGGCAGCCTGGCCTTTGTCTTCGGTTACTTCGCCTTCCGCTCACGGATCAAGGGCGTGTACTTCTCGATCATGACCCAGGCCCTGACGTTCGCCGGCATGCTGCTGTTCTTTCGCAACGAAACCGGTTTTGGCGGCAACAATGGCTTCACCGACTTTCGCAGCCTCCTCGGTTTCCCCATCACCGCGCCCGGCACCCGCGCCGCGTTGTTTCTCGCCACCCTTGGCTTGCTCTGTGCCAGTTTGCTGCTGGGCTGGCGTCTGGCACGCAGCAAGTTCGGCCGGGTGCTGACGGCGCTGCGCGACGCGGAGAACCGCCTGATGTTCTGTGGCTACGATCCGCGCGGCTTCAAGCTGTTCGTCTGGACCCTGTCGGCGGTGCTCTGCGGCCTGGCCGGCGCGCTCTATGTGCCCCAGGTCGGCATCATCAACCCGGGCGAGATGTCGCCGACCAACTCCATCGAAGCGGCCGTCTGGGTCGCCCTGGGCGGGCGCGGCAGTTTGATTGGCCCGCTGCTGGGGGCTGGCCTGGTCAATGGCATGAAAAGCTGGTTCACCGTGGCATTCCCCGAATACTGGCTGCTGTGCCTGGGCGCCCTGTTTATCCTCGTGACCCTGTTTCTGCCCCAGGGTGTGATCGGTCTGCTGCGCAGGAAAAAAGACGCATGAGAACCCTTGCCCTTGCCGAAACCCTGCTGTCCCTGCCCTATGATCCGGCCCGCGATGCCGGCGCCAGCGGCGAAGCCAGTGGCCTGGGCCACCGTGCCGGACCCGGCCTGGACACCCGCCACGGCACCCTCCTGAGCCTGGAGGGGATCAGCGTCAGCTTCGACGGTTTCAAGGCGCTGAACGACCTGAACCTCTACATCGGGGTCGGCGAGCTGCGCTGCATCATCGGCCCCAACGGCGCTGGCAAGACCACCCTGATGGACGTGATCACCGGCAAGACCCGGCCCAGTGGCGGCAGCGCCTGGTTTGGCGAAACCCTGGACCTGACCCGGATGAGCGAAGTGCAGATCGCCCAGGCGGGCATCGGCCGCAAGTTCCAGAAACCCACGGTGTTCGAAGCGCTGAGCGTGTTCGAAAACCTCGAGCTGGCGCAAAAGACCGACAAGTCGGTGTGGGCCTGCCTGCGGGCTCGCCTGAGCGGCGAACAACGCACGCGTATCGAAGACGTGCTGTCGACCATCCGCCTGGAAGACGCCGCCCACCGGCCGGCCGGGCTGCTGTCCCACGGCCAGAAGCAGTTTCTGGAGATCGGCATGCTGCTGATGCAGGAGCCGCAACTGCTGCTGCTGGACGAGCCGGTCGCCGGCATGACCGATGCCGAAACCGAGTTCACCGCCGAGCTGTTCAAGGGCCTGGCCGGCAAGCACTCGCTGATGGTGGTGGAACACGACATGGGGTTTGTCGGCGCTATCGCCGACCATGTCACGGTGCTGCACCAGGGCCATGTGCTGGCCGAGGGCTCGCTGGCCCAGGTGCAGGCCAACGAGCGGGTGATCGAGGTGTATTTGGGGCGCTGACGCGCCGCGTTCCGGCGACGCGGAGCGTCGAAAGCTGCATTCCCACGCAGAGCGTGGGAACGATCAAAGCAACAAGCAACAAGCAACCCGCAGGGGTCATATGGTTCCCACGCTCCGGCGTGGGACCCCCTCCCGGGACGCTCCGCGTCCCTGCGACGCAGAGCATCGCAAACTGCATTCCCACGCGGAGCGTGGGAACGATCAGAGGCCAACCTATGCTGCAAGTCGACACGCTTCACCAGTACTACGGCGGCAGCCATATCCTGCGCGGCCTGTCGTTCGAGGCCAGGGTTGGCGAGGTCACCTGCCTGCTTGGCCGCAATGGAGTGGGCAAGACCACCCTGCTCAAGTGCCTGATGGGCCTGCTGCCGATCAAGGACGGCAGCGTGCGCTGGGAAGACCGGAACATCACCCCCCTCAAGCCGCACCAGCGCGTGCACGCCGGTATTGCCTACGTGCCCCAGGGGCGGGAGATCTTCCCGCGCCTGACGGTGCAGGAAAACCTGCTGATGGGCTTGTCGCGCTTCAACGCCAAGGAGGCCAAGGTGGTGCCCGCATTTATCTATGAATTGTTCCCGGTGCTGCTGCAGATGAAGGACCGCCGCGGCGGCGACCTGTCCGGTGGCCAGCAGCAGCAACTGGCGATCGGCCGGGCCCTGGCCAGCCGCCCGCGCCTGCTGATCCTCGACGAGCCGACCGAAGGCATCCAACCCTCGGTGATCAAGGAGATCGGCGCTGTCATCAGGACCCTGGCGGCCCGTGGCGATATGGCCATTCTGCTGGTGGAACAGTTCTACGACTTTGCCGCCGAACTGGCCGACCATTACCTGGTCATGGCCCGCGGCGAGATCGTCCAGCAAGGCCGTGGCGACAGCATGGAAGCCCAGGGCGTGCGAGGCCTGGTGACCATATGAGTACGGCAGCTACAGGCCATAAGCCGCCAGCTGCAAGCGGAGCGCAGTTTTCGGCTTGCGGCGTAGCGCTGGCGCCCGCGGTGTTTACCCCGGCCTGGTACGCCGAGCTGGAGCTGGCCTATGGCCGTTTCGGCGACACTACCCGCCCCACCCTGCGCCGTCACCAGGGCCCACTGCGGGTGCAAAAACACCTGTATGGCGACGGCTCCGAAGTGTGCCAGCACATTATCGTGCACCCGCCCGGCGGCATCGCCGGCGGCGATCGCCTGGTCATAAACGCCAACCTGGGCCCCGGCGCCTGGGCGCAGCTGACCAGCCCCGGCGCGGCCAAATGGTACCGCGGCGCCACCCCGGCCTCGCAGCAGCTGAGGCTGCGGGTGGCCGCGGGGGCGACGCTGGAATGGCTGCCCCAGGAGACCATCGTCTTTGCCGGCGCCCAGGTCGAACTGAGCACCACCGTCGAGCTGGAAGGCGATGCCCGGTTGCTGCTGTGGGACATGGTCGCCCTCGGCCGCCCGGCCTGCGGCGAACGCTTCGACCAAGGGTCTTTCCAGTCCAGGTTGGCCATCCGCCGCGACGGCCAGTTGCTCTGGCATGAACGTCAACGCATCGAGGGCGACGACGCCCTGCTCGACTCGCCCATCGGCCTGGGCGGCTGCCCGGTGTTCGCCACCCTGCTGATCACCGGCGAGGTCGAGGCCCAGGTGCTGGAATTCTGTCGCCAGGTGCCGCAGGCTGACAACCTGCGCGGCGACCTGAGTCAATTGCCCGGCCTGCTGTTGGCGCGCTGCCTGGCCCACGAAGCGCTGCATGCACGCGCCTGGCTGGTCGAGCTGTGGCGCCTGCTGCGCCCGGCCCTGCTGGGACGCCCCGCCGTCCCACCCCGTATCTGGAGTACCTAGGACATGGACCTGACACCCCGCGAAAAGGACAAACTGCTGATCTTCACCGCCGGCCTGGTGGCGGAACGTCGCCTGGCCCGCGGGGTGAAGCTCAACTACCCGGAAGCCGTGGCTTACATCTCCGCCGCGCTGCTGGAAGGCGCCCGCGATGGCCGCACAGTCGCCGAGCTGATGCACCTGGGCACCACCCTGCTGAGTCGGGACCAGGTGATGGAGGGCATCGCCGAGATGCTGCCGGACATCCAGGTGGAAGCCACCTTTCCCGACGGCACCAAGCTGGTCACCGTCCACCAACCCATTGCCTGAGCCCACACCCCATGAGCCTCCCTCAACCCCGCCTGGCGAGGACAGTCCGATGACCCTGCGCGATGCCCAGCCTGGCGATCTGCCGGCCATTCTCGAGATCTACAACGACGCAGTGCGCCACACCACCGCGATCTGGAACGACGACCCGGTGGACCTGGCCAACCGCCAGAGCTGGTTCGCCGCGCGCCAGGCCCAGGCCTACCCGATCCTGGTGGCGGTCGATGCCACGGATCGCGTGCTGGGGTACGCCTCCTTCGGTGACTGGCGACCCTTCCAGGGCTTTCGCCACACGGTCGAGCACTCGGTTTATATCCAGGCCGACCAGCGTGGCCAGGGGCTCGGCCCACGCCTGATGCGAGCATTGATCGAACGCGCCCGGCAGGCCGACAAGCACGTGATGGTCGCCGCCATCGAGAGCGGCAATCTCGCCTCGATCCGCCTGCACCACCAGCTGGGCTTCCAGGTCACCGGGCAGATGCCCCAGGTCGGTCGAAAATTCGACCGTTGGCTGGACCTGACCTTTATGCAACTGTTGCTCGAACCGGCCGGACCGGCCGCCAATGGCCTTGACAGGGAGTAACGCCAGCATGTCCCACCTTCAACGCACGCAGGGCACGGAGTCGCCGATAGTGCAGCGCATCGACGCCGAGCACTTTGCCCACTACCGCCCTGGCCTGATCGATTTGTTGCTCGATGCCGTGGGCCAGGGTGCCTCGGTGGGGTTTCTCGCCAACCTCGAGCGCAGCGAGGCCTATGCCTATTTCGACGAGGTGTTGTCGGCGCTGGAAAAACAGCGGGCCCTGCTCTGGGTGGCCGTCGAGGCCGGCCAGGTGGTGGGCAGCGTGCAGCTGGCGCTCTGCCAGAAAGCCAATGGCCTCAACCGCGCCGAGGTGCAGAAACTGCTGGTGCTGCACCAGGCGCGCCGCCGCGGCCTGGGCCAGCGCCTGATGCAGGCATTGGAACAGGCGGCCGGGCAATACCGGCGCGGTTTGCTCTACCTGGATACCGAGGCGGGCTCGGCTGCCGAGCTGTTCTATCAACGCCTTGACTACCAGCGCGCGGGCGAGTTGCCCAACTACGCCTGTGACCCCTCCGGTCAGTACAAGCCGACCGCTCTCTATTACAAGACCCTGGGCCTGCCCGCATGATTCCTGGCGAATACCGCGTCCAAGCGGGTGATATCGAACTCAATGTCGGCCGTCGGACCCTGCGCCTGACCGTGGCCAATGGCGGCGACCGGCCGATCCAGGTCGGCTCGCACTACCATTTTTTCGAAACCAACGATGCCCTGGATTTCGACCGCGCAGCCAGCCGTGGCATGCGCCTGAATATCCCCGCCGGCACCGCGGTGCGCTTCGAGCCCGGCCAGCGCCGGGAAGTGGAACTGGTCGAATTGGCCGGCCTGCGCCGCGTCTATGGCTTTGCCGGCCGGGTGATGGGCGAACTTTAAACGCAACCCATATGTACATGTAGGATGGGTTGAGCGAAGCGATACCCATCCCCCCCCGATGGGTATCGCCGTACCGGCGCAACCCATCCTACGAACAGGATCGGTACCGATGAAGCTTTCCCGCCAAGCCTACGCCGATATGTACGGCCCCACCGTTGGCGACAAGATGCGCCTGGCCGATACCGAGCTGTGGCTTGAGGTCGAACAGGATTTCACCGTTTACGGCGAGGAGGTCAAGTTCGGCGGCGGCAAAGTCATTCGCGACGGCATGGGTCAAGGCCAGCTGTGCGCCGCCGAGGTGGTCGACACCCTGATCACCAACGCGCTGATCATCGACCACTGGGGCATCGTCAAGGCCGATGTCGGGCTAAAAAATGGTCGCATCCACGCCATCGGCAAGGGTGGCAACCCGGATATCCAACCCCGGGTGAGCATCGCCATCGGCGCCAGCACCGAGATCATCGCCGGCGAAGGCATGCTGCTCACCGCAGGCGGCATCGACACCCATATTCACTTCATCTGCCCGCAGCAGATCGAAGAAGCACTGATGAGCGGGATCACCAGCATGATCGGCGGCGGCACCGGCCCGGCCACCGGCACCAACGCCACCACCTGCACGCCAGGGCCCTGGCACCTGGCCCGCATGCTGCAAGCCGCCGACGCTTTTCCGATGAACCTGGGGTTTACCGGCAAGGGCAATGCCAGCCTGCCCGAACCCCTGGCCGAGCAGGTGCGCGCCGGCGCCATCGGCCTGAAACTGCACGAGGACTGGGGCACCACGCCGGCGGCCATCGACAACTGCCTGAACGTGGCCGATCAGTTCGACGTACAGGTCGCCATCCATACCGACACGCTGAACGAATCGGGATTCGTCGAGACCACCCTGGCGGCATTCAAGGGCCGCACCATCCACACCTACCACACCGAAGGGGCCGGCGGCGGCCACGCCCCGGACATCATCAAGGCCTGCGGCCTGCCCAATGTACTGCCCAGCTCGACCAACCCGACCCGCCCGTTCACCCGCAACACCATCGACGAGCACCTGGACATGCTCATGGTCTGCCATCACCTGGACCCCAGCATCGCCGAGGACGTGGCCTTCGCCGAAAGCCGCATCCGCCGCGAGACCATCGCCGCCGAGGATATCCTCCACGACCTCGGCGCCTTCTCGATGATCAGCTCCGACAGCCAGGCCATGGGCCGCGTCGGCGAGGTCATCCTGCGCACCTGGCAGACCGCCGACAAGATGAAAAAACAGCGCGGCCCCTTGCCCGGCGACGGCCCGGGCAACGACAACTTCCGGATCAAGCGCTATATCGCCAAGTACAGCATCAACCCGGCGATCACCCATGGCATCAGCCATGAAGTGGGTTCGGTCGAGGTGGGCAAGTGGGCCGATCTGGTGCTCTGGCGGCCGGCCTTTTTCGGCGTCAAACCGAGCCTGATCCTCAAGGGCGGCTCCATCGCCGCCAGCCTGATGGGCGATGCCAATGCGTCCATTCCGACCCCGCAACCGGTGCACTACCGGCCGATGTTCGCCAGCTACGGCAGCGCCCTGCACGCCAGCAGCCTGACCTTTATCAGCCAGGCTGCGCTGGACGCCGGGCTGCCGGAACAACTGGGCCTGAAAAAACGCATCGCGGTGGTCAAGGGTTGCCGCTCGGTGCGCAAGCAGGACCTGATTCACAACGACTACCTGCCGCAGATAGAGGTCGACCCGCAAAACTACCAGGTCAAGGCCGACGGCCAGCTGTTGTGGTGCGAACCGGCTGAGGTGTTGCCCATGGCCCAACGTTACTTTCTGTTCTGAGCGAGCAGAAGCACTGGTCAGCGCAGGCGCAGCGTCCTGAGCACACCTCTATAGTTATGACTAAGAATGCCGTGGTAATCGCGAAAAATACTAAACCTTATTTTTGACGCGATTCCGTGGCCATTCGCCGCGAAATGCCGAGGGTTTGCGGCTAAGTTGCGTAGCGCTGTCCCGCCATCCTTAGCCCCGAGGCGGGCATTTCCAATACGGCGGTCTAGTCTTGCAGACGCCGCGGCGAGCCCTCGCCCGGCAGAGGGGGTCGGCCCTTCGCGATCGACTTCCGCGTTTATCAGTCATGGATGTTAGGAGAGTGTCGTTATGGACGTAATAGCTGCAGCCGCTTCCGAGACCAAACCCCAGCAAGGCCAGAGCCACCGCTCGGGGTTCAACTTCCAACTTCTGCACAACAATGGCAATTCGATCATTCTCGGCGCGCCTGCCGGGGTGGTGTTCGATATCAAGCAGGATGTCACCGGGACCGACCCGACACCGGTCACCAGTGCCACCAATGGCACGGTGATTACCGGCGGTACCCTCAGCCCCGGTAAGAACTACTACATCGCCAACCCGCAGCACGCCAGTGCCAGCTTCGCGGTCACCCTGTCCCAGGAGTAAAACCACCCGGCGCACCGCAATCGCGGTGCGCCTTGACGCCCTCGCTGTCGCCCCCACCGCACCCTTCACCCTACGCACCGCTTGTGTGGCTATGCTGCACAGAGACTCACCGGCCGGCGTGGAGCAAGAAGACCATGGTTTGTTTACGTCTGTTGCTGGTCATGGCCCTCGGCCTCGGCGCGGAAATGGCCCGGGCGGCCACCCTGATTGCCGTCGACAATGCCAACCCGCCCTTTATGTACCTGCACAACGGCCAGGTCGAGGGGCTGTATCCACGGCTGTTGCAGCGTGTCTTCGAGCGCCTTGGCGAACCGGTGACCTTTCAGGCTTTACCCTGGAAACGCGCCTTGGCGCTCGGCGAAAGCGGCTCCACGGGTATCGGCGGCATCTATAAAAATGCCCAGCGCGAGCAGCTCTACGATTTCTCCGCGCCCTTGCTCGAGGAGCGCATCCTGGTCTATGTCCGGCAGGACCAGCGTTTCGACTTCCAGGGCATCGCCGACCTACATGGCCGGCGGGTGGGCGTCATCCGCGGCTGGACCTACAGCGAAGCCTTCGACCAGGCGGCCAAGCAGGGACACATCCAGGTCAAGGAGAACGCCTCGGACGCGTCCAACTTCAAGATGCTGGCGTCCGGTCGGCTGGATGCGGTGCTGGCCATCGAGCAGGCCGGACAGTACAGCATTCGCCGCCTACACCTGCCGCAGATCGTCGCCCTCGAGCAGCCGCTAAACATCAACCCCACCTACCTGGTATTCGCCAAGTCCGCTCACCGGCAAGCCTTGCTGACGCGCGTCGACCAGATCCTCAGCGCCATGCGCGAGGACGGTTCGCTGACGGCGTTGGTGCAGGACAGTCTGGCCGCGGAGTGACGCGCCGCCCTTCCCATTTCGCCCTCGACACGGCACTCTGCCGAGCGCCGCCCCGCCCATCCCGCACCCGAACAGGACGTTTATGAGCCCCCACGACCTTCCCTCCGACCAGCAGGCTCGCTGCCGCGAGCGTTTGAATCAGGAACAAAGCGCCAGCCTGGCGCAAACCGCCCATTGGCAGCATGTCGATCGCGCTCAGGTGCATGCCGATTGGGACCGTCTCTATCAGGACCTGGCGCGGCATGTCGACACCTGCGCCGCGGACGACCCGCAGGTGCAGGCCCTGATTGGACAGCACTATGCAATCGCTTGCCGTTTCTATACCCCCAGCCGGGAGGCCTATCTGGGGATGGCGCTGTTCTACGGGGAAAATGCCGACATGGCGACCTTTCACAACGGCTACCACCCGCATATGGTGGATTTTATCGGTAGGGCGATCTACCAGTACGCGCAGCACCACCTGCCAGCCTGACGGCTCGGCGTGCGTATCGCTAGCGCAATTGGCTATCCTTGCTGCCGCGGCGGTTATAACCCGCGGCAGCCCCCTGCTGTTTATCCTGTTCGACCTGGCAGGCGATACACAGACGCACGCCCTGGATCGCCTGCCGTCGTGCCAGGGGAATCGGTGTGTCGCACTCCTCGCAACAGGCCCGGCTTTCGCCGCGCGGTAACTGGTTACGTGCACGCTGAACGGCGTCCTCGATGCTGCTGTCGATCTGCTCTTGCACGGCGTCGTCGTTCGCCCAACCGCTGGCCATGGTCGTTCTCCTGGTGCGGATCCCGTTAACTCCTAGATATGCGCATTCAACGCCGCGTTTGCAATGCCAGGTCAGGCCTAACCGACGGGCCGTCGGCTGGGCGGACGTTGAACCATGGCGGCATCGCCCCCCCATTGCGGCCAGCGGGCCACAAGCGATACGCTGCGTGCCAGCCAGCCAGCCAGCCAACTGAGGTGCACCGAAAAGGCGCAGGCCTGCCAGTCTTTTGAGCCAGCGCACACCAGTGCGGTGCTTTTTGCCGCAAGCTTGCCTCTTGCAGCGACCCCGGAAGGGTCATGCAGGAAACGCCTACACCCCGGTAGACGATTTTTGTGGAGAATAAAGGACTATGACTCTCCCCCGCCTGTTCGGCGTAATGGCCATCGGGCTGTGGTCGGGGGGGGGCCCCGCCGCCACGCGGGTGGGGGTGGAGAAATACAAAACCCC
>NZ_JBEVDL010000090.1:0-62080 GCF_040514055.1 Pseudomonas sp.
AAAGGGTCAGGGTGAGGGGGACGGCTTATCGCAGGCGACCAGGCTGCGAACGCTAGCCGAACTGCGCCAGACCTGCCCCTCACCCCAGCCTTCTCCCGGCGGGAGAGGGGGCAGATCGGTGTGGTGCTTGAGCACTGCGGCCTGGGCAGTGAGCGCCAGCAGAACCCCGCAGGACAAGCCGCTCCCACGCATCCCCTCTCCCTGGGGAGAGGGTCAGGGTGAGGGGAACGGCCCCCGTGCTTGCCGCAAGATCTCGGCCAACACCTCGGGCAACGCCTGCAGCACCTCCAGGTTGCTGAAGCGGATCAGACGGATACCCTGCGCGCGCAGATAATCGCTGCGCAGTTGGTCGTGGCGCAGTCCTTCAACGCTGAAATGCTGCCCACCATCCAACTCCACCGCGAGCTTCAAGGCTACACAATAGAAATCGAGAATATAGGGAGGCCAGGGGTGCTGGCGACGAAACTTCAACCCGTGCAGGCGCCGATTGCGTAACTGCCGCCAGAGCAATGCCTCGCACTCGGTTTGCTGCTCGCGCAGCTGACGAGCAAAGTGCAATTGCCCGGGACGTACCGGCGGTCGGTCACGCGGCATGGCTTCACATCCTTGTGAATTACCTGAAGGCTCTGCGCGCTCAACGCGTCGCCGGCTAACCAGCATCTGCGGCCTGGGCCCCTTCAGCCCCTTACAAACGCAACCTTAACGCCGACCCAGGTCCAGACCAATCACCAGCGGATCATGGTCCGAACCCCGGTAGGGTTCGGCGTTATACAACAGCGTCTGCTGGCGCGGGGTCTTGAACTCGGTGTTGTAGTCCAGCACCCGCGGCTCGTCGGCGTTGATATGCCACTCCGCGGCGCCACGGACCTGTGCCGCCAGGCTGGGGCTGGCCAAACCATGGTCGAGGTAGCCGGACTGGCCGTCGAACACGTAAGAGTAGCCCTTGCCCACTCCGGCATGACGGGCCACCAGGTCCTGGTACCCGGCGGCACGAATCAGCGTGACCGGGTCTTCCTGGGCATAGGCGTTGAGGTCACCGACGATCAGCACATCCACGTCGCGGGCACGGGTCGGGTCCTTCGCCAGCCAGTCGACCAAGGCTTGCGCCGCGCGCGTACGGGTCAGGTTGCAGTTGCCCTGACCGTCGCCCTTGTCCGGATCAGCCACGTCGGCGCAGCTGGAACCCTTGGACTTGAAGTGGTTGACCGCCAGGGTGAAGCGCTCGCCCGTGTCACGCTCGCGGAAGGTCTGGGCCAGCGCCACGCGGTTCTTGCCGTCATTGAAACGGGCATCAACCTTATGGTCCAGCAAGGCCGCCGACTGGTGCGGCAACGCACGGTCACGCCGGTAGATCAGGCCCACGGCGATCTCGTCGCTGCCCAGGCGCTCCACACCGGGATCGACAAAGGCGAAACGCTGGCCACGGGGCAGTGCGGCATTGAGCCCGGCCACCAGGTCGGCGATGGCGCTGGTGGCGCCGTAGCCGTCGTTCTCGATTTCCATCAACCCGACCACGTCGGCCCGCGACGCCAGGATCGCGGCGATCAGCTTGGCCCGCTGACGCTGGAACTCCTCGGCGGTGTGAGCGCCGCGGGAGGTGGGGAAGCCGGCCCCCAGTCCGTCGCCATTGAAATAGTTGAGCACGTTGAAACTGGCCACGCGCAGGCGCCCGTCGAGTCGCGGCGGTTCGGCCGGGCGCGGATTGCTCGGCAGGAAGTTCGGTGTGATCAGCGGCTGGACCCGGTAACGGCCAATGGCGAAGTCCAGTACCCCTTCGATGCCGCTGGCCTGATCGCCCACCCGCAAACTGTTGTAGGCGCTCAATTCCGGTGCCGGGTAGCGCACCGGATCGGGATTCTGGCCACTGCGGCCATCGTCCAGCAACAGCTGATTGAGGGCATTGCGGGCCTGCAGCGCGAGCGCCGGAGCGCCGGGCAGGACCTGGTTGGTCGGTACCATCAAGCGGCCGCCGGACGCCAGCAACACCTCGCCATAACGGCCGAGGTTGTAGACCTCGGTCACCGTCAGCGTCTGCGGCAGCAGCACCCGCATGCCCTCATAAGGCTCCAACGTCTCGATACCGGCCAATGGCAGTTGCAGCACGGCGGCACTCGGCAACGCCTGGCCTGCGGCGAGGACGCTGACCTGCAAGGTTCCTGCCAGCTGGGTCAGGCCGTTGAACTCACGCACCTGGCCACTGACCCGCACCCGGTCCCCGACCTGCACCGGCGTGCCGCTACCGCCGTCGTAGACGAACAGGCCTTCGGAGGTCAGCGGATCGGCATCCACTTGCTGATCAGGGCTTTGCAGGTAAAACCCTTTCAGCTCGCCGGCCCCCTGAAAGTCACCGACCACGACCCCCTCGACCGTGACCTGTTGGCCGACCAGCGGACTGGCGGCGCCAGACCCCTGGACCTGGTAAATCGCACGCGGGCCGGCATCGCCGGCCGCCAGTGTTTCCAACACCTGTTGGGCGCCACCGATATCGGTGCTGTTGCCCGCCTGGGCGGACAGGCCCAACAACGCAGCGCTGCCAAGCAAGGCCAGCTGCACGGCGAAGCGCAGGGAAGGGGTATGACTCATGGATGGTTCTCCGATCAAGACGATTTCAAAGCAACTGCCTGGGAGAACCGCGACGCCATGGATGACGCAGAATGCCGATACGTCCCTGTCGTGTCGCCAATGCACAACGACTCCAGCCCGGGATCCGACCCGGGCTCGTGGAGCCATTGTTTTTAGTTGACCAGCATGACAAGAAAATGACCAGCCGAGAAAAAGTTCTGTAAGACCCCGACGGGCCTTAACCCTCCGCCAGCTCGGCCACGGGTGCCATGCTGCGCTTTAGCAGCGCATAGAGCACACCGGTCAGCAGGCTGCCGGCCACGATCGCCAGCCCGTACCACAGGGCGTGGTTGATCGCGTTGGGAATCAGCAACACAAACAGGCCGCCGTGGGGCGCCATCAGCTTGCAGCCGAAGTACATCGACAGGGCACCGGTCAGCGCACCACCGGCCACACTGGCCGGAATTACCCGCAGCGGGTCCTTGGCAGCGAAGGGAATCGCCCCCTCGGAGATAAAGCACAAGCCCAGTACACCGGCAGCCTTGCCGGCATCGCGCTCGCGGGCATCGAACTTGCGCCGCGCCAACAGCGTGGCCAATGCCATGCCGATCGGCGGCACCATGCCGGCGGCCATGGTCGCCGCCATCGGTGCATAGCTCTGGGAGGCCAGCAGTCCCACGGAAAACGCATAGGCCGCCTTGTTGATGGGACCACCCAGGTCGACGCACATCATGCCGCCGAGCAACAAACCCAGCAGGATGGCGTTGGTGCTGCCCATGCCATCGAGGAAGGTGGTCAGGGCGACCAGCAACCCGGCCACCGGCTTGCCCACCAGGTAAATCATCACCAGGCCGGTGAACAGGCTGGCCAGCAGCGGGATCAACAGGATCGGCTTGAGCGCCTCGAGACTGGGCGGCAAGCGCAGTCCGCGGTTGAGCGCGCGCGCCGCGTAGCCGGCAAGGAAGCCGGCGATGATGCCACCGATAAACCCGGCGCCCAGGCTGCCCGCCAGCAGGCCACCGATCATGCCCGGCGCCAGGCCGGGACGGTCGGCGATGGAGTAGGCGATATACCCGGCCAGCAGCGGCACCATCAGCTTGAAGGCCGCCTCGCCACCGATCTGCATCAACGCGGCGGCCAAGCTGCCCGGCTCCTTGAACGCTTCGATGCCAAAGATAAAGGACAAGGCAATCAGCAAACCACCGGCCACTACCATCGGCAGCATAAAGGACACGCCCGTGAGCAGGTGCTGGTAAGGCCCGCTCGCGCCACCCGCCGTCGCGGCCACCGCCACCCCCTTGGCGAGGGGCGCCTGGACCTGGGCTTCGCCCAGGGCGCGTTCGAGCACCTGACGCGGTTGCTTGAGCGCCAGGCTGGTGCCGCACCGGAAAACTCGCTTGCCCGCGAAACGGGCCGTCTCCACCTCGATGTCGGTGGCCAACAGCACCACCTCGGCAGCCTCGATGTCCGCCGGTGTCAGCAGGTTGCGCACGCCGACCGAACCACGGGTTTCAACCGACAGTTCGTAGCCCAATTGGGTCGCTGCCTGCTGCAACGCCTCGGCAGCCATAAAGGTATGGGCCACCCCGGTGGGACAGGCGGTGACCGCCACCAGACGCGGGCGGTGCGCTGGGGCCGCGGCAAGGACGCTGGCCTGCAGCACTTCGGCCTGCTCGGCAGCGTCGCGCAGGAAACACTGCGGATCGGCCAGCGCCAGCGCCGGGGTCGACTGCACCAGGCGTTTACCGACGAACCGCTGCAGCGCCAACTCGCCAGTCTTGACCACCACCACCAGGTCGGCAGCGGCGATATCGGCATCGGTCAGTGGCGAGCCGATCGCCTGGGGGTCGTGTACCTCGACCCGGGTGGACCAGCCCAGGCGCTGGGCGGCGGCGTCCAGCAGGCGCGAACAGAGCACGCTGGTGACCCGGCCATTGGGGCAGGCAGTGAGAATCAGCAGGTTCATAGAGAAGGTCTCTTATTCTTGTGGGACGTTCGGTGCTAGCACTACGCCGGCCTGCAGATGCGCCAGCTGTTCCGGGTCCTGGATGCCAAAACCCAGCTGGGTCACGGCCTGGGCCGCCACCGCGGTGGCCAGGCGCAGGGTACGTTCGACCGGCCAGCCTTCGAGCAGACCGTGCAGGCTGGCCGCCAGCAGGGAATCCCCGGCGCCCACCGTGCTGCGCACCTCCACCTGAGGCGGGCGTGCCTGCAGGGCGAACCCCGGCCCATGCCAGTCGACGCCATCGCGGCCTCGCGACAGCAGCACATGCTCGATGCCGTCACGCTCACGCAGCGCGCGAACCGCCGCCCGCAGGCTCGGCAGCGAGCGGTCGACCAGGCCACAGGCCTCGGCCAGCTCCTCTTCATTGGGTTTGATCAGCCAGGGCGCCACGCCCAGACCGGCGCGCAGCGCATCGCCGCTGCTGTCCAGCGCCAGTCGCGGGCACAGGGTCTTGAGGACACGCAGCAGCTCGACAAACCAGTCCAGCTCCACACCGGGCGGTAAGCTGCCGGCCACCACCAGGGCGTCATACCCGGGGGCAATCTGCAGCAGGCGTTCCAGCAGTTGAGCGCGATGACTCGCCTCGACCCACGCGCCGCGGCCGTTGAGGTCGGTCACCCGCCCGTCGCGTTCCACCAGCTTGATATTGCTGCGGGTCTCCCCGGGCACCCGGACAAAGGCATCGACAAAATCGCGCCGGGCAAACAGCGCCTCGAACGGCGTCGCATTGGCGCTGCCCAGAAAGCCGCTGACGGTCACCTGGTGGCCGAGGTCGACCAGTACCTGGGCGACATTCAGGCCCTTGCCGGCCGCGGAGCAATGCTGTTCCTGGCTGCGGTTGAGTGTGCCAAGCTGCAGCGAGTCGAACCCTAGGGTCAGGTCCAGCGCCGGGTTCAAGGTCAGGGTCAGAATCCGCGCCATCAGCCCTGCTCCTCCACCAGGGTCCGCACGGCGGCCGCGTTCTCCAGGCCCAGGGCCCGCCGCGCCAGCCCTTGGCAGGCGGCCAGGTTCAGCGTCCGGATACGTGCCTTGACCTCGGCGATCCCCGGAATCGCCAGGCTCAACTCGTCGACCCCCAGCCCCACCAGCAGCGGCACCGCCAGCGGATCGGCGGCCAGCTCGCCGCAAACGCCGACCCACTTGCCCTGGGCATGGGCGGCGCGCACCGTCATGTCGATCAGTTGCAGCACCGCCGGGTGCAGGCCATCGGCCTGGGCAGACAGGATCGGATGGTCACGGTCGATGGCCAGGCAGTATTGGGTCAGGTCGTTGGTGCCAATGCTGAAAAAATCCACTTCCCGCGCCAACTGATGCGCCAGCAGCGCCGCCGACGGCACCTCGACCATGATCCCCAGCTGCAGGTCCTGCAGCGGTATTTCCGCGCGCAAGCGCAGTACCATGTCGCGGGCCTGGCGCCACTCGTCGAGGCCGCCGACCATGGGGAACATGATGCGCAGCGGTCGGTTGTCCGCCGCGCGCAACAGGGCACGCAGCTGGGTCTCCAGCAGCTCCGGACGTTGCAGGCACAGACGGATACCGCGCAGGCCCAGGTAAGGGTTGGCTTCCACCGGGATCGGCCAGTAGGGCAAGGGTTTGTCGCCACCCACGTCCAGCGTGCGCACCACCAGCGGGCGGCCTTGCAGGCCGTCGAACACCTGGCGGTAGTGCGCTTCCTGAATCGCCAGGTCGGGCGCCTGGGCATGGGCCATAAAGAGAAACTCGGTACGCAACAGACCGACGCCCTCGGCGCCCAGCTCCACTGCCCGCACCGCATCGGCGCTGTCGCCCAGGTTGGCGCAGACCTCCAGGCGATGGCCGTCCAGGGTCCGCGCCGGCTCGAAACGCTGCGCCATGGCCGACTGCAGCAGGCTGGCGCGGCGCTCACGGGCGCGTTCGGCCTGGGCCAGGGTCTGCGCGTCGGGCTGGAACACCCAGCGCCCACGCTGGCCATCCAGCAGAACGCTGTCGCCCGTGTTCAATTGCAGCACCAGGGGCCCGGCCCCGACCAATGCCGGGATACCCAGGGCGCGGGCGACTATGGCGCTGTGGGCGGTGGCGCCGCCGCGGGCCGTCAGGATGCCGGCTACCCGCCGCGGGTCCAGGCGCGCCACATCGGAAGGCCCCACTTCGTCCATGACCAGAATATACGGCTGCTCAGGCTCGGCCGTCTGGCCCAGGCCGCAGAGCTCGGCCAGCACCCGCCGACCGAGGTCGCGCAGGTCCGCAGCCCGTTCGGCCAGCAACGCATCTCCCAGACTGGCCTGGTGCAGTGCCGCCGCCTCGACGACTTCACCCCAGGCCGCCGCCGCGCTCTGGCCTTGGGCAATACCGCGATGGGCCTCCTCGAGCAGGGCCGGGTCCTCGAGCATTTCCAGGTGGGTGGCGAAGATGGCGCGAATCGCCTCGGCCTCGCTGCGTGCAATCAACCCCTGCAAGTCGCCGCGCACCTGGTCGAGGGCGCGCTGCAAGGCCTGCCGCTCCTCCAGGTCCGAGGCGCCGCGTAGCGGGAAATCGAAGATCGGCGGACGCGGCGCGTATACCGGCCCCATGGCGAACCCCGGGGCGGCGACAATGGCGGGCAGGACCTGTCCCACCTGGGGCGCCGAGAGACTGGCCGCACAGGCGGCCACAGCCAGCACGCCGGGCAGGGCGGCCAGCGCCTCGACCGCCTCGCCAAGGCCCTGTGCCACGGCGGCCACCAGTGCCGGTAGCGCTTCGGCGGCAATGCCCGGCTCGGCCAGGAACTCCAGCATCTGGCCCGCCCGCGCGCCTAGGCTCAGCAGCTTGCTCAAGCTCTTGGCCGACACCGCCGGACCGTCTTCCAGGCGCACCCGAATCTCGCCGTCGAACCCCTTGGCCAGTTGCGCCAGCTGTTGCGCCGGCCGCGCATGCAGGCCATGGGCATTGGCCAGCCGGACCTGCGCGGTCGGCCAGTCCGGCAGGGCCTCGCCGCCCAGTGCCTGCATCACCTGTTGCCGGTCCTGGGCCAGGCCGAGTGCCTGACCGTGTCCGGCGATCAGCACTTCACACAAACGCTCCAGCAGCGCCCGATGGGCTTCGCCACGACTGGCCAGGCAGAACAGCCCGAGCAGCGGCTGGCCAAGATGACGCAGCGGCCGGGCGGGGGTGACAAAGGCCAGGCCGGGCTGGCGCACCTGCTGTTCGCTGTGCAGCCACCAGAGGCCCTCGCCCAGCGGCAGTGCCTCGACTTGCTGCAGGACGGCGGCGAAGCCGTTGTCGACGCAGCCACCGCGACGCAACAGACGGGCACCGCGCCAGACCAATTCATCGAAGTCTTCCGCCGCCTCGCCCAGCCCGATCAGGCCCGGATCAAGCCGCAGCGCCTCTGGCGAGGCGTGCAGCACCTGCACCAACGCTTCGGCGCTGTCCGCCTGGCGCAGCGCCTCGGCCAGGTCGGTTTCGCCCAGGGCACGGGTCAGGATCTGCAGCAGGTGCAGGTGCTCGTCGGACTCGGCGGCGATACCGATGGCCAGGTAGACCTGCTGATCGGGGCCCCATTCCACGCCTTCGGGAAACTGCAGCAGGCACACCCCGGTACTCAGCACCTGATCACGGGTCTGCGGCGTGCCGTGGGGAATCGCGATACCTTGGCCGAGGAACGTCGAGCCCTGCGCCTCCCGCGCCTGCAACCCGTCCAGGTAGCCGGGGCTCACCCAGCCATCCTCATGCAGCGCCTGGGCCACCAGGCGCAAGGCACTGGCCTTGTCCGCCGCCACCTGGCCCATGCGCACCTGTCGCACTGTCAATTCGAGCATTGTCCTCTCCTGTGCGGCGCCTCTGCAGGCGCCCTTGGCTGCGCCGGATAGCCTCGGACACAGCCTAGCTGAATCGTTTCACCTAATAGGGACAAGGTACGCGATAATGCATAATCCGCAAAGCCCGGCCGTCGTCGACCGGCTGGCGGGCCCACGTACACAGGACAGCGCCTTGAAACTCAGCGATATCGCCCGCCTGGCCGGCGTTTCGGTCACCACCGCCAGTTACGTGATCAACGGCAAGGCCGTGCAGCGGCGCATCAGCGCGGCCACGGTGGCGCGGGTCCAGGCCGTGGTGCAGGCCCACGACTACCGCCCGGATGTCCAGGCGGCGGGGCTGCGTGGCGGGCAAACTCGCAGCCTGGGGTTTATCCTCCCGGACCTGGAAAACCCCAGTTACGCACGCTTGGCCAAATGCCTGGAACGGGGCGCCCGTGCCCGTGGGTATCAATTGCTGATCGCCAGTTCCGACGATCAGCCGGACACTGAGCGGCAGTTGCTCAACCTGTTTCGCGCGCGGCGCTGCGATGCCCTGATAGTCGCCAGCTGCCTGCCCGGCACGGACCACAGCTATCAGCGCCTGCAGGACGAGGGGCTGCCCGTGATCGCGGTCGACCGCGAACTGGACGCGGCGCGCTTCTGCTCGGTGGTCAGCGATGACCACGATGCCAGCCGGCACCTGACCCGCAGCCTGATGCAAGCGCCGTCGCGGCATATCGCCCTGCTCGGTGCCCGCCCGGAGCTGGTGATCAGCCAGGCGCGCAGCGCGGGCTTCCGCGAGGCCCTGGAGGGTTCGGCCAGCGAAGCGCTGCTGGAGCACGGCGAGGCCTTTAGCCGCGCCTGCGGACGACGCCTGATGGAACGCCTGCTGGAGCGCCTGGGCCACCTGCCCGACGCCTTGGTCACCACCGCCTACGTATTGCTGGAAGGGGTCTTCGACGTGCTCAAGGCCCACGGCGAGGTGTTCGACGGCGCTCCCGAGCGCTTGCGCCTGGGTACCTTCGGTGACACCCAGATGCTCGATTTCCTGCCCTTGCCGGTCAACAGCATGGCGCAGCAGCATGATGTGATCGCCGAGCAGGTGCTGCACCTGGCCCTGCTGGCCGTCGAACAGGGGCTGTACCGACCCGGCGTACAGGCGGTGCCACGGACCTTCAAAGAGCGGCGGACAGCGGCAGCATGATGGACCTGATCGATACCCACACCCACCTGGATTTCCCCGAGTTCGATGCAGACCGTGACGCGGTGCTTGCCAACAGCCAGGCGCTGGGCGTGCGACGGCTGGTGGTGCTGGGTGTTTTCCAGGACAACTGGCAGCGACTATGGGACCTGGTGCAGCAGCGGGATGGCCTGTACGCCGCGTTCGGCCTGCACCCGGTCTACCTGCACCAGCATCGACCCGAGCACCTGAGCGAACTGCGCCAGTGGCTGCAGCGCCTGGCGGGCCACCCACGGCTGTGCGCGGTGGGCGAGTTTGGCCTGGACCACTATGTGGCGGGCCTGGACCACAACGCCCAGCAGCGGCTGTTCGAGGCGCAGCTGCAATTGGCCGCCGAGTTCGAGCTGCCCGCCCTGCTACACGTGCGCCGCGCCCACGCCGCCACCATCGCCACCCTGAAGCGCTATCGGCTGAAACGCGGAGGAATCGTGCACGCCTTCAGTGGCAGTCGCGAGGAAGCCCGCGAATACGGCAAATTGGGCTTCAAGCTGGGCCTGGGCGGCGCCGCCACCTGGCCCCAGGCGTTAAGGCTGAGACGGGTGCTGCCGGGGCTGGACCCGGACAGCCTGGTGCTGGAGACCGATGCACCGGACATGGCCCCGGCCATGTACCCGCAGCAGCGCAACAGCCCGGCGCATTTGCCCGCGATCTGCCACGCCCTGGCCGAGGTGATCGGCATCAGTGCCGAGGCGCTGGCCGCGATCAGCAGCCGCAATGCCCGCAGGCTGTTCAACTGGCCCCAGGACTGACCGCCAGCCGTACCAGCACGCGCGACCCTATACGCGAAAGGCGCCGATCAGCTGTTTCAGCTGCGCCACCAGCCCCGACAATTCGCGGCTGGCCTGCTCGGCCTGACCGGCGCCCTCGGCGGTGCGCTCGCCCGCCCGGTTGATCTCGACGATGTTCTGGTCGATGTCATGGGCCACGGCGGTCTGCTGTTCCGCCGCGGCGGCGATCTGCTGGTTCTGGTCGACGATCATGCCCACCGCCCCGAGGATGTTCTCCAACGCCTGCTGCACCTTGCCCGACTCGTTGACCGTACCGTCCGCCATCTGGTGGCTGACGCCCATGGTCTTGACCGCCGCGCCCACGCCGCCGTGCAGCTTGGCGATCATCTGCTCGATCTGCTCGGTGGACTGCTGGGTACGCTTGGCCAGGTTACGTACCTCGTCGGCGACCACCGCAAAACCACGGCCTTGTTCGCCGGCGCGCGCGGCCTCGATGGCGGCGTTCAACGCCAGCAGGTTGGTCTGCTCGGCGATGCCCTTGATCACATCCAGCACCTGGCTGATGGAGGCGCTGTCGGCCGCCAGCTGATTGATCACCAGCACCGACTGGTCGATCTCGTTGGCCAGACGCTGGATGCTGCCCACCTGCGACTCGACCAAAGCCCGCCCGTTGACGGTCTCCAGGTTGACGCTCTGGGCACTGCCCACCGCCGCGGCGGCGCTGCGCGCCACCTCCTGGGCAGTGGCGGACATCTGGTTCATGGCGGTGGCGACCTGGTCGATCTGTCCCAACTGGCCGGCAACCGCCTGGTTGCTTTCGCCGGCGATCAATTCCACCCGCTCGGCCTGTCGCTCGACCTCGACCACGGTCTGTCCAACACGCTCGATCAGGTCGTGGATCTTGCGCACGGTCTCGTTGAAGACCTGGCCCAACTCACCCAGCTCATCGCGACTCTGCGCCTTGAAGCTCACGGTCATGTCGCCCGCGGCGACCTTGTCCATCACCAGGCCCAGGCTGCGCAGGGTGCTGCGGGTCGAGACGTAGAACGCCCCGTAGAGGTAGAAAATCAGCAGAAAAACCAGTCCCAACGCCACCATCAGCACAACCATCTGCGTGCGGTTCTGCACCAGGCGCGCCTGCAATTGCTGATCCAGCAACTGCAGGGCGGAATCGTTGAGCTGGTAGGTCTGCTCCATCAGGGCGCTGACCGACTCGAAAAACTGCGGCCAGGGGGTGTCCAGGGTGTCGGCAATCACCACCCGGTCCTCGAACAGGCTGGCACCGGCCTTCAAACTGTCCTGACTGGCCTTAGCCTGCGCCTCCAGCGCCTGGCGCGCAGCAGGGCTGCCATTGAGCGCGGTCTCCAGGCTCAGGCCGTAGTCGGCGTGAAGCTTTTCCAGCTCCAGCAGCAACTCGTCGAAGGCGGTACTGGACGCGGAGTTGAGAAACCCCTGCCCCAGCGAGTAGGCGCCCATGGCGCGCCCTTCGCTCAGTTTCGAGGTCACCAGAGGGGTTGCCGTGGTGATCAACTCGGTGGTCTGGCGCACTTCCCGTTCCGGGTCCTGACTCAAGCCCGCCTGGCCGGCCACCAGCCTGATAAAGACCTGGGCATTGCCCAGCAGTTTTTCCACCAGGGCCGTTTTACTTTGCAGGGAGGTTTCCGCCTTGGCCGCCTGCAAGGCCGCCTGCATCTCGTCGCGTTTGGCGTTGAATTCCTCAACCTGGGTTGGATCATCCGTCACCGGCACCAGGGCTTTCAGGGCGGTATCCAGCTCCTGCTCGGCCCGCGCGATACGCGCTTCGAGGTCCCCACCCTGACCGGACTGACCGAGCACCACGTTGATCTCCACCAGGTCGCTGAGGTTTTCCAGATCGCGCCGCAAACCCAGGCTGGCCCCCAGCAAATCCAGGCTGTCCAGTTCGGCCCGGGTGCCTACGAACTGCTGATAGGCATCGCGCACCAGGTAATAATTGGTGACCAGCATCGGCAGCAAAAACAGGACGCTGATCAGGCTGAATTTCATTGCAAAACTAAGGCGATTCATCAGCGCGATGGCCGGATACAGCAGGGTCTTCACTAGACGACTCCTCTTTTTATTGTGGTGTACCGGCGAGAACCGACGCTCAAGCCTGAGGCTTGGGCGCGCGAAACACTCGTATAAGCCGACCCGCGGTGGGCCGATCAAGGCGCCCGATAACGCCGTATCAACCAGCGCAATATCACTGAGCCATGAACGACGGGCTACGCCTGTATACCCGATATCGACCCGAGGCTCTGTAACTTAAGGTTAAGGTGAGCAGCCAGCAGGCCCGATTATCGGGCTGCCGCATCGACCGTTCTGGTCTTCGGGCAAGACTAGTCGATGGGGCAGCAGCCAGGGGATGCGCTTAGAGCAACAGGGTCCAGAGGGCAAACACCGCGTACCAGAGCATCGCCGCACGCACCAGCAGTTGCCAGAGCTCATCCAAACTGGCGACCCCCGTCTCGTCCAGCGTCGGCTCGGGCAAGCCGGTGGCGGCACGCCCGGCGCTGGCGACCAGGCGGGGCGCATCCAGCTCCCAGCTCAGCAGGTCCTGCAGCAATGCCCGGCCCACCGCAACGAAATTGCCCACCAGCGCGAAGCTCGCCGCCAAGGCGCGGGCCGGCAGCCAGTCCAGGGCATGCCGCAGCCGATCGGCTCGCTCGCGCAAGCCAGGCTCACGGGCGTGCTCAGCCGTCATGGCGAGCAGACGGTAGGCCAGGGCCACCAGGGGACCCAGCAAGGCGTACCAAAAAATCACCGCGAAAAAACTCTGGTACGCCTGCCACACCAGATAACCTTGGACGTCCAGCAGCAAGCCTCGCTCGTCGGCCGACGACAGGCCCAGGTCGCGCTCGGCAACATGGTAGACCGCCTGCCCATCACCCCGGCGCCAGGCATCACGCAAAGGCCCCAGGGCAGCCAACAGGTCGCCACGTCCCAGGCTGTAAACCAGTACCGCCAAGTGAACTGGCAGCAACAGCCAACCGTAGGCCAAAGGCTTGAGCAGGAGGATCAGCAGGCCCAGCAGCAGCACCGGCAACAGCACCAGCCAAAACAACCCACCCCAGGCCAGTGACGCACTCGACGCCCCGTTCTCGACCCGCGCCAACTGGCGCAGCCAAGGGCCATCGTGCTGAATGCGCCGACGCCAGGCGGACATTTTCTCCACCCAGATCATCAGCAGAAGCACCAGGAAACTCATACCACCTCCTTGCCGGTCGACAATGCGTTACGCACGTAGCCCCAGTCGAACGCCGGGCCTGGATCGGTCTTGCGTCCAGGCGCGATATCACTGTGACCGCAGATGCGTGCCAGCGTGATCGCCGGATAAGCCCTTTGCAAGCACCTGGTCAACGCGATCAACGCTCGGTACTGAGCATCGGTGAACGGCAGCTCGTCCGTTCCTTCCAACTCGATGCCCAGGGAAAAGTCATTGCAGTTCTCCCGCCCCTCGAATTGGGACTGACCAGCATGCCAGGCCCGCTGAAGGCAGGAGACGAACTGTATGAGTTGACCGTCCCGCTCGATCAGGAAGTGCGCGGACACTTTCAGCGCAGCGATCTGCGCAAAATAGGGATGAGCCTCGATCATCAGCCGGTTCTGGAAAAACGCCAGCACCTCACCACCACCGAACTGACCGGGGGGCAGGCTGATGTTGTGCAGCACCAACAGGGATATTTCCGCGAACGGACGCTCATTGAAGTTCGGCGAGGGGCAATGACGAACGTCCTGACACCAACCGGTAGCTGGATCAACCTGCATGCGTAACCCTCCTGCGTCACACCCTGCCGAGCCCTCTTCAAGGCGCGCGGCTCGTAGCCAAAACAACAACGCCCGGCACTGAGGCCGGGCGTCGCTATTTTACCTCAGCGCGGTATCAGGCGCCTTTAAGCCGACGCAGGTTGCCAATCACCGACTCCAGCGCCCGGTCGAACAACAGGGCGTCATCCAGCAAGCGAATAGCGCCGCGGCGGAACTCGACGGCCAGCCCGGTACGGGTTTTTTCCAGCACCTTCATGCCGGTACGGTTGACGAAGACGTACTTGCCGGTGGGTTTGATCATCGCGGCCAGTTTGCAGCGCAGCTTATGATCCTCGTCCTCCTGGAACTCGACCCAGCTGCCCACGCGCAGGTTATCCACTTCCAGCAGCGCTGCGTCATCATCCGGCAGCGCCACTTCAGGCTCGGCCAAACGCGTTTCACCGGGTGCCAGCAGGACAATCTCCTCGACCACCTCGATCATCGCCGGTGGCTCGACAAACACGTCGGCCTCGGCGCTCGAGTCCGCAACCTCGTGCACCTCCAGGTCATCGCCCAACAAGCTGTCCGTGTCCGCCAGAACCTCAACCGGTTCGTTGACCATGGGCCGCTTGAAGCGCTGGAAAGCCTGGACGTGCAAGGCCTCCAGCTGACCGAAGAATTCGCTGGTGGAGAACGGATCGAAGGCCGCGCTGGTCATGCCCTCGCGCAACCCCTTGAGCAGTCCCGGCACCAGCTCCAGCAGGCGCAGACGGGCTTCCGGATCCTCGTGGGGCTCGACGCTCCAGACCAGGTCATCCATGGTGTCGAGGGCGGCCAGCCACTCGGCTGACTCGGTGCCGTGTTTCAGGCAGGTCAGCATCAACACCTTGCTCCAAGCTTCCTGGAGCAGACGCACCACCACTTCCGGCAAGGTTCTGCCAAGCAGACGTTCGTTAAGGGCTTGCTCGACCTGACGCCGTGCCAACTCGGCCTTGGCACTGCCTTCCTCGGCATCCCGAGTGCGTTGCTCGAGCAACTCACTGCGCCGACGCTCGTCGCCGGTAAAGGCCAGGAACTCGGTCAGCAACTCGGAAAAAATACTGGGGTCATCGACGAAGTCATGCAGCAGACGCTGCACCACGTGCTCGATCTTCTGGTACAGGGTGTCGCGCTGGGTATGGTCCTGCTCGCCCCAGCCCAGGGAGGCTGCCGCGATCTCATTGAGCAGGCGGCGTGCCGGATGGCTGCCACGGCTGAAAAAAGTTTTGTCCAGCACCGCGACCTTGAGCATCGGGATCTGCAACCGGCCAATCAACGCCTTGAGCGAATCCGGCAGGGTGCGGTCATCGAGAATGAACTCGAACAACATGGACACTAGGTTGATCACATCTTCATCGACTTCGCCAACCACGCGGGCCTTGCCACTCTTGGCGCTGGCGCGGGTCAGCAGGTTTTCCAACTGGTTACGCAGATCGAACTCATCGGTATCGACCTGCACGGGCAACCGTTGCTGCATATGCGACAACAGGCGCATCAGGTCGTTGCTGGAGATCGGCATGGCATCGGCCGGGGAGGTGCGTTGCGACAGGCCCGCATAACCGACGCCGCGAACTTGCGACAGCAGTTCCTGCAGGACACCGAAGACTTCCTGCACACTTTCTTCGCTGTATCCGCCCTCGCCCGCCTGGCCGCCACGCGTACCCGCCGAGCTGGCGCGGCTAGGGTTACGCCGCGGCGGCGCGGATTTCAGCTCTGGCAGCACGCCGGTCTCAATCAACAACTGATTGGTTTCGGCGTACAGTTGATCAAGGTCGCCCAAGACGTATTTTTCGAACAGCTTGAGGATGATCAGCTTGACCTTGATCTCGACGCCCAGGCTGCTGCAGGCCGCGAGGAAGTACTCGCACAGGAGCGTCGGGCCCAAGGGGTTGGTCTTGTCGTCCAGGCGTTTGCTGATCAGCACATTGAAACGCGAGGTCAAGTGCCCAATGGCCTGGCTGTCGCGACTCATCACCTTGGAGACCATGGTGTCGATGGCTACCGATTCTTCCAGGGCGTCGTTCTGCACCAGCGCGAGCGTGTCGAAAGACACGGCGTCAAGCGGTGGCGCTTTGCCAATTTCGTATTGATTAAGGGCCGCGAAAGCCTCGAAGACCTTCTGCAACATTCCCCGCTCGATGCTCTTGCGCTTGAGTCGCAGGTCGCGCATCGCCTCGAAAAAGGCATTCTGCTCGGCATTGCTGGTCGCACGGTCAGCCATCTCGAACAGAGTGTCGTCCGCGTTATCGAACAGGGCCTGTAGCGCCTGTTTAAGCTGCAGGGCAGCCTTGTCACGCACTTGAGTCAGCGCCACGGGCAGTCTTCCTACCGGCGAAGGGGGCGAGTGTTGTGGTGCCACCTTATTCAGGTGTACCACATTCGCGTCGGTCTTCATTACAAGTCTCCCGCAGACTGCCTTACAAGGTCTGCACAGCGATCAACGGACATCATCCGTAACGTCAAAGGCATGGCGTCAAATTGAGAAGGTAGAGTGATTATGAGACGAGGCTACCATCAACAGGATCTTAATTTCACCCAGACATGACCTGCGTCACAGTTGTTCCTCTCCAACCTCCCAACGGTATCCTGCGCATGACCAACGTAGCCGCCGGTCCAGCAGATCCCAACCCCTGCGCACCAATGGCACAGCGGCGCGGCGCGCCAAGCCTTATAATCGCCCGACTTTGATCCGGAGCCTAGCATGCCCAACCTGATTCTTGCCGACCTGAGTGCTGAAATCGACGCCAATGTGCGTCGTGCCCTGAGCGAAGACCTGGGCAGCGGCGATCTGACCGCGCAGTTGATCCCCGCCGATCGCCTCGCCCACGCCCGGGTGATCACCCGGGAAGCCGCGGTGATTTGTGGCAGCGCCTGGGTCGATACGGTGTTTCGCCAGTTGGATCCGCGGGTGGCCGTGCACTGGCAAGTGGCCGACGGCGAGCGAGTCGAGGCCGATCAGGTGCTGTTCACCCTGCAAGGTCCGGCGCGGGCGCTGCTCAGTGGCGAGCGCAGCGCGCTGAATTTCCTGCAGACGCTGTCCGGCGTCGCCAGTCGTTGCAGGAGTTACGCTGACCTGGTCGATGACACCGGGGTCAAACTGCTGGATACGCGCAAAACCCTCCCGGGCCTGCGCCTGGCGCAGAAATACGCGGTCACCTGCGGCGGCTGCCATAACCACCGCATCGGCCTGTATGACGCCTTTCTGATCAAGGAAAACCATATCGCCGCTTGCGGTGGTATCGCCTCCGCGGTGGCTGCCGCCCGGCAGATTGCCCCAGGCAAGCCGGTGGAAGTCGAGGTGGAAAACCTGGATGAGTTAAAAGAAGCGCTGGATGCGGGCGCCGATATCGTCATGCTCGACGAGCTGTCACTGGCGGACATGCGCCTGGCGGTGGCCCTGACCCAGGGCCGCGCCAAGCTGGAAGCCTCGGGCGGTATCAACCAGGCGTCCTTGCGCCAGGTGGCCGAGACCGGCGTGGACTATATCTCCCTTGGCACCCTGACCAAGGATGTCAAGGCGGTGGATTTGTCGATGCGATTGAGCCTGTGAGCAGAACCGCAGCCGCGTCCGCCGCAAACACTCGGTAAAGGCTGGGCAATCCGGCGGTTGCGCCGATGACACCCGCGCCCCTAACGCTGCCAGATTGCAATCCACCAGCCCCCCACGTGCCAGAACACCGCCATGCCTGCCCGCTACTGCCAGGGCGCCAGATCGACAATGGCGATAACTGCCGCGGATTCTTTATCGATCAATACCACCATGGATTTTACCTTGGCCTTTAGCGGCAACCAGGCATTGGCCTTTGGCCATTCTTGCAACACGGCCTGAACCTTCGCGGCATCGTTGTAACGCTCCAACTGCTCCAGGGGAAAAGCGCGCTTACGCATGGCATCGGCCATTTCCACCAGTGGGCGGTACAGGTTCGGCCGCTGGGCGATATCGACGCCGGCCATTGCCGACTCCAACAGGATTTCCTGACGCTGCTCTGGATTGTCGGGAGAAACAGCACCAACCCAGCCTGGCCCGAACAGCGACGGGTGACGGTAGGGCTCTACCGCTGCGTCCAGTTTGCGCGCATCGATATCTATTACTTGTACCAGATCGAAACGATCGACGTTAAATACCAGCCAGGCGGGTCGTCCTTCGGACACGCTCCACAATCCGTAAGCCAGCGCACAAAGCTGCAGGACAGCAATAACGGTCAAATCGAAAACCAGGGATTTTTTCCCGACCTTGAACACTACCAGGGTCAGCAACGGCCCCAACACAACGTCGACCGCCAACAACAACAGGAAAATATCCGTAACCCCCACCGCCAGGTGCAGCGGCGCGGGGTACCAGAGTTTGAACACCAGCAGCACGACCAGAAACGCAATAAACGCCGACACGGTTAGGTGCAGCAGAAAAGCCTTGAGTCTTGCAGGCATAGAAATATTCCAAGCAATTCAACAGAATCGATAACTTAAACAAAGGATGCAGACAGCACAACGCCCGCAACCAGTGCGGGCGTTGTGTCAACAGCGTGCGGTTCCTGTCAAAGGTGCTGGTAGTGAGTCAACTCAACCAGCCCGCACACCCGTTGGGCAAATCAACCACGGCACTCGGCTGGTGCCAGGTTCATTGGCAGAGTCACGCCAGCAGGAGCGGTGATGCCGCTACCAGCTGGTGGCTGACGGGTGGCGGCGAAGCAGGTCCAAACGATCGGACCAGCTGGGCGAACGCCGTCGTCCAGAGGGGCGTTGTTGGCGCTAGGAACCAGTGCGATGACGTTGTTAGGAGCAGGGGATACACGGTCGCTGAAAGCGATGGTGATGGTACCAACAGCGTTATCGACGGTCAGAGTACGAACGTTGATCGAGCCCGCACCAGCGTTGTCACCCACCATCTGGGTGCAAGGAGCCGGGAGAATGCAAGGAACCGGTACTGCACCAACAGTAGCGATAGACGGGTAGCCAGTGGCCAGACCACCGGTAGCTGGCGGCATAACGTTGGCAGCGTTGTCAGCTACCAGGGTCTTGGCTTCGGCAGCCAACAGCAGGCCTTCAGAAACGCGCGAACGAGCAGTGTAATCCTGGTAAGCCGGCAGGGCGACGGCGGCCAAGATACCGATGATCGCAACCACGATCATCAATTCAATCAGGGTAAAACCCTTTTGCAGTTGAGCTTTCATTCAAGTGTCTCCTGGGACATGGGAAGGTCGTGTGACCTGACATAGATAAAGCAGATAGCGTGCCAGGTTTAAAAAAACGTCTAATCCCTGACCGGCTCCGCCTTAATTCATGGCTCACCGGGCCCGCTGACCTGCACCACAGTGGCATCTCGCACCAGCGGATCGAAAATTCCGCCGATGCGGCATAAAGTGGCCTGAACAAAATCCGGCGCCGGAAAAAACCATTAACTGACAAAATTTGCCACATGCGAACCCTGCATTTGGCAGCGACCGATGACTAGGCTATAAGGCAAGCAGGATTCTCGCGAGCGTGCCCCCTCATGAATGACGTAGTCAACTTGTCCGGCCTGGCCAAACAATTGGTGTTGGCCCAACTGCTGGATGAGAAAAGTGCCCAGCAAGCGCATATGCAGGCGCAGCGCAACAAGATCTCGCTGGTCACCTACCTGGTACAAAACAAACTGGTAAAAAGTCGTCTGTTGGCCGAGGTCGCCGCCGAGCAGTTTGGCGTAGCCTTTCTCGACCTGGGTAGCCTGGACAAGGACAGCCAACCCAAGGACCTGGTTGCCGAGAAGCTGGTGCGCCAACACCGCGTACTGCCACTCTGGCGTCGTGGCAATAAATTGTTCGTGGGGATTTCCGACCCCACCAATCATCAAGCCATTACCGATATCCAATTCAGCACTGGCCTCAATACTGAAGCCATCCTGGTGGAAGACGACAAGCTCGGCGAGGCCATCGAAAAATTCTTCGACAACGGCTCGACTGGCCTGGACAACCTCGACGATCTGGACCTCGATATTGAGGCGTCCGGCGACGGCGCGGCCGATGGAGAGGACGCCCAGGAGGCCGATGACGCGCCGGTGGTGCGCTTCGTCAATAAGATGTTGCTGGATGCCATCAAAGGCGGCGCGTCGGACCTGCACTTCGAGCCCTACGAAAAAACCTATCGCGTGCGCTTTCGCACCGACGGCATCCTGCATGAAATCGCTCGGCCGCCGGTGCAGCTGGCGCCGCGCATTTCCGCCCGCTTGAAGGTCATGGCCAGCTTGGATATTTCCGAGCGGCGCAAGCCGCAAGACGGCCGAATCAAGATGCGCATCTCCAAAACCAAATCCATCGACTTCCGGGTCAGCAGTTGCCCGACCCTCTGGGGTGAGAAGATCGTGATGCGGATCCTCGACTCCTCCAGCGCCCAGATGGGCATCGATGCCCTGGGGTACGAGGAGACACAGAAAGATCTTTACCTGGCCGCACTTAAACAGCCCCAAGGGATGATCCTGGTGACCGGCCCTACCGGCTCGGGCAAAACCGTTTCGCTCTACACCGGCCTGAATATCCTCAATACGGTCGACGTCAACATTTCCACGGCTGAGGACCCGGTAGAGATCAACCTCGAGGGCATCAACCAGGTCAACGTCAACCCCAAACAGGGCATGGACTTTACCGCCGCCTTGCGCGCCTTTCTGCGTCAGGATCCAGACATCATCATGGTCGGCGAGATCCGCGACATCGACACCGCCTCCATCGCCATCAAGGCCGCCCAGACCGGGCATATGGTTATGTCGACGCTGCACACCAACAGCGCCGCAGAGACCCTGACGCGCTTGCGCAATATGGGCGTCCCCTCCTTTAACATCGCTACGTCCATCAATTTAATCATCGCCCAGCGCTTGGCACGCAAGCTATGCGCCAGCTGCAAGAA
Source organism: Pseudomonas sp. (assembly GCF_040514055.1). Lineage (GTDB taxonomy): Bacteria > Pseudomonadota > Gammaproteobacteria > Pseudomonadales > Pseudomonadaceae > Aquipseudomonas. Next base: position 20,971 of record NZ_JBEVDL010000090.1, read on the forward strand.
GGAAATCCCCGTGCCGCGCGAGACTCTGCTGGAGGAGGGTTTTCCGGAAAGCCGCATCGGCAGTTTCAAGATTTATGGTCCGGTGGGCTGTGAAAATTGCAATGGCGGCTACAAAGGCCGTGTCGGGATTTATGAAGTGGTTAAAAACACGCCCTCCCTGCAGCGGATTATCATGGAGGAAGGCAACTCCATCGATATTTCCGCGCAAATGCGCAAAGACGGCTTCAATGACCTGCGCACCTCGGCTTTGCTAAAGGCCATGCAGGGCGTGACCAGCCTCGAAGAAGTGAACCGCGTGACTAAGGATTAACCCATGGCCGTGAAAGCGTTAAAAACCAGCACCTTCAGCTGGGAAGGAACCGACAGGAAAGGCTCCAAGATCAGAGGTGAAACCAGCGGCCAGAATCCAGCCTTGGTCAAGGCGCAATTGCGCAAGCAGGGTATCAACCCAACCAAGGTCAAGAAAAAATCCGTTTCGCTGTTCAGTCAAGGGAAAAAGATCAAGCCAATCGATATCGCCATGTTCGCACGGCAGATGGCGACCATGATGAAAGCCGGTGTGCCCTTGCTGCAGTCCTTCGACATCATCGCCGAGGGGCTGGACAATCCGAACATGCGCAAGCTGGTGGATGACATCAAGCAGCATGTGGCCGCGGGTAACAGTTTCGCCTCATCGCTGCGCACTCGCCCGCTCTACTTCGATGACCTGTTCTGCAACTTGGTGGATGCCGGTGAGCAAGCCGGTGCGCTCGAGGATTTGCTCGACCGGGTCGCGACTTACAAAGAAAAAACTGAAGCCCTAAAAGCCAAGATCAAGAAAGCGATGAACTACCCAATGGCGGTAATCGCCATCGCAATCATCGTTTCCTGCATTTTGCTGATCAAAGTGGTTCCGCAGTTCAAGGAAGTCTTCTCCAGCTTCGGCGCGGAGCTACCCGCCTTCACCACCTTTGTAATCGGACTATCGGAAGGGCTACAGGCACACTGGTACCTCTTTGTCGCCTGTATCGTCGGCTTTGTCTTTGCGTTCCAGGCGGTGCACAAACGCTCGGAGAAATTCCGTAACTCGCTCGACCGCGGCCTGCTAAAGGCACCGATCATCGGCGATATTCTTTATAAATCAGCCGTTGCCCGCTACGCGCGCACTCTCTCGACCACCTTCGCCGCGGGCGTTCCGCTGGTCGAGGCATTGGATTCGGTAGCCGGCGCCACCGGTAATATCGTGTTTAAAAACGCCGTACTGAAAATCAAACAGGACGTCACCTCCGGGATGCAGCTGAACTTCTCGATGCGTTCGACCGAGGCCTTCCCCTCGATGGCCGTGCAGATGACGGCCATCGGCGAGGAATCGGGCGCCCTGGATATGATGCTGGACAAGGTGGCCAGCTACTACGAGGCAGAAGTGGACAACGCCGTCGACGGACTGACTGCCTTGATGGAGCCCCTGATCATGTCCGTTCTGGGTGTGCTGATCGGCGGCCTTATCATCGCCATGTACCTGCCAATTTTCCAACTGGGGAACGTGGTTTAACTCATGCCCTTGCTCGATTTTTTGGCCAGCCATGCGCTGGCCTTTGTTTTTTCTGCACTACTGCTGGGACTGCTGGTCGGCAGCTTCCTGAACGTGGTCGTCTATCGCCTTCCCATCATGTTAAAAAGCGACTGGCAGGGAGAGGCTCGGGAAATACTGGGCCTCCCTGCCGAAGAGAAGGGCGCTACATTCAACCTGTTTTTGCCCAACTCGCAATGCCCCTGCTGCGGTCATGAGATACGCCCCTGGGAAAACCTACCGATCATCAGCTACCTGGCCCTGCGCGGCAGATGCTCCAGTTGCAAATCACCTATCAGCAAACGCTACCCGCTGGTGGAGTTGGCGTGCGGCCTGCTTTCGGCCTATGTAGCCTGGCATTTTGGCTTCGGCTGGCAAGCAGGCGCCATACTGCTGCTGACCTGGGGGCTGCTGGCAATGAGCCTGATCGATGCCGATCATCAATGGCTGCCGGACGTATTGGTCCTGCCGCTGCTGTGGCTCGGGCTGACCCTCAATCTATTCGGCCTGTTTACCAGCTTGGAGGAAGCAGTACTGGGCGCCATCGGCGGTTATTTGGCGCTCTGGTCGGTGGCGGCTCTTTTCAAACTGATCACCCGAAGGGACGGCATGGGCAATGGTGATTTCAAGCTTCTGGCCCTGTTCGGCGCCTGGGGCGGATGGCAGGTGCTGCCACTGACCATTCTGCTCTCGTCGTGTACCGGCGCGATCCTGGGGTCGATCTTGCTGCGCCTGAACAATCGCGGCCTCGGTACAGAAATACCCTACGGCCCCTACCTCGCGCTCGCCGGCTGGATCGCCCTGCTGTGGGGAGACAGCATCACCAGCACCTACCTGCATTTTGCCAATTTTAAATGACCTCCTGGATTCTAGGGCTGACCGGCGGCATTGGCAGCGGTAAAAGCGCCGCCGCCGCACATTTTTCCACCCTGGGCGTGCATACGGTGGATGCCGATCATGCCGCTCGCTGGGTGGTGGAGCCGGGGCGCCCTGCCCTGGCGGAAATCGCCCGGCATTTTGGTGATGAAGTACTGCAGGCCGATGGCCAGCTCGATCGCGCTGCGTTACGCGCCCGGATCTTTCAGGACCCTGCGCAACGCCACTGGCTGGAAGGCCTGCTGCACCCCCTGATCAACCAGGAGTTGCTAGCCAATCTGGCGGGTGCTGAGTCGCCCTACGCTATTCTGGTCTCGCCGCTATTGATCGAGTCCGGCCAGCACACAATGACCACCCGCGTGCTGGTGATCGACGCCCCCGAAACCGTGCAGGTGCAACGGGCCCTGCAGCGCGATCAGGTCAGCGAAGCGCAGATCCAGGCCATCCTGCAGGCCCAGGCCAGCCGTGACGAGCGTTTGCGCCACGCCGACGATGTACTGACCAACGACCGCGACTTAAACTGGCTGCAGACTGAAGTCGAACGCCTGCACCGTTTTTATCTGAGTCTGCGCGGAGGCCGACCATGAACCCACCCTTGACCATCAACTGCCCCACCTGCAACGCACCGGTGGAGTGGTCCAGCCAGAATGTCGATCGCCCGTTCTGCAGCGAACGCTGCAAACTGATAGATCTCGGCGCCTGGGCCGCCGAAGCCCATACGATTCCCGGCGACCCGTTGGACGAAGACGAGCTGTTTTCCGGCGATTTACCGCCGCGTGCGCACTGACTGCAGCTGCGCTACCTGGAGCGAAACTCAAGGCCGCATAAAGCCGTAATCCCTATCGTCGTCCAAGTTATCCGCCAGAAAGCGCAACTCGCGCGCCAGGTCCTCCAAGTCACGGCATGCCACGCTCTGCTGCACCACCGCGCTCAGCAGTGCACGCAGACTCAAGACCGGGTCGTAACCCGCCTTACCGGCACCTTCAAGGTCTTGCTGGACTCGCTCGACCGCCCAGTAATGGATACCCATAGCCACTCCCTTGCAACTGCAAAGATCACAGCATGCCCTCTAGCGGCCCTGATCCGACTGATTCAGGTCAATAGTGCATAGCCGCTTCAGGCTTAGGGCTCCTGGTCCTTCCAGGGCGCCTGCAGGTAGCGACTGCGGTTGAAGGTTTCCAGCCAGTCGGGACAAAAGACCACCAAGGCACTGACCACGGTGCCGTTGATAAAGGCTTCGGGAAACATCACCAACCACAGGTAGCCGGCAAAATCCGCCAGCCAGGGCGGCATCGGAAACAGACCATCGACCCACAACAAGGCCAGGCCTGCCAGCACGCACAGCAGCACGGACAACGCGGCGGGAAAAAAGCCGCAGCAAAAGATATAGACGAACAGATTGCGCGGCTGGGCCCGCTCGACCCGCCAGGCACAGACTTCGGTCACCAGCACGGGAATCACCACCAGCAGCCAGCCATTGATGCCCAGCGCCGCCCAATCCTGACGGCCGATCAGCGCCAGCCCCACTTGCGCCGCCAGGCCCGCCAGCAGCGCCAGAGGCCAGTCGAGCAAGAGCGTCACCGCGGTCATGCCGATAAAATGCACCGACAGGCCCGAGGCGAAATCGCGCCTGACCAGCCACAGCACAAACAGCGCCAACACGGTGCCGAACAACAGGTGCTGGCGGCGACTGTCGCTGAGCAGCTCCAGCCAGGGCGCCCGCCAGACCGCCCAGCACAGCACCGGCAGGTAGAACAGCCACCCCAGCCATTGACTGGTCGGGGACAATAACTCGGCAGCAATCACGGCTTGACCCCCTTCAGCGAGTGGTTCGTATCGGCCCGAAACCGAACTGACGGGCTAACCATGGACCACAGCCACAGCAATTTAACTCAGTTCATCCGCTCTAAAGCGGGCCTTGCGACTGTACAACCGAAAAAAATGCGGTAAGGTCACGCCTTTTTTGGCAGTGCTCAGCTCCCATGCAACGATTTATCCGCCTCTTCGTTCTCTTCGCCAGCCTCACCTATCTGCAACCCTCAGCCGCCAACGAGGGGCCCTACGGCAAGGTGCGGGTCGACGAGGTCACCAGCATCTACGACGGCGATACCTTTCGCGTCACCATCAACGCCTGGCCCGCCGTGGCCGGGCAGCGGGTTCCAGTACGTCTGTTCGGCATCGACACCCCGGAAATGCGCGACAAACGGCCAGATGTGCGCGCCCTGGCCCAGCGCGCCAAGCAGTTCACCGTACAGCAGTTACGCGGCGCCAAAACCGTCGAGCTGCGCGACATACGCCGCGACAAGTACTTCCGTTTACTCGCCGACGTCTGGGTCGACGGTCGCAGCCTGGGTGACCTGCTGCTCAAGCAGGGCCTGGCCAAACGCTACGATGGGGGTACCAAGAGCAGCTGGTAGCGCGATAAGCTCTGAGACATGGACGACTCCGACTACCTGCGCCTGCTGACGCACCAGGCCGAACAGGCCAATACCTTTCTTTCCAATGCGCGCAAGTGGGAGCGCGAACGCTGGGTCTGCCAGCGTCTTCTGCAGGCGCTGAACATCGCCTATCGCACGGATGAGTTCAGCGCTATCCGCCCGGAACCACCGGACGTGCTGTTTCGCGAGGCCAACTTCGAGGTGTTCTGGGTATTGGATGAAGGCAGGCGTCTCAACGATGATTGGCGCGCCGAGCTGGAACGTCGTCGCCAGGCCTTCTCCCTGAGCCAACTGGTCCGCCGCGAGACGCGCCCAAAACGCATTGCGGCCGCTGAGTTGCAAGCCCGCCTGGCGCCCACCTTGCGGAAAAAAGCCCACAACTACCTTGAGCGCGGCCTGGACCCCGCCGAGCTCGACCTGTTGGCCTACGTCAATCTCAAACGCGCCGTTCCGGATTTCAACAGCCCCTTTCCGCCGCCCACCGAGTACCTGCGCCAGGGCTGGCGCTCGCTGTCGTTGGTTGGCCCGACCTACGCGCGGGTGTTGTTCGCCCACGGGCAAGCGCCGGACTTCCTGCGCCATAACCTGGGGCGCACGGTCATCTTCGATGTTGGAGTTGGCCTATGAGCCCCTTGCAGGAATTGCTGGCGCGGGTGCCGCAACAGGGCCGGGTACGCTGGATCGGCGTGCGGCCCGCTTCCCGAGCCCCGATGCTGGCGCTGCAGGCCGTGGAGGCGCGGCGCGAAGCCGGCCTAACCGGCGATCATAGCCGCCCGGGGCCACGCAACGCGCGCCAGGTCACCCTGATTCAATGGGAACACCTGGCAGTGATCGGCGCCCTGCTGGAGCGGCCGCCGGAGCACCCTATTGGTCCGGCGGACCTGCGGCGCAATATCGCTATCAGCGGCATCAACCTGTTCAGCCTCAAGGGGCGGCGCTTTCGCCTGGGCCAGGCGGTACTGGAAACCACGGGCTGGTGCCAGCCCTGCGCCCGCCTGGAGGAACGCCTGGGCCCCGGCACCTTTCAAGCCACCCGCGGCCACGGTGGAATCACGGCGCGCGTGCTGCAGGGCGGCATCATTCGCCTGGACGACAACTTGATCCTCGAGCCACTGTGACCGACCGAACAGAAGCCCGGACCGCCGCTCGAGACTGTCGCTTAAATGCCTTAACCATGCCTAGAATGCGTGCATCACCAGAGAGGTCTGTATGTCCAGCCGACTGAGCCCTGACGACCAAGCACGTGTGGATCGCTACCTGAGCGCCCCTCAGCATCAGGTCGAACGACGGCCTTTCAAAGCCTGGCACCTGCTGCTGGTCACGCTCGTCATCGTTATTGGACTCGGCCTCCTGAGCCGCCTCCTGAGCCGTTTGGTGCTATGAGCCGCTTCGCGCTCGCGCCCACGGCATCGCCGCCGCTTTCTATAAGCCTTGTGAGTACTCACCATGACCCATCGTATCCTGATCGTCGGCGGCGGCGCCGGCGGCTTGGAGTTAGCGACCCGCCTGGGTAACACCCTGGGCAAACGCGGCCAAGCCGAAATCGTCTTGATCGACGCGAACCTGACGCATATCTGGAAGCCCCTGCTGCATGAGGTGGCGGCGGGCTCGTTGAACTCCTCGGTCGATGAGTTGAACTACCTGGCCCAGGCCAAATGGAATCATTTTGCATTCCAGCTCGGGCGCATGTGCGGCCTCGATCGCGCGCGCAAGCAGGTCCACCTGGCTGCCACCCACGATGATCAAGGCGGCATCCTGGTGCCTGAACGCTCCCTCGCCTATGACAGCCTGGTGATTGCGGTCGGCAGCACCACCAATGATTTCGGCACCCCTGGCGCCGCCGAGCATTGCCTGTGCCTCGACACCCGTGAGCAAGCTGAACGTTTCCATGGGCAACTGCTCGGGCACTACCTGCGCGCCCATGCGGGATTGAATGGCGACAACGACCTGATCAGCGTGGCCATAGTCGGCGCCGGCGCCACCGGCGTCGAATTGGCCGCAGAACTCCACCATGCCGCCCACGAGCTGGCTGCCTACGGCCTGGACAGCATCCGCCCGGAAAACATGCGCATTACCCTGATCGAGGCGAGTCCGCGGGTACTGCCTGCCCTGCCGGAACGCATTGGCCGGCCCGTTCACGCCACGCTGGAGAAACTCGGCGTCAAGGTGCTGACCAACGCCTCGGTGAGCGAGGTAACCGCCGACAGCCTGGTAACCGCTCAGGGCCAGGTAATTGCAGCCAGTATCAAGGTGTGGGCGGCCGGCATACGTGCACCGGCCTTCCTGAACGACCTGGATGGACTGGAGAGCAACCGAATCAACCAACTGGTAGTTACCCCCACCCTGCAGACCACCCGCGACGAGGCGATTTTCGCTTTTGGCGATTGTGCCGCTTGCCCACAGCCCGATGGCCGCAACGTCCCGCCACGCGCCCAGGCCGCCCACCAGCAGGCGTCGTTGCTGGTCAAATCGCTAAAACGGCGTATCGCCGGACAACCGCTGCCCGAGTATCGCTTCAGCGACTACGGCTCATTGATTTCGCTGTCGAGCTTTTCCGCCGTGGGCAACCTGATGGGCAATCTGACCGGCAGCGTCATGCTCGAAGGCTGGCTGGCGCGGCTGTTCTATGTTTCGCTGTACCGCATGCACCAAGTTGCCCTGTTCGGACTGTTCCGCACGGCCATGCTGATGCTCAGCGGCCGCCTCGGCCGCGGCACCGAGCCACGCTTGAAACTGCACTGAAGGAACAGCGCCCTCGCGGGGGCGCTTTCACGAGCATCTGGTCGCTTCAGCGAAATGCAGGCAAAAAAAAACGCCCCGAGGGGCGTTTTGTTTTAGGCACTCGATGCAACTGCCATCTTTGCCTTTAAGATTCAACTCCAAAACCGCTGGAGCAGAAAATGGTGGGTCGTGTGGGATTCGAACCTACGACCAATTGGTTAAAAGCCAACTGCTCTACCAACTGAGCTAACGACCCATAAATGGTCGGGGTAAGGGGATTCGAACTCCTGACATCCTGCTCCCAAAGCAGGCGCGCTACCGGACTGCGCTATACCCCGATTAGAAGATGGCTCCACGACCTGGACTCGAACCAGGGACCCAGTGATTAACAGTCACTTGCTCTACCAACTGAGCTATCGCGGAACTTATACCTTCCATCTCAGCACCGGTTTGGCTTTCGCCATTCCCGTATCTGAGGCGCGCTATTCTACGGTTTCAAATCGCCCTGTCAACCCCTTAAACTACAATTAAGACAATGCTTTGCAGCCGAGCGATGGGCTGCTATATCTTCCCTAGAATTGTGATCACAGCAGGATGCGCTTGCCGCAAGGCAAGGCCAGGACAGTCCATGAGTACCCAGGACCCGCCCAACACCCCCAGACCTTCGCACACCCTGGCCAGTCGCGGCATCCAACCGCGCTTTGGCGACCTGGTGCTCGGTTGCCGCAAGCTGGTGATGAATCGCCTGGCCGAGCACTTGACGGGGGTCTTCGCTCAAGTCGATGACACCCTGTTCGAATGCGCGGAAAAAGCCGAAAACAACCAGGTGCAGACGTTGTTCTTCGACAATATGCGCGAGATCCGCAAACAGCGGCCGCAACTCGAGCGCGCCTACCACCAGCGCATCGCGCGGAACTTCTCCGACTTTCTCGACGGCAAGCTGGCGCCGGAGCCCAACACCGACGACCTGGATGCCGAACACCTGTCGCTGGTGCAGAACGACGACTACGAAGAGAGCCTGCAGGTCATCAATATGGTCAGCCGGGTCAAGGCGCGCTGCGCTCAGCCGCTGTTCGCCCTGGACCAGCGCCTGGCCCTGTTGAACAACGGCCAGAAGCTTGGCGAAGACAGCAACCCGTTCGGCCCCCAGGCCATTGCCCAGGCATTTCGTGAGGCGTTGGCGCCCTGCCCGTTTCCCCTGCGGATCAAGGCCATCCTTTATATGCTGTTCGATCAGCATGTCATGCAGGGCCTCGACCACGTCTATGAAGCGCTCAACCAGCGGCTGATCGAAGCGGACGTGCTGCCCAATCTCAAATACAGCGCCCAACGTGCAGCCGATGCCGTAAGACCGCGGCCATCGACCAACGCGCCCACTAAAGAGCGTACCGCAGGCGAAAGCCCGCCAGGCGACACAGCTGGCTCGCGCCCGGCTGCGCCGGCCGACCTGAGCGGACCGCCGCCCAGCGACCCCAATGTACTGTTCAGCGGCCTCGCGGCATTGCTTGGTGAACACCGCCAACGGGATGTCGACGCCCCCCTGCTGGGCGGCACTCGCAGCATTGCCAGCTTCGCACCCCGTGAGGCGTCACAGCTCTACAGCGTTACCGAACTGCTCAATGCCCTCGACCGCCTGCAGGAACGCTCTGGACAGGAGCTGTCCCACCGCCTGCAGAAGCCGCAGCCGGTGCAGGACTTGAAAGCCGACCTGCAGCAGCAATTGGAAGCCCACAGTCACCTGCCCGAGCAGCACCGTGTGTCGGACCAGGAAGCCGATGTCATCGACCTGGTGGGTATGCTGTTCGACTTTATCCTCGACGACGAAAACTTGCCGGACAACTGCAAGACCGCCATCTCCCACCTGCACACGCCTTACCTGAAAGTCGCCTTGCAGGACAAAGCACTGTTTACCCAGCACTACCATCCCGCCCGGCGCTTGCTCAATGCCATGGCGCAGGCCGGGGTGCTGTACGGCTGCGACAATGACGATCGGGGCCTGCTGGCAAAAATCCAGTGGGTGGTAGAGCGGGTGCTGCACGGCTTCAAAGGCGACCTGCAGCTCTTCGAAAGCTTGCTGGAAGAATTCAACGAGTTCGCCACCACGCTCAAACACAAGGTCGAATTACGTGAGCGGCGCGCCGTGGAAGCCGCCAAAGGCCGCGACAAGCTGCTCGGCGCGCGCCAGCAAGCGGTGGAACTTATTGGTGCCACCCTGGCCAGCCGTGAGCCACCGAGCATCATTCGCAACTTCCTGGAAATGACCTGGACCGATGTACTGGTCTTCGTTCTGCTGCGTCACGGCGATCAGAGCGCCGAATGGCGTCGCGCAGGGGAGGTGGCCGAGCAACTGGCCTGGAGTGGCACGCCCCAGGACGAAGCGGGACGCGAGCGCTTGCAAGGGCTGCGCGAAGCCATGCTGGATGACCTGCGCAAAGGCTTGAAGCTGCTCGGTGGCTACCACGAAGACGGTATTCGTCGCCTGCTGCAGGATCTGGTCGCCTGCCAATACGCCGTGCAGGCCAAACAGCCGCTGATTGCCGCCCAACTCAAGCAGGAGCTACCACAAAGCCCGCTGGGTGCCATGCTGGGGGAAGAAACCGCGCTGGTCAGCGCGGCACCGCGCGCCTCCGGCCTGTCACCTCGCGCCCAGCTGCTGGCCAAGGAATTGAGCCAAGTCGAATTCGGCACTTGGTTCGAGTTCGTCAACGGCGAGCAGATCCGCACGCTCAAACTGTCCTGGTTCAGCCCCACGACCCACAACTACATGTTCGTCGACCAGAGTGGTCAGCGCGTGGCCATCAAGCCACTGACCCTGCTGGCCAGCGAAATGGAGCAGGGGCTGGCTCGCATGATCATGCCGGAACGTGGCGCTCCCCTTATGGACCGCGCCCTCCATGCCATCTATCGCGTGCTGCAGCGTTTTACCGGCCGCACGGACGAACCTCGCTAAGGAGCGTATATGGACGATCGTCGTCAGCACAGCCGCCAACACACCGAGCTGCAGCTGGAAGTATTCGATCTGCACTCCGGTCAACGGCTGGGGCGGCTGGTGGACCTTTCAGCGGACGGCTTTATGCTGTTCAGCGACAACCCGCAAACCGCCGATGCCGTGATCGAGTGCCGACTGGTCAGCGCCCAGCCAATCGAAGGGGTGACCGAAGTGAAGCTCGGGGCGGACTGCCTGTGGAGCCGACCCGGCGCCGACGGCCAACACTGCTGGGCCGGCTTTCATATCATCGACCTGGCCGAGGATCAGGTAGCAGCGCTGGAGGTATTGCTCAAGCACCTGTGAGGCGTGCGGCACCAAAAAGCCCCGCAGCGCGGGGCTTTTTAGCGAGTGCAAAACCTCAGACAAAGACCAATGCGTCGCCCTCCACCCGCCCGACTATGGTACTGCCGGGTGCGAAACGACCCGCCAGGATCGCCTGGGCCAAGGGATTCTCGATGCTGCGCTGGATGGCACGCTTCAACGGACGTGCCCCATAGACCGGGTCATATCCCACCGCCACCAGCTTGTCCAAGGCCTCGGGACTCAACTCCAGGCTCAGTTCGTGTTCGGCCAGGCGCCGACGCAAGCGGCCCAACTGGATCTCGGCGATACCGGCAATCTGTTCCCGGCCAAGCGGCTCAAAGACCACCACTTCGTCGATCCGGTTGATGAACTCCGGGCGAAAGTGCGTACTCACCGCATCCATCACCGCCGCATACTGCGCCTCCCGATCGCCCATCAGCTCCTGGATCTGCGCGGAGCCCAGGTTGGACGTCATGACGATCACAGCGTTGCGAAAGTCCACGGTGCGCCCATGACTGTCGGTCAGACGACCATCTTCCAGCACCTGCAGCAGTACGTTGAAGACATCGGGATGGGCTTTTTCCACTTCGTCGAGCAGCACCACCGAATAGGGTTTGCGCCGCACCGCCTCGGTCAGATAGCCGCCCTCTTCATAGCCGACATAGCCAGGCGGCGCGCCGATCAGGCGCGCGACCGAATGCTTCTCCATAAATTCGGACATGTCGATGCGCACCATGGCCTCCTCGGTCTCGAAGAGGAACTCGGCCAGGGCCTTGCACAATTCGGTCTTGCCCACCCCGGTCGGGCCGAGGAAAAGAAACGAGCCACTGGGCCGGTCCGGATCCGCCAAGCCGGCGCGTGAGCGGCGCACCGCGCTGGACACAGCGACCACCGCCTCGTGCTGGCCGATGACCCGCTGATGCAGCAGGCTTTCCATTTTCAGCAGCTTGTCACGCTCGCCCTCGAGCATCTTCGCCACCGGAATGCCGGTCCACTTCGACACGACCTCGGCGATTTCTTCTTCGGTGACCTTGTTGCGCAACAGCTGGTTGTCGGTCTTGCCGTGCTGATCGACCATCTGCAGGCTGCGCTCCAGGTCGGGAATCACACCGTACTGCAGCTCGGCCATACGGCTAAGGTCGCCTTTGCGCCGGGCCGCCTCCAGCTCCTGCTTGGCTTGCTCGATCTGCTGCTGCAGTTGCGCCGACCCCTGCACCTCGGCTTTTTCCGCTTTCCAGATTTCCTCCAGATCGGCGTACTCCTGCTCCAGACGAGCAATTTCCTCCTTGAGGCGCTCCAGACGCTTGATTGCCGCTTCGTCGTCCTCTTTCTTCAAGGCCTGCGCTTCGACTTTCAGTTGAATCAGGCGACGCTCCAGGCGGTCAAGCACCTCGGGCTTGGAGTCGATCTCCATGCGAATCCGACTAGCCGCCTCGTCGATCAGGTCGATGGCTTTGTCCGGCAGCTGGCGGTCAGTGATATAGCGGTGGCTCAACTTGGCGGCGGCAATGATCGCCCCATCGGTGATCGCCACCTTGTGGTGCACCTCATAGCGCTCCTTGAGGCCCCGCAGGATGGCGATGGTGTCTTCTTCCGAAGGCTCGTCCACCAGCACCTTCTGAAAGCGCCGCTCCAGCGCGGCGTCCTTCTCGATGTACTGACGGTACTCATTGAGCGTGGTGGCGCCGACGCAGTGCAGTTCACCGCGCGCCAAGGCCGGCTTGAGCATATTGCCAGCATCCATGGCGCCCTCGGCCTTGCCCGCACCGACCATGGTATGCAGCTCGTCGATAAACAGGATGATCCGCCCTTCCTGTTTGCCGAGCTCGTTCAGCAGGGACTTCAGCCGCTCTTCGAATTCGCCACGAAACTTGGCCCCGGCGATCAGCGCCCCCATGTCCAGGGATAGCAGGCGCTTGTCCTTGAGCCCATCGGGCACCTCGCCATTGACGATGCGCTGGGCCAAGCCTTCGGCGATGGCGGTCTTGCCGACCCCCGGCTCCCCGATCAGAACCGGGTTATTCTTGGTCCGCCGCTGCAGCACCTGAATGGTCCGGCGGATCTCGTCGTCGCGGCCGATCACCGGATCAAGCTTGCCTTCTTCGGCCCGCTTGGTCAGGTCGATGCAGTATTTGTCCAGCGCCTGGCGGGACTCTTCGGCGTTCGGGTCGTTGACCGCCTGACCACCCCGCAGGTTGGCAATGGCATTTTCCAGGGCCTTCTTGCTCACCCCCTGGGCGAGCAGCAACTTGCCCAATTTGGTGCCGTCGTCCAGCGCCGCCAGCAGGACCAGCTCGCTGGAGATAAATTGATCCGCGCGCTGCTGGGCCAGCCGATCGGCCTGGTTGAGCAGGCGTGCCAGATCCTGGGAAATATTCACGTCGCCGGTGGGGTTCTGGATCTTCGCCAACTGATCCAACTCCTTGGCCAGGGCCTGGCGCAAGGCGGCAACGTCAAAGCCGACCTGCATCAACAGCGGCTTGATCGAGCCCCCCTGTTGTTCGAGCAGCGTCTGCAGCAGGTGCACCGGTTCGATGGCCGCATGATCGAGCCCGACCGCCAGCGATTGGGCATCGGACAGGGCCAACTGCAGCTTGCTGGTGAAACGTTCGATTCGCATGGTGCCGTCCTTCCTTCGAAAAGAGAGCAGACCGGTGCGGTGCGCGCACCTGTGCCAAAAGCCTGCCGAGTTGACAGTCTAGATGAGGACGATTGTCAGGGATTCAAGCCGGCAAGCCTTGATCCAGGTCAGCGCCAAGGCACGGGGCGAACCACGGCCCAGTTATTCCCAGGCCTGCGGCCTCAGCCGAGCCAGATCAGGGAGGTGAAACGTCCGGTGCAGGCGTTGCGCCGGTAGGAATAGAAACGTGGATCGCTGTAGGTGCACTGCCCGCCCCCATAGACCGCGGTGATCCCTTGTGCGGCCAGACGCAAACGGGCCAGGGCATAGAGGTCGGCCAGCCAACGCCCCGTATTGCCACTGGGCGCGAAGGCCGCAGACGCCTCAGGCTGTACCGCGACAAACACCTCGCGCACTTCCTCCCCCACCTCGAACGCTGCCGGTCCGATCGCGGGCCCAAGCCACACCAGCACGTCATTGACGGGCACGCCCAGGGCCCGCACGGTGGCTTCCAGCACGCCATTGGCTAACCCGCGCCAGCCAGCGTGGGCCGCGGCGACCCGTTGCCCGGCTCGATCGCAGAACAACAGGGGCAGGCAATCAGCAGTCATGATGGCGCAGGCCACGCCCGGCGTGGCCGTCCAACTGGCGTCGGCGCGGAGTGTGGCGGCGGGGTCGGCTTCAACAACCTGCACGCCATGGACCTGGTCCAGCCAGGCGAGACGGCACCCCAACGCTTGGGACAGCCGTCGGCGGTTTTCAATGACATCGGCTACCGCGTCGCCCACATGCAGGCCGAGGTTCAAGCCGTCATAGGAGCCCCGACTAATCCCGCCGGCACGCGTGGTGACGCAGGCACGGACAGTCGCCGGCGCCGGCCACTGGGGACGCAACCAAGCGTGATGCCAGGCTCCCGGCTCAGCCGATAAAGGCTTCACGGTCCTGCCGCAGCAAGGTCAGCAACCAGACGAAGTCCTCCGGCAAGGGCGATTGCCACTTCATCCGCTGGCCGGTGATCGGGTGATCCAACTCGAGGAAACGCGCATGCAGCGCCTGACGCGGAAACTCCTTGAGCGACTGCACCAGGGTGGCGCTGGCGGCCGGGGGAATGCGAAAGCGACCACCGTAGGCCGGATCGCCCACCAGCGGGTAATTGATATGCGCCATGTGCACGCGGATCTGGTGGGTTCGTCCGGTCTCCAGCTTGACCCGGGTATGGGTGTGGGCCCGAAAGCGTTCCAGTACCCGATAATGGCTGACCGCCTGCTTGCCACCGGCCATCACCGCCATGCGCTGACGCTGCTGGCCATGCCGTCCGATGGGTGCATCGATCTTGCCACCCGAGGTGATCACACCAATGACGATGCATTCGTAGATGCGGCTGACGCTGCGTTTTTGCAGCTGATCGACCAACTGGGTTTGCGCCTGCAGGGTCTTGGCCACCACCATCAATCCCGTGGTGTCCTTGTCCAGGCGGTGCACGATGCCGGCCCGCGGGACGTTGATGATGTCGGGCACATGGTGCAGCAGCGCATTGAGCAAGGTACCGTCCTGGTGCCCGACCGCGGGGTGCACCACCAGGCCGGCAGGCTTGTTCAACACCAGGATATGCTCGTCCTCGTAGACGATATCCAGCGCAATATCCTGGGCCAACCACTCGCCCTGGGCTTCCTGCTCGGCGTTCAGTTCCAGCACCGAGCCACCGTGGACAATGTCACGCGGGCGGATCACGGCACCGTCCACCGTCAGCAAACCCTCCTTGATCCAGGCAGTCAGGCGTGAACGGGAGTGCTCGGGGAAGAGCTGGGCGGCGAGCTGGTCGAGACGTTGCCCGCCCAAATCGGACGGCACCACGGCGCGGAGTTCTATGGCTTGTGTAGTAATTGGAGGCATGCTCGATGACGGCGGGGGCGTAGCCTTTGGTTTCGGCTGCTCGCTTGTGGTTAAATACGGCGTCTTTGTCCCGGGGCTACCGGGGCGCTCATCATAACAGGACGGCCCTGCCCAAGACAGCCAGCCGTCACAGGGACGCAAGCCGCCATGCCAGTGAAACACCTGCTGCTGATCGCCATCCTCGCCCTTACCGCTGCCTGCTCGTCCAACGAAGTCGTGGACGAGAACATGAGCGAGGCCGAACTGTACCAGCAGGCTCAGGCCGACCTGGACGGCAAGAGCTACACCAGCGCGACCAGCAAGCTCAAAGCCCTGGAGTCACGCTACCCCTTCGGCCGTTACGCCGAGCAGGCACAGCTGGAGCTGATCTACGCCTATTACAAAAACGCCGAACCGGAAGCTGCCAAATCGGCCGCAGAGCGGTTTATTCGCTTGCACCCGCAGCACCCCAACGTCGATTACGCCTATTACCTCAAAGGCCTGGCATCGTTCGACCAGGACCGTGGCCTGCTGGCGCGCTTTCTGCCACTGGACATGACCAAGCGCGACCCGGGTGCCGCCCGCGACTCCTTCAACGAGTTCGCCGTGCTCACCAGCCGCTTCCCTACCAGCCGTTACGCCCCTGACGCCAAGGCGCGGATGATTTACCTGCGTAACCTGCTGGCCGCTTATGAAATCCATGTGGCCCACTACTACCTGAAGCGCCAGGCCTATGTGGCCGCAGGCAACCGCGGGCGCTACGTGGTGGAAAACTTCCAGGAAACGCCGGCCGTGGGCGACGGCCTGGCGGTCATGACCGAAGCTTACCAGCGCCTGGGCCTCGATGACCTGGCCGGTACCAGCCTGGAAACCCTCAAGCTGAACTACCCCGCTCATGCCAGCCTGGAAAGTGGCGAGTTCGTACCCCTGGAAGAAGAAGCCGACAACCGCTCCTGGCTGGCGAAGATGACCCTGGGCCTGATCGAAACCGACACACCGCTGCCGCCCGGCCAGACCCGTGCCAGCCAGGACGTGATCCGTCAGTACGAAGAAGCCGAGGAAAGCATTCCCTCCGAGCTCAAGCCGGAGAACCAGACGGAGCAGGAAGACGGCGCCGCCCAGGACAGCGGCCGCTCCTGGTGGAGTTATATGACCTTCGGCCTGTTCGACTGAACGAAACTGAACCACTAAAAGAGGCCTTGCGCCTCTTTTTTTGTTCAGATGCTTCCGCCCGAGACGGCGCCAATTTTATCTACCGGCCTGTGAGCCACTGCATCGCGTCGCGAGAATCTAACCGCGTTTGTACCGACATCTGCGGATTGACTAAACTGCGTACCTGATTAAAAGAAGAGCACTCTATGGGCCTGTCCCGCCTCCTGTTTTGGCTTGCGATCACTCTCGCCGCATTGTGGCTCTGGCGTCGCCTGAGTCGGCGTACCGCGCCCACGCAACAAATCGCCGCACCGATGGTGCGCTGCGTCCACTGCGGCGTGCATGTGCCTCGAGAACAAGCCTTGCGCCAGCAGGATCACTGGTATTGCTGCCAAACCCATCTGCACCAGGGCGCTCCTTCCCGTGAGCACTGAAGTCATCACCCTTGACGACAGTCGGGGCCGCGGCGTACTGCGCCTGTATCACCTCTACCGCGTGACTATTGGCGTGGCCTTGGTCCTGTTGATATCCAGCGATATGGACGACAAAGTCCTGGACCTGGCTAACGCAGAGCTGTTTCGCAACGGCAGCTGGTTCTACCTGATCACCAATATCTTGGTGGCGGTGCTGATGCAGCGACCGCGCCACTTGGCCCAAGTGTTCAGCCTGGCGCTGGCCGATATCCTGCTTTTGTCGGGTTTGCTTTATGCCGCCGGAGGTACAGCCAGCGGCATCGGTAACCTGCTGATCGTCGCGGTGGCCATCTCCAACATCTTGCTGAGGGGGAGAATTGGACTGCTCATCGCCGCGATGGGCGCCATTGGCCTGATATCCTTGACCTTTTACCTGAGCCTTAGTCGCCCGACAGCAACTGCTCAGTATGTGCAAGCAGGTGCGCTCGGAGCCTTATGCTTCGCTGCAGCCTTGCTTGTTCAGGCCTTAACCCGCCGCGTCCAGGTCAGCGAGAGTCTGGCCGAACAGCGCGCGACGGACGTGGCCAACCTGGAAGCCCTGAATGCGCAAATTCTGCAGCGCATGCGCACCGGCATCTTGGTACTGGACACCCAACACCGCGTACTTTTAGCCAATCAAGGCGCCCAGAGCCTGTTAGGCCGCAACAAACTGGAAGGCAAGATACTGGACCCCCACTGCCCTGAACTACTCAAGCGGCTTCAGCAGTGGCGACACAACCCAAGCCTGCGGCCGGAGAGCCTGCAGTTGCTGCTGGACGGCCCCGTACTGCAACCCAGCTTCGTCACCTTGCAACGGGCAGGACAACAGCACACGCTGGTTTTTCTCGATGATATCTCACAAGTTGCCCAGCAAGCCCAGCAACTAAAACTCGCCTCACTGGGTCGCCTAACGGCGGGTATTGCCCATGAAATCCGCAACCCACTGGGAGCGATCAGTCATGCCGCCCAATTGCTGCAGGAGTCAGAAGCCCTCGACGGAGCCGACCTGCGGCTGGCGCAAATCATCCAAGACCATTCCCGACGGATGAATCTGGTCATCGAGAACGTGCTGCAGCTTTCTCGGCGCCGCCAGGCCGAACCACAGTTGCTTGACCTCAAGTACTGGCTGCACCGTTTCGCCAGCGAATTTCGCAACGCGGCCCCAGCCAGTCAACTGCTTCACTTGGAAACCACGGGAAGCACTATCCAGACCCGCATGGACCCCCACCAGCTGACCCAGGTGCTGACCAACCTGGTGGAGAATGGCCTCAGGTACAGTTTGCAAAAACATAAAAAGGCCCAGATCTGGCTCAAGCTGTTTCGCGACGAAGAAAATGATCTGCCTATCCTGGAGGTTCTGGATGATGGGGCGGGCGTAGCGCCTGAACAGGCACAGCATATTTTTGAGCCTTTTTATACCACCGAGAACAAGGGCACCGGCCTCGGCCTGTATATTTCCAGGGAGTTATGCGAAAGCAATCAGGCACGCCTGGACTACAAATTGCGTGAGGGTGGCGGCAGCTGCTTTCGCATCACTTTCGCCCATCCGCGCAAACTGAGCTGACTATGAGCACCCGGCAAAGAGCCCTGATCGTCGACGACGAACCCGATATCCGTGAACTTCTGGAAATTACCCTGGGCCGAATGAAACTCGATACCCGTTGCGCACGCAACGTCAAAGAGGCCCGCGAGTGGCTGGCAAAGGAGCCTTTCGATCTGTGCCTGACGGATATGCGCTTGCCCGATGGCACGGGCCAGGAGTTGGTGCAACATATCCAGCAGCGCTATCCGCAAGTGCCGGTGGCTATGATTACTGCCTACGGCAGCCTGGATACAGCCATTCATGCGTTAAAAGCCGGGGCTTTCGACTTCCTGACCAAACCGGTTGACTTGGCTCGCTTGCGCGAATTGGTCAATACCGCACTACGCCTGGGTGCCGCCGGCACCGAAGAATTACCAGTGGACAGCCGACTGCTCGGCGACTCACCGCCCATGCGCGCCCTGCGCAAGCAGATCGTGAAGCTGGCCCGCAGTCAGGCACCAGTTTATATCAGCGGCGAATCTGGCAGTGGCAAGGAGCTGGTGGCGCGCCTGATTCACGAACAAGGGCCACGCATCGAGCAACCCTTTGTCCCCGTCAACTGTGGCGCCATCCCCACCGAACTGATGGAAAGCGAATTTTTTGGTCACAAAAAGGGCAGTTTCACTGGCGCCATCGAAGACAAACAAGGGCTGTTCCAGGCTGCCAATGGCGGCACCCTGTTCCTTGATGAGGTAGCGGATCTGCCACTGGCCATGCAGGTCAAGCTGCTGCGGGCGATTCAGGAAAAGGCCGTCCGCGCGGTAGGAGGGCAGCAGGAGTTGGTGGTGGATGTGCGTATTCTGTGCGCCACCCACAAGGACCTGGCCGCCGAAGTCGCCGCCGAGCGTTTTCGTCAGGACCTGTACTACCGCCTGAACGTGATTGAGCTGCGCGTTCCCCCACTTCGGGAGCGTCGCGAGGACATCCCTCAACTCACCGAAGTCATGCTCAAGCGCCTCGCCGAGGGCACAGGATCGCCCGCGGCCACGCTTAACGACGATGCTCTGGAAAAATTGAAAAACTACCGTTTCCCGGGCAACGTGCGCGAACTGGAGAACATGCTGGAGCGTGCTTACACCCTGTGTGAAGAAGACTGCATCCAACCTCATGACTTGCGCCTGACGGACACGCCATGCTCCAGCGAAGCCGGCGAGGCCAATCTGGCGCAAATCGACAATCTCGAGGACTACCTGGAAGACATCGAGCGCAACCTCATCATGCAAGCCCTGGAAGAAACCCGCTGGAACCGTACAGCTGCCGCGCAACGTCTGGGCCTGACGTTCCGATCACTGCGTTATCGGCTGAAAAAACTCGGTATCGATTGAGGGACGTGACCCCATATCCGACAGAACCGATACGTGCGCCATCTGTCGCCTGCCACTATCGCCCAGCGAAGCCTCAGGCGGTCAGATTGAACTGATCCTCCCCGTCGGGGCATAGGCCTGCGCATCGACAATAGGGGGGCCTCCCATCATCAGGTCAACCAACAGCCGGCAAGAGGCTGGCGCCAACACCAAGCCATTACGATAGTGACCGCAATTTAGCCAAAGCCCCGAAAAGCCGGGAACCGGACCGATAAATGGGATGCCTTCGGGCGAGCCGGGCCGCAGCCCTGCCCAATGCCCCACTACCTGAGAACGAGCGAGCGCGGGCAACAGCTCGACCGCCGAACTCTGCAAGCTGGTTTTCGCCGAGGAGGTAGGTGTTTTATCGAAATGCTCGAACTCCAAGGTACTGCCGACCAGAATATGGCCATCGCGTCGCGGGATCGCATAGCGCCCTTTCGCCAGCACCATGACCGGCAACTGGCCCGGAGGCCCCTTGTATAGAATCATCTGCCCCTTGACCGGCTCGACGGGCAGGCCTATGCCCAGATGCGCCAGCAGCAGGGCACTCCATGCTCCGGCAGCCAGTACTACCTGGTTCGCGTGCAGCTCGCCCTCGGCGGTGCGCACGCCGAGCACACGCCCTTGCCGCACAATAAAACCGCTGACCTCGGCCCCCTCGCACAGCCGCACATTCGCGTGTAGATGCAAGGCCGCGCGCAACGCTTTGAGTAACCGTGGATTTCGGACATTAGCCAGCCCTGCCGTGTGCAGGGCATGCCGGTAACCATCGCCCAATCCCGGTACGGCTTGATAGAGGCGCTCGCCCGCCACGCCCTGCAGCACTTGATCATGCTGCGCAGCCCAGGCCAAAGCCTCGCCCTCATCGGGCAGATCCAACCAAAACAAGCCCGTCGTGTAAACCTCTGGATCTATCCCTGTCTGCACCCGCAACTCGTCGGCCAAGCGTGGGTAGAATCCCTGGGACCAGCGCGCCAGGGCCGTTACGGCCGGGCTGTTGCGCCAGGGGTAGAGGGGAGAAATGATCCCTCCGCCCGCCCATGAAGCTTCGCACCCGACTGTCCCTCGCTCCACCAACACGACCTGCTGCCCCAGCTCCGCCAAGGCGCGGGCCGTCAGCAAGCCCATCACACCACCACCTACAACAATGCAATCCACCTCAGCCATCAAGCCCCTCCATCCTCTTGTCGAATCGACCCGCACCAGCTAAACCCAAGCTGCGCCAGGACGGCGAAATACACCGCAAAGGAGCTGCCAAATGCACAGCCACGAACGCGCAGTTTCGCTTACAGAACTCCTCATCATACTGACCGTAGTGGCTATCGGCAGCCTAGTCGTGGCGCCGAATTTCTCGGCGCTGATCCAGCGGCACCGCCACCAGGCGCTGGAAGAGCTCCTCAAGCATGCCTTGCAGAGCGCACGAACGAGAGCAGTACTTACAGGTAAAACCACCGAAGTATGCGCTTCCGCCAACGGCCAGACATGCACGGGCCCCTGGATGCAGGGCTGGATCATTCGCGACCTGAGCAGCAGCTCGGTGCTTCAGCAGTTCGCAGCCACACCTCAGGTACACCTGCAATGGACCGGCTACAGCAACAGCATTCGCTTTCACGGGAATGGCACCAGCCCGATAAGCAACGGCCGATTCTACTCGTGCTACCAACAGCAAATATTCTGGCAATTGGTCCTCAATCGGCAGGGCAGGATCCGCAGCGCGGTGCCCCAGGAGAACCGCTCATACTGGCACTTATGCGTGCAGTGAGTCCGGAGTTGAATGTTCCGACCCTGGCCCCTGGCTCGAACCCAGTCAGCCTGCGCCGCACCGACCTCTGCTTGCGAGCGAGGCCGGCAGGTTATCGGCACGGGTGGAACTGTAGTAGCGCGAGCCTGCTTCGCCAGGGTCATGAGCCCTTCTCTACCGCGCATCCCAGCGGCAACGAGCGGCCATGGTAGGCCGGCGAAAACCAAAGTGCTCGATACCGGCCGAGGCGCACCGCCCATCCCGGCAAAGCAGCCTACCGTCATGAGAAAAAAGACAATGCAGCAGCGGTACGCGAAGATGAACCTGTAGATAATTTGGAGCAAACCATGTTGCGTACCTCCCACATGCGCGGATTTTCATTAGTCGAGCTCACGATCGTCGTAGCTCTGGTGGCTATCATAGGCACCATCGCGGCACCGAGTTTCAGCGATCTGTTGCGCTCCAGCCAGCTACAAACCAGCGCGGAAGAATTCTCAACCTTTCTGCAATACGCCCGCAGCCAGGCGATCATCAGCCGCACTCCCTACGAAATCGAGTTTGTGGCTGCCAGCGATAGGTGGGAAGCAAAGAACCTTGCAACTGGCACCGTAGAGCGAGGGGTGACGCTGGATCCGACCAAAGTCTCCTTGCTGGCATTTGATAGCGCAGGGGCCAGTGTCACTAAGATCACCTACTCCGCCATAGGCACCGCGGACAGGCAGACCTTTATTACCCTCTGCAAGGACAATGACGTGAAAACGGGGCACCGCATTATTCTTCAGCCGTCAGGCAGCACGCGCCTGTCAAAAGCCGGTAAAAAAGATAACAAACTTACCAGTCCCGACCTTGTTAGCTGCACCGCACCATGAGGCTTTTCATGAGACAACAGACCGGATTCAGCCTGATCGAAGTTTTGATCACTTTGCTGCTGACGACTATTGGTATCCTCGGCGTGGTTGCCATGCAGGGTCGCAGTATTTCTTTCACCCAGGATTCGATACAGCGAAACACCGCGATTATTTTGAGTGATAGTTTGGTCGAGATCATGCGCAGCAACCCCAACGAGATCTTCTCCAACACGGTGCCGCGGACTCCTCTTAGCACCAAATACAAGAATGCTTCGCTTTTTTACAAGCCTCTTGGGGGCGACTTCGGACCGGCGACCGGCAACTGTGTAGCGCTGCCGAAAACTGCGCAAGAACAACGTGACTGCTGGGTCAAGGCGGCACGGGACCGTTTGCCGGGCGCTACGGCCCTGTTTAACAACAGCTTCTATGTCTGCCGCAGCTCGGCCCGCGGTGTCTGTGACAACCAAGGCTCGATACTTGAGATACAGCTGGCATGGACGGTCAAAGCGGGCGCTTGTCCTGATGTCGAGAACCGCACCCCTAACGACACCACCTGCATTTATAGAACCCGGGTAGAGCTATGAATATGTCCCTTCCTGCAGCACAACGCGGTTTATCCCTGATTGAGCTGATGATTGCGCTGGCCATCGGCAGTTTCCTGGTGGTGGGCATTACGCAAATTTTCATCGACAATCGCCGCAGCTACAGCTTCCAACAAAGTGAAGCTGGCAATATCGAGAGCGCACGTTTCACCGAAATTGTACTCAACAACTACCTGAGCAAAGCCGGCTATCGCCGAAGCTCCGATCAGGACTTGGAGTTCGCCTTCCCCGCAAGCCCCGCGGGTACCGACTGTAGCGCGTTCACCGCGGGCAATCCGATTACCACGACCCTCGATGCACAAGGCATCTGTATTCGTTATCAACCCGTGGTCAGTGGTGAACCGGATTGCGAAGGTAATGCATCGACTGCATTTAAAAGCCCATTGGCCCCATTTCCTGAAATCACCAAGAATAATTTGATCGTACTTGCGATCAAGTATTTCCCCGCGGGTGCGACCGTCCCCAGTGAGGCTACCCTGCTGGACTATGGCTCTTTACGCTGCAAAAGCATCAACTCGACCGCCTCCAGCGGTTACACCGAGTTGCTGGACGGCATCGCCGATTTCCGCCTGGAGTTCGGCGTTGGCACCAACGACCTGTTTGGTAAACAACTACGCAACGATGCCAATCGTTTCGTCAAGGCGGCGGACTGGAACGCCGCCATTGGCCCAATTCGTGCTGTTCGTTACTCGGTGCTGCTCTCCAGCACGGAAAACAAACGTGATGGCGACTCGAAAATATACAGTGACTGGTATGCGAGCGCCGACGCAGCCGCCCAAACTCGCCTGACGGCGGGTGAAAAAGGTCGGACCTACCAGTTGGCCAGCAGCACTCAAAACCTGAGGAACCTCATGCCATGAAGGCCTTCAACCCCAACCGTCAAAACGGGGCAGTATTGTTGGTTGCCCTTGTCATGTTGCTGGTATTGACCTTGCTCGCAGCCAACAGCATGCGCAACGTCTCACTGGAGTTTCGGATTACCGCAAACCGCGCCCAGGCCCTGCAACTGAGTAACTCTGCCGATGCCGCCCTACGCGAAGCCGAGTTCCGCTTTTATGACCCCAGCTTTCTCCGCGATAAGCTGGAGCCGTCAGCGGCCAATTGCGCTACGGCCAATGTACTGAAAATCAATGGCGCCAACAAACCTTGCCTGCTGGGGATCCAGGAAGCCAAACTGCTGGAGTTCGTGCTGACGCCAACTGTCCTTGAGGACAGCACCAAAAGCACCTATCTAACCTCAGCCTCAACAGGCGGACTTATTTGGATGCCTTATCGTGGCCTGGACGCTGCGGTCCCGACCAGCGCGGAATACCCCTCGACTTGGAACACCTACTTGATTACCGGCGGGCCTGACGAAGCCAACCCCGCCAACGTCGAGTACTCTGCAGCGGGCGAGGCAAAAGGTACGTTTACCTACCTGGTGAACGGCCAGTCCTCGAACAACCTCGGTAATAGGCAAGCGTTGCAGTCTACCATTTCCAACATCTATGTCGGCCTGAACAATTGAAGGTGTCAGCCATGAATCATTTTTTCAATACCGGCAAGCTCACCCTTGCCAGTCTGCTGACAGGAGCCGCTATTTTCGGTTCCTCCTTCGGCGCCCATGCCGTCGTTTCGCAACAGCCGCTGTCCCTGACCGAAGGTGTCGCACCGAACCTGCTAGTCACCCTCGATGACTCCGGCAGTATGGCCTGGGCCTATGCTCCAGATAGCATCTCGGGCCAATCCGGGGCGAGGGCCGGCCGTTCCAGTAGCTACAACTCCATGTACTACAACCCGGCCATCACCTATGTCATTCCCAAGGTCGTCAGCCTGGTCGCCGGAGAAGTGGTAGTCACCAGTTACCCTACGCCCAGCTTTACCGCGGCCCGGGAAGATGGCTTCAACGTTTCCAGTGCTGCCGTCAACTTATCGAATAATTACCGCGCCCAGTGGCAGTCGTTTATGAACAGCTGCCCCTCAGGTGTTAGCTGTAGCAGCGGTGCGGCGGCGGCCCATTATTTCCGCTATAACGTCAGCGGCTCCTGCCCAGCCACTCCAGTATCGGCCGCCGACGCCTGTTATTCGCTGGTTACCATTCCCAGTGCGCAGCAAACCAATTTTGCCATCTGGTATTCTTTCTACCGCACCCGTAACCTCGCCACACGCTCGGCCGCCAACCTGGCGTTTCTGACACTGCCGGAAAACGTTCGGATCACTTGGGGCGCGCTCAACACCTGTAACATCGGTAGCGGCAGCACTTCGGGCACTTGTAACACCAATATCATCAAACGATTTTCTGACGCCCACCGGGTAAATTTTTTCAAATGGCTCTCCGTGCTGCCTCAAGCCAACGGCACCCCCCTGCACGCCGCCCTGACCCGAGCTGGCGAATTTGTCAAAACCAACACCAAAGCTTACCTGGACGATGACGGCAGTAACTATGCCTGCCGGGCCACTTATCATATCTTGATGACGGACGGCACCTGGAACGGTCGAGGCGCTGGCGGCACCAACTCGGATGGCGGACTGGCCTACCCCTATAAGGATGACCAAACCAACACCCTGGCCGACCTCGCTTATAATTACTGGGGCACCGATCTCAGGCCATCCATGCCGGACAAGATCAAACCGTTTATGCCGTACACCACCGCCAATACGGCGGATAACGAACGAGATCCGCGCAACAACCCCGCCAATTGGCAACATATGGTCAACTTTACCTTGAGCCTGGGGCTTTCCACCGGCTTGAAGCTGAGCACGGCTCCCACGTGGAGTGGTGCTACCTTCACCAATCTGGCAGAACTGCTGGCCATGGGTGGCGCTAATGGCAAACGCTGGCCTGCGCTGGATAACGACAGTGTCAACAACATCTATGACCTGTGGCATGCCGCCATTAACTCCCGCGGCGAGTTCTTCAGCGCCGACTCTCCGGACACGCTGATCGCCTCGTTCAGCAGTATTCTCAACCGCATCGGCGACCGCACCGCCTCCGCAGCCGCGCCGGCAATCAACTCCGGCCTGCAGGATGATGGCACTGGCGATCTGGTCAGCTACGCGTTCAAAAGCTCCTACTCCAGCAATGATAGCTGGGCAGGCGACTTGAACGGGTACAAGACCACCAAAGTTTGGAACGGCACCGCCTTCAACATCACTACGACGCCACTCTGGTCGGCACGCAACCTGCTCGCCTCCCAAAGTTGGAGCCTGCGCAATATTCAGATAGCCGCCACCAGTGGCACCACGAAACTTAAGCCACTGAGCTGGACGAACGCGGGCGACAGCAACACGGTGGGAACCCTGGCCTACTGGTTGCGCCAGAACCCCGACAATGTGGATACCCTGGACAGCACCGACACCCTGGCCCAAGACCGCCTAGCGTTCCTGCGCGGTGACCGTTCGAAGGAGACCACCTCATTCCGTAAGCGTGTCACGGTCTTGGGCGATATGATCGCCTCCAAGCCGGCCACCGTGCGAGGCGCTCGCTATCTCACCACCTACGCCAACAAAATCGAGCGTAACGATAGCTACACGGCATTTCTGGAAACGCAAAAAACGCGCGTGCCACAAGTGTATGTGGGCGCGAACGACGGCATGCTTCACGCGTTCAATGCCAACACCGGCGTAGAGACCTTTGCCTTCGTTCCAACGGCGGTGTTCAGCAAACTGCATAAGCTGACCGGCAAGAATTATGAGGGGGCTTTTCACCAATTTTATGTCGAGGGCTCGCCCACTATCGCCGACGCCTACATCAACAACCAATGGCGAACATTGCTGATCGGCACCCTCAAAGCTGGCGGCAAGGGTCTGTTTGCCCTCGACGTCACCGACCCGAACGCCATCAAATTACTCTGGGAGTTCAGCGACAGCAGTATTCCGTCCGCTCAGACCGTACGGCTGGGCTACAGCTTCTCGCAGCCAACAGTTGCCCGCCTGCACAATGGCAAATGGGCAGTGGTGGTGGGCAATGGTTACTCGAGCGCTAATGACACCAATGGCAAAGCGGCTTTGCTGGTTATCGACGCCGCCACCGGCGCGCTGACCAAAACCCTGGAGGTCCAAGGGACCGCCGGCTCAGCCAATGGCCTGTCGACACCGCGCCTGGCAGATATGAACGTTGATGGTGTCGCCGACTTCGCCTACGCGGGCGATCTGCAAGGTAATATGTGGCGGTTCAACCTTGCACCACTCAGCGGCGTGCCTAATGCGCCCTTCCAGCGCAGCAACAATGAAACCAGCGCGGCGGAATCCAGCTTCAAGGTTTCGTTTGGCGGTAAACCTTTGTACACGGCACTTTCTGCCACCGGCTTGCCTCAGGCGATTACCGCAGCACCTGCTATCGTTCGGCACCCCTCGCGTTACGGTTATATGGTGATCTTCACCACGGGCAAATACTATGAAGAGGGCGACAAGGCCGGCATAGCTAACTTGACTCACAGCATTTATGGCATCTGGGACGTTCGCAGCGTTAAAGACTCGGATTCGATCACTCGGCAACCCACCTCATTCACCCGCAGTAAATTGCAGGCACAGGTCATGGACTCTGTGCTGACAGCGGAAGTCGCCGGACGTGGAGCACGGAAGCTAACGAGCAATAGCGTGGACTGGGCCGAGCCACCGGTTTCCCCGTCCACCACATGGACCGACGTTGGCAAAAAATACGGTTGGTATTTCGATTTTGCACTGCCCAAGGAGCTGTCGATCGAAAACCTTAACGTCTTGGGCAAAACGGTCTTTTTCCAAACCCTGGTCCCCAATGTCGACCCTTGCATTTCCGGAGTGGCAAACTGGAGTTATGCCATCGATGCCGAATCCGGTGGTCGCACCTTGCATCACGCGTTTGATCAACGCGAAGTCGGTCACCCAGAGACAGTCATCTCGGCTATCCAACAGGACGGCGAGGGCGGTCATTCGGTCAGCCAAGACGTGAGTGGCAACTTTAAACTTTGCACGGGTACTGAATGCGAAACCATCACTCCCGATCCAGAAAGTATCGGCCGCCAAAGCTGGCGCAAAGTAGAGGAGCACTGAGTATGCTACGTCGCGGATTCAACTTGGGGTTGGCGCTGTGCGCCGCCCTGCTGGCCTCCAATGCCGGCGCCGCTGGAACCTTCGAAGGCGCAGGTAAAGTCACATCGGTAGACGTGGGCAAGAACCTGGTGCTGCTCGAAGAACAGCTTTATAGCCTACCCAACACCACGGCATTGAACGGGACCCCGGTGATATATCAGTTGCGGCCTGGTTCGCAGATTGGCTTTAGTGGCAGGGTCGCAGCGCCCTACTTTGTCATTGACTCTGTTTATATCTATCCGGAGCAATTACAACAGCCGCATGAATCCCTGCTAGGATCGCCAAAATGATCAGGTCGAACAAAGGTTTCACCCTTATGGAGCTGATGATCGTGGTGGCGATCATCGCCATTCTTGGCGCGGTTGCCTATCCGACCTATGTCAACTCGGTCATCCGTGGCAATCGCTCGGAAGGCAACGCGCTACTTAACAATGCCGCCGCCGCACAAGAAAAATTCTCCAGTCAAAACACACGCTATGCCACCACGCTGGCCGAGCTGCGTTTGACGGCGAACTCCACGAACAGCCTCTACCAACTGGCGATTGTCCCGAACGCCAACCCCGGGCAGTTCAGCCTAACTGCAACGCCGATAGGTAAACAGCTTGGGGATACCGAATGTGCAGTGCTTGGTCTCGACCATCTGGGCAACCGTACTGTCACTGGCACTAAATCCGCCCAACCTCAGGACTGCTTCAAGTAGCGCTCCCACGCGTTGAGTGCCCGCGCTTCGCGCGGGCACTTCATCGCCTTGAGATGCTCCAGGGCACGTCTAGGCTTGCGGGCGAACGCGTTTGGATTCATACAATCCGCCTGAAAGGCCTCAACCCTGGCAGCAATTGCTACCAGGGTTGAGGCCCCCTCTCTGGAGTTCGGCCATGCACTCAGCGCGCTCTGGCAGCCCCCCCTTTCAATGCGTAAGCTGCCACCCCCGCGGCAGGTGCGCAAATGCGTGCCAAGGCCTCCCAGGGGATCGGCACACGCCGGCAAGGTATTCGTTCTGTCTTGATCAGGCGGCGCTCAGGCCCGTTTCCCACTTAACACCCGACCGATCGCCCGGCATTTAAAGTGGTGCTGCCGAACCAATAGCCGATTTCGGTGGCGGTTTTTCGATCAGCGCGGGCGGGCGTACTGGATTTGGCCATGCTGTAGCCTGCACGTCGCGTTGCAGGGCCTGTCTCGCCGGGCAAACAAAAGACGACTAAAGAAACTGTTTTCATAGGGCCTAGAACCTTACATCCAGGACCGGCCCCAAGACCACATGACTCATCGCCACGGGCTTAACGACGTGAGCCAGTCCAGGGCTTGCTCGGTAAACGCCCAACGAGGGTTCGCTAAAGCGCTGTCAGGCGTAACTCCTTGGGCATCGAAAAGGTTACGTTTTCCGCCCTGCCCTGCAGCTCCTCGGCACCGCTGGCGCCCCATTCGCGCAGTTGTTCGATGACCCCCAATACCAGCACTTCCGGGGCCGAGGCGCCGGCGGTCATGCCGATGCGCTGGACGCCGTCGAACCATTCGCGCTTGAGGTCTTCGGCACCGTCGATCAGGTAAGCGGGGGTACCCAGACGCTCGGACAGCTCCCGCAGGCGATTGGAGTTGGAGCTGTTGGGGCTGCCGACCACCAGTACCACATCGCTTTCGCTGGCCAGTTGCTTGACCGCATCCTGGCGGTTCTGGGTCGCGTAGCAGATATCGTCCTTGCGCGGCCCGCCGATGCTCGGGTACTTGGCCCGCAGCGCGTCGATCACCCGACTGGTGTCGTCCATCGACAAGGTGGTCTGGGTCACGAAGGCCAGCGCCTCGGGATTGCGCACCTGCAGCCGCGCCACATCCTGTTCGTCTTCCACCAGGTAGATGGCACCACCGTTGCTGGCATCGTACTGGCCCATGGTGCCCTCCACCTCCGGGTGCCCGGCGTGGCCAATCAGGATGCACTCGCGCCCGTCACGGCTGTAGCGCGCCACCTCGATATGCACCTTGGTCACCAGCGGGCAAGTCGCGTCGAACACCTTCAGACCCCGGCCTGCGGCCTCCTGGCGCACGGCCTGTGACACCCCATGGGCGCTGAAGATGACGATGACGTTATCCGGTACCTGTTCCAGCTCCTCGACGAACACCGCGCCACGGGCACGCAGGTCTTCCACCACGAACTTGTTATGCACCACCTCGTGGCGCACATAGATGGGCGGACCGAAGACTTCCAGGGCGCGATTGACGATTTCGATCGCACGGTCGACGCCGGCACAGAAGCCACGGGGGTTGGCGAGTTTGATCTGCATGGAGGTTCTCGACAGGCGAAAAGGCGGAAATAGGCGCCAGTTTACCTCAGCCCGCCGCCAGGGTGGGCGGCACTGCCTACCGACTGAACCGGATCTGGATCAACCGAGGGCGCGGTCTTGCACCGCGCTCGGCTCGCCCAGGCATTGACAACGCCCTTAGAGCGCCTTGACCTCAATAATCTCGACTTCGAAGTGCAGGGTCTTGCCTGCCAGCGGATGGTTGAAGTCAATCGTCACCTGCTGTTCGTCGAAGGCTTTCACTACCCCCGGCAGCTCGGTATTGGCCGCGTCGTTAAAGATCACCAGCAGGCCTTCGGACAGTTCCATGTCCTGGAACTGGGCGCGCGGCATCACTTGCACGTTCTGCGGGTTCGGCTGGCCAAAGGCATTCGCCGGCTCGACCTGCACGGTGCGCCGATCGCCGGCCTTGAAGCCGAACAGCGCGGCTTCAAAGCCCGGCAACAGGTTGCCATCGCCAACCTTGAAGGTGGCCGGCGCCTTGTCGAAGGTGCTGTCGACCACATCGCCATTGTCCAACTTGAGGGCGAAATGCAGGGTCACCTGGGTATGGGCGGCGATCCGTGTGTCTGTGCTAAGGGCATCAGTCATGGGCGGTGGCTCCACGTTTGTCGGCCTTGCCGGAGCGGAACATGTCCAGGGCCAGCATCACCGCGCCAAGACTGATGGCGCTGTCGGCCAGGTTGAAGGCAGGGAAATAATGACGGTTCTGCCAGTGCACCAGGATAAAATCGACCACATGGCCGAGCAGAATCCGGTCATGCAGGTTACCCAGGGCACCGCCCAGCACCAGCGCCAGGGCCACCGCCAGCCAGGTCTCATGGGCCTTCAGGCGCTTGAGCCAGATCACCAGCACCACACTGACCACCAGGGCGATCGCGGCGAAGAACCAGCGCTGCCAGCCCCCGCCATCGGCCAGAAAGCTAAAGGCCGCGCCGGTGTTATAGGCCAGCGTCCAGCTGAAATAACCGGGAATCACCTCGACCTGCTGGTATTTTTCCAACCAGCCTTCGAAGTAAGCCTTGCTGAGCAAATCCAGCACCAGCACCAGCAGGGTCAGTCCGAGCCAGGGCAGTTTCCCCAGGCGACTGCGCAACGTGGTATCAGACATGATGACGCACCTCGCCTTGTCCTTCGATATTGCTGACACAGCGGCTGCAGATCTCCGGGTGCGCGGCGTGCTGACCGACGTCCGCGCGATGGTGCCAGCAGCGCGCGCACTTGGCGTGCGCCGACTTGACGATCTTCAGCTTCAGGCCCGCCACCTCGGTGGTCACTGCCTCGGCCGGCGCCTCGTCCAACGGCGCCAGCACCGCCGCCGAAGTGATCAGGGCGAAACGCAGCTCGTCACCCAACTGCCCCAGGGCGCCGCGCAGGGCCTCCTCGGCATACAGGGTCACCTCGGCCTGCAGGCTACCGCCCAGGGCCTTGGCCGCGCGCAGGGTCTCGAGTTCCTTGTTGACCGCCACCTTGACCGCCATGACCTGCTCCCAGTACGGGCGATCCAGGGCGACGTCGGCCGGCAGTTCGCTCAGGCCTTCGTACCAGGTATTGAGCATCACCGACTCGTTGCGCTCGCCCGGCAGGTACTGCCACAGCTCGTCGGCGGTAAAGGCCAGGATCGGCGCGATCCAGCGCACCAGCGCCTCGCTGATATGGAACAGCGCGGTCTGGCAGGAGCGGCGCGGCTGGCTGTCGGCGCCGGTGGTGTACTGGCGATCCTTGATGATGTCCAGGTAGAAGCCGCCCAGCTCCTGCACGCAGAAGTTGTGCACCTTGGAGTAAACGTTCCAGAAACGGTATTCGCCGTAGTGTTCCTGCAGTTCGCGTTGCAGCAGCAGGGTGCGATCCACCGCCCAGCGGTCGATGGCGATCATTTCGTCGGCCGGCAGCAGGTCGGTCGCCGGGTTGAAGCCGCTGAGGTTCGACAGCAGGAAACGCGCGGTATTGCGGATGCGCCGGTAGGCATCGGCGCTGCGCTGGAGGATCTGGTCGGACACCGCCATCTCGCCCGAGTAGTCGGTGGCCGAGACCCACAGGCGCAGGATATCGGCGCCCAGGGAATCGTTGACCTTCTGCGGCGCGACCACGTTGTTCAGCGACTTGGACATCTTGCGGCCGTTCTCGTCGACCACGAAGCCGTGGGTCAAGAGTTCACGGTAAGGCGCATGGTTGTCGATGGCGCAACCGGTCAGCAAGGAGGAGTGGAACCAGCCGCGGTGCTGGTCCGAACCTTCCAGGTAGAGGTCGGCCTGCGGGCCGCCGGGCTGGCCCTGCGGGTGCGAGCCGCGCAGCACATGCCAGTGAGTGGTGCCCGAATCGAACCACACGTCCAGGGTGTCGCTGATCTTGTCGTACTGCGCCGCCTCGTCGCCCAGCAGTTCGGCCGCCTCCAGCTTGAACCAAGCCTCGATGCCCTGCTGCTCGACGCGCAGAGCCACCTGCTCCATCAGCTCGACGGTACGCGGGTGCAGCTCGCCGCTTTCCTTGTGCAGAAAAAACGGAATCGGCACGCCCCAGTTGCGCTGGCGCGAGATGCACCAGTCCGGCCGGTTGGCGATCATCGAATGCAGGCGCGCCTGGCCCCAGGCCGGCACGAACTGCGTGTCCTCGATGGCCTTGACCGCGCGCTGGCGCAGGGTCTCGCCGGTAACCGGTGGCTTGTCCATGCCGACAAACCACTGCGCGGTGGCGCGATAGATCAAGGGCGTCTTGTGCCGCCAGCAATGCATATAGCTGTGGCTGATGGTTTCGGTGTGCAGCAAGGCGCCGACCTCGCGCAACTTGTCGACGATCAGCGGGTTGGCCTTCCAGATAAACTGGCCGCCAAAAAACTCCAGGGTCGGCACGTAGACGCCATTGCTCTGCACCGGCGTAAGGATGTCGTCGTTGACCATGCCGTAACGCTTGCAGGTGACGAAGTCGTCCTCGCCATAGGCCGGCGCGGAGTGCACCACACCGGTGCCGGCGCCCAATTCGACGTAATCGGCCAGGTACACCGGCGACACGCGGTCGTAGAAGGGGTGGCGGAACTCGACCCGTTCCAGGGCTTCGCCCTTGGCGGTCGCCAGCACCGTACCGTTCAGGCCATAGCGGCTCAGGCAGGCTTCCACCAGCGCCTCGGCCAGGACCAGCAGGCGATCGCCGACGTCGACCAGGGCGTAATCGAACTCCGGGTGCAGGTTCAGCGCCTGGTTGGCCGGAATGGTCCAGGGCGTGGTGGTCCAGATCACGATGGCCGCGGGCTTGGCCAAAGCCGGCAGGCCGAAGGCGGCCGCCAGTGTCGCCAAATCGGCGGCCGGGAAGGCCACATCGATGGTGGCCGAGGCCTTGTCGGCGTACTCGACTTCCGCTTCGGCCAGGGCCGAGCCGCAGTCGAAGCACCAGTTCACCGGCTTCAGGCCCTTGAACACGAACCCGCCCTTGACCATTTCCGCCAGGGCGCGGATCTCACCGGCCTCGTTGGCGAAGTCCATGGTCTTGTACGGGTTGCTCCAGTCGCCCAGCACGCCCAGACGGATAAACTCGGCCTTCTGGCCCTCGATCTGCTCGCTGGCATAGGCGCGGCACAGCTCGCGGGTCTTGTCCGCCGGCAGGTTCTTGCCGTGGGTCACCTCGACCTTGTGCTCGATCGGCAGGCCGTGACAGTCCCAACCCGGCACATAGGGCGCATCGAAACCGCTCAGGGTCTTGGAGCGGATGATGATGTCCTTGAGGATCTTGTTGACCGCATGACCGATATGGATGCTGCCGTTGGCGTAGGGCGGGCCATCGTGCAGCACGAATTTCGGGCGACCCTCGCCAATCTGCCGAATCTTCCCGTACAGGCCCATGCTGTCCCAGCCCTGCAGAATCTGCGGTTCGCGCTGGGGCAGGCCGGCCTTCATTGGGAAGGCGGTGTCCGGAAGGTTCAGTGTGGCTTTGTAGTCGGTCATGTCAGGCTCTTCACTTCGTTAAGCGGTTGACCCAGCCAATGGGCACGGGCGGCGACGATATCGGCATCAATCGCCGTCTTGAGCGCCTCCAGGGAGGCGAAACGCTGCTCGTCTCGCAGCTTGTGGTGGAAAGCCACCGTCAAACGCCGGTCATACAGGTCGCCGGCAAAATCCAGCAGGTGCACCTCCAGGTGCGCGCGGCCATCCCCCGCCACGCTGGGCCGGACGCCGATATTGGCGACGCCTGGCCATGGCCGGCCGTCCACCTCGGTGCTGACCAGGTAGACTCCGGTCAATGGCACGCGGCGGCGCTTGAGTTGTACGTTGGCGGTGGGCGTGCCCAGCTGCCGGCCCAGCTTCTGCCCGTGCAGCACCCGTCCGGCGATCTGAAAAGGACGCCCCAACAGGCGTTCGGCCAGCGCAAAATCCGCGGCCAGCAGGGCCTCGCGCACCCGCGTGCTGCTGACCCGCAGACCATCGACTTCGACGGTGGCGGCGGCCTCGACACTAAACCCCTCGGTAGCGCCGGCCTGCAGCAGAAAGGCGAAATCGCCGGCGCGGTCGCAGCCAAAGCGGAAATCGTCCCCCACTTCCAGGTGCTGTACACCCAGGCCCTCGACCAGCACGGCATGCACGAATTCCGCCGCGCTCAGCTCGCGCAGGCGCCGGTTGAACGCCAGGCACAGCACCCGATCGACGCCCTCGGCGGCCAGCAGGTCCAACTTGTCGCGCAAGCGGGTCAGGCGCGCAGGCGCCGTATCGGGGCCGAAAAATTCCCTCGGCTGCGGCTCGAAAATCACCACGCAGCTGGGTACCCCCAACTCGACGGCGCGTTCACGCAGACGCGCCAGGATCGCCTGGTGGCCACGGTGAACCCCGTCGAAATTGCCGATGGTGGCGACACAGCCCAGATGCTGGGGCCGCAGATTGTGTAGGCCTCGAACCAGCTGCATAGGACGCTTCTTGCTCGCAAAGTCGTCGATTATAACCGCACCGGGCTCCGGACAACAGGCAAGCCGCCAGACAAGGCATCAGGACTGTCCGGAGCGGGACCCGCGACACATCTGAATGGCCCTCAGGACCACCCCAGGCCCTTAAAACAACGCCCGACGGGTAAAGTCCCGGAGCCGGAAGCCCAGCAGCAGCAGCATGCCGAAATAGGCCAGAATACCGCCGCCCACCAACGCACCCAGACGCAGCAAGCGCTGCAACATGCCGCCCTGATCCCAGGCCGGCATCCAGTGCAGCATGGCCAGCAACACGGCCGCCATCACCAGCACCGCCACCAGCAGCCGCAGGAAAAAGTGCCACCAGCCCAGTTGCGGGGTATACAACGCCTGTTTGCGCAACTGCCAGTACAGCAACCCGGCGTTCAGGCAGGCCCCCAGGCCGATGGCCAGTGCCAGGCCAGCATGGCGCATACCGTCGGGAAAGGTCAGGTAAAACGTCAGGTTCATCACCTGGGTCATGGCCAGGGTAAAGAACGCGATCCGCACCGGCGTGCGAATATTGCGCTGGGCATAAAAACCGGGCGCCAGCACCTTGATCAGCAGGATACCGGTCAAGCCCACGGCATAGGCGATCAATGCCAGCTGGGTCATCTGCGCATCGTGGGCGCTGAACTGGCCGTACTGGAACAACGCCACCGTCAGGGGCTCGGCCAGCAGCGCCAAAGCCAGGGCGCAGGGCAAGACCAGCAGCAGGCACAGCCGCAGCCCCCAATCCAGCACCCGCGAAAATTCCGCGGCATCCTTGTTGGCGAAGGATTTCGACAGCACCGGCAACAGGATGGTCCCCAGCGCCACGCCCAGCACGCCGGAGGGCAGTTCCATCAGGCGGTCGGCGTAGTACATCCAGGACACCGAGCCCGCCACCAGAAACGAGGCGAAGACGGTATTGATGATCAGCGAGATCTGGCTCACCGAGACGCCGAGAATCGCCGGCCCCATCTGCCGCAACACCCGCCACACGCCGGCATCGCGCAGGTTCAGCCGCGGTAGCACCAGCATGCCGATCTTCTTCAGGTGCGGCAGTTGATAAAGCAACTGCAACAACCCGCCCACCAGCACCGCCCAGCCAAGCGCCATGATCGGCGGGTCGAAATAGGGCGTCAGGAACAGGGCAAACCCGATCTGGCTGAGGTTCAGCAGGGTCGGCACAAAGGCCGGCACCGAAAACCGGTTCCAGGTGTTGAGGATCGCCCCCACCAGGGAGGACAGCGAGATCAGCAGGATATAGGGGAAGGTCACCCTCAGCAGGTCGACCGTAAGCTGGAATTTTTCCGGACTGTCACTGAAGCCGGGCGCGGTGGCCCAGATCACCCAGGGCGCCGCCAACACCCCCAGCAGCGTCACCAGGGCCAGCACCAGGGTCAGAAGGCCCGACACATAGGCGATAAAGGTCCGCGTCGCCTCCTCGCCCTGCTGACTCTTGTATTCGGCCAGGATCGGCACGAAGGCCTGGGAAAACGCTCCCTCGGCAAAAATCCGCCGCAGCAGGTTGGGCAACTTGAACGCGACGATAAAGGCGTCCATCGCCGGCCCGGCACCGAAGATGCGCGCCAGCAGGGTATCGCGCACAAACCCCAGTACGCGCGACAGCATCGTCATGGAACTGACCGCGGCCAGGGATTTCAGTAGATTCATGGGGCTCGTTTCTGAAGGGGCTGTGCGGCCCGGCAGCGGCGCCAGCAGGCGCGGCCGGCAAAGTCGGCGAGTGTAAAACCGCAGGCCGAATAAATCATCCACCGATCGTGCGCCCACTGCCCGTTTTCACAAGCAGGCTTGACAACCAAGCCCGGGGTCGGCATGATTCGCGGCCTTATTTGTTTAGTCATTCCCCAAAGTTTTTCGAGGAGCTCGACGGTGGCCAATACACCTTCTGCCAAAAAACGCGCTAAACAGGCTGAGAAGCGTCGTAGCCATAACGCCAGCCTGCGCTCCATGGTTCGTACCTACATCAAGAACGTGGTCAAGGCCATTGATGCCAAGGAACACGAAAAAGCTCAAGCCGCCTATGTTCTGGCTGTGCCGGTAATCGACCGTATGGCCGACAAAGGCATCATCCACAAGAACAAGGCCGCTCGCCATAAGAGCCGCCTGAACGCACACATCAAGGCACTCGGCGAAGCCGCTGCAGCCTGAATGTAATGCGCTCTGAAAAAACCGGCCGATGGCCGGTTTTTTTATGCCTCGATTTTTCCAGACCGACTGCGAGCCAACCCTCGGCGCCTCCCAAAGGGACGCCGAGCGCCCCAGGCTGCATTCCCACGCGGAGCGTGGGAACGATCAATGCAACGATCAATGCAGAACACACCACTGCAGACACTCACGGCACCACCAAACTGGACGCCGAGCGTCCCGGGCTGCATTCCCACGCGGAGCGTGGGAACGATCAGCCAGCCAGGCACAACGCCCACAAAAAACCGGAGCCTGGCTCCGGTTTTTTTAACCGCTGCGCTCAGGACCTGTCCGGCCAGGGCAGA
The DNA here is from genome assembly GCF_040514055.1 of Pseudomonas sp. Taxonomy (GTDB): domain Bacteria; phylum Pseudomonadota; class Gammaproteobacteria; order Pseudomonadales; family Pseudomonadaceae; genus Aquipseudomonas. The sequence continues at coordinate 58,824 of NZ_JBEVDL010000090.1, forward strand.
ATCGGGATGGCGGTCACCGCATTCTGCGGGCTGCCCTCGATCACCCGGTCGCTGTACACCAGGTACACCAGGGTATTGCGCTTGCGGTCGAAGAAACGCACCACCTGCATGGTCTTGAACACCAGCGAGGTGCGCTCCTTGAACACCTCCTCGCCATCCTTCAGCTCGGACACAAAGCGGATAGGCCCCACCTGGCGACAGGCGATCGACGCCTCGGCCCGGTCCTCGGCCAAACCCAGGCTGCCTTTGACGCCGCCGGTCTTGGCCCGCGACAGGTAACAGGTCACGCCCTCCACCTTGGGGTCATCGAAGGCCTCGAGCACCACCTTGTCGTTGGCCCCCAACCACTTGAACACCGTGGAGACCTCACCGATCTGCTCGGCCACCGCCAGCGCTGGCAGCACCAGCAGGGCACCGAGCATCATTCGAATAGCGCGCATCATGCCTCTCCTTTGGACCGCAGGCTTACACCAGAATCAGGTTGTCGCGGTGTACCAACTCGGGCTCGTCGACATAACCCAGCAGGCGCTCGATGGCGTCCGACGGCTGACCGACGATCTTCTGCGCCTCCAGGGCGCTGTAGTTGGCCAGGCCGCGCGCCACTTCGCGCCCGTCCGGCCCGACACAGACCACCATCTCACCACGACGGAAACCGCCCTGCACCGCCTTGACCCCCACCGGCAACAGGCTTTTATGCCCTTGCGACAGCGCGGCGACTGCCCCCGCATCCAGCACCAGGGTGCCGCGGGTCTGCAGGTGGCCGGCCAGCCATTGCTTGCGCGCCGCCAGCAGGCCGCGCTCGGGTGCCAGCAAGGTCCCCAGGCGCTCGCCCTGCCGCAGCCGCGCCAGCACCTGCTCGATGCCACCGCCGACTATGACCGTGTGCGCCCCGGAACGCGCCGCCAGGCGCGCCGCCCGCAGCTTGGTCTGCATGCCGCCACGCCCCAGGGCGCCACCGGTACCGCCGGCCACCGCATCCAGGCTCGGATCGTCGGCACGCGCCTCGTGAATCAGCTGCGCCTCGGGATGATGCCGCGGATCGGCGTCGTACATGCCGTCACGGTCGGTGAGGATCACCAGCAGGTCGGCCTCCACCAGGTTGGCCACCAGCGCCGCCAGGGTGTCGTTGTCACCGAAACGGATCTCGTCGGTGACCACCGTGTCGTTTTCATTGATCACCGGAATGGCGCCCAGCTCGACCAGGGTGCGCAAGGTGCTGCGGGCATTCAGGTAGCGCTTGCGATCGGACAGGTCGTCATGGGTCAGCAGGATCTGCGCAGTGTGCCGACCGTGCACGGCGAAGCTCGATTCCCAGGCCTGCACCCGGCCCATCTGACCGACCGCGGCGGCCGCCTGCAGTTCGTGAATGGCGCTCGGCCGGGCACTCCAGCCCAGGCGGCTCATGCCGGCCGCCACCGCCCCGGAGGACACCAGCACCAGCTCGACGCCCGCCTCGCGCAGCGCCACCATCTGCTCGACCCAGACCGCCATGGCACCGCGATCCAGCCCTCGCCCATCCGCAGTCAACAACGCACTGCCGATCTTCACCACCCAGCGCCGCGCGCCCGTCACCTTGTCCCGCATCGTTATCCAACCTTGGTCAGAGGGCAGCGCACCGGCCCGGCGCCAGCCTTGGAATAAAACGGCAAAACGCCGCGGTGAGGCGGCGTCGTGTATCAATCGCGAACGTAGATGATCTCCGGCCCATCCTCGTCGTCTTCCTCGTCCCAGAAGCTGTCGTCTTCCTCGACGCCCGCGGCCTTCACGCCCGTGCGGCGCAGGGTACGCTGATCATCCAGCGCCTGCAGCTGCGCCCGCGCCTCGTCCTCGATGCGCCGATCCAGCTCGGCCAGCTCGGAGGCGTACTGCGGCTCCTCGGCGATGCGCAGCGCACGCTCCTCGAGGTATCGCATGATGTCATGACAGAGGCGCTCGGTGCCTTCACGGGCGATGGCCGAGATCACATAAACCGGACCGGTCCACTCCAGGCGTTCGGTGATTTCCTTGACCCGCGCCTCGTGCTCCTCTTCCAGGATCTGGTCGCACTTGTTCAGCACCAGCCAGCGATCGCGCTCGGCCAGGGACGGGCTGAACTTGGTCAGCTCGCTGACGATGGTCTCGGCCGCATCGGCCGGATCGGTCAGGTCCAGGGGCGCCATGTCCACCAAGTGCAGCAGCAAGCGGGTACGCGCCAGGTGCTTGAGGAAGCGAATCCCCAGACCCGCACCATCGGAAGCGCCTTCGATCAGGCCCGGGATATCGGCCACCACAAAACTCTTGTAGCGGTCGACGCTCACCACCCCCAGGTTGGGAATGAGGGTGGTGAAGGGATAATCCGCCACCTTGGGCTTGGCCGCCGAGACCGACCGGATAAAGGTACTCTTGCCGGCATTCGGCAAACCGAGCAGACCGACGTCGGCCAACACCTTCAATTCCAACTTGAGGTCGCGCGAATCACCCGGCTTGCCCAGGGTGGTCTGGCGCGGCGCCCGGTTGGTGCTGGACTTGAAACGGGTGTTACCCAGACCATGCCAACCGCCATGGGCCACCAGCAGGCGCTGGCCCGCCTTGGTCAGGTCACCGATGATTTCCTGGGTCGCGGCGTCGATCACCGTGGTCCCTACCGGCACCCGCAGCACCAGCTCCTCGCCCTTGCGCCCGGTGCAGTCGGCACTGCCGCCATTGGAGCCGCGCTCGGCATCGAAGCGCCGGGTATAGCGGTAGTCCACCAGGGTATTGAGGTTCTCGTCGGCAATCATATAGATGGAGCCGCCGTCACCGCCGTCGCCACCGTTGGGACCGCCATTCTCGATGAACTTCTCACGACGGAAGCTCATGCAACCGTTACCGCCGTCACCGGCCTTTACAAAAATCGATACTTCATCGACGAATTTCATGGACACGCCTCCCGCCACGAGAACGGGCTAGATAACACAGGGAACCTAAGACTTTTGCAAAAACCGGCAACACCGTCCAGCGGCAGATCTTTGCAAAAGCCTCGAGCATACAGAAACAAAAAAGCCCCGTCGCGAGACAGGGCTTTTCCAGCAATCGCGCGATCAGGCCGCGACGACGCTCACGTAGCGACGGCCGAACGCGCCCTTCACTTCGAACTTGATCACGCCTTCGACTTTCGCGAACAGGGTGTGATCCTTACCCATGCCAACGCCATAACCGGCGTGGAACTGGGTGCCGCGCTGACGCACGATGATGTTGCCGGCCTTGATGACCTGGCCGCCATACATCTTCACGCCAAG
>NZ_JBEVDL010000032.1:0-6988 GCF_040514055.1 Pseudomonas sp.
CGGCAATGAGCCTGCAGCTGAGTTTCGCTGAAGCCAGCGCCATCGGCCCCCGCGAGGAAAACCAGGACGCCCTGCGCCTGGTCACGCCCGCTCCGGCGCTGGCCGCGAGCAAAGGCTATCTGTTCGCGATTGCCGATGGCGTCAGTCAATGCGCCGACGGCGGGCTCGCAGCCCGCTCGACCTTGCATGCGCTGGAACAGGATTACTACGCGACGCCGGAAACCTGGGCGGTCGCCCAGGCCCTCGATCGCCTGCTGCTGGCGCAGAACCGCTGGCTGCAGGCCAATGGCGGCGGGCAGCCGCTGCTGACCACTGTCAGCGCCCTGGTCGTGCGCGGCCGGCGCTTCACGCTGGCGCACGTCGGTGATTGCCGGGTGTATCGCTGGCATGCCGGCCACTTGCAGCGCATCAGCGAGGACCATGTCTGGGACCAGCCCGGCATGCAGCACGTGCTCAAGCGTGCGATGGGCCTGGATCAGCATCTGGTGCTGGATTTCCTCGATGGCGAGTTACGCCTGGACGAGAGCTTTGTGCTGCTCAGCGACGGCGTCTGGGCGGTATTGGGCGACACGGCGATCGCGGCAATCCTGCGCGATCAACCGGATCTGCACAGTGCCGCGCAAACCCTGGTCAGTGCCGCGCACCTGGCGGGCAGCCAGGACAATGCCAGTGCGCTGCTGGTGCGGGTGGATGCCCTGGGAGAGTCGAGCATCGGCGATGCCCTGGTGCATTTGCAGCAATGGTCGCTGCCGCCAGCGCTAAAGCCGGGGCAGATGTTCGAGGGCTGGCAAGTCGACGCGATACTCGGGCAAAGCCAGCAGTCGCTGCTGTACCGGGTGCATGACGGGCAGCAACAACCCTGGTTGCTGAAAACCCTGCCCTCGCGCCTGCACGACGATCACCAGGCCGGGCAGGCATTGCTGGCAGAGGAATGGTTTCTCAAGCGCGTTGCCGGACGGCATTTTCCTGAAGTCCATCCCGCCAGTCAGCGTCAGCATTTGTACTATGTGATGCGTGAATATTCCGGTTCGACCCTGGCGGCACTCCATGCCGACGTCGGACCGTTGCCGCTGGCTCAATGGCTGGACCTGGCCGAACGCCTGTTGCGCGCAGTCGGCATGCTGCATCGCCGGCAGATTCTGCATCGCGACATCAAGCCGCAGAACCTGCTGCTGGGGGACGACGGCGAGTTGCGCCTGCTGGATTTTGGCCTGGCCTATTGCCCGGGCCTGTCCGAAGACCAGCCGTGCGCCCTGCCCGGCACACCGAGCTACATCGCCCCGGAAGCCTTCGGCGGCGCGGCACCCACCCCGCAACAGGACCTTTACGCGGTCGGCGTGACCCTGTACTTCCTGCTGACCGGACACTACCCCCACGGCGAAATCGAAGCATTCCAGCGCCCGCGCTTTGGTGTGCCGGTGAGTGCCAGTCGCTACCGCCCGGACCTGCCGGAATGGATCGCGCAGAGCCTGGAGCGGGCCGTTGCGGCTGATCCGGCGACTCGATTTGAAACGGCGGAAGAATGGTTGCTGCTCCTGGAACAGGGCGAGCGACACAGCCTGAGCGTGCGGCCACGACCTTTGCTGGAGCGCGAACCGCTGAAGGTGTGGCGGACCATGGCACTGGTGTCGCTGGTGGTGAATGTGATGCTGCTGGTTTTGGTTTTTCGTGGTTAGTACCGGGGAGCGCCCATCGCGAGCAGGCTCGCTCCCACAGGGGATTTCCACTGGCCTGTGAGAAACAGGCTCCAACAAAGGGCGTCACGCTTCGATTCGGTGCAAGAACGGCACTGCCAACCTTCAAAAACCACCTGTGAACCATCAATTGTGCCGGCTTCCAGACTTGGCACAACCACTGCATTAACTCTCCCCACAGACATAAAGCTCATCCTCAACGAAGAGGGCTGCGCTTCCCGATAGAACGGGACAAGGACAAAGGCGTCCCCGCCAGGCAACTGGCGGGACGCCTTTTTTTGTTTGCGCGAAATGTTCAAGTACGACCTGAGACGCCCAGATGCGGCGGGTCCCAGTTCCCCGGAGAACCTGATGAACAAATTGAAACTGGTGATGATCGGCAACGGCATGGCCGGGGTACGCACCCTGGAAGAACTGCTCAAGCTGAGCAACGACCTGTACGACATCACCGTCTTCGGCGCCGAACCCCATACCAACTACAACCGCATCCTGCTGTCGCCGGTACTGGCCGGCGAGCAGACGTTTGAAGAGATCGAGCTCAACGACCTGGACTGGTACCTCGACAACAACATCAAGCTGCTGCTTAACCGCAAAGTGGTGCAGATCGACCGGACCAGGCGCCGGGTGATCGCCGATGACGGCACCGAAGCCGGGTACGACCGCCTGCTGATCGCCACCGGCTCGACGCCGTTCATCCTGCCGATTCCGGGCAACACGCTGCAGGGCGTGATCGGCTACCGCGACATCGCCGATACCCAGGCGATGATCAACACCGCCAGGACCCACTCCCACGCCGTGGTGATCGGTGGTGGCCTGCTCGGCCTTGAAGCGGCCAACGGCCTGATGCTGCGCGGCATGCACGTCACCGTGGTGCACATCGGCGAATGGCTACTGGATCGGCAATTGGACAAGACCAGCGGCCAGCTGCTGCAGACCGCCCTCGAAGGCCGGGGCCTGCACTTTCGCCTGCGCCAACAGACCCAGGCGCTGCACGATGCCGGCAATGGCCGGGTCGGCTCGGTGCAATTGAACAATGGCGACGTGATCCCGGCGGACCTGGTGGTGATGGCGGCCGGCATTCGGCCCCGCATCGAACTGGCGGAGCAATGCGGCCTTCCCTGCAGCCGCGGGATCCTGGTCAACGACACGCTGCAAACCTACGACCCGCGCATCTACGCGATCGGCGAATGTGCCAGCCACCGCGGCATCGCCTACGGCCTGGTGGCGCCCCTGTTCGAACAGGCCAAGGTCTGCGCCAACCACCTGGCCCAGCTGGGTTTCGCCACCTACAAGGGCTCGGTGACCTCGACCAAATTGAAGGTCACCGGCATCGACCTGTTCTCCGCCGGCGACTTCATGGGCGGCGAAGGTACCGAGACCATCACCCTGTCGGACCCGATTAGCGGAATCTACAAAAAACTGGTGATCAAGGACGACGTCCTCGTCGGCGCCTGCCTGTATGGCGATACCGCAGACGGCGGCTGGTATTTACACCAGATCCGGGAGAATCACGACATCGAACCAATCCGTGACCACCTGATGTTCGGCGACACCTGCTTGCCGGCCCTGCGGGAAGCAAGCTGATGGACCGGCAGATCACCGCTTCAACCTGCTGTTACTGCGGGGTCGGCTGCGGCGTGCTGATCGAACATGACGGCGAGCGCATTCTCGGCGTCAGCGGCGATCCGGCCCACCCCGCCAACTTCGGCAAGTTGTGCAGCAAGGGTTCGACCTTGCACCTGACGGGCGACCTTGCGTCACGGGCGCTCTATCCGGAACTGCGCCTGGGCAAAACCCTGGCCCGCGGCCGTACGGACTGGGACACCGCCCTGGATCACGCCGCCAGCGTATTCGCCCGCACCATCGCCGAACACGGCTCGGACAGTGTGGCGTTCTACATCTCCGGCCAATTGCTGACCGAGGATTACTACAGTTTCAACAAACTGGCGCGGGCGCTGGTGGGCACCAACAACATCGACAGCAACTCACGCCTGTGCATGTCTTCGGCGGTGGTCGGCTACAAGCGCAGCCTCGGCGCGGACGCCCCGCCGTGCAGCTACGAAGACCTGGAGTCGAGCGATTGCGTGATGATCGTCGGCAGCAACATGGCCTACGCCCACCCGGTACTTTTCCGGCGGCTGGAAGAGGCCAGATCCCGCCGACCGCAGATGAAAGTCATCGTTATCGACCCGCGCCGCACCGACACCTGTGACCTCGCCGACCTGCACCTGGCGATACTGCCGGGTACCGATGTCGCCCTGTTCCACGGGATCCTGCACCTGTTGCTGGTGGAGGACCGGGTTGATCATGACTTTATCAACGCGCATACCCAAGGGCTGCCGGAGCTGAAAAGCCTGGTGCGCGACTACAGCCCGAAAAGGGTCTCGCAACTGTGCGGGATCAGTGTCGAACAGCTGCAGCAGTGCGCGCAGTGGATCGGCACCTCACCGACTTTCCTGTCGTTGTGGTGCATGGGGCTCAACCAGTCCACGGCCGGCAGCGCCAAGAACAGCGCGCTGATCAATCTGCACCTGGCCACCGGGCAAATTGGCCGCCCAGGCGCAGGACCTTTTTCGCTGACCGGTCAGCCCAATGCCATGGGCGGCCGCGAAACCGGCAGCCTGTCGAACCTGCTGCCAGGCCATCGCGACGCCGCCAATGCCGAGCACCGCGAGGCAGTGGCGGCCTACTGGGGCGTTGAGCAACTGCCACACACCACCGGGTTGAGCGCCATCGAGTTGTTCGAACAGGTGCGCAGCGGCCGTATCAAGGCCTTGTGGATCGCCTGCACCAACCCTGCGCAATCGATGCCTGACCAGAACGCCGTGCGTGAGGCCCTGCAGGCATGCCCGTTCGTGGTGTTGCAGGAAGCCTTTCGCACCACTGAAACCGCAGCCTTTGCCGATCTGCTGCTACCCGCCGCGAGTTGGGGTGAAAAAGAGGGCATGGTGACTAACTCCGAGCGGCGCATTTCCCACGTGCGCCAGGCTGTCATCGCACCTGGCGAGGCACGGCCGGACTGGGCCATCACGGTGGATTTCGCACAGCGCCTGGAAAAACATCTGCGTCCAGGGCACGCCAGCCTGTTTGCCCTCGACACGCCGGCGCAGATCTTTGATGAGTACAAGCAACTGACCCAAGGCCGTGACCTGGACCTTTCCGGGCTCAGCCATGCCTTGATCGACCAGATCGGTCCGCAACAATGGCCCTTCCCGCCCGGCGCCAGCCAAGGTACCGCGCGCCTGTACGGTGACGGCATATTCCCCACCGCCAACGGCCGCGCACACTTCATTGCGGACCCGTATCGAGCGGCCAGGGAACAACCGGATGCGCAGTTTCCCCTGACCCTGATCACCGGGCGCCTGCGCGATCAATGGCACGGCATGAGCCGCACCGGCACGGCCGCGCAGCTGTTCGGTCACGTCAGTGAAGCGGTGTTGAGCCTGCACCCCGATGAGCTACGCCGCCATCGCTTGCAGTCTGGCGACCTGGTCAGCCTGAACAGTCGTCGTGGCGCAGTGGTGCTGCCGGTGACCCGTGACGAGAGCGTTCGGCCAGGCCAGGCGTTTTTGCCCATGCACTGGGGCGACCGGTTTCTCAAAGGCGGGGTCAATTCGCTGACCCAACCGGCCTTTGACCCCCTGTCGAAGCAGCCGGAACTGAAGCACAGCGGCGTGCGACTGGAGCCCGTCAACCTGCCTTGGCAGCTGTTTGCCCTGGTCGAAGGCAACGTTCAACAGCAACTGGAGCGCCTGCGCCCCCTCTGTGAGGAATTTTCCTACGCCAGCCTGAGCGTCGCTGGCCGTGAGCGCCCGGCGCTGCTTATACGCGCAGCCAGCGCCTCGGCGCCCGACGCCCAACTATTGCGCGACATCGACCAGTGCCTGGGCGTGGATCAAGGCCCCGTACTGGCCTACGACGACGTGCGCCGCTCGATCGGCAAACGTGTACGCATCGAACACGGCAGGATCACCGCCATCCGCCTCGCCGGGGAAACCCTGGCCCGGCACTGGCTGCAAAACCTGTGGCTCGAAGGGCGCGCCGATGAACCACTGCGGCGCTGGATGCTCGCTCCCTTGAGTGCACCACCTGGCGACGGCGCCGCCATTGGCGCTGGCAACAACACCCTGTGCAACTGCCGTAATGTCAGCCACAACGCAGTGTGCGCGGGAATCAGTCAAGGCCTGGACTTGCAGGGCCTTAAACAGGAATTGGGTTGCGGCACGCAGTGCGGTTCGTGCGTCCCGGAAATCAAGCGACTGCTGGCCGCCACGGCTCAGCCGGTCGCCGTTATCTGATGAGGAAAACACGATGAGCGCAAAAGTCTGGCTGGTGGGCGCAGGCCCTGGTGACCCGGAATTGTTGACCCTCAAAGCAGTACGCGCCATGGGCGAAGCGAATGTGGTGCTGATCGACGACCTGGTCAATGACGCCGTGCTGGAACATTGCCCCCAAGCGCGAATCATCGCCGTGGGCAAGCGCGGCGGCTGTCGCTCCACGCCACAGGCGTTCATCCATCGCCTGATGCTGCGGTATGCGCGCCAGGGCAAATGTGTGGTGCGGCTCAAGGGCGGCGACCCGTGCATTTTCGGTCGAGGCGGTGAGGAAGCGCAGTGGCTGCGCGAGCGTGGGGTGGAGGTCGAGCTGGTAAACGGCATCACGGCCGGGCTGGCTGGGGCAACGCAGTGCGATATTCCGCTGACCCTGCGCGGGGTTGCGCGCGGAGTAACGCTGGTGACGGCGCATACCCAGGATGGCAGCAGCCTGAATTGGCAGGCACTGGCCCAGGGCGGCACCACCCTGGTGGTGTACATGGGTGTGGCGAAGCTGAGCGAGATCCGTGAGCAACTGCTTGCCGGTGGGATGGCCCTGGATACGCCGGTGGCCATGATCGAAAACGCCTCCTTGGCGCATCAGCGCGAATGCCGCAGCGACCTGAACACCATGGAACAGGATGCGAGTGCGTTTGAATTGAAAAGCCCGGCGATTCTGGTGATAGGGGCTGTGGCCAAAGATCAAAATATCGCAGCCTGCGGCAGCTCCTACCGGGGCCAGCGTACATCCATGTAAACGCCGCGGCGCCCACAATGCCCCGTGGTAACCCGACCCTGTAGGAGCTGCCGGAGGTTCGGGCCGCGGGCGGACGATCTTTTAGGGCCACCGCAAAATCCGGATAAAACCCAAATCGCAGGCAAAGAAAAGCCCGGCCTAAGCCGGGCTTTCCTCAGAGCTGCGAGCTAATTACTTAGCTTGAGCTTCAACCTGCGCTTCTACGCGACGGTTTACAGCGCGGC